>CAWILJ010000001.1:0-161586 GCA_963836925.1 uncultured Actinomycetes bacterium
CAGGGACGATCACTTGACCGGCGGAGGGACGCCGTCGAGGCTCGCGGCCAGCTTCGGATCCCAGCCGCACACGACGCAGGCGTGGCCGACGAACGATCGAGCGAAGGAGATCGCCGTCTGGTGTGGATCGGCCGTGGCGCAGACGTCGGCCCAGTCAAGGACGAACTCGCCGAGTGTCGGCTCCCAACGCGCCTGCTCGGGAGCGAGCCTGGCGTCCTGGAGGCCGGCGGGCGCGGGGTGCGCGTAGGCGTAGAACCCCGCGTGCGGGTAGTTGGAGTTCCCCGGCCACCAGCCGACCGCGATGTCTTCCGCATCCATCGAGTTGCGGAAGATGAAGTCGCTCGATGGCGGATCGGCCGGCCTGCCCGAGAAGAGGTCGACCGCGAGGTCGAAGCCGCCCCACCACGCGTTCACCTGGGTCGATCGGCCCCGGAACGGTGCCCGGATCTCCGCGAGCACTGCTGCGGCGCGCGCTGCCGCGACGACGTATGCGGCCACCCGGTCGACGTCATAGGAGGCGTGCTCGGTGTCCTCGTCGAGCGGCGTCGTCCAGTCCGTCTCCTGCGGCGCCGGGTCGATCTCGACCGCTCCCACCAGCTCGGAGACCGCGGCGAGCACGTCGCCGTACACCGCCGCGACCGCGCGGTTCGGCGTCAACGCAACTCGCCGCACGCGTCCATCGACGTGCTCCACGACTGCCTCGTGCCGGTGCAAGTCGAGTGCGATGCCGAACGAGCCCGAGCCGTCCGGGGCGGGTAGCAGGGCCGTCTCCAGACCCCGTGCGGTGAGCCGCAGGGCGCTATGTTGCAGTTGCGGCTCCGGGGGCGCCAGCTTCGTCGCCACTTTGCCGAGCACCTGCGTGTGCGCGTGCAAAGTATCGAGGGTGGGTGCCCACTCCTCGTACGGAAGCGACGGCCAGGGCATCGTCACCTGCGTAGGCTAGGCAAAGGACGCCGATGACCGTGCCGCTGTCGATCCTCGACCTCGCCCCGATCGGGCGGAACGGGACTGCGCGCGAGAGCTTCGTGGCCAGCGTGTCGCTGGCGCGGTTGGCGGAGAGCCTCGGGTACAAGCGTGTCTGGTACGCGGAGCACCACAACATTCCCGGGATCGCGTCGGCGGCCACGAGCGTGCTGATCGCGCATGTCGGTGCGCAGACGCAGACGATCCGTTTGGGCGCGGGAGGGATCATGTTGCCCAACCACGCACCGCTCATGATCGCGGAGCAGTTCGGGACACTCGCCGCGATGTACCCGGATCGCATCGATCTCGGACTTGGCAGGGCGCCCGGCTCCGATCGGGCCACGATGCGCGCCCTGCGTCGGGACGTCTACTCGGCGGACGGGTTCCCGCAGGACGTGCTCGAGCTCGAGGGGTATCTGAGTGGGGCGACCGTCATCCCCGGTGTGGAGGCGATCCCCGGGAGAGGGTCGAACGTTCCGCTCTACATCCTGGGCTCGTCGCTGTTCGGCGCCCGACTCGCAGCGAGCCTGGGCTTGCCGTTCGCGTTCGCCTCGCACTTCGCGCCGGCCGCCCTGCTCCCGGCCCTGGCGATCTACCGTGACGAGTTCCGGCCCTCGGGGGAGCTCGAGCGGCCCTATGTGATCGCGGGCGTGAACGTCCTGGCCGCGGGCAGCAAGGCCGAGTCAGAGGTGCAGATCCTGGACGTCCGTCGAGCGCGCGCCGTCAGCCTGCACGCCCGTCAACTCGGGCTCACCGACCTGGAGGTCGATGACGAGCAGGCAGACCAGATTCTGGCGAGCGGAGCTGCCTCGCACGTGGACGAGATGCTGACCTACACCGCCGCGGGTACCGCCGATGACGTCCGCGTCCAGCTCGCCGACTTCGTCGAGCTCACGCAGGCCGACGAGCTGATCACGGTTCACCCGGCTCGGACGGTCGAGGAACGGCTCCGTTCGGTCTCCCTGCTCGCGGATGCGACGGGGCTTGCCGGCTGATCAGCGCCGAGGTCCCGTGCACCAGTGCGCCCGTTTCCGGAGCAGGATGCACTGGCCGGGAGTCAGGTCTCCTCGGTTGGAACGTCGGGCAGAAGCTGAATGACGAGCCGGGATTCGCCGTCGGCGTTCCGCGGTCCCAGCTCGTGGACGACGCCGAGGGCGCGACCGATCGCCAGCTCGTCCCCGAGCTCGAGTGGCGCCTCGTAGGTGATATGCCCCGTCGCTGTGATCGTGTCGCCGAGGCGAAGTTCGTATCGGTAGGTCGCGGACGCCAATCCGCGCACGCTAGCGGCGAGGCCGTCGGACGCCGGGAGAAACGGCGAGGTCGCTCTGCTCTGCGCATTCAGCGTGGTGAAGGAGGGCAGTTGTAGGGAGGGCGGTTGTAGAGACGGGGGCGAATGCCATCCGTACTCGGCGCCGAGGTACTGTTCTCGAGCAGATGCCGACGAGCTAGAGGAAGATGTTCGCGGCTCGCTGTCACCGGCATGCGTTTGAAGCGAAAGGGGGGCGTGATGTCGGCCGCTGAGATTGCCGGTCGTGTCGAGGTCGAGATCGATGACGCGGTTGCGGCGCTCGATCGCGTTGACCACATCGTCGTGCTGATGATGGAGAACCGGTCGTTCGACCACATGCTCGGGTATCTGCGCCTGTCGGGTCGGCGACCGGAGCTGGACGGGTTGACGCCGGGGATGGCGAACGTCTACCGCGACCAGAGTGGCATGTTCCCCCGGTACGACGGTCTGTCCTTCGGCGTGCACGAGCTGCTCGATCCGCGGATGACCAAGGCGCAGGATCCGCCGCACGGCGGTTCCTCGGTCGACAAGCAGCTCGCGGAGGGGATGGGCGGTTTCGTGCAGACGTACATGGACGAGCGCGGCGGCCCGACCGAAGTCCATCCCGGCGACGTGATGGGTTACCACACCGACAACCTCCTACCGGTCTACGACCACCTGACGGAGAAGTTCTGCGTTTGCGACCGCTGGTTCAGCTCCGTCGCCGGCTCGACGTTCCCGAACCGGCTCTACGCCATGGCCGGTCGCGCGGCGGGCAAGCGGGAGAACGACTCGCCGCCGATCTACCACCTGCCTTCGTTCGTTCGTCATCTCGACAACGTCAAGGGGGTGAGCTGGGCGACGTTCGTTCACGACACGACCCCGATTCTGTGGGCGGTCGACAACGACTACCCGTTCAAGCACCTGCTCGACGAGCACGTCGCCTGGTTCGATGGGCACTTCCGTCCGCCGCACTTGGGGGCGACGTTCTTGCAGCGGGCGGCGGCCGGGAAGCTGCCGAGCGTTTCCTGGATCGACCCGAGCTTCGCCGACCTCCGTACCGGTCTGATGCGGCTGATCTCGCCACCCTCGAACGACGACCACCCGCCCTCCGACGTCACCCTCGGACAGGCACTGGTGCTCAAGGTCTACGACGCCCTCGCCTCGAGCCCGCTCTGGGCCAAGACGCTGCTCGTGATCACCTACGACGAGCACGGCGGCTTCTTCGATCACGTCCAGCCGCCGGCCGACCCTCCCGACGACGACCCGCAGGTGTTCAGCAGCTACGGCGTCCGCGTCCCCGCGATCGTCGTCTCGCCGTACGTCGGCCGGCGCAGCTTCTCCCACGAGCTGTTCGACCACACCTCGATCATCAAGACGATCCTGCTGCGCTTCGCGCGCAGCAACGACACCATCCCCGACATGGGCAAGCGCGTCAGCAACGCCCAGCACCTCGGTGTCCTCCTCGACCAGGATTCCCCGAGGCCGCCCGAGACACCCGAGCTCTACCGGCCGCTCGGCAGTGCGCTCGATGCCAACCGCAAGGACCTCACCCACGAACAACTCACCCTCGGCGCCAACGCGCGGGCCGCCGCCCAGACCCAACACACAGACCTCCAGCACGACTTCTTCACCGTCCAGAGCCACTTCATCAAGACCCTGATCAAAGAAGCACCCGAAAAACTGAGCACGTTTCTTCCCTGACGCACGGGGTGAGGCTGAGAGCTCGTTTCGAGCAGCGTGACCTCGTCGCCGAGCTGAAGCTCGCGGTGAAGATGACGGGTGCCTCGGTGCTCGCGTGGTGGCTCGGGACACTGGCGGGGGAGCCACGGCCGATCTTCGCCGCGCTGATTCCGTTCGTCGCGATGAGCGGTGACCCGTTCGCCTCGGTGAGCATCTCGGTCGAGCGAGTCCTCGGCGTCTTCGTCGGCGTCGCTCTCGGAGCCGCGCTGCTTCGCCTGGAGATCGGGCTGCTCGGCACGGTCGCCTGCGCCGTCGCTGCAGGGACGCTCGTCGGCGTCCTTCTTCGCGTCGGCGCGACGCCGAACGTCGAGCCCGCCGTGTCGGCGCTCTTCCTGATCGCGTTCGGGGCGGCGAGCACGTTCCACTCCGGCTTCGCCCGCCTCTGGGAGACGGCGATCGGAGCGGCAGTAGCGATCCTGGTGGCCGTCCTCGTCTGGCCGCCCGACCCGGTGCGGGAGCTCGAGCACCGCCTCCGCCGGCTTCGACAGGAGCTCGGCGCGGACCTCGCCGCCGTCGCCGACGACCTCTCCAGCGCGAGCGGCGTCGTCGCGGAGCGCCTCGACGACCTCCGCGCCCATTCGCTCGAAGCGGTCCGCGACTATCTCGACCTCGATCGCGCGCGGCGCGCGCTCCGGTGGAACCCACTCCGGCACAAGGACATCCCGGTGCTGGCCGGCGTCGAGGAGCGAGTCCGTCTCGCAGGGCGGCTCTACCGCCACGCGCGCGCCGTCGCCCGCGACGTCGTCGACACCGACACCCTCCGCGGCTCGGCGAGCGGGAACCGGCTGGCGACGCTGACGCGTGAGATCGCCGAGGCCGCCGACCTCGAGCTGCGCGCCGAGCCGAGCGGTCGGGCACGGTCCCGCGCCGAGGCCCGCCTCGCGGCGACCGACGCGCCCGACGAGGACGCGCTCGTCGTCCGGGCACAGCTCCGCCAGATGCTCGCGGACATCCGGGCTGGGGTTCCGTCTCGATGACGGGCGAGGCGGACGAGCGCCTCGACGTCTCGCGCCGTGACTCGAGGCTCGCGAAGCCTGCGCGCGCTCGACGTGCGCGACGCGGCATCAGATCGGGCCGCCGGGGGTAGACTCCACAGCATGAGCGCCGTGGCGACGGCGATCGGGAATTGCGACGGTTACTCGGTCGTGACCCCAGCCGGAGTGGTCGGGTGGGTCGAGGAGATGTGGCTCGACGACCGCGACAACGCGACGGCGCTCGCCGTGCGACTCCTCGACGGACGACGCGGCCTGCTCGTCCGCACCGAGGTCGGCGAGGTCGCACACGAGCGGCGTGCGGTCACGATCGGCGCCGAGGCGCGGATCCTTCGCCTCGAGCCGCCGCACGTGCACAACGGCGCCGGAGGCGCCCCGGTTGCGTCGTGGGCCTCGACCGGCGCTCCGCTCGAGCTTCCCGAGCCCGCGGGGTTGATCCGCGGCGCGCTCGCCGGGCTGCACCGGCCGACGGTGCCGAAGACGGGCGACGGCGGCCTGTCGACGATGCAGACCGTTGCGACGATGTTCGTTGCGATCGCCGTGATCGGGCTCTCGATGATCGGGCTCGACATCCTCGTCGCCTACCTCGCGACGGGGCATCCGCCCTACTGATCCGAGTACCGCGGCTCGCGCTTCTCCAGGAACGCGCCGAGGCCTTCGGCCGCATCCGTCCCGGCGAAGAGCTCTCCGAACCGCTCGGCCTCGAGTGCGAGGCTCGCGGCGTGGCCGCCCTGCAGCGAGCTGTTCAGCAGCTCCTTCGCCGCGGCGATCGCGGCCGTGCTGCGCGTCGCGGCGGCCCGCGCCACCTCCAGCGCCTTCTCGAGGACCGGGTCGTGAATCCCGCTCACGAGCCCGCGCTCGAGCGCCTCCTCGGCGCCGATCGTCCTGCCGGTGAGCACGAGGTCGCGGGCGAAGCCGAGGCTCGTCGCCCGCGCGAGCCGCTGGGTGCCGCCCCAGCCGGGGAAGAGCGCGAGCAGGATCTCCGGCTGCCCGAGCTTCGCGCCGGCCGACGCGAAGCGAATGTCGCAGGCGAGCGCCAGCTCGCAGCCTCCGCCGAGGGCGAGCCCGTTGACGGCGGCGATCGTCACCTTCGGCATCGTCTCCAGCAGCCGACCGGCCTGGTGGCCGAGCCTGCCCCACTCGAGGCCCTCGCTCGCGTCGAGGCCGCGCATGTACTTCACGTCCGCGCCGGCGCTGAACGCGCGATCGCCGTTCCCGGTGAGCACGACCGCCCGGGTCGCACGGTCCGCCTCGAGCTCGAGGAGCCGGTCTCGCAGCGCGGTCATCGTCAGCGCGTCGAGGACGTTCAGCCCGTCCCGGTTGTCGAGCGTCACGACGGCGACGGCGCCGTCCCTCTCGACCCTCGCCGTCAAGCGACGAGACCGTGGACGAAGTCGACGATCCCGCCGGTCGTCGCGCCGGGAGTGAACACCTCGGCGACGCCCTGCGACTTGAGCTCGGCGATGTCGTCGTCGGGGATCGTGCCGCCGACGATCACCGGCACGTCGGCGTCCTGCTCACGGAGCAGCGTCAGGATCCGCGGGACGAGGGTCATGTGGGCGCCGGAGAGGATCGAGATGCCGATCGCGTCCACGTCCTCCTGGATCGCGGCTGCGACGACCTCCTCCGGCAGCTGGTGGAGGCCGGTGTAGACGACCTCGACGCCGCCGTCGCGGAGCGCGCGGGCGACGATCTTGGCGCCGCGATCGTGGCCGTCCAGCCCGACCTTGGCGATCAGCACGCGGGGCACTCGCTTCGTCGTGGCCACGCGCGCCATCGTACGCACGCTACCGAGCCGGGTGAGGGCTCCCGGGGGCTCACGAGCCGTTCGCCGCGGAGCAGTCGGATCCGTAAGACTGTCGACATCGCAACGACCCGAGGAGGGGGATATGGCGTCTACCGCAGCTTCCGCACAGCTTCCGGCACTCTCGACCCACGAGCGCGACGAGACCGGACGTGAGCTCCAGGCGGTGCTCGTCGACCTGGTCGACCTGTCGCTGCTCGGCAAGCAGCTTCACTGGACCGTCGTGGGGCCGCACTTCCGCTCGCTCCATCTGCAGCTCGACGAGCTCGTCGACTCCTGGCGGGCCCTCGGGGACACCGTCGCCGAACGGTCGGTCGCGCTCGGCGTCATGCCGGACGGGCAGTCGGGAGCCGTCTCGACTGCGTCGGAGATCGCGCCGGTCGAGCGGACCGCCCTGCCGGATCACCTCGTCGTCCACGAGCTCACCCACCGCGTCGCCGAGGTGAGCGAGCGCGTCCGCAGCAGGCTCGAGCGGGTGGGCGAGCTCGACCTCGCCACCCAGGACGTCCTGATCGAGGTCCTGCGCGCACTCGAGGAGCAGCAGTGGATGCTCCGCGCCCAGCTCGGGAACGGCGCCTGACGCCGATCCCCCGCCGTTAGGGTGTCGAGTGTGGCGAGCCGGAGCGACACGAAGCTGACCGACGCGCAGCGCGCCTTCGTCCGTGAGGTGCACTACGCCGTCGTCACGACCCTGCGCGCGGACGGGTCACCGCACTCCACCGTCGTCTGGGTCGACGAGGAGAACGGGAAGATCCTCTTCAACACGACGCTTCATCGGGCGAAGTGGCGCGAGCTCGACGGCGATCCCCGCGCCTCGGTCGTCGTGATCGCGCCGGACGGCTACCACTGGATCGCGGCCAGCGGCTCGGTCACCCTCACGACCGACGGCGCCCTCGCCGACATCGAGCGGCTCTCGTGGAAGTACGACGGCCACGCATTCCGCCCGCTCGCGGAGGGCGAGGTACGTGTCACCGCCCGGCTCGAGCCGGATCACGTCACCGGGTACGGCGTCTAGGGCACCGGCGCCCTCCAGGACATCGACACCGAGACGACGCTCCTCGCCTCTTCCGCGGCATCCCGAGCGTCACCCTCCCTGCAGGGAGCTACGTCGCAGTCGTGACCGACTACGCCCCGCCTGCCGGCTACTCACCGTCGCGAACGGCTGACCGACGTTTTCGGAACACCTGCCCCGGGTACCCCACGGTTCCCGACCAGGATGGAGGTTCCGAACATGCTCTGGCTGCTTCTCTTGATTCTTCTCATCATCGCGATCGGCGGCGGGATCGTCGTCTCGAAGTTCCTGTTCCTGGTCCTGCTGGCCGTGCTCATCGTGGCGCTTTTCGCCGGCTTCGGCAGGCGGACCGCCTGAGCAGACGTACCGTTGACCGTCGAGGGCGTCACCGCCCGGCCGACGGTCCAGCGCGCCCGGCGGAGTGAGGGGGCCGTCGGGCGTGCCCTTTTCGGAGTCGCTTGCGCGTTTCGGTTTCGGTAGGGCGGTCATTACAGCTCTCGGCGTCCAGGGCCCGGTCTTCTTGCGGTCCTGGGCGTCGGATGCAACGTGGTTGAACCGAGGGAGGAAGGGAATGGCGAACAGCATCAAGATCAAGGTGAACGGGCTCACCCACGGTGTGTCCGCGAGCCTCGACACGCCTCTCCTCTACGTCCTGCACAACGAGCTCCACCTGCACGGCCCGCGGTTCGGTTGCGGCCTGGCGCAGTGTGGCGCTTGCTCGGTGCTTCTGGACGGCAAGGAGATCCGGTCGTGTGTGACCCCGGTCGCGGCGGTGAGCGGGAAGAGCGATCACGACGCTCGAAGGGCTTCCGGCCCTGTATGCGACGCAGCGCGGCACGTCGGCGGCTGCGCCCGCACTCCACCCGCTGCAGCAGGCCTGGATCGACCAGCAGGTGCCGCATTGCGGCTACTGCCAGAACGGGATGATGATCCAGGCGGCAGACCTGCTCGCGACGACGAAGAAGCCGACCGAGACGCAGATCCGGACGGCGATGAACGGGCATCTGTGCCGCTGCGGGACCTATCCGCGGATCCTGACCGCGATCCAGCAGGCGGCTACTGCAATGGCGAAAGGCGGTGCGTAGACATGACGTCGACCAGCCACGAGAGACAGCTTTCACGCCGGTCGTTCGTGAAGGGAGGCGGGGCGCTCGTCGTCGGTTTCTCCCTCCTCGGTACCGGGCTCGCGCGGTCGAGCGCGGCGGCGGACCCGCACGTGTTCTCGTCGTTCGGGCCGGCGGACTCGAACGCCATCGACTCCTGGGTCGTCGTGAACCCCGACAACACCGTGTCGCTGAAGCTCGGCAAGGTCGAGCTGGGGCAGGGCGCGATGACCGGCCTGCTGATGGTCGCGGCAGAGGAGCTGAACGTCGACTTCGGCCAGATGCGGTGGATCACGAACGACACCGACGTGACGCCGAACCAGGGAACGACCGCCGGCAGCTCGTCGATCTCGAGCGGCGGCAAGCAGATCCGGGCGGCGTCGGCCGCCGCCTACCAGGCCCTCCTCGGGCTCGCCGCGACGCAGCTCGGCGTGCCCGCGTCGGGCCTCTCGGTCAGCAGAGGCGTCGTCTCGGGCGCCGGCAAGACCGTCTCCTACGGCCAGCTGCTCGGCGGCAAGGTCTTCAACGTCGAGATGGGGCCGCAGTACAACCTCAGCCCGACGCAGCCGCCCTCGGCCTCGCAGGCGCAGACCGTCGCCTCGCCGGGCTCCGGCTCCAGCCAGGGACTCGCCGCGGCGGAGGTGCTGCCGACGCCGGCGTTCGTGCCTTCGCCGGGCCCCGGCCTCTCGCCGGGCGCCGCCGGGACGAAGCCGGTCGGCTCGTACGCCCTCGTCGGCAAGGCTCCGGGCCCGGGGCGCGTGGACATCCCGGCCAAGATCACGGGCTCGTACGTCTACGTGCAGGGCATCCGCCTCCCCGGGATGCTGCACGGGCGGATCGTGCGCCCACGCGGGCAGGGTGCCTACGGCGACGGGACGAACCCGAAGGTCGTCTCGGTCGACTCCCGGTCGATCGCGCACCTTCCGGGCGTCACGATCGTCCGGAAGGGCAACTTCCTGGGCGTCGTCGCACCGAAGGAGTACGACGCGATCCAGGCGGCGGCGATCCTGAAGGTCAAATGGGCGACGATGCCCGCCCTGCCCGGTAGCGGGAACCTCTGGTCTCAGATGCGCCAGGAGGACGCCGCAGGCCAGGTGCGCCAGTCGATGAACGTTGACATGGGCAACGTGGACGCGGCGCTTGCCTCGGCTGCCCACACGGTCACCGGCACCTACCAGTACGCCTACAACGGCCACGTGCCGATCGGGCCGAGTTGCTGCGTGGCGGATGTCACGCAGGGCGGCGCGCGGATCTACTCGAACACGCAGAACGCGTACTCGACCCGCTCGTCGGTGGCGGGGATCCTCGGGCTCGATGCGACCCGGGTCCGCGTCACCTACTACGAGGGCTCGAGCGTCTACGGGAACGCCCCGTACGACGACTGCGCGGAGTCGGCGGCACTGCTGTCGCAGCTCGCCGGCGCCCCGGTCCGGTTGCAGTTCATGCGCTGGGACGAGCACGGCTGGGACAACTACGGCCCGCCGCAGCTGATGGACGTCCGCGGCGGAATCGACGCCAGGGGGAACCTCGTCGCCACCGAGCAGACGATCATGACCCCGCCGTGGTACACGAACAAGCCGCCCGAGGCGATGCTCGGGTACCAGCAGACGTTCTCGACGTCGGCGAACATCGACACGACGAACAACGGCACGCAGTACAACTTGCGGAGCCGGCGGGTGATCGGAAAGTCCCTGCCGCTTCAGAACAACTACTTCAAGACGATCTGGCTGCGGGCGCCCGCCGCTCCGCAGACGACCTTCGCCTACGAGCAGCTGATCGACGAGTTGGCCCACGCGGCCAACATGGATCCCGTGCAGTTCAGGATGCAGAACATCGCCACGCAGGCGTCCGATGAGGCGAACGGCGTGACGGCGCTCACCTGGGATCGCTGGAAGGGTGTCCTCACCCGCGCAGCCCAGCTGGCGAACTGGCAGCCCCGCGTCGCCGCCTCGGCGGTCGGGAAGGGGCCGGTCGTGAAGGGGCGGGGCGTCGCCCTGGGCTCCTTCGCCGGGACGCCGGTGGCCAATATCGCCGAGATCAGCGTGAGCCTCAAGTCAGGGAAGATCACGCCGACGCAGTTCTTCTGCTGCCAGGACACCGGTCTCACGGTCTATCCGGGCGGGATCGAGAACCAGGCGATCGGGAGCCTCGTCCAGGGGGCGAGCCGGGCGCTCTACGAGGCTGTGGCCTACAACCAGCGTCAGGTGACGAGCCTCGACTGGGTGACCTACCCGATCATGCGCTTCCAGGACTCGCCGAAGGTCACCTTCGACTACATCCAGCGCACGGACATCCCGGCCGTGAGCACCGGCGCGACGCTGGCGAACGGGTCGACCGCGCCGTCGAGCACCACCGCCGCGAGCGGCGTGTTCGTCGGCGGCTCGGGCGAGCCGCCATCGACGTGCATCGGCGCCGCGATCGCGAACGCCTTCTTCGACGCCACGGGTGTCCGCATCCGAACGGCGCCGATGACCGCCGCGATCGTTCGCGCCACTCTGAAGGCAGCCGGAGCCGGGACCGCCACCACCGCCTGAGCGTGGGACGGCGGCGCCGCGGGCCGGCTTCTGGCCCGCGGCGCCCCCGTGACGGTTTGGGAGTAACGGGTTGGGCGGCGCGTCGCGATCCGGAAAGACCTGAGGCGTGGCAGGGGCCGATGCGTAGCGGTCAACCCGCGAGCGCCGCGCGTAGCCGAGCCCCTGTCGCGCCGAGAGCAGCCCCACCGGGCCCGAGGGGAGGCGGGGTGACCAGGCCCGCGCCTCTCTGCGGCTCTCGGTATCTGGGGCTCTCGGTATCTGGGGCTCTCGGCTACCTGGTTGCGCCCGCCGCCGCCGAGTGGGCTCGCGGCGTGCCGGCCTCATCGCCGAGGTCGCCTGCAAGCTCGCGCAGTGCGCGACGGAGAGCCTCCGGCGACTCGACCGTGAACCGTATGTGACGTGAGCCGCTGCCTCCTCGAGGCCGGGGAGGACCTACGTGGAGCCCGACCGAGCCGTCCGGGAGGGCGTCGAACAGGTCGTCGTCGGTCAGGTCGTCACCCGCTGCGAGGATCGCCCAGCCCGGCGCGGCGGCGGACTCCAGCTCGCGCAGGTACGCGCCCTTGTTGACGCCACGTGCCCGGATCTCGATCACGCGGTGCCCCGTCAGCACCTCGGTCGGCAGCCCGGAGAGCGACTGGCCGAGCGCCGCCAGCAGCTCATGGGCGCGCCACTGGCCGTACTCGGGCTCGGCCTCGCGGTAGTGCCACGCGACGCTCGTCTCCTTCCGCTCGACGACACTCCCCGGCACTTCCTCGGCGGTAAGGCGGAGCAGATCCTCGGCGACCCGGAGCCACGAGAGGTCGGCGTCGACGATGCTGCGCCACTCCCCGCCGGGATCGCGCGCGAAGGCACCGTGCTCCGCGCACAGGCTCACCGGGAGCTCGCCGAGCCACGCGTCGAGCGACGCGCGAGTCCGGCCGCTGACGATGTGCACGTCGGTTCGAGGAAGGGAAGCGAGGCGCACGAGGAGATCCCGCAGCTCGTTGGTCGGCGCCGCGAGGACCGGGTGGGTGACGAGCTCCCGCAGCGTCCCGTCGTAGTCGAGCAGGAAGGTGCGCCTGCGGGCGCCGTCGAGCTTCCGCGCGATCCGCGCCACCCCGGCGGCGTCCAGGCGTTCGGGGAAGTGGGGCTTCGGCTCGGCGGCGAACCGGTCCATCCGGGCGAGGAACGACTCTGCCCAGTTGCGGCTGTCGAGCTGCACGACCCGGTCGGCCATCAGGTCGAGCCTTCTCGCGCGCTCGGCGTCTTCCAGCGAGAGGGCCTGGAGAAGCCGCCCGGCGAGGTCGCCTGCATCCCAGGGATTCACGAGCAGGGCCCCCGGAAGCACCTGCGCGGCGCCCGCGAACTCGCTCAGGAGCAGCGTCCCGCGCCGGCCGCCCGGCGGCTCGGGCGCGCCCTGGCAGAGCACGAACTCCTGCGCGACGAGGTTCATCCCGTCACGAAGCGGCGTCACCATCATCACGTCCGCCCGCCGGTACAGCGCGACGAGCTCCTGCAGCGAGATCGACCGGTGCACGTACTCGACCGGGGTCGTCCCGAACTGGCCGAAGCGGCCGTTCAGATGGGCGATCCGCTGCTCGATCTCGTCGCGCTTCTCCGTGTAGTCGGGGCTCTCGAGCCGAGAGGGGACGAGCACCTGCAGGAACGTGGTCGTCAGCGCCCGTTCCGGCTCGAGCTCGAGGATCCGCTCGAATGCGTCGAGCTTCTCGGGAATGCCCTTCGTGTAGTCGAGCCGCTCCACGCCGAGCACGACCTGCTTGTCGCGGTACCGCTCCTCGAGCTCGGCCGCGATCAGCGCGGTCTCGGGATCGGCGAGCGTCTCGCGGAAGGTCGCCACGTCGATGCCGATCGGATGCGTCCCGATCCCGACGATTCGCCCGTCGACCGCGATCCGGTTCGGCTCGGACTCCATGCCGAGGATCCGGAGGCACGCCGAGCGGAAGTGGCGAGCGTAGTCGCCCGTGTGGAAGCCGACGTAGTCGGCGCCGAGGATGCCGTGGAGGAGCTCTCTCCGGACCGGCAGCAGGCGGTAGATCTCGGAGGACGGAAAGGGAACGTGCAGGAAGAAGCCGATCGAGAGATCCGGACGCCGGGACCGGAGCGCGGCGGGGAGGAGCGCGAGGTGGAAGTCGTGGACCCACACGCGGGCGCCGGGAGGCGCGATGGCCGCGATGGTGTCGGCGAAGCGGTTGTTGACCGCCACGTAGCTCGCCCACGCCTCGTCGGAGAAGTGAAGGCGTCCCACGAAGTAGTGCATGAGCGGCCAGATCGTCTCGTTGGACACGTGGTTGTAGTGGCCCTCGACCTCGGCCTCGGAGAGGAAGACCGGGTACAGCTCCTCGGCGCGCAACGCCTCGGCGACGGCGCGCTCGCTCTCCGCCGGGACGGCAGCGCCCGGCCAGCCGACCCAGAGGTGAGGCTCGGCCAGGCCGCGGAGCGCAGAGACGAGGCCGCCCGCGCTCCGAGAGGTCGCAACCTTGCCCTCGTCGTCGATCTCCACGGTCACGGGCAGCCTGTTGCTCGCGATCAGAAGCGCGCTCACCCGACGCTGGTACCCGCGTCCAAACACCCCGCCACTGTTTCCGGCCGGCGCCGAGCGGGTAGAAGCTGCCCCATGACGGCTGGGGGGTCCGGAGAGATCGTGGTTGTCTTCGTGACCAGGAGGTCGTCGGGGGTGGGCCGGCGCATGGAGTCGGTGCTCGCGAGGTTACAGGTGCGGGAGCGTTCGCGGGTCAGGATCGTCCGGGTGGACGCCGACCGGCGTCCCGAGCTCGTTCGCAAGCTCGCGGTGCAGGAGATCCCCTCGATCCTCGTCTACAAGAACCGGAAGCCGGTAGCGTGGCTGCGTGGCCGGGCGACGCTCGGGGATGTCGACCGCGCGCTCGCGCGCGCCGAGCGACTGCCGGTGCCCGGGAGCTGATGCACCGGCGGTTTGGCGGCCGCGAATAGTGGGAATCATCGCTCCGTGGCGGTTGGCTCGAACGTCTGGTCCGGGAGCCGCGGTGCACCGGTGACGGGGCCTTCCAACGCGGTCTCTCTGGCGGTACCCGCGGGCAGGTACACCGATGTCGTACGGCTGGTGGTCGGCGGCTTCGTGTTGCGCCTGCTCGGCTACGAGTCGGTTGACGACGTGCAGCTCGCGCTCGAGGCCGTCGTCCGCTCGATGCCGGTCGACGGCAGCCACGTCCGGGTCTCGGTCGCAAGCGACCGCGAGTGGCTCACCCTGGCCGTCGCGGGATTCGAGCCCGGTGTGGTCGAGCAGAGGCTCGGCCGCGTCGTGCAGGACGGAATCGAGCTCCGGACGCTTCTCCGTCGTCTCGTCGACAGCGTCGAGATCGAGAAAGGCTCGCCGGCGACGATCGTGATGCGGAAACGGCTCCCGGAGCAGGGATGAGAGCCGGCTCCACGACCGAGAGCGAACGTCGTGCGCTGCTTCGGGCCTATCGCGAGGACGGCGACACCACCGCCCGCGACCGCCTGATCGAGGATTTCCTGCCGCTCGCCCGCAGTCTCGCCCGCCGCTACGCCGGCCGCGGCGAGTTGACGGACGATCTCGAGCAGGTCGCCGCCGTCGGGGTCATCAAGGCCATCGACCGCTTCGACCTCTCCCGAGAGGTCGACGTCATGAGCTACGTCTTCCCGACCGTCGTCGGCGAGCTGAAGCGGCACTTCCGCGACCGTGTCTGGTCGGTCTCGGTCCCGAGGCGGCTGAAGGAGCTGCACTACCGGCTCACGAAGCTCCTCGAGGATCTGACCGCGACCCTCGGGCGCTCGCCGACGATCGCCGAGCTCGCCAAGGAGGCCGGTGTCGACGAGGAAGAGGTCGTCGAGGCGCTCGAGGTCGGTCGGGCGTACTCGTCCCGTTCGCTGACGAGCTCGCACGACATGGACGAGGGCGCCGAGCCCGAGCTGGTGGATCTGCTCGACGACGAGGAGCCGGGCTACGAGGCGGCCGAGAACCGCCAGCTGCTCGCGGCCGGCATGCGGACGCTCGACGAGCGGGAGCGCCGGATCGTGCAGCTCCGCTTCGTCGAAGGGCTGACCCAGTCCCAGATCGCCGCCGAGATCGGAATCTCCCAGATGCATGTCTCCCGGTTGATCCGGCGCATGCTCGAGAAGCTGAGCGCGGAGATCGAGAGCCCGTGACCGAGACCTACGGCACCCCGACCCCCGACACCGACACGGTCGAGCTCCGCATGGATGCGAGACCGGAGAATCTCGTGCTCGCGAGGCTGGCGCTCGGAGGCGTGGCGGCCCGGTCGCCGCTCGGCGACGACGTCGTCGCAGATCTCAAGCTCGCCGTGACCGAGGCGTGCACGAACGCGATCGAGCACGCGTACGCCGGGGATCCGGGCTCGAACGAGATCGTCATCCGCTTCGCGCTCGACGACGACACGCTCGCGGTCGAGGTCCAGGACTGGGGCAGCGGTTTCGACGCCGAGGCCGAGCCGGCGCCGGAGGAAGAGCTTCGCGACCACGCGGGCGTCGGGCTGATGCTCATCCGCTCGCTGACCGACGAGCTCACGATCGAGAGCGGCGGCGCGGGCAGCACCGTCTCGTTCGCGAAGCGCCTCAGGCCACCGAGGTAGCCGCCCGGTGACCCCCCTCGGAAGCTCCCCTCCGAAGGTGCTGGGCGCCCTCGTCGGGAGTGTCGAAGATCGCGAACACCCGGTCGAGCAGGGTGATCTCGAAGATCTTCCGGATGTTGGGGTCCTTGCAGGCGATCGCGATCTCGCCGCCGTCGGGGCGGACGCGCTTCACGGCGCCCATCAGGACGCCGAGCGTGGTGGAGTCGATGAAGGTCGCGGTGGAGAGGTCGACGAGCACGAACCGCGCGCCGCCGTCGATCACTCCGTTCAATACCTCCTTGAGCTCCGGGGCGGTCGAGAGATCGACCTCGCCGCCGACGACCACGCTGGCGACGCCGTTGCCGAGCTCTGCCGAGGAGACCTTGAAGTCCAAGCTCGACACTCAGCCCCGCCGCACCGCGACCGCGCGGGGCGAAGACGAAGGACCGCAGCCCTGGCTCCAACTCGGCACGCCCATCACGTACCCGGTCGCCCGGTGAGCCAAACGCCCGAGTTCGGCACGGTCGACGTCGAACGGCGAGTCGACGTTCGGGAGCCGAACCGAGATCGCCGTTCCGAGCGGGCCGGTGTCGATCGTCCAACCCCCCGTGAGCGCGTCCACGATCTCCAAGCCACGGCCGCCGCCCTCCCTCCCGGAGCGCAGGTCGGCGATGGTCATCCGGTCGCCTCCGTTCGTGACGCGGAGCTCGATCCAGTCGCGGTGCATCTCGATCTCGAGGCGGACGGGCTCCTCCCGGGAGCCGTAGAGCACGGCGTTCTTGATCAACTCGCTCGCGACGAGCTGAAGCGCGAATTTGAGGGCCTCCGAGGTGCCGGCACCGAGGAATCCGGCCACGATTCGGCGAGCGCTCGCCGGGGCGTCGACGGACGGCCGCAGCGACAGCCGGGCGGACCGGCCGGGCTGAGACGCGGCGAGGCGAAGGGTATCCAGCCGGCGGCGCTCGCCCTGCTCGACGTATCCGTGGACATGACGGTTGGTCGAATCGTCGTTGCTCACGCGGTAGCCGTTCCCCGCGGGCCGATTCCTAACCGCTGCCCGGGGATTCTCGGATGAGCCTGTCTGCCGGTAGCCAGCCGCCGGGCCGGAGACGCTCCACGCGGATCGAGGATCTCGTCGGCCTGCGCTCGGCCGAGTTCCGGCGGACGCTCGCCGTGGGGCTCGGGCTCGGCGTCGTCCTCGTCGCAGCAGTCGCGACCGTCGTGGCCTGGAAGCTGTACGACGACGCGAAGACACGGGCGGTAACCGACCTTCGGGCCCGGACGGTCGCAATCGGCGCCGTCCTGGACCAGTCGTTCGCCGGCGACGTGAAAGCACTCCAGGCCGCCTCGCTCGCGCCGGCAGTCGTCGCCGGCGACAACCGCCAGGTCGGCCGTTACCTCGCCCGGGCCTTCCCGAGGTCAACAGCGTTCACCGGGGGGATCGGGTGGGTCGGGCTCGACGGCCGGCTGCGCGCGAGCGGCGACGCCCCGAAGCCCACCGTCGACCTGTCGCATCGCCTGTATTTCCGCAGGGTGCTCGCGACGAGGAAGCCGTTCATCAGCGGCGGGCTGATCGGGCTGCGGAACCGCAACGAGATCCTCGTGGTCGCAGTCCCGACCTTCGACTCCCGCGGCCGCCTCACGGGAGTGCTGGCGGGGAGCATCGTCCTGAAGCCGAAGCCCGAGAGCAAGAAGGCGGTCGATCTCGGGTTCGGGAACCTCGAGGTCATCGACCGCAACGGCCGGCTGCTGCTCAACGGGCTCGGGCAGGCCTCGAACCGGCCGTTGCTCGATTCGATGCGGAAGCAGGGTGCGGGCGCCGTCTCCGGCATCGACGGCCTCGACGGTGGCGGAGACCATGTCGTGGTCTGGGCGACCGTCGCACAACCGCACTGGCTGATCGCGATCGACCGTCCGGCGGCCTCCGTGTACGGCGCCGCGAGGCGCGGGCTCGAGCTGCAGGTCGGCTCGATCGGCGCCGCGCTGCTCATCCTCTTCGCTCTCGGCCTGCTCCTGCTCCGCCGCACCGGTCGGCTCGGCGCGGTGCACGATGCGCGGCTCCAGGCCTGGACACGGCTCACCCGCCGGCTCGGCGCCGCATCGACGCCTCCCGAGGTTGCCGAGGTGCTCCTCTCCACGCTCGCCGAGACGTTCCCCGACGGCATCGCAGTCGTCGCGATCGCGGGCGGCGACCGGCTCCGGGCTGCCGGACGCTCACGGTCGGCGCGGCTCGGACGCACGCTGGCCGACACGGCGCTGCTCGATGCGGTCGTGCGCGTCGCCGCCGGAGGGCCGAAGACCCGGCCGATCGCCTCCGAGCCCGGCCTCGCGGCACTTCACGGCGGCCGGTTGCAGGCGGTGCACGGCGTCCCGATTCGCGGGAGCTCCGAGCTGCTCGGAACGCTCGCCCTCGTCACGCGGGCACCGACGCTGGACCCGAACGACTGGGCCCTCCTCGAGTCGTTCGCCGACCTGGGCGCGCAGGCGCTCCAGCGGGCCTGGCGGTTCGCCCGCGAGCACGACCTGGCCGTCCGGCTGCAGCGGAGCCTGCTTCCAGGCGGCCTTCCCGAGCTCGACGGGGTCGACCTGGGAGCGCACTACCTCGCCGGCGCCGTAGCCGTGGAGGTGGGCGGCGACTGGTACGACGCGGTTCGCCGACCCGACGGCCTCCTCCAGCTCTGCGTCGGCGACGTCAGCGGCCGCGGGATCGGCGCCGCGACGGTGATGGGCGCTCAGCGGAACGCGTTCCGCGCGTACGCCTACGAGTGCGAGTCCCCGGCCGCGATCGTGCAACGCATGCTTCGACATCTCGAAGGCGAGGGCCAGATGATCACGGTCGCCGCCGTCAGCATCGACCCGTACACCGCCGAGCTCTGCTACGCCCGGGTCGGCCATCCGCCGCCGCTGCTGCGGGATCTCGACACCGGGAAGACGGAGCGTCTCGACGGCGCCGGCGCGCCGCCGCTCGGAGTCGCGGAGGTGGGTGACATCGTCGAGGAGCGCCTCCGGCTGCCGGACAGGGCGATCCTCGCGATGTACACGGACGGGCTGATCGAGCGCCGCGGGCTGAACATGGACGATGCGATCGACGTCTTCGCGGACGTCCTCGCCGACGAGCGTGGCAGCGAGGCGGGGGAGCTCGTCAAGCGCGTCGGGGAGCGTCTCGGAGAGCCCGACGACGACGTCGCGCTCCTCGTCGTCGCCTTCGACGCGGCCCGGACGCGCTTCGACGTCGAGCTTCGCGCCGACCCGTCGGTCCTCGCCGGAATGCGCCGCCGCCTGCGCGGGTGGCTTTCACGCCGTGGGCTAGAGGACGACCACGTCTCCGAGATCCTCCTCGCGGTGAGCGAGGCATGCAACAACGCCATCGAGCACGCCTACGAAGACGGTCACGGCTCGCTGCGCGTGACGGCGGACGTCGAGTCGGACTGGCTCGAGGTGGTCGTTCAGGATCGGGGGAGATGGCGCGACTCCGAGCCCGGCGAGGAGCGGGGACGCGGCCTGCTCCTCATCAGTCGGCTCATGGACTCGAGCGAGTTCACCTCGGACCACAGCGGAACCCGAGCGGTGCTTCGGCGCCGCGTCACGGCGACGCACCCGGACGGCGGGGGGCTCGTCGCCACACCGGAGGACGTGCTCGCCTAGCGCTTCCGGCCGTCGATCGCGCGCTCGAGCTCGTCCTTCCGCATCTTCGAGCGTCCCGCGATCCCGAGTGAGCGGGCCTCCTGATAGAGCTGGTCGTAGGTCCGGCCTCGGGGCCGTCGCGTGCCCGAGCGGAGGCCCCCGCGGCGACCCGACGAGATGTCGGTCACCGAGAGGGGCGAGTGCGTCCGCGCCTCGCCCGTCCGTGCCCGCTCCTTGTTCACCGTCCTCGCCGCGATCTCCTCGGCACGTTGCTCGGAGGCGCCTTGCTCGAGCTCGGAGGCCTTCACGTGCTCGTACTGTCGGGCGCGCTTGGTGCCTTTCCGGACTCCGCGTGGCGGCATCACGACCTCCCTTCGTTGTGGACGGAAAGGTCGATACCCCGCGGAAAGGAGCGAAAACCTGCGTTTGTCGGCCCGAGGGCTCAGGGGAGCGGCACAACAGGGCCGCGGGGTCTCGGCTCGGCCGAAGGCGGCTGTTCGTGCGTGGTCGGTGCGATCGTTCGCGGGGCCGAGCCCGAGGTCGTGGCCCTCGTTACGCGACGACGACGTGCGTCACGGGCACGTCGAACAGCGTGCGGGCGGAGTTGGCGACGCCGGACTCGAGCCAGGTGGCGTCATCGTCCGGCCGTGTCACGACGATGATGCGGTCCGGGCCGAAGAGACGGACCTCGTCCTCGATCGCCTGCAAGGGGTCGGTGTCGCCCGGTGACGACTCGACCTGCGCCTGGGGGATCGCCTCGGCCAGGGCCTCGGCGCGCTCGGCAGCATCCGCGCGCGCGCCGTCCTCGGCGTTCGCGAGCCAGTCGAGGCGTGACAGCCCGGACGCCGTCCCGACGACGTGCACGACGGCGTCCTCGTCGATGCGGCCGCCGATCGCGGGTGCGACCTGCTCGGGCGGAACACCCGAGGTCGCGACCACGAGGACGCGCTGTCGCCCGCCGGGTGTCGTCTTCGACGCCATCACGAAGGTCAATGCCCCCGGGCGCCGACTGCGAAACGAGGGACCGGCCGGCGCCGGCCCGGGACCGCCAGCCCCCTCCGGGTCCGCGCGTACCGTGTTCTCTCGGTCCGTCTCTGGCTACCCGGGAGGCGGTGGCTGAGACGACGCCGGGCGCAGCGGTGCCGGGCTCCGCGCCGCCGCCTGAGAGAGGAGCTCTGCGACGTGGACGGCGTGTCCTCCGCCGAGCTGGGCTATCTGGCTCCGGCACGAGAAGCCACTCGCGACGAGGGCGGTTCCGGGCTCCGCGCTCCGGATCGCGGGAAGAAGCGCACGCTCGGCGCATGCCTTCGAGACACCGTAGTGGGCGCTCTCGTACCCCCAGCCGCCCGCCATGCCGCAACAGCCCGAGTCGGGGGTCTCGACCTCGGCTCCCGCAGCCTCGAGCAACTGCTGCTCGGGCTCGAAGCCGCCGGTCGCCCGGGCGTGGCAGTGGCCGTGAAGGAGGACACGGCCGTCGATCGCGGGCGGTGTCCAGCCGATCGCCTCCGAGCGGAGGAACTCGGCGAGGTGAAAGGTCTGCCGGGAGAGGCGGCGCGCGTCCTCGTCGCCCGGCAGCAGCTTCACGAGCTCGTCGCGGAGCACCGCGACGCAGCTCGGCTCGATTCCCACGACCGGCGTGCCGTCTCGGATCTCGTCCCTCAGGGCCTCCAGGATCCGCTCGAGGTAGCGCCGGGCGCGCGAGAGGAAGCCGTAGTCGTACAGCGGCCGTCCACAGCACAGGCCGGCCGGAGGAAGACTCACGCGGAACCCGGCATCGCCGAGAAGACGTGCCGCGGCGAGGCCGGCGTACGGCTCGAAGTGCTCCGTGAACGTGTCCACCCAGAGAAGGACGCGCCGGGAGCCGTTCGCCGGCAGGGTCTCGTGGGCGAAGCGCTCCCGGAAGCCGGCCGGAGCGAACGAGGGGATGCGGCGCTCGGGCGACACGCCGGCCGCCGACTTGGCGAGCCGGGAGAGGACCGGCGCGTGGGTGACCGCGTTCGCGAAGCCGGGTGCGTGGGAGGCGAGCCGCGCCCACAGGTCGATCAGCCCGAACGCGTACGCCTGCCGCGGTCGGAGCCGGTGCGCGTAGTGGTGGGCGAGGAACTCGGACTTGAGCGTCGGCATGTCGACGCCGACCGGGCACTCGTTCGTGCACCCCTTGCACGAGAGGCAGAGGTCGAGGGCGTCGAGCACCTCGGGCGAGCGCCAGAGCTCGAGCGCGCTCCCGTTCAGCATCTCCCAGAGCAGGTGGGCCCGCCCACGGGTCGAGTGCTTCTCCTCGCGCGTCACCTGGTAGCTCGGGCACATCACGCCGCCCGTCGTCTTCCGGCAGTTGCCGATGCCGACACAGCGCACCGTGGCGTGGGCGAAGCTGCCGCCGTCCTCGGCATACGCGAAGTGTGTCGCCACCTGCGGGGGCCGGTATCCCGGCCCGAGCTTGAGGTTCGATGCGATCGGATACGGGTCGACGACCTTTCGTGGGTTCATGCGGCCGTCGGGGTCCCAGATGCCTTTGAACTCCCGGAACCCCTGCACCAGGCGCTCTCCGAACATCCGCGGCAGGAGCTCCGCCCGCGACTGGCCGTCGCCGTGCTCCCCCGAGAGCGAGCCCCCGAGCGAGAGGACGAGCTCCGCGCTCTCGTCGAGGAAGCGGCGCCAGGTCTCGATCCCGCCGACGCTCGTGAGGTCGAAGTTCCAGCGGGCGTGGATGCAGCCCTGGCCGTAGTGCCCGTAGAGGGCGCTCGTGTAGCCGAACCGGGCCCCGAGGTCCTTGAGTCGGCGCAGGTACTCGCCGAGACGCTCCGGCGGGACCGCCGAGTCCTCCCAGCCCTCGTAGGTGTCGGGCCGTCCCGGGATGAACGCCGTGGCGCCGAGGCCGGCCTCCCTGACCTTCCAGATGTGCTCCTCGGCCGGTGGGTCGTCGTACAGCTTCGTGCCCTGCAGGCCGCCGCCCGACTTCTCGAGCGCGGCGATGACCTCGCGCCCGCGCTCGTCGGCCTCGTCCTTCGTGTCACCCCCGACCTCGATCACGAGCCAGCCGTGGCCCCGTGGGAGCTTCGAGAGCTCGTGTCGGTGCTGACCGAGGAGCGTCATGTCGTCGACGAGCAGCTGGTCGACGCCTTCGAGCCCGATGGGCCGGTGCTCGAGAACCTCCGGGACGTGCTCGGCCGCCGTCGCGGCGTCCTCGTAGCCCGCGACGACGAGCGTGCGGCAGCGCGGGCTCGGGATCAGGTGGACGGTTGCCTCGAGCACCGTCACGCATGTGCCCTCGGTGCCCGACAGAGCGCGGGCGACGTCGAATCCGTTCTCCGGGAGGAGGTCGTCGAGGTTGTAGCCGGAGACGCGCCGGGGGATCTTCGGGTAGCGGCTCCTGATCTCGTCGCCGTAGCGCTCGGCGAGGCCGCGCAGGCGCTCGGCGAGCGCATCGGGCACGCCGTCGCCGCCGGGGCCGATGCGCAGGCGCTCCCCGCGGTAGGTGAGCACCTCCAGGCCCGCCACGTTGTCAGAGGTGCGCGGCCCGGGGCCGTAGAACTGCGACATGACCGAGTGGACGCCGCAGGAGTTGTTCCCGATCATCCCCCCGAGCGTGCAGTGGTCGTGTGTCGAGGGATCGGGCCCGAACGTGAGGCCGTGCCGCCCGGCTTCCTCGCGGAGGCGGTCGAGGACGACGCCCGGCTGGACGCGGGCGAGGCGGCGCTCGGGATCGAGCTCCAGGATCCGGTGCAGGTACTTGGAGAAGTCCATGACGACCGCGACGTTGACGGTCTGTCCCGCGAGGCTGGTGCCGCCGCCGCGGGAGAGGATGGGCGCGCCGTGCTCGCGAGCGGCTGCGACCGCCGCGACGGCGTCGTCGACCGTTTTCGGGATCACGACCCCGATCGGGAGCTGGCGGTAGTTCGAGCCCGTGGTGGCGTAGAGCGCACGGTCGTCGGGGCCGAACCGGACCTCGCCCTCGATCGTGTCGCGAAGCGCGGCCTCGAGGCTCCGGACGTCGACGTCCACGGTCATCGGGCTGCGAACGCCTCCGCGTCGACGCGGCGGAGCTCGACGCCGAGGCCGGGGCGCGAGGGATCCGGGCGGAGCGAGCCCTCGTCGGGCTCGAGGAAGCCGTCGAAGAGCATCCGCTCGATCCGCACGTGGTCGTGGAACCATTCGAGATGGCGTGCCGCCGGGACCGCGCAGAGGGCGTGGGCATGGATCGTCGGGGCGGTGTGGCCCGACAGGTCGAGCTCGTTGGCGGCCGCGATCGCCGCTGCGGCCAGGAAGCCCGTGATCCCGCCGCAGCGGGTGGCGTCGGCCTGGAGGCAGTCGACGGCGCCGGCAAGGGCCTCGAAGTCGCCGAGCGTGGCGGCATACTCGCCGGCGGCGATGTCCATCCCGGCCGGCCCACGGTCGCGCAGCAACCGGAGGCCGTGGAGGTCGAGGGAGCTGACGGGCTCCTCGAACCAGCGGACGTCGTCCTCGGCGTACCGCTCCGCGACGAGGAGCGCCTGCTTCGGCGAGAAGGCGCCGTTCGCGTCGACGTAGAGCTCGGTGTCGGGCCCGATCGCCCGGCGGGCGACGCGCACGCGCTCGAGGTCGGCTCCAGGGTCCCTCCCGACCTTCATCTTCACCCGCGGGATCCCGGCGTGTGCCCAGCCCTCGAGCTGCGCCGCGAGCTCCGTGAGCGTGTACGAGCAGAAGCCGCCGCTGCCGTACAGCGGCACCTCGCGCCGGACGGGCCCGAGCAGCGTCGCGAGGGAGAGGCCGAGCAGCTTTGCCTTGAGGTCCCACAGCGCCACGTCGGCGGCGGAGAGCGCCATCGCTCCGGCGCCCGTCTGACCGGCGTTCCTCAGCGCAGCGCGCATGGCGGCATGGGCCGCCCCGATGTCGAAAGCCGCGGCCCCTTCGAGCGCCGGGACGAGCAGCTGGTCGACCAGCCCGGCGACGCCGGCCGGGGCGTACGTCCAGCCGATCCCCTCGACGTCGCCGGCGGCGACCTCGACGACGACGACGGTCGTGGAGTCCCAGGTAAGCGTTCCGTCCGACTCCAGGGCGTCGCACGGGATCGTGTACGCCGCCGCGCGTACGTCCTCCAGAGCAGGGCCCTCGGCGGTGGAGAGGGCTGTCGAGCTCAACGGCGCGGCGTGACCGAGTCGAGCAGCTGCCGGAACGACTGGCGCACCATCGCCTTGCGCCCTGCGTCCCCGTGGACCGCGGCCTTCGCGAAGTTCACCGCCTGCTCGAACGTGATGTGGGGTGGAAGTGGCGGCACCTCCGGGTCGACGATCGCCTCGAGCACGGCCGGACGGTCGGCGGAGAGCACTTGATCCCAGGCGTCGCCGAGCTTGTCCGGGTCGTCGATCCTCACCCCGGTGAGGCCGATCATCTCGGCGTAGCGGGCGTACGGGAAGTCCGGGATCGACTGGCTCACCTCGTACCGGGGATCGCCTTCCATGGCCCGCTGTTCCCACGTGACCTGGTTGAGGTCCTGATTGTTGAGGACGAGCACGACGAGCCGCGGATCCTTCCAGCGCTCCCAGTACTTCGCGGCCGTGATGAGCTCGGCGAGGCCGTTCATCTGCATCGCGCCGTCGCCGACGAGGGCGATCGCGGGCCTGTCCGGGTACGCGAACTTCGCGGCGATCGCGTAGGGGACGCCAGGCCCCATCGTGGCGAGCGTGCCCGAGAGCGACGCGAGCATGCCCTCGCGGAGCCTGAGGTCGCGCGCGAACCAGTTCGCGGCCGAGCCCGAGTCGGCGCTGATGATGCACCCGTCGGGTAGGCGGGACGAGAGCTCCCAGAACACGCGCTGTGGGTTGATCGGGTCGGCGGGCTCGAGCGCCCTTGCCTCCAACACGCGCCACCAGTCCTCGACCTCCGAGGCGATCCTCTCCTGCCAGCTCCGGTCGTGCTTCGCCTTCAGGAGCGGGAGGAGCATCCGAAGCGTCTCCCTTGCGTCGCCCACGAGCTGGACCTCCATCGGGTAGCGGATCCCGATCCTCCGGGCCTCGATGTCGATCTGGACCCCGCGGGCTGCTCCTTCCTCGGGCAGGAACTCCGAGTAGGGGAAGCTCGAGCCCACCATCAGCAGCGTGTCGCAGCCCGTCATCAGCTCGTAGCTCGGCTTCGTCCCGAGGAGGCCGATCGACCCCGTCACCCACGGCAGGTCGTCGGGGACGACGGCGCGGCCGAGCAGCGCCTTCGCGACGCCCGCGCCCAGCTTCTCGGCGGCCTCGACGACCTCGCCCCTCGCGTCGCGAGCGCCCTGGCCGACGAGGATCGCGACGCGCTCGCCTTCGTTGAGCACTCCGGCCGCCCGCTCGACGTCGGCGGGGGAGGGCAGGACGCGCGGCGGCGAGTACCCGGCGGCGGAGTGGATCGTGCCGTGCGCGTGCGGCGGCTCGTGCGCCTCCTCGGAGGCGAGGTCGTTCGGGATGATCAGGCACGTGACCGTCTTCTCCGCGAGCGCGATCCTGAACGCGCGGTCGACGAGATGGCGAACCTGCTCGGGCACGGTCGCCATCTGCACGAAGCTCCCCGCGACGTCCTTGAAGAGCGTCGAGAGGTCGACCTCCTGCTGGTAGTCGCCGCCGAGCGCCGCCCGTGCCTGCTGGCCGACGATCGCGACCACGGGCGCGTGGTCGAGCTTCGCGTCGTAGAGGCCGTTCAGCAGGTGGATCGCCCCGGGGCCGGAGGTCGCGAGGCAGACGCCCGGCTCGCCCGTGAACTTCGCGTGCGCGCAGGCCATGAACGCCGCCATCTCCTCGTGCCGGACCTGAACGAGCTCCGGGTCGCCGCCGGCGCGCTCGAACGCCCCGACGAGTGCGTTGATCCCGTCACCGGGGTAGCCGAACACGCGGTAGACGCCCCATTCGCGGATCCGCGCGAGGATGTAGTCGGCGACGAGCTGGCTCATGGACGGCCTCCTGAGACGGCGTTGACGGCTGCAACGAGCGCTCCTGCACCGGCCAGCCCCAGCAGGCGGCGATGCCGGGACACCCAGAGCTGCGTGGAGCGGGGCTTTGCCCGGGGGTCGAACGGCCCGTGCGCGCCGGGATCGCCGGGCACCGGGTCGAAGAGGTTGCCCGCGCGCTCCCCGTCGAGCGGGGAGGGGGTCTGCTGGGCCTCGTATCCGCCCGCGGCGAGATAGAGGTCGGCGAGGCCGGGAGCGACGGCGTTGCCGATGATCGCCTTGACCGTCGGCCAGCCGACCATCAGCTCACGGCGCGGGTTCTCGGCCGCCCACACGATCGCCTCGGCTGCGACCTCGGGCTGGAAGATCGGGGGCACCGGCTGGGGGGCGCGCGGCATCTTGGCGCGGCTCCAGAGGAACTGCGGCGTGTTCAGGGCAGGCAGCTGAACCATCGTCAGGCGCACGTTCGAGTCGTCGTGCATCAGCTCCGTCCGCAGCGACTCCAGGAACCCCTGGAGCGCGTGCTTCGCGCCGCAGTAGGCGGCCTGCAGGGGGATTCCCCGGTAGGCGAGCGCCGAGCCGACCTGCACGATCACACCCCGGTCGCGGGGACGCATGCGCCGGAGCGCAGCCATCGTCCCCCAGACGGAGCCGAGATAGGTGACTTCGGTCGCCCGGCGGTACTCCTCGGGCTCGGTGTCCGAGAACGGGGCGAACACCGTCGCCATGGCGTTGTTGACCCAGACGTCGATCGGGCCGAGCTCCCTCTCGATGCGGTCGGCCGCCTCCTCGACGGCGCCGGCATCGGCGACGTCGGCAGACACGGCGAGGGCGCGGACGCCGATCTGCTCCAGCTCGGCCCGCGTGGACTCGAGCCGACCCGGGTCGCGCGCGATCAGCCCGACCGAGTATCCCCGGCGTGCGAAAGCCGTCGCCGCGGCCCGTCCGACGCCCGCGGTTGCGCCGGTGATCACGACGAGCTTCATGCGGCCCTTGCGGCTGCCTGAAGCAGCTCTCGCGCGCACATCGCGAGGAACGGCGTCTGCTCGGACCCGACCTGGTGAATGTAGACCCGGTCGAAGCCGGCTCGCTCGAACTCCTCGACCGCTTCGACGATCGGGCCCGCTTCGGGCCCGCAGACGACGGCGCCCGCGACCTGCTCGCGCGTGAGCGTGGCGGCCGCCTGCCGGAAGTGGCGGGGAAGGGCGAGCTCCTGTCCGAGGTCGCCGGTCAGGGCCGCGTTCGGCCAGTTGGCCCAGGCGGTCTCGACCGCGGCCTCGCGCGTCTCTCCGTAGCAGACCGTCACCTGGCCGTAGCGAGGCTTACCTGTCCCGCCGCCCTCGTCGAACGCGGCGACGAGCTCGGGGTCCGGCGTGGTGGAGACGAGCGCGTCGCCGATCCGTCCGGCGAGCTCCGCCGCGTTCGGGCCGGCAGCAGCGACGGCCACGGGCACCGGAGCCTCCGGAAGCGTGTAGAGCCGGGCGCGGTCCACGGTGTAGTGCGCGCCCCGTCGGGTCACGAGGCCCCCCTGCCAGAGCTCGCGCATGACCGCGACGGCCTCCTCCAGCATCTCGAGCCGCTCCTCGTGGCTCGGCCAGCGGTCGCCCAGCACGTGCTCGTTCAGGTTCTCTCCCGTCCCGACCCCCAGGAAGAACCGGCCGGGGAGGAGAGCGGCGCTCGTCGCGGCCGCCTGCGCGACGATCGCCGGGTGGATCCTCACCAGGGGGCACGTGACCCCGGTGCCGACCGCGAGGGAGCTCGTCGCCTGCGAGAGCGCACCGATCGTGCTCCACACGAACGGGCTCTCGCCCTGCGCGTCGAGCCAGGGATGAAAGTGGTCCGAGACGAGCGCGAAGCGAAACCCGGCCTTCTCGGCGGCCCGGGCGTGCGCGACCAGATCGAGCGGGCCGTGCTCCTCCGAGGAGAGCGCGTATCCGAGCGGGACCACGACCCTTCGGTTTCCCCCCGCGCGAGAGGTAAACGCAGGTCGAGGTTTTCCCTTCCGTGCGATGGGCAGAAGCGCCGTGTGGCGAGGCCCGTCGTTCCGCTCGTGCTCGGGGCCGCGGGCGCTGCGCTTCTCCTCACGGGTTGCGGCAACGAGAACGAGCAGACCTCGCTCCATCCTGCGAGCCACGCCACACACGACATCGCGACGCTGTTCTGGTGGATGACCGGCATCGCGTGGGGCGGCCTCGGGCTCGTCGTCGCCCTTCTGTTCGTCGCCTGGAAGCGCCGTAACCGCCGCGGCGCCGACCCGAAGACGGGAGAGCGCCGAGGCTGGTACGTCGTCGTGGGCGCGGGGATCGTGATGCCGATCGCGCTCATCACGGCGCTCTTCGTCGTCAGCGACCTGTTCGTCATCCGGACGACGGAGGCGCCGGCGGCGAACGAGACGAGGCTCACGGTGCTCGTCGTCGGCCATCAGTGGTGGTGGGAGGTGCGCTACCCGGGCACGAGGGCGGTGACCGCGAACGAGATCCACATCCCCGTGCGGACGCCCGTGCGGCTCGAGGTGAGGACCGCCGACGTGATCCACAGCTTCTGGGTGCCGGAGCTGAACCGGAAGATCGACACGATCCCCGGCAAGACCAACGTGATCGAGCTCGACGCGCTCGCCGCCGGCGTCTACCGCGGGCAGTGCGCCGAGTTCTGCGGGCTCCAGCACGCTCACATGGGCTTCGAGGTGGTCGCCCAGCCGGCGCCGGCGTTCCGGCGCTGGCTCGCGACCCAGCGAAAGCCGGCCGAGCTCCGGCGACGCCCGGCTGCCCAGGCGGGCGAGCGAGCGTTCGTGGACGGGTCGTGCGCGCAGCTGCCACACGATCCGCGGCACCTCGGCGAGCGGCTACGCCGGCCCGGACCTCACCCACGTCGCGGGCCGCCGGACGCTGGCGGCGCCACCATCCCGAACACGCCTGCCTACCTCGCAGGCTGGATCAGCGACTCGCAGGCGGTGAAGCCCGGCAACCGCATGCCCGAGATGACCCTGACGGACCGGCAGCTACGGGATCTCGTCGCCTACCTCGACGAGCTGAGGTAAGCGCGCGATGGCGATTGCGACGCCCCCGACCGGCGCTGCCGCGGAGCGGATCGAGCGGCTGGAGGTCGAGTGGCGCGGCCGCCCCGGGCTGCTCGGCTGGCTCACGACGACCGACCACAAGCGGATCGGGCTCCTCTACTTCTGGACGACGCTCGCGTTCTTCGGCGCCGGCGGCGCCGAGGCGCTGCTGATGCGCACCCAGCTCGCCTCCCCGAACGCGCACGTCGTCTCGCCCGGCACCTACGACGAGCTCTTCACGATGCACGGGATCACGATGATCTTCTTCTTCATCATCCCGATGACGACGGGCGCGTTCGGGAACTACCTGCTCCCGTTGATGATCGGCGCGCGCGACATGGCGCTTCCCGCGGATGAACGCGCTCAGCTTCTGGATCTTCCTGGCGTCCGGGATCTTCCTCTACACGAGCCTCGCGCTGGGCGCGGCGCCGAACGCCGGCTGGTTCGACTACGTCCCGCTCGCGAGCCGCGCGTTCGACCCCGGACGGAACATCGACTTCTTCTGCCTCGGGATCATCTTCAACGGTCTCGCCTCGACGCTCACGGCAGGGCAGTTCATCGTCACGATCCTCAAGCTCGCGCGCGCCGGGGATGTCGCTCAACCGGATGCCGCTCTTCTGCTTCGCGTTCCTCGCGGCGGCGTTCGGGCTCCTGTTCGCGCTCCCCGTCGCTCTCCGTCGACGCGCTCATGCTCTTTCTCGACCGGAACGTCGGGACGCACTTCTTCGACGTCGCGCACGGTGGCTCGGCGCTGCTCTGGCAGCACCTGTTCTGGTTCTTCGGCCACCCCGAGGTGTACATCCTGATCGTCCCGGCGTTCGGGATCGCGACCGAGATCATCCCGGCGTTCACGCAGCGCCGGATGCAGTCGCTTCCCGCTCGTCGCGATCGCCGAGCTGCTCGTCGTCTTCATCGGCTTCGGCGTCTGGGCGCACCACATGTTCGCGACCGGGATGCCGACGGTCTCGATGGTCTTCTTCGCCGCCGCGACGGCCATGGTCGTCATCCCGTCGACGATCCAGGTCTTCGCCTGGTGCTGGACGATGGTGACGGGCACCGCGCGCTTCCGGACGCCGCTGCTCTTCATCGCCGGCTTCATCTTCATGTTCGTGACCGGCGGCCTCACCGGGATCATGTTCCTGGCGGTCCCGTTCGACCAGCAGGTGACGGACACCTACTTCGTCGTCGCGCACTTCCACTACATCATCTTCGGCGCCGCCGTGTTCCCGATCTTCGGCGGCATGTACTACTGGTTCCCGAAGGTCACCGGGAAGATGTACTTCGAGCGCCCGGGGCAGATCAGCTTCTGGATCATCTTCGCCGGGACGAACCTCCTCTTCTTCCCGATGCACATCCTCGGCCTGCTCGGGATGCCGCGGCGCCAGTACACGTATCCGGCCGGGCTGGGCTGGGACGTCTACAACCTGCTCGAGACGATCGGCGGGTTCGTCACGCTCCTGGGGATCCTGGTGCTGCTCGGAAACCTCGTCGTCAGCTACTTCAAGCGGCGAGCGATGCCGGCCCCGACCCGTGGCACGGGCCGACGCTCGAGTGGACGACGAGCTCGCCGCCGCCCGAGTACAACTTCGCCGTCATCCCGAAGGTCTCGAGCGCCTATCCGAACTGGGACGACGCCGACCGGGCAGCCGACCGGCGCAGGCTCGCGACGGGTGAGCTCGTACTCGACGCCGGCCACGGCAGGTCGCGGTGACGCCCGTCGACGGGGAGCTGGCGGGAATCGTCGAGACTCCGGGTGAGTCGCCCTGGCCGCCGCTCCTCGCGCTCGCGCTGGCGCTCGTCTTCACGATGCTCGTGATCGAGAAGTACGGGGCGGCGGCGATCATGGGGATCCTCTGCCTGCTCGTCCTGCTCGGCTGGCACTCGAAGGAGCCCGAGGAGTGACGGGCTACGCGGTCCCGTCCCGTCGCAGCCTGCCCGCCGGGCTGTGGGGGATGGGGATCCTGATCGCGAGCGAGGCCACGCTGTTCGGGGCGCTCGTCGCCACCTACTTCTACCTCCGCTTCCACACCGACGTCTGGCCGCCGGCGGGGATCCCGGCGCCGGCCTGGGCCGGGCCCGTCGTCAGCGTTGCGATCCTCGCGTCGACGAGCGTTCCGATGCACCTCGCCTCGCGCGCCGTACGTGCGGGGCGCCCCGCGCCCGCGCGTCTCCTGGTCGCCGCCGCCTTCGTCGTGCAGGCCGTGTACTTCGCCTACGCCGCGAACGACTTCCACGAACAGCTGCAACGCCACGACATCGGCGAGAACGCCTACACGTCGATCTACTACACGCTGCTCGGCGCCGACCACGCGCATGTCTTCGCCGGGCTCCTGCTCGACCTCTGGCTGCTCGGCAAGCTCGCACGAGGCCTCACCGGGTACAGGGCGACCGCGACGCGGGCGATCACGTGGTACTGGCACTTCGTCAACGTCCTCTCGATCGTCGTCCTCGCGACGGTGCTCACGGCGCGAATATGAACGTGCGCCTGCTCGGGTTCCTGCAGTGGGTCGGGCTCTTCCTCGGGGCCGGCGTCTGGGCGACGCAGCACTCCTCGGCTTCGGCGTGACGCAGGCTGCGTGCGGGGAGGCAGGCGCCCGCTTCGGGATCTCCAACGACCTCTGGCAGGGGCTGATCATGGGTGTCTCCGTCGCGCTCGTGCTGGTCGCGGAGGCCGCCGCGGTCGCCGTGTTCGCGCAGACGCGGGGAGCGAACTTCGGCGACGGGCCGCCCGGGGAGGGGCGCTTCCACGGCGAGCTTCCGTACACGCGGCTGCACTTCTTCGCCACGGCGGCGATCGTTGCGAACGCGATCTTCCTGATGATCATCCTCCTCGACGGCATCCGCCGCCATCGTCCACGGCATGCAGGCAGGCGTGACGCCGGATCGCGCTCACCTCGTTCCTCGCCTCGATCCTGCTCGCGGCTCCGGCGAGCGCGGCGCCGCCGGGCGTCGTCCATGGCGGGCACCTCTACGGGCAGTACTGCCTCGAGTGCCATGGTCCGAACGGTGACGGCGCCGAGGGGGTCGCTCCCTCGCTTCACGGGGTCGGCGCGCTCGCCGCCGACTTCTACCTCCGCACGGGCTACATGCCGCTCGAGCGGCTCGGCGAGCAGCCGCGGCAGGACGCGCGTCCTCCTGAACGAGGCGCGAGATCCGCGCGCTCGTCGCGTACGTCGCCTCGCTCGGGACGGGGCCCTCGATCCCGCGGCCGGACGCGTCCCGCGGCAACCTCTCGGAGGGCCTTCACCTGTTCAGCGAGCACTGCGCCGGCTGCCACCAGGTCGCCGCCGCGGGCGGGTACGTCACCGGCGCGCTCTCGCCGCCGCTCGACGAGCGCCACCGACACCCAGATCGCCGAGGCTGTGCGCATCGGCCCCTACGTGATGCCGCGCTTCTCCGAGCGCGCGATCTCGAACCGCCAGCTCGACTCGATCGTCGCGTACGTCGACTACGCGAAGCACCCGGACGATGCCGGGCGGCTGGGCGCTCGGGCACCTCGGCCCCGTGCCCGAGGGGCTCGTGACGTGGCTGCTCGCCGCCGCGGCGTGCGTCGGCGATCTGCGTCGTGATCGGAGGCAGGTGGAGGCGCGCGTGAGGCCGAGGCTCCGGACCCTGTTCGTCGCGCTCATCGTGGTGGTGTTCGGCAGACGGCAGGCCGACCGCCACGCGGGCGGCACGCCGCCGAGCGGGCCCGAGCGGATCGTTCCCGAAGGAGCACCGTCTCCCGGAGCCGAGCTCGTCGTCCTCGCGCTCCTCGGCTTCAGCGCCGTCTGCGCCGCGGGCTTCATCGTCGTCTACGCATTCGACGGGGTCGCCTCACCAGACGCAGTTCCTCGGCCTGTCGCTCGGGCTCTCGCTTCTCTGCGCTCGCCGCCGCTCTGATCCTCACCGCGAAGCGGCTCGTCGTGACCGAGGAGCTCGCCGAGGACTACCCGGCCGAGCGAGCATCCCGAGCGAACAGGAGCTGATCGTTCAGCACCGTCGCCGAGAGCGGCAGCCGCTTCACGCCGCCGTCGGCTCTTCAGGCTCGGCCTGATCGCGGTCGGCCGGAGCCGCTCGGCGCGGCGCTGCTCGTTCCGCTTGCGTCGCTCGGGCCGGTGCTCGACATGAATCCGTTCTACGACGACGCCCTGGCGGCGCGGCCGCCGGCTCGTCGACGAGAACGGGCAGCCCGTACCGCGCAAGCGACATCGAGGCAGAACGACTTCTACACCGCGTTCCCGGAGGGCGCCGACCCGGAGGGGCTGGGCGTCGTCCGTCGTCCTCGTGCGGCTCGCTCCGCAGTATCTGAGCCTGCCGCGCGAGCTCGCGCAGCTACCCGGCGAGAGGGATCGTCGCTTACTCGAAGATCTGCACGCACGCGGGCTGCGCGATCTCCCTCTACCGCGCGCCGCTCTTCGCGCCGGACGAGCCCGCGCCCGCGCTTCGTGTGCCCGTGCCACTACTCGACCTTCGACCCCGGCACCGGGGGCGACGTGACGTTCGGGCCGGCCGGCCGGCAGCTGCCGATGCTGCCGCTGCTGATCGACCGGCAGCGGCCACCTCCGCGCCGCCGGGAACTTCGACGAGCCCGTCGGCCCGTCCTGGTGGGGCGTCCGCATGCGGGGCCCGACGTGATCCGGAAGCTCGTCCGCTTCCTCGACGAGCGCACCGGCGACGGCGCCCGCTCACCCGCAAGACGCTGCGGTACCTGTTCCCGGACCACTGGTCGTTCCTGCTCGGCGAGGTCGCGCTCTACTGCTTCATCGTCCTGCTCGCGACGGGGATCTACCTCGCGCTCTTCTACAACGACAGCGTCCACCAGGTCGTCTACCACGGCCCGTACGCCCCGCTCCAGGGGCAGCACATGAGCGAGGCCTACCGGTCGGTCGTGGAGATCTCGACCACGGTGAAGGCGGGCCTGCTGATCCGCCAGACCCACCACTGGGCGGCCGACGTCTTCGTCGCGGCGATCGTCCTCCACCTGCTCCGGGTCTTCTTCACCGGCGCCTACCGCAAGCCGCGCGAGCTCACGTACTGGCTCGGGATCACGATCCTCGTGGTCACGCTCCTCGAGGGATACATCGGCTACTCGCTGGTCGACGACCTCCTTTCCGGGATGGGCCTCGCGATCGGGTACGGCGTCGCTCTCTCGTCCCGTTCGTCGGCTCGAATCTCGGGGCACTGATCTGGGGCGGCCCCTTCCCGGGTTCGCAGGCGTTCTTCTCGCGCATGTACATCGCGCACGTGTTCCTCATCCCGGGCCTGATCGCGGTGCTCCTCACCGCGCACCTGCTGCTCGTCGCGGCGCGGCACCACACCCAGTTCCGAGGGAGGCGGGAGCAGTCCGATCGCAAGCTCGTCGGCGTCCCGCTCTTTCCCGGCCAGGCGCCGCGGTCGCTCGGGCTGATGCTCGCAGTGGCGGCGATCCTCGTGCTGCTCGGCGGGCTCGTCCAGATCAACCCGATCTGGCTGTGGGGGCCCTTCCACACCTACCTCTCGACGAACGGCGCGCAGCCCGACTGGTACCTCGGCTGGCTGATCGGCGCGCTGCGCCTGATGCCGGGCTGGGACGTCACGATCGGCCACTACACGCTCTTGCCCAACCCGTTCTGGGGCGGAGTGCTGTTCCCGGCGCTCGTGTTCGGCTTCCTCTACACCTGGCCGATCCTGGAGCGCCGTCTCTCGGGCGATCATGCGTTCCACAACCTCGCGGACCGGCCGCGCGACGCCCCCGTCCGGACGGCCATCGGCGTCGGCGTCCTCACGTGGGTGTTCCTGATCTTCCTCGCCGGCGCGTCCGACCGGGTCTTCGTGGCGTTCGGGCTGAGCTACGCCGCGCAGATCTGGTTCTATCGCGCAGCGTCCTTCGTGTTGCCCTTCGTCGCCGCGTTCGTCGCCCACCGGGTCTGCGTCGAGCTGCAGGCGGGGGAGCGTCTCGACCGCGAACGCTACAAGCCGGCTGCGAAGGCGCCGACGATCGCACCGTAGGCGAGGTGGACGATGGTCGCGACGACCATCGTCATGCTTCCGTAATTCGCCAGCAGGAAGCCCGGCGGCTCGAGCAGCGGCGTCTCCGTCGCGTCGGTCCATGGCTTGCCCATGCGAGGGTGGACGGCCGGCAGGACCGTATTCATGAGCGGCCCTCCGACGAGGCCCGCGTGCACGGCACCGAGAACGAGCCCGAACTGCCAGCTCGCCCGGCCGGTCGCCGCGAAGATCGCCGCGTAGACGAGGGAGAACAGCACCCCGTTGACGAGGTGCAGGACGAGCCCGGCGGCCCGTGCCCGATCGCGGTCCTCGACGATCGCGCTCCCGAGGATCAGCGGGAAGTCGATGCGCGTGAGCCCGAGCGACTGGCACAGCTCGAGCCCGACCGACACCACCACGCCGCCGACGAGCCCCCCGGCGAGGGCCCCCCATACACTCATCGTGAGGACCGGCCGATCGCCAGTGCGGCCCGGATCAGCGCGACGTGGGTCAGTCCCTGCGGGAAGTTGCCGAGCAGCTCACCGCTCGACGGGTCGATCTCCTCGGCATAGAGCCCCGTCGGCGACGAGGTCGCGACAAGCTCGTCCATCAGCTCCGACGCCTCGTCGATTTCGCCTGCGGCAGCGAGCACGCCGACGAGCCAGAACGAGCAGGCGAGGAAGGCGCCCTCGCCGGGGTTGTCGCGATTTCGGACGAGCAGGGCGCCGCTGCCGAGCTCGCGCCGGATCGCCGCCACCGTTCCGCGGATCCGGGGGTCGTCCGGCGGCGCGAAGCCGTGGGTCGGCAGCGTGAGGAGCGCCGCGTCGAGCTCGGCGCTGCCCGCCGCACGCACGTAGGTGCCCCGCGACGTGTCGAAGCAGTGGTCATCGATGTATTGCCGGATCTCGGCCGCTGCGGCGAGCCAGGCCTCGCGGCGCCTCGTCGGGATCAGGCCGCGATCGGCGAGCCCGGCTGCGCGGATGAGCGCGATCCAGCACATGCCCTTCGACTGCGTGTAGTGCCGGGTCTCGTCGCGCGACTCCCAGATGCCCGCATCCGGCCGGTGCCAGGACGAGGCGACGAAGTCGGCGAGCCGGACCACGTACCGGGCGGTGTCCCGGTCGAGCGTCCCCGCCTCCTCGACGTACCCGGCGACCGCACCGAGGAGGTCGCCGTAGACATCCAGCTGGAGCTGGGCCCCGGCGCTGTTGCCGACGCGTACAGGGCGCGCGGCGCGGTATCCGGTGAGCGGGAGCTCCCGCTCCCGGGTGTGGCGGCTGCCGCTCACGCGGTAGAGGTTCCGGAGCCGCCGCCGCATCCGCGACGTCTGGACGAGCCACCAGAAGAACGCGTGGGCCTCGTCGCGGTAGCCGAGCCCGATCAGCACCTCGAGCGTGAAAGCGGCGTCGCGGAGCCAGGCGAACCGGTAGTCCCAGTTGGCGTCGCCGCCCGGCACCTCCGGAAGCGAGGTCGAGGGAGCCGCCACGATCGCTCCTGACGGCGCGAACACGAGCAGCTTGAGCACGAGCGCGCTGCGGCACACCGCGTCGCGCCATGGACCGTCGTAGGCGGCACGGCCGCTCCAGTCCCGCCAGAACGCCCGCGTCTCCTCGAGCCGCCGCTCGACATGGGCGCGGGGTGAGAGCACGAGTGGCTCCGAGTGCGCGGCGGCGACGGCGAGGAGCGCCGTTGCCCCACGCTCGATCGTCACGCGGCCCTCCACCCGGTCGCCGCCGACGATCGGATCGCCGGCCTCCCAGGCGAGGAGCGCGAGCGCATCGTTCGAGTCGAGCGCGCAGATCGCCCCGTCCCGCTCGGTGATGCGTGCAGCCGCGGCGCCGTAGCGGAACCGAGGTCGGAAGCACCAGCGCAGCGGAACCTCGCCCGCGAGCCCCTCGACCTGCCGCACGAGCTCCCGGAGCGGCGCCAGGCCGGTGCGCGTCAACGTCATCGCGTCGGTCACCCGAACTGCCCCGCCGGCGGTCCGAAACATCGTGGTGAGGACGTTCGTCCCCTCCTCGTATGCCTGCTCGGACTCGAAGGGCACTTCGGGCTCGAGCACGAAGCTGCCACCGCGTTCCGGGTCGAGGATCCGCCCGAACACGGACGGCGAGTCGACGTTCGGGAGGCACAGCCAGTCGATCGAGCCGTCGGCCGCGACGAGCGAAGCCGTGCGGCCGTCTCCGATCACCGCATAGTCCCGCAGGGGCGCGAAGCCGTCTGGGTCTCGCGGCGCCACGACTCTCTTGTTTCCAGGAAAGGCTTCGCCGGAACGTCGTCTCGCTGGCAGCACGACCCCGGAGCTAGCCCACGACGCGCACGGACGTCCTCTCGTCGATCGGCGGGGCGGTCGCCCGGGACCGCGCCGGACCGTCCAGCGGAGAAGGGACGTCCCATCCGCCCAGCGTCACGTCGCGACGCCGGAAGCGGCCGCGGTCACCTCCTGCGGGCGCACGGCCGCTGACTCGATGACGAGCCTCGCCAGAGGAGGGAACGGCCTGCCGCGAGGATACGTACGAGACTCCACCACGGGCTCGTGCTCGACGCACAGCCCGCCGATCGTCATCGTGGTGCAGCCGGGATGCCTGCAGAGCTGGAGCAACGACATGTGGTACCCCCGACGTCGAATGATTCGAAAGAAGCCTGCTTTCGAGGACGAAGTTCCCTCTTCCGGCGGTTTCCAACCGCTCCAGGATCAGCTCTCGAGGCGCCCGGCGATCACGCAGACGTCGTCCTCCTGCGGGTGGCCGGCGAGCATGGCGGACAGGACCCGGTCGACGAGCTGCTGGAGGCCGTGGCCGCTCGCGGCTCCTGCCGAGGAGCTCAGCCGTTCGAGGCCCACCGCGAGGCTCTCGCCCTTCCGCTCGATCAACCCGTCGGTGTAGAGGACGAGGGTGTCCCCCGGCTCGAGCCGGTCGCCCTCCTCCGGGCGGGGCCGCATGTCGATCCCGAGCGGGCCGGACCGGCCCCCCCACAGGAAGCGCGGCTCGCCGCCGGCCGAGACCGCAAGCGGCGGAGGGTGCCCGGCACAGGCGTAGCGCAGCTCGCCGGTCGCGACCTCGAGCTCGGCGTACGCCATCGTCGTCATCGCGCCGCCGCGAAGCCTCGAGACGAAGTCGTCGAGCCGCTCGAGCAGCGCGGCCGGGCTACCGAGCGTGGCGAGCGCGCGGACCGCGCCGCGAAGCTGCCCCATCGCCACGGCCGCCTCGAGGTCGTGGCCGACGACGTCGCCCACGAGGATCGCGAGCCTGCCCGGCTGAAGCGGGAACGCGTCATACCAGTCGCCCCCCACCTCGTTCGTCACCGTGCCGGGCCGGTAGGCGGCCACGAGAGCGGTGCCCTCCGGCTGGGGCAGGTCGCCTCCGAGCAGTCCGAGCTGCAGCGTCCGGGACGCGTTCTGCTCCCGCTCGTACAGGCGGGCGTTGTCGACTGCGAGCGCGACGTGGTCGGCGAGCTCGCGGAGCCACTCGCTGCCGAGCGCGTCCTCCCGGCGGCCGGTGACGGTGGCGACGAGGAGGACCCCGGTGATCCGTCGTCGCGCCCGCAGCGGAAGGGCGTGCAGCTGCGCGGCCGGGCGGCCGTTCTCGCCAGGCAGGTCGACCGATTGCCCCTGGCCGGAGGCGAGCGCGACCGCGGCCAGCTCGTCGCCGCCCCCCGGGTCGGGTACGGGCCAGTTGTCTCGGCGGCTCGACGCGAGCCGTTGGAGCGTGCCGTCGTCGGCACGGAGATCCAGTGCGGCGAAGCCCGCCAGCTCGGCGGAGAGGATCGCCACGGCACGGCGGCAGCGCTCGGGGACGCTCGTCGCGCGCTCGAGCGACTCGCTCAACCGGGCGACGAGCGAGGCCGCCCACTCGCGCCGCCGGGCGTCCTCGTAGAGCTTCGCCCGTTCCAGCGACTGGCCGAAGAGCTTCGTGAGGACGTCGAGGAGGCGCCGCTCCTCCGCCCCGAAGGCGTGCGTCTCGGCGAAATTCAGCGCGAGGACGCCCACCGCCTCGGTCCCGGCCATCACCGGGAGGACCGCCATCGCGTTGAAGCGCGTGTACGGGACGTCCGGATAGGCGACCCGGACCTCCTCGGCGGCGCGGAAGTAGAGCGGCGTCCGGGCGCCGAGTGCGTCGGTCGTCGGGTTGGGGCTGTCGAGCGGGATCGTCCGGTACTCGCCGGTCCGGGCGTCGTCGTAGCCGAAGCTCGCGAGGAGCTCGAGCGCGTCGCCCGCCCTCGAGACCTCCGCGACCCAGCCGCCCGTGGCGCCGACGGCGGCAGCGCCCGACGACACGATCGCCTGGCCGATCTCCCGCGGCGTTCTCGCCTCGGCGAGGAGCGCGGTCGTCTCCTGGAGCCGTATCAGCGCCGTCTGGGCCTGCTCACGCGCGATTGCCGCGGCGAGGATGTTTGCGAGCGCCCGGAGGTAGAAGACGTCGGCGTCGACGAACTGCCGGACCGGGGTGTCGTGCACCGCGAGAACGCCGAGCGCCCGGTCGATGCCGCCGCGGATCGGGACCGCCGCGGCGCTCCGGATCCCTGCGCTCGTCAGGGGGCGGGAGCCGCCGAACCGGGTGTCCGCGTCGAGATCGGCGACGACCGACACCTCCCGGGCGAGGCACACGTGTGCCACATGCACGTCCTCGGAGAGCGGGACGGGCCCCAGCTCATCTGGAGGCCAGCCGACCGACGAGCGGAACTGCAGCTCGTCGCCCTCGGCCATGAGGATCGCCGCCCGAGCGGTGCCGAGCATCCTCGTCGCATCGGCGACCGCGAGCTCGAGGAGCTCCGCGGCCGTCGTGCCCGTGAGCGCGCGACGCCCGAGCTCGGCCACCGACGCCTCGCGCTCGAGACGTCCCTCGAGCTCTCGCAGGCGGTCATCGGGCTGCTCCACCCCTTCGTTTACCTCCTGAAGCATGTGTGGGGGGAAGTCGAGCGCGTGACCGGATCAGGTTACCTTGCGAAGCCTCTTCATCCCGGCTGCCGCGTGACCGGGATGGCGCACCGAGACTCGTAGGCGCCCTTGGCCTCGAACGTGAATGGAAGACGTATCAGGCGGCGCGGCTACCCTCGCGACCGGGGTCGCGAAGGATGCGCTCTGCGCGGCGGGCGCGCTTGACGATGCTCGTTCGGGTACCGAACCGGATCACGGCCCGTGTCGTCCGCTGCTCGTCCCAGAGGGCGGCGATACGGGCGTCCAGGCTTCTGCGTTCGTGCGCGAGCTCGGCGTCGGGCATCTCGGCGAGGTCGTGGAGCACGACGCCCCGCCGGTCGGACAGCTGGTCGATCTCGTCTTTGATCTCTCCTAGAGGTCGCATGAAGAGGGGATTGCCCGATCCTCCGCAGCTCCAAACACGCCTCGTCACGCCGCGATCGAAGCGCGGGCGCGGGCGGCGCGAACGGCCGCGGAGAGGGTCTCGACGTCGTAGGCACCCTGGTGGCGAACGCCGTTGACGAAGAACGTCGGCGTGCCGGAGACCGAGCTGAGGTCGGCGCTGTCGACGTCCTCGGCGACCCGCCCTCCCCAGGCGTGGCGGCGGAGCTCGTCGGCGAATCGGTCGGTGTCGAGCCCGAGCTCGGCCGCGTAGCTCGTGAGGTCGGCCGGCCGGAGCGCGTCCTGATGCCGGAGGAGCAGGTCGTGCATCTCCCAGAACCGGCCCTGGGCGCCGGCGGCTTCTGCCGCCTCGGCGGCGATCTGGGCATTCGGATGGACGTCGTTCAGCGGCAGGTGCCGCCAGACGTAGCGGAGGTCGCCGAAGTCGGCGAGCAGCTCGCGGACCACCGGCTCGGCCTGGCCGCAGAACGGGCACTGGAAGTCGCCGTACTCGACGAGCGTGACCGGAGCCTCCGCCGGGCCGCGGACGTGGTCCGAGTCGGGATCGACCGGGTCCGCGAGGTCGGTCAGGAGCTCGGCCGTCCCGAGTAGCGCCCTGATCCTGAGCGCCTGCGGAAGCTCGGCGGTGGCGCGGAAGAGGAGCGCGGTCAGCGACGAGGCGAGCACGGCGGCCGTGAGCACGCCGAGCTTCGCCTCGTCGAGTGTCGCCCCGTGGAAGGCGAGGCTCGCGATCAGGAGGGACACGGTGAACCCGATACCGGCGATGACCCCGCCGCCGGCGACCGCGGCCCAGCCGACCGGCGGCCGCAGGCGGCCGCGCGACAGCTTCGTCACGAGCAGCGCGGCTCCCGTCACGCCGACGGGCTTCCCGAGCACGTAACCCGCGACGATGCCGAGCGTCACCGGCGAGGTGTAGGCGTGAGAGAGGAAGCCGCCGTCGATCGGGATCCCGGCGTTCGCGACCGCGAAGAGCGGCACGATCGCGAAGCTCGTCCAGGGGTGGAACATGACCTGGAGCCGTTCGTTCGGCGAGATCGCAGCTGCGAGGCCGATCGACGCGGAGCGGGCGAGCTCCGGGGTCGGCTGCTCGCGGAACCTCCTGAAGAGGTCACTTGCGCGCTCGAGGTCGGACCGGGCGGCCGGGTAGGCATAGGTCATGAGGCCCATGACGAGGCCGACGACGACGGGGTCGACTCCGGACTTCATCGTCGCCACCCACGAGGCCAGCCCGACCGTGACGCACACGGGGGCCCACTTGAACCCGAGCATCGCGACGACGCGCAGCGCGACGAGGAGGACGGCGGCGACGGCGAGGTAGCCGAAGACGACGTGGGTGGTGTAGACGGTGGCGATCACGCCGATCGCGACGATGTCGTCGACGACGACCACGGTGAGCATGAACGCCCGCAGGCGGTCGGGGAAGCGCGGCCCGACGAGCGCCAGCATGCCGAGCGCGAAGGCAGTGTCGGTGGACATCGCGACGCCGAACCCGTGCGCCTCGGGCGTGCCCGCGTTGGCGGCGACGAAGATGCCGATCGGCACGAGCATCCCCCCGATCCCGGCGGCGAGCGGCAGCGCCAGGCGGCGGCGCTCCCGGAGCTCGCCCATGTCGAACTCGCGCCGGGCCTCGAGCCCGACGACGAAGAAGAAGAGCGTCATCAGGCCCGAGTTGACCCAGTAGCGCACGGGCTCGGAGATGCCGTGCGACCCGATGCTGATCGCGAGCGTCGCGTCCCAGATCCTCTGGTACGAGGCCCCGTCGGCGTTCACCCAGAGAAGCGCCGCGAGCGTGGCGGCGAGAAGCACGACCGCGCCGGCGGTCTCGGTGCGGAGGAACGTCCGCAGCGGCGTCTCGAGGTTGCGCGCCCATGCCGTCCTTCCCGAGAAGCCGGTTGCGCGCGCGCTCACCAAACGATTCTTCCTGCTGGCACACTGGCGGGGTGGGCAAGAGCCGTAGGGTTGACGGAGGCTCGTCGGCGGAGGTACCGGCTCTGCCGGTGCAAGAGCAGAGATTCAGGGCGCGCCGGGTGCGGCGGCTGGTCGTTCCGCTGGTCGTGGCGGCGGCTCTTGTCTGCTCCGCAGGCGATGGCGACGCGGCCCGCACGCCGCAGCAGCAGAAGATGGCGGCCGTCGTCCTGCGCTGGAGCGCCGCTCTGAACGCGAACGACAACGCGGGGATCTCCCGTCTCTTCAGGGTGCCGGCCGTGATCGTGCAGGGCGCCTACGCGTACAAGCTCGTGAGCCAGCATCAGGTGGCGCTGTGGTTCGCCGGCCTGCCATGTGCCGGGCATGTGACCCGCGTGCTGTTCGAGGGCCGCTACGCGACCGCCGTGTTCAAGCTCGGGAACCGGGGGAAGACGAAGTGCGACGCGCCCGGATCGCTCGCGGCGGCGCGCTTCGAGATCGTGAACGGCAAGATCGTCTCCTGGGCTCAGGTCGCCGTGCCGCCGGCGAAGGTCGCGGGCCCGGTCGCCTGAAACGAAAGGGGAGGGCCGAAGCCCTCCCCTTGGAGCGGAAACGCTGGGGACGCGCTGTCAGGCCGCGCTGACCAGCCCGAGCGAGGGAACGATCACCTTGTGCACGGAGCTCTTCGCGTGCACGACCTGGTAGATCGTCACCGGGTTCGCAGTCACGTCGCCGTTCGGGTTGAACGAGACGTGGCCGAGGATCCCGTTGGCGATGTTGACCTTGAAGATCGACGAAGCCACGCCTGCGCGGGTTCCGTCGGAGGCCTTGATCGCCGCGAGCATCACGTCGGCCGCCTGTGCCGCGTAGACCGCGTACGGGTCCGGCGGGGTGCCGCCGTTGGCCGCGGTGAAGTCCTTCACGAACTTCTGGCCCGCCGCCGGCAGCTGATCGTTCGGGAGACCCGCGACCGAGACGTACATGCCCTCGGCATTCGACTTGCCCGCCTGCTGCACGTCCGCCGAGACCGGCGTGAAGCCGTCCGGAGTGAGGATCGCGAGCTTCGGCGCGTTCGCGCGGATGTCCTTGATCAGCTTCCCGCCGTTCTCGCAGATCAGGCCGCCGATGAACACGGCCTGTGCCCCGGAGGACTTCATCTGCAGAGCGAGGGCGGCGTACGAGGTGGCCTTCGGGTCGTACGCCACGTTCTTCACGACGGTGATGCCCAGCTTCTTGGCGGCGTTGGACACGTTCGTCGCGACGCCGGCCCCGTAGGCCTCCTTGTCGTTGAGGATGAAGAGCTTCTTGATCTTCAGCTGCTTCGCGAGCGTGGCATCGGCCGCGCCCTGGAAGTCGTCGGCCGCGACGACGCGGGCGTAGTTGCGGTGTCCCGTCGGGTAGTACTTCGCGGGCTCACCGGCCGCCGTGCCGGGACCGGCATGCGTCAGGCCGACGTAGGTGTTGGCCGGGCTGACCATTCCGACCGGGCCGTTGGGCGCCCGGTTCAGGATCGGGACCTCGATCTCGGCGCAGCCGGAGTTGAACGTCCCGATGACGCCGACGACGCTCGCGTCGGAGGCGTAGTTGGAGGCGTTCGTCTGACAGGTGCCGGAATCCCACTTGCCGGCCTGAGCCGTCGAGTCGTCGCAGCTCTGGTAGGCGAGGGTGTGGTCCCCGGCCTTCCAGCCGGCTGCACTGAACTCGAAGGCGATCGACTTCGTCATCTGGATGGTCTGGGCGCGGCCCGAGCCCTGCAGGGGCAGGTCGGAAGCCACGAGCAGGTCTCCATCCGGGTTCTGAATCGCCGAGCAAGTCGCAGACGGGAGCGGCGTGGCCCCGGTCGAGTGCGCGAACGCGCCACCGACCGAGATCGCCAGCGCAACGCCGACGAGCACCGTCCCGAGCGCCGAGCCCAACAAGATTCGGTTCTTCACAAGTCCTCCTGACGTATTCGGGAAGGAAAAATCGGGGGTGATGGCGTGAGAGCATAGAGTGAGACGACCTGCAGGGAAAGTGGTTGTGGTCCTTCCGCGGTCCGGGTGGATCGGTACCGTGACCCGCGATGGCCGACTCACGTCCGGGATCCGAGGCATCCGGAGTCGGCGGGGCACCGTGGCCGGTGCTCCCGAAGCCTTCGGTGCCGGAGCCCTCGGGGCCTTCCGAGTCGAGCCCTGAGGAGGCCGGGGAGGGGAACGGCGGACGCGGCGGCACCCTTGCCCGCGTGATCGCCCTGGTCGGGCTACTCGTCGTCGTGACCGCCGCCGGGATCGCGATCGGTCGGGCGGTCGCCCCGTCGCACCCGCACGTGAAGGCGGCCGCCGCTCCGCCGACGTCGACGAATCCGGCGCTGCCGCTGCCGCCCGTCGCCCACAAGGTCACGTACAGGTGGGGCCCGCTCACGGTGTCGCCGTACGGGAAGCTCCCCGCGGGCCCGCCGAACGCCGCGGCCGCGGTCGTCGGCCGGAAGCTCGCGGTCGTGGGCGGGAACGGGACGGGCCTCGTCCTCGCCGGCCCGCTCGGCGGCAAGCTCGTCCCGGTGGCACGGCTATCGCGTCCGCGGGCGAGCGCGCAGGCCTTCGCGCTGGGCGGCACGCTGTACGTCCTCGGCGGCGAGCAGGGCGGGAAGCCGTCCGACGACCTTCTCCGGATCGACCTCGCGACGGGACGCGGACGGACGGTTGCGAAGTTCGTGGAGCCCCTCGCCGAGGCCGGCGTCGCGACCCGCGGAAACTCCGCCTACCTGGTGGGCGGCTGGACCGGCGACCAGTACGCGACCGCGATCCTGAAGCTCACGCCGCCGGGCGTTACCTCGCTCGTCGCACGGCTCCCCGACGGAGTCCGCGCCCCGGCGGTCGTCAGGCTCGGCCACACGCTGTACGTCGCCGGCGGGCGTACCGAGCACGGCCTATCCGACAAGGTTTACGCGGTCGACCTCGACGCGGGCAAGGTCACGGCGCTTCGGTCGCTGCCGAGCCCCGTCACGGGCGCGCTCCTCGTCTCAGCGGGCGGCGACCTCTACGTGCTCGGTGGGACCGGGCCGGGCGGGAAGCCGTCCGCGGCGGTCGTCCGGATCGACCCCGCCACCGGGCGAGCCACGGCCGCCGGGAAGCTGCCGAAGCCGCTCGCGGGCGGAGCCGCCGCACCCGCCGGGACGCGGACGCTCGTCGTCGACCCGCAAGCGGGCGTCGTCTACCGCATCTAGAGGCGCGTCAGGGCGAGAGCGAGTACACGTGCTGGTTCGCCGTGTACATGCAGTCCTCGTTGCTGCAGATCCACTGCCGCTTGGGGACCGCTCGCGGCGTCCCGTTGGGCGCCGGCCGCGGAATCGCCATCTCGCGGAGCTTGAGCGGTGAGGAGCACTGCGGGCACGTCGGCTGCGAATCGGTCATCACTACCTCTCCCCGGATTTCGAAGTGGATACTGCGTTATCGCCAACAAAAAGCCCCGATTTGCGGGGCTTTTCCCGTGAAGCTGCGGGACTAGGACTCGAACCTAGACTACCTGATCAGAGTCAGTCCGAAGCTCTCTGCCGGATACCAGTCTACAAGCCAAAGCGCTGTGACACAGCCGGGGACGGTCTTACATTAGCGCTGTCTAGGACGACTGAAGGTAAGTGATATGGAGTAGCTATGTAACCCGATCTGTACCCGCGCTGGTCACCTGAGAACGTGTCAGGTGTTCCCGTGCGTCAGGTTCTCTCCAACGTTCGTAGGGTCGCAGAGCCATCTAACCCAGTTCGCGCGGTTTGTCCCATTTTGCGGCCGACGACGACCGGCCCTTCTTCGGCCTAACGATCAGCCCGTTCCCAGCCAGGTGCGTGACTTCTAGTTCGCAGCCGTCGAGGTACGCCTGCACGTCCGCGGGCGCGAACAGGTAGCGGCGAGTTCCGGGAGACGCCGACACGGGAATCTGCCGCGGCGGCAGTGCTCGGCCAGTGTGCTTGGCGCCAGGCCGATCAGTGGCGCCACCTCCTCAAGAAGCATGAGGCGCTCTGGGCCGGCGATCATGGGAGATCGAGAAACAGCAGACTCGCCCGGCTGCTCGCGCAGGCCGGGGCGGGCCTCTTGCGCGTAGCCCGATTGTGTGATTCCTCACAAAGACGACATACTCGCGCTACGATTCATGCCAGCCGGGTCGTGCGCCTGGCAGCAGGGAACTCAGGTAGCGGTGAAACGCTCCCCACGGGTTCTGAGCAATCTCCCTCGATCTCCCAAGGGGACGAAGACGGACAAGTCGGGCGCACCGGCCCGACGCACCCGCCAAGGTCAACCATCCTGTGCGGCCCGGCGGTTGGCGAAGTGAGTTGTGCTCATCGAGTCCAGCCCGCCCGGGGCCGTGAGGCTCGGAGAGGGCCGAAGGAAGGGGATCACCTCAGGCCTCTCCGAGCGCGTCGTGACGTCCGTCCCCTTCATCTTCCGCCCGGTCATCTCCGAACACCCGTGCGGGAGCGAGACCAGAAATCCTAGGCCGGTGAGGATGAGAAACCCGAGAAGATCGCGAGAACCCAAGCGCCCTCGTTCGGGAGCCGAGCCCGTTGGATGACATTCTTGCTCGGCGTGACGCGCGGCTGCTCGTGCAGGCCGCCGGCGGCGACTCGCAATCGGTCAACCAGCTAGGTCGTCGTCCCTGCTACGACTTCCCCTTCGTCCTCGGCTTCGCCTTCTTGCGCTTTTTCTCTCGCTCGTGGCGCCCGCTTTCCTCGAGTGCCTTCGCAACTTGGAGGCGCTGGCTTTTTTTCGCTCGCTTGCGGGCCTTCTTCTTGTCGGGGTCGCTCATAGCCCCGCGAGTCTGAAGCAATGCCGGTAACGGTGCGGTTACTGCATCATGGCGCTCACGCTGGGGGAATCGAAGGGCAGCGAAATAGGGAGGCTTCATAAGAACCTGGGTCATCGCTTCGAAGAGCTATTGGCACAGCATCAGGCTTCGCTAGGGCGTTCGTCCCCTCCCCCGACCCGGCTCTACGCCTAGGTTTGCAGCTCGTCGAGCGGCTCCGCTGCGATCTCCCTAAGCTCGCTCTCAAGGTGAGCGCCTCCGTCGCCGCCTGGATGCCGGCGAGGACCTGCGCCCTCGAACGCCTCGGCTTTTCGCTCGGGCCGGCGTGTCCTGCGCCCGGGGGAGCCGCCCGGTCGCGGACTGCCAGACGAGGGGCTCGAGCTGCCGGGCGAGTCTCTCGGCCGCGTCCAGGGCTGCGGCACGGCCGCGGGTGCGAATGTCGCGGATCGTCTGAGCGCTCAGCCAGCCCTCGGCGACGCACACGCCGGCAGGGTCGTCGACGAGCAAGGCGCCGAGCGGGACGGCCAGGGCTGCTGCGATCTTCGGAACGTTCCAGAGCTTCGGTGTGCGAGTGCCTTAGATCGCCTGCGGGCTCTGGCCCACTGCACACCGCTTCAAGAAGGGACACCGCATCCGACTCCAGGTTTCGAGCGGACCATCCCCGTTATGCGCGGAGCCTCGGATCGGGCGAGCCTCACCTGGCGGCCACTACGTTCCAGATCGCCGAGTAAGGAAGTGTTCCACGATCCCGACCACCGCTCAGTCACGCTTCCCGTGCACCGACGCGACCTCGAGCGGTGAGGCGTGCCCGTCCTCGCGGGGCAACAAACGTCCCCAATCCGCACCGTCGCTCATATCGAGACCTTGAAAATGGCCCGGCCACGACGTGAGTCGGCACACGCTCGGTGAACAGCGTCTCGAGCACCGGGTCGGCGAGGACCTTGTCGTTGAAGAACTGCTCGAGGCGGTGCAGGCCCTCGTCGCCGCCGGCGTGGTCGTAGAGTGTCTCCGTCACTCGAACTGACCTCCTGTCGTCTCCAGAAGATGGGATTCTCGCTCGCGGGAGATGCCGCGTGAGATCGCCGAGGGGGAGAAGAGCTGCCTTCGATCCGCAAGGAAATCCGGAACGTAAACCGCTCGTCGACCTCGGCTACCTGAGCGACGTGCTCCTCTACCTCGCGCTCGTGGTCGACGGCGTGCCACTGGCCGCCATCGCGGCCGGGTGGCTCCTCGCCGGCCTGGAGCCGCCCGCGATTGCCACGGCCGTCATCGAGTGACCGCCATGCGGTTCCTCGTCTTGGGCGGAACGGCGTGGCTTGGCCGCTGCGTTGCGGACACGGCGGTGCAGCTGGGGCACGAGGTCACGTGTCTGGCTCGCGGCGGGTCTGGCGACGCTCCGCAAGACACGGTGCTCGTCCGCGCCGACCGCACCATGCCGGGCGCGTACGAACAAGTCGCCGACAAGAGCTGGGAGGTCGTAGTCGATGTGACCCGCCAGCCCGGCCAAGCCAAGAGCGCCGTAGAAGCGCTGGCCCGATCCACCGAGCTTTTTGTCTTCGTGTCTTCCGGGAACGTCTACGCCGACCACAGCAAAGCGGGCCAAGACGAGAACGGCGCGCTGCTGGACGCGCTCGAGGGCGACGTCATGGAAAGCATGGAGACCTACGGTCAAGCAAAGGTGGCGTGCGAAGAACACGTCAGGCGCGCCTTTGGGCCGGATCGAGCGTTGATCCTGCGCGTCGGACTCATCGGCGGCCCGGGAGATATCTTCGACCGTAGCGGCTACTGGCCCCTGCGGTTCGCTCGACCTGCCGCCGTCGACGGCTCGGTCCTCGTCCCCGATGCGCCGCACCTCCCGACCCAGCTGATCGACGTTCGTGACCTTGCGGCATCAGTCGTCGATATGGGGACTCGCGGCGCGACCGGCACGTTCAACGCGACCGGCGAGACCGTGCTATTCCCACAGCACTTGGAGATCGCGCGCGCCGTCGCGGGCCACACGGGACCTGTCGTGCGAGCCGATCCGCACTGGCTGCTGTCCCAGGGCGTACAAGCGTGGATGGGTGAGCGCTCACTACCCCTGTGGCTCGACGACCCCGACTGGGTCGGCTTTAACGCCAACGACAGCAGCAAGGCACGTCGCGCCGGGTTAACCACACGCCCCCTGAAACAGACCCTCGTAGACACCCTCGCCTGGGAAATGACCAGAGACCAGAGCCGCGCCCGGCAGGCAGGCCTCTCGGACGACGACGAGCGGAAGCTGCTTGCCGCCCTCGCAGTCGACTGAGAGCGGGTCGGCGCGGCCCACATCACCCGTACCCACGGCGGGACTCCCGCCGATCCCCGCTCAGCCCGGAAACGCCACGACCGGCCTGTCACGCCGGAGGTCGCGGGTTCGAGTCCCGTCGCTCTGGTCGGTCGTGAGCGCGACGCGCCTGAACTCGTCGAAGTCGGTGTAGCGGCGAAGGTGCGCTCGATGTCCTCGCCCTCCGGGTTGACGCACGAGCGTGCGTCGACTTGACGACACACAGGAGAATGGGACGCAATGCGAATGAACTCATCGCTCGCAAGCAGGCAACGCTACCCGGAACGGTGAGTGAACGGTTCCGTTTGCGTCCGGCGAAAGTGCGATCACTTGCGCCAAGTGTTTCGGAAGACACTCCGACGAGGCTCCCCGGAAGCCAACTCTTCAGTCCGCGGGTCTGCGAGGCTGAGGGCGTGATCCGCCGGGTTGCGTCCGAGGATTGGGAGCGTCTCCGCGCCGTCCGCCTGCATGCGCTCGCTAGCGATCCTGAGGCATTTCTCGAGACGGTTGAGAACGCGCGGGCCTTCACTGATGACCATTGGCGCGAGCGTGCGCGGCCGACTGAGCGCAACGCGACATTCGTGTATGAACGCGCTGGCGCGTTCATGGGAATGGTGACGGCACTCGCGGGTGACGACGCGGAGGCGGTTTCCTTGGTCGGGGTGTGGGTCGCGCCCGATTTGCGTGGGACCGCGGTCGCGAGGGAGTTGGTCGAGTGCGTCGTGGAGTGGTCGCGCGGCGTCGGGCGCAGGCGCGTCGTCCTCTCTGTGGAGGCTGGCAATGAGCGCGCCGCCAGCTTTTTCGAGAGGTGCGGCTTCGTCGAACTCGAGGCGCCGCCGCCGCTCCCGTACAAACCACGGCCTGGCAATCGCTTCTATGCGTACACCCTGTGACGTCTGAGGGCTCAGCCAGACGTCGGCTACGGGGACTGCGACAGGCGCGTCGACGAGCAGCGCGCCGAACGGCACGCCGACTGCGGCGGCGATGCGCTCGATGCGCCAGAGCCGCGGTGTGCGGGTGCCTTGCTCCCAGCTAAACCGTGTATTGACGACGACGCCTGCCGCTTGGGCGGCTTGCTTCTGGGTGATTCTTGCGTCGAGACGCGCTTGTTGCAGGCGTTTGCCGAAGGCGATCTCCCAGGAAGGGTTGCTGAGAGGCGTTCTCATTCATGTCAGTTTAGGGGTTCACAGGGACGAATGTCCAAGCTCCCCGGCCGCCCCCAGCCCGCGGAGCACAGTCCAACTCGCGCCGCGAAGGGGCTGTAATCGGAGCCGTGCTCCGGTGACTTCCACATAGCCATGCGGGATACAGACCGGGCGGGTACGCGGGCGGGTACAAACCGACATTCGACGGTTACACCGCTTACATGAAAGCGGTGGCTGCTGATCTCGGAATGGGCCTCAAGCCAGGCTTCCAGCGAGGGAACCGGACCGCTCGGCCTACCGGGCCGAGCGGTCCCGATCTTTCGCTGAGGTCGAACGCGACGTCGGAGACCGGTGACCGGTGACCGGTTCTATGGGAGAGCCGCGCGAGCCGGCGTCCGAGATGCGGGGACTGTCCAGTAACCACCCTCAGGAGGCGCGGCCCGCGCATCGACTGAGGGTATCGGGCGCGGACGTCCGCGGCGCAGCCCCGTTTGCGTGGGCTGGAGCGGGGCGGCGCGAATTGCTATTTGCGTCCATGCAGTAGACAGGCGTTACACGATGTATTACGGTGCGGCTGGGATGGGTTCGTTGCGGCGTCAGACGGCTGTGGTCGTTGCGTTTGTAGCCTTGAGTGCGCTTGCTGCGTGCGTCTCGGCGCAGGCGGTGGTCGGCGGCGTGTTCGATGGAGATCAGCACCCGAACGTCGGTCTCGTCATTGCGCTTGATGCGCAGGGGAACTGGCTTTCGACCTGCACGGGCACGCTCATCGATGCCTCAACGGTGGTGACGGCGGCGCACTGTGTCGGAGGTGAGGATCTCGGTGCGCCGATCGCCCGGTTGATCGTCGACTTCGACCCCCAGCTCTCACAGAACCCGGACGGCAGTTATTACGCGAGCCGGTTCGTGAGCGGCACCGGCGAGTGGCCATCGGCGTTTCAGGACCTGTTCTCGCCCACCTCCGCCGTCCTTGCTGACGAGCAGTACGACATCGGGTTGATCCACCTCACCGCACCCGCGGCGACCGTCTTCCCCGACATCAAGCCGGCCATGATCACAGGCCCGTTTACAAGCGACAGCTACGCCAGCGGAAACAAGAAGGATCCGGTGCTACAGGTGGGCTACGGCGTTCAGCGTCAAGGATCGAAGGGGAACTCGTCGCCCTACTTCATCGACTACACGAGAAATCAGTCGCTGGTCACGCCTCGTACCGTCGACGACGGTCTGCTCTACTTCAAGACCAACCCAAACGACGCAAACGGCTACGGAGCCCCGTGTTTCGGCGATTCTGGCTCCCCGGTGATCCGCGACGGGATCCTCATAGGCATCTTTTCCGCAGTAGGTCCTAACTGCCAGAACTACGCTGTCGGTCCGCGCCTCGACGCGGGTCCGGCGCGCGCGTTCCTTCAGTCGCACGGCCTTGTGCCTTAGTCTCGCTCAGAGCCTGTCGGTCGCCTCGCTCGCCTCTGCCTGTAGCGCGGCTTCGCTCCATCGGCCGTAGTGGTTCAGCGTCAGCTCGAGGCTCGCGTGGCCGAGCTGGGCGCGAATCCACTCAGGGTGGCGGCCCTGCTCGAGCATCCGGCGATCGAACGTCGAGCGGAACGAGTGGAAGGAGCGGGGGAGTCCCGTCTCGCCGAGCTTCAAGATCCCGGCGGCTTCGCGGGCGCGCTCCAGGACACGGGCGACGTAGGCGGCGTTGAGCCGTTCGCCGTCGCGGCCAGCGAACACCGGGCCGGTGCTCCTGGTTGCGGCCATCCGCTCGAACTCCTGCACCGCGCAAGGTTATGTTTTCTTACTAAGCAACTAATCCCACACAAAAAAGCCCCGTTTCCGGGGCTTTCATCTTGAGCTGCGGGACTAGGACTCGAACCTAGACTACCTGATCCAGAGTCAGGCGTCCTACCATTAGACGATCCCGCAGGGCGCCGACAGTTTAGCGCGGCAGCGTGGCCGGACTGCGTCAACGCTGATGTAGACTCGCGCGATGGTCCGGTTCGACGGCAAGGTCGTGCTCGTCACGGGCGCCGCCGGGGGGCTCGGCCGGGCATATGCGCAGCTCTTCGCCGAGCGCGGCGCGACCGTCGTCGCGAACGACCTGCCGGGTGTCGCGCTCGACGGCGGCTGGCTCTCAGCGCCCGGCAGCGTCGCGACGCCGGAGGGCGGCGAGGCGATCGTCGCGAAGGCACGCGAGGAGTGCGGGCGGCTCGACGCCCTCGTCAACAACGCCGGGATCGCACGCCCGAACTACCTCGAGGACCTCGCCTGGGAAGATCTCCAGGCGACGATGGCGGTACATCTGCTCGGCGCGTTCCACCTGACGAAGGCGGCGTGGCCGGCGCTCTCGGAGCACGGCGGCTCGGTCGTGAACACGAGCTCGGCGGTCGGCCTGTTCGGCCAGCAGCGCTCCTCGGGCTACGGCGCGGCGAAGATGGGGATCGTCGGGATGACGCGCGTGCTCGCGATCGAGGGCGCCTCGCGCGGGATCCGCGTGAACGCGATCGCCCCGGTCGGCGTCTCGGACATGGCGGGGGAGGTCTACGGGCCGCTGACGCCGAAGCTCGACCCGGCGCTCGTTGCCTCGGCGGTGGTCGCGCTCGCCCACGAGTCGTGCCCGCTCACGGGCCAGGTGGTCTCCGCCGGCGGCGGCAGGATCGCGCGGATCCGGATCGACGCCGAGGCAGGGCTGTTCGATCCGGCGCTCGATGTCGAGGCGGCAGCCGGCTACCTCGCCGGGATCCCGCCGAACGAGCCCGGCTCGGCGATGGAGGAGATCGACCTGATCAGGGTCAACTTCCCCGAGCTCACCGAGCCGATGCGATACCCGGGGCCGTAGAGGCGCTAGACCTCGAGGCGGTACACCGGGACCAGGCGCTTCTCGGCCTCGGTGTCGATGTGCGCGAAGACCTCGACGTAGGGCTCCAGGCCCGAGCCCCGCAGCTTGGCCTTCAGCAGCGAGTCGATCTGGTAGATGCCGGCCGAGTTGTTCATCGTGATGTCGATCCGGATCGGCTTGTCCTCGCCGTCGCCGATCGACACGTCCTCGATGGCGGCGGCCGAGAGTGAGTGGATGCCGACGTGACCGCGCTCGAACGGGATGCGCGAGCGCCCCTGCTCCATGTCGAGCGCGTCTGCGACGCGCAGGATCCCGGCCTCGAGCGTCAGCGGCTCGCCGTCGGCACGGTGGCTGATGATCCCCTGCAGCACCTCGGACACGACGACCGTGCGGTCCGGCTCGTCGTAGAGCCCGTCGAGGAGCTGCCGCAGCTTCGGCTCGGCGAGGAAGAGGCTGAAGTCCTCGTGGCCGTGGCGGTGCACCGACATGCCGACGCAGTGGGTGAGCGCCGTCAGCGCGACGACCACCTCGGCGTCTGTGCCCTCCATCCCGTAGTCGGTCACCATCGCCGGCTCGATCCCGTGCTTGGTCAGCTGCCGTAGGAGCTTGAGCGCGATGTTCGTGACGATCTGGACGTGCACCCAGGAGTGGTCGTTGATCTCGAGCCGGACGACGGCGTTCACGTTCGCGACGTGCCACCAGCCCTTCAGCTGGTCGTCGCGGTTCACGCGGCCGATGAGGCGACGCAGCTTCTCGTTGCGCCGGACCGGGATGTTGATCCGCATCCGGGCCACCGCCTCGGCGGGCGTGAGGCGTACCTCCCGCTCGGCCTCGGCGGGGATCGGCGGCGTGATCGGCTCATCGCCGTCGACGTCGAGCGGGGCGGCCAGATCCTCGTCGGGCTCCACTGACCTGAGCATACGTCCGCGTCGGACTGGCCGTCCTCCGGCCGATCTGTCATAGATCACGTCATGCAGCAGGCGCACCCGGTCGGCCTGGCCGTCCACGACGACCTCCACAGGACGAGGCTAACCGTCTTCTTCCGGCTCATCCTCGCGATCCCGCACCTCCTCTGGTTCGTCGTCTGGTCGGTCGCCACGTTCTTCGCCGCGATCGCCGGCTGGGTGGTCGTGCTGGTCACGGGGCGGCTCCCGAACGGGCTGCACGGGTTCTTCTGCGCCTACATCCGCTACACGACCCACCTCTTCTCCTACCTCTACCTCGTGGCCGACCCGTACCCGGCGTTCAGCGGACGGCCTCTCGACGGGTATCCGGTCGACCTGACGCTGCCCGAGCCCGCGCCGCAGCGGCGCCTCGTCGTCCTCGTGCGGGTCCTGCTCGCGATCCCCGCGTTGATCCTCTCGGCAACGCTCGCGGGCGGCGGCGCCTCGTACGCGTACTCGCGCGGCCGCCGGACCACGAACGGGACGACGGCGGGCGGGAACATCACCGGCATGGCGGCGCTCGCCGCGGTCCTGGGCTGGTTCGCCTCGATGGTGAAGGGCGAGATGCCGCGCGGCCTCCGGGACACCGGCGCCTTCGGGCTCGGTTATCGCGCGCAGGTCTTCGCGTATCTCCTGCTCGTCACCGAGCGCTACCCGAACTCCGACCCGCACGCGCTCCTGGGCGGCCTCGAGCCGCCGCCGCCCCACCCCGTCCGGCTCGAAGGTGATGCGCTCGACCTTCGCCGCTCCCGCCTGACGGTGTTCTTCCGCCTCCCCCTCCTGATCCCGCACCTGTTCTGGCTCGGCCTCTGGGGGATCCTCGCGTTCCTCGCCGCGGTCCTGCAGTGGTTCGTGACGCTCTTCGCCGGCCGGCCGGCGCTCGTGTTCCACCGGTTCCTCTCGAGCTACGTCCGGTACGCGTTCCACGTCTACGCCTTCGGCTCGCTCGCGGCGAACCCGTTCCCCGGGTTCACGGGCAAGCCCGGGGTCTACCCGCTCGATCTCGTCCTGCCCGACCCCGGGCGGCAGAACCGCTGGAAGACCTTCTTCCGCGGCGTGCTCGTGATCCCGGCCGTGATGCTCACCGTCGGGCTGTGGGGCGTCCTCCTGGTCGCGTCGATCCTCATCTGGTTCACGGCGCTCTTCACCGCGGAGGCGCCGGAGGGGATCCGCAACACCGCCGGCTGGTCACTGCGGTACATCGGCCAGACGAACGCCTACTTCTACCTCCTCACCGACGTCTACCCGCACTCGAGCCCGCTCGAAGGCACCGAGTCGGCGCCGGAGCAAGAACCGCTCCCAGGCCTGGAGCCCGTGCCGGCCGCGTGAGGATCCCCAAGGGGCTCACGGTGGCCACGGTCGCCGTGCTGGCCGCCGTGTGGATGGTCTCCGCGTACCTCCTCTGGGAGACCACCGTTCCCTCCTCGCTCCACCTGCCGCATGTCGACACCGCGGCGACCTTCCCGCGCGCCGTCCTCCACCGGGCCGACGCGTACGACCATGTCGCGAGTCTGCTGGGCGTGCTGGGTTTGCTGCTCTCGGTCGCCGTCTTCGCGGTCTACTCGCGGGTGGGGCCCGGCTTCGTGCGGGAGTCGGCCGCCGGGCCGCTCGGCACGGGAATGCTGCTCGGGATGCTCGGCTTCGGGCTTCTGTGGCTCGCCGAGGTCCCGTTCACGCTGCTCTCGATCTGGTGGGACCGCCGCCACGGCGTGAGCCACGAGAGCTACTGGAAAGCCGTGCTCGGTGGGTGGCTCGTGCTCGGGCTCGCCTTCGTCCTGCTCTGCGTCGCGTTGCTCATCGTGATGGGGCTCGCCCGGCTGGTCGGAGACCGGTGGTGGCTGCTTGCCGCCCCCGTGTTCGTCGGCCTCGTCGCCCTGTTCGCCTTCGCCACGCCCTATCTCGAACCGACCCACCCGATCGAGGAACCCCGGCTCGCGGAGGCCGTCGCCGCGCTCGAGAGGCGCGCGCACACCGGTCACGTGCCCGTGCGGATCGAGGACGTCTCTGGCTCGGCGCCGAACGCCGTGACCGAGGGGATCGGACCGAGCCGGCGGGTCGTGCTCTGGGACACGCTCCTCGACGGCCGCTTCACGCCCGGCGAGGTGAAGGTCGTGATCGCGCACGAGCTCGGGCACGCCAAGCGCGAGCACATCCTCAAGTCGATCGCCTGGTACGCGCTCTTCGCATTCCCGGGCGCATGGATCATCAGCCGCGTCACCCGGCGGCGCGGCGGGATGGGCGAGCCTGCCGCCGTTCCGCTCGCGCTGCTCACACTCGTCGTGCTCGAGCTCCTCGCGCTCCCGCTGCAGAACGCGATCACGCGCCACATGGAGGCCGAGGCCGACTGGCGCGCGCTCCAGACGACCCACGACCCGAAGGACGCCGAGTCGCTGTTCGAGAAGTTCGTCCCCACCACGCTCGAGGACCCCGCCCCTCCGACGTGGGAGTACCTCCTCGGCGAGAACCACCCGACGATCGACCAGCGGATCGCGATGGCGCGCGCCTGGAAGGCGCGCTACGCGACGTCCGACTCGGCGGCCCAGCTGCCGTAGAGCTCGGCGTAACGGCCGCCGTGCGCGAGGAGCTCCTCGTGCGTGCCCTGCTCGACGACGATCCCGTGCTCCAGCACGACGATCAGGTTCGCGCGACGGATGGTCGAGAGGCGGTGCGCGATGATGAACGCGGTGCGGCCGTGGAGGAGCCGCCGGAGCGCGTGCTCGATGCGGCGCTCGGTGGCGATGTCGACCGAGCTCGTCGCCTCGTCGAGGATCAGGATCGCGGGATCGGCGAGGAGCGCGCGCGCGAAGGCGACGAGCTGGCGCTGGCCGAGCGAGAGGCGCGAGCCGCGCTCACCGAGGGCGGTGTCGAAGCCGTCCTCGAGCTGCTCGATGAACTCGTCGGCGCCCACTGCTCGGGCGGCGGCGACGATCTCGTCCCGGCTCGCTTCCGGCCGCCCGAAGGCGATGTTCTCCGCGACCGTGCCGGCGAAGAGGAAGCCCTCCTGCGGGACGATGCCGAGGCGCCGGCGGAGCGACTCCTGGGTGACCTCGCGGAGGTCGATGTCGTCGACCGAGATCGACCCCCGGGTGGGGTCGTAGAAGCGCGCGATCAGCTTCGCGATCGTCGACTTGCCGGCGCCGGTGTGGCCGACCAGCGCGACGGTGGTCCCCGCCGGGACGTCGAGGTCGATCCCGTGCAGCACCTCCGGGCCGGTGCCGTACGTGAAGTGGACGCCGTCGAAGCGGACGTGGCCCCGAACGTGCCCGAGCTCGGTCGCGGCGGCCTCGTCGGTGACCTGAGGATCCTCCTCGAGGACCTCCATGATCTTGTCCAGCGCGGCGACGGCCGAGAGGAACGTGCTGTAGAGCTGCGAGAGTTGCTGCACGGGGTCGAAGAAGGTCGTCGCGTACCCGAGGAAGGCGGTCAGGACGCCGATCGTGGTCTGGCCGTCGAAGACCAGGTAGGCGCCGTAGCCGAGGATGATCGCGGTCGCGAGCGACGAAAGCAGGTCCACGAACGGGAAGTAGACGGCGTTCTGCACGACCGTCTCCTGGTTCCGCTGGCGGTAGGCCTCGCTGACGCGGCGGAAGTTCTCGGTCGCGGCGCGCTCGCGCGTGAACGCCTGGAGGACGCGCATCCCGGCGATGTCCTCGGCGAGGGTTGCCGTGACCGCGCCGAGGGTCTCCCTGACCGCGCGGTAGGAGGTGCCCGACTTCTTGCGGAAGATGACCGAGGCGATCGCGAGCGCCGGGATGACGACGAGCGTCGCTAGGGCGAGCTTCCACGAGAGGATGAAGAGGATCACTGCGGCGCCGACGAGGGTGAGGGTGTTCTGGATGAGCGAGGTGAACCCGTCGGTGACGAGCTGGTCGAGCGCCTCGACGTCGTTCGTGATCCGGCTGATGAGGACGCCGGCGCGGTTGCGCTCGAAGAATCCGAGCGACAGGCGCTGGAGGTGGCGGAACAGGTGGTCGCGGAGGTCGGCGAGCATCCGCTCGCCGGTCCAGCCGGTGAAGTACGTCTGCCCGTAGGAGAAGACGACGCCGGCGATGCTGATGAAGACGAACGCGGTGACGAGCAGGCTGAGCGAGCCGTGCCGCGTGCCGCTGACGACGTCGACGGCGCGGCCGATCAGGAGTGGCGGCACGAGCGAGGCCGCCGTGGCTGCGAGCAGCGAGGCGATCGCCGCGACGGTGCGCCACTTGTACGGCCGCGCGAGCCGGTAGAGCGCGGTGAGCCGCCGCTTCGTCGCCGCCCACGACCAGTCGTCGACGGCCACCTTCCGGTGCTGCACCAGACTCGATCCGGGTTGCCAGACCCTCATTGCGCCGCGCTTCCGCTCCGGAACCTCGCACCGTGACGAACCCGGAACGTCGCCGGAAACGAGGGCGTCCTGCGGCGGGTCGTCACGCTTACGTCACGTGACCTGCTGCCGGACACGGCCGGAAGGGGCCGGCCCGCGGAGTTCATGCCACTTCCTGTTCGGCGACCGTGTGCTCGAAGCGGCCGTGCTCGTAGATCTCGCGGTAGACCTCGCTCGCCGCGAGCACCTCCTCGTGCTGCCCGCGCGCGAGGATCCTCCCGTGGTCGAGCACGACGATCTCGTCGGCGAGGGCGATCGTCGAGGCGCGGTGGGCGATGATCACGGTCGTTCGCCCGCGCATCGCCTCGCGCAGCCCGAGCCGGATCCGTGCCTCCGTCGACGGGTCGACCGACGCGGTGGCGTCGTCGAGGATCAGCACCCGCGGGTCGACGACGAGCGCCCTGGCGATCGCGAGCCGCTGGCGCTGCCCGCCGGACAGTGTGATCCCGCGCTCGCCGATGACGGTCTCGTACCCGGACGGGAGCCGCTCGATGAAGTCGTGGGCCTGCGCGAGACGCGCCGCCTCCTCGATCTGCTCGTCGGTCGCGTCGGGACGGCCGAACGTCAGGTTCTCGCGCACGGTGGCCGAGAACAGAAACGGATCCTGCGCGATCACGCCGATCTCGGCCCGCAACGACGCGATCTCGACGTCGCGCACGTCGGAGCCGTCGAGCGAGACACTTCCCGCCTGCACGTCGTAGAAACGAGGGATCAACGAGGCGAGCGAGGTCTTGCCCGATCCCGTGTGCCCGATCAGCGCCACCGTCTTGCCCGGCTCGAGCACGAGGTCGATCCCGTGCAGGACGGGCCGCGCGGCGTCGTAGCCGAATGTCACGCCGTCGAAGCGGACGAGCCCCGGCCCGGCAGGCAGCGCGCCGGCGCCCGGCCGGTCGCGGATCTCCTCGGGTTCGTCGATGATCTGGAAGATCCGCTCGCCGGAGGCGGTCGCCCGCTGCCCCTCGCCGATCCACATCCCGAGCATCCGCAGCGGGAACACCATCATCGAGAGCCAGAGGTTGAACGCGACGAACGCCCCGACCGACATCGAGTGGTCCTGCACCATCTTGCCGCCGGCGAGCAGCACGGCGGCCTGCGCGAGCAGCGGCACGAACGAGAGCACCGGGACGTAGAAGGCCCGCTGCCGGTTCGCCCTCACGCTCTGGGCGAAAAGCGTCTCCGTCCGGGTCTCGAACTTGTCCTGTTCCGCCTGCTCCTGCGCGAAGGCCTTCACGACGTGGACGCCGACGATGTTCTCCTCGGCCACCGTCGCGACGTCCGCCATCCTCTGCTGCACGTCTCGCAGCACCGGGTGGGACACGATCGAATAGCGGTAGGCGGTCGCAATCAGCACCGGGGCGATCGCGAGCACGACGAGGGCGAGCTTCCACGAGTAGACGAAGAGCAGCACGAGCACGCCCACGACCGTGAACACGTGCTGGAAGAAGAAGATGAGCCCGTAGCCGAGGAAGAAGCGGACGCTCTGCAGGTCGACCGTCGCACGTGACATCAGCTGCCCGGTCTGCGCGCGGTCGTAGTAGCCGAACGACAGCCGGATGAGCTTCGCGTAGATCGCGTTCCGCATGTCGAGCTCGACCCCGAGCGCCTGCTTGCCGGAGATCAGCCGCCGGCCGACCATGGCGGCCGCCTTGATCACGCCGATGACCAGGACGACCCCGATCAGCTCGGGGACGAGCGTCTTGTTCTTGTCGTCGATCGCCTGGACGACCTCGCCCGTCAGGAAGGGAAACGCGAGCGCACCGGCCTGGGACACGATCGCGAGCGCCACCGAGCCCCACAGCGTCGCCCGGTATGGCTTCAGGAACCCGAGCAGGCGCCAGAAGGTCGTGCTGTTGCGTGCCCCCTCCGATTGGCGCATCGCCCCAGCGTACGCAAGCATTCCGGGGTGCTGCCGCTCGAGTCGGTGCCGAACTTCTCCGAGGGTCGCGACCGTGCGACGATCGACGCGATCGGCGCCGCGGTGGCCGCCCACGCGCGGCTTCTCGACGTTCACGCAGATCCGGACCACAACCGCTCGGTCTTCACGCTCGTCGGCGACGAGGGCGAGCTCGTCGAGGCGCTCGTGGCCGGCGTCGCTGCCGCGCGGGAGCGGATCGACCTCCGCCGCCACGAGGGTGCCCACCCGCGGATCGGTGCGGCTGACGTCGTCCCGGTCGTCCCGATCGATCCTGCCGACATGCTCCGCGCACGCGCGGTGGCGGGGATCGTGGGCGCCCGGCTCGGCGAGCTCGGCCTCCCGGTCTTCCTCTACGACCCGCCCGCACGCGGGCCCGCCTTCTACCGCCGCGGAGGCCTGGGCGAGCTGCAACGTCGGATCGACCATGGAGAGCTCGCCCCCGACTTCGGCCCGGGTCGGCTCGACGCCGCGGCCGGCGGGGTGATCGTCGGTGCCCGGAAGCCGCTCATTGCGTTCAACGTCAACCTCCGCGGCGACGTCGAGGTCGCGCGCGAGATCGCCGCGATCGTGCGAGAGGTCGACGGCGGATTCGAGGGCGTCCGTGCGCTCGGGCTCGATCTCCCGACCGCCGGGCTCGTGCAGGTGTCGATGAACATCGAGGACTGGGAAGCCTCGCCGCCGCACGAGGTCGTCGCGCGGATCCGGCGCGAGGCGTGGCTGCGAGCGGTCGCGGTGACCGGAAGCGAGCTCGTCGGCCTCATCCCGGCCGGCGCCGTCGTCGCCGCAGCGGGCCCGGCGCTCGGCGTCGACCTCGACGCCTCACGCGTGCTCGAGCTGCGCCTCCTGGCCTAACCGGGCGGCCACAAAGGCGCCGCCGAGACCGACGACGGCCACCGCCACGCCGGCAGCCGCGAAGAGGGGCCGTGCCGCAGCCACGGCGAACAGCGGCGAGACGAGGAGCAACCCGGTCGCATGCGAGCCGCGGTGAACGAACGAGATCACGCCGAGCACGCGCCCGAGCACCTCGTCGGGGATCTCTTCCTGCGCGGCGGAGTTGAGCAGCACGTACGAGGAGCTCTCGGCAGCGCCTGTCCCGACTGCCGCCGCGAATGCGACGGGCACCGACCCGGCGACCGCGAGCAGCAGGTACGCCGGGAGGTCGACGATCCACGCGAGCATGCTCGCGCGGGCCTTACGGCGGAGCCGCGTGCGCGCAAGCCAGGCGCCGGTCGCGATCGAGCCGACCGCGAACCCGATCATCACGATCGAGAACCCGCCGGCGCCCTCGTGGAGCGACCGCTGGATGAGCGTCGGCACACCTGCGATCCAGCAACCGGTGGTGATCGTCATGGCGATCCCGAAGACGACCACGGCCGACGACAGCGTGCGCCGTGGACGGAGCGCGTCGATCCCCTCGCGCAGCCGCGGCGCCTCGCCGTGCGCGGCCCGACCGCGTCCGGCCCGGATGCGGAGAATGAGCGCGGCCGAGGCGAAGAAGGTCGCCGCGTCGATTGCGAAGAACGTGCCGAGCGGAACGAAGGCGAGCATGCCGGCCGCGACCGCCCAGCCGCCGACCGAGAGCGCCTGCGCCGTCGCCTGCACGAGCGCGTTCGCACCCTGCACGTTCTCCCGGTCGACCAGTGCCGGGATCGTGGCGCCGTAGGCGGGAGTGAAGTAGCTCGTCGCGGTCTCGAGCAGGAACGCGGCGACGACGAGCCCCCAGAGCGGCAGCGAGCCGTCGATCGCCGCGATCGCGACCGGGACGAGCACGATCCCCCGGGCGAGGTCCGCACCGACCATGAGCCTGCGCCGGCTCCAGCGATCGGCCGCGACGCCCCCGTGAAGGCCGAAGACGATCCCGGGGACGCTGTCGGCGAGGCGCACCGCGACGACCCCGAGCGGGCCTCCCGTTCGTAGGGCGAGCCACATGAGCGCGATGTAGTTGAGAGCGTCGCCGAGCTCGCTGATCGAGACCGCCGCGAAGAGCGTCCCGAAGTCTCGGCGCCTGAGCAGGGTGAGAGAAGACGGGCGGCGCGCGGGCTCGGTGAGCTCGACCTCGCGCGGCAGGCCGAAGACCGGATCGGACACAGCTCGAGTGTGCACGCTCGCTAACCTGAGTGTGATGGCCACGCGCAAGCAGCGCTCGAAGCGCGCGAAGACCTTCCGCCACGACTATGCGCTCGTCGTCGACGACGAAGAGGGGAACGAGGTCGAGATCTCGGCGGCCGAGGCGCGCGCGAAGAAGCAGGGGACGCCGGGCCTACCTGCGAAGGCGCCGGCGAAAGGGGCTTCGGGCGGCCGCGGAAGCTCGTCGCACGTGCCAAGCCGGCCGTCGTGGAACCGCTCGCTCAAGAAGGGCTTGCCGTGGGGCCTGGTCGCCGGCGTCGTCGTCACGTTCCTGCTGCACGGCTCGCCGATCCTCGGCCTCGTCTACGCGCTGATGTTCGTCCCGTTGACCTACTGGACGGACTCGATGGTCTACCGCCGCTGGCAGCGCAAGCAGGCGGGCGGGTCTCGGCCCCGCCAGGGCAAGACCGGCAAGACCCGCTGACCGCCTCATTAGACTCGGCGCCATGCCGCTCGCAGTCAGCCGTGTGGTCACCCCGCAGTTCGGGGAGAACGCCTACGTCGTTCGCGCCTCCGACGAGTCGCTCGAGGCGGTCGTCGTCGATCCCGGCGGCGAGCCCGGCCCGATCCTCGCCGTGCTCGAACGCGACGGCGCGACTCTCGCCGCCATCCTCGTGACGCACACCGACATCGACCACATCATGGGCGTCGCCGACCTCCATCTCGCGACGGGCGCCGAGGTGTGGGTGCCCGCCGGCGAAGCCGACGTGCTGCGCACCGGCGCCGCCCGGGCAGGTGGCGGCGTCTCGCCGCACGACCCCGAGCACCTCGTGGCCGACGGCGACGTCGTGCGGGCCGCCGGGCTCGCGCTCGACGTGGTGGGCATCCCGGGCCACTCCGCCGACCATGTCGCCTTCTGTACGGACGGGTCGCTCTTCTCGGGCGACCTGCTGTTCGCGAGCTCGGTCGGCCGGGTCGACCTGCCGGGAGGCGACTGGACGACGCTCGTCGAGTCGATCCGGCGGCTGCTCGACCGCTACGGGCGCGACGCGGTCGTGTACCCCGGCCACGGCGACTCGACGACCCTCGGGGTGGAGCTCGAGTCGAACCCGTTCCTCGGCGAGCTCCGCGCCCCGGGCTGATGGCCGATCGCTTCCAGGCGCCGCGCGGGACGCACGACGTCCTGCCGGCGGACACGCTCTGGTGGCATGTCGTCCGGACCATGGAGACGCAGGCTCTTCTCTACGGATGGAGCCGCGTCCAGACACCCGGGTTCGAGGACACCGGGCTCTTCGCCCGCACCGCGGGCGAGGCCTCCGACGTGGTGCACAAGGAGATGTACACGTTCACCGATCGATCCGACCGGTCGCTGACCCTCCGGCCGGAGGGCACCGCTCCGATCGCCCGCGCGTACATCGAGCACGGCCTGCACCGCGCCCCGCAGCCGGTGAAGGCGTACACGATCGCGCCGATGTACCGGTACGGGGCGCCCGGCCGCGGCCGCTACCGCGAGCACTGGCAGCTCTCGCTCGAGGCGATCGGGTCCGCGGGGCCGGAGATCGACGCCGAGGTCCTCCAGTTCTACGTCGAGCTCCTCGGCCGGCTCGGCGTCACCGACTGGGAGCTCCACCTGAACTCGATCGGTGACGCGAGCTGCCGGCCGCAGTACGTCGCCCGCCTCGACGAGTGGCTCGACGCACACGACGACGTCCTCGACGAGGACGCGCGCCACAAGCGGCGGACGAGCCCGCTGCAGGTGTTCGACGTGAAGAACCCCGTTCTCCGCGCGGCGCTCGAGGAGGCGCCGAAGATCGGCGAGTCGCTCTGCGCCCCGTGCCAGGCGCACTTCGACGGCGTCCGCACGCTCCTCGACGCGGTCGGCATCCCCTACACCCTCGACCACACGCTCGTCCGCGGCCTCGACTACTACACGCGCACCGCCTTCGAGTTCATCGGGCCCGAGGAGAACGTCAACTCGACGATCTGCGGCGGCGGGCGCTACGACGGCCTCGTCGAGGCGATCGGAGGGCCCCCGACCCCCGGGATCGGCTTCGGGGCCGGAATCGAGCGCCTCATGCTCGCGATCGAGCGTGAAGGGGCGGCGATCGAGGCACAGCCGATCGACGTCTTCTTCGCCGCCGACGGAATCGATCGCGGGCAGCTGCTCGCGATCATGAGCGAGCTGCGACGACGGGACGTGGCCTGCGACTCCGACTACGCCGGCCGGTCGCTGAAGGGCCAGCTCACGCAGTGGGAGCGCACCGGCGCCTCGACGCTCGTGATCGCGGGCGCCGACGAGGCGAGGATCCGGCGGCGGGGACGGCAGGACACGGTGGTGGCGCTCGCGGACCTCATCGATACGCTCAACGCATGAGTCGATGGCGTGACCAGCGCGGCAGCTCGCTGCGCGCAGAGGACGTGGGGAGGACAGCGGCCGTCGCCGGGTGGGTCGCGACGCGCCGTGACCACGGCGGGCTCGTCTTCGTCGATGTCCGCGACGAGGACGGTGTCGTCCAGGTCGTCGTGAACCCGGAGCACGCCCCCGCCGCGGCCGAGGTCGCCCACCAGCTGAGGAACGAATTCGTCGTCAGGGCGCGCGGGCCGGTCGTGAAGCGCAGCCCCGAGACCGTCAACGCGGCGATGGCGACCGGCGAGATCGAGATCCAGGCCGAGGAGCTCGAGATCCTCTCGCGCTCGACGCCGCTCCCCTTCCAGCTCGACGAGGAGGGCGTCGACGAGACGATCCGCATCCGGTATCGCTGGCTCGACCTGCGCCGCGCCAAGATGCAGCGCAACATCCGCACCCGCGCGAAGCTCGTCTCGATCATCCGCGCCGAGATGGAGGCGGACGGCTTCGTCGACATCGAGACGCCGATCATGGGCAAGCCCACCCCGGAGGGCGCGCGCGACTTCCTCGTGCCCACGCGCCTGCAGCCCGGCCGCTTCTTCGCGCTGCCGCAGAGCCCGCAGATCTACAAGCAGCTCCTCGTGATCTCGGGGTTCGAGCGCTACTACCAGATCGCCCGCTGCTTCCGGGACGAGGATCTCCGCGCCGACCGGCTCCAGGAGCTGACCCAGCTCGACGTCGAGACGGCGTTCCCCGACCGGGAGCAGCTGTTCGGGCTGATCGAGCGGATCATCGTGCGGATCTGGAAGGAGTGCCGCGGCGTCGAGCTCGAGCGGCCGTTCCTGCGGCTCACGTGGGAGGAGGCCGACCGCCGATTCGGGTCCGACAAGCCGGACCTGCGCTTCGGGCTCGAGATCGAGGGGGCGACCGACGTCACGCGCGGCTCCGACTTCAAGGTGTTCGCCGACGCCGAGGCGGTGCGATTCCTGCGGGTCCCGCGCGAGCTCTCGCGCGGCGACCTCGCGAAGCTCGAGGAGGTCGCGAAGCAGTGGGGCGCCGGGGGGCTCGCCTACCTCGTCTACGGCGAGGACGGCGACGTCCGTTCGCCGATCGCGAAGTTCCTCGGCAAGGCCGAGCTCGAGCGGTTCCAGTCGCCGCCCGGCCACACGGTCATCTTCGGCGCCGACGACCCCAGGATGGTCTCGCGCGTCCTCGGCGCGCTCAGGCTCCACCTCGGCCGCGAGCTCGAGCTGATCGACCAGAGCAGCTGGAGATTCCTGTGGGTGACGGATTTCCCGATGTTCGACTGGGACCCGGAGCTCGAGCGCTGGGACGCCGTCCACCATCCCTTCACGCGGCCGAGCCCGGAGAGCGAGGCACTGCTCGACACCGACCCGGGGGCCGCGACGGCGATCGCCTACGACCTCGTCGGGAACGGGGTCGAGCTCGCCGGCGGCTCGTTCCGGATCCACGAGCCGGAGCTCCAGGCGAAGGTCTTCGGCCTGCTGAACATCTCTCCCGAGGAGCAGCGGGCGAAGTTCGGGTTCCTGCTCGACGCCCTCGCGATGGGAGCGCCGCCGCACGGCGGGATCGCCTCGGGGATCGACCGGCTCTCGATGACCCTGCTCGACGAGCCGTTCATCCGCGACACGCTCGCCTTCCCGAAGAATCAGGCCGGCGTCGATCCGATGTCGGGCGCGCCCACCCCGGTCGAGAGGCCGCAGCTCGCCGAGCTCGGGATCGCCGTCACCGTCGAGGAGCCGTAGCCGGGACGATGCCTGGCCACAGCGCCCGCCGCTTCCTGCTCGAGGTGATCTTCCTCGCCGGCGTCGCGGCGGCGCTGACGTATGCCGATCTCCGCCCGGCGGTGATCGTCGCGGTGATGGCGGTCGCCTGGGCGGTCGTCGCGCTGCTCGAATGGACGGCCTGGCTCGACGAGCCGCACTACGGCCGCGGGCTACCGCCGCGCTACTACGTGCCGCACGTCGCGCTGCCGCCGCCTCTGGCGGTCGAGCAAGGCGAGGCCTCCTACCCGGCGCTACCCGCGGCCGACGACGAGCCGACGTTCATCGCCTCGACTCAGGAGTGGGGGATCGACCTCGCCGAGTGGCCCGAGCCGGAGGCGACGGCTGCGGCCGAGGACACCATCGTCCACCCGTCGCCCGTGCTGGACGACGACGCGGACGTTTTCGTCGTGCCGCTGCCGCCCCCGATCCCGGAGACGTCGTTCCCGGAGATCGAAGAGACCGTCGCCGCCGACGTCCTCGCTCCCGACGAGGAGGAGGACACCGAGGACGAGCGCGCGCCGGTGGTCGAGATCGTGGAGGCGGTGGTCGTCGCTGCCGTGGTTGTCGAGCCGGAGCCTGCGCATGCGCCTCTGCCGCCTCCCGTGGAGCTGGCGATCCCCGCCCGCGTCTCGGGAACGGCGCTCCACCGGGTCGACCCGCTCCTGCAGTCGCGACGACGCCGGCTGTTCTTGCGCACACGCGACGAGGTGCCCGTGATCGAGGTGCGCGACGGCCCACCGCCCGACCGGACGCTCCCGAGCCGCGTCCTCGAGGAGTCCGGCAGGCGATGAGGCGCCAGCTCGCGCAGCGGCAGGTCGTCCTCGGGGGCCTGACGATCCTCGCGGTCGCCGTCTCGCTCGCCTTCACGACCCACCACGGCCACCATCCCCGAGCGTCCCGGCTTCCGCCCCCGCACGGCAGTTACACGGCGCTCGCCGCTGCGAGCGGCGAGTCGACCCTCGGCCACATGACGAGCTGCGGCACCCTCGTCGGCGACTCGACGCTCGGGATCGCCAGTCCCGTGCTCCCGTGCGGCACCCGCCTCTACCTGACCTTCCGCAACCGGCACGTGCTGGCCTCGGTGATCGACAGCTCGAGTGCCCCGGGCGCCTCGTTCGAGCTCACGCACGCCTTGGCGAGCCGTCTCGGAGTGACCGGAGTTCGGCGAGTCCGCTGGAGCTACGCGGGCTCGTAGGCGTCGGCTACAGTGGCGCGCTCGGAGCGCCCGATCCCGTGCGCACCGTCGTGCACCATGTAGAACCAACACCATGTGAAAGGGAGCTCGTGTCGGGTGAGGGAACTCACTCGCGCCGCACCCACCTGGCTTGCCAGGTTCACACGGGCGCGGCGAAGACGGCGGGATCCGGGCGTTCCGATGAACCAGCGCTCGGCCGCGAAGCGAACAGGTGAGGGGCACGCTTTCCCGGAGCACGCCCCCCACCATGTGTTCGCAGGGTCACCCGGTCACGGGGGGAATGGCGTCCCTGGTCCCGGGCGATCTTCGGCAACGGGTGCCGAAGCTGGTTGGCGGGCTGCATGGAACCGCCCGCCGAGATCGATTGGAGGCTCGCCGACCGCTGGGGCGGCCCCGGCCCTCCCTGTTCGCGTCCCCGACCGCAACCCCACTACGGCAGATGCAACAGCGAGGCGGTTAACGCCCGAGGTGCTGTCCGGTAAACGACGCGCCCTGCGAATGTCCAAGAGGACCTCTGGAGAGGCCCAGGACGATCGTCGGGGAGATCGCGAGCGAAGACCCCGGACTTGCCGGCCGTCGGATCGAGGCTGTCGTGGCTCGCTGCCGCTGAGACCGAGGAAGAGTGCCGCGGCGGCGGCCGGGTTTGGCGCGGAGCGGAGTCGCGTTGTAGTTTGACCGGGGTTATGTCGGTGTGACGGGAGTGGTATGAGGGGCGCGGTGCGAGGGGAGCGGTCTGTCGAGATCGGGTTGTTGGGCCCGGTCGAGGTGCGGGTCGGTGGTGTCGCGGTCGGTTTGGGGGGTGTGAAGCAGCGGGCACTGTTGGCGGTGCTCGCGCTGGACGTCGGTCGGGTGGTGGGCCGCGCGCGGTTGGTGAATGAGCTGTGGGAGGTGCCCCCGGAGACGGCGGTGAAGGCGGTGCAGGTGTTCGTGTCGCAGTTGCGGAAGTTGTTGCCGGAAGGGGTGTTGGTGAGTCGGGCGCCGGGGTATGCGCTGGAGGTGCCGGCGGAGTCCGTGGACGTGATGCGGTTCGAGCGGTTGTTGGAGGAGGCGCACGGTGTAAGTGCGGGCCAGGCAGTGGAGTTGTTGGCGGAGGGATTGGGATTGTGGCGGGGTCCGCCGTTGTCCGATCTGGGGGATGAGCCGTTCGTGCGCGGGGAGGCCGGGCGGCTGGAGGGGTTGCGGTTGTTGGCGGTGGAGGAGCGGATCGAGGCTGACCTGGCGCTCGGGCGGCACGCGGGATTGGTCGGCGAGTTGAGGGTGTTGGTCGACGAGCATCCGCACCGAGAGCGGTTGAGCGGGTTGCTGATGGTGGCGCTGTATCGGTCGGGGCGGCAGGCGGAGGCGCTGGAGGCGTATCGGGACGCTCGGTCGTCGTTGGCCGAGCTCGGGTTGGAGCCGGGTGGGGAGCTGCGGCGGTTGGAGCGGCAGATCCTGGGGCAGGACCAAGGGCTCGAGTTGCGGCGTGATCGGTTGGTGGCGGCCGAGGAGTTCGCCCTTCCCGGGCCGCTTGCTCCGGTGCCGTCGTTCCCGTTTGTGGGGCGTGAGGGAGAGCTCGACCGGTTTCGGATCCTGCTGGACCGCGCCGAGGCGGGTGAGGGTGGGGCGGTGCTGCTCGGGGGCGAGGCCGGCGCCGGGAAGACGCGGCTTCTGCGCGAGCTCGGAGGCGAGGCTCTGGAGCGGAGGATGCTCGTGCTCTACGGCGCCTCGGATGCAGATGTGACGACGCCGTATGAGCCGGTGGGGGAGTGGCTCAAGTTCCTGATCCGGGTGTGTGATCCCTTCGCGTTGGCCGAGTGCCTCGCGGACGGGGGCGAGTGGCTCTCACGGCTGGTGCCGGAGCTCGAACGCCTTACCGGGGCGGCTGCCCCGCCGCCGGGTGACGCCGAGGCGGACCGCTTTCTCCTGCAGAACGCGGTCGCGGGGCTACTGCGCCGTCTGGCTCGCGCGGAGCCGCTTCTGGTGCTCCTCGACGATGTGCACTGGGCTGACCGCGAGACGCTGCACCTGCTCGGCAGGCTGGCACGGATGGCTCCCGAGATGCGGCTGCTGATCGTTGCAGCCCACCGCGACCGGGGTGAGCCGATGCGCGCCGCCTTCGCGGACGCGCTGGGCGATCTCTCGCGGGTGGAGAGCCTGACTCGGCTCTCGCTTCGCGATCTCAACCGTGAGGAGGTGGCCGAGTTCGTGCGCGCCGAGATGGACGTGGAGCCGACGGAGGAGCTTGTCTCGGCGATCGCCAGTCTCAGCGACGGCACCCCGCTGCTTCTCTGCGAGCTGTGGCGCGACCTGCGCGAGAGCGACACTCTGGACCTCCGGGACGGCGCCGAGGTGGCGCGGGCTCTTGCGCAGATGCAAGGCCCGGAGCGGATCCGTGACATCGTGCGTCAACGGCTTTCGCAGCTGGCACCCGAGACGGCGGCCGCGGTCGAGCTGGCGGCGGTCGCCGGGCCCCGGTTCGAGCTCGCCGTCCTCACCGAGGCCGGCGGCCTCGATCGGGAAGGGCTCGTGAGCGTGATCGAGGCCGGCGTTCGCAGCGGGATCCTCGAAGAGCTCGACGAGCCGGTCCCGAGCTGCCGCTTCACCCACGAGCTCGTCCGTCGCGCCGTCTACCACCAGCTCTCGCGCATCCGCCGCACCGAGCTCCACCTCCGGGTCGGCGAGGCACTCGAGCAGGTCCATGCCCAGGAGATCGACCGGGTCCTGCCGGAGCTCGCCCACCACTTCACGCTTTCCGCCCCACTCGCCGGCACCGATCGCGGAGTCGAGTACATCCTCCGCAGCGTCCGAGCAGCGACTGCCGCGGCCGCCTACGAGGAAGCCGCCACCCAGCTCGAGACCGCCCTCGAGCTCGGAATCACCGACCCGCACGAGCGCGCAATGGCCCAGCTCGACCTCGCCTACGTCCTGTTCGACACCCGGCGGCTCGTCGAGGCCGAGGCGATGACTGCCGTCGCCCTCGATACCGCCACAGAGCTCGGGGAACGAGAGATCGCCGCGCGCCTGCGCGTGCAGAGGTCGAACAATCTGGTGTTCGCGGACCCCGAGCTCGATCCCGTGGACGTCGAGCCCGTCGCGGCGAGCGCGATCGAGACGTTGCGAGAGGCGGGCGACGAAGGGGGGCTAGCCCTCGCCGAGCGCCTGCTCGCCGTCTCGCTCTGGCGACGGGGGAGGGCGGCGGAGTCAGGCGTCGAGCTCGAACGAGCGCTCGTGCACGCGGACGCAGCGGGGGAATACGTCCCCCTCCGGCAAGTCGTCACGACGCTCGCCGGCGTCGTTAGCAGCGGGCCCATGCCGGTCGCCGACGCGATGCGCCGGTGCGAAGAGCTCCTGGTGAGATATCGAAGCGACCGCGCGCTCGAGGCCGTGATCGCGCGGTTCCTGGCCTTCCTCTGCGCCATGGCCGCCCGCTACGACGAAGCACGCGAGCTCGCCACCCGAAGCAGCCTCGTGCTCGACCGGTTGGAGAGTGCCGGGCAGGCCTGGGTGTACCGGAGCATCGCCGCGCAGACGAAAGAGCTGCTCGGCGACCTTGCCGGAGCCGAGCAGGAACATGCTGCGAAATGGGCGAGCCTGCGGGACGCTCGAGGGGGTGTGCCCGACGCACGTGCGATGCAGGCCGCGTACGAGCTCGGGCTCCTCTATTGCGAGGAAGGTCGCTGGGACGACGCGGCGGAGTGCGTCGCCTACGGCAACGAGGTACCGGAGCCGGTCTTCTACAGGCCCGAGGCCGTGCTCCGCGTGTTCCTCGAGGCCCGCCTTGCGGCTCACGACGGGGCGCTCGACGAAGCGGCGGCGTCCGCGCGGCGCGGCGTCGAGCAGCTCGAGCCCACCGATCTCCTGGGCGCCCGGGCCCGCGCCTGGCTGACGGTCGCCGAGGTCGAGCGGATGTCCCGTCACGACACGGAGGCCGACGCCGCCGTCGGCACGGCGCTGGAGCTCTACGACGCCAAGGGGAACGTTGCCGCCGCCGCTCGGCTGCGCGCGGCGGCAAGCTTCTCGTGACGTCGAGGGCTCATGGTGGGTTCGGAGCGTCCGACCCCGTCGTGAGAGGTGACGGTGGCGCGGGGCAGTTCAGGCCCCAGATGTCACAGAGCTCCTGATCGGAGCAGTCGTTCCCGGAGCTCTCGCAATCCTCGACGACCACCGGAACGTTGGCGGCGTTCGCGGGGATGTAGATGTAGCGCGGGCTCGTGATCGGCCGGGACGGGAACGGCGCCACATAGACCTGTTGTGGGGCGCCCGACGGCCCGGTTCTCGAGCTCCTGGCGGACTGCTTGGCCGCCTTGGGGTGGCTCGGGGCGAGGTTCGGCGCCTTGCCGGGAGCGCCGGTTGCGGCCGGCGCGAGGAGCACGAGAGTGGTTCCCGTCACCATGATGAGTGCCCCGAGCCTGATCGCGGTCTCCCTACTTCTGTCGGTTCGCCTGGAGGGACAGGAGACACAGCGGTGGTTAACGCCTGGCCCCCTCGGGGGTTAACAGCGGGTATTTCCGTCGTTCCAGGGCCGCGGCAGGTGAAGCTACGCTGGGCCGATGACGGCCGTGCTCTTCGCAGATTCCTCGCGTGACGGCGACTGGGCTGCCGTCAGCCTCGAGGTGGAGGGACAACGGATCGTGCGGGCCGACGCGCCCGGGATCGAGCGCGACCTGGCCGGCCTGACGCTGCTCGAGGCCGCTGCCGTCAGCGGGGAGACGCTCGCCGTCGACGCGCTCGCGAACGCGATCGGGCCCGCGCTTCGTGCGCGGCGCGTGCCCGGCCGCACGGCTGTCGCCATGAGCGGCGGCGTCGACAGCGCCGTCGCGCTCCTGCACGCCGGCGGGGGAGCCGTGGGGGTGACGCTCCGTCTCTGGGTCGACCCGAACGCGAGCGCGAGCGAGCGCGTGTGCTGCTCGCCGGCGGCGGTGATCGCGGCGCGGCAGACCTGCCATGCCCTCGGGATCCCGCACGTGACGCTCGACCTGCGCGAGCGCTTCCGCAGCGCGGTCGTCGAGCCGTTCGTGCGCAGCTACGAGCGCGGGGAGACCCCGAACCCCTGCACGCGCTGCAACGGCGCGTTTCGCTTCGACGAGCTGCTCCGGTTCACGCGGTGCGTGGGCGCCGAGCGGCTCGCGACCGGCCACTACGCCCGCATCGTCCGGCGCCACGGTGCTCTCGCGATCGCCCGTTCGGTCGACGCCGCGAAGGATCAGAGCTACATGCTCGCCACCCTCGACCCGGCGATGCTCGACCGGCTCTGGTTCCCACTCGGCGGGCAGACCAAGGAGGAGACGAGGGCGCAGGCAGTCCAGGGCGGCCTGCCGGTCGCCCGCCGACCCGACAGCCAGGAGGCCTGCTTCCTCGGCGGCGACGACTACCGGGCGTTCCTGGCCCGCCGTGGAGTCGAGGCGGCGCCGGGCCCGATGGTCGACGAGGAGGGTCGGCGCGTCGGCACCCACGACGGCTTCTGGCGGTTCACGCCCGGACAGCGCCGAGGCCTCGGCGTCGCGGCCCGCGAGCCGCTGTACGCGCTCGCGACGAACGCCCGGACGAACACCGTGATCGTCGGCCCTCGGGCGTCCCTGGCACGCCGTCACGTCCGTGTTCGCGGCCGCCTCGAGCGCGACGTCGGCCGCGTCGAGGCCAAGCTAAGGCACCGGTCCCCTGCGATCGCGGCCACGGTCGAACGCTCCGGCAACGGCTTCGAGCTCGTCCTCGAGGAGCCGTTCTACGGCCTCGCTCCGGGGCAGACCGCGGTGCTCTACGACGACGAAGGAATCGTCGTCGGCGCCGGCACGATCGTCGCCGACGACGCAACCTAGACAGGTGTAGAGTCGACCAGGGGGAAGCCGGTGGCTCGACTCGAAACCAGTCTCGTAGGCTTCGCGGCTGCCGCGCTGATCTGCTCGGCGGCCTCGGCGGCGGCGACGACTGTCGATCGGAGCTCCGGGAACGACCCCCAGGGCGTGGCGCTCCTGGCGCGGGTGCACCAGGCCTACAGGAGCGTCGCCGGGGTCTCGATCGCGGGCAAGACCGGCGCGCTTTCCTTCGAGTACACCTTGAATCTTCGCTCCGGGATCGGTGTTGCGGAGGAGTTCGTCGGCAGGCAGCCGTCGGGTACGACCGTCCTCGTTGCCCACGGACGACCAACCTACGTCTTCGACTCGGGACGAGCCTGCTGGACCGCACTGTCGGCCTCCGCGCCGCAGACCTTCGAAAATCTCGGGCTGCACTTCCCCGACCAGCCCGGGATGTCGGTCAAGGCGCCGGCCAGGACGGCGACAGGTTGGAGTCTCACGTTGGTGTCCGACGGCACGCCCGGGACCCTCGAGATCGACCGCACGTCGCTGCACATCCGCTCGCTCACGGTGAAAACGCCGAGCGCCGACATCGTCGAGCACGTCACGATCCTTTCGTCGGCCCCTCAGCTTCCCGAGCCCGAGCCTCGCTGCTGAGTCACGTACGAGCAGCTGGGTAGGATCGCGCTGTGATCGCTGCCTCTGCGAGCGACTGGGCCGACTACGCCCTCGCCGTCTTCCTGATCCTGACCGGGCTCGGCCTCGGCTTCGCGCTGTTCAAGCTCGCCTCGGTCTTCCAACGCGCCGCGTCGTTCATCCGCAGCTCCGAGCGCGAGGTCATGCCCGTGATCTCGAAGACGGGCGGGACGGTCGACCGCGTCAACCGCGAGCTCGACAAGATCGACCCCGCGACCGACAGCGCGGTCGACGCCGTCGTCGCCGTGGACGAGGCCGTGCGCGCCGTCAGCTTCGCCGTGAAGCGGCCGATCGAGAAGCTCGTCGGCGCCTCCGCGGGCGCGAGGCACGGCTTTGCGACCATGCGCGCCAAGCGCAACCTGAAGGCCGCGGTTGCGAGCGGGAAGGAGGCCGCGGCACGCCGCGAGGCCGACTTCGCCGAGGACCTCCGCAAGGCCCACGGCTGAGCGATCTCACTCAAACCGGCCGACCTACACTGTCCCGGTGCGCACGACTGCGGAGCTGCGCGAAGGATTCCTGCGCTTCTACGAGGAGCGCGGGCACCTGCGCGTGCCCTCGCATCCGCTGATCCCGCCTGCCGACGACCCCTCGACGCTCTTCGTCGTCGCGGGGATGCAGCAGTTCAAGCCGTACTTCCTCGGGCTCCGCGAGCCGCCGGGAAAGCGCGTCGTCAGCGTCCAGAAGGTGCTTCGCGCGGGTGGCAAGGACACCGACCTCGAGGACGTCGGCCGCACCGACCGGCACTGCTCGTTCTTCGAGATGCTCGGGAACTTCTCGTTCGGCGACTACTTCAAGGACGAAGCCGTCGAGATGGCCTGGGAGTTCGTCACGAAGCACATGGGTCTCGATCCCGAGAAGCTGTGGGCAACCGTCTACGAGGGCAATCCGGTGCTCGAGCTCGGCGAGGACACGGTGGCGATCGAGGCGTGGAAGAGGGTCGGGATGCCCGCCGACCGTATCGTCCGTCTCGGCAAGGACAACTTCTGGCAGGCCGCCGAAACGGGACCGTGCGGGCCGTGCTCCGAGATGTTCCTCGACCGCGGCCCAGAGCACGGCTGCGGCCGCGACGACTGTCGGCCCGGCTGCGAGTGCGACCGCTACATGGAGTTCTACAACCTCGTCTTCATGGAGTACGACCTCCGTCCGGGCCCCGAGCTCGTGCCGCTGCCGAGCCAGAACGTCGACACCGGTCTCGGCGTCGAGCGCGGCGCCTGCCTCCTCCAGGAGGTGGGCTCGGTCTTCGACACCGACGGCTTCCGCCTGATCATGGACTGGGTCGAGGCCGAGTCCGGGGTGGCCTACGGCGGCGACCCGGTCGCGACCAGGGCACACCGCGTCCTCGCGGACCACGGCCGGGCGATGTCGTTCCTGATCGCAGACGGCGTCACGCCTTCGAACGAGGGTCGCGGCTACATCTGCCGCCGCATCATCCGCCGTGCCGTCCAGCACGGCCAGCGGATCGGGCTCGACCGCGTCTACCGGCTGGGCGGGGTCGTCTGCGAGCAGATGGGCGACGCCTATCCCGAGCTCCGCGAGCATCGCGAGGAGATCGAGCGCGTCGTCCGCCTCGAGGAGGAGCGCTTTCGCGAGACCCTCGCACGCGGCCAGAAGGTCTTCGACGAGTTGGCCGGGCAGGACGCGATCTCGGCCCGGGACGCGTTCGAGCTCGCCACGACCTACGGCTTCCCCGTGGAGCTCACGCAGGAGCTCGCCGAGGAGCGCGGCCAGGCTGTCGACATCGACGGGTTCCGCGAGCTGATGGAGGGCCACCGCGAGATCTCGCGGGCGGGCGGCGAGAGCACGACGGAGCAGCTTGCGGCCGAGATCGTCGGCGCAGGCGGCCGCGCGAGCGAGTTCGTCGGCTACGAGAAGACCGACGTCCTCACCGCCGTCGTCGCCGTCGGGCCGGCCGCCGGCACCCGGCAGCTCGTGAAGCTCGAGCAGAGCCCCTTCTACGCTTCGAGCGGCGGCCAGGTGAGCGACTCCGGCTATCTGCTTCTCGACGGCTCGGACGTGAAGCTCGACGTCGTCGAGGTGCTCAAGTTCGGCGACGACCAGGTGCTCGCGGTCGAGACAGGCGGCGAGGCGCCCATCGCCGAGGGAGCCCGTGTACGCGCCGTCGTCGAGTGGGCCGCGCGCTTCCCCACGATGGCGAACCACACCGCGACGCACCTGCTCCACGCCGCGCTCCGCGAGGTCCTCGGAGACCACGTCAAGCAGGCCGGCTCGGCGGTGCGCCCCGACAAGCTCAGGTTCGACTTCAGCCACCCCCGTCAGCTCAGCTCCGAGGAGCGCGAGCACGTCGAGCGGCTCGTGAACGAGAAGGTGTTCGAGGCGATCCCCGTGCGGACGTTCGTGACGCCGATCGAGGAGGCCCGGAAGCTCGGCGCGATGATGCTCTTCGGCGAGAAGTACGGGAACGAGGTGCGCGTCGTCGAGATCGACGGCTTCTCCCGCGAGCTCTGCGGGGGCACGCACGTGCGGTCGACGGCGGAGATCGGGCCGTTCGTCATCCTCTCCGAGGCGTCCGTCGGCTCGGGTGCTCGTCGCATCGAGGCGGTGACCGCCGGGGAGGCGTGGGCGTTCCTGCACGGCCGCTCGCGCGAGCTCGACGCGACGCGCACCGAGCTCGAGCGGGCCCGGCGCGACACGAAGAAGCCGAAGCAGGCCGAGCAGGCCGCCGACGTCGAGCCCGACGTCGTGCCGGTCTCGGGCAGCAACATGATCGTGATGGAGGTGCCGAGTGTCGGCGCCGACGCGCTCCTCGACCTCTCGGACCGCTTCAAGCAGCGCAGCGCGCCCGCGGCTGTCGTCCTCGCCTCCCGCGAGGATGGGACGGTGCACCTGGTCGCGAACTTCGACGAGGGCGTGGCAGGCCGGATCTCGGCGGGCGACGTCGTCAAGGAGATCGCCCCGATCGTGGGGGGCGGCGGGGGCGGCCGTCCGACGATGGCGCGCGCCGGCGGGAAGAACCCGGAAGGCGTCTCCGACGCCCTAGAACGCGCACGCGCGCTGATCTCGGCGGCGCTCGCCTGAGTGCACGCGTGAAGGTCCTCGCGCTCGATTACGGCTCGGCGCGGACCGGCATCGCCGTCTCCGATCCCACCGGCACCGTCGCGCGGCCCGTCGGCGTCGCCGCGAAGGTGGGCACGCCCGCCGGGATGGAGGCACTCCTCGCGGCGATCGCAGCGGAGGGGCCGGAGCGCATCGTGGTCGGGCTCCCGGTGACGCTTCGCGGCGAGATCGGCGAGCAGGCCCGCGAGACTCTCGGGTTCGTCGAGTCGCTTCGCGGTGCGGTCCAGATCCCCGTGGAGACCTACGACGAGCGGTTCACGTCCTCGCTCGCGGGCGGCGACGATGCCCGCGCCGCCGCGTACCTGCTCTCCAGCTACCTGGAATGGCTCGGCGCGAGGGCCTAGACCGCACCATCCGCCGGCGCCGGATCGTCGCAGCGGTTGTCTTCGTGCTGGTGATCGCGGGCGTCGCAGGTGTCTCGGTCGCGGCTGTCCGGCATCACACGGCCAGGCCGGCGCCGACGACCACGGTCACACTTCCGCCGGTCGTCAAGCCGTTCCACATCGTCTTCCCGGAGGGGTTCACGCGGGAGCAGATGGCCGAGCGCGTGAAGGTCGTCGCGAAGATCGCCGACAAGGAGCACCGCGGCCGCGTCCGCCTGAGCAAGGCGTCGTACCTCGCCGCCTCGAAGGGAGCGGTCGTGCCGTGCTTCGGCAAGCAGAAGCGCACGAACCTCGAGGGCTTCCTGTTCCCGGCGACGTACCCGTTCTACAAGCAGACCACGGCCCGCCAGCTCGTGGTCCAGCAGATCAGGACGTTCTGCCGCGAATGGCGTCGCGTGAAGCTCGCCTACGCCCGCTCCAAGAACCTGACCCCGTACGACGTGCTCGAGATCGGCTCGATGGTCGAGCGTGAGGCGTCGGTGCCGGCGGAGCGGGCGCTCGTCGCCGCGGTGGTCTACAACCGCCTCCACAACCGGATGCAGCTCGGCATCGACGCGACCCTCCGCTACGGGCTTCACATCCCGCCGACGAAGTCGATCACCCAGTCCGAGCTCGGCAGCTCGAACCCGTACAACACGCGCCGGTTCTACGGCCTGCCGCCGACGGCGATCGCGAACCCCGGCCTCGCCGCGCTCCAGGCAGCGGCGCACCCCGCGCGCGTCGACTACCTCTACTACGTGCGGAAGCCCGATCACAAGCACCACTTCTTCACCGCGAGCCCCTCGGCGTTCGACGAGTACCTCGCTGCGCACGGGTACAAGTGACGAGCCACGTCGCCCTGCTCGGGCATCCGGTCTGGCACTCGCTCTCGCCCCGGATGCAGAACGCCGCCTTCGCCGCGGCCCAGCTCGACTGGCACTACTCGGCCTTCGACGTCGAGGACCCCGTGGCGGCGGTCTCCGCACTGCGGGAGCTCGGCTTCGCCGGGGCCAATGTGACGATCCCGCACAAGCAGACGGTCGTCGCCGCGTGCGACGAGGCCGACGGCGAGGCGGTCAACACGCTGATCCTCCGCGACGACCGGGTGGTCGGCGTCAACACCGACAAGGAGATCCTCGCCGGGATCGCAGCGACCCGCGCCTGCGTGATCGGCGCGGGCGGGGCGGCGCTGACGCTCGGGCCGGCGCTTCCGGCCGACACGCGCGTCTACTCCCGGCGCGGTGAGTGGCCGCCCGACGCGACCGGCTGCGACCTGATCGTGAACGCGACCCCGGTGCGCGACGAGCTCCTGGTGCAGCCGCGCCCGGGCCAGGTCGTGGTCGAGCTCGCCTACTCGCCCGACGGAGGGGACACGGCTCTCGTCGCGGCGGCCCGGGCGGCCGGCTGCGAGGTGGTGGACGGGCTCGAGGCGCTCGTCCGGCAGGGGGCGAGGTCGTTCGAGCTCTGGACCGGGATCCCGGCTCCGGTAGGGGTCATGCGCGACGCGATTCGGATCCCGGTCTAGGCTCTGAGGGTGCCTCTTCGCGTTGCCACCGCAGGTGAGTCGCACGGGCCTGGGCTCGTCGCGATCGTGACCGGGCTTCCCGCCGGGCTCGAGCTCGACCGCGACGCGATCGACCGCGACCTCCACCGGCGCCAGCAGGGCTACGGCCGCTCGCCGCGCCAGCAGATCGAGAAGGACAAGGTCGAGGTGCTCGCCGGGCTGCGACACGGGAGGACGATCGGGACGCCGCTCGCGCTCGTCGTCCGGAACGTCGACCACAAGAGCTGGACGTGGGGGATGAGCCCCTGGCCGCCCGAGGGCGACCCTCACGGGAAGGGCACGAAGGCGGTGACGCTGCCGCGGCCGGGCCACGCCGACCTCGCCGGCGTCCAGAAGTACGACCTCGACGACGTGCGGAACGCCCTCGAGCGCGCCTCCGCCCGGCATACGGCGGTGCACGTGGCTGTCGGCGGCGTCGCGAAGGCGCTGCTCGGAGCGATCGGCGTCTCGGTCGAGGGCTCGACCGTCGACGAGGAGGCGCTCCGCGAGCGGATCGACGAGGCGCGCACGGCCCGCGACACCGTCGGCGGCGTCGTCGAGGTGCGGGCACGCGGCGTCCCGCCGGGACTCGGCTCGTACGCGTCGAAGGACGACCGCCTCGACGCGCGACTCGCCGCCGCGGTGATGGGGATCCAGGCGGTGAAGGGCGTCGAGATCGGCGATGGGTTCTCGCTCGCGTCGAAGCTCGGCTCGGAGGCCCACGACGAGATCGGCATCGACAAGCGGCGCACCTCGAACCACGCCGGCGGGATCGAGGCGGGTGTCTCGAACGGCGAGGAGATCGTCGTCCGCGCCGCGATGAAGCCGCTCCCGACCCTGATGAAGCCGCTCGGCTCCGTCGATCTGGCGACAGGCGAGCCCGCGCAGGCGCTCGTGGAGCGCTCCGACGTCGCTGCGGTCGAGGCGCTTGCGGTCGTCGCCGAGTCGGCGGTCGCGTGGGAGCTCGCCCGTGCCGCGCACGAGAAGTTCGGCGGCGACACGGTCGGCGACTTCGCCGCCGCCTGGCGAGCGTACGTCGAACGCATCTCATGAGTGGCCGTCTGAACGCGCTCGGGCGCCACGTCGTCCTGATCGGCTTCATGGGGGCCGGGAAGACGACGCACGGGAAGGACGCTGCGACACGGCTTGGACGGGAGTTCCTCGACCTCGACCGGGCGATCGAGGAGCGGGCCGGGAAGACGATCCCCGAGCTGTTCGAGGAGCGCGGCGAGAGCGGGTTCCGCGAGATCGAGCGGCATGCAGCCCGTGTTGCGTTGTCGAGCTCCGAGCCCGCCGTGATCGCGCTGGGCGGGGGCGCGCTCGGGAACCCGGAGACGCGTGAGCTCGTCGCGTCGGCCTTCACCGTGCTGATGGAGATCGACGCGGACGCAGCCTGGGAGCGGGCCCGGCGGTCCAAGCGCCCGCTTGCGCGCGACGAGGGCGAGTTTCGCCGTCTGTACGGCGAGCGCGAGCTGGTGTACCGCGAGGCAGCGGACGCGGTCGCGACGGACACGTCCGGGATCGTGCTCGCAGCCGGAGGCGTGCATTACGAGCGCGGCGGCCTCGACCGGCTGGGCGAGCTCGTGCCCGGCGACGGCCCGGTGGCGCTCGTAGCGGACAACACCGTGATGGGGATCTACGGCGCCCGCGCGCAGGAGGCGCTGGGCGGCCGGCTCGTCTCCGTGCACGAGCTGCCGGTCGGGGAGGAGGCCAAGGCGATCCCGGTGGTCACGCGCCTCTGGCGCGAGCTCCGGCTCGACCGCGGCGGCACGCTCGTCGCCCTCGGCGGCGGCTGCACGACCGACCTGGCCGGCTTCACGGCTGCGACGTACCTCCGCGGCGTGCCGTGGGTCTCGGTGCCGACCACGCTCGTCGGCCAGGTCGACGCCGCGATCGGCGGCAAGACCGGCATCGACATCCCCGAGGGCAAGAACCTCGTCGGCGCGTTCCACTGGCCCGCACGGGTCGTCCTCGACGAGACCCTGCTCGAGACGCTCCCCGAGCGCGAGCGGCGTCAGGGGATGGCCGAGCTCGTCAAGACGCGGCTGCTGGCCGACCGGCGGCTCGACGTGCGAGGCGCCGCGGCGTACAAGGCGGGCATCTGCGTCCAGGACCCGCACGACCACGGGCCGCGCCGCTGGCTCAACCTCGGCCACACCTTCGCCCACGGCCTCGAGGCGGGCGCCGACTACGACCTGCCGCACGGCGAGGCGGTGGCGCTCGGGCTGCTCGCGGCGCTCCGATTGTCGGGCCGGGACACCGGGGACGTCGAGAGGGAGCTCGATCCTCGACCGGCCGCAGTCGATCGCGAGCGCGCGTGGCAGGCGCTCCTCCGCGACAAGAAACGCTCCGGCGACGCCATCAACGTCGTCCTCCTCGGCGAGGACGGGCCGTACGTCGGGCCGAGGCCGGCCGAAGAGGTGCGGCGCGAGCTCGAGCGGTTGATCGCGTAGATTCCTCGGAATGCAGGTGCTCGTGCTGAACGGCGTCAACCTCGACATGCTCGCCGAGCGGGACCCCGCGGTCTACGGCGGCCTCTCGATCAACGAGCTCGAGACGAAGGTGTACGCGTGGGCGCGCGAGCTCGGGCTCGCCGCGCGCTGCCAGCACACGAACCACGAGGGCGAGTACATCGACTGGATCCACAACGCGCACGGTGACGCCGACGGGCTGATCGTCAACCCGGGCGCGTGGTCGCACTACAGCTGGGCGATCCACGACGCGCTCGACATCCTCGAGGTCCCGATCGTCGAGGTACACCTCTCGAACATCCACGAGCGCGAGGAATGGCGCCGCAACTCGGTGGTCGCCGACCTCGCCGCGCACCGGGTGATCGGCAAGGGGCCCGACGGCTACCGCGAGGCGCTCGTCTACCTGTCGGAGCGGCGAACGTGAGCTCGCGGCTCGAGCGGCTGCAGGCGACGCTCAAGCACCGGCTCTTGATCACGAACCTGGTCAACATCCGTTGGCTGACGGGGTTCGAGACGTCGAACGCGGCGCTGCTCGTCGATCCGAAGGGGACGGCGAAGCTCTTCACGGACTTCCGCTACATCGAGGGCGCCGAGGCGATCCCGGGAGTCGAGGCGGTGCGCGCGCGTCGGTCGCTGATGGTCGATCTCGCGAGTCGGCTGCGCGGGAAGATCGGGTTCGAGGCGGACATCCTGCCGTGGTCGCAGGTGCAGTCGCTCGGCTCGCACGGGCTCGAGCTCGTGCCGATGACGGGCGCGGTCGAGGCGTTGCGGGCCGTGAAGGACGAGGAGGAGATCGGGATCATCTCGCGCTCTGCACGGGCGGCCGAGAGGGCGTTCGAGGCACTGACCGCCGAGACCTGGATCGGACGGAGCGAGCGGGAGCTGGCGTGGCGGCTGCGCACGTTGATGCACGCACACGGTGTCGATCACCTCGGCTTCGAGACCGCCGTGGCCGCGGGCCCGAACGGCTCGAAGCCGCACGGCGAGCCCGACGACTCGATCGTCGAGACCCGGATGCTGGTCACGGTCGACTGGGGCGCGCACCTCGACGGCTACTGCTCCGACTGCACGCGGACGCTCTCGACGGGCGGGGTCTCGCCGAAGCTGCGCGAGATCTACGACGTCTGCCTCGAGGCGCAGCTCGCCGCCGTCGCGGGCATCGAGCCGGGGATGACCGGCGTCGAGGCCGACGGCATCGCCCGGAAGATCATCACGGACGCCGGCTACGGCGAGGAGTTCGGCCACGGCCTCGGCCACGGGGTCGGTGTCGCGATCCACGAGGCACCGCGCCTCTCCGCCGAGTCGAGCGACACGCTCGAGGTCGGGAACGTGATCACGATCGAGCCGGGCATCTACCTGCCCGGCCTCGGCGGGGTTCGGATCGAGGACCTCGCCGTCGTGCGCGAGGACGGCGTCGAGCTCCTCACGAGGTTCCCGAAGGACTTCGTCACCGTCGGCTGAGATGCGGTGAGCCGCCCGAGCGGGGGTAGACTCCCGCGCCGATGGCCGAGGTCCTCTCCACCAACCAGTTCAAGAACGGCATGCACATCTCGCTCGAGGGGCAGACGTGGCGCATCGTCGAGTTCCAGCACGTGAAGCCCGGGAAGGGCGGCGCGTTCGTCCGCACGAAGCTGAAGAATTACGAGTCCGGCGCGGTCGTGGACAGGACATTCCGCGCGGGCGAGAAGTTCGAGCGCATTCGGACCGAGACGAAGAACATGCAGTACCTGTACGACGCGGGTGACGAGGTCGTGTTCATGGACGAGGAGACCTTCGAGCAACTGTCGCTGCCCCGCTCCGCGGTCGCGGACGACCTGCCGTTCATGCAGCCGTCCCAGTCCTTCCAGGTGATGTTCGTCGGCGAGCGCGCGTCGGGCATCGACCTGCCCTCCTCGGTCGTCCTCGAGGTGACCGACACCGAGCCCGGCATCAAGGGCGACACCGTCTCGAACGTGACGAAGCCGGCGACGCTCGAGACCGGGGGGATCGTCCAGGTGCCGCTGTTCGTGAACATCGGCGACAAGGTCAAGGTCGACCCGCGCGAGAAGCGCTACATAAGCCGAGCGTAGTCTTCTCCGGCATCTGGTTTTACTGTCGCGTCGGACGCCCTGAGGTCGGCCGAGATTCGCTCAGGTCGGTGAGCTCTCTCATGGCGAAGCACAGCGAAGGGCCGCGTGAACGGCCCCTCACCGCCGTCGCCCAGGTTTCCGTCGTCCCATACGACCGAACCAAGCGACGTACACGCCAGCCCTGCGACCAACCGTCAACCCACCTCGGGAGGGGTCGCATCGAGCCGCGAGGCTGACGATTCCCAATCTACCTCCGGACGCAACAAAAGTCGAACACATTCACGGCGCGTCCCCGTCCCTGACTCCACGGCGGTCGGGATTTCTCCGGCGGTGTGAGCATCGACGGCGGCGCTCGGCCCGGTTAGAGGGACCGCGGCCGCGCCGCAGCACGTCGAAGCATGGGCTCGGTGCCGTGTCCTCGCCAAGCAACAGCCCAACCGGAGGACCCGGTTGTAACGGCCGCGCCACCGCGTTAGGCTCACGGGGGTTCACGCCTCTTGCCCCTGCCGCCGACAACTCAGGCCGTTCCCCGTCCCAGAGCCGCGCGATGACCGAGCCGCTGAAGAAGAAGCTCCGGAAGAAGGCCAAGAAGGCGCAGCGCCGCAAGCTCGAGAAGGCGCTCGCAGCCAACGGCAGGCATGAACGCGAGCAGAAGGGGTCGAAGAAGAAGCACGTCTAGCGCCCGATCTCCCCGAGCGGGCCGGCCTGCTCGCGCTCGGCGGGAAAAACGCCCGACGACGATCTCTCCGACGCCGTCGTCGCTGGGGGTCAGCGTGAAGGTGGCCGGGAGGGCTCAGATGAGCCGCCGCCAGCGGGTGAAGACGTCTTCCAGCTCCGGCCGCCGGCGCTGCGGGCTGAGCACGAACAGCCGGTCCCCGGCCCGGACGACGCTGCTGCCCCGCGGCGGGATCGAGTCGCCGTCGCGCTGGATCACCGCGACGAGCGCATCGCGCGGCAGCCCGAGCTCGCGCACGGCAGAGCCGTCGATCGAGTGGTTCGGCTCCACCTCGAACTCGACCAGGTCGAGCTGCGCGAGGGGCCCGCTCTCCGCGGCGCGATCGGGGGCGGGGCGGCGGGCCGAGGTAAGCCCGAGCGCCTTGGCGACACGCTCCAGCGTCGTCCCCTGGACGAGCGCCGAGACGATCACGACGAAGAAGACGACGTCGAAGATCGAGTTCGCGTGTCGGACGCTCGAGGAGAGAACGAACGTGGCGACCACGATCGGGGCGGCGCCGCGAAGCCCGGCCCAGCCGAGCAGCACACGGTCTCGGTTCGAGAAGCTCGACCAGAGGGTCGAAGCCCACACCGCAGCCGGCCGTGCGACCAGCATGAGGGCGAGCGCCAGGGCCACGCTCCGGAGCGCGACATGGGGCAATTGGCTCGGAAACACGAGCAGGCCGAGGAGCACGAACAGGCCGACCTGCGCCACGAACGCGAGACCCTCGTGGAAGGCGGCGAGCTGACGGCGGTACCGCGACGGCGTGCTGCCGACCGCGAGCCCGACGAGGTAGACCGCGAGGAAGCCGCTGCCGCCCAGCGAGTCGGCCGCGCCGAACGAGAGCGCCGCGGCGGCCACCGAGACGACGGGCGCGAACGCGGCGATGGACTCGGGGATTCGTGCGAACACCCAGACGGCGACGGCGCCGAGCGCGATCCCGACGACGAGGCCGATCGAGATCTGCCGGAACACGAGTAGCGCGAGGTCGCCGAGCCCGTGCGTCTCCGGATGCTCGATCCAGCCGATCAGGCCGACGGTGAGGGCGATCGCCATCGGGTCGTTGCCGCCCGACTCGGCCTCGAGCGTCCGCGCGAGCCGGCGCGAGATGTGCGTGACCCGCAGCGTCGAGAAGACGGCCGCAGCGTCCGTCGACGCGACGACCGCGCCCAGGAGGAACGCCTCGAGCCAGGTGAGGTCGAAGAGCGCCTGCGCCGCGACCCCGGTCAGGAGCATGCTCACCACCACGCCGACCGTGCTCAGGAGCCCCGCCGGCACGGCGACCTCGCGCAGGCGCCGCCACGACGTCTGGAGGCCGCCCTCGTACAGGATCAGGCCGAGGCCGACGACCCCGGCCTGGCGAGTCAGGCGAGCGTCGTCGAAGTCGATTCCGCCCGGCCCGTCGGAGCCGAGCAGCATCCCGAGGCCCAGGAACGCGACGAGCACGGGCAGCCCGGTGCGCGCCGCGCCGAGGGCGAGCGCAGCCGCCAGGGCCAGGATCAGCCCGACGAGGAGGAGGGCGAGGCCTTCGTCCACACCTCAATCTTGGCGGTGAACGAGGTCGAGCCTCCGATCGACCGTCCCGAGCGCGCCGCCGACGCAGGAGAAGCATCCGCCGCCCGCGAGGTCGCTATGGTCCCGCGTTGTGCCGGGGCTGGTCGACACATCCATCCGCGTGCTCTCGCAGGAGCCGCTCGCCGGGGCCATGCCGACGGCCGAGCTGCTCAGGCTCGCCGAGATCCTCGACAACGCGGGCTACGCGTATCTCGAGGTCTCGGGCGGCGGCGCCTTCGACGCGGCGGTACGGCGCGGGGTCGAAAGCCCGTGGGAGCGCATCCGTGCGATCAAGGCGCGGACGACGACGCCGCTGATGCTCGCCGTCCGCGGCCGGTTCCTCGTCGGGACGCGGCCGGTCGGGGACGATCTCGTCCGCAGGTTCATGGCGAGCGCCGCCGAGAGCGGCATCGACTCGTTCCGCCTTCACGACCCGCTGAACGACGCGGGGAACCTCCAGGTCGCAGCGGAGGCCGTCGCCGCGGCCGGACGCGAGTTCGACGCCGGGCTGCTCTACGGTTCGAGCCGGCACGACGCGCTGGTCGACACGGCACGCCGGATGCCGGAGTTCGGGGCGGCCCGCATCGTCCTCGACGACCCCGCAGGACTGCTCCAGCCGCATCGCGCCGGCGAGTTGATCGCCGAGCTGAACGAGCTGACCGGGCTCCCGGTCGGCCTCTACTGCCAGGGCGCCGGCCGGAACGCGCTCGCGATCGCCCTCGAGGCCGCCCGGGCGGGCGTCGACCTGATCGGCTGCGCCGTCTACCCGGTGGCGCTCGCCACTCACCGGATCAGCGCCGAGTCGCTCGCGACCGCGCTCGCCGGCATCGGCCACGACGCCGGCGTGGACGTCGAGGCGATCTGGGACGCCGCCGAGGTCGTCGACGAGCACGTCGGCGACATGCCGATCAGCCCGCTCCTGCCGCGCGTGTCGGTGCGAGCGGCACGGCGCAAGCTCCCGCCGGGCCTCGTGTCGATCATCGACGAGCAGCTCGCGAGCCACAACCACTCCGACCGCATCGACGAGGTGCTCGACGAGGTCGAGCGCGTCCGCGTCGAGGCGGGCTCGCCGCCGCTCGCGGCGCCGCTCGGCCAGATCGTCGCCTCCCAGGCGCTCATCAACGTCCTCGGCGCGAACCGCTACGCCGAGATCGTCGACGAGCTTCGCCATCTCGTGCTCGGCCGCTTCGGCAAGACGCCGGGACCGATCGACGTGGCGCTCCAGCGCGCCGTCGAGCTCCGCGGCGTAGAGCCGGCGCCTGCGCCGCTCGAGATCGAGGCGCTGCGCGAGAACGCGAAGGGTCTCGCCTCCAGCGAGGAGGAGCTGCTGCTGCTCGCGCTGTTCGGCGCCGAGGCCGAACCGCTCCTGCAGTCGATCCGCGGCCGGGGCCGCGGTGAGGAGCCCGACCGGGACACGAGCGTCGCGCGCGACCGCGACGAGCAGATCCGCTCCGTCGTCCGGATCGTGCAGGAGACGGGCGTCGGCGAGATCACGGTCGAGGAGGACGGCGTCCGGGTGAGCGTGCGGAGCTCCTCGGCGGAGCCGGTCTCGGCGCTCCGGCCCGAGTCGCAGGAGACCGACGAGCTTCCGCCGCCGAGCCCCGCGCCGTCCGGCCTGGTGACGGTCGAGAGCCCGATGGTCGGCACGTTCTACCGGGCGCCGAGACCCGGTGCGGCGCCGTTCGTCGAGGAAGGCGATCCGGTGTCACCCGGGCAGGTTCTGTGCATCCTGGAGGCGATGAAGCTGATGAACGAGGTGAAGGCTGAGGTCGAGGCGGTTGTCCGGCGCGTCCACGTCTCCGACGCGCAGCCGGTCGAGTACGGCCAGCTCCTGTTCGAGCTCGAGCCGCTCAACGGCAGGCCCCTCGGCATCTGATGTTCGGCAAGGTCCTCGTCGCGAACCGGGGCGAGATCGCCGTCCGGGTCATTCGTGCGCTCCACGAGCTCGGCGTCGAGGCCGTCGCCGTGTACTCGACGGCCGACGAGGGCGCCATGCACACGCGCCTGGCCGACGAGGCGGTCCGGATCGGGCCCGCGCCCGCCGGGCAGAGCTACCTGAGCATCCCGTCGATCGTCGCCGCCGCGGTCACGACGGGCTGCGAGGCGGTGCACCCGGGGTACGGGTTCCTGTCCGAGAACCCCGCGTTCGTCGAGGCGTGCGTCGACAACGATCTCGTCTTCGTCGGTCCGCCGGCGTCGGTGATGGAGGCGATGGGCGACAAGATCGCGGCCCGCGCCGCGATGCGCGCGGCCGACGTGCCGACAGTGCCCGGGACCGACGGCGCGACCACGCTGGGAGGCGCCCGGGCGGCGGCCGCGGAGATCGGGTACCCCGTGATGCTCAAGGCGACCGCCGGCGGCGGAGGACGCGGGATGCGCCTCGTGGACGACCCCGCGGACCTCGAGGACCTCTTCGAGTCCGCCTCGGCCGAGGCGGCGGCGGCGTTCAGCAACGGGACGCTCTACCTCGAGAAGGTGCTCTCGCCCGCGCGCCATGTGGAGATCCAGGTGTTGTGCGACGGGCACGGGAACGTCCTCACCCTCGGCGAACGGGAGTGCTCGATCCAGCGGCGCCACCAGAAGCTGATCGAGGAGACCCCGTCGGCCGCGCTCTCCCCGGAGCTGCGCGAGGCGATGGAGGGTGCGGCCGAGCGCGCGTGCCGTGCCGTCGGCTATCTGAACGCCGGCACGTTCGAGTTCCTGGTCGGCCCCGACGGGACGTTCTCGTTCATCGAGCTGAACGCGCGGCTACAGGTCGAGCATCCGGTCACCGAGCTGTGCACGGGCGTCGATCTCGTCCGCGGCCAGCTGGCGGTCGCAGCGGGCGAGCGTATCCACGCGAACGGCCGCGCCGCCCGGCGCGGGCATGCGATCGAGATCCGCCTCAATGCCGAGGATCCCTCACGCGACTTCATGCCGGCTCCCGGCACGGTCACGAGGTTCCGGCCGCCGCTCGGGCCCGGCGTGCGGGTGGATACCTTCGTCGAGGACGGCACCGTGATCCCGCCGTACTACGACTCGATGATCGCGAAGGTGGTCGTCTGGGACACCGGGCGCGACGCCGCGATCGCGCGCGCGGAGCGCGCCCTCTCCGAGCTCGTCGTCGAGGGAGTCCCGACCACGAGGGAGCTCGCGCTCTCGATCCTCGGCAGCGAGGAGTTCCGGAGCGGCGTGTACTCGACCTCGACGCTCGCCGAGCTCGGCATGGTGGCTGCATGAGCCTCGTGCTCGACAACCAGGCCGGCACCGTGACGGTGCCCGGGCACGTGCTCGTCGGGATCGCCGTCCGGGCCGCGGAGGGCATCGACGGGATCCGCGTCCGGCGCCGGCGCACGGTCGACGTCGAGCTGCGGCACGTGAGGCTGTCGGTCTCGGCCCGGCGGGGCGAGCCGCTCGTCGACCTGGTCGGGCGCGTCCAGGAGGCGGTCGGCGAGGCGCTGCGGACGATGTGCGGCCTCGACACGCGGGTCGACGTCGCCGTGGGGGCTCTCGAATGACCCGCCGTCAGGCACGTCGGCAGGCGCTCTTCCTCGTCTACCAGTGGGATCTCGGCGAGGCGGAGATCGGCTCGCAGTACGGCGAGCCGATCGACCCCTGGGCGCGCGACCTCGCGGAGGAGACGACTGCCCACGCCGCCGAACTCGACGCGCGGATCACGGCTGCGGCCGAGGGCTGGACTGCCGACCGGCTCGGAGTCGTGGAGCGGAGCGCGCTTCGGGTCGCGATCCGGGAGCTCGACCGCGGCGAGGTGCCCCCGGAGGTCGTGATCGACGAGGCGGTCGGGTTCGCGAAGCGGTACGCCACCGAGGAGGCGGGCCGGCTGGTGAACGGGATCCTCGGGCGCATCCAGAGAGAGGCGGTGGCGCAATGAGTGCGGAGGAGGCGCTCGGCCGCGCCGAGGAGCTGCTGGCGCGGCTCGAGGCGGCGCGCGAGAAGCTCGAGTCGACCGACGACCCGGATCAGGCGGTCGAGGTCCTCCAGGAGCTCTCCGACCTCGCCCGTCAGATCGAGGCCGAGCTCCAGGCGGCGAGGCGGGCAACGGAGGCGGATGCCGCGGGGCCCTGACGAGCTGCGGGAGGCGGTCGAGGGCTACCTCGGCGCACTGGAGCTCGTGGCCGAGCTGGGGACGCTTGCCGAGCCGGTGCGATACTCGCTGGGCGGAAAGCGAGTGCGGCCCGTGCTCTGCCTGGCTGCGGGCGAGGCCGCCGGAGGTGAGCTCGACGTGCTGCTGCCGGCCGCGGCAGCGGTCGAGCTCGTGCACTCGTTCTCGCTCGTGCACGACGACCTTCCGGCGCTCGACGACGACTCGGAGCGCCGCGGCGAGCCGAGTGTCTGGGCGGCCTATGGCGAGGCGACGGCGATCCTGGTCGGAGATGCGCTGGTGGCCGAGGCGTTCCGGCTCGCGCTCACCGCCGGGCCCGACGTCGCCCGCGAGCTCGTCGAGGCGACGCTCGGGATGATCGGCGGCCAGCAGATGGATCTCGAGGGCGGCCACGATCTGGCGGAGCTCCACCGGCTCAAGACCGGGGCGCTGTTCTCCGCCTCGATCATGTGCGGCGTCTGGGCGGCGGGCGTCCCCGAGCCCGAGCACGGCCCGTGGCGGGCGTTCGCGGCCGAGCTCGGGCTGCTCTTCCAGGTCGTCGACGACATCCTCGACGGGGACGGATACGTGGTCGAGGTCGGAGAGGCCCGGTCCCGCGAGCTGGCGGACGAGGCGGCCACGCGGGCGGAGACCCGGCTCGCGGCGATTCCCGCGGACACCTCCGTGCTCGGGGAGATGGTCGCGCGGCTCGCCGCCCGGACGTCGTGACCCGCAAGCGACTCGACGTCCTGCTCGTCGAGCGCGGCCTCGCCGAGAGCCGCGCGCAGGCGCAGGCCCTCGTGATGGCCGGGCTCGTGCCCGGACACGCGAAGGCGGGGGAGCAGGTCGACGACGAGGCGCCGCTCGAGGTCGAACGGCCGCCACCGTACGTCTCGCGCGCCGGCGTCAAGCTCGCGAACGCGCTCGATGCCTTCCGCGTCGACCCGGAAGGCCTCGACTGCCTCGACGTCGGCGCCTCGACGGGCGGGTTCACCGACGTCCTGCTGCAGCGCGGCGCTGCGCGCGTGATCGCGCTCGACGTCGGTCACGGCCAGCTGCACGCGCGGCTTCGCGGCGACCCGCGTGTGACGGTGCTCGAGCGCCGCAACGCACGGACGCTCACGGAGCTGCCGTTCGCGCCCGCGCTGATCACCTGCGACGTCTCGTTCATCTCGGTCCGGGCGGCGCTCCCTCCGGCCCTCGGTCTCGCGGCGCCCGGCTGGCAGGGGCTCGTCCTCGTCAAGCCGCAGTTCGAGGCGGGGAGGCCCGAGGTGCGGAAGGGTGTCGTCCGCGACCCTCTCGTGCACCGGCGCGTGGTGCGCGAGGTGGCCGAGGCGGCGGCCGGGTGGGGAGCAAGGGTCGCCGGCGTCGTAGACTCGGGCTTGCCAGGCCCCAAGGGAAATCATGAGTTCGTCCTTCACCTCGTCCAGTCCGAGCTCCCCGGCCTCCCCCCGGAGCTCGACAGGTGGATCGCCGATGCGACCGGTTGAGCGTGCGCGGATCGTCACCCACGGAGCGACGCGGAACGTCGACGCGGCGGTCGAGCGGCTTCGGGCCGCGGCCACGGTCGCGGGCGTCGAGCTGGTCCAGGACGAAGGCGGCGGAGACGCCGACCTTGCCGTCGTCCTCGGGGGCGACGGTACGATGCTCCGCGCGCTGACGCGGTTCCTCGACAGCGGCGTGCCCGTGATCGGCGCGAACTTCGGCCGCGTGGGATTCCTGACCGCGATCCCGGGGGAAGAGCTCGAGGCGGGGATGGCGCGCGTCTTCGCCGGCGAGTACGGCGTCGTGTCCCTGCCGACGCTCGAGATCGAGGTCGGCGGGGGCCGCTACGCCGCCGTGAACGACGCGGTCGTCGTGAGCGGCGCACCGGGAAGGATCGTCGGGATCCAGTACCTCCTCGACGGTGAGGACCTCGGCACGCAGCCGTGCGACGGGCTCCTCTGCGCCACTCCGCCGGGGTCGACCGCCTACAACCTCTCGAACGGCGGCCCGGTACTCGTGTGGGGGCTCGAGGCGGCCGTGCTGACGTTCGTGGCGCCGCACACGCTGCACGCGCGCCCGCTGGTGGTCGGCCCCGGGTTCAACCTCGAGGTGGTGAACCGGTCGCCGGATGTCGAGGCGGTCGTCCTCGCGGACGGGCACGAGGTCGGCTCGCTCGCGACGGGGGAGTCGGTCGCCGTGCGGTTCGGGACGAGCCGGACGATGCTCGCCACGCTGCCCGAGCAGACGTTCTTCCGCCGCTACGCCCAGGTCTTCGGCATCGACTGACCGGGGGGCGAGCCCCGGGCACTCGGCAGCTCGGCGACGACTGTGGACGAAGTGTTCAAGAGTCGTCACGAAGCTGTCACGTCCGTTGACGTAGAATTTGCAGTAGAGGGCGGAGGGAAGTCGCGGCCCCACCCAGGGTGGGGGGCTTGGCGGACACGGCCGGTCCTGGGATGGCCGAACGGGCGGCTCGAAGCGGCAATCGCCGGGGTCCAGCGGCCGTCGTACGATGCCGGGGTGCTTCGGCGGCTTCGCATCGAGAATCTCGTCCTGATTCGCGAGGCCGAGCTCGAGCTCGCTGCCGGGCTGAACGCGATCACCGGCGAGACCGGCGCCGGGAAGACGATCCTCTCGAACGCGATCGGGCTGCTCCTCGGCGCGCGAGGGGACGCCGCCATGATCGGCGCCGCCTCCGACGAGGCCTACGTCGAGGCCGAGCTCGACCTTCCCGACGACGAGGTGCTCGGCGGGCTCGCGGAGCTCCGCCCGGAGGGCGAGGAATCCCTCGTGCTCGCGCGGCGCATCTTCGCCGACGGCCGCACCCGCGCCTACGCGTGGGGCAGGAGCGCCGCGAGGGAAGACGTCGCCGCGGCGGTCGAGGCGCTGCTCGCGATGAGCGGGCAGTTCGAGCAGCGCCGCCTCGCGCGACCCTCCTACCAGCTCGCCACCCTCGACGCCTACGCCGGGACGGCCGACACCACCCGCCTCGCGCGCCGCGCCTGGCGAGAGCTGACTGCCGCCCGCAAGGCCCACGACGAGCTCACCCGCGACGCGGCGGCCGTCGAGGCACGGCTCCAGGAGCTCCGTGCGCTCGCTGCGGACACAGAAGGCCTCGCCCCGGGGGACGAGGACGACCTGCGCGCAGAGCGCGAACGCCTGCGCCACGTGACCGAGCTCGCCCTCGCCGCGGCAACCGCGCTCGAGGCGCTCGCCGCCGACGAGCGCGAGGGTGGTGCCGACCTGGTCGCCGCCGCCGAGCGCTCCGTCGCGCCTCTCGAGGCGATCGCACCCGAGCTCGCCGCCGCCGGCGAGACGCTCCGCGCAGCCGAGCTCTCGCTCCGGGAGGTGGCGATCGACCTGCGGCGCTTCCTCGACACGCTCGAGGCGGAGCCCGGGCGGCTCGAAGAGGTCGAGCGCCGTCTCGACGCCGTTGCCGACCTTCGCCGACGGCACGGCGCCCGCACCTACCAGGAGCTGCTCGAACGCGCGGCGGAGGCGAGAGGCGAGCTCGAGGCCCTCGCCGAGGGCCACGACCCCGTACGGGCTGCGGCCGCCGAGCTCGAAGGTCGCCGGGCCGAGGTCGACCGGATCCACGCCGCGCTCGCGGCCGCGCGCCGGGAGGCGGCGCCGAGGTTCGCCGCTGCGGTCGCCTCCGAGCTCGTCGGCGTCGGCCTCGGCGAGGGCGAGTTCCGCGTCGATGTCCGCGCCGCCGAGCCCGGCCCTTCGGGGGCCGACGAGGCCGTCTTCTCGGTCCGGCCCAACGCCGGCCTCCCGTTCGGGCCGGTCGCGGAGACCGCCTCTGGCGGCGAGCTCTCCCGCGTCGCGCTCGCGCTGGCAGCCGTCGGCGGCGGCGACACGATGGTCTTCGACGAGATCGACGCCGGCATCGGCGGCCAGACCGCACACGCCGTCGGCGAGACGCTCCGCCGTCTCGCCGCGCGTGCCCAGGTGGTCACGATCACGCACCTGCCCCAGATCGCGAGCCTCGCCGACCGCCACTTCCGGGTCGAGAAGGTCCCCGGCGACCCCACTCACACCCGGATCGGTCCGCTCGACGCCGACGAGCGCCGCGAGGAGCTCGAGCGCATGCTCGGCGGCGCCGACTTCCTGGCGATGCTCTCCGGCGGCGAGCATGGCTAGCGCCTCGCGGGAGCTCCTGGCCTCGCTCGACGACGCGTGGGGGTTCCTCGCCGAGCCCTACCACCTCTCCGACTGGTGGCCCGGCGCCGTCAGCGTGCAGCCGGACCGGCGCGGCTTCGAGCCGGGGGCGCGCTGGCAGGTCACGGTGATCTCCGATCCGCTGCGCATCGGGCCGTTGCGCTTCCCGCGCTTCGGCCGGCCGACCGGCCCGAGCGCCGCCCGGACACTCGTGATCAAGGCGATCGAGCCCAGGCGGCTGTGGAGCTTCGAGCTGCACCGCCAGGTCAAGGAGGGTAGCGACAAGGGCGTTACGCCGCGCACCGTCACGGTTGCCCTGAGACCGCTCACCGACGACACGACCGAGGTCGGGATCGAGGTCACGACCGGCTCGCGCGAAGAGAGCGACCTGGCGCAGATGGCTGCAGACCGGCTCTACGACCTGGTTCAGATGGCTGCCACGCTCTGACGTCCTCCGCTGCCCCTACCATCGTTCGCCGTGGAGGGGGAGGGCAGGCTGCTAGGGTGGAGGTCCGTGAGCATTCTCGCGGGGAGGCGCCGGCAATGACGCCCACGAAGTACGTCTTCGTCACGGGTGGCGTCGTCTCGTCTCTCGGAAAGGGAATCACCGCCGCCTCACTCGGCAGGCTGTTGAAGTCGCGCGGTCTGAAGGTGCAGGTGCAGAAGTTCGATCCGTACCTGAACGTCGACCCCGGGACGATGAGCCCGTTCCAGCACGGCGAGGTGTTCGTGACCGAGGACGGCGCCGAGACCGACCTCGACATCGGCCACTACGAGCGCTTCATCGACGAGAACCTCTCGCGCGCCGCGAACCACACCGCCGGCGCGATCTGGGACCGGGTGCTGCGCCGCGAGCGCAAGGGCGAGTACCTCGGCTCGACCGTCCAGGTCATCCCGCACATCACGAACGAGATCAAGGCGCGCATCCGCTCCGTCGCCGAGGTGACCGACACCGACGTCGTCATCTCCGAGATCGGTGGCACCGTCGGCGACATCGAGTCGCAGCCGTTCCTCGAGGCGATCCGCCAGTTCCGGCGCGAGGTCGGCCCGGAGAACGTCCTCTACATCCACGTCACGCTCGTGCCGTTCATCGCGAACGCCGGAGAGCTGAAGACGAAGCCGACGCAACACTCCGTGAACGAGCTGCGCCGAATCGGTATCCATCCCGACGTCCTCGTCTGCCGCTCGACCGAGCCGCTCACGAAGGACATTCGCGACAAGATCGCGCTCTTCGCCGACGTCGATCCCGAGGCCGTGATCTCTGCGATCGACGTCCCCGACATCTACCTCGTGCCGAAAGCGATGCAGCGCGAGGGACTCGACCGGCTCGTCTGCGAGAAGCTCGGGATCGACACCTCCGACGCCGACCTGGGAGAGTGGAACGAGCTCGTGAACCGGCTCGGCGAGCGCCGCGAGGCGGTCGAGATCGCCCTCGTCGGGAAGTACGTGAAGCTCCACGACGCCTACCTCTCCGTCCACCAGGCGCTCGAGCACGCCGGGATCCACTCCGGCTGCGGCGTCCGCGTCCGCTGGGTCGACGCCGAGAACATGACGCTCGACGAGGCCCGCGCGGAGCTCGCCGGCGTCGACGGCGTCCTCGTCCCCGGCGGCTTCGGCTCGCGCGGCTGGGAGGGCAAGATCCTCGCCTGCCGCGTCGCCCGCGAGGACGCGATCCCGTACCTCGGCATCTGCCTCGGGATGCACGTCGCCGTCTCGGAGTTCGCGCGCCACGTCTGCGACCTCGACGGGGCCAACTCGACCGAGATGGACCCCGAGACGCCGTACCCCGTCATCGACCTGCTTCCCGACCAGAAGGACGTCGAGGATCTCGGCGGCTCCATGCGGCTCGGGGCGCAGGCGGTCGAGCTCGCCGACGGCAGCCACGTGCGCGAGATCTACGCGGGAAAGCCGGTCGTCTCCGAGCGCCACCGCCACCGCTACGAGGTCAACAACGCCTACCGCCAGCAGCTCGCCGGCGCCGGGCTCGCGATCAGCGGCACGTTCGAGGAGGGGCGCCTCGTCGAGATCGTCGAGCTCGCCGACCATCCCTGGTTCGTCGCCTCGCAGTTCCACCCGGAGTTCAAGTCGCGGCCGACCCGCCCGGCGCCACTCTTCCGCGAGTTCGTCGCCGCCGCGCTCCAGCGCGCCCGCGCGCGCCGCAGCGGCCGGGTAGAGGTCGCAACCTAACCGGGTCTTTCTAACCGGCCCGTCACAGCCGCCCTCTACGATGGGCGCGCCGTGCCGTCCGACGCCCTCGAACTCTTCCTCGAGCTCGCCGCAGTGCCGAGCCCGTCGGGGTCGGAGCGGGCCGTCGCAGACCTCGTGCTCGGCTACGTCCACGATCTCGGCCTCACCTCCGACGAGGACGACACCGGGCGGGCACTCGGCTCGACGATCGGGAACATCCTGGTCTCGCTCGAGCCGACCGCGGACGGCGAGCCGCTCTTCCTCTGCGCGCACCTCGACACGGTGCCGCCGGTGGATGCGATCGAGCCCGTCGTCGAGGACGGGATCGTCCGGAACAGGAACGCTGCGATCCTCGGCGGCGACAACAAGTCGGCCGTCGCGGTCATGCTCGACGCCGTCCGCCGCGTGGTCGCCGAGAACCGCCCCCACGCCGGTATCGAGCTGCTCTTCACCTCGAAGGAGGAGACCGGCCTCGAGGGCGCCTCCGCGTTCGACGCGTCGCGCCTCCGTGCCCGCGTCGGGTACGTCTACGACCAGGCCGAGCCGCCCGGCGGCATCATCCTCGGCGCCCCCTCCGCGGAGCTGATCGAGGTCGTGTTCCACGGACGCGCCGCCCACGCGGGCATGTTCCCCGAGGACGGCCGCTCCGCGATCGCGGCCGCCGCCCGCGCGATCTCGGAGATGAAGCTCGGCCGGGTCGACGAGGAGACCACCGCCAACATCGGCGTCATCGAGGGCGGGAGCGCCGCGAACGTCGTCCCCGACACCTGCCGGCTCGTCGGTGAGGCCCGCTCGCACGACGACCGGAAGCTCGCCGACCAGATCCAGGCGATGCAGGACGCGCTCACGTTCGCCGCGGGCGTGACCGAGTGCGAGGTCGAGACGAAGCTCACCCGCCACTACACCGCGTACCGCTTCACGAGGGACGACCTCGCGGTGAGGCTCGCCGCCGGCGCGCTCTCCGACTGCGGCTTCGAGCCGCGCTACAGCCTCTCGGGCGGTGCCGCGGACGCCAACGTCTTCAACCTGCGCGGCCTCCAGTGCGTGAACCTCGCAAACGGCATGACCGACATCCACACCCCCGACGAGAGCATCGCCGTCGCGGACCTCGACGCGATGGTCGACGTCACGCTCGCGCTGCTCGACGCGGCGCGCGAGAGCCGCGCGTGAGCACGGTCCCGGCCGAGCCGGCGACTGCGCTCCTCCGCTGCCCCTTCTGCCGCACCGAGCTCGAGGCGCAGGACGGCGGCCTTGCGTGCGGGCGGTGTGGCCGGCTCTACCCGGTAGAGGACGGGATCGCGCACATGCTCCATCCCGATCTCCCTGGGACGCCTCAGAAGCTGGCGGAGGTCGCCGGGTGGCCCGAGAAGGCAAAGGCCGAGGGCTGGTACGAGCCCGACGACGCCGTCGACACCGTGCTCCCGTTCCCGGCCCGCGAGCTCCCCGGCTGGGAGGACCTCTCGTGGCTCGCCACCGGCCACTCGTTCCAGGTCCTCCTCGACCGGTACGTCATCGACGACCGCGGGCTGCGCGTCCTGGAGGTGGGTGCGGCGAAGTGCTGGGCGGCGCCGTACTGGCGCGACCGCGAGTGCGAGTACGTCGCCACCGACATCCTCGTCGATCCGAAGATCGGGCTCGGCCGCGGCCGCTTCTACGGCGAGTTCCTCCGCGTGCAGGCGGATGCCGAGAACCTGCCGTTCCCCGACGGCGCCTTCGACGTCGTCTACGGCTGCGCGGCGCTCCACCACGCCCTCGACCTGCCGCGGATGGTCGCGGAGATGGCCCGCGTCACCCGGCCCGGCGGCGTCGTCGCGGGGCTGAACGAGGGAATCCGCGGCGTCTTTCGAAACCCCGCGAACCCCGACCAGGCGAGGGAGAAGGAGCTCGGGATCAACGAGCACGTCCACACGGTCTGGGCGTACGCGAGCGCCTTCCGGCGGGCGGGGATCCGGGTCCGGCGGATCGAACGGGCGGAAGGATGGCCGCCGGTGCCCTGGGGTGGGCTCCTCTCGAGGATCCCGAAGGTGGGGCTCACGGCGGGCACCGTCGTCCACCTCTCCGCAGCGACCTACGCAAGCGCGTCGATCTATGGTCGAAAGCCCGCCTGAGCCGGCGCCCGCGCCGGAGGCACGGACGCGGGGCACCGGGCGGCACGGCCTCGCGCTCGTGGCCGGGCTCGGGATTCTCGTCCTGGCCTTCTACCTGATCGAGGCGTCGCTCCGGACGTCACCGTGGCTCTTCACCGACGAGCTCGAGTGGTCGCAGCTTTCCCGCGCGATCGCGGGCACCGGCCACGCCGCGCGCCGCGGCGAGTCGCACCCGTTCGAGTCGCTCTACTCCTACCTCATCGCGCCGGCCTGGTGGATCCACTCGACCTCCGCCGCCTACACCGCGGTGAAATCCATCAACGCGGTCGTGATGTGCCTCACCGCCGTCCCCGCCTACCTGCTCGCTCGGATGCTCGTTTCCCGCAGCTGGTCGCTCGCGGTCGCCCTTCTCTCCATCGCGATCCCCGCGATGGGCTACGCGACCTCGATCGTGCCCGAGTCGCTCGCCTACCCGTGGTTCGCCGCAGCGGCGCTCTTCGCCGTCCGTCTGCTCGCCGCACCGAGCGTCGGTCGCGCGATCCCGGCGGTGCTCCTCGCCGTTACGGGGCTCTGGGTGCGGTCGGAGTTCGTCGCGCTGCCCGCGTCCCTCGCGCTCGCCGCCGCGATCGTCTGGATCGTAGGGGGGGCCGACCGCGGGATCCCGTGGCGCCGGATCCTGCTCGCGTGCGGCGCGCTCGCCGCGTTCGCGGTCGCATTCGACCTGCTCGTCGTCCAGCACGTGCAGAGCTGGAGGTTCGGACAGTACTTCAACCACCACACGCTCCGGCAGGGCAGCCTGGCCGCGGGGGCGCTCGTGATCGGGCTCGGGTTCCTGCCGGCGATCGGGGGCGTCGCGTCTCTCTGGCTGCCCGAGCGGGCCCGCGACCCCGCCTACCGCGCCTTCGCGGCGTACCTCGGCGCCTCGATCGTGACGCTCTGGGTCTACACCGCGGCGAAGTCGACCTACCTCGTCGCGAATCTCCAGAAGCTGATCGAGGAGCGGAACCTCTTCTACCTCTCACCGCTGCTGCTGCTCGGAACCGCGCTCGTGCTCGGTGCGAAGCGCGTCAACTGGCTCGTGGTCGCCGGTGCGGCGGTGATCGTGCTCGCCGTGAGCTGGTCCGGCCTCCTGATCGTGGGCGCGCCGTACTTCGAGGCGCCGGGCCTCGCCATCCTCACGATCGCGAACCGCCAATACTGGGACATCAACGACTTCCACTGGGTCGAGCTCGGAGCGGTCGCCGCGACATTCGCGCTGTTCGCGTTCCGCGGACGGCGCTGGGTCGTGGGCGTGACCGCGCTCGCCGTCGGCGCGTGGCTCCTGACCGGCGAGATCTACGTCACGAAGACCAACTCGGACTACTCCAGGATCTTCGCGAGCCGACTCCCGGCGCCCCGGAACTGGGTCGACCAGGCCACCGGCAGCGCCCACGTCACCTTCCTCGGTCAGGCGCTGAACCTCGACCCGACTCCACTGTGGCTGGCCGAGTTCTGGAACCGGTCGATCGACCACGTGGAGGCGATCGACGGCACCGCGCCCGGCCCCGGCCCGGCGGCCGGGCCGGGCCTCGAGAGCCCTGACGGGGCGCTCCAGGATTACACGGGCGACCCGTACACACTGGCAGGGCCGGGCGTCCGGCTCGCGGCGCCGATCCTCGAGCAGCGGGACGGCCTCACGCTCTACCGGACACCCACGCAGGTGGCACCTGCTCGACGAGCAGCAGAACGTCTTCGCCGACGGCTGGGCGACCTCGCCGATCGGCTACACGTACTTCCCGCGGGCCGGGCCGGGGACGCTGAACGTCGACCTCTCCCGCACGGCGTTCACCGGGAAAGGGCCGCCGGGCCGCGCGACGATCCGGGTCGGCACCGTCAAGGTGAACGACGAGGGCGCGCCCGTCTTCGGCCGCACGCTCGTCGTCCGCCATGCGGTCGTACGGAACGGCGGCCGGACCGTGGTGCGCATCCATGTGCCGTCGACGCCCGTGACCGTGCAGGTGAACATGACCACGTTCCGGGCGCCGCCGGACACGCGCGCGCTCGCGGCACAGCCGGGATTCACGTTCTCCCCCGACGGCACGTAGGACGTGGCCGGTCGCTGGAGCCCGGGGAGTCGAGGGTCGTGCAGGACGAGCTGCGCCGCCTCACCCTCGGCGCGGCTGTATCGTGCCGCGCCGTGAGGATCGGCGTCGCCAGGGAGGTCAAGTCGGACGAGTACCGGGTCGCGCTGACGCCGGCCGGGGCCCTCGAGCTGATCAACCGGGGGCACGACGTCTGCGTCGAGACGGGCGCCGGGACGGGGAGCTCGTTCGCCGACGCTGCCTACGAGCGCGTCGGGGCGTACATCGGCTCGGTCGACGAGGTGTGGGCCTCCACCGAGCTCCTCCTCAAGGTGAAGGAGCCGATCGCCTCGGAGTACGGCCGACTCCGCGAGGGCCTCACACTCTTCACGTACCTCCACATCGCCGCGGACGAGCCCCTCACGACGGCGCTCGTCGACTCCGGCGTGAGTGCGGTCGCCTACGAGACGGTCGAGACCGCCAGGGGCGCGCTGCCCCTGCTGGCCCCGATGTCGGAGGTCGCCGGGCGGCTCTCGACCCAGGCCGGCGCCTACTTCCTCGAGAAGCCCTTCGGCGGTCGCGGCCTCCTCCTCGGAGGCGTGCCCGGCGTCGCTCCCGGCCGCGTCGTGATCATCGGCGGCGGGATCGTCGGCTACAACGCGGCGATCATGGCGCTCGGGCTCGGTGCGCAGGTGACGATCCTGGAGCGGTCGATCGATCGGATGCGTCACCTGGAGGAGATCCTCTCCGGCCGGGTGACGCTGCTCATGAGCTCACGGCTCGAGATCGCCGCGTCGGTGGAGAACGCCGACCTGGTCATCGGTGCGGTCCTGATCCCGGGGGCGCTCGCGCCGAAGCTCGTGACGCGGGAGATGATCGCGAGCATGAACGACGGCGCCGTCGTCGTCGACGTCGCGATCGATCAGGGAGGCTGCTTCGAGACCTCGCATCCGACGACGCACTCCGATCCGGTGTACGTCGTCGACGGCGTGATCCACTACTGCGTGGCGAACATGCCGGGCGGAGTGCCCATCACCTCGACGATGGCGCTCACGAACGCGACGCTGCCCTATGTCGAGGCGATCGCCGACCGCGGGCTGCGTGGCGCAGTCGCCGCGGACCCGGCGCTGGCGCGCGGCGTGAACGTGCTCGCCGGCAAGGTCACGTATGCGGCCGTTGCGGAGGCGCACGGGCTCGCGCACACCCCGCTGGAGGACGCCCTCGCCCGGGTCGGCTAGGGCTTCGGGACGCTCTGCTTCTTGCCCGAGTTGGGCATCGGGCTGATCTTTACGACCGCCCAGGTGATGGCGGCGGCGAGCGCGATCACGCAGAGGATGAAGAGCGCGAATCCGATGAGACCGAGAACGTTCGCCACGAGGGCTTAGGATAGCCGGGTGTCCAGGGCGTGCGTGATCGTTCTCGACGCGGTTGGAGCCGGGGAGCTTCCCGACGCCGCGGATTTCGGCGACGCGGGGTCCGACACGCTCGCGAACGTCGCGAAGGCCGTCGGAGGCCTCGACCTGCCGACGCTCGAGGCGCTCGGCCTCGGGAACATCGAGCCCCTGCTCGGCTGCCCGCCGCAGCCGGGCGCGCCGGCGGTCGCTGGCAGGCTGCTCGAGCGCTCCCGCGGCAAGGACACGACCACGGGCCACTGGGAGCTGATGGGGATCCTGACCCCGCAGGCCATGCCGACCTACCCGCACGGCTTCCCCGACGAGGTGATCGACCCGTTCATGAACGAGACCGGCCGCGGCGTCCTCGCCAACGTGCCGGCGAGCGGGACGGAGATCGTCCAGGAGCTCGGCGAGGAGCATCAGCGGACAGGGAAGTGGATCGTCTACACGAGCGCCGACTCGGTGTTCCAGATCGCGGCGCACGAGGAGACGATCCCGCTCGAGGAGCTGTACGACGCGTGCCGGGTCGCGCGGCGGATCCTGACCGGGAAGCACGCGGTGGGGCGCGTGATCGCGCGGCCCTTCCTGGGCGAGCCGGGCAACTACGTTCGCACGGCGAACCGTCACGACTTCTCGCTCGAGCCGCCGAAGCCGAACTACCTCTCGCTGCTCCGCTCGAAGGGCCGGACGGTCTACGGCGTCGGGAAGATCTCGGACATCTTCGCGGGCGCCGACATCGACGAGTCGTTCCCGACGAAGTCGAACGTCGAGGGGATCCAGCGAACCGAGGAGCTGCTGCGCAGCGTCGACGAGGGGTTCGTCTTCACGAACCTCGTCGAGACCGACATGCTCTGGGGGCACCGCAACGACCCGGTGAACTTCCACCGCTGCCTGCAGGACTTCGACCGCCGGCTGCCCGACCTGCTCGACGCGCTCCGCGAGGGCGACCTGCTGATCCTCACCTCGGATCACGGCTGCGACCCGACGACGCCGTCGACCGACCATTCGCGCGAGCACGCCCTGCTGCTGGCGTACGTCCAGGGTCGGAACGCCGCGGGGCGGATCTACGAGGGCGGCGAGTTCGGCGACGTGGGCGCGACCGTCCACGCGTGGCTCGGCGGCACCTCGACGCCGCGGGCGGTGCACGGCAAGCCGTTCCTCGAGCCGTGATCGCGGCTGCCGAGCTGATCCACCGAAAGCGCGACGGCGAGGAGCTGACCCAGGGGGAGATCGGCGAGCTGGTCCTCGGGTATGCGCGCGGCGAGGTGCCCGACTACCAGATGGCCGCGTTCTGCATGGCCGTCTACTTCCGCGGCCTCTCGGCGCGCGAGACGTTCGCGCTGACCGACGCGATGATCCGGAGCGGCGAGACGATCGACCTCGGCGGTGCGCTCGGCCGGAAGGTCGTCGACAAGCACTCGACCGGCGGGGTGGGGGACAAGACGTCGCTCGCCGTCGGCCCGATCGTGGCGGCCTGCGGCGTCCCGTTCGGGAAGATGAGCGGCCGCGGCCTCGGTCACACGGGAGGGACGCTCGACAAGCTCGAGTCGATCCCGGGCTTCCGGGTCGGACTGACGACCGACGAGCTGGTCGCCCAGCTCCGGGAGGTCGGCATGGCGATCGTCGGCCAGACGGCCGAGCTCGTGCCCGCCGACCTGATGCTGTACGGCCTCCGCGACGTGACCGCGACCGTCGACCAGCTCTCCCTGATCGCCGCCTCGATCATGTCGAAGAAGCTCGCCGCGGGCGCCCAGGCGATCGTCCTCGACGTGAAGGTCGGCCGCGGCGCCTTCATGAAGACGCTCGACGACGCCCGCGCGCTCGCGGAGACGATGCAGGCCCTGGGCGAGCAGGCGGGCCGCGAGGTCGTCTGCCTGCTGACCGAGATGGACCAGCCGCTCGGCGCGGCCGTCGGCAACGCGCTCGAGGTGCGCGAGGCGCTCGCCACCGTCCGCGGCGACGGCCCGTCGGACTTCACCGAGCTCGTGCTGGACAGCTGCGCCAGGCTGCTCGCGCTCTCCGACCTCGGCGTCGGGGTCGACGAGGGTCGCTCGCGGGCCGAGGCCGCAGTCGCCGACGGGTCGGCCGAGGCCGTGTGGAACCGCTGGATCGAGGCCCAGGGGGGCACGGCCGACGAGTCGGCGCTCGAGGCGGCCCCGATCGTGCACGAGGTCGCGGCCCCGCGGGCCGGTGCGGTCGTCGGGCTCGACGCGATCCGGGTCGGCGTCGCGGCTCTCCACCTCGGCGCCGGCCGCCGCCTCAAGGGCGACACGATCGACCACGCGGTCGGCGTCGTCTGCCGGCGCAAGCGTGGCGATGCCGTCGAGGAGGGCGAGGTCCTCGCCGAGGTCCACGCCCGCGACGAGGCGGCCGCAGCCAGGGGAGCCCGGGAGGTCGCGGCTGCCTACGACCTGGGCGACCACGCTGGGCCCCAGCGCCCGGTGCTGCTCGAGGTCATCGACTGACACGCGCCGGAGGGGCGCGGCTAGCGTGTCCTCGTGCCCGAGCTGCCCGAGGTCGAGAGCGTCAGGCGCCGTCTCGCGCCCGTCCTCGAGGGGCGGCGGCTCGAGCGCGTCGAGATCTGGGACGCGCGGCTCACGCGTCCGTTCGATCCCGTCGAGGTCGCTCGAGAGCTCGAGGGGGAACGGGTCGTCGCCGTCGACCGGCGCGGCAAGTATCTGATTGTTCGGTTCGAGTCGGGACGGTCGCTCCTGGTTCACCTCCGGATGACGGGATCGTTCAGGCTTCGGTCGCCGACGGCGGACGCGCTTCCGGACGACGCCCACCGCCGAGCTGTTGTCAGATTAGACGATGGATCGGACGCCGCCTACCGCGACGTCCGGCGCTTCGGAACCTGGCTTCTGCTCGAGCCGGGGGAGCTCGACGCCTATCTCCACACGCGCGTGGGGCCCGAGCCGCTCGATCCGGCGTTCACGGCGAAGGCGCTCGGGGCGCGGCTCGCGAAGCGCCGCGCGCCGGTGAAGGCGGCGATCCTCGATCAGCGGACGCTCGCGGGGGTCGGGAACATCTACGCCGACGAGGCTCTCTGGCGCGCCCGGATCCATCCGCTGCGCGAAGCGGGAAGCCTCGGGCAGGCGGAGATCCGCAGGCTCCGGCAGGCGATCCGGGACGTCCTCGAGCTCGGCATCGAGCGCCAGGGCGCGACACTGCGCGAATACGCGCTGCCCGACGGGGAGGCCGGCGGGATGCAGCACGAGTTCAAGGTGTACGGCCGGCTGGGGGAGCCCTGCGACCGCTGCGGCACGCCGATCGAGCGAATCGTGGTCGGCGGCAGGGGAACGTGGTACTGCCCGCGCTGCCAGCCCTCGCCGCTCGAGTCGGCGCGCCGCCGGCGACCCTAGACTGGAGCGGGTGGCGCGGACCTACAAGACCGAGGCGATCGTCCTACGCTCGCTCCGCTTCTCCGAGGCCGACCGGATCCTGCACCTGTACACGCGCGACCGAGGACGGATCGGAGCGATCGCGAAGGGGATCAGGAAGACGAAGTCGCGCTTCGGGGCGAGGCTCGAGCCGCTCTCGCACGTCGAGCTCATCCTCCACGAGGGCTCGGGAGAGCTTCAGACGGTCACCGGCGCCTCCCTGATCGCGTCGCACCACGAGACGCGAGAGGAGCGGTACCGGCTCGCCGCCGGCCTCATCGGCGCCGAGGCCATGCTCCGCCTGTTCGGCGAGCCCGAGGCGAACGAGCGGGCGTTCCAGGCGCTTGCGCGCTTCCTCGACCTGCTGGACGGCGTCCCGATGCCGGAGGGCGACTCGCGTCCCGAGCTCGACCCGCTCGCGCTCTCGTTCCAGCTCAAGCTCCTGTGGCTTTCGGGCTACCTCCCGCACGTCACCGCGTGCGTCGAGTGCGGCGCGCACGACGGGCTCGCCGGATTCTCCGCCCGCGCCGGCGGCGCCGTCTGTGCAAGCCACTCCGCCGGGGCGTTCGCCCTCTCGCCGGAGGGCCTCGCCGGGATCGAAGAGCTTCTCTCGATCCCCATGGCGGACGCCGAAGCCGTCGGCCTCGGCGACCGCGCCCGACGGGAGGCGCTCGCGGTCGTCACCTCCTCGTACGAGGAGCACGGCGGTTTCCGCCTGCGCAGCCTCTCGGCATGAAGCGGGACCTCGGCGGCGGCTACGAGCTCGACGACGACCCGGCCCGGATCGACGTCGTCGAGGTGCACCGCTTCCTCTGCGACGAGTCCTACTGGGCGCGAGGACGCGACTACCGGACGCAGGAGGAGCTGATCCGGACCGCCTCGAGGGTCGTCGGTGTCTACCACGACGGGGCGCAGGTCGGCTTCTGCCGCGCCGTTGCGGCGCCCGCGGTGTACCTCGCAGACGTCTACATCCTCGCCGGGCACCGCGGCCGCGGCCTCGGCGAGGCGATGGTCGAGGAGATGGTCGAGCGCGGCCCGTACGCCGAGCGGACCTGGCTCCTCCACACGGCGGACGCGCACGAGCTCTACCGGAAGTTCGGCTTCGGCGACGCCCGGAGAGCGCGTGATGGAACGTCCCGGCGCGCACCTCCCGCAACCGGGCTCCTGAGAGCACGCCGCCGGCAGAGAGCGGTACCGCGGCCTCAGTGAGCCCGCCGCAGGAGCCGCGGGCGGGGAACGATCCGGGGGACTCGCTCGCGGTAGCGGGCGTATTGCTCGGGGAACGTCCTGCTCATGAGCCGCTCCTCGACCGGGATCCTGGTGGCCACGACCGCCGCCCCGATCACGAGGAAGACGAGCGAGACGCCGAACCCGTTCAGCAGCACCGACCCGAGCAGCATGCCGAGGAGGCCCGTGTAGATCGGATGCCGGGTGACGGCGTAGGGCCCGTCGGTTCGCAGCTCGTGGCCTTCCTGAAGCGTGTCCGGCAAGGCCGACCACATCCTCCCGAGGCCGAGGCGCGCCCAGATCGTGAAGCCCGTCGCGGCGACGAGCAGCACGAGCCCCGGGATCTCGATCCACCCGGAGCGATCCGTGACGTCGTCGAGGTCGTGACGTGCGAACCGGTACAGGGCGCCCGCGGCGACGACGGCCCCGATCCTCCAGAGCGGGTTGTTCGCCGAGCCCTGACGCCGGCCGTGTCGCCCTCCGACGAGCGCCCCGACGATCCACACCGCGAGCACGAGCACCCAGCAGGCGACGGTCGCCTTCTCCGCCATCTCACCATGATGGCGCCTGGCAACTGCACGAGTGGAGCGGTGCGGTCGAACCCGTCGACCAGGCCGGCCGCGACCGTCGACACCGGGCTCGGCCGCGATGACATCGCCGAGCCGCTCCCGACCCCGGGCTCGTCTCGGGGCCCGAGGTGGACGACAACGTCACCCTCACGTGCACGGGCTATCTCATCCGCCTCGCCTCCGTGGGCGCCGTTCGGCACTGACGGCGTCGCTCTGATCGTTCTCACAGGAGCCGCACAGACGGCCGTAACGGCGCGGTCGGACACTTCGTCCATGACCGTTGCAAGCGCACCGACCGGGCGTCCCGCCGGCCTCGGCCACGAGCCGCCCGCCGTCGAGATCGTCGTCCCCGTCCTCGACGAGGCGGCGGCGCTCGAGCCCAGCATCAGGCGGCTCGACGCCTACCTGCGCGAGAGCTTTCCCTTCAGCGCGCGGATCACCATCGCCGACAACGGCAGCACCGACGGCACGTGGCAGATCGCAACCGAGCTCGCGTCCGAGCTCCGCGACGTCCGGGCGATGCGCCTCGAGGAGAAGGGGAGAGGCCGCGCCCTGCACGCCGTCTGGTCGGGGAGCGACGCGCAGGTTCTCGCCTACATGGACGTCGACCTGTCGACCGAGCTCGCCGCGCTGCTGCCCCTCGTCGCGCCGCTCCTCTCGGGCCACAGCGACCTCGCGATCGGCACCCGGCTCGCAGCCGGAGCCCACGTCGTTCGCGGCGCCAAGCGCGAGCTGATCTCGCGCTCGTACAACGCGATCCTCCACATCGTGCTCGGCGCCCGGTTCTCCGACGCCCAGTGCGGGTTCAAGGCGATCCGCGCCGAGCGCGCCCGTGAGCTCCTCCCGCTCGTTCGCGACCGCGCCTGGTTCTTCGACACCGAGCTCCTCGTCCTCGCGCAACGCGCGGGGCTTCGCATCCACGAGGTCCCGGTCGACTGGACCGACGACCCCGATTCGCGGGTCGACATCGTCTCGACGGCCGTCGCCGACCTGAGGGGCGTCGCCCGGCTCGTCCGTGACTTCCGCGCCGGCCGCCCGGCGGCCGGGATGACGACCTTCCGGCGTCAGATCGCGTCGTTCGCCGCGATCGGCGTCCTCTCGACGGTCGCATACGCGGCGCTGTACCTCGTGCTTCGCCAGGAGCTCGGGGCCCAGGCCTCGAACGTCGTCGCGCTCCTGCTCACCGCGGTCGCGAACACCGCGGCGAACCGCCGGTTCACCTTCGGCGTGCACGGCGCCACGGGCGCCGTCCGTCACCAGGCGCAGGGCCTTGCGGTGTTCGTGCTCGCGCTAGTGCTCAGCGCGTCGTCCCTCCATGTCCTCGAGGCACTCGACCCGGGCCCGTCGCATCTCGTCGAGCTCGCCGCGCTCATCGTCGCGGGCGTGCTCGCCACCGCGCTGCGATTCCTCCTGCTTCGCACCTGGGTCTTCCGCTCACAGCGGGCGGCGCCGTGAGCAGCGCGACGGCCGGCACCCTCGCCTCGACCCACGCCGAGCGGCCGGCCCGGCTGCGCGCCCTCCTGCGCGGACGCGCCGAGGACCCGGCGTGGGCGCGTCCGGCGCTGCTCGGCCTCCTCGCCGCGACGGCGATGCTGTACCTCGTCGACCTCGCCGCGAGCGGGTACGCGAACGCGTTCTACTCGGCCGCCGTCCAGGCCGGGTCGAAGAGCTGGAAGGCCTTCTTCTTCGGCTCGTTCGACTCCTCGAACTTCATCACCGTCGACAAGCCGCCGGCGTCGCTGTGGGTGATGGACCTCTCCGCCCGGCTCTTCGGGGTCAGCTCCTGGAGCATCCTCGTGCCGCAGGCGCTCGAAGGCGTCGCCGCGGTCGGGCTCCTCTACGCGACCGTCCGCCGCCGCTTCTCCGCGCCTGCCGCGCTCCTGGCCGGCTCCGTCTTCGCGCTCACGCCCGTCGCGGCCCTCATGTTTCGCTTCGACAACCCCGACGCGCTTCTCACGCTGCTCCTGGTCGGCGCGGCCTACGCGGTCACGCGCGCGCTCGAGGACGCCCGCACCGCGTGGCTCCTTCTGGCCGGCGCCCTGATCGGGATCGGATTCCTGACGAAGATGCTCCAGGCGTTCCTCGTCGTCCCGGGGTTCGCGTCGGTCTACCTGCTCGCGGCGCCGGCGACGCTGCGCCGGAGGATCGTCCAGCTGCTCGCAGGCGGCGTGGCGATGGTGGTCGCCGCGGCCTGGTGGGTCGCCGTCGTGGCCCTCTGGCCGGCCTCGAGCCGACCCTACATCGGCGGCTCCCAGTCGAACAGCATCCTCGAGCTGATCTTCGGCTACAACGGCTTCGGCCGCATCACGGGCGACGAGGCGGGCAGCGTCGTCGGCGGCGGGCAGCTCGGCGGCGGCGCCGGGGCGACGGGCGGAAACATGTGGGGCCCGACCGGTCTCACGCGGCTGTTCGGCGGCGAGATGGGGACGCAGATCTCGTGGCTCATCCCGGCTGCGCTCGTGCTCGGGGGCGCCGCTCTCTGGGGCCTGCGCCGTACGCGCCGCAACGACGGCCGCCGCGCCGCAGTGCTCATCTGGGGCTCCTGGCTCGTCCTCACGGGGCTCGTCTTCAGCCTCGCGCAGGGGATCATCCACCCCTACTACAACGTCGTGCTCGCACCCGCGATCGGGGCGCTCGTCGGGATCGGCGTCGTCTTCGCCTGGGCGCGACGCGACTCGCTCCTCTACCGGGTCGTCCTCGCCGGGTCGCTCGCGGCAACGTCGGTCTGGGCGTTCGCGCTTCTCGACCGCACCCCGTCCTGGCACCCGGCGCTCCGCTACGGCGTGCTCAGCGTGGGCGTCGCCTGCTCGGTGCTCCTCGCCGCCGGGCCGGCTCTCTGGGGCGGGAACCGCGCGGCGGCGCGGGTCGTGCTCCTCGTCGCACTCGCCGGCGCGCTCGCCGCCCCGGCCGCGTACTCGGCGCAGACGGCCTCGACGGCGCACACAGGCTCCCTGCCGACCGCCGGCCCCGGCGGCTCGACGAGCGGTCCCGGCGCCGGACGGGGCCGCGGGCTCGGCCCCGGCGGCGCGCCTCCGTTCGCGCCCGGCGGGGGAAAGGGCGGCCCACCGGCAGGGTTCGCCCCGGGTGGAACCGCGCCGGGCGGCTTCTCCGGCAACGGCGGGAACCGTGCCGGCGGCCTCGGCGGGCTCCTCGATGCGTCCACGCCGAGCAAGGCGCTCGTCACCCTCCTGCAGAAGGACGCCGGCTCCTACCGGTGGGTCGCCGCGATCGTCGGTGCGAACAGTGCCGCCGGCGTTCAGCTCGCCACCGGCGAGCCCGTGATGGCGATCGGCGGCTTCAACGGCACCGACCCCTCTCCCTCGCTCGCGGAGTTCGAGGCAGATGTCGCCGCCGGGAAGATCCACTACCTCGTCGCCTCGGGCGGGAGTGGCGGCGGCCCGGGCGGCGCCGGCGCCTCCGCGAGCTCGCGGGCGATCGAGAGCTGGGTCGAGGCGACCTTCACCGCCGCGACCGTCGGCAGTGTGACGGTCTACGACCTCACGACCTGAAATCCGGTCCGCCCTTCCAACCGAAGTACCGGTGGGTACGAGTGGGGACGAGATCGTGAACAACTCCGGCAGGCTCCGGTCGCGGCAGCTCCGCGGCGCGATCGTCGTCGCGGCCTGCGCCGCAGTGGCGCTTCCGATGGCCGCCTCGACCGCGACGAGCGCGACCGTCAAGGTCACCCTCGGCAAGCCGCACGAGACGGCCTTCAAGATCACCCCGGCGAAGGTGCCGGCAGGCACCGTCAGCTTTCAGGTGACGAACGCCGGCAAGCTGCCGCACGCGTTCCAGGTCTGCACGAGCCCGCTGGGCGGCACGGCGAACAGGTGCACCGGGCCGAAGACGGCGCGGCTCACCCCCGGGAAGACGGCGAAGCTCACGGCGAAGCTCGGGATCGGCAAGCACGAGTACCTCGACCCGCTCACCGGCAACGCGGCCTCGGGGATGAAGGGGACGCTCGTCGTGATCGCTGCGACCACCCCCGTCGGCACCACCACGACGCCGGCGAACGGCGGGACGACGAGCGTCGGCAGCAGCCCCGGTGCCGGGGCCGGCCCCTCGAGCGGCGGCGGAGGCTCCCCCGCCGGCGGCGGTGCCGCGGGGAACCTCGTCGGCGACCCGGTCGCGGGCGCCGTGGTGTTCGCCAACGCGGGCTGCACGACCTGCCACACACTCAAGGCTGCGAACTCGGCGGGTGGGATCGACCTCGACGCGTTCGCCCCCGACCAGGCGACCGTGATCGACAACGTGTCGAACGGGAACTCGAGCGGGATGCCCGACTTCAGCCTTCAGCTCACGAAGGCGCAGATCAACAACGTTGCCTCGTACGTTTTCTGTGTGACGCACGGGCACACGCCGCAGAACTGTTAGAGGCTCGATGTGGATGGGGCGGTGCCGCGGATGCCGCCCCAGACGCGGCGCGAAGCCGTCTCGTCGTCCTTGGACGGGCTTCTAGCCTGCCCTGCGAACGCCGAGCCGCCCTCGCTTGGTCTGGAACGGCCCCTCGGCGAGCCAATTCCACATCGAACCTCTAGCCGGCCGCTGACGCGTCAACCGCTCCGACGCGACATCGCGTGCCCGTCCCTGCGCGTTCCGCGCCAGGGCCCGGGGACGATGTCGAGCGCGAGGTTCAGCGCCCACACGGCGAGCGTCGCCCAGATCAGCGTCAGGAAGCCGTGGATGTCGAAGCTCGAGACGATGATCGCGGTCAGCTTCAGCATCACGGCTGCGATCACGAACCAGATCAGACGGAGCGTGATCACCGCGAGCGGCAGCGTGATCAGCTTGAGGAGCGGCTTCGCGATCGTGTTCAGCAGGCCGAACACGACCGCCGCCTCGAGCAGGTCGCCGGCCGATCCGATCGTGATGTTCGGGAACGCGACCAGGATGGCGAGGACGATCGCGTTGGCGACGAACGACCAGAAGAGGGACTGCACCCGCCACACGGTGGCCGGATTCTAGAGGGAGCGTCGTCTTCGACCTCGTGCCGGCGTGGCTAGCCCGCGAGCCGCTCGGCGAGGAACACGAGGCTCAGCGGGTAGCGCCACGTCGTGTTGCGGTGCGTCCCCTCGAAGAGCTCGAAGTGGACGACCTCGTCGGCGACGCCGGCGCGCGCGACGGCCTGCCGAAACGCCTCCGCGCCGAGATCGAGGTGGTACTCGTCGCTTCGGCCGGCGTCGATCCAGATCCCGCGGGCGGCACGCAGAGCGTCGCCGTGCTTCCCGGCGAGGCGTACCGGGTCCCAGGCGAGCCAACGCTCCCACACCTCGGGGACGACCTCGCCGGTGTCGAGCGTGAACGGCAGCTCGACGCCGCCGTCCGGGGTGGGGGAGTACGCCGCAGCGCAGGTGTACATCTCGAGGAGGAGCGGGTCCGACTTCCTGGCGAACGGCGTGCGGGAGCGGAAGTCGGCCCAGAACGCCTCGTAGGAGCCGTCGTACTCGTTCCGGAGCGCCTGGGCCGCGGCGGGAAGGCTCGGAAGCGCCGAGACCTCCCACAACGCGTCGCCGGCGTGGGTCGCGAACGCGCCGAAGAGGTCCGGCCGCAGCATGCCCCAGACCATCGCGCCGAAGCCGCCCGACGACTTCCCCTGCACGCCGCGGTGCGCGGCCTCGGGAAGCGTCCGGAAGCGCTCGTCCACGAACGGCACGACCTCCTCGGTCAGATAGGTGCCGTAGCTCCCGATCGCGGGAGAGTCGATGAACTGCGACCCGCCGAGGGCGGTGAACGCGTCCACGAGCACGATCAGCGCGTCGATTCCTGCCTCCTCGACGAGCTCGGGCCAGGACCTGGCGAACGGCGAGACGTTGAACCATGCGCGCACCTGTCCGGTGAGCCCCTGAAGCAGGTAGATCGCGGGGAAGCGGCGATCCGGCTCGTCGTCGTAGGCCGGGGGCGCCCAGACGAAGAGCGGCCGTGTCGCCGGGTCTCCGAGCGGGTTGCCCTCGAGGGCTCGGCTTGCGATCTCGAGCTCGTGCCAGCCCACGGTTAGCCGCGCGGCGACCAGGGTGACTCGAGCCGCTCCTGGAGGAGCGCACGGGCCCCGGCAAGCGGGATCCGCTCCTGCGCGAGGGTGTCGCGGTCGCGGATCGTGACCGTGTCGTCCTCGAGCGTCTGCTGGTCGATCGTGAGCGCCCACGGCGTCCCGATCTCGTCCTGGCGGCGGTAGCGCTTCCCGATCGACGCCGAGTCGTCGTACTCGGCGGGCATGGCCTTCCGCAGCTCCTCGTAAAGCGGCCTGGCCTTTCCCGTCATCCCCTCGTCCTTGCCGATCAGCGGAAGCACGGCGACCTTCACCGGTGCGAGACGGGGATGGAGCCGCAGCACGGTGCGCGTGTCGCCGCCGACCTCCTCCTCGTCGTAGGCGTCGACGAGGAACGCGAGCGCGGCGCGGTCGGCGCCGGCCGCGGGCTCGATCACGTGCGGGACGTATCGCTCCTCGTGGCCGATCCACTCGAGCTTCGTGCCGGACTGCGTCGCGTGCGCGTTCAGGTCGTAGTCGCCGCGGTTCGCGATGCCCTCGAGCTCGGACCAGCCGATCGGGAAGAGGTACTCGAGGTCGCTCGTGCCGCTCGAGTAGTGCGAGAGCTCGTCGGCGTCGTGCGCCCGTACGCGTAGGTGGCTCGTGCGGAGGCCCAGGTCGAGGTACCAGCGGCGCCGCTCACCGATCCAGTACTCGTACCAGCGAGGCGCGTCGCCGGGCGGCACGAAGAACTCCATCTCCATCTGCTCGAACTCGCGAGTCCTGAAGAGGAAGTTCCCGGGCGTGATCTCGTTGCGGAAGCTCTTGCCGATCTGCGCGATGCCGAAGGGGGGTTTGACACGCAGCGACGAGGTGACGTTCTTGAAGTTGACGAAGATCCCCTGCGCGGTCTCGGGCCGCAGGTAGGCGAGCGAGCCTTCGTCCCGCACCGGCCCGATCGACGTCTCGAACATGAGGTTGAACTGGCGCGCCTCGGTCAGGTCGCAGTCGGGCGTCCCGCCCGGGTGCTTCGACGGCCTGCGCCCGCAGGCGGACGAGTCGAGGTGGTCGGCCCGGAACCGCAGCTTGCAGGTGCGGCAGTCGACGAGCGGGTCGGAGAAGCCGCCGACGTGCCCGGAGGCGACCCAGACCTGCGGGTGCAGGATGATCGCGGAGTCCAGGAGGACGATGTCCTCGCGCTCCTGCACCATCGCGCGCTGCCATTCGGCCTTCACGTTCTGCTTGAGCAGCACGCCGTAGTGGCCGTAGTCGAACGCCGAGCCGAGGCCGCCGTAGATGTCCGAGCTCGGGTAGACGAAGCCGCGGCGACGGCTCAACGCCGCCACCTTTTCGATCGTGGCCGTCCCCTCGTACCGGTCGAGCTCCGCCATGACTTGAAACTACAGTCTCGGCGTGACCGACGATGTCGTCGAGCTGCACGTGGTCTCCGACTCGACGGGCGAGACGGCGACCCGCGTCGTCGCCGCGACCGAGGCGCAATTCCCGGACCAGCCGTTCACCACCGTCCGCCACCCGCGCGTCGAGACGGTCGCGGACCTGCAGCTCGCGCTCGCGCGGATGGAGGACCGGCCTGCCGTCGTGATCTTCACGCTCGTCGAGCCGACGCTCCGCTCGGTGATGCGGGAGCTCTGCGACGAGGCCGGCGTGAACTACTGCGATCTGCTCGCGCAGCCGCTCGAGGCCGTCGCGAGGGTCTCGGGCCGGAAGGCGGAGATGCGGCCGCGGGCGCGGCCGGCGCTCGACGAGGGCTACTTCAAGCGGATCGCGGCGATCGAGTTCGCGGTCAAGAACGACGACGGCCTCGGCGGCGGGCTCCGCGGCGCCGACGTCGTGCTCGTCGGAGTCTCGCGGACGTCGAAGACCCCGCTTTCGATCTACCTCGGCTACCTCGGCTGGAAGGCGACGAACGTCCCGCTCGTAAAGGGGATCGAGCCGCCGGCGGAGCTCTTCGAGATCGACCCGGCCCGGATCGTCGGGCTGACGATCGAGGCACGCCGGCTGGCCGAGATCCGCAGTGAGCGGATCGTCCTGATGGGCGGCGACCGGCGGTACGCCGACCTGAACGAGGTCTACGAGGACCTCGAGCATGCCGCGGCGATCCACAGGCGGCTCGGCTGCGCGGTGATCGACGTCTCGGAGCTCTCGATCGAGGAGATCTCGCTCCGGATCGTGCGCTCGGTCGAGGGGCGCACCGGGAAGCGCCCGTGAAGCCGAAGCCTCCGGTCTCGAGGCTGCGCTGGGCGGCGTGGTCGATCCTGCTGGGTGTGGCGCTCGCCGTGTTCTACGGGCTCTTCACCCCGTTCTGGTTCGGGCTGCGCTCGATCGCGTGGCTGGCCGAGTTCCGGGCGCGGCGCAGGAGGTAGGTCACGCGTTTGCCGCGCCCGCGCGCGTGCTAAGACTCAGGCGATGAGCGGGCCGCGGTTCGTCTACGACTTCGACGAGGCGGCTCCCGGAGGGCGCGAGCTCCTCGGCGGCAAGGGGATCGGCCTCGCCCAGATGACGGCGCTGGACCTGCCCGTGCCGAGCGGCTTCACGATCACAACGGACGCCTGTCGCGCCTACATGGCCTCGGGTGGGCTTCCGGAGGGCCTCGACGAAGAGGTGGCGCGCCACGTGGCTCGGCTCGAGGAGAAGACGGGGAAGCGCTTCGGCGACCCGTCCGACCCGTTGCTCGTGTCGGTTCGCTCGGGGGCGGCGATCTCGATGCCCGGGATGATGGACACGATCCTCAACCTCGGCCTGAACGGCGAGGCGGTCGACGGGCTCGCGCACCGCACCGGCAACCGCCGCTTCGCGCTCGACTCGTACCGCCGACTGATCCAGATGTTCGGCGAGGTCGTGGACGGGATCGGCGCGCACCGGTTCGAGGACGCGCTGACCGAGCTGAAGCGCGAGCGGGGCGCCGCCCATGACACCGACCTGAGCGCCGACGACCTCGCCGGCCTCGTCGAGACGTTCGAGCGCATCTACCGGGAGGCGAAGGACGCCGAGTTCCCGCAAACCGCGAGCGGGCAGCTCATGCGCGCAGTGCGGGCGGTGTTCGACTCGTGGGACACGCCGCGGGCGCAGGTCTACCGGCGGGCGAACGACATCCCGGACGACCTCGGGACGGCGGTCAACGTCGTCCAGATGGTCTTCGGGAACAAGGGCGAGCGCTCGGGCACGGGCGTCGTCTTCACCCGGAACCCGTCGACGGGGGCGAGGGAGATCTACGGCGAGTACCTCGCGAACGCGCAGGGCGAGGACGTGGTCGCCGGCATCCGCACGCCGCAGCCGGTCGAGGTGCTCGGCCGCGAGATGCCCGAGGCCTACCGGCAGCTGCTGGAGACGCTGCAGCGTCTCGAGGAGCACTACCGCGACATGCAGGACACCGAGTTCACGGTCGAGGACGGGGTGCTCTACATGCTCCAGACCCGCGCCGCCAAGCGGACTGCGGCGGCGGCCCTCAAGGCCGCGGTCGACATGGTCGACGAGGGCCTGATCTCGCGCGAGGAGGCGGTGATGCGGATCGACCCGTTGCAGCTCGACCAGCTGCTGCACCCGCGGATCGACCCGGCCTCGGCGCCCGCGCCGGTCGCCAAGGGGCTGAACGCGAGCCCGGGCGCGGCCTGCGGTGGCATCGTCTTCGACGCGGACACCGCCGAGGAGAAGGCGAAGGCGGGCCCCGTGATCCTCGTCCGCTACGAGACGACGCCCGACGACATCCACGGGATGATCGCCGCGGAGGGGATCCTGACCGTTCACGGCGGGATGACCTCGCACGCCGCGGTCGTGGCACGCGGGATGGGGAAGCCGTGCGTCGCCGGCTGCGAGGGCCTCTCGCTCGACGGCGGGACGGCGACGATCGCCGGGCAGGAGCTGCGCGAGGGCGACGTGATCACGATCGACGGCGGCACCGGCGCGGTCTACATCGGCGCGGTCGAGCTCGTGCCGCCGCAGCTCAACGACGACTTCCAGACAGTGCTCGGCTGGGCCGACGAGCTGCGTCGGCTGCACGTGCGCGCGAACGCCGACACACCGCCCGACGCGGCCCGGGCCCGCGAGTTCGGCGCGCAGGGGATCGGCCTCTGCCGGACCGAGCACATGTTCTTCGGCGACGAGCGCCTCCCCGTGATGCAGGAGATGATCCTGGCCGACAACGAGACGGGCCGGCGCGCCGCGCTCGAGCGGCTGCTGCCGTTCCAGCAGTCCGACTTCGAGGGGATCTTCGAGGCGATGAGCGGGCTGCCGGTCACGATCCGGTTGCTCGACCCGCCGCTGCACGAGTTCCTGCCGCCGGAGGAGCAGGCGGCCGACGAGGCGATGCGGGTCCGGATCCGGTCGCTCCACGAGTCCAACCCGATGCTCGGCCTGCGGGGCTGCCGGCTCGGGCTCGTCTACCCGGAGATCTACGAGATGCAGATCCGCGCGATCGGGCGCGCTGCGCTCGTCGTGCGCGAACGCACCGGCGAGGCGCCGCTGGTCGAGATCATGCACCCGCTCGTGGGGTTCGCCGAGGAGCTCCGCCGGCTCCGCGAGCTGACCGAGCGCGTGTGGGCCGAGGAGGCCCCGTCGCTCGAGTACATCGTCGGCACGATGATCGAGCTGCCGCGCGCGTGCATCCGGGCCGACGAGATCGCGGGCGTCGCGCAGTTCTTCTCCTTCGGCACGAACGACCTGACGCAGACGACGCTGGGCGTCTCCCGCGACGACGCCGAGGGCAAGTTCCTCGCGCGGTACCTCTCGGACGGCGTGATCGAGCGCAATCCCTTCGAGGTGCTCGACCGCGACGGCGTGGGCGGCCTGATGAGGATCGCCGTCGAGCGCGGCCGCAGCGCCAATCCGGGGCTGAAGCTCGGCATCTGCGGCGAGCACGGCGGCGAGCCGCGCTCGGTCGCGTTCTGCCACGGGCTCGGGCTCGACTACGTGTCGTGCTCGCCCTACCGCGTGCCGCTGGCCCGGCTGGCGGCGGCGCAGGCCGCCCTCGCCGAAGAGGGCGCAGCCTCGTACGTCGCCGCCGGCGGCTGACCGCCTCGGTCGCTGTCGGCCGCCGCGTAGTCCGCGGGCGGAATCCGCCAGGCGCTGGATCACGTACTTGCCTGAGACCCGACCTGAACGTTTTCCATGGAGGTTTATAAGGATGCTCAGGTTTCTCCCTGTGAACGCCCGCGCGGCCCTCGCCGTGGCAGGCCTCGCCGCCGTCTTCGCGTTCCTCACGTCCGGAGCGGGCGCGGCGACCCTCGTCGCGTACAACGTCTATCCGCTCGTCTCCGACAGCGGCAGTCCGTCGGCGCCGCTCGCCGACTCGTCGCTCGTCAACGGTTGGGGTCTCAGTGCGACCACGACCTCGCCCTGGTGGATCTCCAACAACAAGACGAACACCTCGACGCTCTACAGCGGCGTCGGTTCGAAGACCGCCCTCGTCGTCACCGTCCCGGGAGGGCCCACCGGCACGGTCGCGAACGCGTCGACCACCGACTTCGCCGTCAGCCAGAACGGTGTCAGCGGTGCCTCGCGGTTCCTCTTCGACACCGCGTCCGGCCAGATCCTCGGGTGGACGCCGACGGTGAACGCAACCGTCGCGGTGGTGGCGGTCGACGACTCGTCCACGCACGCCGTATTCGACGGTCTCGCCGTGGCGAACGACCGCCTGTACGCGGCCGACTTCCACAACGCCAAGGTCGACGCGTTCGACGCCTCGTTCAATCCGCTGCCGCTCGGCTTCGCCGACCCGAACATCCCCAAGGGCTGGGCGCCGTTCGGCATCCAGGCGCTCAACGGGAACATCTTCGTCACCTACGCCAAGCAGGACGCGCAGGGGACGACGCCGGTCCCGGGCGGCGGCCAGGGCTACGTCGACGAGTTCACGCCCGACGGGAAGCTCGTGACGCGGGTGGCCTCGGCGGGATCCTCCAACGCGCCGTTGAACGCGCCGTGGGGGCTCGCGATGGCGCCGTCCAACTTCGGTGCCTACAGCGGGGACCTGCTCGTCGGCAACTTCGGGAACGGGCGCATCAGCGCCTACCTCGAGCAGTCGAGCGGCAAGTGGGTCTACAAGGGCCAGGTCCGGTCGGCGAACGGGACGCCCGTCGTCCTCGACGGGCTCTGGGCGATCGCCTTCGGGAACGGCGCCTCGTCCGGGCCGACCAACAACCTCTACTTCGCCGCTGGGCCGGCGGGCCAGACGCACGGCCTCTTCGGGTTCATCGGCGTCGGGTAACGCAGAGCGCGCCTCACGAACCGCCCCGGGGTGGTCTCGGTGCCGGTACCCCGGCCCGAGACCGTCCCGTGGGCGGCCGTGTCACTGGAGGATGTTGACCGCTCGAGCTACGACCATCACCGCCAGAGAGAGGCTGATCGCGGACTGGGCGAGCATCAGCATCTTCGCCCAGCGGCTCAGCGGCATCGTGTCGGTCGGGCTGAACGCCGCCGCGTTCGTGAACGACACGTAGAGGTAGTCGAGGAAGAGCGGGCGCCAGCCGCTGTCGCGAAGCTGCGGCTCCGTGTGCTGCGGGAAGAGGAAGTCGAGGTTCGCCGGCTTGCAGAAGCGGCCGCGCGAGCGGGCCGCCGCCGTCGAGCTGCCAGTACCAGAGGCCGAAGAGCAGCACGTTCACGACCCACATGTGCACCGCGGCCCGGAGCAGCGTCGAGGCGTTCGCGTGCGCCCCGTTCACGAGCAGGTGGACGAGCAGGACGATCGAGGCCGTGTTCGCCGCGCTGACGATCGCCGTCGTCGTCAGCGACAGCCACCGCCGCGTCACGTGGAGCCGATCGCCGGCCCAGCCGAGCGTCATCATCAGGCGGCTGCCCGGGAGGCTGACGAGGAGGGCTGCGAGGAGCAGCGCCGTCAGGGACGGGACGACCCAGCGGACCGTGGTGAACGCCCCGGCAGACGGGCCCGCGATGAACCGGCTCGGTAGGTCGGCATACAGCGCAGCCGAGGTGACGATCGCAGCGGAGGGCCAGAACGGCGACTCGCCGATCGACTTCGCGCCCGCGTCGTAGATCCGCGTCCCGACCACGATGGAACCTACGCCGCCCGGGCCGGAATCCCTCGGGGGCGCCGGACGTTGGATTCGCCGGAAGCATCCACGTCCGAAGGAGGAACCTGTGTCCGGATACACGATCGTCAACCTGAAGGACGTCGAGGACCGCGCCGACGGCGACGGGCCGACGCTCGAGACCCGCATGGCCCGCAGCGCGATCGGCTCCGACCACCTCGGCGTCAGCTACATCCGCTGGGCTCCCGGCCGCAGGAGCAACCGCGGGCATGCGCACCGCGAGCAGGAGGAGGTCTACGTGGTTCTCGACGGCTCGGGCTCGGTGAAGCTGGACGACGAGGCCCGCGAGCTCCGCCGCTGGGACGTCGTCCGCGTGGCGCCGGCGACCTTCCGCGGGTTCAGCGCCGGCCCGGACGGGCTCGAGGTCCTCGCGATCGGCTCCGACCGCCCCGAGGGCGGCGACGGCGTGCAGGCCGAGGACGACTGGTGGGGGGACTAGATCACGGCGTACGCGAAGACGACCGCTGCTGCTCCCACGCCCAGGGCGGCGGCGATGCACGCTGCCGTCGAACGGCGGAACTCGGTGTAGAGGAGCATCACCACGACGCCGCCGATGAGCCCGCCGATGTGGCCGCCGATCGAGATCCCGGAGATCGAGAACGTCAGCACCAGGTTCAGCACGATCAGCGCCATGATCTGGCCGCCGCTCTGGATCGCGCCGCGGCGCTCGAGCACGAGCAGCGCGCCGAGGATCCCGAAGATGGCGCCCGACGCGCCCACGGTGGGCGAGTTCGGCGAGAGGTAGAGCGCGCCCGCGGCGCCGGCGAGGCCGGAGGCGGCATAGAGGAAGAGGAACCTCAGGCTTCCGATCAGGTGCTCGAGGACGCGTCCGAACCAGTAGAGGCCGAGCATGTTGAGGAGGAGGTGGATCGGCCCCGCGTGCAGGAACGCCGCGGTGACGAGCCTCCACCAGCCGCCGTCGGCGACCCCGGGGGAGCCGTCGAAGTAACCGTGGGCGAACAGCGAGCCCTTGTAGAAGATCGAGTTGTTCCCGCCGTCGGCCGAGCCGCCGATCGCGAACTCGGCGAGCAGCACGGCGACGTTGATCGCGATCAGTACGATCGTGACCGGGTACGGGCGGACGCCGCTCTTGGTGGCGACCCGCTCCGCGGTGGCGGTCGCCTTGCGGACCCCCTGCGGCTTCCCCGAGTGCTCGGGGCACCGCAGCCCGACCGGCGCGGGGGTCATGCACTCGTAGCAGATCGGTCGTCCGCATTCCGAGCACGAGAGCCCGGTCTCGCGGTCGGGATGCCGGTAGCAGTACCGGGGCTGCGGCTCGGCCTCCACCGAACTAGCGTATCGGGGTGCCCGTTCATGTCGCGTTCACACCCCACGACGTGGCGGCTGCGCGGGTCGGGATCGTCGTGGACGTCATCCGGGCGACGTCCTCGATCGCCCAGGCACTCGCCTCGGGATACGAGCGGGTGCTCTGCTGCCGTGAGATCGAGGAGGCGAACGCAGTGCGCACCGCCCTCGGCGACGAGGCGGTGGTCGGCGGGGAGCGGAACGGCGTCGTCGTCGAGGGGTTCGACGTCGGCGCCTCGCCGCGGGAGTTCGCCCGGGGAGCGAAGGCGCCCACGCTGATCCTCTCGACCACGAACGGCACCTCGGCGATCCTGACGGCGGCTGCCCGGTGCAAGACCGTGCTCATCGGCTCGCTGCTCAACCTCTCGGCGCTGGTCGACGCGGCGGGCCCGGACGGCGACGTGGCCGTCTACTGCGCGGGCTTCAAGGGCGGCTTCGCACTCGACGATGCGTACTGCGCCGGCCGGATCGTCGCGGCGCTGCCGGGCGAGCGCACCGACGCAGCCCGCGCCGCCGAGCTTCTCGCGGCCTCGTTCCCGACCGCGCAGGAGGCGTTCGACGCCCGCACGTACGGCCCGCCGGGCCTCGAGGCCGACATTGCCTGGTGCGCGCAGGAGGATCTACTCGAGATCGTGCCGCGCTTCGTCCGGATGGACGGCCCGGCCGCCGAGATCCTGGCCTGAGAGGCCGTTGCGGTTCCGTCCGGATGGGGCAACACTCTGAGGAGAGATGAGCCTCGGCGCTCCGACCGCCCTGCTCGTGCTGCTCGCCGTCCCGGCCGTGCTGGTGCCGGCCGTTCTCGTCGCGCGGCGCCGCAGGCCTCGAGCGACGGCGTTCACGAACCTCGCCGTGCTCGAGGCCGTCGCCCGCTCGGCGCGCCGCCCCCGGCGCAGGCTCGTCCCGGCCGCGCTCCTCGTCCTCGCGCTCGCGGCGGCGGCCACCGCGGCGGCCCGCCCGCAGGCGAGATTGCCGGTGCGCGTCGACAACGCGACGATCGTGCTCCTCGTCGACGTCTCCGGGTCGATGAGCGCCCGCGACGTGGAGCCGACCCGGCTCGACGCCGCGGTCGCGGCGATGCGCGGGTTCGTCCAGCGGCTGCCGCCCGGCTTCAAGGTCGGGCTCGTCCAGTTCAGCGACCAGCCCGAGGTGCTCGCGTCGCCGACCGCCGACCACACGCGGATCTCCGAGAACCTCGGCCTGCTCGTCCCGGACTCGGGGACCGCGCTCGGCGCCGGCCTCGCGACCGCCGTGCAGCTCACGCGGGCTGCGCTCCGGCGGGACGGCATCGCCGCCGTGCCCGGCAAGAGGCTTCCCGCCGCGATCATCCTCCTCTCCGACGGCAAGCAGAACCAGGGCCGGATCCAGCCGCTCCAGGCAGCGGCGCTCGCCCGCTCTGCGGGAATCCCGGTCGACACGGTCGCGCTCGGGACGCGCCACGGCATCCTCGGCTTCGGGCCGTTCGCGCCGCGCGTGGCGCCGGCGCCCGAGCTGATGCGGAGGATCGCGAAGGAGACGGGCGGGGCCACCGCGACCGCGAAGGACACCAGGGAGCTGACGACGTTCTACCGCCGGGTCGGAAGCAGCGTCGGCCATGCCACCCGGACGCGCGACGTAGGTGCCTGGTTCGCCACGGCTGCCGCAGTGCTGCTCGCGTCGGCCGCCGCGCTCAGCCGCCTGTTCTCGGGCGCGCTGTCCCTCTAACGCTCGAGGAACTCGGCCAGCTCGGTGTGGCCGCCGAACCGAGCCCAGCCCGCGGGCGGGCCGTCGTGCAGGGCATCGCGGATCGACGCGTCGGCACCGAGCTCGAGGAGCGCCTCGGCCGCCTCGCGCTTCCCCGACTGTGCGGCCAGGTGGAGGGCGGTCACGCCCTCGCCGTGGCTCGGGCCGCCGAACGTGCCGCGCCGGTTCACGTCGGCGCCCAGCTCGACGAGCTTGCGCACCGAGGCGAGCCTTCCGTTCGCCGCCGCCCAGGTCAGCGGAGTGCCGCGGTAGGGATCCGCGTCGACCCGGGCGCCGAGCTCGACCAGCTGCTCGAGCGCCTCGACCCGGTCGCTCTTCGCCGCCCAGACGAGGGCCTCGTCGAGGACCTCCTGGGGATCGTCGGCCGGCTGCCAGGCCGGGAAGCCGCCGTGGGGGCGGTAGAAGGCCCGGTGAGCGCCCGCCTGCGCCGTGCCGGCGAGCTCGCCGATCAGCTCCGGGAGCCCGAGCCCCGCGGCGACGCGCAGGTTGCCGGGCTCGAGGCCGAGCAGCGGCACGACTTCCCGGTGCCCCCAGAAGAGCGCCGCGATCAGCGGAGTGCCGCCGTCGCCGCGCGCAGAGAGGTCGAGCCGCCCGCCCGCGTCGAGCATGAGCTGCGCAAGCTCGACGTGGTTCGAGTAGCCGGCCTGGTGAAGCTTCGTCCAGCCGTAGTCGTTGCCGCGGTTCGGGTCGGCGCCCCGCTCGAGGAGCAGGCGCGCGTGCTCGAGACCGGCCATGCCGAGCAGGTCGTTCCCGTTCGTGCCGCGGGTGTGGACGAGCTCGGGATGTGCATCGAGCATCCCGGTGAGCCCGGCCGTGTCGCGCGCCTCGAGGGCCTGATAGGCGAGCATGAACGGCGGCGGAGGCTCCCGGCCTTCGCGGATCGCGGCGACACGGCCCTCGAGCTCGTCCCAGCTCGCGAGCCCGTGGCGGCGCGCGAGGTCGAGCTGTGCCTCCTCGAGAGTCATGCCGTTCACGGTCGCGATCCCCTCCGCACGGCCCTCGTAGTACTCGAGGTCGGTGTGGAAGGGCTGCTCGACGCCGTGCTCCTGGCTGGACGTCACTGCAGGCTAGGTTATGCGCCGTGGCCGACCTCGCCGGCGTCCGGGCAAAGCTCAGGCGGGCCGACCAGCTCCGGAACGCCTACGACGAGCTCTTCGAGAGCCACCTCGAGACGCACCCATACTCGATCCTGTTCGAGTTCGACCCCGAGACTGGCTGGCACGTGTTCCGCTGGGTGGTCGTCCAGGAGCCGCCGCTCGAGGACCTGTCGCTGATCTTCTGCGACATCCTCGGGAACCTCCGTTCGGCGCTCGACTACCTCGTGTGGCAGCTCGTCCTCGAGGGCGGCCGCAAGCCGGGCCGCCAGACGGGCTTCCCGGTCGTGAAACGGGAGGGGGACTGGGCCGTGCAGGGGGGCGCGGCGCTGAAGGGCGTCGGCCCCGAGTGGGCGGAGTTGATCGAGGCGATGCAGCCCTTCCAGCGCCCGGAGCGCCCGGAGCTCCATCCGCTCGCGATCCTCGAGCACGTGAACAACCTGACCAAGCACCGCTTCCTGCCGGCCGCCGTGCTCACGGTCGAGAACTTCGGCTACCTGATCAACGTCGCCGACGTGCCCGAGGGCGAGCGGTTCGAGAGCCAGGAGCACCTCGACCGTCCGGTGGAGAGCGGTGGCGAGGTGGCCCGCTTCCGCACCGAGTCGCGCCTCCCGGTCGCGGTGCAGATCGCGGAGAACCCGCGCTTCCGGCTGTCGTTCAACGACGGCGTCGACCTCGACTGGACGCCCCTCGACCTCGTCGCGTGGGTCGCCGAGGCGCTGGCCCAGTTCGAGCCCGCCTTCTTCTGACGCCCTCGCCGGGCCGTGTCTCGGTCGAGCGGACCTTGACAGGAGAACGTGTGTTCGTATAGAACATACGTTCCGTGATCGCAGCCGTCGTCATCCCGGCCTTCGACCTTCGGGCAGCGTTGCGGCTGCGGCCGGGGCTCGAAGCCGAGCCGGCGGCGCTCGCGCCGCTGCCGGGGACGGCGACATCGAACGGCGTGCCGCTGATCGGCTCCGTGACGCAGGCGGCGCAGGCGCAGGGAGTGAAGCCGGGGATGCGGCTCGGGGAGGCGCTCGCGACCTTGCCGACGCTCGTCCTCGTCGAGCAGGACCCGGCCGGGGTGGAGCAGGCCTGGGAAGAGGTGCTGCGCAGCCTCGAGAACGCGGGGTTCGCGGTCGAGCCGGCCGAGCCGGGCACGGCGCTCTTCGACACGAAGGGCGTCGAGCGGCTCTACGGCGGCCTCGAGCCGGCGCTCAAGCGGGCGCTCACGGCCGTCGGGCCCGTGTGGGACGCCCGCGCGGGGGCGGCCGAGCGGCGGTTCGCCGCCCTCGCGGCGGCGAGCGTCGCCCGGCCGGGGCAGGCGCTGATCGTCTCCGACGACCGTACGCGCACGTTCCTCGCCCCGCTGCCGCTGACCCTGCTCCCGCTCGAGCGGGAGCGCTACGAGGAGCTCGAAGAGCTCGGAGTGAGAACGATCGGACAGCTTGCCGGGCTGCCGGGTGGCGCCGTCGCCGAACGTCTGGGGCCGGACGGCCGGCGCGCCTGGAGCCTGGCGAGAGGCGAGCAGGACGCCCGTGGTTATCGAGAGCACGGTGTTGCGCCTCGACAGCCACCTGCCCGTCTGGTCGAGACGCTGGAGTTCCCGGATGCAGTCGGCCAGGAGCTGACGCTCCGGCGAGGGCTCGGCGTGTTGATCGACGGCCTGCTCGCTCGACCCGAACGCGCGGGGCGCCCGCCGCGGAAGCTCGCCCTCTGGGCGCGGCTCGTCGGCGGCGCCTCGTGGCGCCGGGCGGTCACCCTCCGCGAGCCCACCGCCGATCCCGAACGGCTCCGGCTCGCGCTCGGGCCCAAGCTCGCCGAGCTGCCCGCGCCCGTGCTCAAGCTCCGCCTCGAGGCGATCGAGCTCGCCGGGAGCGGGGGAGAGCAGCTCGAGCTCGTTCGGGCAGAGGGGGACGCGAGACGGGGGAGGTTGAAGCAGGGCCTGCGCCAGGTGAAAGCCGCCGTCGGCGCGGGTGGGGTCTCGATGGTGGTGGAGGTGGCACCGTGGTCGCGCATACCGGAAGCACGCGCCCTGCTCGTTCCCCGCGACGACTGAACGAGCCGAGGCCCGCGCTCGTGGAGGCGCACGGCGACGGCATCCCGCAGTGCGTGAACCGGCAGCGCGTCGCGACCGTCCGCGAGGAGTGGCGGATCGTCGACCGCTGGTGGACGGACGAGCCCATCGACCGCCGCTACTTCGACCTCGTGCTCGAGACCGGCGAGAACGCCGTCGTCTACCGCGACTGCGACAGCGGCATCTGGTTCACGCAGCGTGCGTAGCCACATCGATCTGCCGATCGATGTGGCTAGTGGGTCGACTTGAGCTACGTCGAGCTGCACGCTCATTCGGCCTACTCGTTCCTGGACGGGGCATCGCTCCCGGAGGAGCTCGCCGCGCGCGCCGCCGAGCTCGGCTACGACGCGCTCGCGCTCACCGACCACGACGGCGTCTACGGCTCGCTCGAGTTCGCCCACGCAGCCAACCACTTCGGCGTCCGCCCGATCACCGGCGCAGAGGTGACGCTCGAAGACGACCGCCACGTCACGCTCCTCTGCGAGACGAGACGCGGCTACGAGAACCTCTGCCGGATCCTCACCGACGCCCACGCCCGCACGCGGCTCGAAGGACACGAGCGCGAGCTGCTGCCTGCAGCCACGACCGCAGCCTTCGTCGCAGAGCACGCCGAGGGGCTCGTCTGCCTCTCCGGCTGCGCCCGCTACGGGCTCGCCGTCTCCGATCCGAACGGCGCCGCCCGCCTCGCCCGGGCCTTTCAGGGAGCCTTCTACGTCGAGCTCCAGCGCCCCTACGAGCGCGGCGACGCCCGCCGGAACTCCGCCCTCGAGGAGCTCGCCGCCGCGATCGGCGTCCCGACCGTCGCCACCGGCGACGTGCACTCCCACCACGAGCGCCGGCTGCGCCTCCAGGACGCCCTCGTCGCGATCCGCAACCGCACCTCCCTCGACGGCTGCGAACGCGAGCGGCGCGGCAACCACGAGTCCGTCCTCCTGCCGCCGGCCGAGGCGGCCGAGCGCCTTCCGGAAGCCGCAGTCGCCAGGACACGTGAGCTCGCCGACCGCTGCGCCTTCGACCTCACCGGCGAGCTCGGCTACCGCTACCCCGACTTCTCCGACGGCCCCGACCCCGCCGACAAGCAGCTTGCGGAGCTGTGCTGGGGGGCATTCGCCGCTCGCTACCGGACAGCCGGCCCGATCGTTCGCGGGCCTGCTCGCGAACGATTGAGCGACGAGCTCCAGCTCATCGCGCGACTCGGCCTCGCCGGCTTCTTCCTGCTCCACGCCGAGGTGCTCGAGCTTGCGCGCACCTGCGCGCTCGAGGTGCGCGGCCCCGGCTCGCCCAGGAACGCGCTCCCGCCGGGGCGGGGGAGGGGCTCGAGCGTCGGCTCGATCGTCTGCTACCTCACGGGGCTCTCCCACGTCGACCCGGTCGAGGCGAACCTCTCGCTCGGCCGGTTCCTGAACGACGAGCTCACCTCGGTGCCCGACATCGATCTCGACTTCCCGCGCGACATCCGCGAGAAGCTGATCGTCGCCGTCACCGAGCGCTACGGCCGCAGTCACGCCGCGCTCGTCGCGACCTTCTCGACCTACCGCAGCCGCGGCGCGATCCGCGACGTCGGCAAGGCGCTCGGGCTCCCGTTCGCAGAGCTCGAGCGGCTCGCACGCGTCACCGACGGCTGGTACGCGACCGGTGTCGCAACAGAGCTCGACACGATCCCCGGCGACCATTCTGGCCCCCGCTGGGCCGCGTTCAGAGAGCTCACCCACGAGATCGCCGGCCTCCCGCGCCACCTCTCCCAGCACCCCGGCGGGATGGTGATCTCCACCCGCCCGCTGATCGACCTCGTCCCCGTCCAGCCGGCCGCGATGGCCGGACGCCAGATCTGCCAGTGGGACAAGGACTCCTGCGCCGACGCCGGCTTCCTCAAGATCGACCTCCTCGGCCTCGGGATGCTCTCCGCCGTCGAGGAGGCAATCGACCTGATCGCCCGCCTCCACACCGAGCCGATCGATCTCTCCCGCATCCCGCTCGACGACCACCAGGTCTACGCCGAGATTCAGGCTGCCGACACCGTCGGCCTCTTCCAGATCGAGAGCCGGGCCCAGATGCAGAGCCTCCTGCGCACCAAGCCCGAGAATCTCGACGACCTCACCGTCCAGGTCGCACTCGTCCGGCCCGGCCCGATCCAGGGGAAATCCGTCCACCCCTACATCGAGCGCCGGCAGCGCCTCCGCGACGACCCGGGCTACACCTACCCCGTCGAGCACGAGTCGATCCGCGAGCCGCTCCGCGAGACCCTCGGCGCCGTCGTCTTCCAGGACCAGGTGCTCGACGTCGCCATGGCCGCCGCGCGCTTCAGCGTGGGGGAGGCGGAAGGGCTGCGCCGCGCGATGAGCCGCAAGCGCTCCGAGGAGGCGATCGAGGCATTCCGCCCACGCTTCGTCGAAGGCTGCCTCGGCAACGGGATCGACGAGCAGACGGCCCATGTGATCTACGACAAGCTCGTCGGCTTCTCCGGCTTCGGCTTCCCGAAGTCGCACGCGGCCGCATTCGGCCTGCTCGCCTACCAGTCGGCCTGGCTGCGCCGCTACTACCCCGCCGAGTTCCTCTGCTCGCTCCTGAACGCCCAGCCGATGGGCTTCTACCCGCCCTCGTCACTCGTCCGCGACGCGCAACGCCGCAGCGTCGAGGTGGGCCCGCCGCACGTGAACGCCAGCGCCGCCCGCTGCACCGTCCAGGACGGCAGCGTCCGCATCGGCCTCGGCTACATCCGCGGGATCGGCGAGGCCGAGGCGGAGGCGCTTGCCTCCGACCAGCCCTACTCGGGCGTCGCCGACCTCGCCCGCCGCGCCTCCGCCGGCACCGACGCGCTCGAGGCGCTCGTCGCCTCGGGCGCCTGCGACGAATGGGGGCCGCGGCGCGAGCTCCTCTGGCGGCTCGGCGTCACACCCCGGGGCGAAACCGCCGCCGGCGGCGCCAGGCAGCTCGCGCTCCCGCTCGAGCCGACCGCCGAGATCCCGACGCTGAGCCCGCAGACGAACTGGGAGCAGATGCTCGCCGACTACCGCCACACCGGCATCTCGGTCGGCCTGCACCCGCTCGCGCTGCTCAGACCCGAGCTCCCACCCGCTTGTGTCGCGAGCAACGAGCTTCACGACGTCGCCCACGGCGCCCGGGTCGAGGTGGCCGGGCTCGCCGTCGCCCGCCAGCGCCCGTCGACCGCCAAGGGGATCGTGTTCATGCTGCTCGAGGACGAGCACGGCCAGATGAACCTGATCATCCCGCCGCCCGTCTACGACGCCCATCGCGCGATCGTCCGCGGCGAGCCGCTCCTCCTCGCTCGCGGCCGCTTCGAGCGGGTCGGCCGCAACGAGAACGTCCTCGTCGACGAGCTCGAGAGCCTGGGGCCGCTCGCCCGCCGCGCCGCGAACGACGCCGAGGTGCGCGCCGCTCTCCCGGGAGCGCACCATTTCGGGCATCGTTAGGGCATGATCCTGTTCCCGATCGCGTTCATCTGGGTCGCGGCCGTGCTCGTGTGGATCATCTGGAAGGGGAACGTCACCGACCCCGAGTCGCCGCCCCCGGAGCCCCGCCGTTTCCGGCCGCCCGGCCCACGCCGCGGGTCTGATCCCCCGAGCGCCACCCGGTCCCGCCGGACGGAAGCACGCCGCTGACCGCGGGGCTCGTGCTGGCCGTCGCCGGCGCCGGTCTCGTGATCGCGATGATCTTCACTCTCCGGTCGTCGCGGGCCCGCGACCAGCTCTACCGCTTCGACGCCCACCTCCACCGGATTGCGGGGAGCAATGCGCCTGAGCCGGACGCATTCGTCAGGCGATTCGAGACGGGGATCTACGGCGTGATGTGCGTCGGGACCGCGCTCGTCCTTTTCGGCGTCCTCGTGGTCGCGACCTGACTCAGCGGTTCTCGATCTCGACGGCGAACGCCTTCCAGCGCCGTGCGACGGCCCGGTTGAACTCGTTCTCGTAGAGCTCGTCCGTGCCCTCCGGGAGGGTCCCCGAGAACGCGTCGCGAATGTCGGCGAGGAGCTCGGTACCCGTCTCGACGATGTCGACGTAGTCCCCGTACAAGTCCTCCGCCTCGTCACGGTCGGCCCGGTTGTACGCGGCGAGCTTGTCCGCCGCCTCCTCGATCACGTCGGCGTGGTCGAGCTCGAACAGGTCGAGCTGGCGGCCGATCACCTCCGAGAAGCGCCCGCGACGAAAGATCACCCGAGCTCACGGTACAGCGCCAGGTGCTTCTCGGCGGCTGCGTCCCAGGTCAGCTCGGCCCGTGCGCGCTCGGCGCCGGCGCGCGCCCCGTCGAGGGCCTCCGGATCGGCCAGGAGCTCCCGCGCCGCCTCCGTGAGAGCGTCCACGTCGCCTGCGGGAACCACCCGGCCCGCGCCGTAGTGCGAGATCGGCTCGGCGAGCCCGCCGACGTCGTACGCCACCACGGGCACCCCGGCACCGAGCGCCTGGAGCAGCGCGCCGGACTGGTCGAGCTCGGCCCGGTACGGGAAGATCGCGATCGTCGCGGCGGAGAGCGCCCGGTCGAGCTCGAGCGGCGTCAGGTAGCCGAGCCGCCACTCGGTGCGGGGCGCGTCGCGCAGCCCGGCGAGGTCCATCGCTGGGTCACCGGCCACGAGCAGCCGCGCGTCGGGCAGCCGGCGCACCACCTCCACGGCGTCCGGAAGCCCCTTGTACGGTCGGATCACGCCGAGCGCGAGCATCGTCTGACCGTCGTCGGAGCTCACCGCCTCGCTCGGATACACCGGGTGCGAGATCACGACCGGGTCGATGCCGAGCTCGCCGAGCGATTCCCGGCCACGCTCGGTGTGGACGACGACGCGGTCGAAGCGGTGCAGAAGCCGCGACCAGAGCTCGCGTTTCTCGGCCGTCCGCCGCGGGAGCAGGTCGTGGGCCGTGAAGACCGTCGGGGCGCGGAACGGCACCCGCACGTCGACCTGGGGGAGGGCGAGCCACTGCAGGTGCAGGACGTCAGGGTTCATCCGGGCGAGTGACGCCGCGACGCCCAGGTGCTCGGTCGCCTTCAGGGGCAGCCGGGCCCGCGACCGGCGGAACAGGCGCGAGGAGAACGGGTAGAAGTGCTCGACGCGCCGGTACCCCTGCGCGGCGGGAAGCTCGGCGAACCGGAACCGCGAGGTCGCGAGCTGCACCGTCGCCCCGGCCCGCGCCAGCGCCTCGGCGAGCTCGTGGTCGTACCACGGCGTGTAGGCGGGAGGATCGGCGATGACGACGCGCATCGGTCGCCTACAGTAGAGCGTCGGTGATCGTCCGCACCTGGAACCTCTTCCACGGCAACACCTACCCGCCCGGGCGGAGGGCCTACCTGCGCGAGATGGTCGAGCTCGTCACGGCCGACCGTCCGGACGTCGTGTGCCTCCAGGAGATCCCCGCGTGGGCGCTGCCGCACGTCGGCGCCTGGGCGAAGATGCAGTCGGTGTGGGTGCGCGCGAGGCGGCCCAGGCTGGGCCTGTTCCCGGTGCCCGCGCCGGTCGGGCGGGGGCTGACGGCCCCCCACCACGGCGTCACGCGATCGGGCTTCGCGGGCCAGGGCAACGTGATCCTGTTTCCCGCGGACGCGAAGGTCCGCGAGGACAAGTCGATCACGCTGAACACGAACCCGTTCTGCGAGGAGCGCGGCCGGATGTTCGGCCTCACGCCGAAGCAGATGGTCGCCTGGGAGAAGGAGCGGCGTGTGCTCCATCTCGTCCAGTACGAGCTGCCGAGCAGGCTGCGCTTCCTGGTCGCGAACCTCCACGCGAGCCACCTGCGCGACACGCGCCTCGCCGATGCGGAGCTTCGTCGCGGCATCAACTTCGTGATCCGCTGCTCCGAGCTGGAGGAGACGATCATCGTCGGCGGCGACTTCAACGTCGCGCCCGAGGCCTCCACGACCGTCCAGGAGCTCGTCACCGCGCCGATCGAGTCTCGCTGGCGCGCGGCCGGCACCGGGATCGACCAGTTCCTCATGCGGCGGGCGATCGCCACCTCGCTCCGCGTCTGGACGGCCGAGCAGCGGACGCTGAACGGCAGGGTGCTCTCGGACCACGCGCCGGTCGAGATCGACGTCGAGCTTCGCCCGAAGGACTAGGCCGGCCGCTACGCGTCGTCCGCGGTGCGGAGCCCGAGCTCGCGCGCGATCGGCTGGAGCGCGGCGACCACGTTCGCGATGTGCTCGTCGAGGTCGATCCCGAGCCCCTCCGCGCCTGCGTAGACCTCGTCACGGTGCACGCCGGCGGCGAACGACGGCTGCTTCAGCTTCTTCCGCACCGACTTCGGCTCCAGCCCGTCGAGGCCGGTCGGCCGGACGAGGCCGCAGGCGTGCACGAAGCCCGAGAGCTCGTCGCACGCGAACAGCGTCCTCTTCAGCTGCGTGTCCCGCGGCAGCGCGAGGTGCTCCGCATGGGAGAGGACCGTGACGACGACCTCCTCGGGGTAGCCCAGCTCGCGCAGGATCGGGGCGCCGTCCTGCGGGTGCTGGTCGAGCGTCGGGTGGATCTCGTAGTCGAAATCGTGGAGCAGCGCCGCGACGCGCCACAGCTCCTCGTCCTCGCCGAGCTTGCGCGCGTAGAACGCCGTCGATGCCTCGACGGCCAGGGCATGACGGCGGAGCGCCTCGCCCTTCGTGTACTCGCAGAGGGTCTCCCATGCCTGTTCGCGGGTCGGATCCAAGGCGATCGGTACCATACCGCCCGCCTTGTCGACCGTAGTCGTCCAGAGAGGCTGCCGTGGAATCGTTCGTGATCGAGGGGGGTCGCCCGCTCAACGGGCGCGTCCGGGCAGCCGGGAACAAGAACGGGGCGCTCCCGCTGATCGCCGCGTCGATCCTCGCGGAGGGGCCGGTCCAGCTCGGCAACATCCCGAGGATCCGCGACGTCGACACCATGCTGGGGCTGCTCGCGGACCTCGGTGCCGAGGTCGAATGGCAGGGCGACAACGAGGTCAGGATCCACGCCGCGGGCGTCTCGAAGACCGAGGTCGACGAGGAGCTCTCCGACCGCATCCGTGGCTCCTTCCTCTTCGCCGGCCCACTGCTCGCCCGTTACGGCCACGCGCTGCTCTCTCCGCCGGGCGGCGACTTCATCGGCCGCCGCCCGCTCGACACCCACGTGCACGCGTTCCGCCGGCTCGGCGCCGAGGTCGAGGTGGGCCGCCGCTACGAGATGCGGGCCGGTCGCCTGCGCGGCAAGCCGATCTTCCTCGACGAGGCGAGCGTCATGGGCACCGAGAACGCGGTCATGGCCGCCGTTCTCGCCGAGGGCCGCACCGTGCTCGTGAACGCCGCGTGCGAGCCCCACGTCCAGGACCTCTGCCGGTTCCTCGTCTCGCTCGGGGCGCAGATCGACGGGATCGGCTCGAACGTTCTCAAGATCGACGGGGTCGAGTCCCTCGGCGGCGGCCACCACCGGCTCGGCTCCGAGCACATCGAGGCGGCGAGCTTCATCGGGCTCGCCGCGGTGACCGGCGGCGACGTCACGGTCGAGGACGTCGAGCCCGACGACTTCATCGCGATCCTCCACGCGTTCGAGCGCCTCGGGGTCGAGGTCGAGCTCGGCGAGAGGTCGATCCGCGTGCCGCCGGGCCAGGAGCTCGTGATCCGCGACGACCTCGGCGACCAGATCCCGAAGATCGAGGACGGTCCCTGGCCCGCCTTCCCGGCCGACCTCACCTCGATCGCGCTCGCCGTCGCGACGCAGGCGCAGGGGACGATCCTGATCTTCGAGAAGATGTTCGAGAACCGGCTGTTCTTCGTCGACAAGCTCGTGCGGATGGGGGCGCGGATCATCCTCTGTGACCCGCACCGCGCGGTCGTGTCGGGGCCTGCCCGACTGCACGGGCAGCGCCTCGAGAGCCCGGACATCCGGGCCGGGATGGCGATGATCATCGCCGCGCTCTGCGCCGAGGGCACCTCGGTGATCGCCAACATCGGCCAGATCGACCGCGGCTACGAGCGGATCGACGAGCGGCTTCGCGCGCTCGGCGCCTCGATCGAGCGCACCTGACAGCCGCGGGTTAGGCTCCGCCGATGGGAGACGGAGACGAGGCGCAGGTCAGCGTGCGGGTCGGCCTCGGCGAGGGCGCCGCGATCTCGACGGGCCTGACGGTCCTCGATCACCTGCTCGGCGAGCTCGCGCGCACCGCGCGCCTGCAGCTCTCGGTCGAGGCGGCGCCGGGGCCGGTCGACCGGGCTGTCGCTGCCGCGGGCCGAGAGATGGGCGAAGGCATCGCGCCGCTCCTGCGGGCGCCGGCGGCAGCCGGGAACGGCTTCGCGTGGCTCCCGGCCGACGAGGCGCTCGCCGGCGCCGTTCTCGAGGTCTCCGATCGCCCGCTGGTTGCGTCGAACGTCGACTTCTCCGGCGTCGGCGGACTGCCCGGCGACGTCGTCGCGGTCTTCCTCGAGCGGCTTGCCGAGAGCGCCGGGATCAACGTCCACATTCGCGTCCTCGAGGGCAAGGACCCCCAGAACGTGCTGAGCGCGATCTTCAAGGCGCTGGGCGCGGCAATCGGACAGGCGTGCCGCACGCCGGAAGGAGGAGCGCCATGAGCAAGCAGGTCATCCGGACCGAGCAGGCACCCGCGCCGTTCCAGGGGGCCCCGTACAACCAGGCCATCGTCGCCAACGGCTTCGTCTTCGTGGCCGGGCAGCTCGGCGTCGACCCTCGGTCCGGGCAGGTCGTCGAGGGCGGGATCGGCCCGCAGACCGAGCGCGTGCTCGCGAATCTGAGCGCCATCCTCGAGGCGGCCGGCTCGTCGCTCGCCGCGATCGTGAAGACGACCGTCTTCCTCACGGACCTCGACGATTTCTCGGGGATGAACGAGGTCTACGCGCGCTCGATCGGCTCGACGCCGCCCGCGCGGTCGACGGTCGAGGTCGGGCGCCTCCCTGCCGGCGCGATCGTGGAGATCGAGGCGGTCGCGACTGCCTGATCGGCCGGCGGGATCTGGTAGAAGACGATCACCGGGCAGACACGCCCGGCCCCGACCGGGAGTTGTCATGGCGAAAGACGCAAAGCTGGAGGCGCTCAAGCAGGTTCCGCTGTTCGCCGGGATCGGGAAGCGCCACCTCTCGGCAGTCGGCCGTATCGCGGACGAGCTGGACGTCCCGAGCGGCAAGGAGCTGATCCGGGAGAACGAGTCGGGGCGGCAGTTCTTCGTGCTGCTCGAGGGCGAGGCCCGGGTGCGCCGTCGCGGCCGCACGATCAACAAGCTCGGTCCGGGCGATCACTTCGGGGAGATCGCGCTGCTCGTCGACAGGCCGACGACGGCGTCGGTCGAGACGACGACTCCGTCGCGGATCGTCGTGATCTCGCGGCCTTCGTTCAAACGGCTGCTGCGCGAGAACCCCGGGATCCAGCTGGAGCTGCTCCAGACACTCGCCGAGCGCCTTCCGGATTAGGGCGCCGTCCGGGCCGGCCCCCGGGGCAGCCCGTGCTGGAATACGTGCGTGAAGGAGATCGAGGAATACGTACGCTCGCTCGGCCTCGACGCCTACCTCGTCGGTGGCGCGGTACGGGACGAGCTGCTCGGGCGGGAGTCGAGGGACGCCGACTTCCTCGTGCTCGGAATGGACTCCGCACGGCTGCAGGCGGCGCTCGAGCCGTACGGCAAGGTCGAGGAGCTGCTCGTCGCGCGCAGGCCCGTGGGCGTGAGGCTCTATCCGCGCGACCGTCAGCTGCGTGCGCTCGCCCCGGCCGGGATCGAGCTCGCGCCGCCGCGACGGGAGGTCTCGACCGGCCCGGGCCGGCACGACTTCGAGATCGTCGTCGACCCCGATGCCGGCGTGGACGTCGACCTGGCGCGACGCGACTTCACGATCAACGCGATGGCGCGCCGCCTCGCGGACGGCGAGCTTCTCGATCCGTACGGAGGCCGCGCCGATCTCGAGGGCCGCGTGCTGCGCACGGTCTCTCCCCGCAGCTTCGCCGAGGACCCGCTCCGCCTCGTCCGCGGCCTGCGCTTCGTCTCGCAGCTGGCCCTCCTGCCCGACGAGGCGACCCTCGCGCAGATGCGCGAGGAGGCCGACGGCGTCGCGCTCGTCTCGGGGGAGCGCGTCGGCGGTGGGCTCTCCGCGGACGGCATGGGGGAGCTCTCGAAGCTCCTGCTCGGCCACGAGCCGCGCCAGGCGCTCGAGCTCGCCCGGGACACCGGCGTCCTCGTCGCGCTGCTGCCCGAGTTCGGCCCGTCGGTCGGCTACGACCCGGGCTCGAGCGACCACGTGATGAGCATCGACGACCACACCTTCGCGGTGGTCCAGGCGGCGGCCGACGCCGGTACGCCCCTGCGCGTGCGTCTCGCGACGCTGTTTCACGATCTCGGGAAGCCGTCCGGGGACGGCGACCATGCCGCTGCCGGGGCGAAGCTGACCGCCGGGATCCTGCGCCGGCTCCGGTACCCGAACGACCTCCGGGAGCGCGTCGTCTCGATCGTCCGCCACCACGTGTTCCTGCTCGGCGCGGGCGACGCGGGGGAGGCCCGCCGCATGCTCGCCCGGTACGGCGAGGGCCTGACGTTCGACCTGCTCGACCACTGGCACGCCGACCTCCGGGGGCGCGATCAGAGCGAGCGCGTCGTGCAGAAGCTCGAGCGACTGGCAGTCTTCCGCGAGACGGTCGGCCACGAGCTCTCGAGCCCGCACCGGCTCTCGGATCTCGCCGTGGACGGCGCCGACCTGATCGGGGTCGGGTTCGCGCCCGGGCCGGCGCTCGGGGCGGCACTCCAGACCCTCCTCGACGAGGTCGTCGAGTGCCCCGGCCTCAATCGCCGCGACACGCTCCTCGAGCATGCGAAGGGGCTCCTCCACGCGTGATCCGCTGGGAGGCACCGGGGCCGTACGTCGTCGCGTTCACGACCCGCGTGGGCGGTGTGAGCACGGGCCCGCACGCGTCGCTGAACCTCGGGAGCCGTGAGGACGAGCTTGCTCGGATCGGCGAGAACCGGCGCCTCGCGTGCGACGCGCTCGGGCTCGACTCGGAAAGGCTCGTGGTGAACCGGCAGCGGCACACGGCCCGGGCGATTCGCGCGCGTTCCGGTGTGAACGGGGAGGTCGCGGACGCGCTCTGGACCGACGAGCCCGGGGTGCCGCTCCTGGCGCTCGCGGCCGATTGCGTTCCGATCGCGATCGCGCGCACGCACGGGACACCGGGGCTCGCCGTCGTCCACGCAGGGTGGCGTGGGCTCGCGGCGGGAGTGGTGGAGGCCGCCGTGACCTCGCTCGGCGCCGACTCGACGGCGATCGTCGGCCCGTCGATCGGGCCTTGCTGCTACGAGGTCGGCCCCGAGGTCGTCGAGCAGTTCGACGCCGATCTCGCGTGCAACCGGATGCTCGACCTCTGGTCTGCGGCCGAGCGGGCGCTCACGCGCGCCGGCGTCTCGGAGGTCGAGCGCCTCGACCTGTGCACTCGTTGCGACCCGGAGCGGTTCTTCTCGTACCGCCGCAGCGGCCGACCGCACGGAGCTCAGGGAGTGATCGGTGCCGTCATCGAGTGAGGTGCGGACGCGCCTCGCCCGGATCCAGGGCGAGGTGGGTGCCGGCGTCACGATCGTCGCGGCGACGAAGTACGTGACCGTGGAAGACATGGCGCTGCTCGCCGAGGCGGGGGTCGAGGTGGTGGGCGAGAACCGCGCGCAGGACCTCGAGGCGAAGCACGCGGTCTACGGCGATGCGTTCCGCTGGCATTTCATCGGGCACCTCCAGTCGAACAAGGTCAAGGTCGTGAACCGGATCTGCGAGCTCGTCCACTCGCTCGACTCGCACTCGGCCGCGCAGCGGCTCGAGATCCCCGCGCTACTGCAGGTCAACCTCGCCGGGGAGGCGTCCAAGTCCGGAGTCGAGCCCGCGGAGATCGCCGACTATCTGCGCTACGACGTCCGCGGGCTCTCGGCGATGCCGCCGGGAACCGACGAGCCCGAGGGCTCGCGACCGTGGTTCGCGCGGCTGCGCGCGCTTGCCGTGGAGCACGGCCTCGACGAGCTCTCGATGGGCACGACGCAGGACTACCGGGTCGCCGCCGAGGAGGGCGCGACGATGATCCGCGTCGGCAGCATGCTCCTCCGGTAGCCCCTGGGTTTACGATCCCTGACGTGAGCTTCGGCGACCTCTGGAACCGCACCCTCGTCTACTTCGGCATCGCCGAGGAGGACGAGGACTATTACGAGGACGACGAGATCTACGAGCCGGGCGAGTCGCTCGAGCAGAGCTACCGCCAACGGCCGAACGTCCGGCGGCTGACACCCAGGCGCCGCTCGCAGGGATACGACGACTGGACGGAGTCCGAGGAGCCGGCGACCGCCCCGGCACCCGCTCGCGCCGCGTCGCCGAGCGGGTCGTCGTCGCGCAGCGCCCGCCACATGACCGCGGTGCCGAACCCCGGCGCGGTGCGCGTCCATCTCGTGCTGCCGCGCAGCTTCAACGACGCCCAGCAGATCGCGGACAAGTTCAAGCACTCGATCCCGGTGATCCTGAACCTCCAGAACGCCGACGCGGAGCTCTCCAAGCGCCTGATCGACTTCGCGAGCGGCCTCACCTACGCGCTCGACGGCGGCATGCAGCGCGTCGCCGAGAAGGTGTTCCTGCTGACGCCGCGGAACGTCGAGGTGAGCGCCGAGCAGCGCGCGCAGCTGCTCGAGCGGGGCGGCTTCTACAACCAAGCGTAGGAAAAGCCCGGACGAACCCGAAAGCGGCCGCGATGGTCCTCGACGCGGTCTCCACAGCGGAGAACTTCATCGACGTCTTCATCGGCGTCTACATCCTCGTGATCCTGCTGTGGATCCTCGCGTCGTGGCTTCGTCTGCCGTATTCGCTCAATCCGGTCCAGCGCTTCCTGCACGACGTGGTCGATCCGTACCTCCGTATCTGGCGGCGGATCATCCCGTCGATCGGCCCTCTCGACCTGTCGCCCATCGCGGCGATCTTCGCGCTGATCGTCCTGCGGGAGCTTCTCGACGCGCTGCTCGGCCGGCTCCACTAGTGGAAGGGAGACATATGTCGTACACACCCGTCGAGTTGAGGCACGTGAAGGTCGGCCGGAGCCTGTTCGGCTACAACCGGGCCGCCGTCGAGGAGTTGATCGAGGAGGTCGCGCAGAGCTTCGAGGCGACCTGGCGCGACCGGGGCGAGCTCGCCGACAAGGCCGAGACGCTCGAGAAGCAGATCGCCGAGCTGCAGGGGCGCGAGCATCTGCTGACCCAGACGCTGGTCGCCGCCGAGCAGGCCGCAAGCGACGTGCGCGAGCGTGCGCGCCGCGAGGCGGAGACGATCGTGGAGGAGGCGCACAACGAGGCCCGGGCGATCGGGCGCAAGGCTCGTGTCGAGCGGGAGCGGCTGCTCGTCGAGTCGAAGCGGATCGGGGGCATGCTCCGGGCCGCGCTCGGGATGATCGAGGCCGAGCCGGAGCCCGTCGCCGAGGCACGGGCACCGGAACCTGTGGCCGAGGCACCGGCGCGCGTGCCGGCCCAGGAGCCCGTGAAGGCGCACGAGCCTGTGAAGGCGCACGAGCCTCTGATGGCGCACGAGCCTGTGAAGGCGCACGCGCCCGAGCCGGAGCCCGTGATCGAGCCGGTCGTGTTCGTCCCGCTGCCCCCCATCGGGGCGCACGAGCGCGGGCCCGGGCCCGTCGTGCACGTCCTTCCGCCGGCGACGGAGCCTGAGCACGAAGTCGACTCGGAGTACGGCTGGGCGCGCGAGGACACGCGCGAGTTCGAGCCGATCGCGTCGTCGGCGGAGCTCGAGCCCGAGCATGATCACGACGAGCCGCAGCGTCCCGTTGCCGAGCCCGTGCTGGAGCGGACTCCCGGCGGCTCGCGGGACTTCGACTGGGGTGAATGAGCCGACGTAGACTTGAGGGATGAACGCCTCGACGAGGCTCGAGTTGCGCGTCGTGCCGGGCGCGCGCCGACAGGGGGTCGTCGGCCGGCATGGCACGGCGTGGAAGGTCAGGGTGTCGGCGCCGCCGGAGGACGGTCGCGCCAACCAGGCGGTGCTCGGCCTGCTCGCCGACGCGCTCCGCCTGCCCCGGCGCGCGGTGTCGATCGTCGCGGGTCACGGATCGCGCGACAAGGTCGCGGCGTGCGAGGGGCTATCCGCGGTCGAGGTCGAGGCGCGGCTCGCATCCGCGGCCGGGAGCCGGATGTGAACACGGTCGAGGCTGCCGAGTTCCGCGAGCTGCTCGAGGCCGAGCGCGTCCGCGTGGTGAGCGCGCTCGAGACGATGCACGAGGACGGTCAGCGGACGATGGACGAGGAGGTCGGCGTTCCCGGCGGAGTCGGGGCGGATACCGCATCGATCACGTTCGAGCGCGAGCTCGGGTCGGGCCTCGAGGAGGGGGCGCAGCACGCGCTCGCACGCATCGACCGTGCGCTCGCGCGGATCGATGAGGGAACCTACGGGATCTGCGAGCGCTGCGGCGAGCCGATCGGGCGTGAGCGGCTCGAGGCGCGGCCGTCGGCGATGCTCTGCATCGACGACCAGAGGCTGGCCGACCGTGGCTGACGCACCTCCGCCGTCGCCTGCGCCGGCCGGCCCGCGGGCGCAGCCGGACATCCGCGTCGGCTCTTCGACGAACGCGCTCGCGCCGGTCTCGATCGCCGAGCGGTCGCTCGCAGCGGGGCCGTGGCAGTGGGTCGGCCTCGCCGCCGTCGTCGTCGCCGCAGTCGCGGGCGACCAGCTCACGAAGCATGCGGTCACGAGCCGCCTCGCCCTCGACGAGTCGTCGAAGGTGGTCGGCCCGCTCTCGATCCATCGCGTCGAGAACTCCGGCATTGCGTTCGGGCTCTTCACGTCCGCGACCGGGATCGTCATCGCGCTCACCGCGCTCGCCGTGATCTGGATGCTGGTCTACTTCGCCCGGCACGGAGCCCGGCACCCCGTGATCCCGGCCGCGCTCGGCCTCCTGATCGGCGGGAGCGTGTCGAACCTTGTCGACCGCGTCCGCCTCGGCCACGTCACCGACTTCATCGACTTCCGCTGGTGGCCCGCCTTCAACCTGGCCGACAGCTTCATCGTGATCGGCGTGGCGATGCTGCTCGCCGCCCTCCTCGGCGCCGACCGCCGCCCCAAGGACGTCCGGCGGCCGCTCGACGTCGCCGCCCGCTGAGCCCGCGGGACCGCGCCGAAACCGGCTCCGAGCCGAGCCCCCACCCAGTAAGGGTGGGGCCGTTGCCCCCTCCGCCCTCGGCGTCGATGCTAGCTCGGGCCGGCGGCCGGGAGTGTCGCGAGACTGTGACGGATGGGAGAGATGAGCCGAACGGTTGTCGTCGTTCCGGACGAGGCAGCGGGGGAGCGGCTCGACCGCTTTCTCGCGACGGTACTCGGGTCCCGGGCAGCTGCGGCGCGGGCGGTCGACGCCGGCGCGCTCGTCGACGGAAGCCCGCGGCAGCGCAGCCACCGGCTCGAGGGCGGGGAGCGGGTCGAGCTCGCGGCCCCGGCCGAGGAGCTCCCACCGCCCCCGCGGGAAGGGCCGCCTGTCCGGATTGCCTGGCAGGACGAGTACCTGGCTGTCGTGGACAAGCCGGCGGGGCTCACCGTCCACCCCGGCGCCGGCCGCACCCAACGGACACTCGTGGACGAGCTCGCCGGCATCGTCGCCGGGGGTCAGGACGGCCGGCCCGGCATCGTCCACCGGCTCGACCGCGATACGTCGGGACTGATGGCGGTGGCGCGCTCCGAGGAGGCGCACGGTCGGCTCTCGGCGCTCGTACGCCGTAAAGCGTTCGAACGTACCTATCTGGCGCTCGTCCGCGGTCGTCCGGCCTCGCGCGCCGGCCGCATCGAAGCCCCGATCGGCCGCGACCGCGGCGATCCCACGCGCTTCTCGCTCGATACCGACACGCCTCGTGAGGCGACGACCCACTTCGAGGTGATCGAGCAGCGAGGCGGCGACGCGCTCGTCGAGGTCCGCCTCGAGACCGGCCGCACGCACCAGATCCGCGTGCACCTCGCGGCGATCGGGCTGCCCGTCGTCGGCGACCCGGTCTACGGCGTGCCCGACCCGAAACTCACCCGCCAGTTCCTGCACTCGACCCGCCTCGCGTTCCCGCACCCGTTCACCGGGGAACGGGTCGAGGTCTCCTCGCCGCTGCCGCCGGACCTCGCCGCGTGCTGGGGCTCACTCACGTGAGGGCCCCGCTGGGCTACCATTCCGGCGCTTTCTGACCCTCGACCCGGCGGAGGCTCGAGGCGGACGGTCGCCGGTATGCCCGGCGCCGCCGAGACACCGCCGGCGGACCGCCCAATCAAAACCGAGAAAGGGGCTTCGCATGCCCGTTGTCTCCATGAAGGACCTGCTGGAGGCCGGCGTTCATTTCGGCCACCAGACTCGCCGCTGGAACCCGAAGATGAAGCGGTTCATCTTCACCGAGCGCGGCGGCATCTACATCATCGACCTCCAGCAGACCCAGTCGCTACTCGACGAGGCCTACGAGTTCGCACGCAACATCGCCGGCCGGAACGGCTCGATCCTGTTCGTCGGCACGAAGAAGCAGGCGCAGGACGCGATCGCCGGCGAGGCTGCCCGCGTCGGCATGCCGTATGTCAACCACCGCTGGCTCGGCGGCCTCCTGACCAACTGGCGCACCATGGCCGACCGGATCCAGCGCCTTCACGAGCTCCGCAGCCTCCGGGACGAGAGCCAGCTCGACCTGCTCCCGGCCAAGGAGCGCATCGCGATGCTGGCGGAGCTCGAGAAGCTCGAGGCGAACCTCGGCGGCGTCGCCGACATGCGCCGCCAGCCCGAGGCCATCTTCATCGTCGACCTCCGCAAGGAGCAGCTCGCCGTGCGCGAGGCTCGGCGGCTCGGGTTGCCGGTGATCGCGCTCGTCGACACGAACTGCGACCCCGACGAGGCCAACTACGTCATCCCGGGGAACGACGACGCGATCCGGTCGTGCTCGCTCGTGATCCGCGCGATCGCCGACGGGATCGAGGCCGGGAAGCAGAAGGTCCGCTCCCGCCGAGGTCGCTCCTCCGCCTGCGCCGGAGCCGGAGGCAGCCGCGGCTGCGCCTGCACAGGCCGAGGCTGCGCCTGCACAGGCCGAGGCTGCGCCTGCGCAGGGGCCCGAGACACCCGGAGCGCCGGGGGCGGCGGCAGCGCCGGAGCCGCCGCAGGTGACCGACGCGGGGGAGGGCGCATGACGGAGATCTCGGCAGCCATGGTCAAGCAGCTGCGGGACGCCACGAGCGCGGGGATGATGGATTGCAAGCGCGCGCTCCAGGAGACCGAAGGCGACTTCGACGCCGCCGTCAAGATCCTGCGCGAGAAGGGAATGGCGTCTGCCGCCAAGCGCGCCGACCGCGAGACCAGCGAGGGCGTCGTGCTCGCGAAGCTCGACGGCTCCACTGCCGCGATCGTCGCCGTCGGGTGCGAGACCGAGCCGGTCTCCAAGAACGAGGACTTCCGCGCGTTCGCCGATGCGGTGCTCGACGCCGCGTTCGAGGGCGGCGACACGGGCGACCTCGAGGAGCAGCGCGTCGACCTCGCCGCGCGGCTCGGTGAGAACGTCCAGGTCGTCGGGACGCGGCGGCTCGAGGCGGGGAGCGGCGAGTTCTTCGACGTCTACCTCCACGCGCCGCAGAACAGGATCGGCGCGCTCGTGCTCGCACGCGGTGGCTCCCAGGAGCTGGCGCACCAGCTGGCTCTGCACATCGCCTCGGCGCGGCCGACGTTCACGACGCGCGACCAGATTCCGGCAGAGCTGGTCGAGGCCGAGCGAGAGATCCTCATGAGGTCGGAGGAGGTCGAGTCGAAGCCGGTCGAGGTCCGCGAGAAGATCGTCGACGGGATGCTGAGCAAGAGGTTCTACGGCGAGTCCGTGCTCCAGGAGCAGAGCTGGATCCACGACAGCGGCCTGACCGTCGGGAAGGCCCTCCAGCAGGGGGCCCTGGAGCTCGTGGACTACGCCTGGTTCTCGGTCAACTGATGGCCGTCGCACCCCGTCCGCGCTCCGAGCCGGCGCCGGCCTTCGGCCGCGTCCTGCTGAAGCTCTCCGGCGAGGCGCTGATGGGGAGGACGGAGTTCGGGCTCGACCCGGCGACCGTCGACGAGCTTGCGCGCGAGCTCGTCGACGTGCACGGCTCCGGCGTCGAGCTCGCCCTCGTCATCGGCGGCGGGAATATCTACCGCGGCATGAAGGCCACTGCGGCCGGAATGGACCGCGCGACCGGCGACTACATGGGGATGCTCGCGACCGTGTTCAACTCGCTCGCGGTCCAGGAGGCGCTCGAGCGAAACGGAGCCGACACACGGGTGCTCTCCGCGCTCGACGTCCGCGAGGTCTCGGAGCCGTACATCCGCCGTCGCGCGATCCGCCATCTCGAGAAGGGAAGGGTCGTGATCTTCGCGGCCGGAACCGGCAACCCGTACTTCACGACCGACACCGCCGCGGCGCTGCGCGCGCTCGAGATCGACGCCGAGGGGATCCTCATGGCGAAGAACGGGGTGGCGGGCGTCTTCGACGGGGACCCGCGGACCAGCCCGGACGCGAGGTTCCTGCCGGCGATCAGCCACCTCGAGGCGATCGAGCGGGGGCTCAAGGTGATGGACACGACGGCCCTCTCGCTCTGCATGGACAACAATCTCCCCATCCACGTGTTCGAGCTCACACCCGGGAACATCGGGCGTGTCGTCGCCGGCGAGAGCGTCGGGACGCTGATCTCGACGCCGACCCAAGGAGGTGCGTGAGTGGCAGCCATCGACGACTTCGTGAGCGACGCGACCCAGCGGATGAACAAGTCGGTGGACGCGACGCACGAGCACTTCAACTCCGTGCGCACCGGCCGGGCGTCGGCGGCGCTGCTCGACCGGATCCAGGTCGAGTACTACGGCACTCCGACGCCGCTCAAGAACCTCGCCACGATCAACGTGCCCGAGCCTCGTCTCCTCACGATCCAGCCGTTCGACCCGTCCTCGATCAAACAGGTCGAGCGGGCGATCATGGAGTCGAACCTCGGCCTGACGCCGTCGAACGACGGCAAGATCGTTCGGCTCCCGATCCCTCAGCCGACCGAGGAGCGGCGCAAGGAGCTCGTCAAGGTCGTGCGCGCCATGGCAGAGGAGGGCCGCGTGGCCGTCCGCAACGTCCGGCGCGACGTCATGCGTCACCTCGAGGAGCTCGTCCGGAACGGCGATGTCGGCGACGACGAGGAGCGGGCGGCCGAGGCGAAGGTGCAGAAGCTGACCGATGAACACGTCCACCAGATCGACGAGCTTCTGAAGCACAAGGAAGCCGAGATCATGGAGGTATAGGCCTCTTCGCTGCACGAAAAGGCTGGAAAACCGACCGATGAACATTCTTTCCCGGATCAGGACGCTCGCGCGCGTGCGCCCGATGCCCGAGCCGGAGCTTCCGGAGGTCGCCGAGACGGTGGCGATCATCATGGACGGCAACGGGCGCTGGGCGCGGCGGCGGGGACTACCGACGGTGGTCGGCCACCGCGCCGGGACCCGGGCGCTCCGGCGGACGGTCGAGGCGGCGATCGACCTCGGGATCCGCCACATGGTCGTGTACGCGTTCTCGACCGAGAACTGGTCGCGTCCGCAGGACGAGGTCGACGCGCTGATGGAGCTCTTCGGCGAGACGATCGAGCGGGAGCTGCCCGACCTCGCCGAGCAGGGAGTCCGGGTGCGGTTCATCGGGCGGCGCGATCGCGCCCCCGAGGATCTCCGGCGCCGCATGGAGGCGATGGAGGACCGCACCGAGCTCAACGTGCGGCTCGGGCTCTGGATCGCGTTCGACTACGGCGGCCGGGCAGAGCTCGTCGAGGCGACGCGCCGGATCTCCGAGAGCGGCCTCGATCCGCGCGAGATCGACGAGAACGTCCTTGCGGCGAACCTCTACGCGCCCGAGCTGCCCGACCCGGATCTCCTGATCCGGACGAGCGGCGAGCTCCGGGTCTCGAACTTCATGCTGTGGCAGCTGGCCTATGCCGAGCTCGTGTTCGTCGACCGGCTCTGGCCGGACTTCGACGAGCGCGACCTGCGCGCCGCGCTCGCCGAGTACGCGCAGAGGCGCCGCCGGTTCGGCGGTCGGTAGCCGTCCACCGGGGTTGGCCAGGGGAAGCTGACTCGTTGCAGGCTGGGGCTCTGTGAGCAACGTCATCTCGCGGCTACTCGTCGCGGTCGCGGCGATCCCGGTCGTCCTCGGCGCCGTCTACCTCGGAGGCTGGTGGCTGTTCGCTCTCGTCGCGGTTGCGGCGCTGCTGGCGGCCCACGAGTTCACGCTGCTCGCGAAGCCGCTCGCTCCGCTCTCGCCCGCCTGTTACGTCGGGGTCGCGCTCGCCCTCTTCGCCGCCGAGCGCAGCGGGATCGAATGGATGGTGGGTGGGCTGCTGACGACGCTCGCGCTCGCCTTCCTGCTCAAGGGGCTCTCCGCGACCCGGCAGGCGCCGACGGCCTCGATCTCGGCGACGGTGATGGGGGCGGTCTGGATCGGGTGCGGCCTCGCGTTCATGCTGCTCCTGAGGGGCCTGCCCGAGCACGGGCGGCTGGCGGCGTTCACCGTCGTGATCGCGGTCTGGGCCGGCGACACGCTCGCCTACGCGGGCGGACGGCTACTCGGCCGGCACCGGATGGCGCCGAACACCTCCCCCGGGAAGACGTGGGAGGGGTTCGCGTTCGGGGCCGCGGCGACGGTGTTCGTGGCGTTCGTGGCGCTCTACAAGCAGCATTTCCTCACGATCGGCGAGTCGATCGCCCTCGGGATCGTGCTCGCGATCGCCGCGCCCATGGGCGACCTGTTCGAGTCGATGCTGAAGCGCGACGCAGGCGTGAAGGACGCAGGCGCGCTCCTCGGCGGCCACGGCGGGATGCTGGACCGCCTCGACGCGCTTCTCTTCGCCGTTCCTGCCGCGTACTTCTGCATCGCCGCCTTCGGCTATCACTGACGGGAAGCAGTGTCGACGCGTCGAGGTCGCCGTCGCGTGGGAGCTCGCTCGCGGCCTCCGAAACTCTCTGGCAGGACCGCGCGAGTACGCTGTTTTCGTGAAGCGGATCGCCCTGCTCGGCGCGACCGGCTCGATCGGGCGCCAGGCGATCGAGGTGATCGACGCGCACCCCGAGCTCGAGCTCGTCGCCGCGACCTCGGGGACGCAGCCGATCGAAGGGCTCGCGGCACTGACGCAGAGCGGGGGAGACCCGACTGAGCTCCTCGAGCGCGCTGAGCCGGACGTCGTCCTGAACGCGGTCGTCGGCTTCGCCGGCCTGATCCCGACCATGTGGGCGCTCGAGAACGGCGTCACGCTCGCCCTGGCGAACAAGGAGTCCCTCGTCGCCGCCGGCGACCTTGCGCTCGCGGCGCGGGCCCGCGGCCGTGGCGAGCTGATCCCCGTCGACAGCGAGCATTCCGCGCTCTTCCAGTGCGCGCTCCTCGGGGAGCCCGAGAGCATCGTGCTCACGGCGAGCGGGGGCCCGTTCCGCGGGCAGACCGCCGAGCGCCTCTCGGATGTGACCCCGGAGGAGGCGCTCGCCCATCCGACCTGGAGCATGGGGCCAAAGATCACGATCGACTCGGCGACGCTCGCGAACAAGGGCCTCGAGGTGATAGAGGCGCATTTCCTCTTCGCCGTCTCCTACGATCGGATCGAGGTCGTGATCCACCCGCCCTCGATCGTTCACGGGATGGTCCGGTTCCACGACGGGGCGGCGATCGCGCAGCTCGGGAACCCGGACATGCGCGTGCCGATCTCCTACGCGCTGACCTACCCGGAGCGCGCCGCGACACCGGTCCCGCCTCTCGAGTTGAGGACGCTCGAGTTCCACGAGCCGGATCTCGACACCTTCCGCATGCTTCCGCTCGCCCGCGAGGCGGGCGTGCGGGGCGGCACCTATCCGTGCGCGTACAACGCGGCCAACGAGGTCGCCGTCCAGGCGTTCCTCGAGGGTCGCATCGGCTTCCTCGACATCGCCGCGGCGGTCGAGGACGTGCTCGGGCGCGTCGACGGCGCGCCCGCCCGCGATCTCGCCGAGCTCGTCGAGGCCGACCGCCGCGCCCGCGACCTGGTGGCGGTCGCCTCATGAGCTTCGGCGCCGCGATCCTCGGGCTGGCGTTCCTCATCCTCATCCACGAGGCGGGCCATTTCTTCTGCGCCCGCGCGGTCGGGATGCGGCCGCGGAAGTTCTACATCGGGTTCCCGCCCGCGGTCGTCAAGCGGGTCAGGGGCGGCGTCGAGTACGGGATCGGCGCGATCCCGCTCGGCGGTTACGTGAAGATCCCCGGCATGCACCGGGCCGCGCCGGGCGACCTGCGCGGGAGCCTGAAGCCGGAGGAGCAGGAGGCGCACTCCGCCGAGCTCGACCGGCTCGACGCGGCGCTCGAGGCGGGCGACGAGGAGGAGGCCCGCGCGGTGATGGCCGAGCTCGAGCCTTCGCTCGGGAGCAACCGGATGTACCAGGAGACCGACGGGGCGCTCTCGCCGGACGCCTACTGGCGCCAGGTCACGTGGAAGCGCGTGGTCGTGATCGCGGCCGGTCCGGTCGTGAACATCCTCGCCGCCCTCATCTTCTTCGCGGCCGTCTACGTGTCCACGGTGCCCACCCGAACCGTCTACGGCGTCGTCAAGGGGTACCCGGCTGCCGCTGCGGGGATCAAGGCGGGCGATACCGTCGTCTCGATCGCAGGCCGCCCGGTCACCGCCGCCAACCTCCCGAAGTCCATCTCGGCGACCGGCGGCAAGCCCTTCGCGATCCGTGTCGACCGGAAGGGCCGCGTCGTGACGCTGGGCCCGCTGCGTGCCAAGAACGACCAGGGCACCTACCGCATCGGCATCCAGATCAAGGCGAAGACGGGCCTCGGCTCGTCGCCGGTCGGAGCCGCCGACAAGTCCGCTCGTCTCACGTGGGCGCTCACCACCGGTACGTTCGGCGGCCTCTGGCACCTCTTCCACGGCCAGGACACCCACCAGATCTCGAGCTCGGTCGGCATCGTCCGCGACACCGCGGCCGCCTACCGCCAGTCGCTGCAGGACTTCTTCTTCTTCCTCGGGTACATCAGCCTGGCGTTGGCGCTCCTGAACCTCCTGCCGATCCTGCCGCTCGACGGCGGGCACATCGTGATGTCGATCCTCGAGCGCGTCCGCGGCCGCGCGTTCTCGCAGCTCGCGTACCTGCGCTACAGCACGATCGGCATCGCGCTCTTCCTGTTCCTGCTCTATTTCGGGCTCAGAAACGATCTCGGCGGCAGCTAGCATCATCTGGTGGCCAGCGGGCGCTCAGTCAGCGTAGGCGGGATCCAGATCGGCGGCGGCGCCCCGGTCGTCGTGCAGTCGATGACGCTGACGAAGACGCACGACGTTCCCGCCACGACGGCGCAGATCGCGTCGCTCGCGAGCGCGGGCTGCGAGGTCGTTCGGGTCGCCGTCCCGAAGCTGGAGGACGCCGAGGCGCTGCCCCGGATCATCCGCTTCTCGCCGGTGCCGATCATCGCCGACATCCACTTCAACGCAAGCCTCGCGTTGAAGGCGATCGAGGCGGGTGTCGCAGCCGTTCGGATCAACCCGGGCAACATCGGCGGCCCCGACAAGGTCGCCGAGGTCGTGACCGCCGCCAAGAAGGCGGGGATCCCGATGCGGATCGGCGCGAACTCCGGCTCGCTCCCGAGGCACCTCGAGAGCCTCGCGCAGGAGGACCAGGCCGAGGCGCTCGTCGAGGCGGCGCTCGAGGAGGTGCGGCTGCTCGAGCAGCTCGAGTACCACGACTTCAAGATCTCGGTGAAGTCGAGCCATGTGCCGACCATGATCCGGGCCTACCGGATGCTCTCCGCGCGCGTCCCCTACCCGCTGCACCTGGGCGTCACCGAGGCGGGCCCTCCGTTCACCGGCTCGATCAAGAGCGCCGTGGGGCTGGGGAGCCTGCTCGCAGACGGGATCGGCGACACGATCCGCGTGAGCCTCACCGCCGACCCGGTCGAGGAGGTCAAGGTCTGCTGGGAGATCCTCAAGTCGCTCAACCTGCGCGAGCGCGGCCCCGTGCTGATCGCGTGCCCGAGCTGCGGCCGCGACAACGTGGGCGTCCAGACGCTCGCCGAGGAGGTCGAGGACAGGCTCGGGGCCTACGAGGAGCACTTCGAGGTGGCCGTTCTCGGCTGCGCCGTGAACGGGCCCGGCGAGTCGGGTGACGCCGACTTCGGAATCGCGGGCGGCCGCGACGTCGGCTTCATCTACGCGCACGGCAAGGTCCTGCGGAAGGTCGAGTCGGAGCAGCTGATCGACGAGCTGTTCAACGAGATCGACCGCTGGATCGGCGACGGCATGCGGCGCCCGGAGCGCCGGAAGATGGGCAAGCCGGCCGCGCTCGCGATGGCCGAGGCGTCGGCCATCCCGCTCGAATAGCCTCCCGGGACGATGAGCGTCACTCGGGCTTCCACGCTCCATCTTCCGACGCTGCGCGAGGCGCCTGCCGACGCGGAGGCGGTCAGCCACAGGCTGCTCGTGCGGGGCGGCTACATCCGGCAGGTCAGCGCCGGCCTGTGGTCATTCACGCCGCTCGGCTGGCGCGTGCACCGCAAGGTCGTGCAGATCATCCGCGAGGAGATGGACGCGATCGGAGCGCAGGAGTGGCTCGCGCCCGTCCTCACCCCGGCTGATCTCTGGGAGAAGACCGGCCGGGACAAGATCCCCGAGCTCTTCCGCCTGCAGGATCGATCCGGGCGCCGCGTACGTGCTGCCGCTGACGCACGAGGAGACGTTCACGTTCCACGCCCGCGAGCTGCAGAGCTACAGGCAGCTACCGCAGTCCTGGTACCACTTTCAGACCAAGGATCGTGACGAGCCGCGCCCGCGCGGCGGCCTGCTTCGCGTCCGGGAGTTCATCATGAAGGACTCGTACTCCTTCGATCGGGACGAGGAGGGCCTCGAGCGGAGCTTCCGCGCGCACGAGGCGGCGTACCACAGGATCTTCCAGCGCTGCGGGGTCGAGTACTTCGAGGTACAGGCCGAGTCGGGGATGATGGGCGGCAGCGAGTCGATGGACTTCCTGGCGCCGTCCGGGTCGGGCGAGAACACGCTGGTCACCTGCGAGAACGGCGATTTCGCGGCAGACCTCGAGGTTGCACACGCCGTCCCGCGCCCGCCGGTCTTCCCCGAGCCGCTCGCGGCGCCGCAGGAGGTCGAGACCCCCGGGGTCGTGACCTGCGAGGAGCTCGCCAGGTTCCTGGACATCGACGTCGCGGCGACCTCGAAGGCGATGCCGATGACGAAGGACGACGGCACGGTCGTGCTGGCGCTCGTCCGCGGCGACGACAGGCTCGAGGTCGCGAAGCTGGCGGCGGCGCTCGGTGAGGCGGTCAGGCCGTCGACGGAAGACGAGATCCGCACTGCGTTCGGGGCGGAGCCGGGATCGCTCGGCCCGGTCGGGTTCGAGGGCGATGTGGTCGTGGACGAGACGCTCCGCGTGGGTCAGTTCGTCGCAGGCGCGAACCGCACCGGTTGGCATCTGAAGGGAGTCGAGCTCGGACGCGACTTCCAGGCGCGCGTCGCCGACCTCCGCGTGCCCGGCGAGGGAGACCGCTGCGTCGAGTGCGGCGGGAGCGTTGAGCTTCCAGACCGCGATCGAGGTTGGGCATATCTTCAAATTGGGCACCAGATACTCCGTGCCACTCGAGGCGACATTCCTCGACGAGGACGGAAAGGAGAAGCCCCTCGTGATGGGCAGCTACGGCATCGGCCCCGGCCGCATCATGGCCACGGTCGTCGAGCAGCGCCACGGCGAGGCGGGCCTCTGCTGGCCACTCGCACTGGCCCCGTACCATGTGCACGTGGTCGTGTTGCCCGGCGTGGAGCGGGAGGCCGAGGCGGCCGCGGCAGAGCTCGACGGTGCCGGGGCTGACGTCCTCCTCGATGACCGTGATCTCCGCGCAGGCGAGAAGTTCGCAGACGCGGACCTGATCGGGCTTCCGTTCCGCGTGACCGTGGGTAAGAAGACGCTCGAGGATGGGATGGTCGACCTCAGGAACCGCGCAACCGGCGCCGATCGGCGTGTGGGGGTAACCGAGTTGGGCAAGGAGGTGTTCGATGGCTAGACGACGCAAGTTCAGCTCGGAGCCGTTCGGCCCGGCGGTCGAGCGGCTGATGAACGAGTCCGGGACGACCTATCGCGGCCTCGCTGCACAGACGGGGCTCTCGGCCGGCTACTTGAACCATCTCGTGCACGGCAACCGCCCCGTGCCGTCGAACGACGTGATCAAACGGCTCTCCGACTCCCTCGAGGTCGAGCCCGAGCACTTCCGGGAGTACCGGCTCCGAGTCATCACCGAGCAGCTCGAGGCCATGCCCGACCTCGTGGATCGCCTCTACAAGCGCCTCAGCGTCTGAGCGCCAACTAATTCCGCAGCGCGTCCGTCCAAGGAAAGGAAGCCGGACGGGGCCTCGGCGTGATCGCTTGGGGGCGAGGAGGCCCCGCCGGCCTCCTTTGCACGGGTCGGGCGGGGTGTTCTACGACCCGTGGACGTGGCGACTGCGCGAGAGACGCAGATCCTGCGGTCGGGCCTCCGGCGTAGCCGACACCCCGCGGACCCGGCTAGTCCCGGCGTCCCGTTTCAAGCGGCGTTCCGGTCGAGCAGCCGGTCTCGCACGGATCGCTGGGCGAGCATCGGCACGTAGTCGTCGAACCGCGCGAGACGGAGGAGTCGATCGGCGGCACCATCGACCGCATTCGCGATCTCGCCCTTCGGTATCCCGGTGAACTCGGTTGCCAACCGTTCCTTGCCGTGCTCGAGCTTGGTCCTGGTTTTCGGTTGAAGGATCATCGCTCGACCCGATTCCCCGCGGACGAGCGTCTGAAACGCTACGGACACATCCGTTCGGGACGGGGCCGAACAGGGCACGTCCGAGAGGCCGACCTCTGCGGTTCGCCGCGGCCGAACCCGCATCACGTACGGCGTCGCGCGTCGCCGTGCGTTGTCGAGGCGTCCGCGCGTCTACGGATTTCCGCCGGCCTCCTTTGCCGTGGGTACGATCACGCCGAGATACGGGGTGTGGCGCAGCCTGGTTAGCGCGCTTGTCTGGGGGACAAGAGGCCCGCGGTTCAAATCCGCGCACCCCGATGAACAAAAGCCCCGCAAACGCGGGGCTTTGTGTTCTCAGAGAAAAAAACATGGGTGGCCCCCATCTACCACCCATCTACCACTTACCCGCTCGAAGCCCTCCCGAAGAGGGTCGTACTCGGCCGCGACCGCGGCGACGCGCTCTCGGCGGACGTGGGTGTAGATGCTGTTGGTGATCTCCTCGTTCGCGTGCCCGACGATCTCCGTCCTGAGCTTCCCGACCATCCCCTGCTCGTCGAGCGCCGTCGCCGCGTAGTGCCGGAGCTCGTGCACGTGGTAGCGCTTCTCGAGCCCGGCCTTCTTCAGCGCCGGCAGCCACTCTCGCCGCGCCCAGTTGCCTGGATCGAGCGCGCCGCCGATCGCGTTCGCGAACACGAACGCCGTCGGGTGCGGCTCGACGGGTAGCCGCCGCCTCCGCGCCTCGAGCGCCGTCTTCGCCGACGGGAACAACGGGACGAGCCGCGTACCCGCCTTCGTCTTCGTGCGGTCGCTGACACGGGCGCGGTGGTTCGTCGCCCGGACGTGGACGAGGTTCTCCGAGAGGTCGACGTCGGCCCAGCGGAGCGCGAAGCACTCGCCGCGACGGAGGCCGAGGCTCGCCATCAGGACGATCGCGTCCCGAGCGTCGATCGGCGCCGCCGCGAGGATCGCGTCGAGCTCCTCGCGGGTCGGGACCACGGCTGCCCGCACCGGGGCCTTGTCCGAGATCTCGATGTCTGCCGCGGGATTCGACGCGATCAGCTCGTCTCTGACGGCCTCGCGCAGCATCTTGCGCAGCGGCGCCAGGACGTTCCTGATGTGTTGCGGGCGAGCCCTTGATCGACGAGCTCGCCGACGAGCGCCTTCACGTCCGGCCTGCGGATCTCCTCGAGCAGCATCGAGTCGAAGGCGGGGGAGAGGTAGCAGCGGAACGCCCACTCGTTGTTGGAGACGACGCGCTCGCCGACGTCGCGGGCCCGATCGGCGAGCCAGGCGTCCCGGTACTCGGCGAAGGTGACTGCCCGAGCCTTCGGCTCCTCGGCCGGCCAGATGCCGCCGGACAGATGCAGCGCGTTCTCGATCTGGCCCTTGCGGAGCTTGGCCCCTCGCAATCCGCTCCCCGGCGGCTGGGTCTCCCAGACCTTCCGGCGCTCCCCACTGGCCCTGTCGATCGCTCCGAAGGTGATGTGGAGGCGGCGCTCGCCACCCTTGGTGCTCCTCTCAACGATCGCTGCCATCGTTCTCTCCTTCTTCCTCGGGCCATGGCTTTCCAGGGCCGTACTTGTCGGGGTCGCGAATGATCTTCATGGCGTCGTCGATCGCCGGGGCAAGGTCGGCTCTCGCACGCTCACGGTTGGCAGGGCTGAAGGCGCGGGTCATCTGACGCTCGAGCAGCCTGCGCAGCTCCGAGTCGGAGAGCTTCTCGACGTCTACGAACGCCACCATCGGCAAGACGAGCTCGCCTCGCACCCATTCACGGGCTAGCGGTGCGGAGAAGATCAGGTTCGGCGTGATCGCCATCGCCGTTTCATCTGCGAGTGGCGCCATCAAATCGGTGGCATGGACGCCGAGCCCGGCCGCTAACGCGAGCAAGTCCTGCAGCGGCGCTTTCTCGGCTCGCGTCCCGCCGGCCTCGATCCGAATGAGGGTTGACCGCGACATCGGATAGCCGAGCTGGCCCAGCCGGTCGACGAGCTCCTGCTGCGACCAGCCGCAGGCTTGGCGCTCCTCCTTGACGCGACGGGCGAACACCTGCCCCGGGCGCTGATGTTCAGATTTGGAACTATTCACTTCCACCTCCGCTACATCGACTACCCTACGTTAGCACCTGGGAGTCGCAGACAGAGGTAACGAGCGCAAGTGCCTGCGAGAGCATGATCACCCCCCACGAGGAGATCCGGCGCCGCTGCGGGTTCGGCGTCATCGAGCTCGCGCGAGCGGTCGGCTACAGCCACACCTACGTGAGCCAGGTCGAGGCCGGGCGCCTCAGGCCGTCGGCGAAGTACCGCGCGGCCGTCTCCGACGTGCTGCACGTCCCCGAGCAAGTCATCTTCGGAGCGGAGCGCGCCTGATGCTGCCGAAGCTCCTCACGGTCGACGAGCTCGGCGCCGAGCTCTGGCCGACCTGGGACGAGAAGCGCCGCCGCCGCTGGATCTACAGGCAGGTCGAGGAGCGCGGGATGCCGGCGCTCACGCTCGGCAGCCAGCTCGTGCTCGACAGCGAGGCGGTTCGGGCGTGGCTCGAGTCGCAGTCCTTGAACGACGAAAGGCGCCCAGCAGCGCGTCCCGCCCACCACCTACAGCATGTGCGCGAAGAGTAGCGCCGCGATCGAGATGGGTGAGATCACGGCCCGGTACGTCCGGGTTCGAAGCTGATCGAGGACGGCCGCGGCGAGGACGGGAGCGTGCCCGGGTACGTCGTCGTCGAGATCGAAGATCACGCTCGAGGGGCTCGAGCACGACCTGGAGGCGGCGGCGAGCTGCGAGCCTCACCCGTCGATCTCCGGTCGATCGCCCGAGGAGTCGAAGGGTTCGACCTCGCCATGGGGTTACTTGGGGCCATGACGAAGAAACCCGGTGGGGCGCCCCCGCCGGGCTCCTATGGAGCGAAGGCGCCCGCGATCCGAGACGCGGTGCTCGGGTTCACCACCGAGTACCAGGTGATGACGGTGCGGCAGGCCTTCTATCAGTGCTCGAACTCGTGGCGTCGTCGAGAAGGAAGAGAACGGCGGCTACCGGCCCGTCCAGGATCAGATCCTGCGGATGCGGCGCGAGGGTGTCCTGCCGTGGGGCTTCATCGCGGACGGGACCCGTTGGATGCGCAAGCCGGACTCCTACGACTCGGTCGAGGACGCCATCACGGAGATGCACCGCTCCTACCGGCGCAACCTCTGGCAGTCGCAGGGCTGCCGGGTCGAGATCTGGTTGGAGAAGGATGCGCTCGCCGGCGCGATCAGCGACGTGACGGACAAGTGGGACGTGCCGCTGATGGTGTCGCGCGGCATGTCGTCGGAGACGTTCCTGCACTCGGCCGGCCAGGCCGCGCTCGAGGCGTTCGTCAAGTAGCGGAGCCAAGACGTACGTGTACGCGCTCTACGACTTCGACGGCTACGGCGAAACCGCCGCCCAGAAGGTCGAGGCGGGGCTCCTGAAGTACAGCAGCGAGGGCGGCTCCGTCATCGAGTTCAAGCTAATCGCGCTCGATGGGAGCAGATCAACGAGTTGAGCTTCCTCAAGCGGCCTGTTGGTACGCGCAAGGATGGCAAGGCGAAGCGGCCGCACTCGGACGCCCACCGGATCGGCGGGAGGCGCGGTCGAGCTTGACGTGATCGCCCCGGACCTGCTCTGCGAGGCCGTCGAGGACGCGACCCCCGAGCACGTCGACGCGGACGCACTGGAGAAGGAGCAGCTCGTCGAGGAGAGCGAGCGGGAGATCCTCAAGCGGATGGCCGGGAGCGGCATGAACTGGGACTCGATCGATCGAGACCAACCGACGATCGAGGACGAGCTCGACGAGTTGATCGACGAGCTCGGCGACCCGATCACGAAGGCCGTGCTCGACGGGCAGTACGACTGGATCCGCGAGCACTACGGCGACGAGGCGGCCGACTGCGCCAACTACGGCTGGGGCAGCGACGGGACGGACGAGCCGCTCGTGCTCGGCGTAGCGACGAAGGTGTACGGCCACGGCATCCTGGAGACGACCGCGCAGCGCGCCGGATCGGGGTTCGAGGTGAGGCACCACTTCATCCCGTTCGGCAGCGAGGCGGACATCGCCGCGCAGCGCGCCGCGCTGGAGCAGACGCGGCAGTGGTTCGAGGCCGGCGGGTTCGATGCAGATCCGCGTGGAGCGCCACCGGGGCGAAGGAGCGGGTACGGCAGTGGCTCGAGGAGCGCGAGCGTGAGCTCGAGGAGACGCCGGCGCCGTGAGCGACGAGATCGAGTTCGCGCCGCACCTCTCGATCGTCGACCTCGGAGGCTGGACGCCGATCAACCTCGCCCACCCCGACTACGAAGAAGCCGCCCGAGCCGCCCGTCATCGCCGGCCTGATCTACCGGGCGAAGCGCCACATCGTCTCCGGGCCGCCCGAGGCGGCCAAGACGCTGTTCGCGTTCATCGTCGGCCTCGAGCAATACGGGCGGGCGGTCGTTCGTGCACATCGACTTCGAGATGGGCCGGAAGCGACCGGCTCCTCCTGAACGAGCTCGGCGCCACCCTCGACGAGATCCGCGCCGTCCAGCACTACGAGCCCGACGGGCCGCCCGACCTCGACACGATCGAGGAGATCTGCGCGCTCCCCGCCCATGATCGATCGACGCCGCCGCCGGCGCCTACGACGCCTCCGGGCTCGACGACAACAGCCGCGAGGACGCCGAGCGGTTCGCCACAACATGGATCAGCCCGTTCTGGCGCCGAGGCATCGCGACGATCACGGTCGACCACGTCGTCAAGAACCCCGAAAGCCGCGGCAAGTACGCGATCGGCTCCGAACGCAAGATCGGCGGCGCCGACGTGCACCTCGGGCTCGAGGCGATCAAGCCGCTCTCCCGCGGCGGCACGGGCTCGTGAAGATCACCACCCACCGCGACCGGCCCGGCCACCTGCCCCGGCCGACCGCCGCCGAGCTCGAGCTCCGACAGCGACCCCGACACCCACGCGATCACCTGGGAGTTCCGGCCGCCCGCCGGCACCGACGGCGCACCCGGCGACGGCTGGCGCCCGACCGTGCTCATGGACCGCGTGCTCGCCCACGTCGACCGACTACGACTACGAGCCGGTCACTCGCAGCGCACTCGCCGACGCCGTCAAGGCAACCGCGCATACGTGCTCCAAGCGATCGACTACTGCTCGACGAGGGCAGCTCGCGCTCGACGGCAAGAAAGTCGTTCCCGTTCCAGGAACGTTCCCGGAACGTTCCTGAAGACTGAGGGGAACGGAAACGTTCCCCGTTCCCTCTCTCTACAGGGGGAACGCCTCGGGAACGCTTTTCGGGAACGCTTTTCGGCGTCAATGTGAGGCCACTCTGAGATCACCCGTCACTGCCGGTTTTCGACGTTCGAACGCTCCGCCGGCCGCCTCGGGCTGATGTTCGGAAATCGCACTAGTCAGGCTGACAGGACGTCCAACCGCATGGTTGAGCCATTCCAGCGTCTTTTGACGGCTCCATCTACCACGGCGTCTACCAAGACCCTCCGATTGCGGCCCCTACGATGAAAGCCTATGGAAGCCTTGCTCAAGCCTCAGAGCGAGCCGAGGCGCAATACGTTCGAAGGCGTCGATCTGCGCGAGGCTGGCCGCCGGGGCGGAATCGCCAGCGGTCAGAGCCGCCGGCTGCGTGAGCAGCGCGAGCTCGAGCGCAAGGTGCTCGAGGCGAGGAACGGCGCGGCCGCGATCAAGTTGTTGGAGCTGAAGCGCCGGGACGAGGCCGCCCTCCAGGATGAGCGCCACCATGCCGACGCGATCGTCGGCGAGCTGATGGACAGGGCCGACGCGCTCGAGCAGACGATCGCCGACTTGCGCGGCGAGGCCGACGTGGCACGCGACGAGTACAACAGGCTCGAGGAGCGCAGGCAGGCGATGGCTCTCGCAGTCGAGAGCGACGACGCACTCGACGAACTACTGCGAACTGTTGGTGAAGAGCGTGCGACCGCGAGCGCGTACCGCATCGGTTGGGGCGACGAGAGCGACGAGCATGTGGCTTAGCCTCGGCCGACGGCCAGGGTGGGTAGGGGGGAGTGTCGGCCGGCGTCGGAGTCCCAAGTAAGTACCAAAGAAGTCCAGCCCTCCGGCCGCGCGCCATCCTGGGGCCGCCAGCTCGAGAGCCGCAGTCTCCCCCGTGATGGCCGCCCCGGGTGCACAGGGGCTCTTGTGCCGCCCGTCGAGCCGAGGCCTCGGCCTCCGAGCTTCCGCGAGTTGTTGGGTGGCTTGCGCCCGTGGGGCGCGCCGGTTGGCTTCAACGTGGATTCGTTGGCGTGGCAGGAGCCTCGTGAGCCTCGCAGGCCGGTGGTGGTGGAGGAGGTGCCGGTGGATCCGGGGGTCGAGTGGCAGCGGATCCGTGACGAGGAGGGGCCGCCGGTGCCGCGCTATGGAACCTGGATCGGCTGCGAGTACTATCCGGCAGGCTCGTGAGCGCGACCCAGGAACAGCTCGACGCTTGCAATCACCGGATCGACGGTCTCGAGAAGCAGCTCGCCAATCTCGATCAACAGCTCGCGGACAAGCAGGCCGAGCGTGAGCTTGTCGCGCGGCAGCTCGCGAGTGAGGTGGAGTTGCGGGCGACGTTGGAGGCGGGCTCGTGAGCGGCTACGAGGGCGAGCTCGAGGCGAAGTATTTCGGGGGTGCGGGGTACATCCCCCGAGCCGGCGGGCGTCGATGAGCAGGGTTGGCAGGAGTGGGATGCCGGCGACTACGAGTTGGAGCAGTTCGCCGAGCAGTTCGCCGAGCCCGAGCAGCCCGAGCCGGACGAGCAGGGGATCAACCCGCTCGATTACGCGGATGCGCAGGTCGGTCCGGTCGAGGAGCAGCTCGGCGAGCAGATGCGCAGGCAGGCGTGGGATGAGGCCTACCGGAGCGATCTCAGCGATTACGTGCGCGAGCACGCGGCCGGGATGGAGATCCGCGACGAGGGGGCGGTCGCTCGAACAACGGAGGCGATCCTGGCAGGCCGGCAGGAGCTCTTCCGCACCTGGCTGGGCAACGGCGCGCAGCGATGGGCGAACACGCCTGGCAGAAGGCCTGGGCTAACGGAGCCGACCTCGACCTCGACGCCGCCATCGGGCTCGCGCTCGACCGGTAGCCGCTACCACGATCTTGGCAACGACCAACGAGTTCCGACAGGCTGCATGCCGAAACGGTGTAGGTCTGACCGGGCGCAAGCGCACCAGCCTGCGCCAATGTTGCGCAATGTTCCCCGAGCCTGAGCCCGCGTCACGACGCGGCGGAGCGTCGGATGGCTCTACTCGCAGCACCGCCGCCACGCGTTGCTCCGGGTGACGCCCGAGGAGGCGACTTCTAGGACGCGCTCGCCCGCACCGGCGGGGAGGGCGCGGTGTTCCCATGAGCTCGCCGACGACGAGGGCGACCTCAAGCCTCTAGCCCAAACTGCGCGCAAGAATCGTCAGTGCGGTGAGAGCGCCGATTCGCTCTTCCGCGCTAGTACGTGATGTTCTCGACCAATTCCACGACCGTCGGCGGCGTCAACACGGTCGTCCTGTCGAGCGCGCCGGAAGCCAGGAGACGTCCTCGGAACGCCTTCGCTTCCTCGACCGAGTCGAACTCCACCCGTGTGAACACCTCGTTCGGGTTGTCAACGCTGCGCAGCATGAGTGGCCCTTTGCCGCCTGCTTCCGGCCGACCGGATCTGCATCGAACAACGGTTTCCAGGTTTCGAAGTCGTCGGTCCTCCCCCGCAGCTTCAGGATGATGCTTCCGGCTCGCGATCATCCCTGAGATGACGCGTCGGATCAAGAACGGTCTGCACGCTCCTGAGTCTCGAAGATGGCGGAGCATCGTGGATCAGGTCTCGAGCCGTAGGACGGATTGTTCGATCTCGCAGGCACATATCAACATCCCGGCGCATGCGGGACGCGTGCCTCTGG
>CAWILJ010000002.1:0-173827 GCA_963836925.1 uncultured Actinomycetes bacterium
CGATGCGATGATCTGCTCCTCGAGCACCGCCCCGCGCTCTCCCGCGACCGATCCATCCGCGAGCGCGGCCAACTCGACGAGCTCGTGCGGCGCGGACTGATCGTCTCGACGGCGTCTCATCGGCAACCTCCCGCGAACGGTATCCCTCGGTGACCCGGAGCGTCACGTGGATAGCAGCTCACGCACTAAAAGACACTCCCGCTCAGCCAATATTCCCGCGAATACGCCCGGCCGCCGGTCTCGAAAACACCTTGCCATGATGTTCTGCAATCGGCGCCTAACGAGCCAGACTCGGCACTACGATCGAGGTTTGCAAGCACCTGGGCCGACCGGCCGGCCGGCTTCGCATGAAGTGGCCGCTCGGGCGGAGGTGGGCGGGGCCCCGAGGCCAGGCCCCGCTCCGCTCGAGGTCACCGAGGGAGGGGGCCGCCTCTGACCGCTCCGAGATCAGACGTGACGAACCATTGTCGCATACCACTGAATCCCACCCTGTGACGTCGGCACCCGGCACTCGGTTCAAATCCTCTGCGATCTTGCCGTATGAATCGCCGCGGGCCCGCTGCCGCTGGATCCGACGGATGACGGCGTGAGGGAGCGTCGGCGGTCGGCCGAGCCTTACCCCGGCTATCCGCTTCACCGCGCGCGCCTCGTTGGTTGGCTGCGAGATAGCCGGGGCTCGAGTGTGTTGCGCTCGAGGCGCGTGCTGTTCTTCGGCCTGAGGCGGGCGGCCGACGCCCTCGCGGAGCAGGACCTCGATGGCGAAGACTTGGCCGTCACATCTGGAACGGGCGCCTGGACACGCGACTGCGTCCGTACCCAGTCAGGAATAACCGCCTGTCGTCGGTGTCTTGGGCAGACGGTTGAACGATTCGAGAAAAGGAGAACGGATGTCCTTCCGCACGAAGCCCACGAGGCCTCGATCATCGCCGTGACGGCGGCGGCCCTGGCGGTTGCCATGGGCTCGGTTATCGCGGCGTACGCCGCGAGCGGCACCACTGAGGCCAGTTTCAGCCTCACGCCGAACCCGAAGTTCGTCAACTGTCTCGCGGAGTTTCCGAAAGATCCGTCCCGGCCGCCGGCCGCAAGCGTCGAGGTCGAGAAGGGCGACCTGAACGACCGCCTGACGCTGCACCTCCACAACATCAAGCCGAACCTCGCATTCGACCTGTTCACCGTCCAGCGAAGCTCGCTCGACGCACAGGGCCAGCCCGATCTCCCCGGCTCCGAGCTTCGGGCTCGCCTGGTACCAGTCGGACGTGCAGGCGGACGGTAACGGCAACGGCCACGTCAAGATCCAGACGATCCTCGCCGACCAGATCTTCGGCGTGAACGTCGACCAGTCACCGCCGCAGCCGATCAACACGTTCCACCTCGGCTTCTGGTTCAACAACCCGGCCGACGCGGCGGCGTGCGGCTTCGACGTCACCAAGCCGACACCGTTCAACGGCGAGCACAGCGCGGGACCGCTGGCGATGATCAGCGTGCCCGACGCGACGACCGGTCTCGGCCCGCTGTGCCTGAACCCGGGCGCCTCGCAGCCGAGCGGCTGCAACCCCTGAGACACTGCACGAACCCGAACGAGGGCGCCGCCCGCTCGAGCGGGCGGCGCCCTCGACCCGCCGTTGTCCACAAAGCAGAATCGACTCGGGCGCAGTGCTCGGGGCTGCATCCTTGTTCATGCGGCGACCGCGGCGGCTCAACCGGGGCTTTCGTGTAGTGGGCGGTACGGGGCTCGAACCACCCTGCAAAACGGCATGTTTCCGAGAGCTGGGACAGCACTCGGACAGCACCCGCTCGCACGAATCACACGGTTTGACCGCGACGTTGCAGATGCAACACCGGAGCCGCAGGAGCCGCTCGACGACTCACCCGCCGTTGCAGATGCAACAGGTGGGTGCCGCTGGTACCGGGTCCCCGAAGAGGTGTGCGGCGGACACCCACTAGCTTTAGTCGCCGGATCGGGCGGGAGGTTAGACGCCGTCGTCTGTCAGATTTCTGATATCCCCGCGAGCATGTTCGTGTAGTCGAGCTCGGTCTCGTCGACGAGGACGTGCGTGTAGTCGAGGTTGCGATCAGAGTCTCACCCCGAGCGAAGCGGAACGGTCGCTCAGCAGGCAAGCGCCAAAGGATGCGTCCATCGCGGTCGCGAGGTTGGCGAGGTCGCGGTAGCCGACGATCCGGCGGAATTGCCGTTCGGCCTCGAGCATCCCCGCCGCGGTCCACGGAGCGCCATCTCACCGGCCTGCCAGCGTTTCACGTTGCGGCTCGTGCGGCGGACGCACTCGATCCCATCAGCGCAAGTCGTGGCGCGACTCGCTCGAGATCGATCAAGGTGCGTCGTGCGAACAGCAGCGGCGTGGGAGACGCGATTCTCGCGATGGATGCGGCTAACGTTCGCGGAACGATGCGCGCGCTCGAAGCGGCGGAGTTGAGAACCTTCCTGCTTGCGGGCACACGGACTGCGAAGGTCGCGGTCGTGCGTGGGGATGGCTCACCTCTCGTGACGCCAGTCTGGTTCCTCCCCGACGAGGACGGCTCGATCATGTTCGAGACGGGTCGAAGCTCGGTGAAAGGCCGCGCCCTATTCCGCGATCCGCGAGTGTCGATCTGCGTCGAGGACGACGAGCCCCCGTTCGGGTTCGCTCGCGTCGACGGGATCGCGGAACTCTCGCATGACCACGACGAACTGCTGTCCTGGACGATCAGGATCGCCGCACGCTACATGGGTGACGATCGCGCGGAAGAGTTCGGTCGTCGAAACGCGGCTCCGAGCGAGATGCTGGTGCGGGTGCGACCCCATCGTGTCATCGCGCAGGTCGAGCTGGCCGACTGAGACCTCGCTAATCACGAAGCCTCAAAGAACGTGAACTGCGCGCCGTCTGGACTGTCCATACGAGGCCGCCGCCGAGCGAGGGGAAGTCCTGGCGGTCAATGACAATCATCACCAGGCCCTCCCATTGGCGGGGGCTTCAACTTCGCCGTGGGTTCGAGTTGCAGCCGTGCTCTGGCCCTCGGCGTCTCATCATGCACACGCTGCGGAAACAGGTCCTTCCTGTCCGGCGATCGGCCGGGTCAGTCGGCGCGTTCCGCTGCGCGCATATTCTCCTCGAGGTGCGCGACAGACGACGTTCCGGGGATCGGCAGCATCACCGGTGAGCGGTTCAGCAGCTCGACGAGGGCGTCGACCGGCGACGTGGCCCGGCCCGCGCCGAGGGGAAACCACGGCAGGAACGGGATCGCGCGCTGCTCGCATGCTTCGATCACGTCCTCCGACGAGCGGTCGTTTGCGTGATACAGGTTCTGCACCGACACGATCGGCGCCACGGCCTCGGCGCGCTCGAGCTCGGCGACGCTGACGTTCGAGAGCCCTATATGGCGGATCCTGCCCTCGTCCTGAAGCTCCTTCAAGGCCCCGACCGACTCCTCGAGCGGGACCGTCCGGTCTGGGGCATGGAGCTGGTACAGGTCGATGCGCTCGAGCCGCAGACGCTCGAGCGAGCCGTGGCACGCCTCGCGCAGGTGTTCGGGGCGTCCGTCGTCGACCCACCGGTCGGGGCCCGGGCGCACCTTTCCGCCCTTGGTCGCGATCACGAGCCCATCCGGGTACGGGTACAGGGCTTCCGCGATCAGCTCCTCGCTGACATTGGGCCCGTACGAGTCGGCCGTGTCGATCAGTGTCACGCCGAGTTCGAGTGCGCGCCGAAGCACCGCTATTGACTCGTCGTGGTCACGTGGTGGCCCCCAGATGCCCTCACCGGTGATCCGCATCGCGCCGAACCCGAGCCGGTTCACCTCGAGGCCAGCGATCCTGATCGTTCCGCCAGGCATCACCGAACCCTACAACGCGTCCGCGCGCCGAGGTGAGGCGCGATGGGTGCCAACCTCGCCTGTCCAAACGAACACTGACCGGGGAGCGACGTGACGTCGGAGATCGACTACCCGAGACTCCCATTCGCTGGGGTCATAAGCACGAGCGAGGAGGCAGGCGACTATGCACGCGAGTGTCCGCACCTATGCTGGCAATGAGCTTCCCCCGTTTCGCAGGACAGGTTAGGGGTTGGTGATCGGGTGTCCGTCGTGGTGTTGGCTTTCGTATTCGAGGGGTGAGAGGTAGCCGAGGGCGGAGTGCCGGCGGTGGCGGTTGTACCAGGTTTCGATCCATTCGAAGACGGCGGCGCGGACGTCTTCGACCGAGCGCCAGGCCTGCCGGTTGAGCTTTTCGATTTTCATCGTTCCGATCAGGCTTTCGCACATCGCGTTGTCGAGCGCGTCGCCGACGGAGCCCATGCTCCCGACGAGGCCCTCGGCGGCGAGGCGGCGGGTGAACGCGAACGAGGTGTACTGCGAGCCTTGGTCGCTGTGGTGGATCGCGCCGGCGGCTTGCGTCTGGCCGCGCCGCCAGATCGCCATGTCCAGGGCGTCGAGGACGAGTTCGACCGTCTTGTCGCTGCGGACCGACCAGCCGAGGCAGAGGCGGCTGTAGGCGTCGGCGATCACGGCGATGTAGCAGGTGCCCTGCCAGGTCGTGAGCTGGGTGAAGTCGGCGACCCACAAGCGGTCGGGGCCGTCGACGTTGAAGTCGCGCTGGACGAGATCGGGAGCGAGCGGGTGATCCTTGGCCCTCGTCGTCGAGCCTTTCTGCTTGTTCGAGTAGGTCGAGACCAGCCCCGCCCGCCGCATCAGCCGGGCGACGCGCTTCTCGCCGATCTGAAGGCCGCGGCCGAGCTTCAGCTCCTTGAACACCCGAGGCCGTAGGTCTGCTCGCTCTCGGCGAAGATCCCGCGGATCTGCTCGGTCAACAGCCAGTCCGCGAGTGCGCGGTCGGAGAGCGGCTGGCGCTGCCAGTCGTAGTAGCCCGAACGCGTCACGCCGAGCGTCCGGCACATCCGGGAGACGGGCTGGCGTCGCCGTCTTTCGTCCCAGGTCGGAGCTGGCTGGATTCTCGCGTTTGAGGCGGTGACGATGTAGGTTGCTGCTGGAGCCACCGAGAGGCTGCTCCGGAGGCTGCCCCGGTCGCCGTGTGTGGAGGTGGAGGAGGTGGCGAGATGTTGCTGGGTGGGAAGACGGTATTTCCGATCACGCTCGCAAATGGTCCACCGCTGACTGGGAAGGATCCGGTCACGGGAGGCAACGGCTGGGCCGAGGTTGCTAGTTCGGGTGTGAAGATGCTCCGCGTCTACCCGCAATGGGACGCCACCGACGTGGCGCAACAGATCCAAGGCGTGCAGGCAGAACTGGTCGCGGCCGCCAGTCACGGGCTTCGTCTCTGGGTAGGGCTCTACAACGTGGCGAATGACCTGAGCAAGCAGGCGCTGTTCGAGCAGATCGTCGATGGTTTGAAGGGGTCTCCCGGTCTCGGTGCCTGGAAAAGGGGCGGACGAGCCGTTGCACGCGAACCTGCCCGCTGCCGGGCTGGTGGCCGCGCACAGCTTCATACGCTCACGCGATCCGGATCATCCGGTGGTGCTGATCGAGGCGCCGCGGGCACGGGCGGGCCCGTTGACGGTTGCGCTGCTCAAGCCGTATGCGGCGGCCGCAGAGGTCCACGGTGTCGACATCTACCCGGTCTCCCATCCCCCGGGCACGCACGCCGGCCGGCCCAACAAGGACATCAGCGTGGTCGGAGACGTGACCGCGCTCGTCGTTCAGGCAACGCCGGGGAAGGAGCACTGGACGACGTTGCAGATCGCCTGGAGCGGCGTGCTCCCACCCGCCCACGTGCCGATCTTCCCCAACTTGCACCAGCAGCGGTTCATGGCCTATCAGGCGATCGTGGCCGGGGCACGCGGCCTCGTGTTCTTCGGCGGCGACCTCACCGAGGTCATGAGCCCGGCGGACGCGGCAGCCGGCTGGAACTGGACCTACTGGCACAGGGTGCTGAAACACGTCGTGCAGGAACTGAACTCGACCGCGGTCGGCCCCATCCTCACAGCGCCGGCAGCGACGGTCGCCGTCCAGCCGGATGCCACCGACATCCGGCTCGCCGCGCGCGAAGCAAACGGCTTCCTGCATCTGATCACGGTCCGGCGCAGCCCGAGCGCGAACGGCCAGGTGCGCTTCTCCGGACTCCCGGGCGGAATCACGGAGGGGCAAGTGCTGTTCGAATACGACCAGGCAAACTTCAGGACGGTCAAGGTCGCCCGCGGCGTCTTCACCGATCCCTTCGCTCCCCACGACGCGCACGTCTACCGCTTTGCGCTCCCGGTCTGAGCCCCTCTGATCGTGACGACGCCTGCGTCATACGCGTGGCCGGTGAAGCCGTTCGACCAGCAGCACGCTGTACGCGGGTTCCTCTGCGACCCCCGCATCGTTGCCGGCGGTCGGACGTTCCATTTTGGCGTCGACATCGCAGCACCGGGCGGCACGCCTGTATATGCCGTCGCGCCAGGCAAGGTCTCGTATGGCTCCCCGGGCGACGTCGCCGCGAACGGGGGGATCGTGGTCGTCGAGGCAGTTGGCCGCAATTTCGGTTATTGGCACGTCGCCCCGGCCGTGCTACCCGGCACCCAGGTGCCGCTCCACGGCCTGCTCGGACACATCGCCGTGCAACCTGAAGACTGGGGCCACGTCCACTTCGCCGAGTCCACCCACGGCGCCAATGGCATCACCTACTGGAACCCGCTCCGCATCGGGGCGCTCACCCCCTTCTTCGACTACGGGCCGCCGGTGATTGACGCGATCGTCACCTCACTGCCCCCGAGCAAGCTCCACGGGCCCGTCGACCTCTCCGTCAAGGCCCACGACAACACACCGATCGCCGTCACCCAACCCAACCCCCCAGGCTGGAAGGGCATGCCGGTCACGCCGGCACTGATCCGCTGGCGACTCACACGCGCAGAGGAGTCCGTCGTTCCCTGGCAAATCGCCACCGACCACAGGACCTCTTTCCATCCCAACGTTCAGGGCAACCCCCCGTCAGACGTCAACTTCGCGGCCGTCTACGCCCCTGACACCACTCAGAACAACCCGGACCAACCGGGAATCTTCCACTTCTGGCTCAAACGCAGCTTCGACACCAGCCATTACCTCCACGCCAGCTACGAGCTTGAAGTCGAAGCGAGCGACACCCGCGGCAACCCGTCCACCCACACCCTCGCAGTTACGTTCGTCAACACGAGTCCAGACGCCTGACCCTCGCAAGCTGCCTGGTCGCTGCGCCGCTTCGAACGATCTCCGGGTTCGAGAGTGAGCGACGATCCGCCCTGCGCCCAGCTCCCGGGCGGATCCGACCGCACAGGATCCTATGCTGGTCGCAGTACCGAAGTCGGGCGTAATGGCTTCTTGCTGTCGGCTTTTCTCCGCATTATCGGCATCTCCGTCCTGGTGATCGGCGTGCACGACCTCTCGATCTCGGGCACAAGCGCCGGGCTGACATCCCTCAACGTAGTTCTCCCGGTGATCGGGTTCGCCCCGGTGGCCGCCGCGCTGCATCTCGCAGAGCTCGGGTTCGCCGACCGCCGTCGCAAGCCTGGAACCGAGCCGGCTCCGTGCAAGCAGTGCGTGCTCGTGGCGCTGGGGCTGACGGCGCTGTGCTCGCGCCTACGTGTTCATCTGCGCGGTCGCAGCATCCAGCTTGGGGACCAAAGCGTCCCTCCTCCACGGATCGCATGGATCGGCGCGAGCGTCTCCCCAAGAAGCGTATCGATCATCCCCAGCGGCCACGCGCTCGGCGTGACGCTCTTGCGCGCATTCCCCTCGCGCCCTGCCGACCCTCACCTTGCTGCTGCCAATACGTCCCCTTTTCAGTCGCACAGACGATCGCGCACTACCCCAATACTGACCAGACCAGGCTGCACCCAGGCGTCTTACGCCGGCAGGATCGTCTTGTCTCGAAAACCGTTCGGCGTGAAAGCGTCGCGGGAGTTCGAATCTCCCCCCTCCGCTTCGATAGCCCGCAATCCCGCATGAGCGCAGGGATTGCGGGCTATGGCGTTGCCGTCCGGGCGTCCGTGTTCGTCCGTGTAAGTCTGCTGTTTTCGGTCGAGTCCTGCGCCCGTACAGCGCCCTCTCACGCCCGGAGCCGACTGGCTGACCTGGGACATGCCGAGCTTGAGATGAGCGCCGACCGGCTCGCCGAGTTTGGTCGCCGGCCACCGCGAGCGCAGCGAGCCCGACCCCGAGCCGGGCCCGAGCATCCTCGACGAGGCTCGGCGTCAGAAGCAGGCGAGGAAGCAGGAGCTCTACCGGCTGCTCACCGGCAGGACAACCCCGCAACTTCGCGACCCGTCCGGAGGTTCGCGTCCTCGGGATTCGACGGCGGGGCACGGCCGACGGTTGCCCGGCCTGCTGAGCCGGAGAAGAACCGGGCCGAGGTGATCCTCGGACTCGCGCGCCTCCGGGCCCTCAACACGGTCCGGCGGCCGGCCTGAGACAGCCCACGTTGCCTCGCGGGGCCACGCCGGCACCGCCTGACGACGGGGAGACGGGCCGGTGGGCTGACCCACGACGACGGACTCGCACGGAGAGCGCGCCGTCTCTAACGTGGCCTGATGAGCGACGGTTGAACCGAGCCCGACCTCGGGCGTCGGTGTACCGTTGCGCCTCACGCCGTTAATCGGCGAACTGCAGGCACAGAAAGGGAATCTATTCATGAGGATTAGATCGCGTGTTGCGGTTGCCGTGTGTGCGGCCGCACTAGGAGCCTTCGGCGCTGGCGCTGCTCTGGCCGGAGAGTCCACCGGGAACGGCCGCTACATCAACGGATCGGACGCGGCGCCGCTGCATGGCAATTCGAATTGTGCGTACTCCGGCCAGAACCCGGAGGGCTTGCTTGATCCGAATGACCCGGCTTACGAGCCGGGCCGCGTGCAGAACTGGGGCCACATCAGTAAGGACGACAGGGCTTTCCTGACGTCGATCGGGTCCAACCCCGGCGTCGCCTGTAATCCCACCAAGGCGAACGGTCCGGCGTAGCGCGACCGGTTGAAACGAGGGTCGATCCCGACGAGCATCATCGGGATCGACCCTCGTTGTGATCCACCCTCGTCCGTGATGCACTCTGCCCGTCCCGTGGGGCAGTGACCTGAGACGGCGACGCAGAGAGCGTCGAGGTCGGCCGCGAACGCCAATGGAGAACCGACCGCCTTTAGGCGGGAACTGCGTTCACCACGATGTTGTCGCGGTAGTGCCCGGCGGCGGCGTCGAAGGGGCCGCCGCAGGTGACGAGGACCAGGTGTGAGCTGCCCTTCTGCGACCAGATCGAGGTCGGAAGGTCGGCCTTCAGGACCGACTTGACCGAGGTGACGCGGTACCTCCGCGTCTTGCCGTCTGCAGTGGTCAGCTCGATGATCGTTCCGGGCCGGGCGTCCTTCAGCGAGAAGAACGCCCCGGCACCCGCCTTCGCGCTGTCGACGTGGCCTGCGATCACGATCGACCCGTGCGGGTCGCCCGGCGCGGCGCCGTCCGCCCACCAGGCGGTTCTGTGGATGTCGGAGGCGACGGCGAGCACGCCCTGCTTCACGTCGATTCCCGTCGCGGCCACGGGAGCGTCGATGCCGAGCGACGCGATCCTGACGTGGGTCGGTGCGGTCGCGCGCGCCGCGTCGACGGCAACGAGCCGGGTGTGGTCGCCGCGACCCGTGGTGATGGCGGGCGCGCCGAGTGAGGTCTCGACGGCTTGCGCGCACTTCGTCTCGACCTGGGCCACGTTGTCGCGCCCGACGAGCGTCTCGTGGAAGGTGTAGAAGCCGGCCGAGGCGACCTTCACGGGGGGTGAGTGCAGGGTGCCGTCGCCGTGGGCGGTGATGACCGTCTGCGAGTAAGGCTTTCCGGAGCAGCTGATCGCCGACATGGTCGCGAACGGACCGAAGAGCTGCACCTGGATCGCCGCCTCCGTCTGGCCGAGGCCCGAGACGACGATCTGGTCGGAGAGCGACGACCCGGGCCGGACGACGTCGGTCGAGACCTGGGTCGTGACGGTCGGCTTGCTGGCCGCAAACGCCGTCTCGGAGGTCTCGCCGCACTTGCCGGCGTACCCGGGGCTCTCCGGGGTGTCGGGGATCGTCTCGCGGTAGGTGTAGTAGCCGGCGCGCTCGAGCGTGACCGGCGTGGACTCGTACGTGCCGTCGCCCTTCGCGGTCAACGTGCCCGACCAGAGCGGCGTTCCCGCGCAGCCGATCGCGCCGGTCGTCGCGAACGGGCCGAAGAGCTCGAGCTGGACCGTAAGCGTGAGCGCCCCTGCCCCGGTTACGACCACCTGGTCGGAGATCTGGGACCCGGGCTTCGTCACCGCCGCGCTCACGTGCGTGATCACCTTCGGGGTCGCCTGAACGGACGTCGTCTCGGTCTCGTCGCCGCAGGTCCCCTGGGTGCCCTGGACGAGCTGCGTGCTCTCGATCTGTGCCCGGTAGGCGTACACGCCCGGGACGGTGGGCGTGAACGAGGCGGTCTTGTACGTGCCGTTGGCGGTCGCCGTCACCGCGCCGGTCCAGACAGGGGGCCCTGTGCACGAGATGCTGCTCCGATTCGCAAAGGGCCCGAAGAGGTCGACGGTCACCGTCACGGCGGTGCCTGCAAGGCCGCCCACCTCGACGCGGTCGAAGATCGGCGTCGACGGCTTGACGCTGTCAGAGCTGACTGTGGTCGCGAGCGTCGGCTGCGCCTGGACGAAGAACCGTTCTGCAACGTCGTTGCACGGCGTCTCGAGGCCGATATTGGCCGAGTCGCCGGGCACCTTGAGCTGAAACACGTACCAGCCCGTCTCTGTGACGGCGGCGTTCGGCGTCACGTACGTGCCGGGCCCGCTTGCCGTGAACGTCCCCTGCCACGCCTTCTTGTTGCACGAGATCTCGGCCGCCGACGCGAACGGCCCGTGGATCGTCACGACCACGGTCGCGCGCCACCCTGTCGTGGCGCCGGTGATAACCGCCTGATCGCGGACGACGTGGCCCGCGACGGCCTGCGTCGGCGCCGCGGTCGTGGACACGGCGATCCGCGTCTTCGTCACGTGCTTTTCGAGGGTTCCCGTGACCTCCTGCGAGACGGGTCGGATCAGGCGCTGTGCATTCGGTGCCGCGGGCGCGGTCGTCGGCGCGTAGACCTCCGGCACACTCGCCGCCTGGTTCGGGGCCGAAACGGCGATCGTGACACCGCTGGAGGCGCCGGGTATGAACGTGATCCGCGCGACGCCCTGGGCATCGGCTGTGACCGTGCTCGGAACCCCGCTCGCCCCGTCGGCGTGGAGGTGCAGGGTGATGCCGGGAAGAGCAGCGCCGGTCACGGAGAGGACACGGATCGTGGCGCCGGCACTCTCGCCGGCCTTCAGCGGACCGGAGAAACCGCCCACGACGTGGTAGGGGCCGTGGTAGCGCGCGGCGTCGGCTTCGACCGTCCTGAAGATCGAGGCGACCTTCCCGCCGATTGCCTCCGGATCGACCTCACCGGGTCGGGCATCGCCCATCAGCGAGTGCACGTAGAGCATCACGGCCGCCTGCCGGTCAGGATTCGTGCTCCTCCCGAATGCCCACGTCGCGTACGCGATCTTCTGCCGGTTCACGAGGGGCACGGTGTGGCCGAGGCTGTTTCTCAGGGTCCCCGACGCCTCGAGCGTGTAGCGGTATTCGGGCGACGGGTACCAGTACCCGAGATCGACGCAGAAGCCCCGGGCTCCTCCCTCGAGAATGCCCTTGTAGTCCCCGAACCAGCGGATCCCGTAGCGGTACGTCTTGTAGAAGCCCACGCCCGTGGTCCCACACGTGTCACGCCCCGCGGTCGAGCAAGGATCGTTGCCGTTCGGAGGCTCGCCCGCTCCGGCCTGCGCGACGAACACCAGGAGCAACACCGTCGTCGCGGCAAGGACCGCTCCGGCCAGGCCGCAAGACGCGGCCGCCAGCCGACGCAAACGCTCCTCGAGAATCCCCACCGGGGACCACTCTAGGGGTTCGGTCGGCGGAATCTCCCGGTGGAGCAGCCTGCCCGGCTACGTAGCCGCCCGGTCAGAGGCGGATCCGGGAGAGACGGTACGAGAGCATGCCGGCGAGCAACGTCCCCACGAGTACGAGCGTCGCGAGCGCGTTCACCCCGGGGTCGAGACCGACGCGAAGCTTGGCCCAGATCAGCACCGGCAGGGTCTGGTCGGCGCCGATCGTGAACGACGTGATCACGAACTCGTCGAGCGAGAGCGACATCGAGATCAGCGCCGCCCCGATGATCGCCGGACGGATGAGCGGCAGGGTGACGTCGCGGAAGGCGCGGGACGGCGAGGCACCGCTGTCGCGCGCCGCCTCGAGCAGAGTGAAATCGAACGATTCGAGCCGCGCTCTCAGGATCAGGAAGACGAATGGGAAGGCGATCAGGATGTGGCCGATCGCTGCAGTCTCGAGGCTCAGGTCGACGCCCAGCGCATTCAGGAAGACGGCCAGTGCGATCGCGATCACGAGCACCGGCAGGATCGAGGGCAGCAGGACGGCGTAGGTGATCGCAGCCCGCGCCGTCTGGCCAAAGCGGGTGACGCCGAACGCCGCCGCCGTGCCGAGGATCCCCGCGGCGGCCGCGGTCACCACTGCGAGCTTGAGGCTGTTCTCGAGCGCGGCCACGAACAGCGGGTCGGAGAGCACCTCGTGGTACCAGCCGAAGGTGAGGCCCGTGATCGGGAAGCTGAGCGTTGGCGAGGCGTTGAACGAGAACAGGACGATGAGGACGATCGGCAGGAAGAGGAAGAGGAGGGTCAGGACGACGAACGTGCCGGCAAGCCAGGTGCCGAGCCTCCGGCGTCCGCCGAGGCGCGCCGGAGCCGGAACAGCCGCGCTCATCGTGCGACCACCTTCAACGTCTTGCCGATCACGCCGAAAACGACGAGGACGCAGCCAAGAGTGGTTATCGCCAGGGCGGCGCCGAGGGGCCAGTCGTACGCGACGCCGAATTGGTCGGCGATCACATTGCCGATCATGATCCCGTTTGTCCCGCCGACCAGCTCTGGAGTCACGTAGTCCCCCGCGGCGAGCACGAAGGCGAAGGCAAAAGCGATCTTGACCCCGGTCGCAGTCAGCGGGAGCAGGATCGTTCGGAAGACCGCAACCGGCCCCGCTCCGAGATCTCTGGCGGCTTCGAGCGCGTCCCGGGGGACGTTCTGGAGCGCGCCGTACAGCGGGAGAACGCCGAACGGGAGCAGGAAATTCACGAGCGTGATGACGACCGCGAAGCGGCTGAACAGGAGAAATCTCAGCGGCTCGCGGACAACGCCGAGCCAGATCAGGAACGAGTTGATCAGGCCCTCGTTGCCGAGAATCGTCCGCCAGGCGTAGATCCGCACGAGATACCCGCCGAAGATCGAGGCGAGCATCAGGAACAGCAGCAGTTCTCGGTAGCGCGGAAAGACGAACGTTGCGATATAGGCAAAGCAGTAGGCGAGCGCGACGACGATGATCGCGACCACCAACCCGAGCAGCACGGTGCGCAGGATGATGTCCCGATACAGCGCGCCCGACCCCGCGGCCCTGTAGTTGGCGAACTCGAAGGTCGGCGTGATCTGGAGGTTGACCTGGTCGACAGAGTAGAAGCTGTAGGCAATCAGGAGCCCCAGCGGAGCAAGGAAGAAGACGCCGTAGAACACGCCGCCGGGCACGAGCAGGGCGGGGCTGCCGAGCTTCGCGGCGAGACTGCGCCGGCCGGCACCCTGCCGCCCGCCGCGAGTCGCCTCCTCCATCGACGCCAACCTCGGTGTCTCCTGCGATGACGCTCAGCCGAGGGCTAGCCGACCTTTACCGCTTCCCAGGACTTCACCCACGCGTCCTTACCGACGATCGCTCCCTGAGTCGTCTCCGGCGGCAGGATCGTCCTGACGATGTCTCCCTTCATGGGCGCGTTCTTGACCAGCGCATAGGGGTAGCCTTTCGAGATCGATCCGGAGGGAAGGAGGCTGACCGCCTTCGCAATCGTGCAGCCGGACTGCAGCGAGTCCGCGACCTTCGCGTTGGCCTCCGGCGAGGTCATGTACGAGATGTAGGCGCGGGCAGTGTCCGGGTTCGGCGACTGGCTCGCGATGAAGTAGCTGTCCGACCAGTAGTAGGTGCCGTCATCGGCCGGATCGCCGTAGGCGAGGGTGACGCCCTTCGCTTTCGCGAACCCGGCGACCGCCTGCCAGGAGTTGAGGGCGATGGAGGCTTCGCCCCTGACGAGCAGATCGGTCTGGTCGCCGAATGCCGCGGTCATCGAGACGACGTTCTTCTTGATCCCCTTCCAGGCGTCCGTAACCTTGTCGAGCTGCGCTTGCGTGAGTTCGTTGTGGTTCCCGTTCTTTCCGAAGCCGAGCGACTTCGCGACCAGCCACTGATTGCCGTACGGCTCATCGATCGTCGTGAGAGACCTCGCGTACTTCGGATCGGCGAAGTCCGTGTACTTTGGCGGAAGCCCCTTGAACTTCTTCGGGTTGTAGACACACGGCTCGGAGCCCCAGATGAGCGGAAAGCCGTAGGTCTGCCCGCCGTGCATGATCCACGGCGCCGTCTGGAGGCCGGCGAAGAGCCCCTTGAAGCTCGGCGTCCCGAGGTCGAGCGGTTGGACGAAGCCGAGTTCCATCTCGCGCGGCGCCGAGTCCTTCGGGATGGTCATGACATCGAACTGGTGTGTTCCGCCCGTGCGCAGCTTGGTCAGCAACGTGTCGTTGTCGGCGATGTAGCTGACCTTCATCGTGACCTTGTTCTTGGTCAGGAACGGCTTCGCGATCTTCGAGGCGTCCTCACCGTCGACGCCGACGAATACGAGTTGGCCTCCGACCGCTGCAGACGCGCTCGCGGCTTTCAACCCGGAAAGGAGCCCGATCCCCCCGGAAGCAGCCAGGATCGTGCCACTCGCGCGTGCCAGGAACGCGCGCCTCGTATAGCGATCGAGATCCCGGCTTGCCAGCTCACGGATATAGGACTCGTCCATCATCTCCCTTTCTCTGGGTGTGGGTTCACGGCGCCGGCCGCCCCGGCGTGTGCGGAGCCCAGCTGGGTCGCAGGCTGTACCCCATGCGGTCGAACACGCGTCGGACCGAGCTCTGGACCTCTCCGAAGACCGCCCCCGCTTCGAGCCGGGTCGGCTGTCTCGCCTCGAGCACGACTTGCCCGTCGATCACGACCGTGTGGACCGTGCTGGAGCGCGCGCTGTAAACGAGCTGGGAAACCGGATCGGTGAGCGGAAAGGCCTCGGGCACGTCGTTTGCGCGCACGACTACATCGGCTCGCTTACCGGCCTCGAGCGAGCCGATACGATCGGCGAGGCCGACCGCGTGGGCGCCGTTGATCGTCGCCATCGCGAGTGCGTCTTCCGCGACGAGCGCCGACCGGCTCCCCTGCTTCTCGCGCGCGGTCAGGACGGCAAGGTACCCCTGAAGCCCGAGATCGAAGCGGACGCCCCAGTTCGACGAGTCGGACCCGAGAGCGACGTTCACGCCACGGCGATAGAGCTCCGCATGCCGGCCGTGAATCGTCCCGCCCACCCCCCACATCATCGAGGCGCCCGGGCACCACGCGATCGAGAGGCCGCTACGGAGGATTGGCTCGAGCTCGTCATCGCGCAGGATGTTCATGTGTGCGAAGACGCAGTTCTCGCCCGCGACTCCGATCTCCTCGAGATGAACCAGCGGATGGCAGCCCCAGCGCAAGTCGTCGGTGGCGGCGTCGACCTGGTAATAGGACTGGTGCTGGTTGAGCACGGTCCCGCCCTCGTCGGCAGCGTGCTTCGCAGCGAGCTCGAGCTCGTCCGACGCCGATCCCATCCCTTGGATCGCGATATGCCCCCGGACCAGGGCGTCGGGGTCCCGGTTGCGCCGCAACTCCGTCCCGAGCAAGTCGAGTGCACGGTCGAGCGAGGCCGGACCGCGCTCGAGCGCGAGTGCGTTGTAGCCGTCGCTGTTGTCGGAGACGTCCCAGAGCCACGGGTCGGCGACGAGGCCGCGCATCCCCAGCGCCTCGGAGGCATCGGCAACGGCGGCCGGCGAATGGGCTGTCCCCGCTTCGAGAAAGCAGGTCGTCCCGTTCCCGATCATCTCGAGACACGCCAGGAGCGCTCCGGCGTGCTCCGCCTCGTCATCGACGGCGTTCAGAAACGGCAGGAAGAAGTGGGGCTCGACCTCGTCGAAGGTGATCGTGTCGCCAAAGGCTCCGCGGGCAAGATGAAAGGTGACGTGCGCATGGCACTCGATGAAGCCGGGATGCACGACTCCTCCCCGGGCATCGATCAAGCGTCCCGGATTGAACCGCCGGAGGATCTCGTCGGTCGTGCCGACGCCGACGAGGTCACGTCCACGAACGGCCACAGCGCCGTCGGCGAACACCCGCCGCTCCGGATCCATCGTGATGACGAAACCGCGGACGACCGCGAGATCGACGTCTTCCGGGCCGGTGGCTCCCGGCGGCGCAGGTGGCCGACTGTCGTTCATATCGAACGAAAGCTAAACATACCGGTACGGACTGTCAATGACCTCCGGCCGGGGCCCGTGCCCCGGCCGGAGCTTGTTCTGACTTCCTAGCTGCTGCAATTGGCCAGATACAGGTACTTGTTCGTCGCCGGGTTCGACAGATCCGCCTTGGTGATGAAGCGCAGCGGAGCCGGCGTGTAGTAGGGCTTCGCCTGGCCGACCGGCTTCCCCGAGACGCCCGGGCCCCGCAGGTACTTGATCAGGCTCTTCATCGCGGTGTAGCCCTCGATGAAGGGAGCCTGCGTATAGAGCGCCTGGATCGACCCGTCTCTGAGGCTTCGCACCAGGTCAGGCTCGGCGTCGAAGGAGATCAGCTTCACCGTTCCCCGCTTTCCCGCCGTGCGGAGCGCCGCGGCCGCGCCCTGGCCCATCGGTCCGTCGGTTGCGTAGATGGCACCCAGGTTCGGGTGCCCTGCGAGCACACCGGAGACGATCTGAGCGGCCTTGTTGGAGTCCGCTCCGGCGTACTGCACCGGAAGCACGCTGATCCCTGGATACTTCGCCTTCAGCACTTTGACCATGGAGGTGTAGCGCGGGGTCTCGAAGGGATCGCCTGCGCCGAATGCAATGATCTGCAACTCACCCTTTCCGTGCATCAGCCCGGCAATTCTCTGTGCGAGCACCGGCCCCGAATGCGTCACGTCGGTGTAGACCTCCGAGTAGGCCGCGTTCTTGGAGAGGAACGCGTCGGTCAGCGCGACCGGCACTCCCTGCTTCATCAGGCCCGTGACCGGATTGAGGAACGCCGTCGGCGAGAACGGGGTCAGGATCACGCCGTTCGGCTTCGTGGAAGCGACCGCGCCGAGGGCGCCGATCTCCTGCGGGACGCTCGGTTGCACGGGCCCTTGCCACGAAAGCGTTACGCCTCCGCCCATATCCTTGATCGCCGCCAGTGCGCCGCACTTCATCGAGATGAAGTAGGGATCGGTGACCTGGGCGACGACTCCCGTGATCCGGAGCGGGGCCGGAGCCGCACCGACCGACCCAGCGCTCCAGGTTGCGACCGAGGCCACCACGGAGAGCACGACGACAGTCGCTCCCAGCCTCCCTTTCGATGCCTTCAATGTCTCTCGCATTTCCATCGACCTCCGAGTCGCGTTTGGCATAACCGGCGCAAGCTGTGCGCCACGTCTTCTTAGACTCGCTTTCGCCGCCTCCGGTCGGCGTAGACGGCTGCGATCAGGACGACCCCGACCGCGACCTGCTGGTAGAAGGGACTGAGCCCGTCCGCGACGAGCCCGGTTTGGAGAATCACGGCGAGCAGGGCCCCGAACACCGAGCCGGGAACCGAAGCACGGCCGCCGAACAGGCTCGTGCCGCCGATCACGGCGCCCGCCACCGCAGCGAGCGCATCGTATGTATGCCCGGCGACGTTGGTGGTTGCAAACCGGCCCAGATCGAGGATCGACGCGAATCCGCACAGAGCGCCGGCGAGCACATACACGGCAACCGTGTGCCTCGGAACGCGAACACCGGCCCGCTCCGCGCTCGTCTCGGAGGATCCGATCGCGAGCGTGTGCAACCCAAAGCGGGTGTACCTCATGACTGCCCAGAGCACAACGACGAACGCGCCGACGACGATGGCGGGCAGCGGCACCTCGCCGAGATTCTTCGCCCCGAAGTTGTCCTGTAGCCAGAGCGGCTGGTAGGCGAGATCGGCCCCTTGCGTGATGATGAACGCGATTCCCGTCCCGATGCCGGTCGTTCCGAGCGTCGCGATGAACGAGTTCACCTCGAGCCGCGTCACCACGAGCCCGTTTACGAGCCCGAAAGCGGCACCGACCGCGACACAGGTCGTCAACCCCAGCACAAGCGCCAGGAGAAGATGCGGGTACGCGCCCGCCTGAACCTGATCCGTCGTCCCGCCGAGGTGCTGGATCACCTCGCCACCGACGACAGACGAGAGCACGAGGATAGCGCCGAGGGAGATGTCGATCTGCCCGGCGGCGAGCTCGAACGTCGCCGCGACCGAGAGCAGCACGATCTGCGAGGCGTTGAAGCCGATGTTCTGGAGGCTGATCAGCCCGAAGAACGTGTGGTGGAAGGAGAGGAACCCGAAGACCAGGATGAGGACGACGTCTACGGCGGCGATCACCAGGGCCGTACTGCCCAGCAGCTTCCCCGGCACTCGCTGCGCGACGGCGCTCACCGGTCGTGGTCTCCGACCATCGCGTGGACGACATCGGTGATCGTCAGCTCGCGGGCGGCCGCCTCGAGGACGACCTGTCCCCGCCGCAGCACCGCCGCCGTGTCTGCCACCTCCAGCATGCGCGGGATGTCGTGGGAGATGACGAGCACGCCGAGGCCTTTCGCGGCGACCTGCTTGATCGTTGCGCACACCGACTCGGACTGCTTCGCACCGAGCGCCGCAGTCGGCTCGTCCATCAGGATCGCAAGCCGGCTCCACATCACGGCACGGGCGACAGCGACCGCCTGGCGCTGCCCGCCGGAGAGCTGTTCGACCGGTAGCCGGACCGAGGGCAGGTCGATGCCGAGCTCCCGCAGCGCTGTCGCCGTCGACGATCCCATGCGCCGCCGGGAAAGGACGCCGGCCAGTCTCCTCCAGCCGTCGAAGAACTGCTCGTGCCCGAGGTAGACGTTCTCGGTGACCGAGAGGTCGGGCGCGAGCGCGAGGTCCTGATGGATGACGTCGATTCCGCGTGAATGCGCGTCCCTGATCGAGCGGAGCTTCACCGTCTGCCCCTCGATCAGGACCTCCCCGCCGTCGGGCTGGTACATGCCGCAGAGCACCCGCAGCAGGGTCGACTTGCCGGCGCCGTTGTCGCCGAAGAGGGCCGTGACCTTGCCCTGGCTCACTGTCAGCGTCGCGCCTCGCAGCGCGTCGACGTGCCCGAAGCTCTTCGTCACCTCGACGCAGCCAATCGTCGGCTTGCTGCCCATCGAGGGCCCCCCGGCGGCATCAGAAGGGCGGTCGGCAGGCAGCTGCAAGACCACTCGAAGACTAGTGAGGTCTGCGCCAGGGTGTCAAGCGAACCGAACGAACGCCGGTCTATCGGACAGGGCCGGTGTCAGTCCAGGTGCCAGATCTCGGGGACGATGAAGAAGCGTCCCGCGGCGTCGACGGAGCGCGTCATCAGCGACCGGATGTAGACGTTCCAGCGCTCGTTGACCTCGGTCTGCGCCAGCTTCGCCATTGCCGCTTCGAATGACGGCTCGCATTCGGCATAGGCGATCACTTCGCTACCGCGGCGGAACAGCGAGTAGTTCGAGAAGCCGGAGTCCCTCAACGCCTGGAGGAGCTCGGGCCAGACTCGGGCGTGGCGGCGCTCGTACTCCTCTTCCATGCCCGGTGCGAGATCGAACGTGTAGCAGAGCCTCTCCATTTCACTCGTGTCCTTCCGGGTCGCCAAGCAGTCGAAGCAGATTGGCGCCCATCACCGCCTCGATCTCGGGTGTCGTGCAGTGCGCGAGCAACCGCGTATCGAGTGTCTGGGCAAATGAGACGTAGTCCAGCGCCGGGGAGAAGTCGGAGCCCCAGACGAGGCGCTTCGGGCCGAAGGCCTCGAGCAGCACCTCGACGAACGGGCCGGCCGCCAGGTGCGGAAACGCGTGGCCCGGATCGCTGATCGCGTAGGGCGCGGAGAACTTCACGACGACGTGCTGGCGCCTCGAGAGCGCAAGCAGCGGCGCGAGCTCCGCGCGGGCGTCGTCGAGCGTCGGTGCAGCCTGCCGGGGGCCGGGAAGCCCGAGATGGCTGAACAGGATCGGGCAACCGTCGAGCCCGGCAACGAAGGTGCCGAGCGCAGCAGTTGCCCGAGGTCTCACGTTGAGACTGATCAGGGCCCGTTGACAGCGAAGCTCTTCGAGTACCGTCGCGGGGCCACTCGGCGATCGCTCGGCCCTCGTGCTCGTCGGAGGCATAGATCGCGACTCCCGCCGCTCCGCTCTCTCGGAGCTCGCGCAGCATCTGCAAGGGTGGCGAGGCCGCCGCCCGCACGAACACGAGCGGGGCGATCCAGGGGCGTTCGGCCGCGAGCCGGAGGACGTAGTCGCTATTCCCTGCGTAGCGCGCCTCGGCCTCGTATCCGATCACGAGCGCCCGGACGATCCCATGATGGGTTCTGAGGCGCTCGTAGGCGCCGAGCTCGTCCTCGCCGGCCGGCGGGCCCCCCGCGACCCCGGCGAAGCCGGTCGAGAACAGATGCACGTGGGCGTCGGCGATCGTCATTGCTCGGCGAGGTCGACCGTGCGCCCGTCGGCGGCCGCAGACTCGATGATCGCTTCGGCGAGGCGGATGCCGTGGGCTGCCTCGTCCAGGGTTACGGCGGTCGGCTCGACCCGATCGCGGAGGCACGCGCAGAAGTGGGCGACCTCCGCCTCGAGTGCCCCGGGATGGGCGTCTGGCGTCAGCTCGTGATCGACGTGCTCGACCGTGGTGCCGAGCAGCGTGACGGTCGGTTGCAGGTCGAGCAGCAAGACACCGCCGGTTCCGTAGACCTCGAGTCGATCGGTCGGGATCGCCTCGTCGGGGAGGAGCCAGTTCGCCCGAAGCGACCACACGCTGCCGTCCGTCGCCTCGACGGTCGCGAAGAGCATCCCTGGCCTGCCGTCCTCGAATCGCGCACCGGCATGAGCAGCGACCCGAACACCCCGGGCGCCCGAGAGCCACACCGCGAGATCGAGGTCGTGGATCATGGTCATCAGCGCCGGGTGCACGTCCGGGAAGAGTCGGGCATGCCCGCGTCCTCTGCTGCGAACCGCCGAGAGGCCGACCAGCTCACCGATCGCGCCCTCGGCCAGCCTTCCGCGGAGCTCGATGTGAGGGGCCGTGAAGCGCAGGATGTGCGCCGGCATCACGAACCCGGCGGAGGCTTCCGCGGCGGCCTCGATCGCGGCGACCTCCTCACTGGAGATCGCGATCGGCTTCTCGAGGAGCACCGAGCAACCTCGCCGGAGCGCCTCGAGCGTCGGTGCCCGGTGGTGGCTCCCGGAGGTGACCACCGAGACACCGTGCGGCCGGCAGACATCGAGAAGCGCCGCGGCGTCGTCGAACCACCGACGGACCCCGAATCGCTGGGCAACGGCGCGGGCCCGACCGGCGTCGCAATCGACGACGCCGACCAGGTCGACGTCCGGCAGGCGTGCGAAGGCCCTGACGTGTCGTTCTCCGAACGCGCCTGCGCCGATCACGCCGACTCGTACCGGTGCGGCCATCAGTGCGAGTCGGATTCGCTGCCCGAAGCGTCCAGGCGAGGACGGCCCCGCGGGTATTGATGAATCCCGACCACGCGTACCGGGCCGTTCAGGGCCCGGTACTGGTGCGGCTGGTCGGCCGGGAAGGACATCAAGTCGCCGGGCTCGAGCTCCTCCGCTTCGTCCCCGACCCGGATCTGCAGGCGCCCCTCGACAACGAGGGCGTGCTCGATCACGCCGGCGCCGTGACTGGCAGACTCGCGTCGGGCGTCGCTCTCCATCGTGGTCGTGTAGACCTCGATCTCGCCGTCTACCTCCCAGCCGGCAACGAGGCGCGAGATGTAACCGGGCTGCTCGAAGGCGATCGCGCTCTCGTCTTGACGTACGACCCGCACCACGGTGTCGCCGTCCTGGTCGGTGAAGAGGAAGCCGAGCGGGATCTCGAGCGCCCTGGCGAGAGCCCAGAGGGTCTCGAGCGACGGGTTGCCGTTGTGACGCTCGATCTCGGAGATCGTCGACTTGGAGACGTTGGCGGCGCGTGCCAGCGCCGACACGGACGTGCCCCGGCGAAGCCGCCATTTCTGGAGATTGACAGCCACCGACTGGAGCGCGGACACGAGGACTCCTCAGGAGTGCCGCGCGAGGGCCGACGCGATCATTCCAGGTGGGCGATGCACTCGATCTCGACCAGGTAGCCGCCGGCGAGCTCGACTCCGACGGTGCTGCGGCCCGGCCGGTGGTCACCCATCATCTCGGCGTAGGCGGCGTTGAACTCGGCGAACTGCCCGACATCGACGAGAAAACACGTCGTCTTGACGATGCTTTCGAGCGATCCCCCGGCGTCGCGGAGCACGCCCTCGAGGTTTCGAATCGCCTGCCGGGTCTGCTGGGCAAGACCCTCGCGCACCTCGCCCGTGGCCGGGTCGATGCCGACCTGCCCGGAGAGGAAGAGGGTCGAGCCGACACGTACGCCCTGCGAGTACGCGCCTCCCGGCATCGGAGCCTCGTCTGTGGTCAGGATCTCGGGCTTCACGGCTGCTCCGTCTTCAATGCGACTCCTTCGGCTCCGGGGGCAGGTCACAGTACCGCGCCGCGATGCGCGCGTACATTCGCGCCGCCTGGTGGATGCTTTCGAGCTCGACGTACTCGTTGGGGCCATGGCAGTTCGTCAGAAGACCCGGCCCGAAGGACGGAATCGTCGGAATACCCGCCGCCTCGAACCAAGGCGCATCGGTCGCACCGGGAAACACGAGCAGGGGCGGCGAGGCTCCGAGCACCTCGGCCGCAGCCGCTTGAGCGGCCTGCACGAGTGCATGATCAGCGCCAATCTCGGCAGGCGGGACCCAGCTCAGCCCGGGCTCGAAGATCAGCTCCGCCTCCAGGTTTCGAAGCTCGGCGCGATGCCGTTCGAGCCAGCGCTCGACCGCAGCCCGCACCGAGTCCAGCGTCATCCCGGGAAGGGTTCGGAGATCGCAGCCGAACTCGGCGAGCCCGGGGACGACACCGAAGTAGACGCCGCCCGAGACAACGACGCCGACATTCAGGGTCGGCTTCGAACCGTCGAGCAGATGAGGAACGTAGTCGAGCTCGAGCTCGTCTCCGAGCGACACCAGCAGCTCCGCCATCAACCGCGAGGCATTGACAGATTCCACCCGGTCGGACAGGGACGAGTGCATCTGCGTGCCGTGCACCCGAACCCGAAAGCAACAAACGCCGCGCGAAACGAGATGCAGCCCTTGCCAGTTTCGCTCCCACCCGCTCGGCTCTCCGATCAGGCAAGCATCGACGCCGTCGAGCAGCGGGGCCAGGTACTTCGAGCCGTGGCCGCCCCCGTCCTCCTCATCGGCGACAAAGGCCAGCACGAGGTCACCCCGGAGCTCGGGCATCCCGGGCGCCCGCAGGGCTGCGGCCGCGAATGCCATCGCCGCCACGGCCCCCTTCATGTCGCTCGAGCCCAGACCATAGAGGCGGTCGTCTCGGAGCTCCGGCGTCAGCGGATCGCTATGCCAGGCGGGACGGGCGTCGCCAACCGGTTTGGTGTCCAGATGCCCGTTCAGCATGAGCGTGGTGCCGCCACCCGACCCGGGAACCCGGACGACGAGGTTCGGACGGTCGGGCTCCAGCGCGTACACCTCGCCGCCTCCGAGGCCGAGCTCGACCAGTTTTCGGCCGAGAAACGCGACGATCTCGCGCTCGTCTGCGTAGGGGGGAATCTGGCTGTCGATGCTCACGAGGTCGGCGGCGAGCTCGACGAGCTCGTCACGGCGGCGAGAGAGAAATTCGTCGATCCTCGACCCCACCTCCGTCGTAGCACTCACGCCAAGCCGACCGCCCGATGAGCCGCTCCGGGCCGCGACAGCATGTCCGCCCGACGCGTTCACGCCAGCCTTGTCCGACCTCATCTCGTTCGATTCACTGGTCGCATGTTCGATTGCTCAGACAGTACCCGCTTGGTTCTGGACGGTGCAAGCGTCGATCCGTTCTATCTGTTTGCCTATCGTTCTGTATCGTGAACGATTCGAGGGCCGGTGTCGACCGCATGACCGACGACGTCCACAACGCGACAGCGGGCCCCGATCGCCGGGAGCGCGCAATCGAGCGTGCCGTCGCCGATCTCGCGGGCGCGGGTCACACCGTCACCGTCAACAGGATCACCCGACGGTTCAACGACGTCCTGGCGGTCGACGACGTGTCGCTCGACGTGGGAGCGGGTGAGTTCCTCTCGATTCTCGGGCCCAGTGGTTGCGGCAAGACAACGCTGCTCCGAATCATCGCCGGGCTCGACTTCGCCGATGCCGGCCGCGTTCTCATCGACGGGCGCGACGTCACGGAAGCCCCCGCGCACAAGCGCCCCACAAACCTCGTTTTTCAGCGTGGAGCCCTCTTCCCCCACAAGTCGGTGTTCGAGAACGTCGCCTATCCCCTCGAGCGCCAGCGTGTGCAACGGGACGAGGCTCGCAACCGTGTGAGCGAGGCGCTGGAACTGGTACGGCTTGCCGGCCTGGAAGACCGACGCCCGAGCCAGCTCTCCGGCGGGCAGGCGCAACGCGTCGCGCTCGCTCGTGCCCTGGTGTCCAAGCCCGCGGTGCTGCTGCTCGACGAACCTCTCGCCGCTCTCGACCTCCTGCTGCGGAAGGAGATGCAACTCGAGCTGCGACGACTCCAGGAGCGCCTTGGTACCACCTTCATCTACGTGACGCATGATCAAGAGGAGGCCCTGACCATGTCGAGCCGCATCGTGATCATGCGCGACGGGTCGATCATCCAAGCCGGATCGCCTCGCGAGATCTACGACAACCCGACGAGCGCCTTCGCCTCGACGTTCATCGGAGAGAGCAACCTCCTGCTCGGCGAGGTCGAGTCCTGCGACGACGACATCGTCGTGCTCCGGGTGGACATGCACAAGCTACGAGTGCGGGACGATCGCCGGCCGGCCCCCGGAACGGGGGTCGCGCTCTCCGCACGCCCGGAGCGGATCGCGATGCTGGCTCCCGAAGACGACCGCGCAGACTGGAATCGACTGCAGGGCATCGTCGTCGAGACGATCTTCCTCGGCAACCGTGTAAGAGCGCGGATCGAATGCGGTCGGACGACGCTGTGGGCCGAAGCACCGCCGAGGAGCGACGCCTTCGAGCAACTACGAGAGGGAGCAGAGGTGGAGGTCGGCTGGCGAATCGACGACGGCACCATGATCCTCCCGGAGGAGAACGGCCCTCCGTCATTCATCTGAGCCTCGGCGTCCACCGATGCCCCGACTCACATGAATCACCGCCCGACGACCGGCCGGACCGTGATCGTGACGGGCGCATCGCGCGGCCTGGGCCGGGTCATCGCCGCAGAGCTTGCCCAGGCCCGGTGGCGAGTCTTTGCGGCGATGCGCAATCCCGGCGCGCGCCCTGGACTCGATGAACTGCTCCGCCTACGAGGTACAGACCCAGCCTCCGTGCGAGTAATCGCCCTCGACGTGCTCGACTCCGAAAGCATCGGCAACGCCGTCGCCGAGGTGCTGCAGGACACGAACGGACGCCTCGATGCCGTCGTCGCGAGTGCCGGCATCGCCGTCGTAGGCCCGTTCGAAGAGGTTCCAGCGGAAACCGCCAAGCTCGTCATGAACACCAACTTCTTCGGCGTGACGGAGGTCGTACGAGCCGCGTTGCCGGCCCTCCGGCATACCCGAGGCCGGATCGTCGTGATCTCGAGCGACAGCGGCTTCTGCGCCGGCCCCGGCCTCGCCGCCTACACGGCGTCGAAATACGCACTCGAGGGTTGGGCCGAGTCGCTCTCGTACGAGCTCGGCCCACACGGGGTGCAGACGTCCATCATCGAGCCGGGTGCATTCAGGAGCGACATCTGGAACGCCGAGATCCACTACGACCCGGAAGGGCCCTACGCGAACTGCGGCGAACGCGTCGAGCGAACGTGGCGTGCAACCGGCCGACGCGCGCCGTCTCCCGATCCGGTCACGGAAGCTGTCCGAACCGCCCTCGAAGCGAGACGGCCAAAGCTCCGCTACCTCGTGGGACGCGACGCCCACCTCAATGCCGCGTTGAAGCGAGCTCTGCCCTCCACGGTCTTTCGTGCGTACATGCGTCGATCCACCGGCATCGGACGATGAGATCCTCGAGCCACCGTCGGCTCGACCGGATGACGTTTCGGCGCCTGCTTCCAGGCCTCACGTCCCGTCCGTCGTGTCGGGTCCCTTCTCGAAGTCGGTGAACACGTCGTTGCCGGCGCCGCCCGAGGAAAAGTCGTTGCAGTTGCTGCCGATGAGGATGTCGTCGCCGGCATCGCCGTGGATGACGTCGGCGCCGTTCTGCCCGTCGATCGTGTCGTTGCCGTCACCTCCCGAGACCGAGTCGTTGCCGTTGCCCGCACAGACGTAGTCGGGGCCCCCGCCGCCGCTCGGGGTGTCGACGCCGCTACCGCCGAAGATCACCTCGGATGCGGCGCCGCCCGTGATCGTCTGGCCCCCGTGCGAGCCGGGGCGGAATCGAGACGGGCGGCCCGCGCCTGCCCGATCCCGCCTTCGGTGGCGTGGTATCCGGATTCAGCCACGAGCTCGAGGTGGGACTCTTTCACCGGTCCCGGCCGCAACGAGTGCCTCCGGCCACGGCTGGCCGTTCGTCGACCAGAAATCGGAGGTCTGTCCGGTGCGCCGGCGGCCGTGGCTTGCGAGAGTGAGACGTTCATGGTGAAACGGCTCACGCTGGAGGCCTTGGTTGTGACCCTGGCGGCGGTCGCGCTGTCGGCGCCCGCCTGGTTTGCGCCGCCGAGGTGGACGCCGGACAGCGTGGTCTACGAAGCGCGCGCGCTCGAACTCACCGGTGTCCCGTCCGCGGATGCGCGAAGAGAAGCGATCGCGATCGGCCACGGCGTCGTCCACCTGAACGGCAGGCGACTCACGACGAACGAGGTCGCTCAGGACGAGCACTGGTACCGCCGCCGCGTGTTGCTGCCCGCTGCCGCGGCGCTTCTTCAGCCGGTGACCGGTTCACGCGGCCTGCTCGACGTCGCGATCGGCGCGTACATCCTCCTTGCGCCCGCGCTCTTTCTGCTGCTGCGGCTCCGGTTCGCGCGAGTTCCCGCCGCGATTGCGACGGTGGCTGTGATGGCCTTCCCACCGCTGACGAACTACGCGCTGCGCCCGCTCTCGGACGGCGCCGGACTGCTCGCGGTTCTCATCGCGCTGCTCGCCATGGTGATGACGGTGGAACGAAGCCGGTGGTGGCTCGGGCTCTGGGTCGCCGCGATCGCGGTGGGCTCGGTTACCCGGGAGTCGATCGCGGTTCCGGTGCTCGTAGCGGCGGTTCTCACGATCCGACGGGTTCGGAACGCGAGCTGGCTGCTACTCACGGGTCTCGCTGCGATCGCGCCGGCGATGCTGTTCATCAAGATCTCGTACTGGCGGCAGCTTTCGTTGGTCACGGCAGGCGACTTCGGACGGCCGGTCACGGAGCGTTTCGGCCCCGTGCTGCACAGCTGGTTGTCGGCGGTCGCCCATCTCCCTCTGTGGGATTACGAGCAGCAGCCGCTCTGGACGCTGCTGCTGGCTGCCGCGCTCTTCGCGTTCGTTTGTCAACGCGAGTCCACTGCGCCGCGACTGGTCATCTCGGCGACCTTGATCGGCTCGCTGCTGTACCTGGCATCGCTGCCGAACCCGACCTTCCTGCGACTCGAGTTCGTCCTGCTGCCCGTTGCCGCCTACGCCGTCGCGCGAAGCTGCGAGTGGTTGCCACTTCATCCCACCCGACTTCGACGTCGGTTCGCGACCGGGTCAGGCGGCCACGCCGTCCCCTCGAGGCCAGACACGGCCCACGTGCGCTCAACGCTTCCCTCATCCACCGATCCTTGACCGTCAGGCCGCGCCGATGCCGCCGGCGGTGGCCTCGGTATCTCCGGTCCGGTCGGGCAGGGCCGAGGTCACGGATCGCCTCCCGATCGTCGCGTCGAGGTTCCACGGTGCCCCGAGCCTGACCCAGAGCGGCTTGCGAAGCCCGAAGCGCGCCGTTTGCCCGATCCGAAGCACGCCCTCGTAGACGACCCGCCCCGTGCTCGATCCCATGCGCACCGCGAGCCAACAGTCGCCGCGCGCTGCGGCGAGCGTCAGGGCAGGGGGCGGCTTCGGAGGCGGGAGCGGCGCCGCAGGCCTCACCGGAGGCGCCGCGGCACGGTGAATCGCGGGCCGTGCCGCCGCGGCCGCTTCGGTCCCCGCGGGCACCGGGCGCCCGCCCGAGCCGCCCGTGCCGAGCAGCCAGACGGCCACGACGACGACGCCGAGCACGACGGCAACGGCGGCCCGGCGCAGGGTGATCTCGTCTCGAGCCCGGGCAAGGTGCCAGGCGGCGGACGAGCGCACCGGCTCCGGCTCCGGATCGGCCTCCGGGGGCTCGAAGCGCAGCACGTACTCGTCGGCATAGATGTCTCCGCGGAGGCCGAGGTACTCGGCGTACTCGCGCAGGAAGCTGCGCCTGTAGGGGCCGGCCGGCAGGACGTCGAAGCACTCGTCCTCGAGGGCGCCGAGGTAGCGCGCCGGGATCATGGTGTCGGCCTCGACGTCGAGCAGCTCTAGGCCCGCTCGTGAGCGCGCCTGCCGCAGGCTCCCCCCGATTTCGAGCATCCGCTGAGCCCCCCTGCTGGCTTGCACGCATTCTGCCGGAGCAGAGCAGAGTGCGGCGGCCGCCGCTCACCGGGCCGGTCGAGTTCGCCAGGCCTCGAGGGCCACGACCACGGCGAGGACCGAGACGACGACGCCGAACACCTCGAACGTGTCGTCGAGGCCGATCCTGGTGACGACGATCCCGGCGAGGACGGCGGGGATGGAGAGGGACGCGTACGCCACGACGTAGAACGCGGACATGACCGATGCGCGGTGCGTCGGCGGGATCGCCCCGACGAGCGTCCTCAGGCCCCCGAGGAACACCGCTCCGAACCCTGCGCCGGCGAGCACCGAGCCCGCAAGGTACGCGGCGCTCGACCCGGTCGCGGTGGCGGCGACGATCAAGCGCCGTGCCGCCGGCGAGGCCCAGCGAGCCGAGGCTCGTCGCGATCCACGGCGCGACCCGCGCGGTCAGGTACTGGGCAACGGTCGCGGTGAGCGCGAGCACGACGATCCCGCTCCCCTGAAGAACGGTGTTCGTCGTCCGGAACAGCTGGGCGCCGAGTTGCGGGCCGAGCGAGAAGAAGAGCGCGCCGATCGACCAGGAGGCGACCACCGCGAGCGAGGCGAGGAGGAATGGACGCCGGACGCTCGCCGGGACGCTCGGGCGCTCGAAGCGCAGGCGGAAGCCCGACGCGGAGCGAACTGGCTCCGGCATCAGGTACACGCCCACGAACGCCATCCCGAAGAGCGCGAGCAACACGACATACGGGAGCAGGCGAGGGTCGGTCCCGAGCTGCACGATCGCCGACGACACGAGCATGCCGAGGCCGAGGCCGCCCGCGGCCGCGAGTGCGTTCGTCAGGCCGACGCCGGCCGGGTCGCGGCGCGGGTGCAAGTCGAGCAGCGCGGCACTCGCGGCGCTCAGGGCCGCGCCGGTCGCGAGCCCCTGCAGCCCGCGGGCGACGAAGAGCCACGCTGCCGACTCGGCGAGCATGAAGAGCACGGTCGAGCCCATCAGCATCGCGAGCGCGACGAGCAGCACCGGCCGCCGGCCGACGTCGTCCGACACTCCGCCGAGGAGAAGCAGCGCGGCCAGCACGCCGAAGGCATACGTCGCATAGACGAGGGTGAGCGTGAGCGGCGAGAAGTGCCAGAGCACGCTATAGGTGCGATAGAGCGGGGACGGGGTCACCGACGCGAACAGGCCCAGCCCGATCACCGCGGCGGCCACGACGAATCCGGTGCGCTCCGAGAGCGTTCTCCGGTCCTGCCCCACCAACCACTCTGCTGCGATCATTGCCATCCCCTCCTTAGTTGTTTCACGCAACCGACAATCACTATGCCACAGATAGTTGCTTCACGCAACTCACAGTGATATCGTGGGGTGCATGCTGAAGCGGGACTACGACGACCAGAACTGCTCGATCGCACGGGCGCTCGAGATCGTCGGCGAGCGCTGGACCCTCCTGATCGTGCGCGACGCCTTCCGCGGCCTCTCGCGGTTCGACCAGTTCCAGGAGAGCCTCGGGATCGCCCGCAACGTCCTGACCGACCGCCTCGGCCGGCTCGTCACCGAGGGCATCCTCGAGCGCGTCCGCTACAGCGAGCGCCCCGAGCGCTACGAGTACGTGCTCACCGAGAAGGGCAAGGAGCTCCGCGTCGCGCTCGCCGCCCTCCGGCAGTGGGGCGACGCGCACCTGAGCCCGCAACCCCCCACCATGCTTCGCCGAAAGGCCGGCGGGGACCCCGTGGTGGCCGCGTTCGTCCCCGCAGGCGCCGCGAACATCCTCGGCTCGGACGAGGTCGAATCGGTCCCCGGCCCGGGCGCTACCGATCCGACGGCAGCAGCTGCGAGTCGTGGTGGGTCTTGAACCTGGTCACGGTGTTGCGGAAGGCGAACGCCTCGACGGAGGCCGGGCCCACCACCACGACGAGCTCGCCCCGCACGAGCTCGAAACGGCCGTCAGGGTGCGGATGGGTGCCCGAGAAGCCGAGGACGTAGCGACCTCCGGGCTCGTCGAGCAGCAGCCGGACTCTGCCGTGGTGATGCTTCCACGGCGTCGCGGCACGCGTGACCGACTCTCCGAGACCCTGCGCGCTCTCGATCAGGCTCAGCGCGGTCCGGGTGTCGCCGCGGAAGATCGCCCTGGCGAAGCGCTTCGCGACGGCGGCCCGGTCGACGGGCGTCGTGGGTCTCGGCTCGGCGTCACCGCCGCAACCGGCCGCGAGGCAGCAGCCGGCGAGCAGGCAGCCGAGCGCCGCCCTCATTCGTAGTCGGGGTCCTGGGTGATCCGCCACTCGCGCAGGGGCCCGGCCATCACGTTCAGGTAGTAGAGGTCGTGACGTGCCCCGGCGGCGACCGGATGGAAGCCACGCGGGACGAGGACGACGTCGCCGTCGCCGGGCGCGAGCGACTCGTCGAGCGAGAGGTCGGCCGTGTAGACGCGCTGGAAGGCGAATCCGCCCGGCTGCCGCATACGGTGGTAGTAGGTCTCCTCGAGGTAGGTCTCGCGGGGCGGCTCGTCGGTGTCGTGCTTGTGCGGCGGGTAGCTCGACCAGTGGCCCGCCGGGGTGATCACCTCGGTGACGAGCAGCGACTCGGCGGGCTCGTCCTCCATCAGGATGTGGTCGATCTCGCGCGCCTCGCCGCCGGACCCGCGCGACTCGTGGCGGACCCTCGCCGGCTCCAGGAGGCGCAGCTCGGCGCCCCGCTCGGCCGGGGCGGTGCAGACGGCGAGCTCGGCCGCCCCCTCGGCCCACCAGCCGACGCCCGGCGGGAGGTAGAGCGCCGTAGGCGGGCCGTCGAAGACCGAGTCACGGCCGAGGTCGCGCCAGGCGCGCTCCCCGGCGCCCAGATCGACACGTCCCGAAAGGACAACGATGCAGGTCTCGCGTCCCGGCTCGCTCCGTTCGAGCCGTGCCCCGGCCTCGACGCGGTAGACCTCGAACCCGACGTAGCTCCACCCGGCCGACTCCGGCGTCACCGAGAGGATGCAGCCGTCGGCGTCGGGAGGCCCGGATCGGACGAGGAGATTCGACATGGAACCGCCCGCGCATCGTAGAGTCGTGGCGTGACGTACGTGAGGCTCACCGCCGCGCAGGCACTCGTTCGCTTCCTCACCGCCCAGTACTCCGAGCGCGACGGCGTCAGGCACCGGTTCTTCGGCGGTTGCTTCGGGATCTTCGGCCACGGGAACGTCGGGATCGCCGAGGCGCTCCTCGCCCACCCCGAGCTGCCGTATCACCAGGGGCGCAACGAGCAGGGGATGGTGCACGCCGCCGTCGGGTACGCGCGGATGCGGAACCGGCTCTCGACCCTGGCCTGCACGAGCTCGATCGGGCCGGGCGCGACGAACATGGTCACCGGCGCCGCGCTCGCGACCGTCAACCGGCTGCCCGTCCTGCTGGTGCCGGGCGACGTCTTCGTGGGGCACGCCCCCGACCCGGTGCTGCAACAGCTCGAGGTGCCCTCGGCCGGCGACGTCTCGGCGAACGACTGCTTCCGGCCCGTCTCGCGGTACTTCGACCGGATCTCGCGGCCCGAGCAGGTGATCCCGGCGGCCCTTGCCGCGCTGCGGGTGCTGACGAGCCCCGCCGAGACCGGCGCGGTGACCCTTGCCTTCCCGCAGGACGTGCAGGCGGAGGCGTTCGACTACCCGGAGGAGTTCTTCGCCGAGCGCGTGTGGCAGGTGCCGCGCGCGGCGCCCGCGGACCTGGCCGAGGCCGTCGAGGCGATTCGGGGCTCTCGCCGCCCGCTCGTCGTCGCCGGCGGCGGCGTGATCTACTCGGAAGCGACCGACAGCCTGCGCGCGTTCTGCGAGGCGACCGGCATCCCGGTCGGCGAGACCCAGGCGGGGAAGGGCTCGCTGCCGTACGACCACCGTTCGTGCCTCGGCGCGATCGGTGCGACGGGCACCTTCGCCGCGAACCGGATGGCCGCCGCGGCGGACCTGGTGATCGGCATCGGCACCCGCTGGAGCGACTTCACGACGGCCTCCAAGACCGCGTTCCCGGCGGCGGACCGGTTCGTGAACGTGAACGTGGCCGATTTCGACGCCGTCAAGCACGCCGGGATCAGGGTCGTCGCCGACGCGCGGGTCGCGCTCGAGCAGCTCGCCGCCGCGCTCGAGGGCTGGGGTGTCGACGACGCCTACCGCGCCGAGGCCGCACGGCTCAACGAGGAGTGGGACGCCGAGGTCGCGCGCCTCTATTCACTCGGTCGAGAGCCGCTGCCGGCACAGAGCGAGGTGCTCGGCGCGGTCAACGACGAGTCGGCGGCGACGAGCGTCGTCGTCTGTGCGGCGGGCTCGATGCCGGGCGACCTCCACAAGCTCTGGCGCACCCGCGACCCGAAGGGCTACCACGTCGAGTACGGCTTCTCGTGCATGGGCTACGAGATCGCCGGCGGGATCGGCGTCAAGATGGCCGCGCCCGAACGGGAGGTCTACGTCCTCGTCGGCGACGGCTCCTACCTCATGCTCCCGGGCGAGCTCGTGACCGCGATCCAGGAGGGCGTGAGGCTGACGGTGGTCATCGTGGACAACCACGGCTTCAACTCGATCGGCGCGCTCTCGCGCTCCGTCGGCCTCGACGGCTTCGGCACGCAGTACCGCTATGCGACGAACGGCAAGCCGGTGCTCGACGGCGACGGCGACCCTCCGGCACGCCTCCCACTCGACCTGGCGGCGAACGCCGCTTCGCTCGGCGCGGTGGCGGTCCGCGCGAATGGCATCGCCGAGCTGCGCGCTGCGCTCCGGCAGGCGAAGAACGAGGAGGTGACGACGGTGATCGTGGTCGACGTCGACCGGTACGAGGGTGTGCCGGGGTACGAGAGCTGGTGGGACGTGCCCGTACCGGAGATCTCCGGGCGCTCCGAGGTGAGCGACGTGCGCGCCGGGTACGAGGACGCACGCCGCGCGGAGCGGAGGTTCCTGTGAGGCTCGCGAGCGCGCCGTGCACCTGGGGAGTCTGGGAGCGCACGGTCGACCGCGACGACCTGATCCCGCCCGAGCGGATGCTCGACGCGGTTGCGGACCTCGGCTACACGGGAATCGAGCTCGGCCCGCCCGGCTACTTCGGCAGCGACGCGGGCTCGGTCACCTCGGCGCTGGAGCGGTACGGCCTCGAGCTCGTCGGCGCCTTCGCCCCGCTCAGGATCGGCGACGCCGAGGGGTTCGAGGAGGATCTCGACTTCCTCGACCGGACGATCGAGATCCTGGCCGCCACCGGCGCCCGCGGGCCGGTCGTGCTCGCGGCCGACGAGAACGAGATCCGCCTCGCCGCCGCGGGCCGCCCGGAGGCGACGCGCGAGACCGGATTGAAGAGCGACGACTTCCGCCGCGCGGCCGAGCGGGTCGAGCGCGCGGCGCAGCGCGCAGCCGACCGCGGCGTGCCCGCCGCCTTCCATCCGCACACCGCCACGTACATCGAGAGCCCCGCCGAGGTCGCAGCGCTGCTCGAGGCGACCGATCCGGCGCTCGTGAAGATCGCCTTCGACACGGGCCACACGCTCGTCGGCGGCGGCGACCCGGTCGAGCTCGCCCGCACCGCCCGTGACCGCATCAGCCACCTCCACCTCAAGGACGTCGACGCCGGGCTGCTCGCGAAGGTGCGCTCCCGGGAGCTCTCGGTCGAGGCCGCCTGGGACGCCGGGCTCTTCTGCCCCTTCGGCCAGGGGGCGGTCGACTTCGCCGCAGTGCTCGCGGAGCTCGACGGGTTCGACGGCTGGGGGGTCGTCGAGCAGGACCGCGTCGCGGTATCGCTCGTCGACCTGGACGAGGTTCGGGCCGTGGAGGCCCGCAACCTCGACGTGCTCCGAAGCGCCGTCGGCTGACGGTCACGGCCAGGGCCAGTCGGGGCCGACCTCGAGCGGGCGGCCGGCAACGGCACTCGCACGGGCGGCGACGCCGATCGCGACCGCGCGGCGGTCGTCCTCGAGCGAAGGGCCCGGCGGCCCCTCGCCTCGGCACGCGGCCACGAACGCGGCGAGCTCCGCGGCGTACGCATCGGCGAAGAGCTCACGGTAGTCCTGCGGGAAGCCCGCGGCGTCGGCACGCGTCATCAGCGTGACTCCCGGCCGCGAGCCGGCGTTGCCGATCAGGACCGAGCCCTCGTCGCCGACGACCTCGGCGCGCACGTCGTGGCCCCACGGGCAGACGCGCGAGATGTGGAGCGCCGCGATCCCGCCGCCGTCGAAGCGCAGGGTGACCGCCGCGTTGTCGAGGTCGCCGAGCGCCTCGAGCTCGGGGAACACCGAGAACTGCCGGACGGCGGACGCCTCGACCGGCTCCTGCCCGAGGAACCAGCAGGCGGCGTCGTAGTCGTGCGAGGCCATGTCGACGAGGAACCCGCCGGTCGGCACCGGGTCCTCGGGCTCCGGCGTCCGCACGTCGCGGGCGACCCCGAAGACGACGAGCGGGCGTCCGATCGCGCCCTCCTCGACGAGCCGCCGGGCCTCGGCCCAGCGCGGGTCGAAGCGGCGGTGGTAGCCGACCTGGACGACCTGCCCCGTCCGGGCCGCCTCGCGAACCGCGGCCTGCCCCGCGACCGTCGTCGCGCCCGGCTTCTCCAGGAAGAGGTGCTTGCCTGCCCGGAGCACCGTGACCGCGCGCTCGGCGTGGTCGATCGACCGCGCCGCGAGCACGACCGCGTCGACGTCGTCGGCCGCGAACAGCTCCTCGTAGGACGACCCTCGGACGCCGAGCTCGGCAGCAGCCGCCGCCGTGACCTCGGATCGCGTCGACGCAACCGCGACCAGCCGCGCCCCCGGCAGCCCGAGCGCGTTCCGCGCGTGCACCGTCCCCATCCCGCCGAGCCCGGCGACGCCGATGCGAAGCTCCCTTGACACAGGCTCAGGACTATGACAGCGTCGCAATCGCTTGCGCAACCGTTTGGGGAACCGTCGGACGGTGACATTGGTCGACGTCGCCGAGTACGCAGGAGTGTCCGCGTCGACGGCCTCGCGCGCCCTCAACGGGCGCGGCGAGCTCTCCCAGGAGACGCGCACGGCGGTGCTCGAGGCGGCGGACGCCCTGAACTTCCAGCCCTCGCACCTCGCCCGCTCGCTGCGGACGAGCACGACGTTCACGGTCGGCTTCGTCGTGCCGGACGTCTCGAGCCCGTTCTACGCGAGCGCCCTCCAGGGCGCCCAGGTCGCGCTGGAGCAGGCGGGCTACCGCGTGATGCTGATGGACTGCGAGCAGTCCGTGGAAGGAGAGGTCGCGGCGCTCCATACGCTCCTCGCCCACCGTGTCGACGGGCTGCTCGTGTCGACCGTCGGGATCGACCTCGAGGTCTTCGACGACGTCGTCGGCCGCCGCGGCGTCCCGTGCGTCTTCTTCGACAGCGCCGTGCCCGGCGCGGGCGCCGGGACCGTGCTCCTCGACAACGCCACCGGGATCGAGGTCCTGGTCGACCACATGGTCGGTCACGGCCACGCGCGCATCGGCCTGCTCACCGGCTCCGAGAGCGAGACCAGCGGCCACGAGCGGCACACCGCCTTCCGTGGGGCGCTCGAACGGAACGGCCTCGACTCCGGCGCGGCTCACGTCGCCGGCGGGCGCTGGACACGGGAGGACGGCCACCGCTCCGCGCGCCAGATGCTGACCGCGGGCGATCGACCGACCGCGATCGTCGCCTCGAGCGTCGAGCTCGCCCTCGGGGGCATCGCCGCGGCACGCGAGCTCGGTCTCCGCATCCCCGACGACGTCGCCCTCGCGACCTTCGACGACGCCTACTTCGCCGAGCTTCTCGACCCGCCGTTGACCGCCGTCGCCTACGACCCCTCCGAGGTCGGGCGCCGAGCTGCCGCCCTTCTCGTCGAGGCGATGGGAGATGGCGAGCCGACTGCGCCGGACGACGTCAGAATCCCGGTGAACCTCGTGACCCGGCGCTCGTGCGGGTGCCGTCCGTGAACGCGATCACCCCCGCGATCCGGCTGGTCGGCGTCTCGAAACGCTACGGCACCGCGCTCGCGCTCCGCGAGACCGACCTCGAGATCGCCGAGGGCGAGTTCTTCTGCCTGCTGGGACCGTCGGGCTGCGGGAAGACGACGACGCTGAACCTGATCGGCGGGTTCGTCAACCCGTCGAGCGGCGAGATCTACATCCGCGACGAGCGCGTCGACTCGAGGCCGCCGTACCGGCGCAGCGTCAACACCGTCTTCCAGTCGTACGCGCTCTTCCCGCACATGACCGTGCGCGAGAACGTCGGCTTCGGCCTCAAGATGGCCCACGTCCAGAAGTCGGAGTCGAAGGGCCGGGTCGAGGAGGCCCTCAGCCTCGTCGGGCTCGAGGAGCACGGCGAGCGGCTGCCCGGCCAGCTCTCCGGTGGCCAGCAGCAGCGCGTCGCCGTCGCCCGCGCGCTCGTCAACCGGCCGGCCGTGCTGCTGCTCGACGAGCCGCTCGGCGCGCTCGACCTCAAGCTCCGGCAGCGGCTGCAGGTCGAGCTCAGCCAGATCCACCGCGACGTCGGCACCACCTTCGTCTACGTCACGCACGACCAGGAGGAGGCGATGTCGATGTCCACCCGAATCGCCGTCATGAGCAACGGCCGCATCCAGCAGATCGGCACGCCGAGCGAGATCTACTACAGGCCTCGCTCCCGGTTCGTCGCTGACTTCATCGGGGAGTCGAACTTCATCGACGTCTCGGTGAAGGACGCCGGCGCCCGTCTCGCGGACGGGAGCGCCGTACCGTGCACCGTGAACGGCTGGAAGGGCGGCGACACCGCCACGTTGATGGTACGGCCCGAGTCGATCCACGTCGGCGAGCCGGGCGCGGCGCCGGCGGGCTCGCTCCGCGGCCGCATCGTGCAGACGTCGTTCCTCGGCAGCCAGACCCGGATCGCGATCAGCTGCGACCCGGTCGACGCGCTGGTCACAGCGTCGAGCTTCGGGCGCGACCGGATCGCCAAGTCCGACCTCGCGCGCGACCACGAGGTTGCGGTGTGGTGGAGCCCGGACGACGCCGTGCTGTTGTCAAGAAACACAACGCAGGGAGAGGAGGAGTAGATGACGATCACCGACGGTCGGCTCAACCGGGCCGACCTTCTGAAGGCCGGGGCGGCAGGTGCGCTGGGCCTCACCTTCGCGGGGCAGGCCCTCGCCCGCACCGTCCGGATCCAGGGGACGACGTTGAACATGCTCACCTGGTCCGACCACTACGCAAACGACCAGCTGTCCGCCGTGGCCAAGTCGACCGGCCTGCAGGGCCGCCCGACGCTCTTCTCGGACAACGCGGACGCGTACCTGAAGATCAAGCAGACGGGCAGCCAGTTCGACATCGTCAGCGGCGATGCCCTCTGGGTCCCGAAGTACCACACCGACGGGCTCACGGTCTCGTTCCCGCTCTCGGAGCTGCCGGTCTCGAAGCAGCTCTACCCGATCGCACGGCAGTTCCCGTTCTGGAAGGACGGGTCGAACTACATGGGCTACCCGTTCTCGTGGTCGACCGTCCAGATCTACTACAACCCGAAGTACGTCAACGTGAAGCCCACGTCCTGGCATGCACTGCTCAACACGAAGTACAAGGGCAAGATCTCGCTCGAGAACATCCCGACCGACGTGATGGCGATCGCGGGTCGCGCAACCGGCGCCAAGCAGCCGTACGGGATGACCTCGGCAGAGATCGGGCACGCCAAGGACTTCCTCAAGCAGTTGAAGCCGAACGTCCTGAAGCTCGCATCCCAGAACAACGAGGTCGTGCGGGCACTCGCCGACGGGTCCGCGTGGATCGGGATCACGAACCTCGGCACCGACGACCGGGTCAAGGACGCCGGCGGGCCGGTCGTGAAGACCGCCTACCCGAGCGAGGGCACGATCGGGTTCATCGACTCGGAGCAGATCGTGAAGGCCTCGAAGAACCAGGACGCGTTCTTCAAGTTCGAGAACGCGATGCAGCAGGCCCCGTTCATCGCGAAGAACTTCCTCACGAACGGCCGTCCGCTCTTCAACGAGAAGGCCTACAAGATCCTCGTCAACATGGGCCAGGGCGACCGCGCCCGGCGCCTGTTCTACAACAAGCCGGAGAACGCCCTGAAGATGACGATCAAGGGGCCCGCGGGTGACGAGCAGGCGTACGTCGACGCCTTCAACGAGGTGTTCGGCGCCTGATCGATGGAGACCTCGGCGACGACAGCCGCCCCCGCCGTCGGGCGGGGGCGGCCTCGCCTCCTGAGCCCGGCGTGGCTCTCGCAGTACGCCGGCTTCGTGCCCGCGATCCTGCTCTTCGGGCTGTTCTTCCTCGTCCCCCTGGGGCTGATCGTCGGGTACAGCTTCTGGGAGACGGTCGACTACAACGTCGTCCACCACTGGACGCTCGACAACTACCGCTACTTCTTCAGCGTCTCGACCTACGTCTCGACGATGTGGGCGACGATCTGGGTGGCGGTGCTCGCGACGGCGATCACGATCGGGGTCGCGTTCCCCTTCACCTACTGGCTCGTGCGGTACGTGCCGCCGAGCCGGCAGCGGCTGCTGCTCGTGCTCGTGATCCTGCCGTTCTGGACGAGCTACCTGCTGCGCGTCTACTCGTGGCTGAACATCCTCGGCGACGGCGGCGCGATCAACCGGTTCCTGCAGTGGACGGGGATCACCCACCAGCCGGTGTCGTTCTTCCTCTACGACCGGCCCGCCGTGATCCTCGTGCTCGTGTACCTGTACTTCCCGTTCGCGGCGTTGACGCTGTACGCGACGCTCGAGCGCTTCGACTGGGATCAGCTCAAGGCGGCGATGGATCTCGGGGCGCCGCCCCGGGTCGCGCTGACGCGGATCATGCTCCCGCAGATCCGGCCGGGCCTCATGACCGCAGTGATCTTCGTGTTCATCCCGATCCTCGGCGAGTACCTGGCTCCGCAGCTCGTCGGCGGCGCGCAAGGAGTGATGATCGGGAACCTGATCGTGAACTTCTTCTCGGGGGCGCAGTACACGCGAGGCGCGGCGGCCGCACTGCTCGTGGCGGCGATGATCGTCGTGCTGCTGGTCCTGTTCCGGCGCTCGCTGCAGGTGGAGGACGCCTACCGTGCGTGAGTTCGACGTCGTCTCCCCCCACGCCCGGCTCGTCCGGGGGCTGCTCGGCGCGTGGGCGGTGCTCGTCTTCGTGTTCCTGTTCGCGCCGATCGTGCTGCTCGTGCTGTTCGCGTTCAACGCCAACAGGTACGGCACGTTCCCGTTCACCGGCTGGACGCTCAGCTGGTTCGGGCAGGTCTTCCACGACTACCAGATCAGGGACGCGCTCACGACGACGCTGAAGGTCGCCGTCCAGGTGACGATCATCTCGACGATCGTGGGGACGGCGGCGGCGTTCCCGCTCGTGCGCTCGACGCTGCCCTTCCGGAGCGGCGTGCGGATCGGGCTGACGCTCCCGATCATGATCCCGGGGCTCCTGATCGGCGTCTCGCTGCTCATCTTCCTGACCGACGTCTTCCACATGCAGCTCTCGTCGACGACCGCGGTGATCGGTCAGGCCGTCTACTGCACGCCGTTCGTGCTGCTGCTGGTCGCGTCGCGGCTGCAGGGCTTCGACCGGTCGCTGGAACGTGCGGCGAGCGACCTCGGCGCGAACACCTACGCACGGATGCGATACGTGGTGCTGCCGTTGATCGCGCCGGCGATCTTCGCGGGCGCGCTGTTCGCGTTCACGCTCTCGCTCGACGAGTTCATCATCACGCTGTTCCTGATCGGCGGCGGCAACACGCTCCCGATCTACATCTACACCCAGGTGAAGTTCGGGATCACCCCCGAGGTGAACGCGCTCGCGACGCTGCTCCTCCTCGCGTCGTTGACGCTGATCGCGCTCGCGTTCGCGCTGCCCGCGCTCGGGCGCAAGGCCCGGGGCGCCGTCCGCGCCCGCCGCGCCTGACCCCTACAGCTCGGCCCCGCGAGCCACGTCTGTTGGGGAGGGCCCCGGAGGTGTCTGACACCTGACGGGGCTACAGGGCGCATGAACACTGGGTTGTTGTCCGAGCAAACAACGGTGTCTGACACCGGGCCTCTCCGCTTTGGCCAGGTCCTTCAGGGCTCGACGCTCGTCCACCCGCCCGCGCCGGCGCTCGCGACGGCGGCCTCGACGGTTGCGACCCCGCGGTGGCCGTCCCGGAACGTCGGGAACGGCGCGTGCGGCCTGCCTTCGATCGCGGCGTAGACGTCCCTGAAGAGGTTGCGGAACGCCTCGCCGTAGCCTTCGCCGTGGCCGGCGGGGTAGCGGGAGAGGCGGCGGGCGGGCTCCGCATTCGCCGCCGGGTCCTTCACCACGATCTGCTTGGCCCCGGTCGCAGGGCGAAGCAGCATCTCGGTCGGATGCTCCTGGTCCCAGGTGAGGCCGGCGACCGTCCCCTCACACTCGAACAGGAGCTGGTTCTTGCGGCCGCCCGCGCCGGCCGAGAGCACGAGCGAGCCCGCGACGCCGTCGCCGAGCCGCAGGAGCAGCGCGGCGTAGTCCTCGAGCGGGCCGCCGGCGAACGACCTGAAGTCCGCCAGCACCTCGGTGACGTGGAGCCCCGTCACCCACTCGGCCAGGTCGAGCCAGTGCGTCCCGAGATCGCCGACCACGTAGGACGGCCCGGAGCGCGCCGGGTCGATCCGCCACCCCGAGGCCGGGAACAGCACGTCGTCGCAGAGATACCGCCCGTGGACGAACGCCACCTCCCCGACGGCGCCCGACTCCACGTCTGCCCTCATCTGCTCGACGAGCGGATAGCCGCGCGCGTGATAGCAGGTGGCGTTCACGACCCCGGCCGCCTCTGCCGCCTCGACCATCGCCCGGCTCTCGAGCGTCGACACCGCGAGGGGCTTCTCGCACACGACGTGGACGCCCCGTTCGATCGCAGCGAGCGCCTGCGCCGCGTGGACGTCGTTCGGCGTGCACACGTGCAGCACGTCGACCGGCTCGCGCTCCAGCAGCTCGCCGAGGCCGCCGTAGGCAACCCCGACTCCGAACTCATCCGCCCGCCCCGGAGCCGACCCCGCGACCGCGACCACCTCGACCCCGAGCGACTGCAGCGTCAGCGCGTGCACCCGCGCGATGAACCCGGTCCCGACGATCGCCGCGCGCATCAGCGTGAGGCGAGGAACATCTGCGTCAGCACCTCGATGTCGAGCCGCGCGTCCTCCGGCGGAGTCCGGCACGCCTCGCCGTCCGTGATGCACGCGTGGAAGTGCCGCAGCTCCCGTGAGAACGACTCGTCGTAGGACGACTGGACGAGAGCCTCGGCGGCGCGCCCCTCCCGCCGGCTCCGCCGGTAGACCGTCGGGTGCTGCTTCAACCACGGCGACGGGAACTCGAGCGTGTGCAGCTCCTCGGCGAACATGAACTGGATCGTCTCGCGGTACTCGAAGGTCTCGAGGAGCTGGATCCACGCGCCGTCGACGCGCGCTCCGTTCGCGAGGCTCATCCCGCCGTACACGGCGCGGCCCTCGTTCCACCAGTCGCCCGCCACCACCCGCGCCGGAAGCGGCTCTCCGAGCCGCGCCAGCATCGCATGCACGACGTTCAGGTCGTGCAGCAGGCTTCCGAGGAAGCTCTCCGAGAACGCGCGCACGACATCCTCCGAGCCGTCTCCCACTGCGGCCTCCACCTGCTCGGCCTCCTGGCGGCGCGTCGCCTCGATCAGCTCGCGCGGCACGTCGAGCCCCCGCACGATCTCTCCCGCCTCGAAGTACGGCTCGAACTCCGCGTCGTTCACGACCACGCTGACGTACCGAAGATCGGCGGCCGACGGGGGCAACGCGTCCAGCATCGCCTCGACCGCCGGGTCGTAGCGCTTCATCGTCCCCACCTGGACGACCTTCCCGGCCCGGTCGCGCGCGGCGATGATCGCGTCGGCGTCCACGAGCGTGATGCACATCGGCTTCTCGACGAAGACATGCAGACCCGCGTCGAGCGCGGCGAGAACCACCTCGGCATGAGTCCCGGCCGGCGAGCAGACGACGACCGCGTCGACCTCGCCGGCGTCGATCAGCTCGCGGTAGTCGACGTGAAGCCCGGGCACGCCGTAGCGGGCCCCGAGCGCTTCGCGCACCGTCCGGCTCGGCTCCGCGATCGCCGCGAGCGTGAAGCGGTCGCGGAGAGCGGCGAGATACGGAAGATGCTCGGCCTGGGCGACCAGGCCCGCGCCGACGACGCCGACGCGTACGCTCAAGCACCCTCCAGCAAGGCGGCGGCCACCTTCTCGAAGGCGAACGCGATCTCGTCGAGGTCCTGCTCGTCGTTGAGCGGCGAGAGGTCGACGTGGATCGCGCGCTCGAGGAGCTCCAGCGACCTCGGGCAGTCGGGCGCAGGCCGTCCGGACTCGGCGATCGCGTCGAGCACCGGTTTCCAGTACGGGTACACGTGCAGGTCGATGAAGGCCGGGTCGTAGATCCGCATCGCGAGCACGCCTTCCGCCTGCAGCGCCTCGACTGCGTCCGCCGCCAGCGACGCATTCCCGGCGAAGGCGACCAGGCAGATCCCTGCGTCGCCTCCGTCGTCGTTCGACCTCCGGAGCGTCAGCCCCGGAAGCGCCGCGACCCGCTCCGCGACGACCGCCTGTCCGGCGCGCATCCGCTCGAGCAGCCCGTCGAGTCGCGCCAGCTGGACGCGCGCGACCGCACCCTGGATCTCGGAGGCGCGGAAGTTCCAGCCGGCGAACTGCGGCAGCCCTGCGCCCCTCCGCACCGACCCGGCGCAATCGTGCACGTCGATCGCGAGGTCGAGCAGATCCTGGCGATTCGTGATCATGGCGCCGCCCTCGCCGGTGGTGATGATCTTGTTGAACTGGAGGCTGAAAGCGCCGGCGTCGCCAAAGCTCCCGAGACGCTTCCCGCGATACGTCGCCCCGGCCGCCTGGCAGACGTCCTCGATCAGCGCGAGCCCGTGCTCGGAGGCAAGTGCGGTCAGTGCGTCCATGTCCGCGGGCGCACCGCGCATGTGCACCGGCAGGATCGCGCGCGTCCTCGGCCCGATCTTCCGGGCCACGTCCTCGGGATCGAGCGTGAGCGACTCGTCGACCTCGGCGAGCACCGGGATCCCCCGCGCCGCGATCACAGCGTTCGGAGTGGCGTTCCAGGTGTAGGCGGGCACGATCACCTCGTCGCCCGGCCGGACCCCGGCGCCGATCAGCCCGCAGATGAGCGCCGACGACCCGGCGTTCACGCAGAGCGCATGCTCTGTCCCCATGAAGGCTGCGAGCTCGCGCTCGAAGTCGGCGACCTCGTGCGGACCGTCGCCGACGCCGTAGTAGCGGAAGACGTTGTGGCCGCGGATGACCCGCGCCGCCGCCTCCGCCTCCTCTTCGCCGAGCTCCATCCCGCCCGGGAACATCGGGCGTTCGGGCCGGGTCCGAGCAGGCGTGCCGCCGTCCCGTGCCAGCCGCGAGTCGACTCCGGTCGCACTCACCGCAGCCATTCTGGACATCGAACCGGCCGGGTGCAAACCCGTCTCAGTCGGGGCTCGGCAGCATGAAGTCGCGCACGACCGCGACGAGGTCGTGATACGAGGAGATGAACGCCCGGAGCGTCCGGACGGTCGCACCGTAGGAATCGAACTCGGCGACCGGGAGCCCGTCCGGCTCGAAGGCCCGCCGGAAGTCGGGCAGTTTCGCCACCAGCTCCTCGAGCGCCTCGGCCGGCGCCGGCTCGTCGATCCGCGACCGGACCGGGATCCCGGACTCGTTGAACAGCACCTGCCACTTGTGGGGGATCGTCAGCACGACGTCGCCGCCGACGAGCTCCGTCCAGTGCAGCTCGTTCCGGTAGGCCGCGGCAAGCAGCCGCGTCCGGTAGCCGCGCTCGCGGAAGATGGTGTAGGCCCGTTTGAAGCAGCCGATCCCGGCCCAGGAGGCGACGCCCGGAGTCAGCAGCACGCCGTCCCGTTCGGCGAGCGCGGCCATCCAGTCGTCGAGTCGCCCGATCATCATCGTCGCGACCGGGCGCATCGACGAGGACGTCGCCCTCCCGCCGCGCGAGGCCCCGCTCGACCGCCTCGGCCACGGCGATCACCTGCGGCACGGTGAACGAGACCGTCGCGTTGACGTTGACGCCTGCGGCCGTGACCTCCTCGATCGCCTCGATCCCGGCGTTCGTCGCGGGGATCTTCACCTGGATGTTCGGCGCCAGCTCCGCGAACCGGAGCGCCTGCTCGACGATCGCGGAGGTGGTCCGGTAGAGCCGCGGGTCGGTCTGGATCGAGAGGCGGCCCTTGAGCCCGCCCTCGCGCTCGAATACGGGATCGAGCAGCTCCGCGCCCTTGACCGCCATCGCCTCGATCAGGTCCCATGCGAGCTCGTCCTCGGTCGCGGACGGCCGCCCTGCCACCTCGCGCTCGATCCATTCCCGCCAGAGCTCCATCTCCTTCCCGAGGACGTCGCCGACGATCGTCGGGTTCGTCGTCGCACCGACCGCGCCGCGCTCGATCGCGTAGGTCAGCTCCGCGACCGAGCACGAGTCGTTCCAGTAGTCGGTCGGGGTCGTCGAGGCCATCTCGTGCAGAGGGCCGGGCATCGCGCTCCACGCTACACCCCGTCGGGATTCCCCAGAGCGCGTCACTCCGTGTCCGTAAGGTGCACGTATTGAAGAGAGCGCCGTCGAATTCGGCCGGGCTCGAGTGGCGCCAGATCCCGGCGGGCCCGTTCTCGATGGGAAGCGACATCGGCGCCGCCTACCCTCCCGACGAGGACGAGTGCCCACGTCGTCTCGTCTCGCTCGAGCCGTTCCGGCTCGCACGCACGCCGATCACGAACGCCCAGTACGCGCCGTTCGCCGCGGCTTCGGGACGCCCGATGCCGACGGGCGAGGAGAACGCGCCCGTGACCTACGTCACCTGGGACGACGCCGAGGCGTTCTGCGCGTGGGCCGGTGCCCGGCTACCGACCGAGGACGAATGGGAGGCCGCTGCGCGCGGAGGCACCGACCGGCTCTGGCCGTGGGGCGACGAGCCGCCGGACACGAGCCGGGCGCTCTTCCGCGCCGGCATCGGGACACCCGGGGCCGCCGGGGCGCACCCGAGCGGCGCCTCGCGCCACGGGCTCCTCGACCTGGCCGGGAACGTCTGGGAGTGGACGGCGAGCGGGTATGGCGGCGAGGGGTCGCGCACGGTCCGCGGCGGTGCGTTCATCCACGGCGCGAACGAGATCCGCTGCTCCTTTCGCCACCCGATGCACCCGGCGTCGCGCGACCACTACACCGGCTTCCGCGTCGCGGCCGGCAGCGGCGAGTCGAGGCTCACGTTCGACTGGGTCGAGATCCCGGGTGGAGAGATGCCGGTCGGGCGCGACCCGACCTCTTTCGGGGGCGCGGCGGCCGCCGACGAGTCGCCGCTCCACCTCGTCGACCTCGCCGCCTTCTCGCTCTCGCTGACCCCGGTGACGAACGCCCAGTACGCCCGGTTCGTTCTCGAGACGGGCGCGGCCCCTCCCGGTCGCTGGGAAGGCGGCGTGCCTTCGCGGGAGCTCGCGGGGCATCCGGTCGTGCTCGTCGACTGGCACGACGCCCGCGCGTTCTGCGCCTGGGCGGGCGGCAGGCTGCCGACCGAGGCCGAGTGGGAGAAGGCCGCGCGCGGCGCCGACGGGCGCATCTACCCGTGGGGCGGCGCGGGCGATCCTGCCCGAGCCGCGATCGGCCGTGGATCGAAGCGGAGTGCGACCTCCCCGGTCGGCGACCATCCGGGCGGCGCAAGCCCGGGCGGCCTTCTCGACATGGCCGGGAACGTCTGGGAGTGGGTCTCGACCCTCTACCGCTCGTATCCCTACGACGCGCGCGACGGACGCGAGGACCCGGTCACCCCCGGCGAGCGCGTCCTTCGCGGCGGCTCCTACCAGAGCCCGGGCCTCGACTACGCTCGCTGCGCCATGCGCAGCCGCAGCCGGCCGATCCGCCGGGCATCCCACATCGGGTTTCGCGCCGCCCGCGATGCGTAGCGAGCGCTGGTTCGGCGGCGCGACCGTCCGTCCTCGCGATGCAAGACGGGGCCCGACGGGCGGCCCGGGGATGCCCGAATGGGGTCAGCTCCCGATCCCGACGCGGCTGCTCGAACAGGGCGTGACCGACATGGTGCGGATCTCCGGCGCCCGGATGAGCGGGACGGCGTTCGGGACGGTTGTCCTCCATGTCGCGACCGAGTCAGCGGCCGGCGGCCCGCTTCTCGCCGTCCGCAACGACGGAGCCCGGCGCGCTCGCCCACGCACACCCGAGATCCATGGCGGTAAGGTGGGGAGGCGTGGACGGAACGTTCTCCTCTCCGCCGGGCAACGGCTCATCGTCCGTGCCGGGCGATGACCGAGGCGCGGTAGACCCGGTCTCCTGGCTCCAGATCGAGCAGGGATGGAGCGTCGTCACCTCCGACGGCGCCGACGTCGGTACGGTCGCCCAGATCGAGGGCGACAAGAACGACGACATCTTCGACGGTCTCGCAGTCCAGTCCGGAGCGCAGATTCGCTACGTCCCCGGCGAGCAGGTCGGACAGATCTTTCCCGGGCGCGTGACGCTGAAAATACGATCCAGTGACCTCCGCACGCTGGAGCCTTTCCGGGCGCCTCCGCCGGAAACCAGATGGACGGCGGGAAAGGCACCCCTCTCGACCCGGGTGTCCAACTGGTTCCGGGGCAAGCGCTAGCCGCTTGCTTCGAAGCCGACTTCGCCGTCCTCTCTGGCGCGTCGCGATGAGAGCTGCGAGCCGTGTCCACACCGCCGTGTATCGCGCGACGGGGGGCCGCGTGGCGGGCGAGGTGGCGAACTTGCCGGTCCTGCTCCTGACGACGACCGGCCGGAAGACCGGCCGGAAACGAACGACGCCGCTTCTGTTCGTCCGTGACGGAGACGACCTGGTCGTCGTCGCCTCGAACGGCGGAATGGACTGGTTTCCCGCCTGGTGGCTGAACCTGCAGCAGCACGCGGCCGCCGTGATCGAGCTGGGCCGGGAGCGGCGAGATGTCACTGCCAGCAAGGCCGGTCCGGAGCGACGGGCGCGCCTCTGGCCCGCGTTCACGGGGCCCTACCCCGGCTATCTCGAGTACGAGGCACGGACGGCTCGCGAGATACCGCTCGTGATCCTCCATCCGCAGGAGCGGGACCAGGCACGCGTGTAACCGGCCGAGCTCTCACGCCGCCCCGGCATTACGCCTGTGTCGTGAGAGCATCCTGGAGCCACGCCCGCAGGTACGGCGCGAACGACGGGCGCACGAGGATCCACCAGCGGTCGGGCTCGGGTCGGAACAGGATCACCTGCGCCCGCGCCAGCAGGGTCTGCGCGCAGCATCCGGGCTCGACCTCGACCGAGCAGCCGGCGGCGAGGACGTCGGCCGCGCCCGAGCCCGACAACTCGAAGGCAACGCGGTTCGCCGAGACGTCGACCACGGCCGCGGCGTCCGGGTAGTCCTCCTCGCGGCCGCCGAGGACGAGCCACTCGTCCGGGCCGAGCCAGAGCACCGTCCGGCCGTCGGCCACCGCGGTCGTGTTCGGCTCGACCGGGAAGCCCGGCTCGCGGATCGCCCCGCACCGAGACCTGCGCGTCCAGCACCGGCTCAGACAGGACGGCCGTCACGGCGTGCTCCCTCCGGGTCGTAGACGCAGGCCGGGACGATCTCGGCCGCGATCGGCGGCGAGGCGAGCGGTGCGTGGACGATCTCGCCCATCCGGTCGCGGCCGCCCTTCACGAGGGCGAGCGCGAACGTCCGCCCGAGCGCCGCGCTGCGGTAGCTCGAGGTCACGTGACCGAGCATCGCCGTCTCCCCCGGCTCGGCGACGAGCTGCGCGCCCTCGGGAAGGAGCGCGCCCGGATCGACCGGCAGCAATCCGACGAGGTGCTTGCGGTCGGGCCGGCTCGTGTCCGGCCGCGCGTACGACCGCTTGCCCATGAAGTCGGCCTTCGTCTTCGAGACGATCCAGTCCATGCCGAGGTCCTGCGGGGTCACCGTGCCGTCGGTGTCCTGGCCGATGATCGGATAGCCCTTCTCGGCGCGGAGGACGTGCATGGCCTCGGTGCCGTAGACGGTCGGCTTCCCGGCGGCGTAGAGCGCCTCCCAGAGCTCGAGCCCGCGGCGGCCGTCGACGTTCACCTCGAACGCGAGCTCGCCGGAGAAGCTGATCCGGCAGACGCGGGCCGGGATCCCCGCCACCTCGCCCTCGCGGATCGCCATGAACGGGAAGCTCTCGACGTCGAGCGGGATCGACGTCACCCGCCCGAGCAGGTCGCGCGCGTCGGGCCCGACGACCGCGACCGTCGCCCACTGCTCGGTCACCGACGTCAGCCAGACGCGCAGCTCGGGCCACTCGGTCTGCAGCCACTCCTCCATCCAGGCCAGTACCGGCGCCGCGTTCCCCGTCGTCGTCGTGCAGAGAACCGCTCCTCGCCCACCCGCATCACGACCCCGTCGTCGAACACCATCCCGTCCGGACGGCACATGACGCCGTACCGGCACATGCCGACGGCGAGCGAGTCGTACGCGTTCGTGTACAGCCGGTTCAGCAGCTCGACGGCGTCGGGCCCCTGGACGTCGATCTTGCCGAGCGTCGAGGCGTCCATCATCCCGACGCCCTCGCGGACGGCCGCGCACTCGCGAAGCACCGCCTCCTCCATGGGCTCGCCGGAACGCGGGTAGTAGCGAGGCCGATGCCACTGCCCGACGTTCTCGAACACGGCGCCGTTCGCCTTGTGCCACGAGTGGATCGGCGTCTCGCGGACCGGGTCGAAGAGCGCCCCACGGTTGCGCCCGGCGAGGAGGGCGAAGGAGACCGGGACGTACGGCGGGCGGAAGGTCGTCGTCCCGAGCTCGCCGGGATGGACGCCGAGCAGCTCGGCGACGACGCGGATCGCGTTGACGTTCGCGGTCTTCCCCTGGTCGGAGCCGGTGCCGATCGTCGTGTAGCGCTTCACGTGCTCGACCGAGGTGAGCCCGGCGCCGAGCGCGCGGCGCAGATCGGCGACCGTCGCGTCCCGCTCGAGGTCGACGAACATCGCGTCCTCGTCGCCGTCGGGCAGGACGAACGGCGGAGCGTCGGGCAGCCCGGCCCCGGTGAGACGGCCGGCGCACTCGATCCCGGGCAGCTCTCCGTCGGGCACCGGCGCGCCGATCCGGTCGTCCCAGCGCAGCCGCCCGCGGGCCTGGCTCCAGAGGTGCACCCGCGGGCTCCAGCCGCCCGAGACGGCACGCAGGCCGTCCACGCCGTACCGCGACACGGCGCCGGCGAGCATCACGCCGGGGCGATCGTTGTCCTCGAAGATCTCGGGCCGCTCGAGCGCCCCGGTCGCCAGCACGATCCGCCCGGCGCGGATGTGCCAGAGGCGCCGCCCGCGCTCGACCGCCGACCGCGTAGTTGCCCTCGTAGAGGCCGACGGCGGTCGTCCGCGGCAGCATCTGCACCCCGTCGAGCTCGGGCAACCTCGCCTGCGTCGAGCAGGATCACCCGGCCGGACGCGGCCGCGGCGGCCGCAACGCCCGATCGCCCTCCGCCGACGACGAGGACGTCGCAATGCGCGTACCTCGCGTCGAAGCGGCGGGTGCGGCCCGACGACGAGCCGGCCCTTCCCGGCGAGCGGCACGGCGTCGAGCCCTTCCTCGAGCTCGACCAGCGTCGCCCGCAGCATCGGCTCCGCGCCGATCTGGACGAGCGCGTTCGGCTCCTGCTCGTCGGCCGTGAACACGCCACGCGGCCGGTCGCGGTAGCTGCTTCGGAACCCGCCGAGCACGCCGTTTCGCACCAGCGCAGCGGCGAGGGTCTCCCCCTCGCTCCCCTCGTACTCGACGCCGTCGAACCGGAACCTCACGGCGCGAACTCGTTCGTCGACGTGTCGCGCACCACGTCGAACCAGCGCCGGCAGCCCTGCGTGTGCACCCAACGCTCGCGCAGCGGCCCTTTCGGGTTCGCCCGCACGAAGACGAACCGTGCCCACTCTCGATCCGAGAGCGCACCCGGGTCGGGCGGGTAGGCGACCCTCGCCTCGGCCCCGTACGAGAACTCGGTCTCGTCGCGCTCCCCGCACCACGGGCACCTGACCTGCAGCATCAGTGCGCTACCGCCGCGGCTCCGTGCTCGTCGATCAGGGCGCCGGTGACGAAGCGCTCGAGCGAGAACGGCGCGTTCAGCTCGTGCGGCGCGCCGTTCGCGATCGTCCAGGCGAAGACATGACCGGACCCGGGCGTCGCCTTGAACCCGCCGGTGCCCCACCCGCAGTTGAGGTACAGGCCCTCGACCGGGGTCAGCCCGACGATCGGCGACGCGTCGGGGGTCACGTCGACGATGCCCGCCCACGTTCGCAGCACCCGCGCCTGCGCGAACATCGGGAAGAGCTCGAGCGCCGCCGCGAGCTGGTGCTCGATCACGTGCACCGACCCGCGCTGGACGTAGGAGTTGTACGGGTCGATCCCCGCGCCCAGCACGAGCTCTCCCTTGTGCGCCTGGCTGACGTAGACGTGGACGGCGTTCGACATCACGACGTTCGGGAGCACGGGCTCGTACAGCTCCGACACGAGCGCCTGCAGCGGATGGGTCTGGATCGGGAGCCGGAGGCCGGCCGTCTCCGCGATCACGGTCGTGTGGCCGGCCGCGACGAGAGCGACCCGGGCAGCCGAGATGCGCCCGAGCGAGGTCTCGACCCCGACTGCGCGCCCACCGTCGACCACGATTTGCTGCACCTCGCACCCCTGGATCAGGTCGACGCCGAGCGCGTCGGCGCCCCGGGCGTACCCCCAGGCGACGTTCTCGTGGCGCGCGATCCCGCCGCGCGGCTGGTAGGTCGCACCGAGTACCGGGTAGCGGACGTCGGGAGAGACGTTCAGGATCGGGCAGAGCTCGCCCACCTCGACGGGCTCGATCCACTCGGCGTCGATGCCGTTCAGCACGTTCGCCTGCACGCGGCGCACCCCGTCGCGGACGTCCTGCAGCGTGTGCGCCAGGTTGAGCACGCCGCGCTGGCTGAAGAGCAGGTCGTAGTCGAGCTCCGCCTCCAGCCCCTCCCACAGCTTCAGCGCGTGCTCGTAGATCGCCGCGCTCTCGTCCCAGAGGTAGTTCGAGCGGATGACCGTGGTGTTGCGCGCGATGTTGCCGCCCGCCAGCCAGCCACGCTCGAGCACGGCCACGTCGGTGATCCCGTGCTCCTTCGCCAGGTAGTACGCGGTCGCCAGGCCGTGCCCGCCGCCGCCGACGATCACGACCTCGTACGAACGCTTCGGGCTCTGGTGTCCGCCAGAGGAAATCTGGATGCTCGCCACTCACGAAGCGGCGCGCACCTCGTTCCGAAGCACCCCGATCCCCTCGACCTCGATCTCGACGACGTCGCCGTCGGCCAGCGAGATCTTCGGGTCGCGGAAGACGCCGACACCCTCCGGCGTCCCGGTGAGGATCACGTCGCCTGCCTCCAGGGTCAGCGCGTGCGAGATGAAGCTGACGAGCACCGGGATCGAGAAGATCAGGCTCGAGGTCCGGGCGTCCTGGAGCACCTCCCCGTTCAGCCGCTGGACGACGCGGAGATCCGAGATGTCGAGGTCGGCGGCGTCGACGAGGCCCGGCCCGAGCGGGCAGAAGCCGTCGAGGCTCTTGCCGCGGAACCACTGCCCGTCACCGAACTGGAAGTCGCGCGCGCTGACGTCGTTGGCGCACGTGTACGCCTCGATCACGTCCATCGCGCTCGCCTCCGGCACGCGCGAGGCCGTCTCCCCGATCACCACGGCGAGCTCCGCCTCCGCGTCGACGTGACCCACCCCCGGCTGGAGGACGATAGGGTCGCCGTCCGAGAGGAGCGTATTCGCGAACTTGGCGAACAGGAGCGGTGAGGTTGGCGCCTCGCCGCCCGACTCGCCCGCATGCGCTGCGTAGTTCAGGCCGACGCAGACGATCTTCGGGTCGGGGCGGCCGAACCGCTCCGCCCAGAGCTCGCGCACACTCGTGTTGCTCATGGAGCCTCCTAGCTGGTCGGGGTTGAGATCCGGCCGTCGGCCAGAAGAGCACGGAAGCGCTCGACCGTCGAGCGCACGCCCTCGCGAAGCGGCGTCGTCGTGAAGCCGGGGACGAGGTCCGCGAACGAACCGGCGTCTGCGTCCTCGGGGAACGGCAGCGGGGTGTCCTCGAAGCCGATCGCCGCGCCGGGGACGGCCTCGGCGATCGCGTCGATCACCTCCTGGATGCTCACGCTCGGGCCGGGCAGGTTGTGCACCGTCGCCTCGCCCGAGCCGGAGAGCGACGCCGCGATGAACGCACGGGCGACGTCCTGCGCCGACTGGAGCTGCGCAGCGCCGCCGTAGGGGATCGTGTAGGGCACCCCCGCGGCGGCGGCGAGCATCGCCGTCGTCGGCGCCGAGGTGAGGCCCTGGTCGCGCCCGACGCCGTACACGGTGTGCGGGCGGAGGCCCACGCTCGGCACGCCGCTCTCGGCGCGATAGACCGAGGCGGTGCCTTCGTTCGCGCGCTTGTACACCCCGTAGATCGTCCCCGGGTGCCCGCTCATCGAGGGCTCCGGGGCGTCGCCGGGCGCGTCGAACGCCGCGATCGACGAGGCGTACACGACCGGCGCCATCCGGTCGAGCCGCCGGCGGACGGCCTCGAACACGTTCACGGTCCCGAGGACGTTCACCCGCGCCCCGAGCGGCGGGTCGGCCCGGCAGAACGGCACCTGCAGCGCCGCGAGGTGGATCACGTTCGTGATCCCGTGCTCGTCCAGGGCGCGCTCGACTGCGTCGAGGTCGGAGATGTCGCCCGCGATGTGCGGGACGGCGTCGAGCTGCTCGGGTGGGAGCAGGAGCGCGATCCGGCGCGAATCGGTCGAGAGGTCGAAGGTGACGACCGGCTCGCTCTGCCCGACGAGCTCGTGCACAGCCCAGGCTCCGATGCAGCCGTGCGCGCCGGTGATGAGGAAGACGCGCTCGCTCATGCGGGTGAGAAGACCGTGAAGCGCTCGCCGCCGACGGTGCCCACGATCTCGTGGCCGAGCACGAGCGGCGGCACGCGCGGGCCCGGGTGGCCGCGGTAGCCGTGGAGGTCCGACCCGCAGATGCTTGCGAGGTCGACGTCGAGGACGACCTCGTCGTCTGCCGGCTCCGGGTCGGGCGCGTCCTCGTAGCGGACGTCGCGATCCCCGTACCAGACGAGCACCTTCATCGCCGCAGCACCCTACCGCCTCGCTCGCCGGTCTCACGGCCGTCACGAAGCGTCTGGACGCCGTTGACGAGCACATGCACGACGCCGTCGGCGAGCTGGTTCGGCTCGAACGTCGTCCCGCGCTCGGCAAACCGCTCCGGGTCGAAGACGGCGACGTCGGCGAAGGCTCCCGGCTCGAGGACACCGCGGCCCTCGAGCCCGATCCGGGCCGCCGGCTGCCCGGTGAGCTTGTGGACGGCCGCCGCGGGCGTCAGCAGGCGCTCGTCGCGAACCATGAAGCGATAGAACCACGACGCCCAGGTATACGCGCCGTGGAACCACGTGTCGCCGAGCGGCCCGTCGGGCGAGAGCGTCGTCGCGTCCGACCCCGGGACGCAGAGCGGGTGGGCGAACGCCTCACGCTGCTCGTCGGCGGTGTAGGCGTGGATCAGCACCATCACCTCCTGGGGCGCCTCGACCGAGCCTGCGAGCAGGTCGTAGACGGCGTCGAGAGGCTCCTGACCGCGCTCGGCGGCGACCGACGCGAGGTCGCGGCGCGCGTACTGCGGCCAGAACGGGTTGTCGAGGAGCACGATCCGCCCCCAGTCGCCTCCGGCGCTGAGCAGGCTCCGGTGTGGCCGCATCCGGTCGCGCGCCGCGGGGTCGCGGAGAAGGCTCCACGAGCGCTTCACCCTGCTCCGAGAGCGCCCACGGCGGCAGCGCGGCGTAGAGGTGCGTCAGGCCGTAGAGCCGCGTGTGCATGTCGAACTCGATGTCCATGCCGCCGTCCCGAGCGCGCTCGACGAGCTCGATCGAGCGCCGCGACTCCTCGATCCCGTTCCGCGGCACGAGGTGCGAGACCTGGAGGCGGACGCCGGCGGCCCCCGCGCTGCGGATCGCCTCGGCCACCGAGTCGGCAGCCCCCTCGTCGCGGCGCCGTGTGTGCGTGGCATAGAGCCCGCCCGACGGAGCGAGCGCTTGGCAGAGGCCCGTGACCTCCTCCTCGGTCGCCGCCGCCTCCTGCGCGTACTCGAGGCCGGTCGAGTAGCCCCAGGCGCCCTCCCCGAGCGACTCCCGGAGCAGATCCGCCATCTGCGAGGCCTCGTCGGCCGCCGCCGGCCGGTCGGCGAGCCCGACCGTCGAGAGCCGCAGCTGTCCGTTGGGGACGAGGCTCGCGACGTTCACGGCGGGCCGCGCGGCCTCCAGGCGGTCGAAGTACTCGCCGGCGGTGCTCCAGTCGACCGGGACGTCCGGGCTGTAGCCGTAGATCGCCTTGCGCGCGAGGCCGGGATCGCGGATCGGGAAGCAGCCGAAGCCGCAGTTGCCGACGACCTCGAGCGTCACGCCCTGGTGGACGGCACTCCGTGCGCGAGGGTCGACGAGCAGGGTGTAGTCGGAGTGACTGTGGACGTCGACGAAGCCCGGCGTCACGAGCAGCCCCGACGCGTCGAGCTCGGGCGCGTCGACCGGGGGCACCTCGCCCACCGCGGCGACCCGGTCTCCCTCGATCGCGACGTCCGCACGCATCGGGTCGCCACCCGTCCCGTCGAGCACCGTGCCACCCCTGATCACGAGGTCGATCATCCCCGATTCCCTCCGTAGGTGGAGCGCAGCTCGCGCCCCGCGGCGAACCGCTCGACCGAGAACGTCTCGACGTCGGCGAACCTCACCTCGCCCTCGAGCACCGAGGCGGCGACGAGGTCGCCGATCGCAGGCGCCAGCTTGAAGCAGTGCCCGTTGCCTCCCGTCGCGAGCACGAGCCCCTCGACGTCCGGCGTCCGGCCGAGGATCGGGTGCCAGTCGGGCGTGACGTCGTACAACCCGACGACCCCGCCCACACGGCGCATGCCCTCGAGACGCGGCACGCGCCCCACGACGCGCCGGCGGACGTCCGCCTCGAACGTGTCGTCGACCTCGGTGTCGTAGACGTCGGGATCGACCTGCTCGTACTCCTTCGGGTACCCGCGCCCGGCGCGGAGGCAGCTCTCGCCGTACTCGGGGGTGGGCCGCAGGTACGTGCGGTCGATCTGCGAGGAGACGACGCACGGGATGCCCGCGCTCGGGGCCGACGTCGAAGATCACGCCCTGCTCGCGCGTGATCTCGAGCGGCAGCTCGATGCCGGCGGTGCGGCCGAGCGCGAGCGACCACGGCCCCGCGGCGAGGACGACGGTGTCGCAGGCGAGAAGCTCGCCGCCGACGCGAACGCCTCGGACCTTCCCGCGCTCGACCTCGATCGACTCGACCCGGGCGCCCTCGCGCGCCTCGCCTCCCAGGCGGCGCACGGCCTCGATGTACGCCTCGGTCGCCGGAACCGCGTCGACGAACCCGGACTCCGGCTCGAACAGCGCGTAGGCGATGCCGGTCTGGTCGACGCCGGGAAGAACCTGCTGGAGATCCTCGACGTCGACGCTGTCGAGGCCCTCCCCGTCCTGCATCTCGGCGTTCGCCACGGCCTGCGCCGCCTCGCTCTCGTCGACGAGGAAGAGCCAGCCGGTCGTGTGGTAGACGGGGTCGCACTCGAGGTGGAGCGGAAGCCGTCGGTACATCTCCCGCGAGTGCACGGCCATCCGCACGACCTCCGGGTTCGAGTAGTGGCAGCGGACGATCGCGCCCGACTTGCTCGTCATCCCCCCGCCGATCCGGCCCGTCTCGAGCACGAGCACGTCGACACCCTCGTGCGCGAGCGCCCAGGCGGTCGTCGCGCCGAAGATCCCGCCGCCGACGATGATCACCGAAGGGCTCAGGAGGTGCGCTCCTTCACCGAGACGAGGTACCGCGGGTCGCGCGTGCGCGCCCAGTAGCCCTCCGAGAGCGCCTCGACGACGGGGTCGCCGGCGGTGGCGAGCGCGTTCCCGTCGACCCGGTCGACGAGGACGATCCCCGCACCCGAGCCGGTCAGGAACATCGGCGTCGGCCGTGTAGAGCTCCATCGGCCAGAGGTCGCGCACCTCGAACGGGATCCCCTTCTCGGCGGCGACCTCGAGGATCGTTCGCCGCGTGATGCCCGGAAGGGCCGAGCGCAGCGTCGGCGTGACGAGCGTCCCTCCGATCACCGCGAACAGGTTCGCGGCGGTGCACTCGGCGACCGCGCCGAGGTGGTCGAGCATCACGGCGTCGCCGGCACCGGCGGCGTTCGCCTGGCGCTTGGCAAGGACGGCGTCGATGTAGTTGAGCGACTTGACGTGCGAGCCGACCGAGCGCGGCGCCTTGCGCACGATCGAGCTGACGATGACGCTGATCGGGTCGTTCCCGAGAAGCGGCGGGAACGGGTAGGCCGCGACGACGAGCGAGGCGCGCTCGCAGCGGGCCGGGTCGAGACCGGGCGCGCCGAAGCCGCGGGTGACGATCGGGCGGACGTGGGCGTCCTCGAGGCCCGACCGCACGATCACCTGGCAGATCACGTCGAGCAGGGCGTCGCCTTCGAGCGGGAGCTCCAGGCCGAGCGCGCGCGCCGAGTCGGCGAGCCGCGCGAGGTGGTCGTACGGGCCGGAACAGCGACCCCGAGAACAGCCGCATCCCCTCGAAGATCCCGTCGCCGTAGAGGAGGCCGTGGTCCCAGATCGGAAGCCGGGCCTCGCCGCCCGGGACGTACTCGCCGTCCAGGTAGACGGTCAGGCCGGAAGGATCGAAGCTCATACCTTCAGCACCTCCACCGTGTTGTAGGCGCCGTCTCTCTGCCACCGCTCGTGGGCGACGCCGACGGCGTCGTGGTCGAGCTCGAAGCCGTGGCCGGGCGCGTCGACCGGGCCGGTGCTTCCCGCCCGTGATCTCGGGCGGAGGCCCGAGCGTGAGCCGCTCGCCGAGGAGCTGGTGCATGACCTGGTTCCCGAGCGTGAGGTTGGGGATCGTCGAGGCGGCCTGGGCGTTCGCGTAGAAGCTGATCTCGCTCTCCATGAACGCGTGCCGGTTGACGCGCAGGCCGAATGCCTCGCAGACGAAGGCCTGCCGGCGGAAACGGGAGCAGGCCCCCCGCGTCGTGGCTCCCCTGGACGACGACGTCCGCGGCCTCCTTCTCGAGCACGTGGAGGAGCTGGCTCGTCGTGAACACCGACTGGTCGGCGGCGATCTTCACGCCCACCGAGCGGCGGACGTGAGCGAGGCCGTTGACGTCGCCGGCCGGAGTCGGCTGCTCGACCCAGTCGAGGTCGTAGCGCTCGAGGAGGCGGATCCGGTCGACGGCGGTCGCCGGGTCCCAGGCCTCGTTCGGGTCGATCCGGAGCGTCCTGCCCGGCCCGATCGCCTCGCGCACGGCGGCGACGCAGGCGTCGTCGCGCTCGACGCCGCGGCCGACCTTGAGGTAGATCACCTCGTATCCCTCTCCTGCGAGCTCCCGGGCGTGCGCGCCGAGCGTCTCCGGGTCGTCGCCCTGCAGGAAGCCGAAGTAGTCGAGCTCGTCCTGCACCCGGCCGCCGAAGAACGTCGAGGTCGGCACGCCGAGTGCGCGGCCGAGCAGCGTCCCAGCAGGCGACCTCGATGCCCGCGAACGTGAGCTGGGTGAACTGCGGGAACATCTTCCAGCGCCCGTGCGTCCAGATCGAGCGGAGGATCCCCTCCATGTCGCCGGGCGAGCGTCCGACGAGCTGGCGCGCCATCAGCTGCCCGTAGGAGACGACGGCAGCCGGGTCCTCGCAGACCGACTCGCCGTACCCCGTCACGCCTTCGTCGGTGTGCACCGAGAAGAGCACCAGGTTCGCGCCCACCTGCGCGCCTCCGGCCCAGTGGAACTCCTGCGCGAGCGGGATCGCAAGCGGCGTCGCCTCGACGGCGGTGATCTTCATCCGAGCCCTTTCAGCGCGAAGATGTCGACCGTCGTCTCGCCGCGCCCGATCGCGGCCAGGATCCCCTGCTCGCTCTGCTCGAGGGCCTCGGCGGCCGCGAGCACCTCGGCGGCGTCGGCCGCCGGGACGATCGCGACCCCGTCTGCGTCGGCGCACACGAGGTCGCCCGGATCGACACGCACGCCGCGAAGCTCGACCGGGGCCCCGAGTGCTCCCGGTCCGGTCTTGCCCGGGCCGCGCGGCGAGGTTCCGAGGTGGAAGACCGGCAGCCCGAGCTCGGCGATCTCGATGCGGTCGCGGATCGCGCCGTCGAGGACGATGCCGGCCACGCCGCGCTTCCGAGCCGCGATCGCGATGATCTCGCCGCAGTGGGCAACCTCCCGCTCGCCGCCGACCGAGAGCACGATGACGTCTCCGGGCCCGGCGGCCGCGACGGCGTGGTGGAGGGCGAGGTTGTCGGCGCCCGCGCCCTGGACGGTCAGCGCGGGGCCGTGGAGCGCGCGCCGAGGGAAAGGCCGGCTCGAGGCCGAGCACGATCCGCACGCGGTCGCCGCCAGCCGACGAGAGAAGGGCCGAGCCGATCACGCGGCCGCCGCCCTCACCTCGGCGGTCGCGGCCTCGTCGACCGCTCCGCTCGGCGTCGACGACGACGCCGTACAGCTCGCGCGCCGCCGCCGCGCGAGACCTTCTCGTCCCGCACGTCGAGGGCCACCGCCTCGGGGTCGCGGTCGAACGGGTCGCCGTGGCCCCCGCCTCCCGGCATCCGATGGTGGAAGAGGTCGCCGGGCTGGAGGAGCCCCACGAACATCGGCGGCATCTGCTCGCTCGTCCCGCTCGAGCGCACGATGCGGCTCGCGGACGCGGCGCCCTCGCCGCCGCCGGCGATCCCGTAGGGCCGGTGCACCTGCCTGTCGGAGCGGACGTGGACGGACGTGTCGGGCGCGAGCACGCGCCAGGCCCGCTCGACCGCGAGGCCTCCGCGGTAGCGCCCTGCCCCGCCCGAGTCGGTGACGAGCCCGTAGCGCTCGATCAGGATCGGCCAGTCGCTCTCGGCGAGCTCGACGGGGATGTTCGCCATGCTCGCGCACGGGTTGGCGAGGCCGTCGTTGCCGTCGGAGACCGGCCTGCCGCCCCAGGTGCCGACGACGAGCTCGCTGTAGATCCACTGGTCGGCCGCGTTCCGCCCGGTGAAGAACGCGAGCGTGCTCCCGCCTTCCCCCGCGGCCGGGACGCGCTGCGGGACGAGCTGTGCGAGCGCGCCGTTCATCACGTCCGAGAGACGGTATCCGGTGATCCCGCGCATCGACGACGCACCCGGCATGACGACGTGCGTGACCGTCCCGGGCTTCGTGATCACGGTGATCGGGCGCAGCGCCCCGGCCGTGCGCGGGATGTCGACCTCGGAGGCGGCCATCACGGTGTGGTAGACGCTCGCCTCGGCGAACGACGGCGTGCAGTTGAGCGCGCCCCGCACCATCGGCGCGGAGCGGGAGAAGTCGGCGACGAGCTCGTCGCCGCGCACGGTCAGGTCGACCGTGATCGGCACGTCGAGCAGGTCGATCCCGTCCGAGTCGAGGTAGTCGGTGAAGGTGACGGTTCCGTCGGGCCAGCCCGCGATCTCGCGCCGGAGGAGCGTCTCGGTGTGGTCGAGCAGCTCGCCCATCATCCGGTGGAGGCCGTCCGCGCCGTAGCGGCGGGCGAGCTCCTGGAGCGCGCGGTCGCCGATGTGGCAGGCGGCGACCTGCGCGGAGAGGTCGCCGAGGAGCTCGTGCGGCACGCGCACGTTCGCCCGCAGGATCTCGAAGAGCGCCTCGACCGGCTCGCCGCGCTCGTAGAGCCGCAGCCACGGCAGGCGGAGACCCTCCTGGAAGACCTCGGTGCTGTCGCAGGCGCACGACCCGGGAACGCGACCGCCGACGTCGGCGTGGTGCGCGATCGTCACCGCGAAGCCGAGCAACGTCTCGTCCAGGAAGGACGGCTTGACGACGAAGATGTCGGGCGTGTGGCTCGCCCCGTCGAACGGGTCGTTGACGATGTAGACGTCGCCCGGGGCGAACGAGTCGCCGAACCGCTCGATCAGCGTCTTCATCGCGTTCGGGATCGAGCCGAGCTGGAGCGGGATCGTCACCGCCTGCGCGACGGTCTCGGTCGTCGGGCCGCAGAGCGCCGCCGAGTAGTCCATGGCGTCGCGCACGACGGCCGAGTGCGCGGTGCGGAAGATCGTCGTCGCCATCTCGTCGGCGGCGGTCTCGAGCGCGTTCGCGACGAGCCGCACCGCGATCGGGGCCTCGTGAGCGGCCGTGGGCTCCACCGTGACGGCGGTGAGCACGAGCGCGCCGGTCGCGGGATCGAGCGCGACCGTCCAGCCCGGCGGGACGACGACGGTCGTGTCGTACTCGTCGATCAGCAGCGGACCGGGCGACGGGCTCGGCCGTGATCGTGCTCCTGCCGCGAACCGGCACCTCGAGCGTGCCGTGGCCCGGCCCGAAGTCGGCGACCCTGCGTGCCGGACGGCGCCTCCCAGTCGTGCGCGAGCGAGAAGGCGTGCTCCTCGGGGCCGAGCGCGACGAGCCGGAGCGCGCGCACGTCGACCGGCGAGCCCGGGTCGAGGCGCGTGCCGTACATCTGCTCGTGCGCCTCCTCGAAGCGGTCGACGAGCTGGTCGAGCGACATGTCCTCCGGCCACTCGACGGGAAGGCTCCAGTTCTGGCCGCGGTAGCGCATGTCGGCCGACGCGCTGCCATGCGACCTCCTCGCCCGTCGCGAGGCTCTCCCGCATCTCGTCCTCGAGGCGGCGGAGCTCCTCGGCGTCCCCGTCGCGCGCGGCGACGCGGCAGAAGCGGACGTCGTGGCGCTCGGCGCGTGCGTACAGCAGGCCCGCGGCCGAGAACAGGCCGGCGAGCGGCGGGACGACGGCGGTGCGGACTCCCAGCTCGGCGGCGAGCGCCGCCGCGTGCACCGGGCCCGACCCGCCGTAGGCGAGCAGGGCGAAGTCCGACGGATCGCGCCCCTTCTCGGTCGACACGGCGCGGAGCGCCCGCATCATCGCGGCGTTGGCGAGCTCGTGGATCCCGCGGGCGGTATCGAGGGCGCCGAGCCCGATCGCCTCGCCGAGGCGGGCCACCGCCTCTCTCGGCGCGCTCCCGGGAGACCTCGAGGTCGCCCGAGGCGAGCCTGCCCGCGGGGATGTAGCCGAGGACGACGTTGGCGTCGGTCACCGTCGCCTCCTCGCCGCCGCGGCCGTAGCAGGCGGGGCCGGGCGCCGCTCCGGCGCTCCTCGGGCCCGACGTGCAGCGCGCCCGCCGCGTCGACCCAGGCGATCGAGCCGCCGCCCGCGCCGACCTCGGCGATGTCGAGCGTCGGGATCCGGATCAGCTCGCCGCTCCCGCGCAGCAGGCGGCTGCCGGCCGAGAGCGCCGCGCCGACCTCGTACTCGACGCTGCGCGAGACGGCGCCGCCCTCGATCAGCGAGGCCTTCGCGGTGGTGCCGCCCATGTCGAAGGTGATCACGTTCTCGAGGCCGAGGGTCGACGCCAGCGCGCGGCCGGCGACGACGCCCGCGGCGGGCCCCGACTCGAGCGCGTAGACGGGGCGGCGCGCGCAGTCCTCGGCGCTCATCACGCCGCCGGACGACTGCATGATCGTGAGCGGCGCGTCGATGCCGGCCTCGTCCAGCCCGGCCCGGAGGCTCCCGAGGTAGCGCTGCATCAGCGGGCGCACGTACGCGTTCACCACGGTCGTGGCGGTGCGCTCGTACTCCTGCTGCTCGCGGAGGATCTCGCTCGACAGCGTCACCGGCACGCCCGGCAGCTCCGTCGCGGAGGATCTCGCCCACGCGCCGCTCGTGCTCCGGATGGAGGTGGGCGTGGAGCAGGCAGACGGCGACCGCCTCGGGACGGTGCTCGCGCAGCGACGCGGGCGAGGGCGCGCACCTCGTCGTCGTCGAGCGGCCTCAGCACCTCACCCGACGCGGTGACGCGCTCGCCGACCTCGAACCGCGCCCGCCGCGGCACGAGCGACGGCGGCTTCGTCCAGAAGTAGTCGTAGAGGTGGGGCATGCGCATCCGCCGGAGCTCGAGCACGTCCCGGAACCCCTCGGTCGTCACGAGCGCCGTCCGGGCCCCGCGGCGCTCGAGCACCGCGTTGGTCGCGACGGTCGTCCCGTGGACGACAGCCTCGACGGGCGCCTCGACGCCGAGCTCGCGAGACGGCGTCGACGACGGCGCGGTCGTAGTCGGGAGGCGTCGAGAGCACCTTCGTGAACCGAACCCGGCCGTCCTCCTCGAGGACGAGGACGTCGGTGAAGGTGCCGCCGACGTCGGCGCCGATCCGGCTCACGGCAGTCTCGAGCTCGGAGGGGAGCGACGGCGCGACGAGGTCGACGGCGCCGCGGACGCTCACGTGGATCACCCGCTCGGCCGCCTCGCCGTCGCGAGCCTCGCAGGCGGCGAGGAACTCGCGGTAGTACCCGACCGACCGCTCGAAGCGCTCGGCCGAGGAGAGGACGAGGTGGTTGTAGCGCTCGGCGCGCCAGAAGAGCCGCTCGACCTCGGCGACGAGCCGCGGACGGCCCGAGGCCTCGTAGGCGATCGCGTGGAAGTCCCAGCGCGCCCGCAGGTAGCCGTCCACGTCGCGCTCCTTCGCGAGCCGGCCGAGGTCGCGCATCAGCAAGCGCATGCGCGCCACGTCCTCGTCGGTGACCGCAACGGCGCCGACGCGCGCCGCGAGCCCCTCGAGCCCGAGGCGCGCCGCGTAGATCTCCTCGAGGTCCTCGCGCGTGAGGCGGCTGACGAGCGCGCGGCCGGTGTCCCCGACCTCGACGAGCCCTTCGCGCTCGAGCTCCGAGAGACCGATCCGGACGGGCGTCTGCGAGACGCCGAGCCGCTGGGCGAGGTCGCGCTGCACGAGCGGCGTGCCCTGGGGCAGCTGCCCGCTCAGGATCAGCTCGCGCAGCCGGTCCGCGACCCGGGTCTCGATCGAGTCGCGGCTGATCGGCTCGATCTCCTCGAGCGGCTGCACGCGCTATGCTCGCGCCGCCGCGATTTGAAATTTCATATCGCGACCTTACACGATGACGTCACAGATTTGATGCCGCCACGGCCATCACGCATCGGCGCCGACGTCGGAGGGACGTTCACCGACGTGATCGTCCTCGACGCCGACGGCACCGCGCGGATCAGCAAGGTGCTCTCGACTCCCCCGGACTACGACACGGCGGTCGTCGAGGCGGTCACGGCGCTCTCCGCCGGCCCGGTGGCGGGCGTCGTCCACGGGACGACGGTGGCGACGAACGCCGTGCTCGAGCGGCGCGGCGCGAAGACGGCCCTCGTCACCACCGCGCGGCTTCCGGGACGTCCTCGAGCTGCGCCGGCTGCGGATCCCGCACATGTACGACCCGTTCTGGCGCAAGCCCGATCCGCTGGTGCCGCGGCGGCACCGGTTCGAGCTCGCCGAGCGCATGACCGCCGACGGCGAGGTGCTCGCTCCGGTCCGCGACGACGAGGTGCGGACCGCTCGCCGCCGAGCTTCGCGCCGCGGGGGTCGACTCGGTCGCGGTCTGCCTTCTCCACTCCTACCGCTTCCCCGCGCCACGAGGAGGTCGTCGGCAGGATCCTCCGGGAGGAGCTGCCGCAGGTCGAGGTCTCGCTCTCGAGCGAGATCCTGCGCGAGCAGCGCGAGTACGAGCGCACCGCGACGACCGTCGTGAACGCCTACGTGCGGCCGCTGATGGGCCGCTACGTCGCCGCCATCCGCGGCGGCCTCGACGGCGCCGGGGTCGAGGCGCCGCTCACGATCATGCAGTCCTCGGGCGGCGTGATGACCTCCGCCGACGCGACCCGCCGCCCCGTGCTGGCGCTGGAGTCCGGGCCGGCGGCCGGGGTCGTCGCCGCTCTCGGGATCGCGAGACGGCTCGGCCTCGAGAACGCGATCACGTTCGACATGGGCGGCACGACGGCGAAGGCGTCGCTGATCGAGGACGGAGCCGTGTCGCGGGCGCGCGAGTACGAGGCGGGCGGATCGCTCTCGACCGGCAGCAGGCTCATGCGCGGCGCCGGGCGAGCTCCTGCGCATCCCGAGCATCGACATCGCCGAGGTCGGCGCGGGCGGCGGCTCGATCGCGTGGCTCGACCCGGCGGGCGGCCTCCAGGTCGGCCCGAGGAGCGCAGGCGCGGCGCCGGGCCCGGCCTGCTACGGCCGCGGCGGCGAGGAGCCGACCGTCACCGACGCGAACGTCTTCCTCGGCTTCATCCCGCCCGGGCCGCTCGCCTCGGGCGACCTTTCGGTCTCGCCCGAGCTCGCCGAGCGGGCGCTCGAGCGGATCGCGTCACCGCTCGAGCTGACGACCGCCGAGACCGCGGCGGGCGTGCACGCGATCGCCAACGCCCGGATGACGCGTGCGCTGCGGTCGGTCTCGTCCGAGCGCGGGCGCGACCCACGCGACTTCGCGCTGATCGCCTACGGCGGCTCCGGCCCGGTGCACGCGGCAGGCCTCGCCGAGGAGCTCGGCTGCACGACCGTGCTCGTTCCCGCGCTCGCCGGTCTCTTCAGCTCCCTCGGGCTCCTCTTCGCGCGCCCCGAGTTCCACGACGTCCATCCCTGCCACCTCGACGCCCGCGCCGTGACGCCGGCCGAGCTCGACGCGATCTTCGCCGAGCTCGAGGCGTCGGATCGCGCCCTCGCTCGACCGGAGGCGGCGACTGGGTCCGGAGCGCCGAGCTCCGTTACGGGGGTCAGAGCTGGGAGGTCGAGGTCGAGCTGGGGCCCGGGCCGCTCGCGGGGCTGATCGCCCGGTTCGAGGACGAGCACGAGCGGCTCTACGGCGTCCGCGGCGAGCCCGGCTCGCCGATCGAGATCAGGGCGCTGCGGCTCGCCGGCATCGGCCCGTCGCCGGGCGTGAGACGGGTTCCGCCTCGCCGAGTCGCGAGACGCGCGCCGAAGGGTCGAGGCTCGTCCGCTTCGACGGCGTGGCGCGCGAGACGCCGGTGCGGTCGCGCGCCGCGATCGGCGCGAGCGCCGAGCCGGGGCCGGTCCTGGTCGACGAGTACGACACCACCGTCGTCGTCCGCCCGGGCTGGACCGTGCGCCGCGACCCGGCCACCGACACCCTCGTCCTGGAGCGGGCGTGACGCGCGTCGACCCGGTCACCCAGCAGATCGTCGGCAACGCGCTCGCGTCGATCGCCGACGAGATGGCGACGACGATCTTCCGCACCGCCCACTCGACCGTCGTCCGCGACGGCATGGACTTCTCCGCCGCGATCTGCGACCGCAGCGGCGAGACCGTCGCGCAGGGCGTCACCGTCCCCTTCCACCTGGGCTCCGTGCCCCACGCGATGGCGACGCTCCTCGCCAAGTGGGGCGACAGGCTCCGGCCCGGCGACGTGTTCGTGATGAACGACCCCTTCGACGGCGGGATCCACCTGCAGGACATCTTCGTCTTCAAGCCCATCTTCTCCGGCGACACCCTGATCGGCTTCGCGACGACGACCGCCCACCACGGCGACGTCGGCGGCAGGCTGCCCGGCTCGAGCGCCTGCGACAACACCGAGATCTTCCAGGAGGGGATCCGGCTGCCCTGGCTGCGGCTCTACGACGAGGGCCGTCCGGTGGAGACGGTGTTCGAGGTGATCCGCGCGAACGTGCGGATCCCGCGGATGACGCTCGGCGATCTCGCCGCCCAGGTCGCGGCGACGACCGTGGCCGAGCGCGCGCTGCAGGCGCTCGCGGCGCGGCACGGCACCGACGGGCTCGCCGTGCTCATGACCGCGCTCGATCGACTACACCGAGCGGCTCGTCCGCCAGGAGATCGCATCGTGGCCCGACGGGACCGCGAGCTTCACCGACTACCTCGACTCGGACGGGATCGAGCGGATGGACGTCCCGATCAGGGCGACCGTGACGATCGCGGGCGACGAGCTCACCGCCGACCTCACCGAGTGCGCGCCGATGGTGCGCGGGTCGCTCAACAGCACGCGCTCGTTCATCCAGGCCTGCGTCTACCAGGCGGTCCGCTGCGCGCTGACGGTCGAGATCCCGAACACCTCGGGCGCGTTCCGGCCGATCCACGTGCTGACGAAGCCGGGGACGATCGCCGAGGTCGTGATGCCGGGCGCGTCGTCGATGCGCGGCGTCACCGGCTTCCGGGTGCTCGACGCGGTCAACGGCGCCCTCGCCCAGCTCGTGCCGGAGCGCGTCGGCGCTGCCGGCGAGGGCGGGAACACCCTCGCGATCTTCGGCGCCGACCGCCCCGGCGGCGACGGTCGGTTCATCTTCTACGAGCTCGTCGTCGGCACGTGGGGCGGGACGCCCGAGGACGACGGGAACGACGGGCTCACGAATCCCGGCAAGCCTCGCCGCCAACATCCCGGTCGAGGTGGCGGAGTCGGAGTTCCCGATCCGGATCGAGCGCTACGGGCTCGTCCCCGACAGCGGCGGCGCCGGCCGCAATCGCGGCGGGCTTGCGATCGAGCGCGCCTGGCGCTGCCTGACGCCCGAGACGTCGCTGATCGTCCGCTCCGACCGGGCCGCGCACGCCCCGTACGGGCTCCTGGGCGGGATGCCGGGCGCGCTCTCGTCGAACGTCCTGCACTCGAACGGCTCCGAGACGGTGCTCCCGTCGATGTTCTCGACGACGATCGGCGAGGGCGACCTGTACGTCCACCGCACCGCGGGCGGTGGCGGCTGGGGCGACCCGCGCGAGCGCGACCCCGAGGCGGTACGCGACGACGTCCTCGACGGCAAGGTGACCCCGGAGGCAGCGAAGGAGCTCTACGGATGGACGCAATAGCGTTCGAGGTGATCCGGAACGCACTGGTCGCGGCGACCGACGAGATGGTGCTGGCGCTCCGCCGCAGCGCCTACTCGACCAACATCAAGACGCGCTCCGACTTCTCGTGCGCCTTCTTCGACGCCGAGCTCCGGTCGGTCGCCCAGGGCTTCGCGCAGCCCGTGCACCTCGGCTCGATGGTCGAGCAGATCCCGCGCGCCGTCCGTGACTACGGGCCGGAGCGCCTCGGGCCCGGCGACGTCCTGATCACGAACGACCCGTTCCCGAGCGGCGTCCACCTGAACGACGTGAGCCTCATCTCGCCGGTCCACGTCGGGGGCGAGCTGCTCGGCTACGTGGCGAACCTGGCGCATCACGTCGACGTGGGCGGCGGCGCGCCGGCCAGCATCGGCGCCTTCCGGGAGGTGTTCCAGGAGGGGGTGATCATCCCGCCGGTGAAGATCGTCGAGGCCGGCCGGATCGTCGAGGACGTCTTCGCGCTGGTGCTGGCCCAGATCCGCTCCAAGCACGAGACCGGCGGCGACCTCCGCGCGCAGATCGCCGCGAACAACACGGGCGTGCGGCGGCTGCAGGCGCTGGTCGAGCGCCACGGCCGAGACACGATCACGGCGGCCATGCGTGAGCTCCTCGACTACACGGAGCGGCGCACGCGCGCCGAGCTGGCTGCGCTGCCGCACGGCACCTGGGGGTCCGAGGGGTCGGTGGACGTCGACGGCTACACCGACGAGCCCGTCCACCTGAAGGTCCGCGTCACGATCGGCCCCGACGGCGTCCGCTTCGACACGTCGGGCTCCGACCCGCAGCGCCGCGCCCCGGTCAACTCGACCTACGCGCAGACCTTCTCCGCCTGCGCCTACGCGCTCAAGTGCCTGATCGACCCCGACCTGCCGGTCAACGACGGCTTCTACCGGCTGATCGCGCTCGACGCGCCGGAAGGGACCGTGACGAACTGCCGCTGGCCGAGCCCCGTCGTCGGCGGCTGGGAGACCCAGACCCGGCTCGTCGACGTGATCTTCCGCGCCCTCCTCCCCGCGCTGCCCGGGCGGCTGCCGGCGGGGACGAAGGCGATGATGTGCCACGCCGGCTTCGGCGGGGTCGACTCGGCCACGGGGAGCTACTACTGCTTCCTCGAGACGTTCGGGGGCGGCTACGGCGCGCCGTGCCGCGAGCGACGGCCCCGACGCGGTGCAGGCCCACGGCCAGAACACCGAGAATGCTCCCGTCGAGGAGACCGAGCTCAACTATCCCGTTCACGTAGCGAGGCTCTCGCTCGTCGAGGACTCCGACGGCGCCGGGAGGTTCAGGGGAGGCCTCGGCCTGCGCAAGGACTACCTCTTCGACCGGCCCACGACGTTCACCGTCCTCGCCGATCGAACCGCGCGCGGCCCGGCCGGCGCGTTCGGCGGCCTCGACGGCGCGCCTGCCGAGTACGTGCTCGTACGCGGCGGCGAGGAGCGGCGCCTGCCGGCGAAGTGCACCGTGGAGCTCGAGGCGGGCGACGTCGTCAGCTACCGCACCTGCGGCGGCGGCGGGTACGGCCCGCCCGCCGAGCGCGACCCGGAGCTCGTCCGGCGCGACGTGCGCGAGGGGAAGGTCTCGGCCAGCGGGCGCGCGAGGTGTACGGGGTGGCGACGTGATGGATCCGATCACCTTCGAGGTGATCCGGAACGCGCTGGTGGCGGCGACCGACGAGATGGTGCTGGCCCTGAAGCGGAGCGCCTACTCGACGAACATCAAGACGCGGTCGGACTTCTCGGCCGCGTTCTTCGACGCCGACCTGCGCGCGGTCGCCCAGGGCTTCGCCCAGCCGGTGCACCTCGGGTCGATGGTCGAGCAGGTGCCGAAAGCCGTGCGCGGCTACGGCGCCGACCGCCTCGGGCCGCGGAGACATGCTCCTCACCAACGACCCGTTCCCGAGCGGCGTCCACCTGAACGACGTGAGCCTGATCGCGCCGGTGCACGCCGGCGGCGAGCTGCTCGGCTACGTCGCGAACATCGCCCACCACGTCGACGTCGGCGGCGGGGCGCCGGCGAGCATCGGCGCCTTCCGCGAGGTGTTCCAGGAGGGCGTGATCATCCCGCCGGTCAGGCTCGTGTCCGGCGGCCGGATCGTCGACGACGTCTTCCGCCTCGTCCTCGCACAGATCCGCTCCAAGCACGAGACGGCGGGCGACTTCCGGGCCCAGGTCGCGGCGAACGCCACCGGGGTGCGGCGTGTCCAGGCCCTCGTCGAGCGCCACGGCCGCGAGACGATCGTGGCCGCGATGCGCGAGCTCCTCGACTACACCGAGCGCCGCACGCGCGGCGAGCTCGCCCGGCTCCCGCACGGCACGTGGCATGCCGACGGCGTGGTCGACAACGACGGCTATACCGACGAGCCGGTACGGCTCGAGGCGAGCGTCACGATCGGCCCCGACGGCGTCCACTTCGACACGACTGGCTCCGACCCCCAGCGCCGCGCGCCGGTGAACTCGACCTATGCGATGACCTTCTCCGCCTGCGCCTATGCGCTCAAGTGCCTGATCGACCCGGACCTGCCGGTCAACGACGGCTTCTACCGCGTGATCAGCCTCGAGGCGCCCGAGGGCACCGTGACGAACGGCCGCTGGCCTGCTGCCGTGGTCGGCGGCTGGGAGACGCACGACCGGCTCGTCGAGGTGCTCTTCCGGGCGCTGCTCCCGGCGCTGCCCGGGCGGCTGCCGGCGGGGACGAAGGGGATGATGTGCCAGGCGGGGTTCGGCTCGCTCGACGCCGCGGCCGGCACCTACACCTGCTTCTACGAGACGTTCGCGGGCGGGTATGGAGGCCGCCTCGGCTCCGACGGCCCCGACGCGGTGCAGGCCCACGGCCAGAACACCGAGAACGCGCCGATCGAGGAGACCGAGCTGAACTACCCGGTCCGGATCGGGCGGCTCGCCCTGCGGGAGGACTCCGACGGCGCCGGCCGGCATCGCGGCGGCCTCGGGCTCTGCAAGGACTACGTCTTCGACCGCCCGACGACGTACACGATCCTGGCCGACCGCGACCGCTTCGGGCCTCACGGCGTCGAGGGCGGCGAGGCCGCAGGCACCGCCGAGTACGTCCTGATCCGCGACGGCGTCGAGACGCTGCTCGGCTCGAAGTCGACCGTGGAGCTCGAGGCGGGCGACGCGATCAGCGTCCGCACCTGCGGGGGCGGCGGCTACGGGCCGCCCGCCGAGCGGGACCCGGCGCTCGTGCTCCGCGACGTCCGCGAGGGGCGAGTGAGCCTCGAGCGGGCACGTGACGTCTACCGGGTCTCCCTGAGCGGGGGCGCCGTCGACGAGGCCGCGACGGCCGACCTGAGGGGGCGCAATGAACCGTAGGCTCGACGGAGGCTCCAATGTGACCGCGGCTTGCCGGTGCATACCGCTGCGGACGGAGGCGCCGGCCTGGCCGGCGCCGGAGCGGAACGGTGGGTGGTGATGACGGTGCGGATCGCGGTCGACATCGGCGGCACCTTCACCGACGCGACGCTGATCGAGGAGGAGACGGGCCGCGTCGCGATCGCCAAGACCCTGACCACGCCGTCCGACCCCTCGGAGGGCTTCATGACCGCCGTCGAGCGTGCCCTGTCCGACGCCGACCTCCAAGCGGCCGACGTCGGGTTCGTGGTGCACGCCACGACCGTTGCCACAAACGCGATCATCGAGGGCAAGGTCGCCCGCAGCGGCTTCGTCACGACCGAGGGCTTCCGCGACCTGCTCGAGATCGCGCGCCAGGTCCGCCCCACGCTCTACGACACGCAGTTCGAGAAGCCGATGCCGCTCGTCCCCCGCGACCGCGCCGTCGCCGTGGTGGAGCGCCTCGGCCCGAAGGGCGAGGTGGTGACGCCGCTCGACGACGACTCGGTGCGCCGCGCAGCCGCGGTGCTCGCCGGGGAGGGCGTCGAGTCGGTCGCGGTCTGCCTGCTGCACTCCTACGTCAATCCCGAGCACGAGCGGCGGGTCGGGGCGATCCTGGCCGAGGAGCTTCCCGGCGTGCCGGTCTCGCTCTCGGCCGACGTCGCCCCCGAGTTCCGCGAGTATCTGCGCGCCTCGACGACGGTGATCAACGCGGTGATCCGGCCGGTCGTGGGCCGCTACCTCGAGCGGATCGAGCAGCGCCTCGCCGAGGCCGGGATCGAGGCGCGCCTGCTCGTGATGCAGTCGAGCGGCGGCGTCTTCTCGTCGCAGGCCGCTGCCCACCGGCCCGTGTTCATGGTCGAGTCCGGGCCCGCGGCGGGCGTCATCGCCGCGGCGCACCTCGGGAGCACGCTCGGCCGCCGCGACATCCTCTCGTTCGACATGGGCGGCACCACCGCGAAGGTGGGCCTGATCCGCGAGGGACAGCCGTCCGTGACGAAGGACTACCAGGTCGGCGGCCACGCCTCGGCCGGGATCGGCGGCATGTCGCTCTCGGGCTACCCGGTCCGCACCCCGGTCGTCGACCTCGTCGAGATCGGCGCCGGCGGCGGCTCGATCGCGTGGGTCGACTCGGGCGGGCTCCTCCGCGTCGGGCCCCGGAGCGCCGGAGCGGATCCAGGCCCGGTCTGCTACCGGAACGGCGGCACCGAGCCGACCGTCACGGACGCGAACGTCGTCCTCGGCCGGCTCAACCCGGCGTACTTCCTCGGCGGAGAGATCGGCCTCGACGTCGAGGGCGCGCGAGTCGCGATCGAGGAGCGCTGCGCGAAGCCGCTCGGTTTCGACGTGGTCGAGGCGGCGAACGGCATCGTCGAGATCGCGAACGCGGCGATGGTGAACGCGCTCCACCTGATCTCGGTGCAGCGAGGCTACGACCCGCGCGACTTCCTGCTCGTCGGCTTCGGCGGCGCGGGCCCGGTGCACGCGAACGCGCTCGCGCGCGACGCCGAGCTGCCGGCCGTGCTGATCCCGCCGAGCCCCGGGATCTTCTCGGCCACCGGCCTCCTCACCACGGACCTCAAGCGCGACGCCGCACGCACCGTGATGCGCCGGCTGGCGTCGCTGCCGCCGGACGAGGCCGAGACCGTCTTCCGCGAGCTCGAGGCCGGTGGCGCCGCAGAGCTCGAGGCCGAGGGCGTCCCGGCCGAGGCGATCGAGTTCGTCCGGCAGCTCGACATGCGCTACGTCGGCCAGAGCTACGAGCTCACGATCCCGGCCCCGTCGCCGTTCACCCCCGAGTCGGCGGGCCCGCTGCTCGAGCGCTTCCACGCCGAGCACGACCGGACCTACGGGTTCGCGGCGGCGGAGGAGCCGGTCGAGTGCGTCAGCCTCAGGCTGACCACGGTCGGCCGGATCGCCAAGCCGCCGCTGCGGCATCTCGAGCCCGGCGACATGCCGGAGCCGAAGGAGCGCCGCCCCGTCTACTTCGCCGAGGCCGGCGGCTACGTCGACTGCCCGATCTACGACCGTTACGCACTGCCGGCCGGCGCGCGCATCGGGGGTCCCGCGGTCGTCGAGGAATTCGACTCGACCACCGTGCTCCACCCGGGATACACGGTCGGCGTCGACACCCAGGGGAACCTGTTGATCGAGAGGGAGGGGTAGTGAGCCACTCGTATGGCATCGTCGTGTCGAAGGACGTGATGGTCGAGATGCGGGACGGGATCCATCTCGCGACCGACCTCCACCGTCCCGCGCGGGGCGGAGAGCTCGTGCCCGGCCGCTACCCGACGATCGTCTGCATCACGCCGTACGACAAGACCGAGCGGCGCTACACCGAGATCGCCGACTTCTTCGTCCCGCACGGCTACGCGGTCGTGCTCCAGGACCTCCGCGACCGCCATGGGTCGGAGGGGACGAAGCAGTACTACCACTCGGCCACGCCGCACACGGGCGAGGACGGGTACGACACGATCGAGTGGATCGCCGCCCAGCCGTGGAGCAACGGGCGCACCGGGATGGTCGGCTCCTCGTACGCCTGCATCACGCAGATCCGAACGGCGCTCGAGGCGCCGCCGCACCTCACGGCGATCTGGCCGGACGTGGCGCCGACGAACGTGTACCACCACCAGACGCGCGAGGGCGGGGCGATGCAGCTGCACATGTTCTGGGCGCTCTACATCCACGCCGCCGACGCGCAGGACGTGCAGGGCGACCCGGCCAAGCAGGAGGAGGTCTGGGACGACCTCCGCAACCTCCGCGAGCTGATGTGGGGCTGGCCGTGGCACTCGGGCGAGCTCGCCCTCCGTCACGTGCCCACCCTCGACGAGACGCTCGAGAACTACGTCTCACGCGGCGCGTACGACGAGTGGTGGGCGCTGAAGGAGAACGACAACGCGCGGTTCTTCCCCGACCACGCCGACATCCCGGCGACGATCTCGACCGGGTGGTACGACGGCTTCCCCCACGCCGACACCGAGTACTTCGCCGCGATGCGGGCGCAGAACACCGCGCCGCAGCGGCTCGTCGTCGGGCCGTGGTCGCACGTCGGGATGCGCGGCGATTCGACCTACACGCTCGACGTCGACTTCGGCGAGTCCTCGCGCTGGGGGGTGAGGCGGTACTTCGAGGAGCAGCTCGCCTTCTTCGACCGCTGGCTGCCGGACGGAGCGCCGGGGCAGCCCGCCGACGAGGCGCCGGTGCGGATCTTCGTGATGGGCGGCGGCAGCGGGCGCAAGACAGTCGAGGGGAAGCTCGACCACGGCGGGCGCTGGCGCGACGAGCAGGAGTGGCCGCTCGCACGGGCGGTGCCGACTGCGTGGCACCTCCACGGCGACGGCTCCCTGCGGCCCGAGGCTCCCGGGACGGACGGCGCGGCGCGCCGGTTCACCTACGACCCCGAGGATCCGGTGCCGACGATCGGCGGCAACTACTGCGCCGTCGGCGAGCTCCCGGCGCAGGGCGAAGGGATGGAGCCGATGTGGATGAGGCTTCTCAACCCGGCGCTGCTCCTCAGGAACATCATGACCCCGGGCCCCGTCGACCAGGCCGAGTCGGCCGCGTACTTCACGGCGAAGGAGCCGTACGTGCGGCTCTCGGAGCGCCCCGACGTGCTCGTGTACCAGACCGAAACGCTCGAGGAGGCGGTCGAGATCACGGGTCGCGGCGAGGTCGAGCTCTGGATCGCCAGCTCGGCCCTCGACACCGACTTCACCGCGAAGCTGATCGACGTCTACCCGCCCAACGACGACTATCCCGGGGGCTACGACATGCTGGTCAACGACTCGATCATCCGCACGCGGTTCCGTGAGGGCTTCGACCGCGAGGTGATGATGGAGCCCGGAACCCCCTATCTCGTGCGGATCCAGCTGCCGCCGACGTCGAATGTCTTCGCCCGGGGCCACCGGATCCGCATCGACGTCTCGTCGTCGAACTTCCCGCGGCTCGAGCGCAACCCGAACACCGGCGAGCCGATCGGGCGCCACACGCGCATGGCCAAGGCCGATCAGACCGTGTTCTCGGATGCGGGTCGCCCGTCGCGAGTCACGCTGCCGGTCGTTCCATGAGCGGAGGCTCGGCGGAGCTCGGGAGGACAGTGTGAGGGTCGACCGCGACCGCCTCGCAGCGCTGACCCTCGAGCTGGTCGGGGTGCCGAGCCCGACCGGCGACACCGCCGACGCGGCGCGGCTCTACGCGTCGTGGCTCGAGGAGGCAGGGCTCGAGGTGGCGCTTCACGACGCGGCGTTCCCCGCCGCGCCGACGGTCGTGGGCATCCTGCGCGGCGACCGGCCCGGGCCGCGGGTGGCGCTGTGCGCGCACCTCGACACGGTTCCCATCCCGCACGACGGGCCCGCGCGGATCGAGGGAGACCGGATCTACGGCCGCGGCTCCGCCGACATGAAGGGCGCCTGCGTCTGCGCGGTCGAGACCGCCCGGCTGATGGCGGGCCGATCGTTCGCGGGCGAGCTCGCCGTGATCGGGATCGGGCTCCACGAGGCGCCCGGCGGCCGCGGCGAGGACCTGACGTGGCTCCTCGGCGAGGGCGGCTTCCACGCCGATGCGGCGGTCGTCTGCGAGCTGTCAGGCCATGACGTCGCGGTCGCCCACATGGGGCAGGCGACGGCGGAGATCACGATCACGCGCCCCGGAATGCCCACGCACGAGCTGCAGACGCCCCACGGCACGCCCCACCCGCTCGTCGCGGCTGCGAAGGTCGTCGACGCGATCACCGAGCGGGCGCAGGAGCTCGCTGCGGTCGAGCACCCGTGGGTCGGCGCCGAGACCTACTTCGTCGGCGAGGTGCACGGCGGTGACTTCTACAACCGCTGGCCCGCGAGCTGCCGGATCGTCGGGACGCGACGCTGGGCCCCCGGCAACACGCTCGCGGCGGTCGAGCAGGAGTACCGCGCGCTTCTCGACGCGGTCGAGGCCGAGACGGGCTGCGACGTCGCGCTCGACCTGAAGCTCGTCCGCGGCGCGTACGAGATCGAGCTCGACCACCCGCTTCTCGTCGCGTTGCAGGAGTCGTACCTCGAGGTCACGGGGAGGACGCTCGAGCCGGTCGGGACGAAGGTCGTCGCCGACGCGGCGATCTTCCACGCGGCCGGGATCCCGACCGTCTACCAGGGCCCCGTCGGCTCGGGAGCGCACGCCGACCTCGAGTACATGACGGTCGGCGAGCTCGTGCGGGCGACCGACGTCTACCTGGCGCTCCTCGGGCGACTCATGTGACCGAGCCCGGCTGGATGCCGTCTCGCGAGCTCGGCGAGCGCTACCCGAGCCTGCTCGCCGTCGGCGGCCACCCGGCGGTCGACATGCCGCCCCATGTCGTCGAGGCCGCCGCCGCTGCGGCGCGGCGGGCGGAGTACGCGCCGACCCACGGCCTGCGCGAGCTGCGGGTCGCGATCGCAGAGCGGCTCGAGGCAGAGCTCGATCGTCCGATCGATCCCGGCCGGCAGGTGCTGGTCACGCTCGGCGGGATGCAGGGGCTGCACCTCGCCGCGTCCGCGTTCGGCGCGCGCGCGGTCTGTCACGCGCCGTCGTTCTTCTTCCAGCAGGTCGTCGCCTCGGCCGGCGGGCACTGCGGGCGGACCGGGGGCGGCGACGGCCCACCGGACTGGGACGCCTTCGGGGCGGCCGTCCATCGTGAGACGACCCTCGCGATCGTGAACACCCCGATCAACCCGACAGGGTACGTCCTCCGGAAGGCGGATCTCGACGCGATCGCGGCGGCGCTCCGCGACCGCGATGCGCTGCTTCTCTCCGACGAGGCGTACGCGGGGGTGCTCTACGACGGGCTGGTTCATCTCTCGCCGGCAGCGCATCCCGATCTTGCGGAGCGGACGCTCGTCCTGCGCAGCTTCTCGAAGACGCACGGCATGGCCGCGTGGCGCGTGGGCTACGCAGTCGGCCCGGTGGACGCGATCGAGACGCTCGCGAAGGCGTTCGCCTGGCAGTCCCTCGCGATCGACGGCGTCGCCCAGGCCGCTGCGCTCGCAGCCCTCACCGGCCCGCAGGACTGGATCGAGGCCGCGCTGGCCGAGCTAGCCGAGCAGCGCCCGAGGGCGATCGAGGCGGCGAACGCGACCGGCGTGCTGCGGGCAGAGATCCCCGAAGCAGCCGCGTTCGTCTGGGCGAGCGTCGACGGTGACGAGGACGCCTGGAGCGACCGCCTCGCCCGCGACCACGGCATCCCCGCCCTCCCGGGCCGCCATTTCGGCGCCGCCTCACCGCATCTTCGGATCCCGTTCGGCGGCCGGCCCGATGCCCGCACCCTTCTGCTCGAGCGCCTTGCCGCTCTCCACGCGTCGACCGTCGCCTGACGGTTTCTGACATCGGTAATCGTCTGTCCAACGGTGACATGCCGGTTCGAATCCGGCCCCCCGGTCCAGGACGAACGAAGGCGGGCCTTCGGGATACCTCAGAGAGAACCGTCTGTCCGCGAGCAATCGTAACGCGGAGAGAGGCTCGAGACGCAAGCTCGCGCACCTGAGCTTCCGAGGCCGTTCGCGTACGCTCGCGCAGTCGAGTGATCTGTCACCTGCTCGCGTCGCCCTCCTCACGAGGTTCATTGCTGGAGCGGGGCGTCGCCGTATCCGACGTCTACGTCCGCCCCGACGGTCGGCGGCTTTCGGCCCTCGCAGAGCGGCTGGCCTGCGGCACCCTCAGCGTGCCGATCGCGTCCGTCCGTTCGCTCGAACAGGCGGCCCGGGCGCTGCGCCAGGGAAGTCGGGGAGCAGACGGTGCGATCGTCCTGTCGCTCCGAACCTAGCCTGGCCCTGAGTGGTCGCACCCGAGCTGCGCGGTCCCACGCGTAGGCCAGCCTCCGAGCAGGAGGGTTGGTAGCTTGCAAGTTCTCCTGAGGAACAAAGTCCAGCAGGGGAGCAGGGGAGCGGCGTGCTAGCGGTACGGCTGCACGATGACGGCTTGAAGGTTGAGGAGATCGAGACGCCGTCGCCGGGTCCGGGCGAGGTGCTGGTGCGCGTGCATGCGGCAGCGATTACACGTGACGAGCTGGAGTGGCCGGTCGATCGCCTGCCGGCGATCCCGTCCTACGAGCTTTCGGGCGTCGTCGTCGGCAGCGGTGACGAGGTATATGCGCTCACGCCTTTCGATCGCGACGGCGTAGCTGCCGAGTACGCCGTCGTCCCAGCCGATGTTCTTGCACCGAAGCCCTTGCGGCTGAGCCACGTCGAGGCGGCAGCTCTGCCGATGGGCGGGCTGACCGCCTGGCAAGCACTGTTTGTGCACGGGCGGCTCGCCCGAGGCGAGCGGGTGCTGGTCACGGGCGCCTCGGGCGGGGTTGGGCACATCGCCGTCCAGCTTGCGCGACACGCTGGCGCAGCGGTCGTGGAGAGCGGTCCGGTCGATCTGGTCTTCGACACTCGTGGCGGCGAGATCCCCGCTGGCGAGCGTGTGGTCACGATCGCAGAGGAGACGCCGGGCGCGATCTACTTCATCGTCGAACCCGACCACGAGCAACTGCTGGAGTTCAGAACGCTCGTGGACGCAGGCGAGCTTCGCGCGGAGGTCGACTCGGTTTTTCCGCTCACGGAGGGCCTGGCGGCGTTCGAGCGAGTCGCGGGCCGCGGGAAGCGTGGCAAGGTCGTGCTCGAGGTTGGCACTGACTAGCCGCCGTTGCCCGGCGCGACCCGCAGCGACCGCACCTCACCGCGCCCCACATCGATCACGCCCGCGACCACCGACGAGCGTGCAACCGAGTGACCCACACGAGGCATCCCTCGCGGCTCGACGTCGCCTGTGAGCCCTCGAAGAACGCTCGCTGGTCGACGCCGTCGATCTCGCGGTCGTCAGGAACGGGGCATCAACGCCGAGCGCGACGGCGTGCATTGCGGCTCGGCGATGTAGTGCCAGAACTGCAGCCCCTCGCGCGCGAACTCGTCGGCCCGGGTGGTCTCGGCACCGCGCACGATGCCCCCGCCGTAGCAGCCAAGCTCCCCCATCCCCAGGTTGTCGACGTGGAAGAACAGGATGTTGGGACGCTGAGCAGTCGATCGCGCTGGAGAGCTTAGAGCGTCATCTCCGGAGGACGCCGCCAGGGCGCTTGCCGGTGACGGCCCCGTCGCGGACCACGGCCTGCCCGGCGACCCAGACGCCGAGCACGCCGGGCGGGCTCTGCTTCGGATCCTCGTAGGTCGCGGTGTCGACATACGCCTCCGAGTCGAGGAGGAGGAGGTCGGCGCGGAGGCCGGGCTCGATCGACCCCCGGTCCGAGAGGCCGAGACGGCGAGCGGCGCGGGCGGTCAGGCGGGCGACCGCCTCGTCCACCTCGATCAGGCCCTCGCGGATCGCGAACCGGCCGAGGAACCGGGCCGCAGTCCCGTAGAGGCGCGGATGCGGCTCGGCGCCGAAGATCCCGTCCGAGCCGACGAGCTGCAGCCGGTGTGCCGCGATCGTCCTCACCGCCTCGTCGGAGGCGTAGTGGAGGATCATCGGCGCCGCGAGGTCGCTCTCGAGCAAGAGGTCGCAGATCGTGTCGACAGGGTCGCCGCCTCGCTCGGCGAGCGTCTCGCCCCCGACGACGATCCGTCCAGGCCCGAGCGTCCCGAGCAGGTTCTCCCAGCCCGGAAGCCCGTCGCGAATGTCGCGTGCGATCTCGCGCCGCGCGTCGCGATCGGCAGCCCGCTCGAGCGTCGCGGCGGCCCCGCCGGCCTGAGCCCACGCTGGAAGCAGGCTCGCGAGCAGCGTCGCGCCCGCGCCGTAGGGGTACTGGTCGAAGGTCACGTCGATCTCGGCGGCGGCGGCGTCGATCAGCTCGAGCAGCGGCTCGACGAGCGCGTCGCCCGAGAGCGCCTTCAGATGCGAGAGGTGCAGAGCTGCGCCCGACCGGCGCGCGACGTCGACCATCTCCCCGACCGCCTCGAGCAGCCCGGCGCCCTCGTTCCGGACATGCGGGACGAGCGGCGCGCCGAACAAGGCCGCCTCGCGGGCGACCGCGACGAGCTCGTCGGTGCCGGCGTAGGCACCGGGGATGTACACGAGCCCGAACGACAGCATCCGCGCCCCCGCCTCGAGCCCGAGCCGAACCTCGCGCCGCATCTCGTCCAGCTGCCGGAGGGACGGAACGGCCGGCTCGCTCCCGAGCACGACCTCACGGACGGCGCCGTGCCCGATCGACGGCACGAGCGTCGGCGCGGGCCGCGTCCCGTCGAGGTGGTCGAGGTACTCGGAGACGCTCTCCCACGGCCACTCGTCCGGGCCCTCACCCTCGAGCGCCCGGAGATACGCCCGTCGCGCCTCGAGGCCAGCCCGCCTGACCGGCGCGGGGGCAAGTCCGTCGGGGTTGATCACCTCGGTCGTGAATCCCTGCAGGATCTTCGGCGCGAGCAGCGGATCGTCGAACGACACAAGCGCCGAGTGGGCGTGCAGGTCGATGAATCCGGGGCACAGCATCGCCCCCGTCCCGTCGACGACCTCGACAGCCTCGGCGTCCGAGAGCGCACCGACCGCCTCGATCACACCACCGAGCACGCCCACGTCCGCCTCGACCGGCTCCCCGTCCCCGGGAAAGACGGTCGCCCCGCGGACGAGCAGATCGAGCCTAGACAACCGTTGGGCTCACGGCAGGACCGGCAGCAGCACGTGCGACGGATAGGCCGACGTGTGCAGGACCGTCTGCCGGGCGACCTCCATCCGGGTCCCGGTGGCCACGTCTTCGCCCGTGTTGAGGTTCCGCGAGAAGCGCGGGAAGCTCGAGCTCGTCACGTCGAGCCGCACCCGGTGGCCCCGCCTGAACACGTTGGCGATCGGATAACAGCGGATCGTGTACTCGGCCGCCTCGCCTGGCTCGAGCAGCTCCATCGACTCGCCCGCCTCGCTTCCCCGGTACCGCGCGCGGATGATCCCCTCGGTCATGAAGATCGCCTTCCCGTTCGGGAACACATCCGAGATCCGGACGATGAAATCGGTGTCCCTGGCGCTCGAGGCGGCATAGAGGACGACCTCGACCGGCCCGACCACGTCGAGGTCCCGTTCCAGGACCTCGCTCGTGTAACAGAGGACGTCGTCGCGGCGCTCGAGTACGCGCTGGTCGCGCGGGCCCGGCAGGACCGGCGTCTCGGCGCCCTGCGTCATCGTCAGAACGGAGTTGACCCCGCCGATCGTCGGAACGGGATCCTCGGGGTCGTAGACGTAGCCGTCTGACGGCTCGGCCGCCACGGGCTCCCCGGGGCCGAGCGTCCCGTCGCCCGCGAGCGTGTTCGCCCGGCCGCCGCTCCCCAGGTACCAACGCGTGAACTGCGTCCGCGCGAGCGGCCACTCCTGCTCGGCGCGCCACTCGTTCGCACCCAGGACGAAGAGCTCGAGCGGGGGCCGCTCGTCCCAGTCGTTGTCGGCCTCCTTGAGGAAGCGGTCGTAGAACACGAGCTCGTGGTCGGCGATCCTGACCACCGACGCCGGCCCGAGGTCGACGTCTCCCTTGAAGGTCTCGACCTCCTCCTCGTGCGACCAGGGGCCCATCATCACGCGGCTCGGCACCCGGCTGCCGATCGCCGCGAACTTCCGCAGGTGCGAGCCCGAGTAGGGGTCGAACCAGCCGCCCTGCTGGAAGATCGGGACGTCGAGCCTCTCGGGCCTGTGGTGGAACTGCTGCCACCACTCGTCGTTCACCTGGTGATCCCACCAGTCGCGCCAGTAGTCGACCTTCCGGCCGATGATCACCTCGTCGAGATCGATCAGCGGCAGATGGCGGAAGATCCGCTCGTTGAGGACGATGTCTGCGGCGCTCGGGCCGGTGATCAGCGCGAGCGCGCTCGTCCAGAGCGCGCCGGCCCCGAGCGTCAGCGCGAGCTGGAAGGCCCCGCCGGTGAAGTAGCCGTCCCAGAAGTAGTCGTCGTGAATGACCTGGGGCGCGACGCAGACGAGGTTGGGGTGGCCGAGATGGGCGAGCTGCCATTGCACCAGGCCGCCGTAGGAGCGCCCCCACGTCCCGATCCGGCCGTTGCACCACGGCTGCGCGGCCGCCCACGTGAGCGTGTCGTGCGCGTCGATCCCGTCGGACACCCACGGATAGAACCGCCCGCCGGACTCGTACCGCCCCCGGACGTCGACGATGACCGCCGCGTATCCGTGCCGGGCGTACCAGACGCAGCGCGCGATGAAGCGCTCTCGCGTCGACTCGTAGGGGGTCCACTGGATCAGCGCCGGGCGGGCGCCGCCGGACAGGGGGAGGAAGACGTCCGCGGACAGCGTCACGCCGTCCCGCATCGGCACCCGCTGGTCGTGCAGCAGGCGGACGTCGACGGTGTCGCTCAAAGCGGCGTGCCGGCGAAGTGGCAGGCCGCGACGTGCCCGCCTCCGTGGTCGACCAGCGGCGGCTCGACCTCGGCGCAGATCGCCTGCGCAAGCGGGCAGCGGGTGCGGAACCGGCAGCCGCTCGGGGGGTCGATCGGGCTCGGGACGTCGCCGCTCAGGATGATGCGCGAGCCCTTGCGAGCGGGATCGGGCGTCGGGATGGCCGAGAGCAGGGCCACCGTGTAGGGGTGCAGCGGCCGCTCGAACAGGTCGTCGGCGGTTGCCATCTCGACGACCTTCCCGAGGTACATGACCGCGACCCGGTCCGAGATGTAGCCGACGACCGCGAGATCGTGGGCGACGAAGAGATAGGTGAGCCCGAAGGCCTGCTTCAGCTCGACGAGCAGGTTGAGCACCTGCGACTGGATCGACACGTCGAGGGCGGAGACGGGCTCGTCGGCGACGACGAGCTTGGGCTGCAGGACGAGCGCGCGGGCGATCCCGATCCGCTGCCGCTGGCCGCCGCTGAACTGGTGCGGGTAGCGGCGCAGGCTCTCGGGCCCGAGGCCGACCCGCTCGAGTGTCGCCTTCACGAGGCCGCCGCGCTCCGAGCGGGGGGTGCCGTGCACGGCGAGCCCCTCCCCGACGATGTCCTCCACGCGCATCCGCGGGTCGAGCGACCCGACGGAGTCCTGGAAGATGATCTGCATGTCCCTCCGCGCGGCCTTCAGCGCCGAGCCCGACAGCGAGGTCAGGTCGGTGCCGTCGAAGACGATCTCGCCCGAGGTCGGCTCGATCAACCGGATCAGCGTCCGCCCGAGCGTCGACTTCCCGCAGCCCGACTCGCCGACGAGCCCGAGCGTCTCGCCGCGCCTGATCTGCAGGTCGACCCCGTCGACCGCCTGGACGTGCCCGACCGTCCGGCGCAGGAAGCCCCGCTGCACCGGGAAGTACTTCCGGACCTGGCGGGCCTCGACGAGCAGATCGCCGGCACCGGCGCCGTTCTCCGTCACCTCTGCACCGTCATGTCTGAACCACGGGGGGCGCTTTCCCGGCCGCCCGGCGTCCGCTCTCGCAGAGCCAGCAGGCCGAGCGCGCGGCCTCGACCTCGAACAGGGGCGGCTGCTCGGCGCACTTCTCGAACGCGTAGTCGCACCGCGGTGCGAACCGGCAGCCCACGGGCCAGTGGAGCGGGCTCGGGACCGCGCCTCTGATCACCCGCAGCGGTTCGTGGCGCGCCATCCCGAGCACGGGGATCGATTGGAGGAGCGCCTCGGTGTAGGGGTGCTGCGGCGAGCCGAACACGCCGTCGACCGGCCCCCTCTCGACGACGCGGCCTGCGTACATGACGACGACGTCCTCGCACGTCTCCGCCACGACCCCGAGATCGTGGGTGATGAGCAGGATCGACATGCCGAGCCGGTCCTGCAGCTCCACCATCAGGTCGAGGATCTGCGCCTGGATCGTCACGTCGAGGGCGGTCGTCGGCTCGTCGGCGATGATCAGCTTCGGCCCGCAGGCGAGCGCCATCGCGATCATCACGCGCTGGCGCATCCCCCCGGAGAGCTGGTGCGGGAAGTCCCTGGCCCGCCGGGTCGCCTCGGGGATGCCGACGAGCTCGAGCATCTCGACCGCGCGGCCGGCGGCCTCCTTCTTCGAGGCTCCCTCGTGGAGCCGGATCGCCTCGGCGATCTGATCCCCGACCGTGTAGACGGGGTTCAGGGAGGTCATCGGCTCCTGGAAGATCATCGAGATCTCGTTGCCGCGGACGGCCTCCATCTCGCGGTCCTTGAGGGCCGTGAGGTCGCGGCCGTCGAAGACGATCCGACTGCCGTCGAGGATCTCGCCGGGGCGGTCGATCAGCCGCATCACCGAGAGCGCGGTCACCGACTTGCCGCTTCCGGACTCTCCGACGACTCCGAGCGTCTTGCCGGCCTCGACCTCGAAGTCGACCCCGTCCACGGCCCGGACGACGCCGGCCTCGGTGCGGAACCAGGTCCGCAGGTTCTCGACGCGAAGCAGCTCCGACATCAGGGCGCGGCAGGGGTCCTGACGGCGATGTGCCGCTCGAGCGCCTTCATCATGAGCTTCCGGTCGCCCGACCGCAGGGCCCCGAGCAGCTGCTCGTGCTCGACCGCGATCGTCCCGAGGTCGGAGCGGCGCCCGTAGCGGAAGAAGTAGGCGCGAATCCGCGGTGCGATGCTGCGCCACACCTGTGTCGTGTGCGGCTGGCCGGAGCACGAGAGCACGAACTCGTGGAAGCGGATGTCGGCCTCGACGCAGCGGAGCAGGTCGCCGTCGGCCGCCGCCTCCCGCATCAGCCAGACCTCCTTGGCGAGCTCGGCGTAGTCGGCCTCCGCCATGCGCTCGACCGCCTTGGTGAAGCTGAAGCGCTCGAGCGTGAGCCGGATCGGGATCAGGACCTCGTGCACCTCCTCGTCGGAGACGCCCTGGACGACGGCGCCCCGGTAGGGGTAGGAGACGACGAGCCCTTCGTGCTCGAGCTGGCGGAGCGCTTCGCGGACCGGCCCGCGGCTCGTCGAGAGCTCGCGTGCGATGCGGTCCTCGATCAGGCGGTCGCCGTCCTCGTAGCGGCCGACGACGATCGCCTCTCGGAGCGCCTCGAGTACGCGCTCCCGCCGCGGGCTCGGCCGCTCGGCCCCGGCGGCGCCGCCGTCGGCGAGACGGGCTGTGGAGGATTGCTGCACCAACGACATTGTTGACAATTCCGAGATGGTTGACAATAACGGCGGAGCGCCCTACTCTAGCGCCCTTGCGTATCACAAGCGTGAAGACGACGGCGGTTCGCACCCCGATGCGCGCGCCGCTCAAGTGGACGGGCGGGATCCGCGAGTCTGCGTCCGGGCTCCTCGTCGAGATCTTCACGGACGAAGGGCTCGTCGGGACCGGCGAGGCGCCGGGGCCGACCCTCCCGACGATCCAGACGGTCATCGACCGGGAGTTCGCCCAGTTCCTGGTCGACGAGGATCCGACCCGGGTCGACTGGCTGGTCCACCGGCTCGAGGAGTACTCGCGCAACTGGAGCGGGATCTCTGCCTACGCGATCGCCGGGGTCGAGATGGCCCTCCTCGACCTGAAGGGGAAGGCGCTCGCGGTGTCGGTGGCGGACCTGCTCGGCGGCTACACGCGAGACAGCGTGCCGGTGATCGGTTACCTCTTCATCGACGAGCCCGAGGCGAATGCGGAGAAGGCTGCCACGTTCGTCGAGGCAGGGCACACGGAGCTGAAGCTGAAGGTCGGACGCGACCTCTCCCACGACTACGACACGATCGCGGCGATCCGCGACCGGGTCGGGTCGGAGGTGAAGATCCGGGTCGACGCGAACATGAACTGGAGCGTTCCCGCCGCGGTGAAGTGGATCCGTGCGCTGGAGCCGCTGGGTCTCCAGTTCGTCGAGCAGCCGGTCCCGGACTTCGACCTGCGCGGTCTCGCGCAGGTGCGGCGTTCGGTCGAGACGCCGATTGCCGCCGACGAGGCGTGCACGACGCTTCGCTCCGCACTCGACCTGATCCGGGAGGACGCGTGCGACATCTTCGTCGTCTACCCGTCGGAGGCAGGAGGCCTCATCCGTGCCTGCCAGATCGCGGCGGTCGCGGCGGAGGCCGGCAAGTGGTGCGTGATCGGGAGCTGGGCCGAGCTCGGCGTGGCGACGATGGCCAACGTGCACGTGGCGGCGGCGTCCTCCAACTTCCCGTTCGCAAGCGACACGCACTATCAACTTCAGCGCGAAGACGTCCTCACCTCTGCAGTGGAGATCGAGCGCGGAAGGATCACGGTCCCCCGTGAGCCAGGCCTCGGTGTCACGCTCGACGCCGATCGCATCGCCCACCTCGCGGGTCTCGAGCTCCGCGAGTCCCCGTTCTACGACGAGATCAAGGGAGACGCCCCCAGCGTCGGCCAGATCTTCTAGGTCACCCCGAAGAGGAGGAACGGCAACATGGCTAGAGACAAGCCGACCGAGAGCAAGCCTCTCGAGCGCGAGATCAGCAGGCGCGATCTTCTGAGCAAGGCAGGCCGCATCGGGGCGGGCGCTGTCGTGGCAGGCGCGCTCTCCGGCCCCGCGGGCGCGGCGGTGTACCGCCGTGCCGCCAAGAAGGTCCCCACAGGCGGCACCGCCACGTGGGCGCTCGAGCAGGATCCGGGCTTCATCGCGCCGTACGGGCAGATCCTCACCGCCGGCCGCTGGGCGACCGAGCTGATGTACGAGTCGCTGCTCGAGTGGGACCCGAAGCTCAACATCCGCCCGGCGATCGCATCCGACTACCACGTGGTCAACCCGAGGCGGATCGTGTGGACGATCCGGCCCGGGATCAAGTTCTCGAACGGGCAGCCGGTCACGGCCGCCGACGTCGTCTACTCGTTCAACCTGCAGCTGAACCCGCCGCTGCCCGGCAGCACCGCCGTGCTCGGGCAGGTCCCGTCCATCGCCGGAGTGACGGCGATCGGCAAGAACAAGGTGCAGATGGACCTGTCGAAGCCGGACGCGCGCGTCTACGGCTACCTCGCGTGGCAGCGGTACTCGGCGATCGTCCCGAACAACATGTACACGACGCTCAATGCGGCGACCCAGGGCATCGGTACCGGGCCCTACATGCTCGACGGCTCGTATGTCCCGAACGACCACGTCAACTACGTCAAGAACCCCAACTACTGGAGGCCGGGGCTCCCGTACATGGACGGCGTGAACTACAAGATCGTCACCGACGAGCAGACCCGCATCGCAGGCGTGCTCGCCGGCCAGCTCGACGGCGCCACGATCTCGCAGCCGAACGCGGCCAACCTGATCGGGAACCCGAAGGTGACCGTGCTGCACAACCTCACCGCCGCGTTCCGCGAGCTCCAGTTCACGATCAAGCCCGGCGAGAACAAGCCCTGGGCCGACAAGCGCGTCCGCCAGGCCGTGAACTTCGCGATCAACCGCGCCAACATCCTCACCAAGGTCTACGGCGGGTTCGGGCAGAACTCCGGCCACGTAGCCGCCGGGTACGGGCCCTGGCCGCTGACCGAGGATCAGCTGCAGTCGAAGTACCAGAAGTACGACCTGCCGACGGCGAAGTCGCTGATGAAGGCGGCCGGCTCGAGCGGCTTCAACGTGACCATGACGACGTTCGCGACTCCGACCGACTTCGCGGCGGTCGCGGCGCTCATCGCCAGCGACCTGTCCCAGATCGGCATCAACGTCAACATCGTCACGCAGGACTCGGCGACCTTCGCCGCCGCGAACGGGGTCGGCTCGTTCGACTGGGACCTCACCGCACGCGGCATGCGCGGCGACGTCGACGGCTACGTGGCCGAGTACCACCCGTCCTCGACCGCCTACCAGGCCTGGTTCAAGGGCTACGGCGGGAACACGCGATGTTCCGCCTGATCGGCAACGGCCGCATCCAGCTCGACCCGAAGAAGCGGCTCCCGCTGTACAAGCAGCTCGACCAGGTCCTGATGCAGGAGAGCTCGAGGTGCCGCTCGTGTCGGTGTCGAAGTGGCAGATCGTGAGCCCGCGCCTGAAGAACATGTACGTGGCGTTCACGGACTTCAACACCGGTCTGCGGAACGCCTACATCAAGGCGTAATCGCCCGATTCACTGCCGGGGCCCGGTCGATCCGGGCCCCGGCCGTCTCTTCTCGCCCGCCAGTGCAGGGATTCATCCTCAAACGAACGCTCTCGATGATCGTCGACGCTGGGGCTCGTCGGCGTCGCGATCTTCGTGATGGTCAGGCTCCTGCCCGGCAACATCATCGACGTCCTCTTCCAGGGCGACGTGCAGGTGACGCCCGGAGGAGAAGCATCAGGCGCTCGTCCAGCTCGGCATGAGCGGCTCGTGGTTCGCAGTACACCCACTGGGCCGGGCAGGATCTTCCTCCACGGCGACTTCGGCCGCTCGTACCGGAGCCAGCAGCCGATCTCGGAGATCCTCGGCCACGCGCGCACATCACGTTCGAGCTCGTCTTCCTCGGGCTCCTGATCGCCGTGCTCATCGGGCTCCCGCTCGGGGCCATCTCGGCGGTCCGGCGCGACAAGGCCGAGGACTACACCGCGCGTGGCATCGGGCTGCTCGGCATCTCGGTCCCGAACTTCTTCGTCGCGACGCTGATGCTGATCTTCCTCTCGCGGGTCTTCCACTGGATCCCGCCGCTCACGTATGTCCCCTTCACCCAGAACCCCGCGCAGAACCTCGAGCAGTTCATCTTCCCGGCGATCCGATCTCCTTCTTCACGCTCGCGGTGGTGATGCGGCTCCTGCGCGCGACGATGCTCGAGGTGCTCGGCCTCGACTACGTCCGCACCGCCCGCGCCAAGGGGGTGCCGCGCCGCGCCGTGATCCGGAAGCACGCGCTGCGGAACGCGCTCATCCCGGTCGCCACGGTCGTCGCGTACGAGGTCGGCGTGCTCATCGGCGCCTCGGCCGTGGTCGAGGTGATCTTCAACCTGCCCGGGCTCGGCTACACGCTGCTGCAGTCGCTGCAGTACCGCGACTACCCGATCCTGCAGTCGACCGTGCTCCTGATCGCGGTCGTGTTCCTCGTCTTCAACCTGGTCGTCGACGTCCTCTACGGCGTGCTCGACCCGAGGATCGTGGTCGAATGACCACGCGCGACCGCAGCCTGGGACGCCGTGCCGCAGCGGCGCCGCTCGTCCTGCCCGCCCGCGAAGTGGCGCAACCCGATCGGGCTCGTCGGGGCGGTGATCGTGCTCTTCATGATCTTCCTCGCCATCTTCGGCCCGTACATCTGGACGAAGAGCCCGAACGCGCCGATCTACGGAGACGTTCCAGGGCCCGAGCTGGGCGCACCCGATGGGCACCGACAACCTCGGGCGCGACACGTTCGCCCGCATCATCTCCGGCGCCCGGGTCTCGCTCGCGATCGGCTTCGCCTCGGTCGATGATCGCGCTCGTCTTCGGCGGCACATCGGCCTCCTCTCCGGCTTCTACAAGCGGCTGCCCGATCTTCTCCTGATGCGGATCGTCGACATCCTCTTCGCGATCCCGGGGCTCATCCTCGCCTTCCTGATCGTCGGCCTGCTCGGCCCCTCTGAGAGAAACGAGATCATCGCGATCGGGATCATCATCCTCCCGGCGCTCGCGCGCGTCACCCGCGCGGCGGCGCTCGAGGTGACCGGCAACCCCTACATCGAGTCGGCGCGCGCCCTCGGCGCCGGCCACAACCGCACGATGCGGCGCCACGTGGTGCCGAACATCATGGCGCCGCTGATCGTGCTCACGTCCCTCTACATCTCGCAGGCGATCATCGCCGAGGCGACCCTCAGCTTCCTCGGGCTCGGCACCCAGCCGCCCAAGGCCGCCTGGGGCAACATGCTCTCGATCGCGCGCGGCTTCATCGACTCGAGCGTCTGGATGTCGGTCTTCCCCGGGCTCGCGATCTTCATCACCGTCATCGGGTTCAACTTCCTCGGCGACGGGCTGCGCGACATCCTCGACCCGCGTATCGGCACCGACCTCGGCACGGCCGCCACCAAGGACGCTCGCGGCTGATGCTGGATCTGCTCGTCCGCGACGGGCTCGTCGTCGACGGGACGGGCGCGCCGCCGTTTCGCGGCGACGTGGCGGTCGAGGACGGGAAGATCGCCGCCGTCGGCGACCTCGACGGAGCGCAGGCGGAGCGGACGATCGACGCCGCCGGCCGCATGGTCTCCCCCGGCTTCTTCGACCCGCACAGCCACAGCGACTTCACTCTCCTCACCGTCCCCACCGCCGACAGCACCGTCCGGCAGGGCGTGACGACCGAGGTGGTCGGCAACTGCGGCTGGACCTACGCGCCGGTGACGCCGGCGTCGGAGCGGTTCGTCGAGGCGCGCCTCGCGACGTTCGCGTACTTCGGCCCGGTCGAGTGGGGCACCTTCGGCGAGCACCTCGCCTTCCTCGAGCGGCTCGGCCATTCGCAGAACCTCGCCTGGTTCGTCGGCCACAACACCGTCCGCTACGCGGCCGGAGTCTTCGAGCCCGAGGCGACGGAGGAGCAGCTGCGGCTGATGGAGTCGCTCGTCGCCGAGGCGATGCACGCCGGCGCGCTCGGCCTCTCCACCGGGCTCGAGTTCAACCCGGGCCGGCAGGCCCCCACCCACGAGCTCGTCCGCCTGAACAAGGTGGTGGGTCGCTACGGGGGCTCCTACACGAGCCACGTCCGCAACCGCGACGCCTGGCTGCAGGACTCGATCGACGAGTTCCTCGCGATCATCCGGGAGGGCGGCACGAAGGGCGAGATCTCGCACCTGAACGTCCGCCACCGCACGAACGCGGCTCCCGGCGCGTGGCAGCGGGCGGTCGAAACGATGGCCGCGGCGCGCGAGCAGGGCGTCGAGGTGCTCGCCGACACGACGCCGTTCCGCGACGGCCTCGGGCAGATGGCGGGGATCCTGCCGCCCTGGGTGCTCGCCGACGGCTGGGAGGAGGGCTGCAAGCGGCTCGGCGACCGCGCGGTGCGCGAACGGCTGCGCGGCGAGTGCGACCGCTACTGGCGCTTCATCCACAAGGGCGACTGGCACCGTGTGCGCCTCCAGGGGAGCCCGCAGCATGCCGGCCTCGACGGCAAGGCCTTCCCCGAGATCGCCCGGCTCATGGGCACCGACGAGTGGGACGCGTACTTCCAGATCCTCGCCGACTCGGGGCCGGCGATCGAGAGCCTGCTCCTGATCGGCGAGCTCTTCACCGACGAGCACCTCGCGGAGATGATCTCGCATCCCCTCTTCTCGCTCGGCGTCGACGGCTACACCGCGGCGCTCGACTCGGGCCTCGACGGCATCGCCGGCCATCCGGTCTGCTTCGCCGGGCACGTGCACTACCTGACCCACCACGTCCGCGACCTCCGGACGCTGCCGCTCGAGGAGGCGATCCGCAAGATGACGAGCATGCCGGCGCAGCACTTCGGCTTCACCGACCGCGGCGAGATCCGCCCCGGCCTCGTCGCCGACCTCGCGGTGATCGACCTCGACCGGCTCGCCGACGGCTCCACGCTCGAGGACCCGCTGAACTACGTCGAGGGCGTCGACGAGGTGCTCGTGAACGGCGTTCCCGTGATCAGGGGCGGCGAGCACACCGGGGCCCGTCCCGGCCGCCACCTCGCTCGCCCGTGATCGACCTCCGGTCGGACTTCTGCGCGCCGCCGACCGACGAGATGTGGGACGCGATGCGGTCGGCGCCGTTCGGATGGGCCGCAGCCGGCGAGGACGAGACCGTCGACGAGCTCGAGCGGCGCTCGGCGGCCCTCCTCGGCAAGGAGGCGGCGGCGCTCGTCGCCACGTGCAGCCAGGCGAACCTCGTCGCGGTGCTCGCGGTGTCCGCGCCGGGCTCGCGAGTGGCGATCGGCGCCGATGCCCACATCGTCGTGAACGAGGGCGGCTGGCTCACCGAGCTCGCGCGCCTCGTCCCCGTGCCTCTCGGCGAGCCGGCGCCGCTGCTCTGCCTCGAGAACACCCTCACCCGCGCGGGCGGCACGATCCTGCCCCCGGCCGAGGCGGCAGCGCTCGCAGCGACGGCGGAGCGGGTGCACCTCGACGGCGCGCGGCTCGCGAACGCGGCCGTGGCGCTCGGACTGCCCGTCGCCGACCTCGCCGAGCCGGCCGACACGGTCGCCTTCAGTCTCAACAAGGGCCTCTGCGCGCCTGTCGGGGCGGTGCTCGCCGGCGAGGCCGCGGTGATCGACCGCGCCCGGGTGCACCTGAAGCGGCTCGGCGGCGCCACGATCCACAAGGCCGGCATCCTCGCCGCGGCCGGCCTCGTCGCCCTCGGCCTGGTCGACCGGCTGGCCGACGACCATCGGCGGGCACGCGACCTCGCGGAGCTCCTCGACCTGCCCGAGCCGGAGACGAACATCGTCCTGACCGCCCTCGACGCGGACGATCTCCCCCGCCTCGCAGCAGCCGGCGTGCTCGCGCTCGCGCCCGACGGCCGGCGCGTGCGGCTCGTGACTCACCGCGGCATCGACGACCGCCAGATCGAGGAGGCGGCGGCGGCGATCCGCAGCCTCTGAGTTGCGGGGGCATCGCCGCGGGTCAGCCAGAAGACCCCGAACGCGGCCGCCGCGAGCGAGACGACTCCGCCGACGACGAACCCGAGGCTCGTTCCCCCGGCGGCGACGAGCCACCCGGCGAAGAGGCCGCCGATCGGCGCCCCTCCCTCGAATGCGAAGAAGTAGAGCCTGTAGTTGCGGTGGTCCCTGAGCTTGCGAACGTCCTCAGAGCAGCTCCTCCCTCGAGATCGGCTGCCCGATCGTGAAGACGCTGTTCCCGGCCTCGGTCACCGGCACCGCGCGGATGCACGCGACGATCCCGTCGCGCGGCGCCGCGAGCGGGACGGGGTCGCGGCCGAGCCGGTCCGGGAACCAGAGGCGGCCGACCGGCTCGCCCGCGCTCACGGTCTCGCCCGGCTCCCTGAGCCCCTCGAACAGGCCTGCCTCCTCGGCGATCACGTAGTTCGACGGGTCGCGGCCGTCGATGATGACGGCGTCGGGCAGCCCGAGCGAGGCGCGCGTCTGGACCTCGCCCTCGAGGAGCCCGACGTGCCGCAGGACGTTGCGGAGGCCGCTCCACGCGAGCCGGTGCACGGGCCCGGGCACCCGGCCGCCGCCGCCGAGCTCGGTGGTGATCACGACCTTGCCCTGGTTCTCGGCCTCGACCGGCAAGAGCCCCGTTCCGTTCACGTCGACATAGAGAAAGTGGAAGTCCGAGTTCCAGGCCAGCATCCCTTCGAGCATCGCCTTCCGCTGCGCGGCGTCGTCGACGACGTGCATGTGCGAGCAGGGCAGGAACCAGGCGGTGCGCCCGCCGGAGTGGAGATCGACGACGACGTCCGCCATCGGGAACAGGACACGGGTGAAGTAGTCGGCGAGCTGCTCGTTCGGCGGGCCTTCGGGGGAGCCGGGGAACGAGCGGTTGAAGTTCACGCCCGAGGGCCACATCCGCGTGTTCGCCTGCGAGGCCTCCTTGGAGATGATCGGGATGACGATCAGGCGCCCGTGGACCTGGTCGAGCCGCAGCTCGTTCACGAGGCGCAGCAGCGCGATCTGCCCCTCGTACTCGTCGCCGTGGTTGCCGCCCGAGACGACGACGGTCGGCCCGTCGCCGTTCGCGAAGCAGGCGATCGGCACGAACTCGAACGCCCAGCCGGCCGTGTTCGAGATCTTCGGGTACTGCAGGCGCCCGATCTGCTTTCCGGGTGAGGCGAGATCGATTGTGGAGGTAACCGCAGGCGGGGCGTTCAACGGGTCTCGAGCACCGTTTTCACGGCCTGCTCGGTCGCCTCCAGCAGGCGGTCGACGTCGTCGTCGGTGTGCGCGTACGAGAAGTGGCTGCGCTTCAGGTTCAGCGGCAGCTCGAAGATCCCGTGGTTCATCAGCTCGCGGCGATAACCGATGAACAGGTCGACATCGTTCGCGAGGAGGTCGTCGTAGCTCGTCGGCGTCCCCTCGAGGAAGTAGGTGACGAAGACCGATCCGAAGCCGCTGACGTTCACGGGGACCCCGAGGCCCGCATACACCTCGCGAAGACCGGCGCGCGCCCGCTCGCCGAGCCGGAAGACGTGCTCGTGCACCGGCTCGCGCTGCAGCTTGTCGATCGTCGCGAGCGCAGCGGCCGCGGTGGGCGGGTGGCCGTTGAAGGTCCCGGCGAAGAACGCGGGCCGGCCCGGGATCGTGGAGAAGAGCTCCATCAGCTCCGCCTTCCCGGCGAGCGCCGACACGGGCCAGCCGTTCCCCATCGCCTTGCCCATCGTCGTCAGGTCGGGCGTCACGCCGCAGATCGACTGGTAGCCGCCGAGCGCGTGCCGCCACCCGGTGATCACCTCGTCGAAGATCAGGACGGCCCCGTGCCTGGTCGCGAGCTCGCGCAGCCGCTCGAGGAAGCCCGGCTGCGGCAGGAGGGCGCCGACGTTGTGCGGGATCGGCTCGAGGATGATCGCGGCGACGTCGTGCTCGACGAGGGCGCGCTCGACCTCGTCGGCGTCGTTGAACCTGCAGACGATCGTCGCCTCGGTGACCTCGGGAATCGCGCCCTTGGAGAGGGGATCGCGGCGGCCGACGTTCTCGGGGAGCGAGATGACGTTCATCGCGACCGCGTCGTGCCAGCCGTGGTAGCAGCCCTGGAACTTGATCAGGTGCCGGCGGCCGGTAGCGGCGCGCGCGACGCGCACGGCGTGGAAGGTCGCCTCGCTCCCGGTCTCGGTGAGCAGCACCCGTTCGGCCGAGGGGACGAGGTCGCAGATCCGCTCGGCGAGCTCGACCTCGATCTCCGTCACCCCGACCCCCATCAGGCCGATCGTGCGCGCGGTCTCGGCGACGGCGGCGTCGACGTCGGGGTCGTTGTGACCGAGGAGCGGCGGGCCGAAGGCGGAGTGGTAGTCGGTGTAGGTGCGGCCGTTCGCGTCGGTGAAGGTGGAGCCGCTCGTCGCCGTGACGACCATGTCCTCGAGGCCGGGAACGCGGCGCTGCCCGCTGTTCACCCCGCCCGGGATCACGCGCACGGCCCGCTCGGCGAGCCCAGCCGCCTGCCTCGTTCCCTCGTCGATGCTCGCCATGCCCTCGCTCCTCTCTAGTCGACCCGGTAGCGGGCCAGCACCCCGTCGTCGAGCTCGATCCCGAGCCCGGGCCCGGTCGGCACCGCGACGAACCCGTCGGCGTCGATCGGCAGGCGCTGCCTCGTCAGTGAGGTGTTGATCGGTGTGTCGGCCACGCAGTACTCCTGGAACAGGGCGTCCGGCAGCACGGCGTTGACGTGCAGGGACGCTGCCTTGATGATGCCGCTCTTCCAGGCGTGCGGCACCGTCTCGACGCCCCGGGCCTGCGCAAACTCCGCGATTCGGAGGAGCTCGGTGATGCCGCCGCAGCGGGTGACGTCGGGCTGGACGAGGTCGACGTGCCCGCGCTCGATCAGCTCGCGGAAGCCCCAGAGCGTGGTGTCCTGCTCGCCGGCTGCGACGCGGATCTCGACCGCGTCCGCGAGCTCCGCGTAGGCCTCGTACTCGTCCGGCTCGAACGGCTCCTCCAGCCAGAAGACCCCGAGACCTGCGAGCTGCTGGGCGACGCCGATCGCCGTCTTCGCGTCGCTGCCGTAGCCGAGTCCCGCGTCGATCAGGATCGTGCCGCCCTCGCCGGCGGCCTCGACGGCCGCCGCTGCGAGCTCGACGTCCTTCGCGGGATCCGCTCCGAGCGGCCCCCAGCCGAGCTTGACGGCGGTGAAGCCCTGCTCGCGGAGCGCGGAGACGCGCTCGCGCACCTCGCCGGGCTCGTCTGGCATCAGCATCGAGGCGTAGGCGCGGACCCTGTCGCGCTTCGGCGTCCCGATCAGCTCGCACACGGGCTTCCCGGCGGCCTTGCCTGCGATGTCCCAGAGCGCGATGTCGATGCCGCTCATCGCGTGCACGGCGATGCCGCGACGGCCGATGTAGATCAGCCCGCGGTACATCTTGTGCCACAGGCGCTCGACGTCGAGCGGGTCCTCGCCGACGAGCAGGTGCTTCAGGCTGTTCGCGATCGCGTGCGACCCGGGCGCGTCCACGAGCGCACGGACGGCCTCGGGCGCGGAGTCGACCTCGCCGATGCCCGTGAGGCCTTCGTCGGTGTGGACGAGGACGACGAGGTCGTCCTGGCTTCCGTCGGCGATACCTTCGTCCAGCACGGGCTGGCGAAGGATCACCGCCTCCACATCGGTGATCTTCACGCTCCTCCAAGCAGTTGTCTCAGCGGAGCGGTGCACCTCCGCAACGCCCACCGATTGTCGACTATAACCAAATTGTCTACAATCGCGCCCGCATGAGCGCAGGGTCTCCCGTTCATTGCACGCTCGATCTCGACGCGCCGGGGAAGCACTTCGGCCGCCTGGAGCTTCCGCGCTCGAACAACTCGAGCGGCTGGTCGCACCTGTTCATCCCGATCGTGACGATCCGCGGCGGCGACGGGCCGACGACGGTCGTGTTCGGCGGCGTGCACGGCGACGAGCCCGAGGGGCAGGTCGCAGCGCTCAACCTGGCGCGGGACACCCGGGTCGAGGACGTCCCGGGCCGGCTGATCGTCGTCCCGTGCGCGTCGATCGAGGCCTCACGCGCCTACACGCGCCTGTGGCCTTCGGGCGCGAACCTGAATCGGTCGTTCCCCGGCTCGCCCGAAGGGCCGCCAGACGAGCAGCTCGCCGACTTCATCAGCCGTTTCCTCTTCCCGCTCGCCGACGTGGTCGTCGACATGCACAGCGGCGGGCGGTCGGCCATGTGCCCGCCGTGGTCGGAGATGCACTGGGTCGACGACCCCGATCAGCGCCGCCAGATGGTCGAGGGCATGCTCGCCTGGAACACGGACGTCCACTTCGTCTACGTCGATATCGCCGGGACGGGCCTGCTCGTCGGCGAGGCCGAGCGCCAGGGGAAGATCGTGGTCTCGACGGAGCTCGGCGGCGGCGGCCACGTCACTGCAGCCACCCACCGGGTCGCCGCGAGCGGCCTCGCCAACGTCCTCCGGCTCTTCGGCGTGCTCGCGGGCGAGGTGCAGACGCGGGAGAGCCTCGGCCTCGCCCCGGCCACGATCGTGCGCGCCACCGAGATCGAGAACTACCTCCTCGCTCCGGATGCCGGCCTCTGGGAGACCCTGGTCGACGTCGGCGAGCGGGTCCAGCCGGGCCAACTGGTCGGGCGCGTCCACTTCATCGACCGGCCGGACCGCGAGCCGTCGCCCGTGCAGGCGGCGAACGGCGGCTTCGTCTGCGGCGTGCGCGCGATCGCCACCACCGAGCAGGGCGACAACGTCGCCGTGATCGGCCGCGAGATCGACGTGGCGGAGCTGGCGTGAGCCTGCTCGCAGGGGTCGCGCGGGCCGACATCACGCCGCCGCTCGGCTTGCCGGTCGGGTGCTGGGCGGCGCGGAAGGCGCTCGCCCAGGGCGCGATGGAGCCGCTGATCGCGCAGGCCGTCGTGCTCTCAGACGGGGAGCGGACGGCGGCGATCGTCGCGACCGACCTGGTCTTCGTCGGAGCCGAGCTGACGGCGACGGTACGGGAGAACGTGACGGCCCTCACCGGGATCCCTCCGAGCGCGATCTCGGTGCACGCGAGCCACAACCACAGCGCACCGAGCCTCGCGCGTGGCTCGACGATCGGCGGCCCGCCCGACATCCCGGCGTTCGGCAGGTACGCCGACCTGCTCGGCGACCTCCTGTCCGGCGCCGTCTACGCGGCCTGGCGCCGCCTCGAGCCTGCCCGGATCGGCGCCGCCACGGTCGCCACGCCCGGGCTTCGCGGCAACCGCGTGCAGCACGAGCGCGCCGTCGACGACTCCCTCACGCTCATCCGCATCGACGACGCCGCGGGCGACCCGCTGGCCGCGCTCGTCAGCACCGCCGCGCACCCGATCACGGTCGGCGGCACGACCGTGCTCTGGGATGCCGAGTACATCGCGCCCGTGCGGGAGACGCTCGAGTCCGCGCACCCCGGGATCGAATGCCGTCTTCCTGCAGGGCTGCGCAGGCGACCTCGCCCCCTTCGACTGGTGGTTCGGCGACTACGAGGCGAGCCCGCACGGCTACGAGTGCCGCGACCGGCTCGGCCGCGCGATCGGCGAGGCCGCGCTCGAGCTGCTGCCGTCGATCGAGACGGCCGGGGACGTCCGCGTCGCCGCCGACACGGTGCATCTCGACCTCCGGAGACGGCGGCACGACTACGAGGCGAACGAGATCCGCGAGCTGATCGCGGAGATCGAGGCGGAGCAGGAGCCCACGTGGCCCGAGGTGTGGGGCCCCGAGGTGCACACGATGACCTCGGCGCAGATGTTCCCGCGCACCTACAAGCTCGGAGCGCTGCAGATGTACCTCGACATGATCCAGCGGGCCGACGAGCCGATCCACGCCGACGTGGTCGGCATCGCCGCCGGCGACATCGCGATCGTGACGAACCCCTTCGAGCTCTTCAACGCCGCCGGCAGGCGGATCAAGGACGCGAGCCCGTTCGCGACGACCGTCGCCTCGGCCTACGCGAACGACTACGCCGGCTACCTTCCGGAGAGCGGCGACCTCGACCTCGTCGCCGGCGTCCCCCTGCGCGAGATCGTCGATCAGGATCGCTACCGGTGGGCCTACGGGATCACGAGCTCGAACGTCGATCGAGGCGAGGTCGACCGGCTCGTGGTCGAGAGCGGCGCGCTGCTACAGCACCTGCACGACTGACTCCGCGACAGGCAGGGCCCTCGGTGCCGCCCATCTGGCACACCCCGTTACGATCGGGACGGTGCGGCTTTCCGTCCTCGACCAGTCGCCGATCGCCGAGGGCTCGGCGAGCGCGGACGCCCTTCACAACTCGCTCGATCTCGCCCGACTCGCCGAGGAGCCCGGCTACGCCCGCTATTGACGCGCGCGTGTCCCTGACGGCCGCCGGCGTCCGAGCACCGGGGCGAGCATCCCTGCAACACTGGACTCGTGAGCCGGCGCTTCGCCGGGCAGGCGAGTGCCGCACTGGTGGTCGTCGCCCTGTGCGCCGTACCCCTCGCCGGCGGCGCGCCGGCCGACCCACCTCACACCGGAGCACAGCTCCTCGGCTTGGCGGAGAACGAGCTCGCGGCGACCGAGCGGGCCTTCTGGAACCCGCGGCTCCACTGGTACGACTGGCGCCTCACGAAGGCGAAGCAGGCGAAGCCGCTCGCCTCGCTCTGGGCGGTCTTCCCGCTCTTCGAGCTCGTCGACGCGGTGGCGATCGCCTCGCCGACGCCCGCGCACGAGGCCGCTGTCGAGACGATCGCCAAGGGCGCGGAGGCCTACCTCGACCCGTACACCGGCCCGCCGTCGTTCACCACCTACCCGGGACTCACGAACCCCGACGCAGCACGTGTACTTCGACGACAACGGCTGGTTCGAGATCGCCTTCCTCGACGCCTACCGGGCGACCGGCGAGCGGCGGTTCCTCCGCGACGCCGAGGAGGCCTACAGGTTCATCGCCGAGAAGGGCTGGGACGCCGGACGGCGGCGGCTTCTGGTGGGAGACCCTTCATCGCCACCTCACCTCCGAGCCGCTCGCCGCCGAGATCGACACCGGCCTGCGCCTCTACGAGATCACCGGCGAGCAGCGCTACCTGACGAGCTCCGAGCGTGGCTCGCGTGGGCGAACGCCCACTCCTGGAACGCGTCGGAGCGCCTCTACCAGCGCAACCCCACCGACGGGACCACGATGGACTACGTCGAAGGGCCCGATGATCGGCGCCCGGCTCGAGCTGTGCAAGATCCGGCACGTTCGGGGACGGTGCGCCGGGGCCGAGCAGCTCGCCGCCGCGAGCCTCGCCGCCTTCGGCACCGACCTCGACTGGACCCCGTCGCCGACGCGCTCTACCTCCGCTTCGTGCTCCAGCTCTACGCGACCGATCACCGGGCCGGGTGGCTCGCTCTCGCACAGCGGAACGCGGACGATGCGCTCGAGCACGCGCGTGACGCCGACGGGCTGTTCTTCAGGCGCTGGAACGGCGGCGCGTTCCCCACGCGGCTCCTCCAGCCGGACGCCGCGACGCTCAGCCTCTTCGCCTGGATCGCCGCGTTCACGCACGGATAGCCGAGGATTAACCAAGGCACCGCATCGCGCGGCCTATTGATTCCGTGTGCTCCGCTCACTTGTCGTTGCGGGGGGGATTCTGGTGCTGCTCGGGGGCGGCGAGCTGGCGCTTCAGGCGGCCGCGCTCGGCCGTCCCGCGCCGGCGGAGCTAGAGCTCGTGCGCACGCTGCGGGCGCTCTCGGGCATGCACCGCTCGCAGGCGACGCTCGAGCTCGACGGCCACCGCTACCGCGCCGTCTGCAACCAGGCCTGGTACCCGCACCGGCGCGTCGCGCAGGTCGTCATGGCCCGCCTCGGCGTGATGACGCAGGTCGGCGACCGGCTGCGCGACGCCGGACCGCTCGAGACCGGCGCATTCGAGCTCGTCGGCTGCCCGCGGCCGCTGCTCCGCCTGCTGTCGTCCCAGCTCGCCAGGGGCGCGGCGGTGCACTTCCACCGCGCGAACGGCGGGTACGAGGTGACGCTCCGCCCGGACGAGATGCCGGTCGACGTGTTCGTCGCACCGGCAAGCCGCCTGCCCGTCCGGCTGACGCTGAACGACCGCAACCTCGACGGCACGAGCCTCGTCCACTACGGGGAGCAGCAGTGACCGCCGCGGCGCTCCGCATCCCGCGCCTCGTGTGGGCGGACGCATCCGTCCTCCGGTGGGTAGCCGCGTCCCGGCTTCTCGTCCTCGGCGCCTTTCTCGCGTTGTTCGCTGTGGGGCCGGTCGGGGTGATCGGACCACGCTTCTACGGGTGGCCGCTGCAGCTGCTCGGCGCCTGGGACGGGGTCTGGTACGGGCGGGTCGCCGCGCACGGATACCTCCTCATCCCCGGCCGACAGAGCGATCCGGCGTTCTTCCCGCTGTTCCCGATCCTCATGCGCGCCCTCCACGGCGCCGGGCTCCCGCTGCCGCTCGCCGGCGCGCTGATCGCGAACGGGGCATTCCTCCTCGCCGTCCCCGCGTTCCACCGGCTCGGCCGCCGGCTCCTCCCGGAGCGAGTGGCGCTCCGCGGCGCGGTGTTCCTCGCGGTCGCGCCGATGGGGTACGTCTTCTCGATGGCCTACCCCGAGAGCCTGCTGCTGCTGCTCGGTGTGCTCGCCGTGCTGGCCGCGCTCGACGGCCTCTGGCTCGCGGCCGCTCCTCTTGCCGGCCTCGCCGCGCTCACCCGGCCGGAGGGTGCCTTGCTCGCGGTCGTGCTCGGCGGGATCGCGTGGCGTGGATGGGGCTCGCTCGACTCCGGCGGCCGGGGGCGCGCTGTGGCCGCCATCCTCGCCGCCCCGGCGGCGGTGATCGCATTCATGGGCTACCTCCAGTGGTCGCTCGGCGACATCCACGCGTGGAGCCAGGCCGAGGAGCCGTGGGGCCGGTCGTTCGGCCTCGACGGCCCGCTGCGGGCGGTCGAGCATCTGCCCCGCCTGATCTCGACCGAGCCGCTTGCTCGCGCGCGACGCCGTCCTCCTCGCGCTCGAGGCGGCGCTCCTCGTACTGGCGGCGAGGCGCACCTCGCTCCCTCGCGAGTGGATCGCGGCCGGAGCGCTGGTGCTGCTGCTGCCGCTCTTCTCGGGAACATTCGAGTCGGCGGGGCGCTTCTCGATGATGGCGCTGCCCTGCTACTGGGGCGCCGGCGCGCTCGAGCTCTCGCCGCGCCTGGAGCAGGCGGTGCGCGCCGGCTGCCTCGTCCTCCTCGTCGCCGGGGTCGTCTCGGTGCCGTTCATCTGGCCGTGAGGTTCCCGAACCGCAGCGACTGCGGGTAGGGGAAGAAGTCGACCACCTCCCCGGCCTCGATCCGGCGCTGGCAGTCCTGCCAGAACTCCGGCTCGAGCAACTCGGCATGGTGCTTGCGAAACGCGGCGTCGAGGCGCGGGTCGGCGAGGAGGAACGACGCGAACTCCTCGGGGAACACGTCGCTGTGCGCCACCCCGTACCAGGGCTCCGCGTCGAGCTCCGCCTCGGGGTTCGGAGCCTCGGGGATCCGCCGGAACCTGACGTCGGTGAGGTACTCGATCTCGTCGTAGTCGTAGAAGACAACCCGGCCGTGGCGGGTGACTCCGAAGTTCCGCCAGAGCATGTCGCCGGGGAAGATGTTCGCGACGGCGAGCTCGCGGATCGCGTTTCCGTAGTCCCGGACGGCCGCCTCGAGCTCGGCGGGGCCGGCCCGGTCGAGGAAGATGTTGAGCGGCACCATGCGCCGCTCCACGTAGCAGTGCCGGATCACGAAGCGCTCGCCGTCCTCGACGGTCGAGGGCGCCTCCGCCGCCAGCTGGTCGAGCACCTCGGGCGAGAAGCGCTCCCGCGGGAGCTCGAGGTTCGTGAACTCGAGCGTGTCGGCCATCCGTCCGACGCGGTCGACCTGCTTCGCCATCGCGAACTTCCCCTCGACGGTCTCGCGGTCGCTCTCCTTCCCCGGCCCGAACACGTCCTTGATCACCTTGAAGACGTACGGGTACGAGGGGAGCGTGAAGACGAGCATCACCTTCCCCTCGAACCCCGGCGCGCGGACGAAGCGGTCCCGCGAATGCCGGAGGTGTTGCAGCAGGTCGCGGTAGAAGAGCGTCTTTCCCTGCTTGCCGAGGCCGAGCATCGTGTACAGCTCGAACCGCGTCTTCGTCGGCATCATCCGGCGGAGGAACTTGACGTAGCCGGCGGGCACCTCCATGTCGACCATGCAGTAGGCGCGCGAGAGCGAGAAGAGGATGTCGAGCTGCGCCTCCTCGAGCAGGATCGCATCGAGCGAGAGCGCCTCCCCGTCGTTCAGGACCGGAACGACGAAGGGCACGTCGCGAAAGCCGTTGATCACCTTGCCGACGACGTAGGCGGCCTTGTTCCGGTAGAAGGCGCAGCTCAGGACCTGCACCTGGTGGTTCGGCTCGAGGTGCTGCCATTCGGGGCCGCAGCGCTCTTCGAGCGCCCGCAGCAGCCGGTCTAGGTCGCGTTCGAGGTCGGCGAACCCGCGCTTCCACCCGAAGTCGAGGAAGATCGCCCGGAACGTCGGGGCCAGGTCGGCGCCGGCCGGGTAGTAGCTGCGGAAGATCGGCGGGTCGGAGTCGACGTACTCGGTCGACATCGCGGCGCGGACGAACATGACCTCGTTGTCGGAGTAGCCCGTCGAGAAGAGCCGCGTCGTGACCGAGTTGAAGAACGTCTCCGCCAGCTCGGGCTGCAGATGCTCGAGCAGCAGTGCCACGTAGGCGACTTTCACCTCCTTCCAGGCGTCGAATGTGAACGACCCCGCGTCGAGCTCCATCCGGAGCCGCTCGACGCACTCGGCCACGCGCACGTCGTAGAACTCGATGCGGTCGCGGACGTCCCGCTGGGCCTCGGCCCAGGCGGCGTCCTCGAAGTACTCCTTTGCTCGAACGGTTGCCTCGCGGAAGAGGCGGTAGTGCCGGTCGAAGCCCTCGAGCAGCGCTCGCGCGACCTCGTCGACCGTCGCGGCGCGGAGAGGATGGACGGCTGGGCTAGCCTCCTGCTGCACGCGTGCCTCCATGGATCACACGGTAAGCGAACTGAGCCCCGACTCGCACATCCAGGTTCCCGCCGCGGGCGCGAAGATCGTGCCCGGGGCCGCGACCCCCGACGACCCGATCATCCCGTTCATCGAAGGGGACGGGATCGGGGTCGACATCACTCCGGTGATGCAGGCCGTCGTCGACGCGGCGGTCGCGAAGGCCTACGGTGGCGCGAAGCGGATCCAGTGGATGGAGATCTACGCCGGTGAGAAGGCGACGAGGATCTACGGGACCGACGTCTGGCTCCCGGACGAGACGCTCGTCGCGGCCCGCGAGTACTCGGTCTCGATCAAGGGCCCGATGACGACGCCGGTTGGAGGCGGCCTGCGCTCGCTCAACGTGGCGCTGCGGCAGGAGCTCGACCTCTTCGTGTGCCTGCGCCCGGTGCGCCATTTCGCGGGCGTGCCGAGCCCGCTGCGCGATCCCACGAGGACGAACATGGTCATCTTCCGCGAGAACACCGAGGACATCTACGCCGGGATCGAATGGGAGGCAGGTACCGACGGCGCCCGCAAGGTGATCGGCTTCCTCCAGGACGAGATGGGCGTCCGCAAGATCCGGTTCCCGGACACCTCGAGCATCGGGATCAAGCCGGTGTCCCGCGAGGGGACCGAGCGGCTCGTGCGCGCCGCGATCCGGTACGCGATCGACGAGGGGCGCGACTCGGTCACGTTCGTCCACAAGGGAAACATCATGAAGTTCACCGAGGGCTCCTTCCGCGACTGGGGCTACGCGCTCGCGCGGCGGGAGTTCGGCGCCGAGCCGATCGACGGCGGCCCCTGGCTCGCGATCGAGCAGGACGGCCGCACGATCACGATCAAGGACGTGATCGCGGACGCGTTCCTCCAGCAGATCCTGCTGCGCCCGGCCGAATACGACGTCATCGCCACGATGAACCTGAACGGCGACTACATCTCCGACGCGCTCGCGGCGCAGGTCGGGGGGATCGGGATCGCGCCCGGCGCGAACCTCTCCGACGAGATCGCGATGTTCGAGGCGACGCACGGGACGGCGCCCAAGTACGCGGGCCAGGACAAGGTCAACCCGGGCTCGCTCATCCTCTCGGCGGAGATGATGCTGCGTCACCTCGGCTGGCGCGAGGCCGCCGCGCTGATCATCGGCTCGCTCGAGGCCGCGATCTCGGACGGGCTCGTCACCTACGACTTCGCCCGCCTGATGGACGGAGCGACCGAGGTCTCCTGCTCGGGGTTCGGTCAGGCGATGATCGAGCGCATGTAAGTCGTACGAACATCTGTTCGTGTACGATCGGGTCGGTGCAGCTCGCGATCGACTCGCTCGACCGGCTGGTCGAGCTTCTCGAGGAGCGCGGCGGCCGGGCTCGAGCGAGCGAGGCCGCCGCGCACCTCTTCGCCGTACGGCAGGCGCCGGAGGGACTCGCGCGGTCGCTGCTGACGCCGCTCGTCGATCAGGACGCGCGGCTTTCGTGGCGCGGGACGTTCGTCGCGCTGTCCACGGCTCCCGACCCGGCGATCGGGGCGGCGCATTTCGTCGTCTTCGACCTGGAGACGACGGGTCTCGCGCAGGCGTCGGCGCGGATCTGCGAGATCGGGGCGGTGCGGGTGCGGGAGCTCGAGATCCGCGACTGCTTCCAGACGCTGGTGCAGCCGCGAGTGCCGCTGCCGAAGCCGGTCGGGATGCTGACGGGGCTCTCGGACGCCGAGCTTCGGCGGGCGCCCGGGGTGCGGCTCGCGCTGCGGCGGTTCTCGAAGTTCGCGGGCGGCGCCGTGCTCGTGGCGCACAACGCGCGCTTCGACGTCGGCTTCGTGAACCGCGAGCTCGAGCGGATGACCGGCAAGCGCCTGCACGCGACGGTGATCGACACGGTCCCCCTGGCCCGGAACCTGCTCGGGCGGCGGTCGGCGCGGACGAGCCTCGCGGCCCTTTCCTACTTCTTCGGCGTGTCCGTCCAGCCGTGCCACCGCGCGCTGCCGGACGCGCAGGCGACCTCGGAGGTGTTCCTACGGCTAGTCGAGCTGGCGCAGGAGGAGGGAGCCTCCACGTTGAGCGAGCTGGAGGAGCTCGCCGCCCCGCGGCCGCGGCGGATCCATGCCAAGCGCGGGCTGGTGCACGGGGCGCCGACGCGGCCGGGCGTCTACCTGTTTCACGCCGCCGACGGGCGCGTGCTCTACGTGGGCAAGGCGCGCGACCTCCGGGTACGCCTGCGCTCGTACTTCCACTCGCAGCGGCAGCGGCCGACGGTCGAGTCGGCGCTCGACGAGGTCGACCGGATCGAGTGGCGGGTGCTCGGCTCCGAGCTCGCGGCGTCGCTGGAGGAGGTGGCGCTGATCCGTCGGCTCCGGCCGCCCGCGAACAGGCGGACGCCCTCGCCGGAGGCCTACGTCTACCTCCACCGGCGCGGGGACAGGGTCGTCATGAGCGCGGCGCCCTCGCCGTACGGGCCGCTGCGGCGGAGGGCTGATGCGCGCCGCGCGGCGCAGGCGCTGAAGGGCTGCTCGGCCGACGAGCTCGACGCGCTGCTCGAGGGCGTGACGCCGGAGCGGCTGCGCGAGCGTGTGGCTGCGGCGGTCGAGATCGGCCACGAGCTCGACGCGCGCCGGCTGATGCGCCTCGTCGCCTCGCTCGATCGCGTCGCCGGCGAGCTTGCGCGGGTCGAGCGGGCGCGGCGTCTTGCGGTCTGCCTGCTCGACCCGGGCGGCGCGTTCGTTGTCCAGGGCGGCCGCGTGACCCGGAAGGAGGATCTGGCAGGGCTCTTCCGCGAGCCTGTACCGGCAGTGATCGAGGCCGACCGTCTCGACGAACTGCTCGTCGCGTTGTCATTCCTCGATTCGCCGCCGCCCGAGCTGACGGTGATCCGGCTCGGGTCAGCCTTCGGCTTCGCCCGCGGGGAAGAGCACCGTCGGCACCTCGGCCTCGGCGGGGTCGACGCCCCGTGCGGTGACGTCGACGATCGTCACGATGAGAGAGGCGATGGGGACCGAGAGCAGGACGTAAAACGGTCCGAACAGCGTCGTGACGGCAATGGCGCTCGTCATCACGATGAGCGGGGAGAGCCCGACGATTCCCGCCATCACCTTCGGGTTGATCACGTAGTCCTGGAAGACCCGGATCGCGAGCAGGGCGCCCCCTGCCTTCGCCGCCGTCTGCCAGTCGACTGACAGCCCCGCGGCGACGGAGATGATCAGCCCGAGGAGAGGGCCCACCACGGGGATGATCTCGAGCAGCGCGACCAGGATCCCGAGCAGGAGCCAGTAGGGCTCTCCGACCGCCCAGAAGGCCGTCGACACCAGCGTCGCGATGACCCCGATCATCAGGATCTGGCCGCGTACGAAAGCGCCGAGCTTGAGGTCGATCAAGATCCAGGTATCGCGCACCTTCTTGCGACGCGGCCGCGGCAGGAAGCTCGTGACGACGTCGATCGCGCGATCGCGCTCGAAGAGCCAGTATGCGGCCGTGGCGAAGGTGAAGAAGATGCCGACGAGAATCGCGAGCGCCTTCTCACCGGCCGTGATCGCGGGGTGGACGAGATGATTGGCCTTCGGCAGGGTCTTGAGGCGCCGCTCGAGCCCTGCGAGGACGTGATCCTGGAACGAGTTGCCGGTGTGGACTTTCCCGCTCTGGACGGTGCCGATCGCGTGCTGCACCTGGTCGGTCATCTGCGGAACGGCGAAGGCGAGGAGAACCGCGAGCAGGCCGATGAGCGCTGCGTAGTGGATGAGGACGCCGACCGGCCGGGGGATGTGGCGGCGGGCAAGCGCGTCGACTCCGGGGCGCATGGCCGCCGAGATGGTGAAGGCGACGAAGAGCAGCGCGATCAGCACCTTGAGCTTCCACAGAACCAGCGCGGATACGACGACGGTTACAGCGGCGAGTGTGGAGAGAAACGCTCGCCGCAGCGTGGCGCGGTCGTCCATTTCTCATAGTGGTGCCCGTACTGGCGGCGTTGGAAACAGTCGACCCGACGGCTATCCTCGCCCGCGATGGCGGAGAGGGCCGTCCTGGTCACCGGAGCCGCCGGGGGAATCGGGCGGGCGATCGTCGAGCGCCTCGAGCGCGACGGATGGTCGGTGCACGGCGTCGACGTCGACGACGCGGACCTCACGACCCGCGAGGGGAACAGCGCCGTGGTCGACGCCGCGCTCGAGCGGTTCGGACGCCTCGACGCGATCGTCCCCAACGCCGGCTTTCAGCACGTCGCGCCGGTCGCGGAGTTCCCCGAGGAGCAGTGGGACCGGCTCATCGCGCTGCTGCTCACGAGCCCGTTCCTGCTCGCGAAGTACGCCTGGAAGAGCCTTGCCGCCGGCGGCGACGGCCGCATCTGCGTGATCGCCTCCGTCCACGGGCTCGCGGCCTCACCGTTCAAGGCGGGCTACGTGTCGGCGAAGCACGGCGTCGTCGGGCTCGTGAGGACGCTGGCCCTCGAGGGCGCCTCCCGGGGGATCCTCGCGACCGCCGTCTGCCCCGGCTTCGTGCGCACCCCGCTCCTCGAGGGGCAGATCGAGGATCAGGCCCGCGCGCACGACCTGCCGCCCGACAGGGTGCTCGAAGACGTCGTCCTCGCCCCCCACGCCGTGAAGCGCCTGATCGAGCCGGAGGAGGTCGCCGCGACGGTCGCCTTCCTGCTCGGCCCGGACGGGCGGGCGTTCAGCGGGACGGCCGTCGAGATGGCGCTCGGCTGGACCGCCCGCTGAGAGGAGCGGCCTGCACGCGCCGGGCCGTCGCCGGTGACGCCGGGCCCCGGATGCAGTCGGCTTGTGCCAACCTTTGGACAGATGCGCGTCTGCCTGATGATCGAAGGTCAGGAGGGGGTCACGTGGGAGCAGTGGCGCGCACTCGCCTGCGCCGCCGAGGGCGCGGGGCTCGAAGGGCTCTTCCGCTCCGACCACTACCTCTCGATCCTTCGCGGCGCGCCGGCGGGCTCGCTGGACGCGTGGGCGACGCTCGCGGCGCTGGCGGCGGTGACCGACAGGATCCGGCTCGGGACGATGGTCTCACCCGTGACGTTCCGGCCGGCGTCGGTGCTCGCGAAGAACGCGGTCACGGTCGACCACGTCTCGGGCGGCCGGGTCGAGCTCGGGATCGGGGCCGGCTGGTACGAGGCCGAGCACGAGCTCTACGGCTTCGCCTTCGGCAGCGCGCGGTCGAGGATGGACGAGCTCGATCGGCAGCTGGCCGAGATCCACGGCCAGTGGGCAGACGGCGGCGATGCGTGGCCGAAGCCGGTGCAGCGCCCGCGGCCGCCGATCATCGTCGGCGGCGCCGCGAAGCCCCGCTCGGTGGACGCCGCGATCGCGTTCGCCGACGAGTACAACACCACCTTTCCCTCCGTCGAGGACGCCCGGGCCCGGCGCAGGGTCGTCGACGAGGCGGCGCGCGAGGCGGGCCGAAGGCCGCTCGTCTTCTCGATGATGTGCGGTTGCGTCGTCGGGAGGGACCGGGCCGAGCTCCGCGACCGGCTCTCCCGCTGGCGCGACCTCACCCGCCAGCCCGAGATCTACCCGACGCTGTTCGGGACGGTCGACGAGGTCGCCGAGCGTCTGCGCGAGTACGAGGCGGCGGGCGTCGAGCGCGCGATGCTCCAGCACCTGACCCACGAGGACCTCGAGATGGTCGGCCTCCTCGGCGACCTCGCAGCGGCCGTCGGCTGACACGCCGGAGCCGGACGTTGCTCCGTCGCAACATCCGCGAAGCGACCTCGTCGTCGCACTCGGCTGTGTACCAGGCCCGGTGGTTCTATGCCCGGTGGTTCTATGTCCGGTGGCGCTAGCTGCGGTGCCGAACTGCCCAGCGGGCCAGACGGCCCCTCACCGGGCGTGTGCTGCGTGACCGGGGCGTGACCGGGGCGCGTGCCCCTGCTTCACGAAGTGCCACCACGATCTCGTGCTCGGAGCGACCTTCCCGGTGCATCCGCTCGATCATCGACAGCAGCTGGTGCTGTTCGTTGTCCTTGCGGGCGTGCAACCGCCTCACCTCCGTAGATAGTTGACCTCTCATGTAACTACAAGGTATCGATCGGAGAGCTCCTGCTCGGCCCGGAGCCAGTTCTCGAGCTCGTCGCCGCTGTCGCCCGACTCGTGGATCTCGTAGGCGCGGAGCGCGATCTCTTCGTGGCTCGGCTCGAGCCGGGGCTCTTCTGCGACTGCCTTCTTGCGCGGGCTCATGCGTTCACCTCCTGTTCGGGGCGGGCCGTTCCGCCTCCGTCCGGGTACGGGTGCCGGGCAGCACCCGTCTCCCACGGTACGCGAAGCGGCGGCTGCCCCAGCGGGAGACGCCTGTCGGTTCGGTGACGATTCGGAGACAGCCCGTCGTCCAGATCACCCACGACCCCGACAACCGGATGCACGGTTCGACCGGCGGCATCCCGGGTCGGTTTCGGCGCCTACAGATCTTTCCGCGCAAACAGCGCCAACGCGCCAAGACCGATCGCGACGAGATAGACGACCGCCCAGAGCCGGATCGGCCACCCGTGCACATAGGCGCCGCCGAACGGCCCGAGCTGGAGCAGGAACCCCGTCAGCCCGCTCTGGCTCTGCGTGATCATCCGCAGGCCGTCCTGGTAGAGCGCCTCCCACGGAAGGGCCCAGGAGGCGATCGTCGCGGCGTGCTTGATCGCGTGCGAGTTGAGCGCGCGGCCGATCGAGCCGAGGAGCCCCGCGACGAGCCCGCCGCCGAAGAGCATGAACACCATGATCCCGTTCGCGGTCGAGGAGAGCACGACCGAGCCGAGGCACGAGACCGCGGTCACGATCACGACCCCGCCGGCGAGCTCGACGCCGGGCCAGACGATCACGTCGGGCCAGAAGCTCCCCGTCAGTCCGACGATGGAGATCGCCGCGAAGTAGACCGCCAGCACGTAGCCGACGCACACGGCGGAGGCGCCCGCGAAACGTGAGAGGAGCAGGGTCGAGCGTCCCACCGGCCGCACGACGAGCGGCTGCAGGAGCCCGCGCTCTGCGTCGCCGGACACGACGCCCAACGTGAGGAACACGGCAAGGACGACGCCGAGGAACATCGTCGCGAACATCGCGAGCCCGATGAGGAACGACCCGGCGAAGGTGCGCGTGTCGACGTGGACGTCCTGCGGCGGCTGGATGTTCCCGAGCTCGCCGAAGACGTAGTGGTTCGCGAGCCAGAAGAGCCCGAGGAAGCCGAGCGTGAGCAGCAGCACGACCGCGAACACCTTCCGCCGCACCGCCTCGCGAAAGCCGTACCCGGCGATGACGAGGACGTTGCTCACGTTGTCTCGCCGCCGACGACCTCGAGGTAGACGTCCTCGAGCGTCGAGGTGAGGACGCGTACGCCGAAGACCTGCCGGCCGGCGGCGACCGCCTCGGCGACGAGCCGCGGGGCGTCGTCACGGATCGCCCCCTCGACGAGCCGCGTCCCCTCGTCGGTCTCGAGCTCGATCCCGCGCGGCTTCGCGAGGTCGTGCGGGGCGCCCGCGGCGACCACCTCCCCGCCGCGCAGGATCGCGACGTGGTCGCAGACGAGCTCGACCTCGGAGAGCAGGTGCGAGTTGAGGAGCACGGAGGTGCCGCGGTCTCGCAGGCCTTCGAGCAGCTCGCGGACGATGCGCCGCCCGACCGGGTCGAGGGCCGAGGTCGGCTCGTCGAGCAGGAGGACGCGCGGCTCCCCGACGAGCGCCTGGGCGATCCCGAGCCGCTGCTGCATCCCCTTCGACATCCCGTCGACGCGCCGCTCGGAGGCCTCGTCGAGTACGACGAGCTCGAGGAGGCGGCGCCGCTCGGCCGCCCCACCGGTCGATCCCGCGAGCCGCTGGTGGAGGTCGAGCACCTCGTCTGCCGTGTACCAGCCGGGAAAACGGAAGAGCTCGGCGAGGTAGCCGAGCGAGGCGCGGGCGGCGCGGCTTCCCGCGCGCGTCCCGGCGACCTCGGCGGCACCGTCGCTCGCGCGAACGAGCCCGACGAGGATCTTGACGAGCGTCGACTTCCCGGCCCCGTTCGGCCCGAGGAGCCCGACGAGCTGGCCTTCACCGACCTCGAGGTCGACGCCGCGCAGCGCCTCGACGGCCCCGTAGCGCTTGCGGAGCCCGTGCACGGCGAGGGCGTTCTGCACCCTCCGAGCCTAGTCCGAAACAGCGGATTGACGGGCCTCGAGCTCGGCGGCTACCCTAAGTGGACTAACTTAGTCCTCTTGGAGCGGTCATGACGAAGCGGGTAGTCGTAGGCATTCACGAAGCGAAGACGCATTTCTCGAAGCTCGTCAAGCGGGTCGAGGCGGGAGATGAGGTCGTGGTCGAGAGCTACGGGAAGCCGGTCGCCCGGATCATCGGCCTCGAGCCCGCCGGCGAGCCGCGGAAGCCGGGATTGCTTGCGGGCAAGATCACGATCAAGCCGGGTTTCGACGAGCTCCCCGAAGGCTTCGGTGAAGCGTTCGACGTGTAGTGAAGCTCCTCCTCGATACACACACCTTCCTCTGGTGGCTGAGGAACGACAAGAAGCTCGGCACGGGCGCGAGAGCAGCGATCGCCGAGCCACGCAACGTCGTACACATCAGCGCGGCGAGTGCGTGGGAGATCGCGGTCAAGCGGGCCAGCGGCAAGCTCGACGCGCGCGGCGACATCCGTCGCTGGATCTCCGACAGCCGCTTCATCGCGCTGCCGATCGAGGTCGACCATGCGATCGCCTCGGCCGAGCTGCCGAGATATCACAACGACCCGTTCGACCGCCTCCTCGTCGCCCAGGCCCGGATCGAGAACCTCGCGCTGGTCGCCCACGACCACGAGATCGCAAAGTACGGCGTCGCGATGCTCGACGCGCGCTCGTAGCGTTCGGCCCTTCGTCCGGTACCCATCGCCCGATCAGTTCCTCAGACTGGCGTAGCTCGACCTGTGCTGCATCAGGAGCACGTACTCGTCGAGGAGGTAGCCGGCGACCTTCCGCGCGACCTCGTCGGCGGCAAGGATTCGCAACCGCGGAGCTGCGGGCCGGATCCGGGGGAACTCCTCCCGTTCGGGAGTCAGCGACTCCGAGGTCACCTCGCTCAGGTGGGACCCGACACAGCACGTCCATCTGCTCGCGAGCTGGTCCGCGCGCTGACCGGGCTCAGGCCGCGAGCGCCTGGGCCGCGACGAGCAGGTCGAGCTCGTCGTAGACGTCCTGCACCTGGGCGCGGGTGAGAGCATCGACGTCGGCTGTGCCGGCCACCCGCTCGACGAACGCGACGACCCGATCGCGGTCGGTGCTCCCGTCGGCGAGGAGGAACCCAACCGACCGTGCGAGCCCGAACACGCGGCGGACCTGCGGCTCTGAGGCCGGCCGCGTGTCGCCGCGGGAGCGGAGCCTCATGAACGCGGCATGGTCGAGCTCGACCGTCTCGGGCGCGACGCCGTACTCATGGATTGCGACGCGCAGGAGCCCCGCCGTCGCGAGAACGTCGGAGAGCGCGTCGTGGGCTTCGGCGAGCGCGATCCCGTGGCGCTCGCAGAGCGCGTCCAGCCGGTGGGTATCGGCCAGCGGCTCGAGCAGCCGGAACGCGTCGAGCGTGCAGGCGACGGCAGCCGGGCGGTAGACGACTCCTACACGCGCGAGCCCCTGCCGGAGCATCGCCAGGTCGAACGGCGCGTTGTGGGCGACGAACACCGCGTCCTCGAGCAGGCAGAAGAGAGGGCCCGCGAGCTCGACGAACGAGGGCGCGCCGGCGACGTCGGCATCGGTGATCCCGTGTACCGCGGTCGCTTCGGCCGGGATCGGCTGCGACGGCCGGACGAGCCGGGTCCAGCGGAGCGTCTCCACCCCGTTCCCGTCGAGCCGTGACGAGCGCGAACGAGACGATCTCGTCGACCTCGGGATCGGTTCCGGTCGTCTCGCAGTCGAACACCGCGTACGCCGGAGGCGCGGGCACCTCCTCCCGCCGCCGGAACCGTCCCGGGCTGTTTGCCAAAGTGGACATGTCTCCAAGATGTCCACGGCACCGGACGGTGGTCTTACGGGGTCAGAGATGCACGAGGCTCGCGACCACGATCAACAGGAACAGAACCTTCCGCGACCTCGACGAACCGGCAGAGCGCGTTCACCATCCGCATCTGCTCGATCGTGCGGCAGCGGATCTCGAGCAGCTGCGGGCTCGCGACGAGCACGGCGAGCGACTGCGCGCGCGAGATCGCGACGTTGAGCCGGTTGCGCGAGAAGAGGAACTCGAGGTTGCGCGGGAGGTCGTCGCCGCTCGAGGTGGCCATCGAGAAGAAGACGACCGGCGCCTCCTGCCCCTGGAACTTGTCGACGGTGCCGATCGCGGGCGCGACGGCCGAGGCGGCGGCGCAGGCAGCGCACCTGGGCGTTGTAGGGGGTGACGACGAGGACGTCGTCCCAGCCGAGGCGGTGCTCGCGCCCGTCGCGGTCGGTGAAGCGCCGCCGATCAGCTGGTCGAGCTCGGCGGCGATCCGGTCGGCCTCCTCGGGCGACGAGGCGCGGTTGCCCTCGTGCTCGACGGGAGCCAGCGGAGACCTGTGCCCGCGAGCCCGGGCGAGTCGATCCGCTGCCGCTCGCAGTCCGTCGACCGAGTGGAGCCGGCCCTCGTAGGAGGTCTCGGAGATGAAGCGGCAGACGTCCGGGTGCATCCGCCAGGTGCGGGAGAGGAAGAGGCCGCGGTCGGGCGGGACGGTGTCGGCGCCGCCGAGCAGGTGCTCGAGCACGGAGGCCTGCGCGCCCGGCGGGTGGATCCCCTGCGAGACCTGGCGCGAGCTGCTGGGGGTCGCCGAGCAGGACGACGTTGCGGGCGCGCAGGTGCCGACGGCGAGGGCGTCGGCGAGCGAGACCTGGCCGGCCTCGTCGACGAAGAGCGTGTCGACGACGCCGGCCATGTCCTCGCGCGAGAACAGCCACGCGGTGCCGCCGAGCAGCAGGACGTCGTCGTCGGGTTTCGAGAAGGCGGCCTGGTCCGTCGAGGTGGTGACGAAGGCGCCGTCGTAGTCGTCGCCCTTCTTGAGCCCGCGGAAGGTGAAGCCCTCCTCGCGGGCGGCGCGCTCGACCTCCTCGATCAGGTTGTGGATCGACTTGTGGCTCTGTGGCGGTGACGCCGACGCGCCGGCCGAGCCGCATCAGGTGGACGATCGAGCCGCGCGCCCGTGTAGGTCTTGCCGGTGCCGGGCGGCCCCTGGATCACGAGATGGCGGCCGTCGAGGCCGGCGACGAGCTTCTTCGCCGCGTCGAGGTCGTCCTGCGGGAGCGGGCCGGGAACGGCTCGCGGTCGAGGATCGACTTCGCGGCGGCGTAGCCGGCTCGTCGCCGGCGAGCACCGAGCGGGCGAGCCGTCGGAGCGCGCCGCGCTGCTCGGGGGTCTGGTACGGCCCACCGGGGATGAGCGCCGCCGGCAGGGGAACGTCCTCGAGCGACGGGCCGCGTCGGAGCGGAGCGTTCCGGTCTCCTCGTCGAGCTCGTCGATCGTGCCGGCGGATCGCCGGTCGCCGGGTCGTAGACCTGGTCGCCCGGGCCGAGGTGGTGCTGCTGCTCGGGGAAGGTGAACGGCCAGACGAGCGAGTGACCGGAACCGATCGGCGGCCCGGCAGGCTCGAGCCCGCCGATCGCGTCGGAGTCGCGCTCCTGGAGCTCCTCGCGAGGTCAGCCCGATCCGGTCGAAGAACGCCCACCAGACCGGCTTCTCCTCGCGCCGGTGGTAGAGGAGGAGCTGGGCGAGGAGCCAGCGCGGCCGGTCGGCCTCGGCGAGGTCGTGGTGGTCGTCGGGGAGCCCGGCGAGGAGGGCGGCGCGCAGCTCCTCGGTCTCGGCCGCGTCGGCGGGCGGCTCGCGCGGCTCGCGTTCCTCGGGCGGCGGCGCCCGCCCGGGCCGGAGCGGAGCAGCCAGTCGCGCAGCCCGAGCGTCGAGAGGCAGTCCTCCTCGTTGTAGGCGGCGATCGCGTCGAGGACGGCCGGGTCGTGCTTCTCGAGGTACTCCTCGTAGAGCAGGATCGAGTCGTCGCCCGCCCGCAGGTCGGCCGTGCGCTCGAAGTAGAACGTCTCGACCTGCTTGAGGCCGTAGCGCTCGTGCGAGAGGCGGAGCCCCTGCGAGACGACCTTGTAGAGGTCGACGAAGACCTCGCCGCGGAGCAGGTCGTCGAGCTCCTCCTCGCGCGTTCCGTACTCGCAGGTGAGCCGCTTGAGCGCGGTGATCTCGTAGGCGGCGTAGTGGTAGACGTGCATCGCCGGGTCGGCGGCGCGGCGCTCGCGGATCAGGTCGATCACGCCCTCGACCGCCCGCCGCTCCTGCGCGCGGTCGTGCGCCCAGAACGGCGTGAACGCGCCGGCCGTGTCGACGATCCCCCACAGGTACTCGAGCCCGCGCCCCGGCTCCCAGAACGGGTCGCCCTCGATGTCGAAGAAGAGGTCGCCGGCGGTCGGCGGCGGCAGCAGCTCGAACCCGCGGGCGGGCTCGGGCGGGAGCACCTTCCAGGCGTGACCGTCCGTGCGCGTGCCGCGACCTGCATCGCCGCCTGGTCGCGGAGCGTCTCGAACGTCCGCGGCGGCATCGACGGCGGGCCGCGCCTCGTCAGGCGGCGCGCGCGAGCGCCGCCACCGTCGCGATCCCGCCAGCCTCGAGCCGCCGCGTCTGGTCGCGGCCGCATCCGCGCGACGAGTGCTGAGGTGGTCGTCCGCGCGCCACCGCGCCTCGCAGCGCCCGAGGAAGTCGCAGCGGTCGCAGTAGGAGACCGGCAGCGGGTAGACGTCGATCCCCGCCTCCACCGTCGACACGAATCGCTCGCGCACCCGGTGGTAGTAGGCGAGGAAGTCGGCGACCCGGAGGGTCTCCCGCTCGCGGTTCCCGAGCACGACGTGCATCCGCTCCGGCATCGACGCCCTGGATCCGCCCGACCTGCTCGGAGTAGAAGCACAGCTGGAGCACGTACGCCGGCTTCGAGTGCCGAGCGAGCTTCGTGTCGACCACCTCGTACCGGCCGTCCGGCTGCCGCTCGACGAAGTCGGCGAACCCGCGCCAGCTCGCCGTCGACGAAGCAGGCCTGGTAGATGACCTCGGCGCCGCGCGCGCATCGCCTCCTCGGTCGCCCGCGCCGCGGCCTCGAAGTCCCAGTCGGCGTACGCGATCGTCACGACCTCGCGGCCCTGCCGCGACGAGCGCCGCGAGATAGGCCGCCTCGTGCTCGTCACCCTTCCGCTTGACGAGGTCGGCCTGAGGGTTCTCGTCGGCGGGCCGCTCGAGCTCACCTCGCGCGACCGCGAGCTCGAGCTGCGTCAGATGCTCACACTCGAGAAACGCGTTCAGGTCCGAAGGCGAGAACAGGATGTGACGGTCGTGCCATTGCATTGCGGGAGTATCTTCGACGGTCGTTTTGTCTCGAGGCGCCCCGGGTAGACGAGTGAGCGGGCCCGCTGAGTGTTGCCTCTCGCGATGCGGACCACGAGTTGCGGCGCCTCCCCCTCAGACGCAGTCAGGAAACCCGCAGAGTCGGTCCTCCTACCCCTCGTACTTGAACGAGATGTCGAGGCGGACGCGGTAGCTCGTCACCTTGCCGTCCTGGATCGTGAGGTCGAAGCGGGTCGCCTCGGCGACCCGCAGGTCGCGGACGGTCTGCGCCGCCGTCTCGACCGCGTTCTTGGCGGCCGCCTCCCACGAGTCCGGGCTCACGCCGATGACCTCGGTCACGCGGTACACGCTGTCGCTCATCTCGGCTCCTCTCTCTGGGCTCGACCCCGGCATGCACGATAGTCACGTGCTCAGGGATCTCGGAGGCGGCGTTCAGATGCCGGTGCTCGGGCTCGGGGTCTGGCAGATGGACGAGGGCGCCGAGACCGAGAACGCGGTCGAGTGGGCGCTCGAGGCCGGGTACCGGCACGTCGACACCGCACAGCTCTACCGCAACGAGCGGAGCGTCGGGGCGGCGATCCGCCGCTCCGGGATCCCGAGAGAGCAGATCTTCGTCACGACCAAGTGGCTGCCGACGGTGCGGAGCGCCGGGCCCGCGCTCGAGCAGAGCCTCGAGCGGCTCGGGATGGGCTACGTCGACCTCTACCTCATCCACTGGCCGGTGCCGTTCCGGGCCGGCCGGGGGTGGCACGACCTCGAGGAGCTCGCCGACCGCGGGCTCGCCCGCGCGATCGGCGTCTCGAACTACGGCGACGAGCGGCTGGAGAAGACAGCCGCGGGCGCACGGATCAGGCCCGCCGTCAACCAGGTGCACTTCTCGCCCTTCCACTACCGCCGCAAGCTCCTGGAGGCATGCACCAGCCTCGGGGTCGTGCTCGAGTCCTACAGCCCGCTCGACCAGGGGCGCGCGGTCGATGACGCCACCGTCACCGCGATCGCGAGCAAGCTGGACCGGACGCCGGCGCAGGTGCTGCTCCGCTGGGGCGTCCAGAGGAACACGGTCGTGATCCCGAAGTCGAGCCGCCGCGAGCGGATCGTCGAGAACGCCGAGATCTTCGACTTCGAGCTCGGCGAGGACGACATGCGCACGCTCGATGCCCTCGACCGCACCGGCCTCACGGGTCGCGCCTGACCCGAACGTTCACCGGACAGGGTGGTGCGCCGGTCCGGCCCTTTCAGGCATCCTTCCGCCATGACCATGCGGCGATCTGCGGCGATCGTCGCCCTGGCGACGGTGACGCTGGCGCTGGCGGGCAGCTCGGGCGGCGCGACTCGACCCGGCGGCGGGGGACCTCTGCACGCGGACGCGAGCTTCATTGCGGCGGGGCCGGAGTCGACCACCGACTGCGCGAACGACCCCGAGATCGGGTTCCGCTGCTATTCGCCCGCGCAGATCGCGCACGCCTACGGCCTCGACAGGCTCTACGACGCCGGGATCGACGGCCGGGGCACCACGATCGCGATCGTGATCCCGTTCGGCTCGCCCACGATCGCGGCCGATCTCCACGCCTTCGATCAGACCTTCGGCACGGCTGCCGCGCCGGATCACATCACGCCCTATCCGCCGATCGCAACCGACCCGCAGCTCACGATCGAGCAGCTCGGGCAGGTTCCGCCCTACGACCCTGCCGACGGCGACGCGATCACCTGGGCTCAGGAGACCACGCTCGACGTCGAATACGCCCACGTGGTCGCGCCGAAGGCGAACATCCTTCTCGTCGAGACGGACGTGGACGAGACCGAGGGCGTCCAGGGCCTCCCGGAGATCGAGGCGGCCGAGAAGTACGTGGTCGACAACGGCCTTGCCGACATCATCGTGCAGACCTTCGGCGCCACCGAGCAGACCTTTCCGAGCCCGAAGGCGATCCTTGGCCTCCGCGGCGGGCTCATCGACGCTGCGAAGCACGACGTGACGGTCGTGAACGCGAACGGCGACACCGGGAGCACGAATTACGACGCGAACTTCGACCTCTACCCGATGCCGGTGACCGGGTGGCCCTCTGCCGACCCGCTGGTCACGAGCGTCGGGGGAACCGAGCTCTCGCTCGACGACTCCGGAGCGAGGACGAGCCCGGACGTCGTCTGGAACGACAGCGCGCTCGTCGGGTTCCCGTTTGCGAGCGGCGGCGGCCTCAGCTCCGTCTTCGGCCGGCCCGGCTACCAGAAGGGCGTCAGAGACGTGGTCGGGAAGGCCCGCGGGACGCCCGACATCAGCATGTCGGCCGGCCTCGACGGCGGCGTGTGGGTCCAGTTCTCGTTCGAGTGCGGCGGCTGCGGCCCGTTCAGCATCGCCGCCGGGACGAGCGTGGCGACGCCCCTGTTCGGCGGCGTCGTCGCGCTCGCGGACCAGGTGGCCGGAAAGCCGCTCGGGCAGGTCGACGACGCGCTCTACTCGATCCCGTACGGAGGCGGCCTCGTCGACGTGACCGAGGGATCGAACGACGGCGGCCCGTTCACGAACTCCGACGGCAAGACCTACGACGTCCCCGGTTACGATGCGGGCGCCGGCTACGACCTTGCGAGCGGGCTCGGGACGGTCGACCCGCCCCGCTTCGTTCCCTCACTCGCCGCGGAAGCCTGCCAGGGGAAAGGCTGCGGGGGAACGGCGGAGTGCGCCGCCACGCAGAACTTCGCTGCCTACCCGGGCAACATGCACGTTCGGAAGGGCGCCTCCTGCACGCTCTCGAGCTCGGCGGTCGACGGCAACGTGATCGTCGACCCCGGCGGTACGCTCGTCCTCGACGGGGTCACGATCGGCGGCAACGTCGTCGTCGCCCCCTTCGGGCGCTGCGCCGCCGGCCCCCCGTCCGGCGGCGCGAACATCGTCGGCGGCCGGGTCACCGGCGGCTGCGCGGGCCTCTGACGCACCGGCGCCCTCGCGAATCAGCTCCGCAAGCCGGGCCCGCGTGCGCGCCAGGGCCCGCGAGTGCGATCCGATCTCGGCGTCCGTCGCCCCGCGCGCGACGAGCATGTCGCGCACGAGTGCGAGGCCGCGCGCATCGAGCAGCAGATCGTCGATCTGGCGGTCGAGCAGGGCTGTCGTGTCAGTTGCAATGGTCATGCAGCCTCCTTTATGGGCTCGAGCTCCTCTGCGGGGTGACGCGCCGCCAGCGGCTGCGGCCGGACGAAGCCCGCCGAGATCGCGGCACCGACGAGGAGGACGGCGAACATCACGATGAGCCCCACCCGGAAGCCGTGGTCGAGCGCCTCCGCGCTCGACGCCGCGACCGCGTGGGACGAGGCGTAGCCGCGCGTGGCGGTCGCCGCGATCGCAGAGATCGTCGCGAGGCCGATCGCGCCGCCGATCTGCCGGGACGTGTTGACGAGGCCCGACGCGATCCCTGCGTCGCTGCGCTCGACTCCCGCGAGGCTCGCGATCGTGACCGGCACGAACGACAGCCCCATCCCGGCGCCGCCCAGGACGAACGCGGGGAACAGGTCCCAGAAGTAGTGGCCCGCCTCGGGCAGGCGTGCAAGGATCGCCACCGACCCGGCCGACATGAGCAGGCCCGCGGTGAGCGTCGCCCGGACGCCGATGCGGCCGACGACGACCTGTGCCACGTTGGAGGTGACCACGACCGTCAAGGCAAAGGCCAGGAACGCGACCCCGCCCTGCATCGCCGAGTAGTGGAGGACGTCCTGCAGGTATAGCGAGAGGACGAAGAACTCCGAGAACGCGACCGTGCCGATGATCAGCATGGCCACGTTCGCCGCCGCGAGCGTCGGGAGCCGGAACAGCCGCAGCGGCAGCAGCGGCTGCGCCGACCGGTGCTCGATCACGACGAATGCCACGATCAGCGCTGCGGACGTGACCAGGAGGCCGATCGTGACCGGCGAGCCCCAGCCGTCCGTCGAGGCCTTCGTGAGGCCGTAGACGAGCAGCATCAGGCCCGCCGTGATCGAGCCCGCGCCCGCGAGGTCGAAGTGCCGGTGGGCGAGCCCGGCCCGGCTCTCGCGGAGCAGCACCGGCGTCAGCGCGATCGCCGCCACACCGACAGGGACGTTGATGAAGAAGATCCACGACCAGTGCAGGTACGAGGTGAGCACGCCGCCGAGGAGCACACCCGCCGCCGCCCCGCTCCCGGACGCCGCGCCGTAGATGCCGAGCGCGAGATTGCGCTCGCGCCCTTCGGCGAACGTCGTCATCAGCAGCGCGAGGGCGGCCGGCGCGGCCATCGCGCCACCGAGACCCTGCAGAGCGCGGAACGCGATCAGGGACCCCTCGGACCACGCGAGCCCGCAGAGCAGCGAGCTGGCCGAGAAGAGGGCGAGCCCCGCCACGAACAGGCGCCGCCGCCCGAAGAGGTCGGCGAGCCGGCCGCCGAGGAGCAGGGTGCCGCCGAAGAAGATCGCGTAGGCGGAGACGACCCACTGGAGGGTCTCCGTCGAGAAGCCGAGGTCGGACTTGATCGACGGCAGGGCCACGTTCACGATCGCCACGTCCAGGATGACCATGAACTGCACCGTGACGATCAGCGCGAGCGCGCTCCACCGCCGATCCTTCCGAGCTCTCTGTAAAGATGAAACAGACATCTATTCTCCCCTGAAATCGTTTAGGTCTCTCATTCGTTGATACGTGCAACGATAGCACACGGCAACGCTTGACCGCGCTACACTTTCGGCAGCATGGCAACCACTTCGACATCTCATCCGCGCAAGGGGCTCACCGAGGAGCTCGTCTCGAGCACGGCGTTCCTGCTCAAGCGGCTCGGATTCGCGGTGAAGGAGCACTGGCACGAAGCGTTCGAGCCGACCGGCCTGATCCCGCAGCACCATGCAGTCCTGTCCCTCCTCGACGAGGGCACCTGCTCGGCGCAGTGGATGATCGCCGACCGCCTCGACTACGACCGCGGCCAGCTCGTCGGTCTTCTCGACGACCTCGAGGAGCGCGGGCTCGTGCTCCGCAAGCGCGACCCGGCCGACCGCCGGCGCCACCTCGTCACGCTCACCACCGAGGGTCGCAAGACGCTCGAGGAGATGCGCGCGCTGACGAAGCGCGTCGAGACGGAGTTCCTCTCACCGCTCGACGCCGAGGAGCGCCGCATCCTGCACGATCTGCTCCTTCGGCTCGCCTCGCACCACGACGCGCGGTTCGGCACCTAGCGAGCGCTCCGAGAAGCTCGGCCGCGCGAGCCTCCTGCGGGTGGGCCTCCTTGCGGTCCGAGTCTGACACCATCACCGAGGTGGGCAGGAACCTGATGATCCTGCTGCTCGACGAGGTCTCCCGCGAGGAGCTCCAGGCCGCGATCGACGACGGGGCCGGCTTCCCGTCGGTCTACCTCGTCGCGCCGGCGCAGGTCGGGCCGCTCGAGTGGCTCGCCACCGACGAGCGTCGTGCCCGTAGCGAGGCCGAGGCGCGCGTCCTCGAGGCGGAATGGCTGCTCGCGGGCTCCGCCGCCGTCGGCGGCCGGTCGGGAAGCCCCGATCCGGTGCAGGCGGTCGAGGATGCGCTCGACAGCTTCCCCGCTGACGAAGTCGTGGTCGTCGGGCACGGGACGCTCGACGAGGAGCTCCTCACCGGGCTCCGCCGGTTCGGCGTCCCCGTCACCTGGAGGGGGCTCGCCCTGCAGGAGCCGAGCTTCCGCTCACGGATGCGCGAGACGATGCGGTCGCTCAGCTCGGGGCGCAGCGAGGGAACGCCTTGGGTCGCCTTCGTCGCCGCGAACCTCGGCCTGCTCCTGATCGGCGTCGTGATCGCGGTGATCGCGAGCCTGATCGTCTGGCTGATCCGCGCGCTCTAACCCGAGCTCAGCTTCTGCGCGATCGGGTCCCAGCGCCAGAGGCTCTCCGGCGTGACGTGGGTGCCGCCGACCCAGCGGTCGATGCCGAGGAGCGAAACGCGGTCGGCCTCCCCGCTCAGCGTGCGCTCCCCGACCGCCGTCAGCCGTAGCGCGTCGTCTTCCGATTCGAGCAGCCTGAACTCTCCCTGCCCGAGGGTCGAGAGGGCCCGGTAGAACCAGGTGTCGCCGAGGAACGGGGCGTCCTCGAGCCGTTGGGCCGCCGCGAACGCAGCAGTAGCCGTGTCCGCCCCGGCGGAGATCGCTCGCAATGCGCGTCGTTCGGTCCCCGAGAGCCCGTCTCCCGGGGCGGGCAGCTCCTCGAGCAGCCGCCGCAGGGCAGAGGCGAGAAACGGCAGCTCCGTGGTCTCACGCGTCGCCCACCCGGCAAGTAACGTCGGCTCCGGGGCCCGGAAGGCATCCCAGGCGCTCACCGCGGCTTCGAGCGTCGCCCGATCCGCAGGGCGGCGGGAGGGCCAGAGCGTCTCGAGCTCGTTCGCCGTCAACTCGCCCAGGCCCGCGAACGACGGCTTGCCGGGAAAGGAGCCGACGACGACCAGCTCGAGCGCAGCCTTCTCGGCCTGGGCGTGCACGAGAGCGAGCACGTCGAGGAGCTGGAGCTGGTCGTAGAGGTCGTGCTCGAACCAGAGCACCACCCGGGCGCCGTCGCGGAGCGCGTCCAGCAGCTGCCGGTCGCGTCGCGCGAGCGAGGAGAGCAGTGCCCGGGGGGTTCCCCAGCCGGATTCGGCCAGGAAGCCGGCTCGTGCCCGCAGCAGCTCCTGCCGTGGCAGCCCCGGCACCGGCCCCTCGTGAAGCGCGTCCTGCCAGGGCAGCACAACGCCGCCCAGCCCGGTCTCACGCAGCGTGTTCCCGACGCTATCGCCGTTTACGACGTGGAGCAGCATCAAGCCCCTGCCGGGCACGGATGCGAACGGAGGTAGGCGGCGAGGTCGCGGGCCAGGTTCCAGACGTCGGGCGAGCCGAGGCCGGTCGCGTAGTCCCAGCCGGGGGCCGCGTCGTAGTAGCGGTTCCCGCCGGCCTTCACGTCGTGGAAGCCCGGGAACGGCTGGTGCGTCGTCGCGAGCCGGTACATGATCGGCGCGAGGAAGCAGCTGCGCGTCACGCCTTGCCGCTCGGCGTACTGGTGGGCGAGCAGCATCGACGCGGCCCAGAACGGCGCCGCGGCGCTCGTCCCGCCGGCCGCGTCCCAGTTGCCGTAGTCGCGGGTGAGCCAGCCGCTGTCGGGGCTCGCGGCGGCCGAGACGTCGGGAACGCCGCGATCCCCGCCGCGCACGCCCACGGCGACCTGCCAGCTCGGGGCCGGTTCGTTCCGGCTCACGCCCCCTCCCCCGCCGGCGTACGAGAGCGGCTGCTCCCAGCCGGCCTCGCCCGCGTACGACCCGTCGGTGCCGACCGAGAGGAGCGTCCCTCCGACCGCGACGACCTGCGGCGAGGCGGCCGGGAAGTCGACCGTGAGCCGATGGTCGGCGAAGTCGGCGCGCTGGCAGTCGTACGAGCCGCTGTCGCCGCTCGCCACGAACACCGTCATCCCGCGCACGACGGCGAGCTTCAGCGCCGAGGAGACCCCGCTCCGGTAGGCGGGCGGCAGCCCGGCGTCGCAGATCCCCCAGGAGAAGGTCGCGATCGAGACCCGCTTGTCCGACACCAGTCGCTGGAACATGTCGACCACGCCGGCCGCGGTCGACGGCGCCTCGTAGTTGACGATCTGCGCGCCGGGCGCGATCGCCGAGACGACGTCGATGTCGAGCTCGTCCTCGCTCATGTCGCTCACGCTGCCGCCTCCGTCGACCTTCACGTCCACCGGGTCGGGTCCGTTCGGAGCGAACTTGTCGCGGAACGTCGAGACGTCGCCGCTCGTCTCGCGGCCGTTGGGCGGGAACGGAGAGAGCGAGAGGATCGCGATCGACCGGCCCGTCCCGTCGACCCCGGCCTTGCGGAGCGGGCCGACGTCGTAGGCGAGCGCGGCGTCATCGGGCATCAGCGCACCGTGCGGGAGGTCGGCCGGGAAGGCGACCGGGCGGTCGCTCGGGCCGACGATGCCGGCGACGTACGGGCGGAGCTCCTTCGGGAGGACGTGGACGAGGCTCGAGATCATGGCGCGGCTCGCGCGGGCGTCGATCGCGGTCCGCTGCGGGTAGCCGCCGACCACGTGGATGCCGTGGGCCTCGAGCACCCCCTCGACGCGACGGATCCTGGCGAGCGGGAGGCCGTAGCGCGCCCCGAGCGCAGCCGGGCTCGAGATCCGGCGACCGGCCGCGAGATCGCGGTCGAGCCGCGCCGAATCGAGCTTCAGTTGGACGACGAACGAGATCGTCGCCGGTGGCGAGGAGCTCGCCGCCGAGGAGACGGCGAGAGCAGCCAGCGCGAGGGCCACGACGCCCAGCCTCATGTCGACGGCGCCCCCCACGCGAAGCTCGAGAGGATCGAGTCGACGACCTCGAACGCCGGGAAGGGCGAGCTCGAGGAGCCGCTCTGCTCGCTCTCGTTCGTGATCGCCTCGACGACCACGGTCGCAGCGCCCTGCCGCGCCGCCATGAACGCGATCTCGACCTGCCCGGACGGACTGGGCGGCTGGTCGACGGTCGCCCGGTACATCGCCGCGACCCCGTGCGCGTAGCCGATCTCGGGCGCGAGGATCACGTGCTTGGAGGAGCCGTCGCCGTCGACGCCGAGGAACGAGCCGTGCCGCTCGGCCGCGACTTGCATGTTCAGGGCCTGGACCGGCGTCCTGCTCGACGGGACCACGAACACGCTGACGACCACGAACAGCCCGGAGTCGCTCTCGCCCTTCACGACCAGGGCGCGCTGGCCGCTGCTGACCACGTCCCAGTCCTTCGGGTAGCGCAGCCCCGGGCCGAGGTCGCTCCTCCACGGCACACCGGACCGGAAGGTCGCCGAGGTCAGGTGCGGCAGCGCGACAGGGGTCAGGGGCGGCGACGCGCACGGCACGCCCGGCCGGCACGGCGGTGCGGGCGGCGAGGGACGTGTGAGCGCGATCGCCACCGCCGCGATCCCGACGGCGGCCGCCCCGAGCGCACCGAACACGGCGAGCTTCACGCCCGGCCGCAGCCGCGCGCCTCCGGGCGGCCGGTTCGCGTGCGACTCGCCCTGCTTCGGGAGCGCCCGCAGGCTGATGCCGCAGTGCCCGCAGAACGTGTGGAGGGGCGTCTCGTGGCCGCAGCTCGGGCACTCGATCGGCGGCTCGATCGGCTTCTCGTCGGACTCCTGACGCAGGCCGAGCTGGATCGTCCAGCGGAGCCAGACGAGCCCCGCCGCCGAGAGGACCGCGGTGAGCGCGAGCGTCGACCAGTTGCCGAGATACAGCTCTGCGACCGAGGCGCCGACCAGCGCCGCGGCCGCTGTCGGCACCGCGACGAGCGGCGAGCCGAGCACGCCGAGCGCACGCCGGTCGCGTGACGGCGCGCGGAGCCGAAGCCAGAACGCCCCGCACGTCGCACCGGCGACGCCGGCGGCCAGCACGGGCATCGTCACGCCCAGTGTGAGGAGCCGTGCGATCCAGAGCGACTGAGCACCGGCCGCGCGGAGCCCGAGGTGCAGGAAGCTCGAGGAGTTCGCGATCGCCTCGGCGGCGACCAGCGTCGAGGCACAGGTCGCGCCGAAGACGACGCCGTCGAGGCAGTCGTCGAACTTCCTGTACGGGAGGAGGACGAGCGGCCCGGCGAGCATCAGCGCGAGGCCGGCGAGCGGCAGGACGATCCCGAGCCAGACGAGATCATGCGTGTCGACCTCGCCCTGGACGAGCGCGGCGTTGCTCGCGACCTCGGGCGCCGCGATCCCGAGGCAGGCTCCGCCGAGCGCGCCCCACGCGACCGTGAACGCGACCACGCGGAGCGGCTCGTCCTCGTAGAGATCGACGTCCCAGAGGTAGAGGATGAAGAGGAGCGGCACCGACACCGCCGCCGCGACGAGCGCCAGCGGGTAGAGCCGCGCCAGGCACAGCACGACCACGGCCGCGACCACGCCGAGCAGTGCGAGGCGGAACGGACGCAGGTCGGATCGGGGCAGGTGCGGGAAGATCGACGAGACGATCCGCGGATGCCACCAGCGCTCGTGCGGGCTGGCGGCGAAGCCGCGGCGGCCGTCGGCGAGCGGCCCGCCGCAGGCGACGCAGTAGTTCTCGCGCGGAACGTCGCGCTCGCAGTGCGGGCACCTCATCCGACGATCATCCTCGACGCGAGCTCGAGGTACGCGAGTGCGTGCTGCCGGGCGACCTTCGCGCTCGGCAGCCGCTGCTGGAGCTCGACCACGAAGGACGTCGCGCCGGGGACGGCGTGGTTCGCCCAGCTCGCCGCGCTTCCGGGATAGCGCGGGAGCTCGGCGAGCGTCATGCCGACGAGCTCGGCGTAGAGGCTCTCGAGCGCGACGTCCCCGCCGGACTCGTCCACGACCCCGTACGGCTGGTGGTACCAGACGACCAGGCGCGGCCCGAGCCCTTCGAAGAGCGCGTGCACGGCGCGGCTCTCGGGCTCCGAGAGCGCCGCGGGGCCGCCGTACTTCGCGTTGCCGCGCCTGCCGCTGTGCTTCCACTTCCACGGGAAGTTGCGGTTGAGGTCGACGCCGTGCGCATTGACGCGCCTGTTCGCTGCGTGGCCGTCGGGGTTCATGTCGGGGAGAAGCCAGAGGTCGAGGCCCGGCGGAAGCAGACTCTTGTGCAGCGCCTCGACGACCCGGAGCCCGCCCGGCTCGTCGCCGTGGATGCACGCCACGACGGCCGCCTTGAGCCGGCCGTTCGGATCGCCGAGCCTGACGGCCGGAATCGGGCGCCCCTGGACGGAGCGCCCGAGCACGTACCACGACATGGCGCGACGTATACACCAGAATCAGGACATGAACAGCGAGGAGTGGAACCGCCGCTACGAGGGGGCCGAGCTCGTCTGGACCGTTCATCCGAACCGGTTCCTCGTCGACGAGGTCGAGGGGATGAAGCCGGGGCTGGCTCTGGACCTGGCCTGCGGCGAAGGGCGGCACGCCGTCTGGCTCGCGGGGCTCTTCTGGCGCGTGCGCGCGGTCGACTTCTCGGACGTCGCAATCGCCAAGGGCAGGAAGCTCGCCGAGCGGCACGCGGTCGAGGTCGAGTGGACGGTGGCCGACCTGAACGAGTACGCGCCCGAGGTGGAGTCGGCAGACCTCGTGATCGTGTTCTACCTCCAGCTCCCGGCCGCCGAGCGCTCCCCGATCCTGAGCCGTGCGGCCGCCGCGGTCGCGCCGGGCGGGACATTCCTGCTCGTCGCGCACGACTCGAGCAACCTCGAGCACGGCCACGGAGGGCCGAAGTCCGCGGAGGTGCTCTACACGGCCGAGGACGTGGTCGCGGATCTCGACGGCAGCGGGCTCGAGATCGAACGCGCCGAGGCGGTGGACCGTCCCGTGGAGACGCCCGAGGGCGAGCGCGTCGCGATCGACGCGCTCGTGCGCGCGAGCCGTCCCGCCTAGCCCCCGCCGGGCTTCCAGACCATCAGCACGAGGACAGCGAGAACCAGCAGGCCAGAGCCGTAGTTGACCACCCTGGCGCGCGGCTCGTCGAGGAGGGCGCGGAGCTCGGGTGTCGCCGGCTTCCCCTCCGCGGCGAGGCGCGCGGCGAGCTCCCGCGCTTGCCTGGGCGCCCGGCCGCCGATGCCGCCGAGGACGGCCGCGGCGACGAAGAGGACGAACGCCGCACGGAGCCAGCCCGCTCCCGTGCTCACGTCCTCGGCGTCGACCAGCCAGAAGCCGAACACGGGGACGAGCACGATCCCGACCATCGCGAGGATCGCGCCCGTCCGTGCGAGGCCGAGCACGAGCGCGATCTCTGCCGGCGCCTCGCGCCGCCGTCCCGACTCGAATGCGATCCCGGCAACGACGGCGCCGGACACGAGCAGCAGCACGCCGACGAGATGACCGAAGAGCGCGAGGTCGTCCATCGGGCCAGGCTAGCCCCGGGCCTCTACGCTGCGGCGATGCGGCACCTGCTCGCTCTCCTCGCCGCGCTCGCCGTTGCGCCGAACCCCGGCTCGGGGGCGCCTCCGAGACCGAGCATCGTCTGGAAGCCGATTCCGTTCACGGCGGTGCGGAAGGCGGAGACGGCGGCGTACTCGCTCCGCCATTACGGCCAGGGCACCTGGCGGCTGCGGAGCCCCCACGTCATCGTCGAGCACTTCACCGCGAACGACAGCCTCTCGGCCACGTGGAACACGTTCGCGGCGGACGTGCCCGATCCCGAGCTGCACGAGCTGCCGGGCACGTGCGCGCACTTCGTGGTCGACACGGACGGCACCATCTACCAGCTCGTCCCGTTGGAGGTGCGGTGCCGTCACACGGTCGGCCTCAACTGGACGGCGATCGGGATCGAGGACGTCGGGACGAGCGACGCGTCGATCCTCGACAACGCGCGCCAGCTGCACGCCTCGCTCGCGCTCACGGCGTGGCTGATGAGCCGGTTCCGGATCTCGCTCGCCGACGTGATCGGGCACGCCGAGAGCCTCACCTCGCCCTACCACCGCGAGCGGTACGCGCCGTGGCGGTGTCAGACCCACGGCGACTGGACGCAGGCCGAGATGGACCGGTACCGCGCCCTGCTCGCAGGCCTCGCGCGACGTGACGGCATCCCGCTCGGGAAGCGGGCCGACCGCGTCAGCTCGCGCTGCTAGCCGTACGGCGTCGCCGGCCGCTCCGACGTCTGTCCGCCGCGGAGGGCGTTCCTGTTCTGCTCTTCGACGAAGCGCAGGTTCGCGTACTCGGCGCTCTCGTCGTGTGGGAAGCCGAGCTCGTCGCAGGCGAACCGGTACCACTCGTTCCAGCCGTGCGGACGTTGCGGATCCTCGCTCTGGTCGGTGAACCGCGTCATGCGGCCTCCGGCAGCTCGTCGTCGCGCCGGTCGAGCCGCACGAGGACACGCGGGTCTCGCCGAGCGGAGGTAGTCGACGACCGCCTGCTCGTCTCGCGGGCACGGCAACATCGTCTTCCAGCCACCGAGATGCTCGGGCACGTGGAAGTCGCCGTTCGCGACCGTCGGCAGGCGGGCGTCGGCGACCCAGCCGAACAGCGTCTCGCGGTTGAAGAGCTCGAACCGGTCGACGAGCTGCGCCCAGCGTGCAGGGTCGGCGGCGAACGCCGCCGTGCCGCGGGTCGAGTCTCGGGCGTCCGCGACCGCATACGGGTGGGCGGCGACGAGCGCCGCCCCGTGCGCGCGAGCTGCGCGCAAGGCCGGCTCCAGCCCGTCCTCGACGCCCACGAAGGAGCGGAGGCCGACCGCGACCGCGTGCCCGGCGTGCTCGGGGTCCTCGTGGTCGAACGTCAGCTCGAGGCCGGGAATGACGAGCAGGTCGTAGAGGCTCCTGGCCCGCTCCGCCTCGGCCTCGACCTCGGCGAGATACGTCGGCGAAGTCGCCCTCCTGCACGCAGGCGCCGGGCACGGTGTGGTCGGTGACGGCCAGGACGTCGAAGCCGGCGCGCCCGTAGAGATCCGTGAGCTCGCGAACCGACAGGCGACCGTCGCTCCACGTCGTATGTGCGTGGAGCTCGCAGAGAAGCGGCGCGAGCTTGCTTGCCATCCACTCACAGTGTGACCCGCAGGAGGCAGCTCCTGCAGGGGTTCTCCGCCTCGTTACCGGATGGACCGGCCCCCGACGCACTCGCCGGCGCGCCCGGCACGGCAGGCGCGTCTGCGAAGCTGCGTCGATGCTCGCCGTCCCCGCCGCAGCGGTCTCGCTCACCTGCAGCAGAGCGACCGCGAAGGCGGTGGTGAAAAGCTCGCGGCTCACGATCCCCGCCTCGCAGTCGATCTCAGGCGAGGCGTACCGGATCTCACCGGGCGACATCGGCGGGACGATCTGCATCGCCCTGCCCGGCGGCAAGACGGCGATGGTCGTCACGGTCGCAAGCGGCGGTACCGCCGGCGACATCGACTGGGCGATCTACGTCGGCGACGGGAAGGGCTGGAAGCTCTCGCTGGTGCGGGGCGGCTACAAGCTCGGCCTCGTCCGGAAGGGCGCCGACATCGTCGAGACCGACCCGATCTACGGGAAGAGCGACCCGAACTGCTGCCCGAGCGGGGGGTTCGCACACACGCGGTGGCACTGGAACGGAAGCAGGTTCGTCGTCGTCCGAACCTGGCACGACTCCAAGTACCAGGAGTAGGTGAGCGAACGCACGGGGTCACGTGTCCTCGGGCGGGCGGCCGGTCATGGCCCAGACGGCGTCCTTCCCGAGGCCGCTCAGCGTCTGCCGGGAGCACGATGGCGAGCCGGTCGGCGCGCTCCTCGAGCACGACGACCTCGAGGCCGGCCGGAAGCTCGACGCCGAGCTCCTCGGCGACGGCTTCCCGAGGCCTCTCGAGTAGCCGTGCCCGGAACGCCGGAATCGGCGAGCGCCCGCTTGACGATGCGGTTCTGCAGCTCCGAGCGGACGTCTGACACCAGCGGACCCTAACCGCGCAGGACGTCTGACGCCACCGAGCCCTCGCGCGCGCTCGAAGCTAGTAGCCGAGCCGTGTTGCGAGCTCGCGGCTCGCGAGGCCGAGCCACGGGTCGAGACACCAGCCGTCCGGAAGGTCGAGCGAGTCGGGCTCCTCGACGCGCTTCAGGGACGGCGAGGAGAGGAAGCCCGCATCCCAGCCGCCGGCCGCGCTCTCGGGGCCGAGGACGGCATACGGCGAGTCCTCCGGATGTGACATGGCTTCGATCGCCTTCGGGCCGGCGTCGATCCCGAGCCACCGGCAGACCGGCGGCAGCGCCCGCGCCGGCTCGTTCACGACGTACTCGGACCGCACCCGAAGTGCCCGCTCGGACGGTAGCGACCGGACGAGCTCGTCGATTCGCCGGTGCTGGAAGTACCAGACGCCGAGGCAGAAGTGGTGGAAGAGCGCCGGCGCCACCTCCCAGTAGCCGCGCCCGGCCCACGCGCGATGCATCGAGGCAACACTCGTCAGCGGGTGCCGGGTGAGGTGGAGGTAGCGCGCGCGAGGGTACGCCGCGACCGTGCGCGCCAGGTACTCGTCGCGGCTCGAGCTCTCGGGCGACTTCTCGATCCCGACCTGCGGCGCGGCGAGGTCGAGCAGATGGTCGAGCAGGTCCGCGACGCTCCAGGCAGCACGCGCTTCGACCCACCGCGCCGCGGTGTCGACGGTGTCAGACGTCTGCGCGCCGCCGTGATGCTCCGCGAGGGCCCTGTACACCCCCGCCATGCGTTGGTGCGCCGGCGCCCCCCGCCAGCCCGGAGGGTCGGCCAGCAGCTCGCCGACCGTGTCCTTCCGGAACAGCGCCAGCTCCGGGAAGACGCACAGCTCGGGGTGCTGGCCGAGCATTGCCGTCACTACGGAGGAGTTCGACCGGGCCGGCGCGAGCACGAACACCGGTGCGTGGCGGGACGGGTCACGCCGGGAAGGGCCCTGCACGGGCATCACGCTAGCCTCGGGAGGTGCGTTGCCTGGCCGCCCCCGACAAGTTCCGCGGCTCGCTGACCGCGCCCGCGGCCGCACGCGCGATCGCCGACGGCGCCGGGCCGGACTGCCGCGAGCTGCCCCTTGCCGACGGTGGCGAAGGGACGCTCGAAGCGCTCGGCGGCGCGAACCGCGCCACGCGGGTCACCGGGCCGCTCGGCGAGCCGGTCGACGCCGCCTGGCGCCTGGACGGCGGGACCGCGGTGATCGAGGCGGCCCGCGCCTCGGGTCTCGCGCTCGCCGGCGGGGCGCGCGCGAACGACCCCGTGAAGGCGACCTCCCGCGGGACCGGGGAGCTGATCGCGGCCGCGCTCGCCGAGGGCGCCCGCGAGGTGATCGTCGCGGTCGGCGGGTCGGCGACGACCGACGGCGGGCTCGGCGCAGTCGAGGCGCTCGGCGTCGAGCCCTTCCGCGTCCCGGTGCGCGTCGCCTGCGACGTCCGGACGCTGTTCGTCGACGCGGCGGCCGTGTTCGGGCCGCAGAAGGGCGCGACACCCGGGCAGGTCGAGGTGCTCTCGCAGCGCCTCGGCGCCCTCGCCGAGCGCTACGGGGCGGCCGTTGCCCGACCTCCCGGGCTCGGGCGCCGCCGGAGGCCTCGCGGGCGGCCTCGCCTCGCTCGGGGCAGAGCTCGTGCCGGGGTTCGAGCTCGTCGCGGCCCACGGAGGGCTGGACACGGCCCTCGACGAGGCCGAGCTGGTCCTCACCGGCGAGGGCCGCCTCGACAGGACGTCGTTTCGGGGCAAGGTCGTCGGCGGTGTCCTCGATGCTTGCAGGCGCCGCGGTCTCCAGGCCGTCGTGATCGCCGGCGAGATCGAGGCCGGCCTCGTCCCACCGGTCCCGGCGTACTCGCTCGTCGAGCGGTTCGGCCGGGACCGCGCCTACGCGGAGGCCGAGGCCTGCGTCGCCGAGCTCGCGGCCGAGGCTACTGGCAGGCCGGCTCGGTCGGCCCGGTGAGGGCGAAACCGTAGACCGTGCCGCCGGTCGTGTAGAACGACATCGTTCCGCGCCCGACCTTGACCGTCAGTGCGTCGTACCCGATGCAGCTGATGGAGCCGGTGTTCCCGAACAGGTTGTAGACGTTCGAGACCGGGTCGCCCATCATCACGCCCTTGACGCCCCAGCCGGCCGGGGAGCCGAGCGTGAACACCGAGACGACCTTGCCCTTCTCGAACTTCACGGCGGCACCGAGCGGCTCGCCCGAGGGGTACTCGTAGAACCAGGTGAGCTTCTTGCAGTACGAGCAGACCTGGTAGTTGCGGCCCCACTTGTGCATCACGGTGGTGGTCGTGTCGGTTAGCCCGACGCCGCCGATCGTCTTGCCGGGGACGATCTTCCCCTTCGACGGGAAGCTGGTCGTCTGCGCAGCGGCCGAGCCGGCGTACACCGCAAACGCAAGAAGCCCAAGGACGACGAGTGCCTGCTTTCTCATCGGCGCACAGCGTAGCGCGTGAGGCCCGCGTGCCTCAAGGGGAACCGCAGCTAGCTGATCAGGCCCATCTCGAGGGCGAGCGCGACGGCATGCTCGCGGTTCCGGGCGCCGAGCGAACGCACGACATCGCGGATATTCGCCTGCACGCCCCCGACCGTGAGGTCGAACTCGACGCCGACCATCTCGTCCGTGAAGCCGTGCGAGAGGAGCTCGAGCAGCCGTACGCCGCTCTTGGGCACGACAGGGGTCGGTGCAGTTGCGCTCATCGGGCGTCATTCCTTCGCGACCCGCGCCGCTCTTCCTCCTAGTGCGCTGCCGGCTCCGTCCTCCGGGGGAGAACCCAGTTCGGGCGAGGGAAGTGGCACGTATAGCCGTTCGGGTAGCGCTCGAGGTAGTCCTGGTGCTCGGGCTCGGCCTCCCAGAACGGCCCCGCCGGCTCTACCTCGGTGACGACCTTCCCCGGCCAGAGGCCGGACGCCTCGACGTCGGCGATCGTGTCCTCGGCCACGCGCCGCTGCTCGTCGTCGGTGTAGTAGATCGCCGAGCGGTAGCTCAGGCCGACGTCGTTGCCCTGACGGTTCAGCGTGGTCGGGTCGTGAATCTGGAAGAAGAGCTCGAGCAGCTCCCGGTAGGAGGCCTGCTCCGGGTCGAACACGATCTCGATCGCCTCGGCGTGCGTGCCGTGATCGCGATAGGTGGCATTCGGGACGTCACCGCCCGTGTAGCCCACCCTCGTCGAGATCACGCCGGGCCGCTTCCCGATCAGGTCCTGCATCCCCCAGAAGCACCCTCCGGCCAGGATCGCCTTCTCCGTCACGCTGACTCCCTCCTCCGCTCGCTCTCGTGCTCCATGGTACGAAACGCGAGCAGCTCGGCGCCGTGTTCTCGCAGCCACGTGCGCTGCTCGAGCCAGCCGGGCCGGCGCTCTGCGACGAGCCGCCAGAACCTCGGCGAGTGGTTCGGCTCGCGGAGGTGGCAGAGCTCGTGCACGACGACGTAGTCGAGCACCTCGAACGGAGCGAGGGCAAGCCGCCAGTTGAACGACAGCGTTCCTCGTGGTGAGCACGAGCCCCAGCGAGTGCGCTGGTCGCGGATCTCGATCCGGTTGTAGGAGACGCCGAGCGCCCCAGCCTCCTCGTCGGCGAGCATCGTCACGAGCTCGCGCGCGGCGCGGCGGGCGTCGGGCTCGGAAACGCCCGAGGGGCGAAGCCCGAGGCGGGGTACCTGGCGGGCGCGCTCGGCGGCGATCCAGTCGCGATGCGACGCGATGACCTCGTCGACCGCGCGGTCGGGCATCCGGTGCGGGACGGTCAGCCGCGCCGGCTCGCCCCACGGCACGGTCAGCCTCCAGCGCCGGGCTTGCCTCGAGCGGCGGATCTCGACGGGCTCCTCCACCCGCGGCACGCTATCGCCGGGCTCGGCGCGCGAGGGGCCCGTCGCCCGACGGCGGGGGCGCCCGGAGGCGCCCCCCACTCGCACGCTCAGGTGGCGGAGACCGACGCCGACTCCCCGGCGTCGCTCGAGGCCGGCGGCACCTGCCGCTGCGCCCACGCGTGGACGCGCTTGGCCGTAAAGGTCGCCCTCGTGGGGTCGAACCCCGGCGACTTGAAGAACCCGTCCGCGGCGAACACCACGCCGACGCCCTCACCGGGCCTCAGGTCGCCGAGCCCGATCCGGGCCCTGCGTCGACCACGGAGATAGACCGTGTACTGGTTCGTCTGGAGCGTGACCGTCGTCGAGCCGAGCACCGTGTCGTACGGGCCGGTCCGCTTCACCTCGACGCTGAAGCTGGTGGCCCCGACACTCGCGACCGTCCCGCCGATCCAGTGGCAGTTGCAGAACACGTGGATCCTGCGAGCGGTCAGGCTCGAGGCGTCTCCGGTCGCTCGAATCGCGACGAGGTCGCCGGTGCCGATGCTCGCGAGGGCGATCGCCCGGTGATGGGGGCCCTGGTTGATCCGTGTCTGCGTCGCGACGGCGACGTTCACCGTCTGTCCGTCGAGATAGCCGTCGTGCGGCCCCGTCCAGAGCACGCCGACGGTGACCGAGCTCGGCCCCACCGCCGACACGGTGCCGGCGAACCAGTGGGCTGCCGCGGCCTGCTCCGGAGCCGCCGGCGGAGCGCCCTCGGCGCTCGCGAGCCCGGCGACGGAGAGGAACAGCCCCGCGGCGAAGGTGGCAATCAGTTTGCGCATGATCGTCTCCGTTTCCTCGTTGGTCTCGATCCCTTGCGCCCCTATGGTCGACACGCTCGGTTAGACGGACGTCTCGCGGACGTAAAGCGCATGCAAGCCCGCGCTAAAGGTTTCCGTGCCCCGGCCGATAACAGGAGGGTGGGAAGGCTCGTCGTCCCGGCTCTGCTCGCCCTCGCCCTCGCCCTCGCCGCCCCGGCGGCCGGCGCAGGCTCGCGCGACTCGTGGGCGAAGAGCGCGATCCTGACCGTGACGCGCGAAGGGCTGTTCCCGGGAAGGGCCTCGGCGTTCAGGCCGTCCAACCCGCTGACGTCCGGCACCCTCGCCGATCTGCTCGGCGCGCTCGGCCGCCCCGTGCCGGCCCCGGCCGACCCCTCGAGCCGGGTCACGATGGCGAGGCTCGATGCGGCGCTCGTCAGGGCGCTCGGCCTGCGCCCCGTCGCGCACCAGCTCGCCGCCGCGGCACGCGCCGCGGGCCTCGACCCGCCGGCACGGTTCGGCACCGAGGCGGTGGCGCGCCTGCTCGGCCTCCGCACCGACCTGCCGATCGCGGACGACAGCCAGGAGCTCCAGCCCTCCCAGCCGGCGACGAGGGCCGATGCGGCGTTCTCGGCCGCGCGCGTCCTCTCGCTCGGACAGGAAATCCCCGGAGGCGTCGCGGCCCCCGGGCTGACCCCGCTTGCAGCGGCCGACGCAGCGGGTGGCGTCGCCTACGTCCGCTCGATCGCGCCCACATTCGTCGTCCCGCAGCTCACGCCGCAGCAGCAGGAGGTGCTCAGGGCCGCCGTGTCGCTGATCGGCTACCCGTACGTCTGGGGCGGCGACGACGAGAAGACCGAGCCCGGGTTCGACTGCTCGGGCCTCGTCTGGCGCGTGTTCAAGCTCGAGGCCTATGCGGACCAGCCGACCCTCTCCGACACGATCAAAGGCCGGACCGCGGCCCAGATGGCGGCGGAGGTCCCGCGCAGCGGGCGGATCAGGCGCGCCGACCTGCAGCCCGGCGACCTGGTCTTCTTCGGTCCGAAGGGGCACCGCTCGAAGGCGGCGCAGATCGACCACATGGCGATCTACATCGGCAACAACTGGCTGATCGAGGCGTCGGGACAGGGTGTGTCGCTGGGCCGCATGGACTGGTTCACGAAGCAATTCGCGTGGGGCCGCCGCCCGCTCGCGGAGGCCGCCGTCAGCGCGAAGAGCGCCTGAGCGGCGGCACCGCCACCGTCCCGTCACTCGCGATGCGCAGGCCGGGCCGGCCGAAGTCGTCGTCCGACAGCGTCCTGATCATGGAGATTGCGGCACCGGAGGGGTCGTACTCCGGGGTTCCAGGGCCGACGAGCCGGAGCGGGACGATCTTCGCGGCGGTGAGCGCGCCCATCGAGGTCAACGTCACCGAGAGGAGCGCCGACACCGACAGCGAGCCCGAGGTCGACAGCGTGTCGTTCCCGGCGAGGTTCCCGAGGCTGTAGGCGATCAGATGGCCGTGATACCACTCCATGCCCCGCAGCGTGTGCGGGCCGGACGCGAGCACGAGCGACGCGCCGGCGTCGATCATCGCGTGCGCGAATGCGCGCGGGTCGCCACGCTGCTCGCCGAGGAACGTCTCGGGCCCGGCCGGCACGTGGTCGGCGGACGACCCCTCGGCCCCGGCGTGCATGTACACGACCACGACGTCGGCCAGCCCGGTGGCCCGCTGCACGAGCCTCGCCGTCGCCCGGATGTCGAGCAGGCTCTGCGCCCATGGGTAGGGCGCGGTGCCGATGAACGCGACGCGCAGCGGCCCGGCCTTCACGACCGAGATCTGCCCCGGCAGCCCGTCGAACGCGATGTGCGCCGAGCGGAGCGCCGACATCGTCTCGCCCTGGGCCGCGGCCCCGTAGTCCATGTCGTGGTTGTTGGCGACGTTCATCACCGTGAAGCCGGCGCGGCGAAGCTCCTTCGCGGAGGCGGGATCGGCCCGGAAGGTGAAGCAGCCGTCCACGCCGTACGGCGAGCACTTCGGAGTGCCGTCGGCGGCGAGCGTCCCCTCGAGGTTCGCGAAGACGATGTCGCCGTGCAGGAAGCGCCGGATCCCCGCGAACGTGGAGGACGTCGCGCCCTGCCCCACGAGAGCGACGTCGCCGCCCGCGACGATCGTGAGCGAGCCGCCGGGCCGCGCGGCGGGGAGCCCGAACGCCCCCGCGAGCGGAACGGCGCAGGCCGCCACGAGGGCGGCGGCCACGACGGCGAAGCGGAGAATGCTCACGTCCGCGAACTATCGCGGAAACCGCGCCAATGCACGCAAACGGCGTGTTTGCAGGGGGAATCTGCTAGGGTGCCCCGCCAGTGACGTGCCGGGCCCTGTCAGCAGGCCGGTCTCGTTCTCTAACGGGGTCTGTCATCTCGAGTCGCGGGCATGCGCCGCTGCTCGCCCTCGCCGCCTTCTGCGCGGTGCTGCTCGCCGTCGCTCCGGCACGCGGCTCCTCGCCCATCGACCAGAAGAAGGCGGAGGCCCAGCAGGTCTACGACGAGATCATCCAGCTGGACCAGAGCCTGAGTGCCGCCGACGAGAAGCTCAACCTCGCCGACCTGCGCCTCCAGCACGTGAAGGAGGAGCTGAAGCTGAACCACCGCGAGCTGATCATCGCGCGCCGGAATCTCGGCCGCGGGCGGATCATGATCCAGAAGCGCCTCGTCTCCATGTACACCGCCACCTCGCCGACGACCCTCGACCTGATCCTCGGCGCCACCAGCGTCGGCGACCTCCTCGACCGGATCGACAACGCGGACCGCCTCTCGAGCGTCGACACCCAGGTGGTGAAGCAGGTGATCCAGTTCAAGTCGGACGTCCAGCGCCACGCGGAGCTCCTCCGGAACCAGCGCGCCTACGCGCAGCAGCTGCTCGCGCAGCGGCGCGCGATCCGGGCGTCGGTCGCGAGCCGGCTCAACGAGAGGCAGCGGCTTCTGACGTCGATCAAGGGGGAGATCACCCGCCTCGAGGCGCAGGAGGCGGCCAGGCGCCTCCAGGCTGCCCGGGAGGCGCAGGCGCAGATCGCCGCCGCGCAGGCGGCCCAGCAGCAGCAGCTCTCGCAGACGGTGGTCGGCGCGAGCGCCTCGACTCCGGAGGGCGCCACCGTCGTGCCCACGTCCGCGTACAGCAGCCAGGTCGTCTCGATCGCGATGTCGTACCTCGGCGTGCCGTACGTCTGGGGCGGGGCCTCGCCGGGTGGGTTCGACTGCTCCGGGCTCGTCATGTACGCCTTCGCGCAGATCGGGATCGGCCTCCCTCACTCCTCGTACGCCATGGCGAACATGGGCTCCTACGTGCCGTACGACCAGCTGCAGCCGGGCGACCTGGTCTTCTTCGACGGTGACGGGCACGTCGGGATGTACATCGGCGGCGGCGAGTACGTGAACGCGCCGTACACCGGTGCCGTCGTCCGCGTCGAGAGCCTCGGGTCGGGATGGGCCGCCTCGCACTACGACGGAGCACGCAGGATCACCTGATCGTTGCCACGCCGGGCTCGGCACGACCGCCCGGTCTCGTACTTTGAAGCTATGAACCGCGCGCCGCGCTTCATCTTCGTCACCGCCCTCGTGCTCGGCACGCTCTTCGTCCTCGCCGACGGCGCCCTTCTGGCGGTGCGCCTCACCTGGCCAGACGCTCGGGTCGTGGCCGGCGGGAACGGCCTCGCGGCCGTCCGCGTCGCCGGGATCGGCGAGCAGGTCGACTCGGTGCGCGCCGCCACGGACTCGGGGCGGCCCATCAGGGTCGTCTGGGTCAACGGCGCGATCGTCCCGGACGTGAAGCTTCGCGGCGGCCGGCGGCTGCACGTCGAGGCGACCGTGAAGCGATCGAAGTGGCTGGGCTGGCTGCTCGGCCGGACCGAGACGGTCGAGGCGACCGTCCGGACGCCCGAGGCGAGCCTCGTCGACACGATGGTCTACCCCGAAGCCGGCGCGCCCGTGACCGTGCGCTTCAGCCGGCCCGTCACGGTCGTCTCCGTGCAGACGGCCGACGGCACACGGACACGGCTCACGCTGCGGGTGCCGCGGCGCGTCGTGCCGATCGGGCCGGCGGCCGATGCGGCCCACAGCGCCGGGACCGCGCTCGTCGCCGGAGCGCCGCGCGGGTGGGAGCGCCTCCCCGCGACCGCGCGGGTCAGCTGGTTCCCGCCCGGGCCGAAGGCGCACGTGCTCGTCCGCCCCGCGCTCGAGGCGCCGCTCGCCCCGTCCGCGCCGATCATCCTCACCTTCTCGCGCCCGGTGGCCGACATCCTCGGCTCCGACCGGCCGCTCTTCCGCCCGCGCGTCAACGGCGCGTGGCACCAGCCGAACGACCACACGCTCGTCTTCCAGCCCGCCGGGCTCGGGTTCCCGCTCGGCCGGCGCGTCCGCCTCCGCCTGCCGAGCACGATCGAGGTGATCTCCGGGTCCGACCCGGCCGACTTCACGACCCTCATCTGGCAGGTGCCGCGAGGGTCGCTCCTGCGAATGCGCCAGATGCTCGCCGAGCTCGGTTATCTGCCGTTGCGTTTCGAGTCGGCCGACGGTGCGGTCGCGCCGACTGCCCGGGCGCAGCTCAGTGCGGCCGTCGAGCCGCCCGACGGGACGTTCGAGTGGCGCTACGCGAAGACCCCGGGGGCGCTGAAGGGGCTCTGGGAGTCCTCGACCGACCGGGCGACGATGGTGCGGGGCGCGATCCTGGCGTTCCAGACAGCGCACGCGATGACCGCCGACGGGTTCCCGAGCATGACCGTGTTCCGCGCTCTGCTCCGCGACGAGCTCGCCGGGCGCCGCGCCCGCGACGGCTACACGTACGTGTTCGTCGACGAGACACTGCCCCAGACGCTGACGCTCTGGCACGACGGGCGGGTCGTGCTCCGCACGCCCGTGAACACGGGCATCGCCTCACGGCCGACCGACCTCGGCACCTTCCCGGTCTACCTGCACCTGACCTCGACGACGATGACCGGGACGAACCCCGACGGCACGCACTACAACGACCCGGGCGTGCCGTGGGTCAACTACTTCAGCGGCGGCGACGCCGTGCACGGCTTCTACCGCGGCAGCTACGGCTGGCCGCAGAGCCTCGGCTGCGTCGAGGTGCCCGTCCCGACGGCGGAGACGATCTTCCCGTACGTCCAGATCGGCACCCTCGTCACCGTCCAGGCCTGACGGCCGCCCGCATCGCCGCCGGCGGTGAGCCCGGCCCGAACGGCACGATCCGAGCGCGCCGACGGTGCGAAGGCGCCGTTCATGACCGGAAACGTCGAGGACTGCCCAGCGGCAGCCCTCGACGAAGCGGAGAGAGAGGGATTTGAACCCTCGACGCACCTTTCAGCACGTACGCGATTTCCAGTCGCGCTCCTTAGACCGCTCGGACACCTCTCCGGGTCGGAGTTATTAGACCACATCGTTAGTAAATCCCTGCTAACAAGCCCATCTTGGGAGTGTCAGCGAGGTTCGTTGAGAAGAACCCCGACGACCAAGATTATGAGTTCCGCGCAGTAATTTGTGCTATTTCGGTACCGCACGTTTGCAGATGCGTTTGCAGGCAGCGAGGCACTTCAGGCGGCGTCGCGCCGATCCCTGCCTACTCGGGCAAGACCACCCGCCACCGACTCTCCTACAGCGGGCACTGGCAAGCGAACTCAGCCCTCTACCGCGTTGCGATCGTGCGCATGCGTTTCCACCAGCCCACGATCGACTACGTCACCCGTCGCACCCAGGGGCCGCAGCAAGCGCGACATCATCCGCTGCCTCAAGCGCTTCCTCGCCCGCGAGATCTACCGCCGTGTCATGACCGATCGAGCGCTCATCTCGACGAGTACTTGACCGCACCGGCGCACGGTCACGCACAAGGATCAGTTCAACGCCGACCTGCTTGCGTTCAAAGCGAGCTGACTGGTTCCGTTGTCTCCGTACATGTCGGTCTACCGCGGGAAGCTCAAGCGCACCGAACTCGACACAACGCCTCCTCGATCCCCTGACGCGAGATCGTCCGGGTCACCGAGATCCCGGCCGGCGTCGAGTCCCGCTGGCACCGGCACCCCGGCGAGGAGGTCGGCTACATCCTCGCCGGCATCGTCGAGATGAGGATCGAGAACCAACCCACGCTCACCCTGCACAAAGGCGACCTTTTCCTGATGCCGCCTCCGACTCCACCCAGCGCGCTCGACCTGGGCGCCGGGACCGGCGTGATGCTCAGCAGCTACATCGTCGAGGTCGGAGTGCCGCTCGCCGAGTTCACCGCTCAGCGGCCGCATGGAGGGGATACCCCAGGCGGGGAGAGTCGGCTGGGCGCATCGGAGTGGGACGAAACCAGCTGGGCCGAGGCCTGACGGGAGGCCTCATTACTCAAGTCGGTTGCGCCCAGAATAGGCGAGCGGGTGAGAAAGCGATGCGCGGCTGGAGGGTGGGATTCGGGACGTTGACGATGCTCTCGCGAAACCGCCAGTGCGGTCCCCGGCCTATCGCCGCGGCTCACTCGCGTCCTGCTCCGGCGATAGCCTCACGGATACGGTGCGCCTGCCCGGCCGATCCACACCGCGTCTGATCGTCGCTCCAGCGGCCGTGGCCGCCTTCGCCATCGTTCGAGCTCTGGAGTATGGGCGCTCTGACGGCGCTCGGCGCCGGATGGATCGTGTTCGTGCTCTGTGTGTTCGCACTCGCGGCCTGGGGGAAGCTCCACCTCGCCCGGACAGAGCATCGGCTCAGATCGCTTCGCGAGCAACGATCGAGCAGGCCGCGATGAGCGACCCTCAGCAGTCCACAACCGCCGCGGGAACCACCGGCGAGGACGCACCGGAGGGGTCAGCTTCGCTGCATACCCGTACCGCACCGAACATGTGCACTGTCATCCATGAGCGCGGCAGCGAAGAGATGCACCTCGACCGCGAGAACGTTGAGAAGCTCCTGGCCAGCGACCCCTTCTTCTGGCTCGATATCGACCAGCCCGACGCGCAGGACTACAAGATCCTCAGCGACGTCTTCAGGTTCCACCCGCTTGCCGTCGAGGACTCCGAGAAGTTCGGACAACGCGCCAAGATCGACGATTACGACAACTACGTCTTCCTGGTCGTCTACGGCGCGGTTCCTGACGACGACCGTCTCGTCGAGGTTCACTGCTTCTACTCGGAGAAGTTCCTCGTCACGGTCCACCGGGACGAAGCGCCAGCCTTCACCGAGGTACGTCAGCGCTACGTGAAACGGAAGGGCCCGATCGACGACCCCGGCCACCTTCTCTACCGGATCATCGACGGGCTCGTCGACAGCTTCTTCCCCATACTCGCCGACTTCGACGACCGCATCGACGAGCTCGAAGACCAGACCTTCCTTCGCGCCGGCGACGAAGAGCTCCAGGAGATCTTTCGCATGAAACGGCTCCTCGTCGGGATGCGCAAAGCGATCACGCCCCAACGCGACATGTTTGCCAGCCTCATGGGCGGCGTCGCCGAGCTGCCGGGAATGGACGACGAGGACGAACGCTACTTCCGCGACATCTACGACCATCTGATCCGCATCAGCGACCTGATCGACACCTACCGCGACCTGCTGACGAGCTCGATGGACGTCTACCTCTCGACCGTCTCGAACCGCCTGAACACGGTCATGAAGCAGCTGACGATCATGGCAACCATCTTCCTGCCCCTCAGCTTCATTACCGGCTTCTTCGGGCAAAACTTCGGCTGGATGGTCGGGCACATCAGAAGCCCAGCGATCTTCTTCACGCTCGGCATCGGGCTCGAGATCGCGACCGTCGTAGCGCTCTTCACACTGTTCAAGAAACGCGGCTGGTTCTAGCCACGCTCAGCCTGTCACTCACGACTGGGCACATTCACGAGTCACGATGATGGTCAGGGGACAGCCGACAGGTCGACGCCGAGCGTCCGGCCAGACGCGACGCGGTGGTGGGTGTCCAGGTCCTCCGCCAACACGAGCCGGTCCGGGGACAGTTTTTGGGGACACTCCAGGCACGGAAGCCGAGGTTGCGCGCACCGCGTCGGTCGACGTGAAGGTCGATATCGAGAGCGATGATGTTGTCTCATTTGGCAGTCTCGCCATCCCTGATAGAAACGACCCGACTGGCGAGGTCAGCGGGATGCTCGAGGGCGAGACGGGCCAGCCCCAGAGCTCTGCGAGCGATACGCACTCGAGATGAATCCCGCGAGTGTCCCCGAACTCGTCGAACGCTTCGGCGTGCGCTTCCCCGCGGACGCTCTCGTCGTCTGAGCAAGCAGCGATCCGACGACCCAACCGGGCCTGCGCCCCGGCCCGCCATCGGCGGCGCCGCGGTCACAGGGACGCGCGAATACAACCTGAGGAGAAGAAAGGTATGAGATTGACCTTCCGCTCGATGTGCACGCTGATGCGGGCGCCTCCACGCTCGCCGTCTTGGCGACCGCCGCAGGGGTTCTCGCCACCGCGGCGTCAGCGACACCGGCATGGAGCTCGGCGGAGCCGTGCGGGTTCGTGGCGCAGGCCGCGCTTTGGTCGTTCAAGGGCCAGAAAGGGACGGCCTACACGATCGTCGCCGAAGACGGAGCGAAATGCTCAACCGCACGGGCCTGAGTGCCCCGCCTCACGCACGAGCACGCCGCGTTCGACATCACGCCGGTGCCCGCAGACTGGCATTGCTCACACGAGCGGTATCACGGGCCTGACGATGAGCGGACAGTGCACAACCTCGACCGGGGGGGATCGTCGAGTGGCTGCCGAACCTGAAGCAGTAGGCGCGGCCACACGTCCCTCGTGGGTTCGGTCTGGCACGGCACGCCAGTCGGCTCCTCCACTCCGTCCTACCGATCGAGACGACGCCGTTCCTCGACGAAGGAAGGCTGCAGCTCGTCTTCTCCGACCAGACGGCCGGAAGATACGCGGCCGCCGTGCCGCTTCCTTTTCGTCTCACCACCCGACGACCTGCGCAGGCCGGGGAAGGTCACGCTCGACTTCAACAGGGCATTCCTGCCGCCGTGTGCATTTTCGAACGAATACAACTGCCCTTTGCCTCCTGCAGCCCATCGGTTCCCGGTCCGCGTGGACGCCGGCGAGACCTGGGTGGGGTGGATTTCTGGCTTCGGCCCCGCAGCTGGAGGAGCTCTCGAAGAGCTGTCCTAGGAGGAGCTTCGCTCGAGGTATCCGCCGAGATGGTCGATAACGTCGCGTGCGTCGTCCTCGATGCCGTGGATGAACGTCGACTTCCGCCGGCGCAGGACCGGCAGTCCAAGGGCGTAGAGGCCCGGGGTGGCGACGACGCCGCCGTCGTGACGGAGCCGGCCTTTCTCGTCTATCACCGGCTCGTCGAGCCACGTGTAGTCGGGCCTGAATCCGGTCGCCCAAACGACAGTCCGGATCTCGCCGCTCGCGAGGTCGACGCCGAGCCTCGGCGATCTCGGCACCTCGGTCGGGGCGGGGCGTTCGGGTGCGGTCACGTCGGAATCGACGCCTGCCGACCGGCCCCATTCGTCGAAGCTATCGAGTAGCCGCTCCAGCTTCAGGTCGGCCAGCGAGCACACGTTCCGCAAGCCGCCCGAGAAGAGGGCCCGCCCGTCGCGGACGGCGGCGAACCTGCCCAGCAGCTCGACCCCCATCCCCTTCAGGGCGTTGAGGTCGAGCGTCGCTCGCTCCGGCGTGCCGACGAGCTGCGGCGAGGGCAGCCGACGTGCGCGGGTGAGATCGTCGACCTGGTCGTAGCGCTGGTTCCAGACGCCGGAGGCGTCCATCCACCAGAGAACGTCGCGGCCGCGGTACGTCCGTGGCAGGCGAACGTGCTCGCCGACCGAGAGGATCACCTTGCGTCCCACCTGGGCGAGCTCGGCCGCGAGCTGCACGCCGGTCGCCGACGCCCCGACAACGAGAACGCCGCCGTCGGACAGCCGGTCCGGGTTGCTGTACTCCAACGGTGTCAGCTGCTCGACGCCGGGCGGGAGCGCGCCCGCGAGCGCCGGCACGACCGGCAGATTGCAAGCCCCGGTTGCGATGACGACAGTGCGGCCCCGGATCTCGCTGTCGCTCGTCGTCACCCGATAGCCGTCACCTGCGCCCCGTAGCGAGGTGACGGCCGTGCCCTCCCGGACTGGCGCACGACAATGCATCGCGTAGCGTGCGATGAGGTCGGCGACATCCAGGGACGTCATATAGCCGTCGGGATCCAGCCCGTCATAAGGAGAACCGGGAAGCCCGCTCTGCCAGTTCGGGGTCAGGAGCCGCAGGGAGTCCCAGCGCTCGTGCCGCCACGAGTTCGCCACCTCGCCACGCTCGAGCACGACGTGGTCGATCGACCTCTCGGTGAGGAAGTGGCTTGTGGCGAGGCCGGCGTGGCCGGCTCCTATGACGACGGTGGTGTAACTCTCGATGCGGCGTACCTCACTCGACCTCGACAGTGACTTCCGTCGGGTTCGTGAGGGCGTCGAACACCGCGGAACGCTTCTGGGACTGGGCGACGAGCGCTTCGATCTCCTGTTGCGAGGCGTCCGCGTCGATCTTGAACGTGACCTTGACGTCGTTGAAACCGTTCCGGACGTCGCTGTCGACACCGAGGATCCCGCGGATGTCGTGGTTGCCCTCGACGGTCGACTCGACCGAGTGCAGCTGGATGCCGCGGTTCTGCGCAACCGACGCGACGCCTGCGGTGAGGCAGCTCGCGAGCCCGACGAGGAGGTACTCGATCGGGGTGATGCCGTTGTCGTTCGCCGCGAACACCTCGGGATGGTCGGCGTCGAAGACGGCCTCCGTCTTGTGGCTCTGCTCTGCGCCGAGCCCGAAGAAGTTGTTGATCGTCGTCGTGCTGTGGACGCCCTCCTCCCACTTGGACGATGCCTTCCACGTGAACTGCGCCGCCTCGGGCGCCCCTGCGAGGACCTCGCGGGCCTCAAGCAATGCCTGTACGTTGACCCCGTTGTCGATGGTGCTGCTCATCGCGCCCCCTTCCTTCGCTATGCAAAGTAAAGAAATCAGGATAATACATCGTCTGTGATCGCGGAAACGCTGAGATGACGACGCCCGCAGCAACGGCAGGCGCGCGCGGCTCGATCGGAACGGTCGAGACGCGGTTCCTCGATCTACCGGGCCCGGTGCCTCTCGACTGCGGACGCGAGCTCACCGGAATACGGGTTGCCTACGAGACCTACGGCACCCTCTCACCCACGCGCGACAACGTGATCCTCGTCTGCCACGCGCTCAGCGGAGACGCGCACGCGGCGGGCGTCTCCAGGGAGGCGGCGGGCACCCGTGACGGGTTCAGGGCCGAGGACCGCGACGGCGAGGCGGGGCTGGCCCTCGGGTGGTGGGACGGGATGATCGGGCCCGGCAAGGCGTTCGACACCGACCGGTACTTCGTCGTCTCCACCAACCTGCTCGGCGGCTGCCGTGGTACGACGGGGCCGTCCTCGATCGACCCTGCGACGGGACGGCCGTACGGGCTCGACTTCCCGGTGATCACCGTCGCCGACATGGTCCGGACGGAGCGTGCGTTCCTGGACGAGCTCGGGATCGAGCGCGTCGCGGCCGTCGCCGGCGGCTCGCTCGGAGGCATGCAGGCGTTCGAGTGGGCGATCCTCTACCCCGACCAGGTCGACGCCGTCGTGGCGATCGCCAGCACCCATGCGCTCCATCCGCAGGGCATCGCGTGGAACGCGATCGCGCGCGAGGCGATCATGAGCGACCCGGCATGGCGGGACGGCCACTACCACGGCTCGGGCGAGGCACCCAGCGCCGGGATGGGCGTGGCCCGGATGATCGGCCACATCACGTATCTGTCCGCGATGGCGCTCGGCGACAAGTTCGGGCGGCGGCTCCAGTTCTCCGACGACATCCGCTACACGCTCACCCTGCCCGAGTTCGAGGTCGAGAGCTACCTGAGACACCAGGCCGACTCGTTCGTCAAGCGGTTCGACGCGAACACCTACCTGTACACGTCGCGGGCGCTGACGTACTTCGACCTCGCGCGCCAGTACGGCGACGGCTCGCTAATACGCGCGCTCGAAGCGATCAAGGCCCGGACGCTCCTGATCGCATTCAGCTCCGACTGGCTCTACCCACCGTCGGCCTCGCTCGAGCTCGAGGAGGCGCTGCGCAAGCTCGGCAGGCCGGTCGAGTGCCACGTGATCGACGCGCCCTACGGGCACGACTGCTTCCTCCTCGAAGAGGCGCGGCAGACGCCGATCATCCGCCGCTTCCTCGGAGAGCTCGCGTGACCGAGGCCGCCCGCGAGTACGGGTTCGAGACGCGCCAGCTCCACGCTGGCCAGCGGCCCGACCCGAACACGGGCGCGCGGGCGGTGCCGATCTTCCAGACGACGAGCTACGTGTTCGAAGACCCCGAGTCCGCCGGGGCCTACTTCAACCTGCAGGAGTACGGCAACACGTACTCCCGCATCATGAACCCGACCGTGGGCGTCTTCGAGGAGCGCGTGGCCAGCCTCGAGAGCGGGGTCGGCGCGGTGGCGTTCGCGAGCGGGATCGCCGCGCAGGCGGCTGCGCTGTTCACGCTGCTCGAGCCCGGCGACCACGTCGTCTCGTCCTCGGCCCTGTACGGCGGAACCGTCAACCAGCTCAAGCACCTGCTGCGCAAGATGGGAGTGGAGCTGACGTGGGTCGACCCGGACGATCCGGACGCGTGGCGCTCGGCCGTGCGCGACAGCACCAAGGCGTTGTTCGGGGAGACGATCGGGAACCCGGCCGGCAACGTGCTGGACATCGAGGCGCTGGCGTCTCTGGCCCGCGAGCACGGCGTGCCGCTGATCGTGGACAACACGTTCGCGACGCCGTACCTGTGCCGGCCGATCGAATGGGGTGCCGACATCGTGATCCACTCGGCGACGAAGTTCATCGGCGGTCACGGCACGAGCATCGGCGGCGTCGTCGTCGAGGCGGGCATGTTCGACTGGTCGAACGGGCGCTTCCCGGTGATCGCAGACCCGTCGCCGGCGTACCACGGGTTGCAGTTCCACGAGACGTTCGGGATGTACGGCTATCTGATGAAGCTCCGGGCCGAGACGCTGCGCGACCTCGGCGCCGCTCTCTCGCCGTTCAACGCCTTCCTGTTCCTCCAGGGGCTCGAGACGCTCTCGCTGCGAATGGAGCGTCACGTCGAGAACGCGCTCGAGGTCGCCGCCTTCCTGGAGGCGCACGACCTGGCGTCCCACGTCACCTACCCAGGCCTCGAACGAAGCGCCTACCAGCCGCTCGTGGCGAAGTACCTCCCGCACGGCGCGGGTGCCGTATTCTCGTTCGACTGCGCCGGCGGCCGTGAGGGCGGCCAGAACCTGATCCGCAACGTGACGCTGTGGTCACACCTCGCCAACGTCGGGGACGCGAAGAGCCTGATCATCCATCCCGCCAGCACGACGCATCGCCAACTGAGCGACGCGGAGCTGGAAGCTGCCGGCGTCAGGCCCGGCACGATCAGGCTCTCGGTCGGGCTCGAGTCCGTCGACGACCTGATCTGGGACCTCGGGCAGGCCCTGGAGGCCGCGAGATGAGCGGGCTCGAGCGGTACCAGGATCCGCTGACGATCCAGCGCGTCCTCAACGGTGCGAGCACGATCGCCGTCGTCGGCCTCTCCCCGAACGAGCTGCGGGCGAGCAACTTCGTCGGCTACTACCTCCAGCGCCACGGGTACCGGGTGATCCCGGTCAACCCACGCGAGACCGAGATCCTCGGCGAGCAGAGCTACCCCAGCCTGCTGGAGGTGTCCGTCCACGTGGACATCGTGGACGTCTTCCGCGCGCCGGACGCGCTGCCCGACATCGCCCGGGAGGCCGTGGCCGTCCACGCCGGTGCGCTCTGGTGCCAGTTCGGCGTCGTCAACGAGGAAGCCGCGCGGATCGCGGAGGACGGCGGCGTCACGGTCGTGATGGACCGCTGCCTCAAGGTAGAGCACGCCCGCTACGCCGGGAGGATGCACTGGCTCGGCTTCAACACCGGGCGGATCACCTCCGTCCGTAGCGGCCTGCAGTAGCGATCCCGTCAGCAGGCGAGCCGCCCGACACCGACCGACATCGGTTCCCGCCACAGCAAGTCGGTCGCGCAAGTGGTCTTGCGCTGGCTGATTCAACGCAACGTGGTCGTCGTCCAGAAGTCCGTGCGGCCATGCGCTCCCGAGTCGGGAGAGGTGTTGACTCCGGACTACCTCGTCCTCGCTACCGGATCGACGTATCCCTTCCCCGCGAAGTCAGGCAGCGACGACACGGAGACGGCGATCGATCGCTACCGGGCAAGCAACGACGAGCTCGACCGCGCAGGACGGGGCTGGTCGTCGGGGCAGGCCCGACCCGGGCTTGAGCTCGCGGGTGAGATCAGCGGGCTCGCCCCCGCACCAGCCCCAGCCGACTGACAACAGCCTTGCTGCTCGCTTATTTGACCGATCGCCGCGGTGTCGGTCGGCTGTCGCGTCGCCTGGGACGCGAACACCGTGACGCGCACACAGCCGCTTCACCCAATCCCAGCCGAAGGAACTCGAAAGGTCAGTCACCGAGCTTCAAGCGAGCGTGAGGGACGTGCCCGCGTCCGCTCTCTCACCAGCCGTCGTCTCAGCCCGCGGCCTGATCCGCCGCTACGGCGAGAACGACAGCGCAGTAAACGCGCTCCGCGACGTCACGATTGAGATCGAGGAAGGGCGTCTGGCCGCGATCATGGGTCCCCCGGGTCGGGCAAGTCGACGCTGATGTACATCCTCGCCGGGCTCGACAAGCCGAGCGAGGGGCAGCGTCTCGATCGCCGGCATCGAGATCACCGGCATGAACGACAAGCAACTGCTCAGCTGACCTGCGTGCCGAGCGAACGACGATTGTTGGCTGGGACGCCCCATGGTTGACTAGACGCGCCCCGAAACCTCGCGTTACTGTGGAGTGGACAGGTGAGCAAACCACTCGTCACGCCCCGGTTCGAAACGATCCGTCGAAACGCGGTCGCCGACGAAGCGATTGCCGTGATCAAGCAGATGATCCTGTCGGGTGATCTCGCGCCGGGTCAGCGGCTTCCCTCCGAGCGCGATCTTGCTGCTCAGCTCGGCGTAAGTCGGCCGTCGTTGCGCGAAGCGATTCGGGCGTTGATCTCGCTCAACATTCTGGAGAGCCGTCACGGCGAGGGGACGTTCATCAGTTCCCTCGAGCCGGCGATCCTCTCCGAACCGATCGACTTCGTCCTTCGAGTCAACAGCGAGGCGCTCTTTTCCCTGTTCGAGGCTCGTCGGGTCCTGGAGGCCGGCATCGCCGCGCTCGCTGCGGAGCGCGCGACGGACCTGGAGTTGGCTGAACTGGACGAGTTCACCTCGCTTGGGCGCCAACGGCTCGATGATCCAGAGGCATTCATCGAACATGACATCGCGTTTCACGAGCGGCTCCGGGCGGCCGCTCGAAGCCCGGTGCTCGCGAGTCTTCTCTCGAGCGTGAGCGCTCTCTCGATCGAAAGTCGCCGCCTCACATCCCAGTCTCCATTGGTACGGGCTCGGGCGCTCGCGGATCACCACGCCATGGTCGAGGCGCTCAAGGCGCGGGAACCGAAGGCCGCGAGCGAGCTCATGGTCGCGCACCTCGAGCACGTCCTCGAGGGCGTCAGACGCCACAGCCCGTAGCTCCGGCCTGCCGCCTTGAAGCTTGCGCCCGGGGTGCTGTTGGCCAAGTGGCTTGACCTTTAACAGGCGAACCGCTTATGCTCGCCCGAGGTCGTGGAGTTGGACTGCAAGCGTGCAAGGGTCGGTACCCCACATTGCATAGCCGAGTCGGACTTTGCGATTACGCAACCGGAGTCGGGCCCGCGCCTCGGGTACTGCGTCGGAACAAATGGGATCCATCACAAGGAGGAAGGATGACCATCACGACCAAGAAGATCGCCGGGGCGGCTGTGCTGATGGCGGTGGTGCTGTTCACGGTTGCAGGTGCCGCGAACTCGTCGATAACCACCCGGAATGCAACGCCTCCTTACAAGATCTATCTAAGCAATACGCTGCTCAACAACGGATGGCGGCTGGAGATGCAGAGCATTGCGAAGAACTTCGTCGCCAAGACCGCGCCCTACGACAAGAAAGTCGAATTCAAGGTGATCAACGGCACGAACACCGTCGCGGGCCAGATCGCCTCGATTCAGGCGATCCTTCCCGAACATCCAGCGGCGATCGTCATCGATGCTAACTCGCCGACCGCGCTCAATCCCGTTCTCGACCAGGCAATCGCGCAGGGCGCCTACGTTGTCGCATTCGACACTACGATCAACGACCCAAAGGTGTACACGGTCACCACCGTCGGAGGCCTGACGAAGCCGGCCTACTCGACCGCACTCTGGCTCATCCACAGCATGGGTAACAAGGGCAACCTCGTCATCAACAATGGCGTGCTCGGAACAGGCGGCGAGCAACAGCAGAACCAGGGCGTCATGCAAGCGGTGAAGCAGTTCCCGAACGTCCACGTCGTCGCGCAGTTCTCGGGCCAGTGGGCTTCGGCGCCCTCCGCGAGCGAGTTCCAGCAGGTGATGGCGACCCATCCGCAGATCGACGGAGTGTGGGACTCGGGTGGCGAAAGCGGCGTGATCCAGGACCTGCTCAAAGCACATAAGCCGCTTATCCCGGTCGCTGGTTACACGTTCAACCAATACTTCCAGCAGTGCGCCCAGTACAAGTCAAAGGGGCTCCAGTGCGCCGCCGGCTCGTTTCCGGCCACGCTCGGCGCCCAGGCGATCATGGAAGCCGTAGGCCTGATCGAGGGGAAGCACTACGCGCACATCGTGCAGGTCCCGTACCAGGTCTACACGAACAACGGAGTCAAGACGGACGTCCCGACGCTGCAGATGCCCGTCGGAGACCCGAAGCTTCCGCTCGAGTTCACCTGGCCGTTCAACCCGCCGGGTGCGAATCTGACGACTGCCGAGGTCATCGCGGGCGAGAAGTAAGCGACGCGCGGATGCACGGAGCGATGTATGGCTGCCGGGGGGATCGGGTTCCCCCGGCAGTTCTTCTCGAATGTCCGGCTGAGTCGGATCTCCCAAAGGCTCACGCGCCCGAGGGAATCCTCGAGGTTGCCGATCGATGACCGCGGCAAGCTCCGCGATTCGGGGGACGCCCGCGGTCGAGGCTGCTCGGATCACGAAGAGCTTCGGCGGCACGGTCGCACTGACGGGGGCGGACCTCGTTGCCCGCTACGGCGAGGTCGTGGCCATACTCGGTGAGAATGGGGCAGGCAAGAGCACGCTGATGCGTGTTCTTGCGGGCACGCTGAAGCCGGACGGAGGCATAGTTCGGGTCGACGGCAACGCGATGCGCCTCGGCGACCCACTCGCGTCCGAGGCTGCCGGCATCGGGGCGGTGTTCCAGGAGCTCACCACCATCCCCGATCTCACGGTCGCGCAGAACCTGTTTCTGCGCCGCGCGCCGCGTCGTTATGGGCTGATCAGCGCTCGACGCTCGATCGAGGAAACCGAACGTCTCTTCCACGAGCTTGGGATCGAGAACATCTCCCCGACCGCGCGCGGGAGGGAGTTGACGCTGGCCGAGAAGCAGGTTGTCGAGATCGCTAGAGCAAGTGCTGGCCGCCCCCGGGTCGTCATCCTCGACGAGCCGACCTCAGCTCTGGCGGAAAAGCAGGTCGAATGGCTGCTCGACCTCGTCCGCTCGTGGCGAGACGAAGGGCGTTGTGTGCTTCTCATCACGCATCGGTACGCCGAGGTCAAGTCGGTGGCCGACGTGCTGAGCGTCTATCGAACCGGCCGGCTGGTCGCCAGCTACTCGGTCGAGGAGGCCAACGACGACGACGTCATCCAGGCGATGTGCGGAAGACCGATCGAGCAGATAGTGCCGGCAGCTCCTCCTCTTGCCGATGAAGCGCCGGTCGTCCTCGAGCTGTCGGGTTTTCGCTCCAGGGTTGCGCGTCGTTCGACGGAGCTCTCGATGCGAGCTGGTGAGATCGTCGGGGTGGGGGGATTGGTCGGCCAGGGCCAGCTGGAGTTCTTCCACGCTCTGTTCGGTGATGGGCACGCGCTGGGAACGGTCCGGATCCGAGGCGAGGTCGTCCGTATTCGACGACCGACCGATGCGATCCGTCATGGCATGGGGATCGCGCTGGTTCCCGCTGATCGCAAGACGGAGGGACTTCTTCTTCGTCGCAGTCTCCGCGAGAACATTGCGCTCGCGTCCCTACGCAACTTCTCACGCTGGGGGGTTCTTGCTACGACGCGGGAGCGGGCGGCCGTGGAGGGAGCGATCAGCCGCCTTCGCATCGCCACGACTGGTCTGCGACAACCCGTCGGCCGCCTGAGCGGCGGGAACCAGCAGAAGGCTGTGATTGCAAAATGGCTCCTGTCGGAGGGCCAGATCTTCCTCCTCTATGACATCACTCGAGGCGTCGACATCGGTGCGAAGGCCGAGATCTACAGAATCGTGCTCGGCCTGGCCGAGCGCGGGGCGACGATCCTCTACTACAGCACTGATCTCGACGAGTTGCTGAGACTCTGCCATCGAGTCGCCGTCTTTCACGACGGGTCGCTAGCAGCAATGCTCGACAAGTCGGAGTTGACCGACAGGGCGCTCGTGAGCGCCGCTTTCGGCAGGGGTGCGGCATGACTGTTGCCGGAGTCGCGTCGCCCCGCCGGGTCACGACTGCCGGACTCATCCGGGCGAGCATCGACCCACGCTCCGTGGTGGCAACGCTGGTCCCCTTGGTCGTGCTTGCGATCGAGCTCGCCTACTACTTCGACCGTTCGCCGTCGTCCTTTGCCCGGATCTATCTGCTCGGAGACCTCAGCACCGCAATGCCGCTGATTCTCGTGTCCACGGGTCAGGCGCTCGTGATCATCGGCGGGGGAATCGACATCTCGGTCGGGGGAACCGTTTCACTGGTCTCGGCGCTCGCCGCCCGCACGTTCGGGGTCTCGACCACCGGGATCATCGCCTGGTCCGTGGTCCTCGTTCTACTCGGTCTCGCGATCGGCGCAATCAACGGCTTTCTGATCGGCGAGCTCGGGCTATCGCCGATCATCGTCACGATCGCGATGTGGTCGATCACCGGCGGCCTGGCAATCGTGGCTCTTTCTGCGCCGGGCGGGACTATCTCGCTCTCCGATGTCGAGTTCTGGACCGGATCTCGGTTCCATGTCCCGAGTCCCTTGCTCATACTCGCGATTCTCTGCGTCGGCTGGTATGCACTACGCCGAAGCGAACTCGGACAGAAGCTCTATGCGATCGGCAGCGATCGCGAGGCGGCAGCGGCAAGCGGCGTGCGCGTCGGGCGAGTGGAATGGGCGAGCTACACACTCTGTGGCGGGTTGGCCGCTGTCGCGGGCTTGTACGTCGTCGCAAGCCAGGCGAGCGGCGACCCGAACGCCGGCAACCCCCTGATTCTCGATTCGATCGCCGCCGTAGTCGTCGGCGGCATCCCTATCTCAGGCGGTCGCGGAAGCATCGTCAACGTGATCATCGGGGCACTCATCTACACGGCCGTCGGCTTCATCATCACCGTCTCGTATGTCTCACCGTTCCTAGGGCCGCTCTTGACCGGGCTGATCCTGATCGGTGTCGTAGCACTCAGTAGTCTCGTATCGTTTGCCACCACTCGGAAGCTGGGAACGCAGTGAGTGCCGACTTGCCGCCGAGCGCACGGGGCGCTGCGATTTCGCGCGAGTGGCTCACCGGAACAGATCTCCTGGCCGCGGCCGCGTGGCTGCTTGCGCTGGTCCTCTACGTCGCCACATGCTTCGTTTCTCCCGGCTTCTTCACCCTCGGTCACACCCAGTCGCTGTTCGCGCAGGCGTCCGTTCTCGGGATGCTCGGGATCTCGGAGATGTTCGTGCTCCTCGTCGGCGGCATCGATCTGTCGGTTCCATGGACGATGACCATGGCGGCGATCGTGACCAACTCCTGGGCGCCGTCGATCGGCCTCGTAGGGGCGATCCTCGCGTCACTCGGACTCTGCGTCGTGGTCGGTTCGATCAACGGCGCCGGGGTGAGCGTGCTCGGGATGTCTCCCATCGTCATCACGCTTGCCATGAACGGAATCGAGCAGGGTGCGGTCAGCTCATGGGTCGGCGGGTCCGGGTTCATCACCACGCCGGACTCACTCTCCAGCTTCGCGAGCGGGACGACGCTCGGGGTGCCCAACGTCGTCTGGGTCTGGCTTGCATTCGGTGCGATTGCGGTCGCGGTCTTGCGGGGCACCGTTCTCGGTCGCTCCGTGTATGCAACCGGCAGTAGCGAGCGGGTTGCCTGGCTCTCGGGAGTGCGCTGCCGTCTTGTCATCACGACGTCGTACGTGACGAGCGCCGTGATCGCCGGCATCACCGGGATCCTGCTCGCGGGCACGCTGTCGCAGACCTACCTCGGCATGGGAGACACGTACCTGTTCCCGGCGATCGCCGCGGTGGTGCTCGGCGGCGTAGCCATCACGGGCGGTGCTGGGGGATACATCGGGCCGGTCGGTGGCGCGCTCGCAATTACCGCGCTCGATTTCCTGCTCTCGGCGCTCGGCATGTCGGGCCAGGAGCAAGAGGTGGCGTTCGGCCTCGTTCTGCTCCTGGCGGTCGCCGCGCCGAGGCTCGTCGAGATCACACGCGAATACCGAGTCTCGCTAAGGTCGGCTCGGGTCTCCAGCCCCACTGCGCCAGAGGCCGAGCACGGCGTCTAGGTCGCTGACCAGACACGAGGAGGATCGACGTGACCCAACGGGGAGACGACTACCTCGAACGTGTTGCGATGAGCGAGGTGACGACCTTCAACTGGACGATCGACGCCGATCTCGCCGGGTATGCGCGGCACGGGTTCCCGGGAGTCGAGGTCTGGCTGAACAAGGTTGCGCGCAACGGTGCGCCCTATGACCTCATGCCGACGGGCGAGTTGAGCGACGACGTGATCGACACGCTCGCCGGTGACCTGGTTGCAGCCGGACTTCAGCGCAGCGAGTGTCGTCTGCGCCGGAGAACTCACCGAACAGGACGATGAAGCGTGGCAGGCTCGGATCGACCACCTCCGCTTCACGATTCGAATCGCGGCACGAGTCGGAGCGTCGTGTGTGCTCGTCTGTCCGGGCGATCTCTACGGAATGACCCGGCACGATGCGGTCCTGCGGAGCTCGGCTGCCCTTCGAGCCGTTCTCGAGGACGCCCATCGTCACTCGGTCGATCTCGCGATAGAGCCGCTCCGGCCGATCCACACCGACTTCGTGAACACCCTCCCCGAAGCGCTCGAGCTCGTCGGTGCGGTCGACGATTCACGCTGTGGGGTCTGCATGGACACCTTCCAGGTATGGCGGGGCGACGAGGAGCGAGAAGCGGTCATCGGAGAAATCGTCGACGCTGCGCCGCACACCCAGATCGTCCAGGTAGCAGACTCGTTGGTAGAGCCTCGGTCTAGGGAGGACCGTCTCGTGCCGGGCGAAGGCGTCTTGCCGCTCAGCCACATGCTGGGAGCGTTGTTTGCGAACGGCTACCAGGGCTGGCTCGCTGTCGAGATCATGTCGACTGAGCTCTGGCAAAGCGACTACGACGAACTCCTCGAGCGTTGTCGTCGAGGGATGCGGAAGGTAGTGGAAGAGGCGCTTAGTCTTTCATGAGCGCCCGAACTCCCGGTGGGCCGAAGCTTGGTGCAATGGATCTCGTCGGACCGCGAGTCGATCGACACCGTCGGCCTTCATTCAGTGTGTTGCCACGGTGCCAATAGTAGTCTCGCTCTTCCGGGAAGACGAGGAGGCGGTAGCGAGGTCTGAGTATGAGACGGATTCGGACGTCTAGACTGACTGGCATCGGTTCTCTTGGCTGGCGCGGTCGCGGCTCTCCTGACTGGCGTCGTGGGTGCAGCGACTGCGAGCCATGCGGAAGTACGAAGTCGCGCGGGAATGATCGCGTTCCTCCGCGATGCCGGGGGTGGCTCTGGCTTGTTCGCGATTCGGGCTGACGGCAGCGGTCTTCGACGTCTCACGCCGAGCGGCTTGGACGTCGCCTCCTTCGAGTGGTCGCCCGATGGGAGCCGGATCGCCTACCTGGAAACGCCCGTAGTAACAATCAGTCGAGCACGATCCGGGTCCCGATCCACGTCCAGGAGGAGTTGCGGGCGCTCAACCGCGCCGCGGCAATGCTGCACGAGAGGCACGGCCGCGAACCAACTAGGGACGAGCTCGCCGAGGCGACTGGAATCCCGCGGGAGCGGGTAACCGCCGCTTCCGAGCGGGCCGACGCGTCTATTTCGTTGAATAGCAGGGTCGGTGAGGAGGGAGACGCTGAGCTCGGCGATCTCATCGCCGACCCCACCGCAGCGGATCCGCTCGAAGAAGCCCATGACCTGTTCCGCGACGAGCGCATCCGCAGCGCCGTCGCCGGGCTCGCCGAGCCGCAGCGATCGATCGTCGAATTCCGGTTCGGGCTGAACGGAGCCCCGCAGACCAGCCTCGAGGTGTTGGCGAAGAGGTTCTCGATCAGCCGGGACCGGGTGCGCCAGATCGAGACCGAGGCCCTCCACCAGCTTGCGCGCTTGCTCGAGACCATCGACGACGAATCGGAGCGCGACCAGCCCGCGCGGGCAGCCTGAACACTGATTCCACGACCGACCCGGCCTGTTCAGAAAGATGTCGACATGCTTTTCGGACCGGTGGGCGCGCACCGACGGGCATCGTCGCCAACTAGAGAGGCCCGCGCGGCAAGCGGCTGCGGCCGCCTCCCCCCTCAACGCCGGCGCTCGATACTTGATAGGGCCTGATCGAACCGAGATTCCAGTGAAGGAGGAGACATGACATTCCAGGAGATCATCAAGCTTCATCCACAGCCGAGCGGCGTTGACCTTGACGCGCTCCTTGCCTGTCTCGAACGGTGCGTCGATTGCGCCGCAAGCTGTACGGCCTGCGCCGACGCGAGCCTGAGCGAGACAGATGTGGCGGACATGGTCCGCTGCATCCGCCTCTGTCTCGACTGCGGCGACGCCTGCGAGGCGACCACACGTGTAACCACCCGACAGAGCAACGTCGATCTTGACCTCGTCCGAGCGCAGCTAACAGCCTGCTCCCTGGCCTGCCTGAAGTCGGCCGAGGAATGCGAGCGTCATGCTGCCCACCACGAGCACTGTCGCCTCTGCGCCGACACTTGCCGCCGCTGCAAGACGGCGTGCGACACGCTGATCGCCGCGATCAGCTAGCGGCGCCGCGCGATTGATCGCACCGGCTCTCGACCCAAGGCGTCTGCCGAAGTGACGCGGCGATCGCGCCGCCCTGGGCTGAAGGTCCACGGTTGACATCCCGCTAGCCTCTGACCGTGGCAACCACGCAGGTCGTTCGTAGCGAGAGGTTCCCCGACCTCGGCGATGAGCTTCTGTTCCCCCGGCTCTCGGACGCGAAGTTGGAGTGGCTCGCCAAGCGTGGCGAGCGGCGCACGTTCCAACCGGGTGACGTGCTCTACGAGCACGGCGTCCGAGATGCGCCGTTCTACGTGCTCGAGAGCGGCCGGGTCGAGTTCGTCGACCGCAAGCCAGGGAAGGACGTCTACGTCGCGGAAGCCGACGGCCACACGTTCATCGGGGACATCGCCGTATTCACGGGGGAGCCGACGATCAGCGCGTGTGTCGCCGCCGAGGCGACCGACGTGATTGTGTTCGACCGCCCCGCGCTGCGCGCGATGGTCGCGCGCTGGCCGGAGTTCGGCGAGCAGGTCTTTCGGACGCTGATGGCGCGCCGCGAATGGCACGAGGCCGAGGGGTACGGCGTCATGCGTCTCATCGCCCCGCGCGGTTCGCGGCGTGCGTTCGAAGTGCGTGACCTGCTCGAGCGCAATCTCCTACCGGTGCACTGGTACGACGTCGAAACGGACGCCGAAAGCGCCGCCCTGCTCGAGTGGCTGCAGATCCCGCGGTCGGAGACGCCTGTGCTCGTGCACGCCACCGAGGTGATGCGCAACCCGTCGGCCGCACAGGTCGCACGGTCGCTCGGCCTGCGCGCCGAGGTGGACGGCGAGCGTTTCGACCTCGTCGTTCTCGGAGCCGGGCCGGCCGGGCTGGCCAGCGCCGTCTACTCCGGCGCCGAAGGCATGCGAACGTTCGTGGCCGAGCAATGGGCGCCGGGCGGCCAGGCAGGCACGAGCACCCGTATCGAGAACTACCTCGGCTTCCCGACCGGAATCTCGGGCAGGGAGCTCACCCGCAAGGCGACGCTCCAGGCGCGTCGCTTCGATGCGGTGTTGTCGAGCTTCCACCGCGCTGTCGAGATCGCCGACGGGACCGACGGACTGGTGCGGGTCGACCTCGACGACGGCCAGCACGTCCTTGCCCGCTCCCTCGTGATGGCGACGGGAGCCCGCTGGCGTGAGCTGCAGGCGGAGGGCATCGACCGCTTCCGCGGCGCCGGCGTCTACTACGCCGCGATGCGCACCGACGTCGAGCGTTCCCGCGACGAGGACGTGATTGTCGTCGGCGGAGGCAACTCAGCGGGCCAGGCGGCGACACAGCTCGCGTCTCGTGCCCGCAGCGTCCGCGTCGTCGTGCGCGGCAGGACGCTCAAGTCGACGATGTCGCAGTACCTCGTCGAGCGGATCGAGAGTTCGCCTCGGATCGAGGTCCTCACCGAGACGGAAGTCGTCGCCGTGAACGGGACGGCGACCGTGGACTCCGTAAGTCTGCGCCGCCGGGACGACGGCACAGTCGAGGAGCTACCGTGCACCGCCGTCTTCGTGATGATCGGCGCCGACCCATGTACCGAGGCAGCGACGGGGATGCTGGGCCTCGACCCTGCCGGGTACCTTCTGTGCGGCCAAGGTGCGGCCGACTGCGACACGCACCTGCGCTGGCCCCTGGCGGACCGCGACCCGCATCTCCTCGAGACGACTCGCCCCGGCGTGTTCGCGGCTGGCGACGTGCGCACGGGAGCGCCCAACCGCGTGGCGGGCGCCGTCGGCGACGGCTCGATGGCCGTCCGCTTCGCGCAAGACGTGCTCGCTGACTGACGCCGGCGATGGACGCCGAGGCGCTGAAGTCTGCTGCGCGCGCCGCGATCGTCATGCCCGCCGTCTTCGCGTTCGCGGATCAGGTCATCGGGAACCCGCAAACGTCCCTCTTCGCCGCGTTCGGATCGTTCGCGGTGCTCGTGCTCGTGGAGTTCGGAGGCATGCGGCGGACCCGCCTCATCGCGTATCTCGTCTTTGCAGTCGCGGGTCTTGTGCTGATCACACTCGGAACGATCTGCTCAGGCGGCGCGTGGCTCGCCGCAGGCGCGACCGGGGCGGTCGGGTTCGTGACGCTCTTGAGCGGTGCGTTCAGCGGTTACCTGGCGGCGGCGTCGACCGGTGCGATCCTCATGTTCGTTCTGCCCGTGAACGTTCCGGCGCCGAACTCAGCGATCCCGGACCGCCTTCTCGGCTTCGCACTGGCGGCCGTCGCGGGCACGGCAGCGTCGCTCCTGCTCTGGCCTCCTCGACGGCGTGCGGATCTTCGCCGATCGGTTGCGGACGCGATGCGCTCGGTGGTCGACCTGATCGAGGCGGAGCCCGCGGAGAGAAGGGCGTCCGCGGCCGCGGCTCGAACGAGAGTCGATGACCTCCTGCGAGACTCGCTCGGCTCGCAGCACCGCCCCGCGGGGCCGACCGATTCGACAGCCGCCCTGGCTGCACTGCCCGACGAGCTCGACTGGCTGCTGACGTTTCTCGAGCCCCCGCTCGAGATCTCGTCCACCGCGGAAGAGGAGGCGATGGCCTCGGCGGCCACCGTTTTGCGCACGGGCATCGACCGCCTCGACGGAGGCAGCGCCCAGGCGGACTTCGACCGGCTCGAGCACACGCGCGACAACATCGCGCGCGCTCTCATCCGATCCCTCCCGGAGCTGCCGCCCGGCGCGGGCGCGACTGTGCTGCCCGCGACGTTGGAGACTCCGTTCCGGGTTCGTGCCGCGACGTACGCGGCGAGGCAGGTCGGTGTCTATGCGATGCGGGCGACGAACGGACGCGTCCCGGCTGAACGAGAGACCGATGTCGCCGCGGTGCGGCACGACTCGGTCGACGCAGTTGAGCGGTTGGCATTCGAGCATGTGAGCCTGCGCTCGGTGTGGCTGCGGAACAGCGTCCGCGGCGCGGTCGCGCTCGCCGTCGCCACTTTCATCGCGCAACGCGCCGGCCTACAGCACGGCTTCTGGGTCGTCCTCGGCACGCTCTCCGTCCTGCGCTCGAATGCGCTAGGAACCGGGTCGTCGATTGTGAACGCACTCGCCGGAACGGCGGTCGGGATTGTGGTAGGCGCACTGATCGTCATCGCTATCGGAACGCATCATGCGCTGTTCTGGGCCGTGCTGCCCTTCGCCGTCCTGCTCGCCGCGTACGCGCCGCGAGCGATCTCGTTTGCCGCGGGCCAGGCCGGATTCACGATCACGCTGTTCGTGCTCTTCAACATCATCCAGCCCGTCGGCTGGCAGGTTGGGATCGTCCGCGTCGAGGACGTGGCGATCGGATTTGCGATCAGCTTCGGTGTCGGCCTCTTGTTCTGGCCGCGCGGCGCCGGCGCTCTGCTCCGCGCCGATCTCGCGAGCGCGTTTGGGCGGAGCGCGGACTACGTCGCCGCGACGATGCGCGATCTCGCCATGGGCGGTGACGCGACCCAGGCGGCACACGCCGCGCGCACATCGGCTGTGGCGGTCCACCGTCTCGATGACGTGTTCCGACAGTACCTCGACGAGCGCTCGGCGACTCACCTCAATGTCGAGGACGTTGCCGCACTGGTGAGCGGCGCCGGACGCCTACGGCGAGCGGGGCAGTCGCTCCACGCGCTTGAACGCATGATGGACGGCTCCGCGCGCCTCGACCGGTGCGGCAGGCACATTCAGGCAGAACTCAACACGATGCACACGTGGTACATCGCCTTGGGTGACGCGTTAGTCAATGACCGCTCCGTACCTCCGGCCCACCTTCGGGATCCCGACGGCCGCCGTGAGCTGTATGAGTGCGCACGTGCAGCAGCAAGCAGCGGCGAGAGGGCATCCAAGAAAGCGGCTTTGATCCTCGTATTTGCCGTGCAGTACCTCGAGTACCTGCGCAGTCTGGAGACGCATCTCCAACATCGCGCAAACGCGGCGAGGCAGAACGTCGACTCGCCACGCCGGCCGCGGCTGCGTCACGCTGCACGCCAGACGACCTGACATCAGCGACAACGCGGGACGGGTCGATTCTGTTCAGGTTCGCCGGTGCACGACGAGCACGGAGGCCGTCCAATGGGTGACGACGGCAGCGGCGGCGCTGCCTAGCAGTTGCCCGACGAGCCCTTAAGTCTGGACTTGAGCCTTGGGCTTGCGCCCTCTCCGCTCAACCGGCCGGCCCCCTAGCTCCTCAGCTTCCGCGTCGGTAAGGTCCAACTCACGGACACCTTTGCGGGCGTCTTTGAAAGTAACCCGGACGGTCGCGCCTTTGCCTTCCGGGATTTCCGCACCCGACTTATCCGAGACGCGGATCATCTTTTTCGCCATCTTCCGCTCCTGGTTGGGAATGACCAGACCGGGGCTGATCGTACTGGGGAACTTGCACTCGTGACGACCTGGAGTTGGCGAGGAGAAGGAGCGCTTCTTGATCTTGCGAATATTCGCTCTGCTCCGCTACCAGCGGATGCGTCGCGTGCACGCGACGGATCGTCGCTCTCCCGGCCTCCGAGATTCCGATGTAGCGCCGGGACCCGACGCCCGTTACCGAGCCGGGAGATTGTGATCGTCGCCCCGAAGCTCGCCTGCCGGGCGGGCGCGGGAGAAGGGATGATTGCGCGAGTGAGTTTTGAACGTCCTCGTGAGCGATGAAAACGCTCGTCGATCAACTCGACCATCACGCCGGCCTCGGGCGGCCGATCGCGGTCGTGATCGTGATCGTTGTGCTCTTCCTGCTCGCGTGGCTCGTCAGCCGGATCGCCAGGCAGATCGCGACCTACATCGTCAACCGCAGCGAGCGCCGCCGCTCTGCCGCTGGCGCCGTGTCCGACACGGGCGTGATCAGCGGCATCCGTCAGCGCGAAACCGCGATCGCGCTGATCCAGACCAGTATCGGCTACCTCGCCTTCGCGCTCGCCTTCGTGCTCTCGCTGGCAACGATCGCGGGCGCACAACGGCTGCAGACCATCGTCGGCGCCTCCTTCCTCGCGATCGTCATCGCCTTCGCTGCACAACGGTTCCTGACCGACGTGATCGCCGGCCTGCTGATGTTCTTCGAAGGCTGGTTCCGGATCGGCGACACGGTCGCGATCGACACCCTCCACGTCCAAGGCGTCGTCGAAGCCGTCTCGCTGCGTGCCCTCACCATCCGCAGCGTCACCGGCGAAACGATTCATGTCCCCAACTCCCAAGTCAACGCGCTTCGGGTGATCCCCCGCGGCTACCGCGACATCGAAATCGAGTTCTTCACCACCCAGCTCGAACCCGGCGAAGAACTCATCAAGCAGATCGCCGAGATCGTCCCCTTCGGGATGACCCGCTTCGTGCAACGCCCCGAACTCGTCGAAACCGAAACACTCGACGACAACCTCTACCGCATCAACGCCCACTGCGCCGTCGCCGTCGGACGCGAATGGCTCGCAAACGACCTCCTCCCCACCCTGATCAAAGAACGCGCCCCCGAAGGACTCCTCGTCCACGGCCCCATCATCATCTACCTCGACGAAAACGCCCAACGAAGCTTCTCCCGCGCCATCACGACCCGTAACAAACGCCCCGGGGCCGTCCGCGAACCCGCCCGCCCAACACAAGAGATAACTGGTGATGAGGAGCCATGAACCTCAACGCGAATCCAAGCCGCAGTCGCGACCTTCAGGAGAGTTAGTCGACGCAGGCGCTGACCGCGCCGTATGAGCTGGCGCTATGCGGGCTCGGTGGCGGCCTGCGGGATCTGGTCCCGGCGTACGCGCAGTACGCGCGCGGCGGTCGTCGGCAGGTACCAGTTCCAGTCTCCGAGCAGTTTCATCAGCGAGGGAACGAGCAGAATGCGGATCACCGTGGCGTCGAAGATGATCCCGGCGGCGAGGCCGATGGCGAACACCTTGATCTCGTAGCCCGGGCTCGACGAGAGGACGAGGAACGCGAACATCAGGATGAGCGCGGCGCTCGTGACGAGCTTGCCGGTGCGCGACAGTCCGAGCTCGATCGCCTGATCGGTCGAGCCCGTCTCGTCGTAGGCCTCGCGCATCCGCGTGAGCATGAAGACCTCGTAATCCATCGAGAGGCCGTAGAGGAACGCGAAGATCATCAGCGGGATCCAGGCCGTGATCGCGTGGGTGGCGCTGATGTTCCAGAGCGAGGAGCCGTGGCCGTTCTGAAAGATGATCACGATGAGCCCGAACGCGGCGGCGAGCGAGAGAAGGTTGAGGATCACGGCCTTGAGCGCGAGCACAATCGAGCGGAACGCCCGTGTGAGCAGGATCAGCGTGAGGACGAGCACGAACGCGAGCAGGTACGGGAAGTTGCCGTAGATGGCGTGAACGAAGTCCCGGTCGACCGCCGGGACGCCGCCCAGCGTGCCGTCGGTGCCCGCGAGCGCGGCGTTGGTGTTGTTGATGATCGGCTGGATACCGGGCGCGGCGCCGTCGATAGCCGGGATCGCCTCGACGAGCGAGTCGCCGCCGCCCTGCCACGAGGCTGGCGCGGCTGCACCAACGATGCCGGGAACGGTGCGCACCTTGGCCGCGATGGCGGTGGCGTCGCCGCCGTGCTCGACGAGAACGACGAACGGCTTCATCGCGCCGGGGCTGACGTTGGCGGTGGCGAGCATCTGTCTGCCCGCGATCGCGGTTCCCGCGCCCGGGAAGTTCTTGAGCTGCGCCTCGTTCGGGTTGATCTGCAAGCCGTATGCGACGAGCACGCCCACGACTGCCAGGCCGCTGAGCGCGACCGGCCAGGGATGGCGCAGCACGAACCGGGCCCACCGGCCCCAGTTGCCGGTCTCGGGGTGGCCGTGGTCGACGAACCGCTTCGGCATCACCCGCACGCTGTTGATCCGCGTGCCGAACGTCGCCAATAGCGCCGGCAGCAACGTGATCGCCGCGGTCACCGAGACGAGCGGGATCAGCATCCCACCGATGCCCATCGAGCGGATGAACGGCAACGGGATCACGACCAGGGAAAGCAGACCGACGGCCACCGTCGACCCGGACACGATCACGGAGCGGCCGGCATGCGTCATCGTCTCCACGAGCGCGGACTCGACCTCCGCGCCCTCGCGCAACTCGTCACGGAAGCGGAAGATCATCAGCAGCGCATAGTCGATCGCGACGCCCAGCCCGACGAGAGCGATCAGGAACTGGACGATGATCGAGACGTTCGTGATGTACGTCAGGATCCAGACCAGCGTGAACGTGTTCAGGATCGAGGCCAGCGCGACCACCAGCGGCATCAGCACCGCCGGCAGCGTGCCGAACACGAAGAGGAGGATCACGAGCGCGCCGAACGCGCCGACCATCGCCTCGAGCAGCACACCGGGGCCACCGCTGTTTCCGTGCGTGCTCGCTTCCTCGAGCGGGTCGTGGCCCGTCACCTGGACGGTCGTGCCGGCCGGGAGCCCGGCTGCGGCGGCGGCCCGCATGCGGTCGGCGCCGCTCTTGGTGTCGAACTTCGCGATCCCGGGCGGGTAGACCTCCTCGAAGATCGTGTGCCGGTCGGCCGAGACGTACATCGAGTTGCCGGTCGAGAAGAACGAGCTCGTCCGCGCGCCCGGCATCGTCGCGGCGGCGCGTTGCATCGCGCGCTTGATCGCGACGCTCTTGGTCGCGTCGCCGCTGGTGTGAAAGACAACGACATTCGGCGGCCGCACGCCCGTGCCGAACGTCTTCAGCGTGCGCTGGTTCGCCTCGTACGCGGACTTACCAGGGATCGAGAAGCTCTGGTACCACCGCTTCGAGACCTGCCCCGCAGCGTAGGCGCCAAAGACGGTCAAGACGATCCAGACCCCGATTACCAGCCAGCGGTGTCGCGTGATCGAGTGCGCCAGACGAGCAAGCATCCCGACCGAGAATACCGGCTAGTCATGAGATGTCAAATCGTTTACTATCTAACGAGATGGTGAACCCGGCCACGCCCCTTGTCGAACCGCTCGGACGTCAACTCGTGTTCACCGCCAAGACGATGCGCGAGGCGTTCGAGGATACGCTGACGGCCGCCGGCGGCTCGCTCGGAACCTGGATCGTGCTCAGCGCCCTGAGCGAAATCGGCTGTATGAACCAGGCAGCGCTCGCCTCGCACGTCCACCTCGAAGGCGCGACGATCACCCACCACATCGACCGGCTCGAGGCGGCCGGCCTCGTCCAACGACACCTCGATCCGAATGACCGGCGGGTTCGTCGGCTCGAGCTCACCCGCGTAGGCGCCGAGCTCCACAGCCGATTACTCGCTGCAGTGATCGAGCTCCAGCGACACGTGCTCGCCGGACTCGGCAGCGCGGAGCGCGCGGCCCTCCAAAAGACGCTCGACACGATCCAGTCGAACCTCGCATCACTCGCCCCCCCGACCCGAGCGCCCTAAAACCGCCAAGCCCGACCCGGCAGGTCGCTGGAGGGTCAGCAACCGGCATCCACCCAGCTCTGCGGCTCGACGGCTCGGCACCGGCGCCGATCAGGATCTCGAGCCCCGGCGAGCCTTCGTTTGCAGGCGTTTTCGTTCGACGACCGCAGCGTGGTCAAAGCCTGGTCGAGGAGACCGGCAACAAGTCGTTGACGGGAGGGCCGTCGCGCAGACCAACCCCCTCCCTGCGGAGCGCGCGACTGTCGGCGTCAGGCAGGAGACGGGCACGGGCAGCGGCGGAATGTGGATTCGGCGGCTCCAGCGATGAGCAGTTTGACCCGCTCGGACATCTCTCCGAGGCGGTTCATTAGACCACAGGCCGCCCGAGCCCCCTCGACCGACCGGGAGGGGACTTATCGGCCGCGGCGCCGACGCACGGGCAGATCGAGGTCAGTCGTGGATGCGGGCGATCAGCTCTTCGCGCTTGAGCACGCGGACGCGATGGCTCGAGCGGACGAGCCTGACCTCGTACCCCGCATCACGCGGGTACAGCACCTTGTCGCCCGGCTCGATCGCGGCGACGTCCGGCCCGACCGACGCGACGATTCCCGTGACGCACTGTGCCGCCTCGTTGATCGGGACGATCAGCCCCGACTGGGTCTCGGACTCGTCGAGCGGCTGGACGACGATGAAGTCGTCGAGCGGCTCGATCGTCACGTCGATGCGCGTTCCGGGGTCGAGCATGGGAGAAGCGTACCGCGGTCCCGGGTCAGCGCTCGTTCGTACAGACCTTGTCGTTCGGGCCGACGAGTTCGTCGAAGCGCTGGTTGTAGATCTGGTCCTGCTGGGAGTCGTAGGCGCCGAGCCCGGGCCCGACCCATTGCACGTCGGGGGTGACGCCGGGACCGAGCACGGTGACGCGCTCGAGGTCGCCCGGCGCCGGCCCGCGGAGCGCGTCGCTCGGGTAGCCGGGCGGGGGCTTCTGCGGGACGAAGCTGTAGCAGAAGGCGCCGTCGCCTTCGTGGAGCACCTTGGCGGCGTCGTGCTTCCAGCCGGAGCCGTACACCGAGTCGTGGGTGTCGATGTAGACGTAGCGCGCATAGCCGTCGCCGCGCTTCGTCGCCGAGGGGGTCTTGTACCCGAAAACCGGCCGGCCGTCGTAGGTCAGCCGTCCGTCGAGGGCCGTCCACGAGCCGTCGTACGTCCAGTTCTGGGTCACGTCGAGCTGGGCGAGCGGCCCCGACCAGTGCGAGACGTTGAACCCGTACGAGGACTGCAGCGCGGTCCACGGGTCGAACCCCCGCATCGGGAGGAGCCGCTGCCACGACTGGACGGCCCAGTAGCTCCCGTCGGGAGCGTCACACGCCGCGACCCCGTACACGAGCGACGGCCCGTCGTACGGCTTGCAGACGTTCTTGAACGACTTCCAGTAGCCGGGGTTGTGATACTTCGCAAGCCCGCCCGTGTAGTCCAGCTTGAACTTGACCTGCGGGACCTCCGGGCTCGGCGGGAGGGCGTTGACCGCACCCCAGACGAGCACGTGACGGAGCTGGCCGTTCTGCCGGTCGTAGGTGAGGAGCGCCTCGCCCTTCGCGTTCACGGCCAGGGTCAGGTTCGCGACGTTCAGGTCGCCGAGCGTCTGGCTCGCCGAGGCGTCCCCGACGCCGACCAGGGCCGCGGCCGCCACAGCGCAGACGGCGACCCAGCGAATGAAGCGGCCCCCCGCGAGCATCTGCGCCCAGGGTAGCCGCTCCGGCTACAGGCGGCCCGCGGCGACGATCCGCTGGAGGAACCGGCGGGTGCGCTGCTCGCGCGGCGCGCCGAAGATCTGCTCGGGCGGCCCTTGCTCGAGGACGACGCCGCCGTCGAGGAAGCAGACGCGGTTCGCGATCTCGCGGGCGAAGGCCATCTCGTGGGTCGCGATGAGCATCGTCATGCCGCCTGCGGCCAGCTCGCGGATGACCTCGAGCACCTCTCCGACGAGCTCCGGGTCGAGTGCGCTCGTGACCTCGTCGAGCAGCATCAGCTCGGGGTCCAGCGCGAGCGCGCGGACGATCGCGACCCGCTGCTGCTGGCCGCCCGAGAGGCGGTCGGGGTACTCGTCGCGCCGGTCGGCAAGCCCGAAGCGGCCGAGCAGCTCGATCGCGCGTGCCTCGGCCTCGGCACGCGGCCGGCCGAGCACCGCACGCTGGGCGAGGGTGACGTTCCGCATCACGCTCATGTGCGGGAAGAGGTTGTACGACTGGAAGACGATCCCGATCCGGCGCCGGATCCGGTTCGCGTCGACGCCGCGCCCGCTGATGTCGGCGCCGTCGAGGACGATCCGCCCTGCGTCGATCGGCTCGATCAGGTTCACGCAGCGGAGGAGCGTCGACTTCCCCGACCCCGACGCCCCGATGAGGCACACGACCTCGTGCTCGGCGACGGCGAGGTCGATCCCGGCGAGAACCTGATTCTTCCCGAAGGACTTCCGGACCTGATCGAGGACCAACAGATCGGTCATCGGACACCCTCCGACTGGCGACGTCTTCGGTCGCGCACGATCAGCCAGTCGGTGAGGCGCGCGAGCGGGATCGTGATCGCGACGAAGAGCAGCGCGGCGCAGAGGTAGCAGGTGTAGTTGAAGGTGGCGTTGGCGTCGATGTTCGCCTGGTTGAACGCCTCGATCGCGCCGAGCGTCCCGACGAGCGCGGTGTCCTTCTGGAGGCCGATGAAGTCGTTCAGGAGGGGCGGGATCACCCGGCGCACCGCCTGCGGCAGCACGACGTACCGCAGCGCCTGCCAGCGGTTGAGGCCGAGCGAGCGGGCGGCCGCCTCCTGGGAAGGGTGGACGGACTCGATCCCGGCCCGGTAGACCTCGGAGACGTAGGCCGTGTAGACGAGCACGAGCGAGACGATCCCCCAGAAGACGACGTCCTTCGGCACCCAGGAGAGCTGGAGCGCCGGCGCTCCGAGGCCGAGCATCGCGATCACGAGGATCGTCGGGACTCCCCGGAAGAAGTCCGCATAGACGATCGCCGCCACCCGGAGCGGGAAGAACACCGGCCCCGGGAGGCTCCGGATCACGGCCAGCCCGAGGGCGAAGATCAGGATGAAGATCTCGGCGATCACGAAGATCTTCACGTTCAGCCTGAAGGCCCTGAGGATCTCGGGGAACGCGGCCTTGAACTCGCCCCAGTCGAAGAAGGTGGCCTTCACCTCGCTCCAGCCGGGCGAGCTGGTGATCACCGCGCCGATCACGGCGAAGAAGACGATCGTGCTGGCGAGCGCGATGAGGACGCCGCGACGGCCGCCGCCCGAGCGCCACCCGCCGAGGAGCTTCGAGCTGCGGGCTGCTACTTCAGGACCGGCGCGCCGGTCGCCTTCGCTAGCCACTGCTGCTGGATCTTCTTCAGCGTGCCGCTCGCCTTCAGTGACGCGAGCGCCCGGTTCACGCAGGTGACGAGCGGGTTGCCCTTCGCGAGCACCATTCCGAAGTGCTCACCGCCGGTCTCGGTGGGGAACTGCCCGAGGATCTTCGAGTTCGGCACCTGGACGGCGGTCACGTAGAACGCCGTCGGCAGGTCGACGACGAGCCCGTCGATCTGCCCATTCTTCAGCGCCTGGACCGCGGCGGCGTTCTGCGGGAACACGGCCGGGCTCTTGGACGGCTTGACCGTCCCGTTGATGAACTGGTAGCTCGTCGTCCCGAGCTGCGCGCCGAGCTTGTACGGCTTCAGCCCGGCGACCGAGCGGACGCGTGAGATCGGCTTTCCCTTGAGCACGACGAGCGCCTGGTTGACGTCGTAGTACGAGTCGCTGAACGACACGACCTTCGCCCGTGCGGGCGTGTACGAGATCTGGTTGATGTCGAGGTCGAAGTTCTTCGGCCCGGGAGCGTACGAGCGGTTGAACGGCACGTACACCCACTTCACCTGGCTGCGCGGGAACCCGAGCTTCGCCGCGACCGCGTAGGCGACGGCAGGCTCGAAGCCCTTGCCGTTCGACGGGTCGTTGATCTTCCAGAACGAGCTCTTCGACCCGCCGGCGTACCACGGCGGGTAAGCCGGATTGTCGGTGCCGACGTGAGCATCCCGTCGCTCACGGTGCTCAGGCTCGCCTTCGCGCAGCCGGGCCGCCGTTGCGGTGGCGCCGATGCGCTTTCCCGCGGCGGCCGCTCCGGCGGCGAGGAGAGCGAGCGGCCGAGGGCGAAAACCGCGATGCGACGAGCCTCCGCATCGTTGCGAGCCTACCCTACGCCGATGCGTGTCGGCCACCATGACGTCGCGATGTCGAACCCGGACAAGGTGTTCTTCCCGGAGCCGGGGCTGACGAAGGGCGACCTCGTCGCCTACTACCTCGACGTCGCCGAGTGCGCGCTGCCGCACCTGCGCCGGCGCCCGTTCCACATGAAGCGGTTCCCGGACGGCGTCGACGGCGAGTTCTTCCACCAGAAGCGCGTGCCGGCGAAGCATCCCGGCTACGTGGACGAGGTGCCGGTCTCGTTCCCGAGCGGGCATTCGACCGTGTTCGCGATCTCGACGATGCCGCGGCGCTCGCGTGGGTCGCGAACCTCGGCTGCATCGAGCTGCACACCTGGCCCTCGCGGGTGCCGGAGATCGAGAGCCGGACTACCTGCTGATCGACCTCGACCCGACCTCGGACGGCCAGTGGCCGTACGTGCGCGAGATCGCGCTCGTCGTGCGCGAGGTGATGGACGAGCTCGGGCTCGCGTCGTTCCCGAAGACCTCCGGCGCGACCGGGCTGCACATCCTGGCACCGATTCGCCCGAGCTGCCGTTCCCGCGAGGTGCGGCGGTTCGCAAAGGCGCTCGCCGAGGAGGTCGAGCGGCGCATCGGCGACCAGAGCGTCGCGACGACGACCTGGCGGCTCGCAGACCGCGTCGGGGTGTTCGTCGACTTCGGCCAGAACGCGCGCGACCGGACGATCGCCACGCTACTCGGTGCGCCCGGCGCCCGACGCGCGGGCTCGCGCCGCTCCGCTGGACGAGGTTGCCGGCGTCGAGACCGAGGCGTTCACCAGGCGACGATGGCGCCCGGATCGAGAAGGCCGGCGACCCGATGCGAGGGATGTGGCGCCGACCGTATCGCTCGGGTCGCGCTCGCGACGCGGCCTCGAGTCGCCTGAGGAGCCGTCTCAGTCGTCGACACTAAGGCATCGCCTGGTGACCGGGAGGTGGCCGAAAAGCAAGGGGATATAACACCTGGACTCTGCCTGTCCTCCGATCCCTGAGTAACGCCACTGGCCAACCGGTGACCTCGGCTACGAACCTGATCATCGGACGTGCGAACCGCCGCGGCCACAACGAGCTGGAGGATGTGTCTCCAGCCGAGCCGGGCTCGACCCTGCCCGGCGTCTTCGGGGCCGCAGCTCGCGCCACGTGCAGTCCTTCGGATCTTTCGGGCCGCCAACGGAGCAACTTCGTGCCGTGGCGGAAGCGGTTTCCCTGCACCTTGTCGTAGCGCACCTCGACCACGAGCTCCGGCCGGACGCCCGCCTCCTCGAGCGCGCCCGTCCCCAGCGGTTCGGCTCCGAAGTGCCGGTCGGGATCGTCCTCGAGCAGCGGCAGCACAAGCGCCGCGACCTCGGCCGCGTCGGCGGCGACCGCCGCCGAGCCGACGTAGTCGAGACCGCCTCGTCGCGGTAGAGGCCGAGCACAGCGTCGCGATGTCCTTGCCTCGCACTTCCAGCGCAACCCCGCACGACGCAGTCGGCGGTCTCGTGCTCCTTGACCTTGACGACGCCGCCCGCGACCGGGGAGGTACGCGGCGGCCAGCCGCTTTGCGACGACCCCGTCGAGGCCGAGGACTCGAACCCCGCCAGCCAGCCTCGGGCCGCCTGACATCGCCGTGGACGGCGAGAGCTCGAATCTGGCTGCGACCCGCTCGAGCACGCAAGCCGCTCCACAAACGGCCGCCCCACACCGGGGCGCCCTCCCAGACCAGCAAGTCGAAGCCGATGTAGCGGGGCCGGGATCTCGCCCGAGAGCTTCTTGATGCGCCACTCGGCGGGGTGCAGACGGGTCTGCATCGCGTCGAAGTCGAGCGCACCGTCGAAATGATCACGATCGCCATCAAGCGCGGAACAGGCGGAAGCGCCTCCCCGAGCCGCCGCAGCTCCGGGAAGTAACGCAGCAGCGGCCGGCCATTGCGCGACCACAGAGCAAGCTCGCCGCCGGCGTTCTCGAGCACGCCGCGGAAGCCGTCCCACTTCGGCTCGTAGGCCCTCCCTTCGCCCTGGGGCAGCTCGCGTACGAGTTCGGCCTCCACCGGCGGAAACGGCGGGTCCGACCTGGCGGGCTTCCCCCAAGACTACTGTTACGACTATCAGCTACATCATGACGACGTGTCGCCGTCACCGGCTTCGGCGCCGTCACCCCCCTCGGCCACGATGCTCCCTCCACCTGGGACGCCGCGGTCGCCGGCCGAAGCGGCGTCGGCTTCATCAGGGCTTCGACGTCGAGGGGCTCCCGGTCCGCATCGCCGGCGAGTTCGTGGCTTCGACCCGTCGGCCGTCGCCCCGGCGAAGGAGGCGCGACGGCTCGAGCGCAACGTCCTGTCCTGGCTCGGGGCCGCGCAGCAGGCACGTGCCGAGTCGGGGCTCGAGGGGTTCGATCCGGCAGGGTCGGCATCCTCTTCGGCTCTGCGATCGGGGGCGTCACCAGGCTCGCAGAGCAGCAGCGACTTTTTCCCGAGCGCGGCGCGGACCGGGTCTCGCCGATCTTCATCCCGAATATCCTCCTGGACACCGTTACCGGCCAGATCGCGATCTCGCTCGGCATCACCGGGGCCCAACTACGCCGGTGTCAGCGTGCGCGACCGGCTCGCCCGCCATCGGGGAGGGGCGCCGAGAGATCCAGCGCGGAGAGGCCGACGCGTCTCGCCGGCGGCAACCGAGGGGCGCATCAACCCACTCATCCTCGCCGGGTTCTCCGCGATGCGCGGTCTCGTCGCCGAGGATGTAGATCCGACGCGAGCATGCCCCCTTCGACGCGACCCGCGCCTTCGTGATCGGCCGAGGGCTCGTGCACCCTCTTGCTTCGAGGGGCTGGAACCGCGCAACGGCTCGCGGCGCCGCATCTACGCCGAGGTTCTCGGCGACGGCGCCTCGAACGACGCGCACCACCTAGCACAGCCCGAGCCCGAGGCGACCGGCGTCACCGCGATGATGCCGCTCGCCCTGAGGGCGCGGGCGTCGCTCCCGAACGCGTCGGCTACGTCAACGCTCATGGTACCTCCACCCCGCTCGGCGACCTCGCCGAAACCCGGGCGATCACGGCGGTGTTCGGGACCATGCCTACAGAGCTCGCCTTCCCTCGACGAAGTCGGTCATGGGCCATTCGTTCGGAGCCGTCGGGCGCGGTCGAGGG
>CAWILJ010000003.1:0-205573 GCA_963836925.1 uncultured Actinomycetes bacterium
CCGCGATCTGGGAGCGATGGACAACCTCGCCGAACCTCAGCGCGACGCCGGTGGGGAGCCTCGACCTGATTGCCTACGCCGTGGGAGCCGCAAGCATCATCCTCGGCGCCGTCGCCTACCAGGCGCACCGCCACCCCTGAGCCCAGACCGGTCAGCCCGAAGCCGCGCCCTGTGGCTGCAGGCGACGTCTTCGCAGGCTCGTGTCACGACGACCCGGCGCCCATTCGACGAGGACGGTCACCGTTACGAGCACACCGAGGCCCACGAGGACATGCCACAGCCTGACCTGCCAGCCGGTCCCGGGGCAGACGACCATCGCGATGGGGAGGAACCAGGCCGGCGCGAGCCTCGGCCAGCGGATCGCGAGCGGCACCACGAGCAGCACGAAATAATGCGTCCACACGATCGGCGAGAGCACCAGGGAGGCGAAGAGCCCGAGAGGGAGCGATCGGCGGAGGTAGGCGAGGGCCAGAACCGCAAACCCGACACAGCCCGCCAACTGCGACCCCGACATGCACGGAGGTCGCGTTCGAGAGGCTGAGGAGCCCGACGACGTTGTAGCTCTCCGGGCCGAAGACGCCGCGGAGGTTGTTCATGAGCCGCAGGTAGGCGCCGACGGTCTCGAACGGCAGAACGAGCAGAAGGCCGACGAGGCCCGCCGCGGCCCCGGCAGCCGCCGCGCGGCCCTTGCGAATCGCGAGGAGCCAGACGAGCAGCGGCCAGAGGAACAGCTTGAGGGCGATCGCCGCTCCGATCGCCAGGCCCGGCGCCCAGACGCGGTTACGCCAACGCCAGGCGAGAGCGACGAGGAACCCGAGCACGATCGTCAGATTCCCGGTCTGCAGCGCGGCGAAGGCCGGCGCCCACAGCGCGACAACGCCGTAGACACGCCAGTCGCGCACGTCGAGCACCCACAGCGTCGCCGCGAGCAGTGCAAGCAGCAGCGCCGCGTCCACGCCCGCTGCCCCGGCCGGCGAAAGAACAGTCAGCGGGGCGACCAGAAGCGCGGCCGGAATCGGGAAGATGGGGTTGCGGCCACTCGACAGGTCGGAGCCCGACGCCGGATAGGGATTCGCCCACTGCAAGACCCGCTTGGCCTCCGGGTAGAGCTCGAAACGGAAGTCGTTTCCGAGGTTGCCGGTGTGGTGGACGTCGTAGGCGCCGGCAGCGAGGACGAACATCGGCAGCGCTCCGAAGAGCAAGACCGGAGCGACGCGCTTCAGGGCCGCCCACATGAGGTTGCGATCTCAGCCTTCGGTCGCGGAGACCCTGCGCGGGAAGCCGCGCGCCGGCACCGCGCGCGCACCGTCCCGGGGCAGCCATTCGACGATCAGCGTCACCACCGCCAGCACGGACAGGGCAACGACGATGTGCCAGGCGCGAACGTCGTAATGCGTGCCCGCGCAGACGACCATGATCAGCGGCACGAACCAGGCGGGTGCAAGCCTCGGCCACCGGATCGATAGCGGGATCGCGAGGAGCACGAAGTAGTGCGTCCAGACGATCGGCGAGAGCACCAGCGAGGCGACGATCGCGAGCGACAACGACCTTCGGCTGTATGCGAACCCGAGGATCCCGAACCCGATCGCGTACGAGAGCACCAGGGCGAGCGTCTTCGAGCCGAGGTGCCCCTGCGCGAACAGCCCGGTGAGGTTGTAGCTGTCTCGGCCGAACACGTCGCCGAGCTTGTTCTCCAGCCGCACGTAGTCGCGGAGGCTCGTGAACGGCAGGACGGCCAGGAACCCACCGATTACGCCGAGACCGGCGCCGACGGCGGCCCCGCGATAGCGTCGGATCGCAAGCAGCCAGACGAGAAGCGGCCAGAGGAAGAGCTTGAGCGCGATGGCTGCCCCGATCGCGATGCCCGAGATCCAGGTTCGCTCGCGATACCGCCACGCCAGGGCGACGAGCAGGCCCAGGAGAATGGTGATGTTGCCGGTCTGCACCGCGGCGAGAGCCGGCGGCCACATGGACACGAGCCCGTAGACGCGCCAGTCCCGGACGCCCATGACCCAGAGCGTCGCCGCGAGCAGCACGAGCAGGATCACCGTGACGACCACCGCAGCCCACATGGGCGGGAGCACGGTGAGCGGCGTGACGAGGACGACCGCGGGGATCGGAAAGATGCGGTTCTGGCCGCTCGAGAGGTCGGCGCCCGGCGCCGGGAACGGGTTCACGCCGTGGAGGACCATCTTCGCCGCCGGGTACAGCTCGAACCGGAAGTCGTTTCCGAGGTTGCCGGCACTGTGCGCGTCGACCGCGAGCAGGGCAAGCGCGACCACAGGAAGGACGCCCAGGAAGGCGATCGGTGCAACACGCTTGAAGGCGAGAAACATGGATGAGTCGAGTTGATGCTCGAGCTGTCCCTCCAGAGGCTAGCCCCTGGACTTCGACCCTGCCCCACCCGATCGGTTGGCTCGAAAGCTTCGAAACTGCGGGCAACGCATCCACCGGTCGGGAAGCGACACGCACCGCTTCTCCTGCGACGATGCTCGGCGTGTGGTCTTCGATCAAGCGGGTCGGCGCCATCGAGGTCGGAGGGCCCAGAGGCGATCTGTCACCGCGGGCAGCGGCCTGGCTGGTCACGTTGCTCGTCGCTGTCTCCACGGTCGCGTACGGATTGACCACGGGAGCTGTCAAGAACATCTGGATCCTCCCCGACGAGCTGACCTACGGGCTGCTCGCCCGAAGCTTCGCGACGACCGGTCACTTCGCCATCCGCGGCGTCGATACCCTCGCCTATCCGATCGGGTACCCGTCGCTGATCGCGGCGGCGTTCGTCCACCGCGGGCCCGTCGCCGCCTACGACGCGGCAAAGTGGATCAACTCGCTGCTGATGTCGCTCGCCGCGGTCCCGACCTACCTGATCGCGCGCCGGCTGCTGCCGAGGTGGCACTCGCTCCTCGCGGCGGGGCTGACGCTCCTGATCCCGTCGATGGCCTACACGGGCGTGCTGATGTCGGAAAACGCGTTCTTCCCGCTGGTCGTCCTCTCGTTTCTCGCGTTCGTCCGAGCGCTCGAGAAACCAACGATCGACCGGCAGCTCGTTGCGCTGATCGCGATCGTTCCCGCGATCGCAGTCCGAGCCGAAGGGCTCGTCCTGATTCCCGCGCTCCTGAGCTCGATGGTGCTCCTGGCCGTCTGTTGCGCGGACAGACGGCGCAGCAACTACCTTCGCTCTCTAGCCGGCGAGCTCTGGAGGTTCAAGCTGACCTGGATCCTCCTGCCGTTATCGATCCTGCTGCTCCTGGGTGGCGAGACAGCGGTCGGGAAGTCGCCCGGGGCCGTCCTGGGTCGCTACTCGAACACGCTCAACACGTACCCGGTCCTTCGCACGCTCCACTGGACCGTCTACCAGTTGATCGATCTCGAGCTCTATGTCGCGATCCTTCCGTTCGTCCCCGCAACGATCGTCGCGTTTGCGCTCTTACGAAGGACGTACGTCTGTCGGTTCCACCGTGCCGTCGCGGCCGTTGCCGTTTGCTCGACGGTGGTGTTCGTCGTCGTCGCAGCGGCCACCTCGCAAGGCGCACAAGGGGGTTCGAACTTCAACTACGTGCCGCTCCCGCCGGGTCTGCACGACCGATACTGCTTCTTCGTCGCACCGCTGTACCTGATCCTCTTTGTCTTCTGGGTGCACCGGCGACACGAGTACTCGAACCGAGTCCTGATCCCGCTCCTCGCCGGGGCCGCCTTCTCCCGCTCTCCTTCCCTACGCCGACGTTCACTCGCTCGCCCAGTTCGACGCCCTCGCCCTGCTGCCCTGGCACAACAAGCTCATCGCAGAGAGGAACGTCCCCTACGCGATGGCCGTGATAGCTGGACTTCTCGCCCTCCTGCTGATCCCGCGTCGACGGCTTTCGACGATGCGTCCAGGTCACGGTGGTCGCGCTTCTCCTGTGGTTCATGGGGACAGTGGCCCGTCACAACATGGCGACAGCATCCGCTGACATCGCGACGAGCCATTCGGCGAACCTTGCCTGGGTCGACGCTTCGGTGCCGCGGGGGGCGCCGGTTGCGGTTCTCTGGGCCCCCGACCAGGGCTGGACGCTTCGCAAGACCGTGCGGCGAGAGCAGGCACTCTGGCGAGCGGAGTTCCTCAACCCATCGGTCAAGCGCTTCTTCTACGTTCTGAGGCCCATGCACTACGACCTCCCGGCGTCTCGGACTCACCTCGCCAGCGGCCGAATCGTTTTATCGCCCGGAAGCAACGTTCCATACAGATATCTCCTTGTTGCAGCGGGGGTTCCGATCGACGGGCACGTGATCGGACGCGACCGCAAGGCAGGGCTCACCCTCTATGAGCTGCGCTCGCCGGGAGGTTCGTGAGCGGGAGTCGAGCCGGCCGTCGACGGCCTGGCACTAATCCCGGTCGATGGTGCGCTTGGAGCCGCCAGTCCTACCTCTCCGGAGGGACTCGCGCAACCGCTGAGCGTGGATAGAGAAAGACGCACGAGGCCGGTTGCGAGGCTCGCCCGGTGCGGCGACACTCTCATTGAGGCACCGCCTCCGCCGGGGGAGCCGCCTGGTTAGCATGAGCCACCTCGCGCTCGACGCGTCCGCTCACAACTCGCTCAGACGGTCGCTTTCTTTCGACTACCGCGACCTTGCCGAGCTCGCCCTCACGGTCGAGCAAGACTCATACCTTCACCGAGGAGGCCGCTACACGGTCGGACCGGAACCGCCCGTCGCGAAGTTCGATGACGAACGGAACATCCTCCGCCGCTACCCCGGCCGAGGCCGGGGTCACCTCGAGGCTGGCCTTTCGACCGAGTTCGGCACCGCGAGCCGCTGACCCTGCCACGATGAGACCTGTGAGGTCAGCGGTCAAGTGCTGGATCAATCTCGGGAGGGCGAGGAAGACCTCTCCCCGCGGAACGTCGGGTGTTGCTCATTGTCTTCGACAGGCCGGGGCGGTGAGTAGCCCATGAGCCTTCGCCGAGCTCCACGATCCGTCCTCCATGTACTCCCGCATCCCGGAGGAGGCGGAGAGACTTACGTGAACAACCTGGAGACCATGGACGCCTACCTCTTCCACCGCGTCTACCTCGCACCTGGCCCCGACCTGCGCAGTGCTATTTCGACGCTATGGCGGACCGCTCTTTCGGCACAACTGTCAGCACGGAGGCACGACCTCGTCCACGTTCACGGTGAGGTAGCGAGCGCGATCGCCCTGCCCAGCCTGGCCCTACGACCCTCTGTCGTCACGCTTCACGGGCTGCACCTGCTTCGCCGACTCGATGGGCTGCCCCGAAGAGCCGCCTGCGCGAATCTTCGCTTGATATTGCGCGCAGCATCAAAGACGATCTGCGTCGCCGAGAGCGAGAAAAATGACGTCCTCGTGGAAGTTCCCGGCGCCGCGCCCCGCCTCGAGGTCGTTCACAACGGCATCGATCCTGCTCCAGCCGCGAGCGAGCTTGAGCGATTCCAGGCCCGGGAGGTGCTCGGCGTTTCCGACAAGATGACGGCCGCGTGGGTCGGAAGCCTTGATGAGCGCAAGAACCCACTCGCCGCTGCGGAGGCCGCGATCGCGGTAGCACGGACAGGCCAGCCGTTCGTGCTTCTTCTCGCCGGCGAAGGGCCACTTCGCGCACGCCTTGACGAGGTTGCGGCAAAGAGTCGTGGCACTGTCCGCGTTCTCGGCTACCAACAACACGTTCGCAAGGTGCTAGCGGCGGCCGACATCTTTATTCTGTCGTCGCACCGCGAGGGTCTGCCTTACGCCCTGCTAGAGGCGATGGCCATGAAGCTCCCAGCGATAGTCACAGACGCTCCTGCGAATATCGAAACGATCGGTACCGCCGGCCTCGTGGTGCCCCGCTCGGACGTTCACTCCCTCACCGCCGCGATATTGGAACTCGTCACGGACCAAGCCAAGCGCGTCGAACTCGGCGACATGGCGCTCCGACGGGTGGAGACACGATTTCGGATCGACGACATGGTCGAGCGAACACGCCAAGTGTACGAGCTGGCCCTCGCCAAAGGTCAAGGCAGCGTGACGCGGACGAGCCTCAGGAGTCGTACACCGCTCGCCGCAGACGCAGGCTTCTGGCCAGCCCGATTGATGGGTCGTAGGCGGTCACGGGCGGCATGGTCCGTCGCGGAGCGCCTCGCGCAGCACGCCACCCGGCAAGCCGACCGCGCGCCGCACTCAGGTCCCGCGAGAGCAACGCGTCGCCGACGATGACAATCAACTCCGTGACAAGAGTTCTCGGCCCGACGCGACTCGTAAGCAAGCCGTACCGACGCACGAAGTATCCTCGCGCGAAGCCACCTTGGGAACGCTGCCAGGCCGAGCGGTGTCCTGCGGTCGCCGATCCAAGATGGACGCCCGCCGCAGTTGGGGCCGCCGTCGTGCTCCAACCCGCCGCAGCCAGGCGAAGCGCGAGCTCGATGTCTTCGCCGTGGACATCGCACTCCTTCGTCGAGGCCACCCACTTCCTCCCAGGCGAGACGCCTGTACGCGCCACCGCCGCCGGATGGACCGGACAACACCGGCGCACTCGAGACGGCTTCACCAACGGGCCAACCGCGGAGGCGCGGGAACCCGGCAAGGGTTGGATCGGCACAAAGCCCGACGCTATCGATCGTCTCCTCGCCTGGCTGGAGAAGGAGAGCGGCAACGGAGCCTACGTTTCCGTCTCTGAATGGCGCAACGAGATGCTCGAGGAAAGCGACACGGGGCTCCACGTCGTTGTTCAGCAGCACGACGATCTCGGAACGGCCCGACTCGACGCCGCGATTGCAAGCGTGGGAGAACCCGGTGTTTGCTCCAAGTTCGATCACCTGGACTTCTGGGAAGGACGCCTCGATCTTCGCGGGTGTTCCGTCGTCGGAGCCGTTGTCGACGACCACGACCGAGTGTGACGCACTTTGGGATTTCAGGAGTTCGAGGCAACGCCTGGTCAACTCCCAGTGATTTCGGACCGGGATCACGACGTCGATCGAAGGATTTGAAGCGAAATCAGCCATGCGTGCGGCGATGGCGAACCGGCGCTCAGAGAGCATCTCAGATTTGTCGCGTACCGACCACAGGCTAGGCTCCTCCCAGGTGGGCATGAGGTCAGGCGATCCCGTTGTCCGTGGCTGAGGACGGGGCCGTCGTGCCGCGCTCGCTCGCCGGAGGTGCGGTTATGTCGGCTGCCAGTCAGATCGTGGTGGCGATTGCCGGCGCCGCTACGACGGTAGGCGTCGCTCGGCTCCTTGGGCCTACGGGTACCGCCGGCTTTGCGATCGCGCAGTCCGTTGTTCTTGTTCTGACTGTGTTGTCAACGCTCGGCCTCGAGCAGGGTGTTATCTACTTCGTCAGCGCGAGGTCGTGGGATGCGCGTTCGGCGCTCCACACGGCTCTAGTACTCGCGGCCGCTATGGGAGCCACGGGGGCGGCGATCGCCCTCGCGGTCCGGCTGGCCGCACCCTCGGCGTTCGTCATGCTTCCCGTCTGGCTGACCGCAGTGGTCGTTGCGGGGGTTCCGTTCTCCATCGCGTGGCTATTCACAACCGCGATTGCTCTCGCTATCGACCGTTACGAGGCATACGTCCTCCCCCCGGCGCTCCAGGCACTGCTTGTGCTGTGCCTGGCGACGTCCGGTGGGGCTGTGTTCGGCCTCGACGGGGCAGTAATCGGTATGACGATTGGGACAGTCCTCGTCGGTGTCGGTTCGGCTGTTTGGGCGACACGCCGAATCCCGCGTGGGACAGTTACAGGGGTTTCGACGCCATTACGACGTGCGCTCAAATTCGGCCTCAAGGGTTATGCGGGCAATGCGTTGCAGCTCGTGAACTACCGGCTCGATTTGTTCGTTCTTGCGACGGTCGCCTCCAGCGCGGTCGTCGGACGGTATGCGATCGCAGTCGCGGTGACCTCGACGCTCTGGCTGCTGCCGCACTCCCTCGCGGCCGTCCTTTTCCCGAGAGTCGCCCAGCTCGGTGCCAGCGGTCGCGACACAGAGCGCACCCTTGTCGAGACGAAGAGCCTGAGGTTCGCAGGTCTCCTGGTCGCTCTGGGTGTCGTCGTTCTTGCCCTCGTGCTCGAGTTTCTCGTCGTGCCCGTCTTCGGAGAGGCATTTCGTGGATCAATCGTCCCCGGCCTGATCCTGCTCCCTGGAGCGGCCTCCGTCGGTGTTTCGACGATTCTCGCGGCCGCTCTGGCGGGACGTGGACATCCTATCTACGCCCTGTACGCTGCACTCATTGCAACGCCAGTGACGATCGCCCTCTACGCAATCGTCATCCCGGAGTTCGAGGCGACTGGTGCGGCCTTTGCGTCCTCTAGCTCCTACCTCCTGACCTTCGCGCTACTCGGATGGTTCTACCGTCGACTGACAGGACTCCATGTCCTCAGCCTTCTCCGCCCGACCCGGTCAGAGCTCTCCGATCTGATCCGTCTGCCCTCCTCGGTCGCCACCTGGGCACAAGGTCTTCGAGGGTGAAGCGCAGGCTGCGTATCCTGATCGTCCCTCAGTGGTATCCCTCCGAACGGGACCCTGTCGGCGGCATCTTCATAGCCGATCAGGCGAGGGCTGCAGCGCTACACCACGACGTGACCGTGCTCGTCCCTGGACGTCCCGACGCCCAGCCGAGTGGACACCAGGATGACGGTGTTCAAACGCTGGCGCTCTTGAGACCCGGTCGCGATTCGGGCAACCAGCCTCTTGCTCGGCTGCGGCAGATCGACAGCGCGATCCGGCACCTCGTCAAGAATGACGCCAGACCCGATGTCATTCATGCACATACCTTTTCGGCCGGCGCCCTATCGGTGTTGATCGGACTTCGCTGGCGGTTGCCGGTCATAGTCAGCGAGCACCACACCGATCTGATCGAGCACCTGGTCGTGGGATGGAATGAACGCGTCGCTCGCTTCGCGTATTCGCGAGCGGGCCTGGTGTGCCCCGTGAGCGAGCCCCTAGCTCGTAGCATCACCGAACTGGAGCCCCGCGCGCGGTGCGACGTGGTCGAGAACGTTGTCGAGGTCGACCGGTTTGCGATGGCTCGGCCCCACACGCCTCGGACGTCGCAACGTCTCTTGACCGTCGCAGGCCTCGTACGCCAGAAGGGCCTTCCGTTCCTGCTGGATGCCCTCCGCGAGCTCGTGCGCGAGTTTCCAGACGCGACCCTTGACATCGTTGGCGACGGGCCTGACCGGGAAACGCTTCAGTCGCTTGCCAGCGATCTGCCGGTCACGTTTTCGGGAGCCCGAACGAGGAACGAGGTTGCCGCCAGGATGCACGCCGCGGACGCCCTGGTCATGCCGAGTTTGGTAGAAACGTTTGGGATCGCGGCGGTCGAAGGCCTCGCTGCAAGCCTTCCGGTGATCGTGACCGACGCGTTCCCCGTCGCCGACCTGATCGCGGAGAACGGCGGCATCGTTGTGCCAACTGCAGACGCCGACGCGCTTCGGCACGCTATGGCAGCGATTCTCACTGATCGGCCGATCCTGGGTCCGCACGTCAGCGGAGAGCTTCGGGCGAGGTTCGGGCCTGATGCGATCGGAGCACGTTGGGACTCGGTTTATCGGCGTGTCATACGTGAGCGAGACGAGTGAACCTACGCAACCACTACGCGGCCCTCGCTACGAGGGTGTCGCTCGGAGAAAGGTCGCCCCGCGAGTACTCGGGGAGGCAAATTTGCGCCGACACAGATCTCCACGAGCGCGCTCTCGTGCTCTTCCGGGAGCGTATGCCGGCAGGCGGGAGAGTCGTTGACGTCGGCTGCGGCCGCGGCGCGTTCGCCTTGCGCTTGGCCGACGCGGGTTTCGAGGTGGTAGGACTCGACGTAGACCCGCCGCGCGAGCACGAATCGCAGAGGTACGGATACGAGCAGGTCGACCTGTTCTCCGACGAGGCTCGAGCCCGTTTCCTGGAACGCCATGCACACGAATTCGATGCCGCCGCACTCCTCGAGGTGATCGAGCACGTCCACGATCCCTGGGAAGCACTCGAGTTCTGTCACGCACTGCTCAAGCCCGGTGGGATACTTGTTCTCTCCACGCCCAACATCACGTCCTTCTTCTCGCGCTTTAGGTTCCTCACCGGCGGCCGGTTCCATCAGTTCGAACCGACCGACTTTGCATATGGGCACATCAATCCGATGACGGCGCAGATGGTCGCGAAAGTCCTCGACGACACCGGCTTCGAAGTGATCGAAAAGCGTCCAGGGCCGCCCGTGCCGATCGTCGTCTGGGCCAGCGCGATACGGTCGGTCCCGGCAAGGGTCCTGCACATGGCGTCGTTCCTGGTCGCGGGCCTGCTCACGATTGTCATGCGAGGGGGCGACCTGGACGGTTGGTCGCTGCTCTTTGTCGCTCGCCCTCGTGACGGGGCGAGTGGACGTCGATGAGCCAAAACCCGGATCTCTATGACCCGAGCGAGTACTGGAGTCGGCTCGTCGATGGTGATGCCACGCTTCGGAGCGTTGCCTATCCAGCGCTCGCAGAGTCGTTCAATGCGTGCCTGTACCGCGCGATGCGAACTGCAGCTCTCGCCGCCCTCCGTGCGTCAGGCCGGAATGACCTCGCGGAAGCCCGCGTCCTCGATATCGGCTCCGGAACCGGCGTTTGGACAGCGCTTTGGCTGGAGCTCGGAGCCCGACGGGTTGTCGGCCTCGACCTTTCGCCCGCTGCGGTTGCCCGGTTGAAGGAGCTTCAGCCGGGTGTTGAGTTCCACCAAGGAGACATCTCGGAGAATGCCCCGGACCACGACGGCTCCTTCGATCTCGTCTCAGCGATGAGCGTCCTCCTGCACATAACTGACGACAGCAGGTTCGACCGCGCCGTCGCGAACCTGGCTCGCCTCCTGTCGACACGCGGGACAGCATTGATCATGGATCCGGTCGTCATCCACAAGTGGTGGGGCCCAGCGTTCGACGATACGTCCAACAGCAAGGCTCGAACGCTCGATGAGTGGACCTCAATACTGGGAAGACATGAGCTCGAGGTGACCACGATCATGCCCGTGACCTTCTTGCTCGCGAACCCGGTCGATACCAAGCATCGCCTTACGTTTCGTGCGCTCTCGTGGTACTGGACGTCCGTAATGCTGGTGATCGGGCGCCGCGAACGCCTCGGGCGTTTCGTGGGGAACGCGCTCTCTCGCTTGGACAAGCTCCTCTTGCAGCACGCTCGAGATGGCCCATCGACAAAGATCCTCGTCGTGCGCAAGATCGATAAGGCAGGGAACGCGGTGCCCTGATGTGCGGGATCGCGGGAGTCGTGGGGGGAGCCGGACCCGACCCGGTTCTTTTGGCACGCATGGCAACTCGAATGGCGCATCGGGGCCCAGATAGCCAGGGCATCTGGTACGACACGACCGCAGGCCTAGCCACGCGGAGGCTGGCGATCATCGATCTCGAAGAACGCTCGAACCAGCCTCTCCATCTCGATCACTGGCACCTGGCCTTCAACGGGGAGATCTACAACTACCGTGAGCTCCGCAATGAGCTCCGCAGCCTCGGACACCGCTTCGTAACCGAAGGGGACGGCGAGGTTCTGCTCCACGCGTGGGCTCAGTGGCAGGAGGCCGCCCTCGATCGGCTCAACGGGATGTTCGCGTTTGCCGTATGGCACGACGTCCGGCGAGAACTGGTCTGCGCGAGAGATCCGTTCAGCGAGAAGCCGCTGTACTGGGCCTCGAAGGGGGATGGTTTCGCGTTCGCCTCGAGCGTTCGCGCCTTGCTCGAAGCGCGGCCCGACCTCGGAGCCCCGAAGGTTGAAGCTCTCGGCCCGTTCCTGGGCGGGGCATCATGCCGCCGAACGATGGGAGCTTCTTCGAGGGTATTCAAACTGTCCCCGCCGCCCACCTTCTTCGTGTGCAGAACGGCCGCGTCAAGGTCGAGCAGTACTGGGCTCCGGAGCGCGTCCAGGTTCCCGCTCACTACGAGGACGCCGTCGAAGGGCTCCGTGCCCTCCTGGATGAGCAGTACGACTGCGGCTTCGCTCCGATGTACCTGTGGGCACGTCGCTAAGCGGGGGTGTTGATTCATCCGCGGTCGTCTCGATCGCGGCCATCCTCGGTGGCGAGCGGCGACATGCTTTCACGGCCTCCTTTCCGGGATTCGATCGCGACGAGCGCACGTTACGCCGAGGCAAGGCGCGACGGGCAGGTGTGCTGGAGCATCACATCGTCGAGCCGACCGCGGCTGAATGGCTAAGGGATGCCGAGGATGTGGTGCGCTACCACGAGGAGCCTTTGGCTCGACGAGCGTCTACGCACAGTGGCGTGTGATGCGGGCTGCCAACGATGCCGGCGTGACGGTCTTCTCGACGGGCAGGGAGCAGACGAACTGTTGGGCGGTGGCTACAAGGGCGCAACGGCTGGGCATTCGGGCGGGAGGGCCCGCCGCAGTCCTCGTGGGGCTCGCGTCGAACCGAGATCGACGCGATGTGATGCTTGCAATCGGCTCGGAAAGATTGCCTCTAGCGCCTCGACGTCGAATCGAAGCAACCGTAGGTCCTTCCCTAACGTGAGATGCGGTTGCGCAACGCAGCCGCTGAAGTCGCCTCGCAGCCGTGACCGGCAATGGCCATTGTAAATTCCCTCAGCTCGAGAACTGCTCCGTCAAAGCTTCGAGACCAGTCTGCCATGCGCATCTTAGTACGCCGATCGAAGCTCAATGGCGTTCAGTCGGGAGGTACGCCTTCCCTTTCCTGGACAGGCGCCTGGCCGAATACGCGTGTCTCTTCCGGCGGGGTTCATTTATCGCGATGGTGTGAAGAAGGCCGTGCTACGCGATGCCGTTCGTCCGGATGTCCCCAGCGAGGTGCTCGCGCGACGCGACAAGGTCGGCTTCGAAACACCGCAGAGACGCGATGGCTCGCACATCCCGGGGTGGAGGAGTCGAATCCAAGAACTTCTGCTCAGCGCCAACGGAGAGTCTCGACGGCATGTATCGGACCGCAGAGATCGAGGCAGATTTTCGTCTTGGAAGTGGCGCGATCCTGACGCCATATGGCGTGCATTGGTCGTCGAGATCTGGTTCGAACTCTCTCAGCCTCGGAAACGAATGCAGCACGACTTGATCCCTCGCCGGCTCGTTGTTGTGCCGTACTTTTACCCGCCGTTTCCCGGAGCGGGAACCGGTGGGTCTCTCGCGCGCCACCTTCGGCAGGCCGGCCACTCGGTGACGATCGTCGCAACGAACGCGTTCGGCGTTCTTCCCGGCAATGATGAGACTGGCATCATCCGCGTCGGTGATCTGCGCTCATCACCTACGTTGCGGCGACTTCTCCGCCGGGGGCCTCTGATCTCACGCGGAAGGCAGCCTCAAGCTCCACCGCCTTCGATCTTGACGAGGGTGGTCGTTCCCGACTCCCATCTCATTGGCTGGATACCCGCGGCACTAGCAAAGGTAAGTCATCTCGCACGAGAGGAAGGAATCGACTGCCTGATCACCAGTAGCCCACCGGACTCAAACCACCTTATCGGCCTATTACTGGGGCGTAGCAGACCCGCTTGGATTGCCGACCTTCGAGACGGCTGGATGTTCGAGTCGCTACGCGATCCATTTCCGACCCGTCCGCAGCGTGCGCTCGATAGTTGGCTCGAAGGCCAGGTTGTCAGGCGGGCGGATGTGGTGGTGGGGGCGACACGACCCATCGTGGATGACCTCAATCGACGCGTTCGAGCGAACGCCGAATGGATATCGAATGCATGGGATCCAGACGACGACGCGGACTCCACGAATCAGAATGTCGCCCGGAGCGGTTGCTCGATCGTCTATACCGGAACGCTTCGAGTCCGGAACTTCAACCCAGAACCTCTAATGCGCGCGGTCTCGGTCGTTCGCGGAGAGGGGTGCGATTTGAGGCTGACCGTCGCCGGAACAGTTACAGGCGCAGACCAAGCCCTGGTAGACAACCTCGGACTTGCTAACGGCGTCGAGTACCTCGGCACAGTAAGCCGTAGTGCATCCCTTGCACTGCAGCGGTCGGGCGACGCCCTCCTTCTAGTTAGCGCCCGGGACCGTTCCGTCGCAACCAGCAAGCTCTTCGAATATTTCGGTGCGGGAAAGCCGATTCTCGCGCTCGCGGAAGGGAACGAAGCAGCTCGACTTGTTCAGGAACTCGTACGGGTATCACGGTCGCGCCCGACGATGTCGACGCGATCGCAGATGCGCTTCGCCAAGTCGTCACAGGGCGAGATCGCGAAAAGCTTCGCGCCTCGAAACCTCGAAGACTTCACCTATCCTGGACCAGGCCGAGGCGATGGCACATCTGGTCGAGATTGCACTCGAGCGCCGGGCGGAATCGAAGTGATGGCCGCCGCCGCCGGACCCCGTGGTCAACGAATACCGGGGTTATCTGGGATGTCGGAATACGCGTCCGCGACAGTCGCGACGGATGCTGCAAGTGAGAACGAATCTCGATTCCGCTCGAACCATTCGTAGGTCAACTGCCGGCCGGCCGGACCGGCCTCGGCCGCTCGAACGATTGCCTCAGCGAGATCGCGAGCCGCGGCCGAAGTTGCGACGAAGCCGTTCACACCGTCCTCGATGAACTCGACCGCGGCGTTGTCGGGGTCCGCGACGACGACGCTCGGGGTTCCGGTCGAGGCCGCCTCGACGACGACGAGGCCGTAGCCCTCGCGGCGCGACGGCAGGACGAGGCAGAGCGCCGAGGCGAGCGCCTGCTCGATCCGCTCGCGCCGGCACGAATCCGGGGACGTCGACCACCTCCTCGAGGCCCTCGCTGCTCGACGCGGCGGAGCACCTCGTCGCGGTCGGGGCCGTCGCCGAAGATCTCGCACCGGAGGTCCGGGATCCGCTCGCGGGCGCGGGCGATCGCCGGGACGAGCGCTGGCACCCGCTTCTCGGGGATGTGCCGACCGGCGAAGACGACCGTCGGCGGGTCGGCGGCCGGAACGAGCCGCCCCGGCGGGCCCGCGTACTGGCCCGCGCAGGACGGTGAGCTCGCCGCGGAAGCCCTCCTCGCGCAGCCGGCGCTCGTGCAGGCGCGAGAAGCAGAACGCCCGCTGCGGGAACGCGCAGGCACAGCTGCTGGATGCGCCAGCCGATCGCTCCCGCCGATCGGCCGAGGTACTCGCGCCAGTAGTCGCGCGTCCAGACCTCGTGCCAGTCGACGACGAGCCGGTAGCCGCGAAGCGGCCGCAGCAGCGCCGCCGCGAGCAGCGAGAAGTACGGAAACGACGGCCGTGTGGACGGCGTCGTAGCGACCGCCGTGCCTCGCGAGGTGCGCGAGGACGCCGAGCCGAAGCGGAGCGGCGGCGCGATCCGTCGGCGGCCGCCGCGCCCGTAGAGCGCCATGCTGCGGCCCGACCGCGATGACCCGCACGCCGGGGACGCCCGCGTCCTCGCCCTCCGGCCACTGGCGCAGCGTCAGGTAGTCGACCTCGTGGCCGTCGGCGGCCAGGCGTTCCGGCAGATTCCGGTACCAGCGCTCGGCCCGCCGACCGTGTGCGGATAGATGCAGTCGTAGACGATGCAGATCCGCACGCGCCGAAAAGCCTAGCCTTATGGCCGAGGCGGGCAGGCGCGGGGGACGGCGCCGGGAGCGCGGCCAAGGTGCACGATAAGCTCTGAAATGGCGATCGACGTGGCATCCGGAAGGACACGCGGGCTAACGAGGACAGCGCTGCAGGTGTCGGTCGTCATCCCGTGCCTGAACGAGGCCGAGAACATCGCCGAATGCGTCCGCCGCGCCCAGGAGGTGCTCGAGAGAAACGAGCTCCCGGGCGAGGTGATCGTGGTCGACAACGGCTCCGAGGACGGCAGCGGCGACGCTTGCGCGCGCCGCCGGCGCGACCGTGATCGAGGAGCCGCGCCGCGGCTACGGGCAGGCCTACCTCACCGGCTTCGACGCGGCGTCCGGCGACTACATCGTGATGATCGACGCCGACCTCACCTACGACTTCGAGGAGATCCCCCGCTTCGTCGCCGAGCTCGACGCCGGCGCGGAGCTCGTGATGGGGAACCGGATGAACGGCGTCCAGCCCGGCGCGATGTCGACCCTGAGCAAGATCGGCAACCCGATCCTGAGCGGGCTTCTGAACCTCGTCCACACCTCGCCCGTGAAGGACGCGCACTGCGGCCTGCGGGCGTTCCGCCGCGACGCGCTGCCCGCCGCTCGACCTGCACTCGACCGGGATGGAGTTCGCCTCGGAGATGGTCATCCGGGCGGCGAAGGTCAAGCTCGACGTGCGCGAGCTCCCGATCGAGCTCCACCAGCGCGGCGGCGAGTCGAAGCTGTCGCCGTTCCGCGACGGCTGGCGCCACCTGCGGCTGATCCTCGTGCACAGCCCGACCGCGCTCTTCATCGTCCCCGGGCTCGTGCTCGTGGCCCTCGGAGCGGTCATGGAGCTCACGGTCTTCGCCCACCTGAGCCTGTTCGGGCGCTCCTGGTACATCCACACCCTGATCGGCGGCGCCGCGCTCGTCATCGTCGGCGCACAGGTGATCGGCCTGGGTGTCTGCGGACGCGCCTACGGCGTGTTCGTGATGGGCGACCGCGACTCGCTGTTCGACCGCCTGGAGCAGAAGGTCACCCTCGAGCACGCACTGCTCGCGGCGTCTGCGCTCGTGCTCTCGGGTCTGGTGCTCGGCGCCTACTGCGTCGTGAACTGGGCCTCGGGCGGCTTCGGCCAGCTGAGCGAGGCATCGCTGGCGGTGATCGCGATGACCCTCGTCGTCGTCGGCCTCCAGCTGTTCTTCACGTCATTCCTCGTCTCGCTGCTCGGCCTCCGCCGCGCGAGCTGACGGATCAGCCGCCGGGCTCGCCTCGGCCGCGCCCCGAATCGCCTCGGCCACGACGGCCCGCGGGTCGACGCCGTTCACGATCAGCCGGTGGCCGAGGGTGAACGGCGCCATGTCGATCACGTCCTCCCGCGTCACGGCGGGCCGTGCGCTGAGCCGCGCGTGCGCCTTGGCTGCTGCGAGCAGATGGACTGCGGCGCGAGGGCTCGCGCCGAGCTCGACCCCTTGGATCCCGCGCGTGTTCCGGACGACGTCGACGATGAACGCGACGACGTCGTCGGGCGCCGGGGTCGAGTCGAGGTTCTCCTGCGCCGCCTGCAGGCGCGCAACGTCGAGCAGAGGCGTGATGTCACCGAGGACATCCGGCGTGAGCCCGCGATGCGGGAGGCGCAGCACGGCGCGCTCGACCTCGGCCGACATGTAGTCGAGGTGGAGCTTGAACAGGAACCGGTCGAGCTGCGACTCCGGCAGCGGGAAGATCCCCTCGTGCTCGTACGGGTTCTGCGTCGCGATCACCATGAACGGGCTCGGCAGCCAGTGCGTGCGGCCTTCGACGGTGACGTGGCGCTCCTGCATCGCCTCCAGCAGTGCCGCCTGCGTTCGCGGCGGCGTCCGGTTGATCTCGTCGGCGAGCAGGACGTTCGTGAACGCGGCGCCCTGCTGGAACTTCGTCTCGCCGGCGCGGGTGATGTTGTAGCCGGTGATCTGCTCGGGCGTCGTGTCGGGGGTGAACTGCACCCGCTTGAACGCGACGCCGAGCACGCGGGCGACCGCACCGGCCATCAGCGTTTTCGCGATCCCGGGCGGCCCCTCGACGAGCACGTGGCCGCCGGCAACGGCGGCCACGACCATCAGGTCGATCGGCTCGTCATAGCCGACGACGACGTCGTCGAGCTCCTGCCGGACCTGCTCGCGCAGGTCGTGCAGCGTGTTGCGCGGGTCGAGGGCAGTCCCGGCGGCGCCGAAGGATCTCTGCCGCGGGCCGAGGGGCTCCTGATCACCCGCCATGCGCCTCAGTATCCCACGAAAGTTGCATCCCTTCCACGAGCTTCACCCGATCCGCCTCGCCCGCTGCAAGCTCGACGACGCTCTTGGCCCCCCGGCTCCAGGCGATCCTCCACGGCTTCACTCCGGGGACGACCTTTCGGACGCGGAGGTTCTTGTCGAGGAAGACGGCGTCCATCGCGAAGCGCATGAAGAACGTGTGGACGGAGCCGGTCTTCGCGATCCACAGCCCGGCCCCCGGCTCGAGCCCGTCGCGGCCGAGAAGGCCGCGCACGCGCTCGCCCATCCGCTCGGCACGCTCGCACCGTTCGACGACGACGCGGCCCGTCTCGTCGACGAGCGACTCGGGGCTAGACAAGCGCGGGTGGATTCGACAGGAGGATCGCCACTGAACCGCCGAGCGCGAGGAACGGCCCGTACGCGATCGACGAGCGCAACCCGGCGCGGTGGGTCACGAGGAGCACGGCCGACCAGATGCCGCCGGCGACGACTCCGAGGACGAGGGCCGGGAGCACAGCCTTCCCGAGCAGGAAGCCGAGCATGGCGGCCAGCTTCACGTCACCCATGCCGAAGCCGCCGCGCATGACGAACGCGAGGGCGTAGAAGGCGGCGAAGCAGGCGACGCCCGCGACCGCGACCTCGAGGAGCGCCGAGCGGTCGTCGGCGACGCGAAGGACCAGCGCGGCGGCGGACATCGGCAACGTGATCCGGTTCGGGAGCAGGCGTGTCGCCACGTCGATCGCGGCGAGCCCCACGAGGACGACCTGGACGATTGCCCAGGCCGCGGCGTTGGCGTCGGCGCCGAGGTGGACGAAGGTCGCCACGGCGAGGACCAGGGCGAGCGGCCCCGCCCACCAGGTCGAACGGTCGCGCCCGAGGCTCCTGGGGAGCGGTGCTCCCATCGACCTGACAGTACTCATGTGCGCTGCCGTGGGCCTACGCGCCGGGCGGTCGCCGCGGGTGCAGCGCGGCGGTGAGCTCACCGCGGAGCATCCGATGCGGTTCCGCGTGGCTGCGAGCCCCGTTCACTCCGCGAGCTCGAGCTCGGTCGCCTCGACCGGGGGCACCGCACTGACGCCGTCGTCCTCGAGGGCGGCGATCAGCGCCCTGAGGTCGCTCTCGACCCGGCCGAGCTCGGCGCCGAGCTTCTCCATCCCGGCGTCGATCTGCGAGGGATCCCCGTCGCCGAGGGCCGACTGGAGCCTCGTCCGCAGCGCGCCGAGGCTGAATCCGATCACAGCCAGGTTCTGCATCGGGCCGTCATGGACGTCCAGCGCCAGCCGCACCAGCCGCCGTTTGAGCGCGTCGGCGAGGTCCGGCTCCCGCTCTGCCTCGACACGCGACCCGGCGGGCGCGCCGACGTCGGGGGTAGCCGGTGTCGCAGCTTCCCTCGTGTAGCCGTCCTCCGAACCTCGCGCAGTCGCGCTCATACCCAGCCCCTTGGTCTCCCCCCGAGCCGGCCCGCTTCGTCTGCAGACCAGGCGTTCCCACTCACACCCTACGGCTGGCGCGGCGGATTTGCAAGCGAGGCGCCGTAGCTCGTAGTGTCACGAACGTCGACTCGGCGCTCCGGCCTGCGCGGCGAGTCGAGACTCGACTACTCGGATTCGGGGCGGTATGCCGGGGCGGCCGGGCGCCAGGTCTCGAGCGTCGCCGTGATCGTCGTCGGGCCGCCGGAGCAGCTCTCGATCTCGAACGTGCCGCCGAGCATCTCGACCCGGTCACGCATGCCGGAGAGACCGAAGTGGCCTTTCTTCTGCGAGCGCTCGGGTTCGAAGCCGCGGCCGTCGTCCACGATCTCGAGCGTGATCGTGTCGGGGCGGCCGACGAGGCGGATCTTGACCGTCTTTGCCGCTGCGTGCTTGGCGACGTTGGCGAGCGCCGCGCGCGTGACCGACTGGAGGCAGATTCGCTGGGAGTCGGTCTCGGTTCGGACCTCACCCTCGACGACGATCTCGGCCACGGCGGCGGAGCGGCGGTTGAACTCGGCGATCTCGATCTCGATCGCGTCGACGACCGGGACGCTCGTGACGGCGCCGTGCTCGAGCGCGCCGATCAGCGCGCGGAGCTCGCTCTCGACGCGGCCAAGCTCGGCGCCGATCTGCTCCATCCCGGCGTCGATGCCGGCATGGTGGTCGTCGGGAACGAGCGAATGCATCTTCCGGCGCAGATCGCCGAGGCTGAAGCCGATCACGGCCAGGTTCTGCATGGGGCCGTCGTGGACGTCGAGCGCGAGGCGGCTCAGGCGCCGCTTGACGGCTTCGATCCCGCCCTCGCCCGGGGCGGCCTCGGGCTGCGGACCAGGCGTCTGCCCCGAGTTCGTCGGGCTCGTCGGGCGGACGAGGTCAGGCTTCGCCGGCGGAGCCGGAACCTCCCATCCCTTCCCCGCCGTGTCGCTACGTGCGGTCGCGCTCATCGCCGCAGTCCCTTCCAGCCGTTTCCCGTGACCCGGTGCGAGCCATTTTGGTCGGAACAGAGTACGCGGTCCGAAGGGCCAAGGCAAACAATATCGCGGGAGTCCTCGCCATCCTTAAACGTTTCGACAGACGCCGCCCCGACGGTCGTCCGTCGAGCGAGGGATCGGCGTACCGCGGGGGCCGGATCACGGCAAGAGCTCCGGCGCGGCGCGGCGCTCGTGAAGCGGAGCCAGAGGAGGTCCTGCGCGAACCGGCGGAGGTCTCGTGCTGCCACGGCCTGACGCTGCTCGAAACATGGGTAGCCCGCGCGCGCAAACGTGGGTGGGACTGCCGATGCGGGCTGCGAACGGCGCTCGTACCTTCGTGATCACCGAATCAACGAAGACGGAGGGAAACTGTGAAAACCACGAAGAAGACCAAAGGCATAGCCGTGGGCCTCGTCGCCGTCGTGTCCGGGCTCTCGCTCTGGGCGATGTCCGGCGCGATGGCTGCGGGACACCAGGCGGTCTCGCCGCAGTCGCAGGCGAAGCTCGACACGGATCTGGCGGTCGCGCGCGCGGCGACGGCGAAGTACGTCACCAACCTCGGGCTGGCGAAGAGGAACGGCTACATGATCATCACCAAGATGATCCCGACGATGGGCTACCACTTCATGAACCCGGGGGTGAAGGGGTTCGACATGAAGAAGCCGCCGATCCTCGTGTACGAGCACGGAGCGGGCGGCTGGCAGCTGGGTGCGATCGAGTGGGTGTTCCCGTCGATGCCGGCGAAGCCGCCGCTGCCGGGGGCGCACTACGGCTCGTTCGGGGCCGGCTGTCACTACACGGACGGGACGTTCGTGCCGGCCGCGGCGCAGTCCGGCTGCCCGGCGACCGCGCCTGGGAGCCACGCGAAGTTCACGTTCTGGCACCCGCGGCTCGTGACGATGCACGTCTGGCTGTGGTATCCGAATCCGAACGGGCTCTATCGCGATCCACGAATCCGCACGTGGCAGCGCCGTTCAACCAGGGCTAGCGCGGCGTGCACCGGTTCGGACGGCCGCGTCCGGGGAGTCCTGGCCCCGGACGACGGTCGCTCCGAGATCGGGGGGCAGGCCGAGGAGGGACCGGGCGCGTGGGGCGCCCGGATCCTCCTTTGCAGCCGCGAGCTCGAGCAGCTGGGCTGCTGCGATCGGGTCGAGCGCGACCGTCGGAGGGCGCCAGCGGGCGACGAAGTCGAGGTACTTTGCGCGCGCCCGGTCGGGCCGGGGGTCGAAGTAGGAGAGGAAGGCCGCGTTGTCGAGGAAGCGCGGCGGCACGTCGATCCCCGCATGGGCGCGGTAGCTGCTCCACGGCCACTCGTGTGGCCGCCGGGCGGCGCCGGCAGCGACCGGGTTCATGTCGACGTAGCGAGCAACGTTCCAGAAGTGCGCCTCGGTCTTCACGTGAAGCGCGAACACGCGGTTCTTGAAGGCGTGGCCCTCGTGCCGGTGGCGGCGGTTCCAGTGCCTCGAGTACCCGCCGAGAACGACCTGCGCGAGCTCGGACAGTCCCGGGGCACCCGACTCGATCAGCCAGTGGACGTGGTTGTCCATGAGGCAGTAGCCGACGATCGCCGCCTCGTACGCCGCGGCGGCGGCGTCGAGCCGAACGAGGAAGTTCCGGCGATCCCGGTCGTCGACGAAGATACGGCGCCCGTCGTTCCCTTTCGGGACGACGTGGTAGACGGCTCCTTTCTCCCAGGCGCGCGGCTCACGACCCATCGCCCGACGGTAGCCGCGTCCGGCGACCACCGCATCGGCTGTTCGGGACGGCTCTGGTGTCAGACACCGACCGAACCCTGGGAGCGAACCCTTTGTTCATGCGCTCTGCAGGGGTCTGTGGTGTCAGACACCGGTGCCTTTGAGTGGCAACGAGTCGGTCGCTCTTTGCGTCGTTTTTTCGGCGTCAGGCGTCGAAGCCGAGCTCGTCCAGGCTCGCGTGGAGGTCGGCGGCGTCGGCATAGACGCGGTAGGCGCCGGCCTGGAGGAGCTCGTCGGAGCCGTAGCCTCCGCTCAGGAGGCCGATGCTCAGCATCCCCGCACGTCGGGCGGCGAGGAGGTCCCAGACGGCGTCGCCGACGACGAAGCACTCCGCCGGGATCACGCCGAGGGCGGCGGAGCACGCGAGGAACAGATCGGGAGCCGGCTTCGCCCGGGCGACGTCGCCGCGGTGGATCACGACCATGTCGGACGGGATCCCGAGCGCCTCGAGCGACGAGTCGATGTCGGGGCGGCCGCCCGAGGTCGCGATCCCGTGCACGATCCCTCGCGCCCTCAGGTCGGCGAGCAGCTCCGACCGCGCCCGGCAGCGGCCGACGGTCGGGCAGCAGCTCGCGGAAGATCACGCCGTGGCGCCTCTGGATCGCCTCGGTCTCCTCCGCCGACAGGTCCCGCCCGACCTCGCGCGCGACCGCGCGGGTGAAGAGGCCGCCGCTCATCCCGATCCGGCGGTGGATCCGCCACCCGTCGATCGGCATCCCCTCCTCGGTCAGCGCCCGCTGCCACGCGAACACGTGCGCGTAGACGGTGTCGACGAGGGTGCCGTCGAGGTCGAAGATCAGCGCGCCCGGCACGGCTCAGCCGAGCGACGCCATCACGTGCTTGATCTGCGTGTAGTCCTCGAGCGAGTACATCGAGAGATCCTTCCCGTACCCCGATTGCTTGTAGCCGCCGTGCGGCATCTCGGAGACGAGCGGGATGTGGTCGTTGATCCACACCGTCCCGAACTGGAGCGACCGCGCCGCCGACAGGGCCCGGCCCACGTCCCGCGTCCAGACCGACGCGGCGAGCCCGTACGGCACGTCGTTCGCCCAGGCGATCGCCTCGGCGTCGTCGGCGAACCGCTGCACCGTCACGACCGGCCCGAACACCTCGCGCTGGACGATCTCGTCGCGCTGCCCGACGTCCGTGACGACGGTCGGCGTGACGAAGTACCCGCGCCCGTCCGGCGACGCCGCCGCCCGTCAGCACCGTCGCGCCCGAGGCGCGCTCGAGGAACCCGAGCACGCGCTCCTGCTGCGAGCGCGAGATCACCGGCCCCATGTCGATCTCGGCCCCGCCCGCCGGATCGCCGACGGCGAGCGACTCCACCGCGGGCACGAGCTCCTCGAGCAACGCCTCGTAGATCCCCGGCCCGGCGACCACGCGCGACGCCGCGGTGCAGTCCTGCCCCGAGTTCCAGTAGCCGGCGATCCTTGATCGCCTCGGCGACCGCGGCCGGATCGGCGTCGTCGAACACGACGACCGGCGCCTTCCCGCCCAGCTCGAGATGGACGCGCTTGAGCGTGTCCGCTGCCGTGCGTGCGATCGTCTTCCCCGTCTCGACGTCGCCGGTGAGCGACACGAGCCGAACGTCGGGATGCGTCACGATCCTCTCGCCCACCGGCACGCCGTCGCCCGTGACGACGTTCAGCACGCCCGGCGGCAGCACGCCCTCGGCCAGCTCCGCGAAGCGAAGCAGCGACAGCGGGGTCTGCTCCGACGGCTTCAGCACCTGGACGTTCCCGGCCGCGAGCGCCGGCCCCAGCTTCCAGACCGCCATCATCAGCGGGTAGTTCCAGGGCGCGATCCCGCCGACGACCCCGAGCGGCTCCCGCCGGATCATCGACGTGTAGCCGCGCCTGTACTCCCCGGTGCTCTTCCCCTCGAGCACCCGCGCGGCGCCCGCGAAGAAGCGCATGTGGTCGGCCATGATCGACAGCTCGTCCTTGGCGTACGCGAGCGGCTTCCCGACGTTCGCCGACTCGATCCCGGCGAGCTCGTCGGCGTTCTCCTCGAGCACGCGCGCCAGCCGGAGCAGCATCTCCGACCGCTCGCCAGGCGTCGAGTCGAGCCACTCGGGCAGCGCCGAACGCGCCGCCTCGACCGCCGCGTCGACGTCCTCCGCCCCGCACCGCGGCACGACCGCCAGCACCTCCTCGGTCGCGGGGTTCAGCACCTCCATGGTCTCGCCGGAGGCAGCCTGAGCCCAGCTGCCCCCGACGAGGATTCCTCTGGCCGCGGCCATGCCGCGACTCTACTGACCGACGACCACTTTGCCCTTCATGTGATCGTGGACCGTGCAGAGGTAGTGGTACGTGCCGGCCTTCGTGAACTTGAGCTGGTAGCCCTCGATCAGCGGCGGACCGAAGGAGTTGAGGAATACCCCGGAGTTGTGGAAGCCCTGCCCGTCCCAGCTCGAGGAGGCCACCACCTTGAAGTGGATCCCACTCTTCGGGCCCCCGTTCGAGGGTGGCGGCTCGCCCGGCCCTCCCGACGGCGCGATCGCCTTGGGGTTCAGATGAATCGTCCCGTCCGGTGCTTCGAGACGGACGTCCTGGCTCGTCTTGTCGGAGTTGAACGTGATCGAGTGGTCGCCCAGGAGCCACCAGGTCACGATGCCCCCGACGGGGATCTTGATGGTCGAGGCTCCGAACTCGTCGACCGAGCCGTTCGAGTTCGGCGAGCCGGTGCCGGCCAGGACCGGATTCGGGCCCGGAAGAGTCACGTGCGGGACAGGGGGCTGTCCCTGGCGCAGAGCCGCAGCAGGCTGGAGGAGCGGCGCGAGCGCCTTGGCGAACTGCTTCTGTCCGAGCGCGAACTGCGCGGTCGGCGCCATGATCGACTTGCTCGCCGGCACGACCGTGATCTTCCCCTGCATCTCCTCGCGGTGCAGCGCGCACATGAACCGGTAGGTCCCCGGCGAGATGGCGCTCGAGAGGCGCACGGTCCACTTCTGGCCCGAGTCGGGCCAGCCGCTGTTGTAGTAGGCGAACCTCCCGTCGAAGGCGGGCTGCTCGTGCTGCGAGTTCGGGCAGACGTTCGACCCGACCGGCCCGACCCGCTGGTAGCACGGGTTCGAGACCGACTGCGTCGCGTCGCCGGGGCCCTGCGGGAAGAGGTTCGGGACGGTGGCGTCGGCCGCCTGCATCGCAGGCGGAGGCGGCCCGTTCGACTCCCTGACCCTGGGCGGGTAGCTGTTGAACAACTTCACCGCGCTGTCGGCCAGCGAGCCGAGCGTAACCGTATGTGGCTCGCCCGAGCCGGCCCAGTCGAACACGACCGAGTCACCCGGATGCACCGTGATGGCCCGCGGGAAATACGCGAGGAAATCCACGTTCACCTTCGGGCTCGTCTGATCGACGTTCACCGTGAACGTCTGGGCGCCGCTCGCTCGCCCTACCTTCGCCGATGCCGATCCCGTGGCCAGCAGGACCAGCGCCAGAAGGACGGCGGGCACCGCCCATCTCAAAGATCTCATCATCCCCACCCCTCCTACGAAGCGCTTGTGCCTGCGCCGCGCCGATCATCCCACTCCGCTACCCGGTGCGCAAGCTGCCGCTCTCACAGTGAGCCCCTCGCGGGGCCGACCGGGAGGACCGTCAGGCGCTGCCGCTTCCGTCCAGCGATCGTTCCAGGATCTCGAGGCCGCGGTCGAGGTCGCTGTCCTCGATCACGAACGGGACGTGGAGGCGGAGGACATTCCCGTAGAGGCCGCAGGTGAGGAGGACGAGCCCCTGCTCGAACGCCGAGGCGACGACCGCCGCAGCGCGCGCCGGGCTCTGCTCGGGAAGCTCGAGCGCGAGCATCGGGCCGAGGCCGCGGACGTCGGAGCCCGCCGGAGCGATCCGCTCGAGCCGCGTGCGCACGATCTCTCCGATCTCGCGGGCCCTGGGAAGCACCTCCGGGAGCACCTCGAGGATCGCCCCGGCGGCGGCGCAGGAGGCAGGGTTGCCGCCGAACGTCCCGCCGAGTCGGCCGGGCTCGGGCGCGTTCATCAGCTCGGCGCGGCCCGTGACGGAGGCGAGCGGGAGCCCGCCGCCGAGCGATTTCCCGGCGACGACGAGGTCTGGCTCGAGGCCCGCATGCTCGACGGCCCAGATCTCGCCGGTACGCCCCATGCCGGACTGCACCTCGTCGTCGACCCAGAGGATCCCGTGCCGGTCGAGGAGCTCCTGCAGCCGGCGAAGGTAGTCGCCGGACATCGGGACGAAGCCGCCCTCGCCCTGCACCGGCTCGAGCACGGCGCAGGCGACGGATGCGGGGTCGACCTCGGCCGCGAGGAGCCGCTCGAGCCCGGCGATCGCGTCGTCCACGGTCACGCCGCGGAACTCGTAGGGCGCGGGCGCGCGGTAGATCTCCGGCGCGAACGGCCCGAAGCCCCTCCTGTAGACGAGCTTCTCGGTCATCGACATCGTGAGGAGCGTGCGGCCGTGGAAGCCGCGCTCGAACGCGATCACGGCCGGACGGCCGGTGGCGGCGCGCGCGATCTTGACCGCGTTCTCGACCGCCTCCGCGCCCGAGTTCACGAGGATCGACCGCTGCGGCCCGCCGCGGCACGGCGAGAGCTCGTCGAGCATTCGGCAGACCTCGACGTACGGCTCGTACGTCCCGACGGCGAAACACTGGTGGAGGTAACGGTCGACCTGGGCGTGCACGGCCTCGACGACCGCCGGGTGGCGGTGCCCGAGGTTGACGCAGCCGATCCCGCCGGCGAAGTCGACGTACTCGCGGCCGTCGGCGTCCCAGATGAGCGCGCCCTCGGCGCGGTCGACGACGAGCGCCGGGGCCGCAACGCCGCGTGCGACGTACTCCGCCCGAGCCTGCGCGACCTTCTCGATCTCGCTGCGTCCCTGCGAGGCCACGACGGCGAGAGCGTAATGGAAGTGGAGACGGAAAGGCGGGCCGCGCGGGCCCGCCCCCGTTTCCTAGACCAGGTTCACGTTCCGAGCCTGGGGGCCCTTGGGCCCGTCCTCGATCTCGTACTCCACGGTCGCGCCCTCCGCCAGGGACTTGAAGCCCTCGGTCTGGACAGCGCTGAAGTGAACGAAAACGTCCTTGCCGCCGTCAGCCGGGGTGATGAACCCGTAGCCCTTGGCGTCGTTGAACCACTTCACAGTTCCGGATGCCATTGCAGAAACACCTCCTTCTGCCTAAGTCAAGAACGGGCAGAGGTGGCGCCTTCTGCGCGCAGCCTGCGACTCGCTCGTTTGTACGGGCGGGACACTAGCACCCCTTCTGCGCCTGACGCCCCCACGTTCACGCGGCCAGAAGCCGCTCGAAAAACGCCTCGTCACTCAGGCCACGACGACCGAGCGCTCGCTCCGCTCGACCACGCGGGGCACGAGATCGAGCACGCTCTCCCGGGCGCACCACGGGATGTCCTCGTCGAGGTTCGCGTCGCGGATGTTCGCGGCGCTCACGCCGCCGGCGATCCCGGCCTCGGCGCCGTCGAACGCAGCGGCGAGCCGCGCGGCGGCAATCGCGCTGTCGTCCGGCGTGCCGCCAGGGCTGCGGCGATCCGGCCGGCGACGTAGGCGTCGTCGATCGCGAAGGCGCCCTCGACGCCGGCGCAGAGGATCGCGACGTCCTCGCCCCTCGCCGCAACGGCCGCCCACGACCGCAGTCGAGGTTCAGCAGCGACGCGACGAGCACCGTCTCGCACCGCTCGGCGGCGGTCAGCAGGGCTCGCGTGCCGTTCGTCGTCGTGAGCACCACGGTGTCGCCCCCCGGCGCGGAGGCGAACTCGCGCGGCGAGTTGCCGAAGTCGAACCCGTCGATCGCGGACGTTGTGCCGCTCGCCCGCGAGCGCGACGCCCGGGCCCGGCCAGGGCACGTGCGTCCTCGATCTCGGCCACGCAGACGACCCGGTCCCAGCCCGCAGCGAGGGCCTGGCAGATCGTCGAGGTCGCCCGCAGGACGTCGATCACGACGCCGACCGGCGCAGCGACCTGCTCGGCCGGGGTGAAGCCGACGCTGACCTTCACTACGACCTTGCGAGGTCCGCCACGAGCTCCCGCACGCGGCCGGCGACCGCCTCCGGGCTGATCCCGAAGTGCGCGAGCACCTTGTCGCCCTTGCCGGAGGCGCCGAAGGTGTCGATGCCGATCGACGCGTCGACCCAGCGGCTCCAGCCGAACGTCGTCGCCGCCTCGACCGAGATCTTCGGCACGTCCGCGTGCAGCACCTCGTCGCGGTAGTCCGCGTCCTCGGCCTCGAAGAGCTCCCAGCACGGCATCGAGACGACCCTCGCCTGCGACGCCCTTCTCGGCGAGCAGATCCCTGCGCGCCGAGCGCGGTGGCGACCTCCGCGCCGGTGGCGACCAGCACCACGTCCGGCGAAGTCGGAGTCGACCAGCACGTAGGCGCCGCGGCGCAGCCCCGACGCGGGCGCGAGCACGCTGCGGTCGAAGGTCGCGATGTTCTGGCGGGAGAGGACGAAGCAGAACGGGCCGTGCGTCTCGAGCATCAGCGCCCACGCCTCCGACGCCTCGTTCGCGTCGGCGGGCCGGATGACCTTGAGGTTCGGGATCGCGCGCATCGCCGCGAGATGCTCGACCGGCTGGTGGGTCGGGCCGTCCTCGCCGACCGCCACCGAGTCGTGGCTGAAGATCCAGACCGCGTCGAGCCCCATCAGCGCCGAGAGGCGGATCGCCGGGCGCATGAAGTCGGTGAAGACGAAGAACGTCGAGCCGAACGGCTTCACGATCCCGCCGTGGAGCGCCAGCCCGTTGACCGCCGAGCCCATCCCGTGCTCGCGGACGCCCCAGGCGACGTTCCGGCCGGAGTGCTCCGGCGTGTACCACGCGTCGCCCTCGAACTCCGTGAACGTCGAGTGCACGAGGTCGGCGGCGCCGCCGACCATCGTCGGGACGAACGGGCCGAACGCTTGCATCACCTGGCTCGCGCTCTTCCTGGTCGCGAGGGACGAGCCCGGCTCGAACTCCGGCAGCGCCTCGGCGAACCCCTTCCTCGGCCTGCCGGCCCAGGCGTCCTCCCAGTCGGAGGCGAGCTCGGCGTTCGCCGCGGCCCAGGTGTCGAAGCGCGCCTTCCACTCGGCCTGCTCGGCCGCGCCGCGCTGCCGCACCGGGTCGCGCCAGTGCTCGTAGATCCCGTCGGGGATCAGGAACAGCGCCTCGGGATCCCACCCGAGCGCCTCCTTCGTCGCCCGCACCTGCTCGTCTGGCATCGGGTCGGAGTGCGCGTTCCGGGTGCCGGCGCGCGGCGAGGCGAAGCCGATCACCGTGCGCAGCCGGATCAGCGTCGGGCGGTCGGCCTCGGCCATCCCGGCGCGGATCGCCTTCTCGATCGCGTCCAGGTCGTTCGCGTCTCCGACCTCGATCACCTGCCAGCCGTACGCCTCGAAGCGCCGGCCGACGTCCTCGGTGCTGAAGGCCATGTCGGTGGGCCCGTCGATCGTGATCTTGTTGTCGTCGTACACGTAGACGAGCTTCCCCAGCCGCAGGTGCCCGGCGAGCGAGGCCGCCTCGGAGGCCACGCCCTCCATCAGGTCTCCGTCGCTGCAGATCGCGAAGATGTGGTGGTCGCAGACGTCGGCGCCGAACTTCTCGCGCAGGAACTTCTCCGCCATCGCCCATCCCGACGCCGTTCGCGAACCCCTGGCCGAGCGGGCCGGTGGTCGTCTCGACGCCCGGCGTGTCGCCGTGCTCGGGGTGGCCCGGCGTCTCCGAGCCGAGCTGGCGGAACTGCTTGATCTGGTCGAGCGAGAGGTCGTAGCCCGAGAGGTGCAGGCTCGCGTACAGGAGCATCGACGCGTGGCCGGCGGAGAGGACGAACCGGTCGCGGTCGGGCCACGCCGGGTCGGCCGGGTTGTGCCTCATGATCCGGGAGTAGAGGAGGTACGCGGTCGGCGCGAGCGCGAGCGGCGCGCCCGGGTGCCCCGACTGCGCCGCCTGGACGGCGTCGACCGTCAGGGTGCGGATCGTGTTGATCGCAAGCTGGTCGAGGTCGCGGTCAGGCACCGACCGGGCTCCCCGCATACCGCTTCGCCATCTCCTCGAGCGGGACGACGGTGTAGTCGCCGGCGTGGCCGGCCGAGCCGAAGTCGTTCATCCGCTGGGCGACGACCTCCTTCATCGCGGCGCGCGCAGGCTTGAAGAACGCGCGCGGGTCGAACTCCGCCGGGTTCGCGTTCACCGACTCGCGCAGCGCGGCGGTGATCGCCAGGCGCCCGTCGGTATCGACGTTCACCTTGCGCACGCCGTGGCGGATGCCCTGCTGGATCTCCTCGACCGGGACGCCGTAGGTCGACTCGAGCCTGCCGCCGGCGGCGTTGATGCGGTCGACGAGCTCCTGCGGGACGCTGGAGGAGCCGTGCATGACCATGTGCGTTTCCGGCAGCTTCGAGTGGATCTCCTCGATCAGGTGCATCGCCAGTACTTCCCCGGTCGGCTTGGCCGTGAACTTGTAGGCGCCGTGGCTCGTGCCGATGGCGACGGCGAGCGCGTCGACGCCGGTCTGCTCGACGAAGTCGACCGCCTGGTCGGGATCGGTGAGGTGCACCTCGCCGGAGCCGTGGCCGTCCTCGATCCCGCCGAGCGTGCCGAGCTCGCCCTCGACCGACACGCCCTTCGCATGCGCGGCCTCGGCGACCTCCCTCGTGACGGCGACGTTGTACTCGTAGTCGGAGGGCGTCTTGCCGTCGGCGAGAAGCGAGCCGTCCATCATCACGCTCGTGAAGCCGAGCTCGATCGCCGTGCCGCACGTCTCGGGCTTGTCGCCGTGGTCGAGGTGGAGGACGATCGGGATCTCCGGCGCGGTCTCGACCGCGGCCATGATCAGGTGGCGCAGGAAGTTCGGGCCGGCGTAGGCGATCGCGCCGCGCGAGGCCTGCATGATCACCGGCGAGCTCGTCTCGACCGCCGCGTCGACGATTCCCTGCACCTGCTCCAAGTTGTTCACGTTGAACGCGCCGACGCCGTAGCCGCCCTTGGCGGCCTCGTCGAGAACCTGACGCAATGTCGCTAGAGGCATTGCCCTCTCCCCTCACGTGGAACACCACGGAACCTGATCAGCGCATTGTCACCCACGAGCACCGGCCTCGCGTGGGGAGCGCGCGCGGGCCGAGGCTACCGGGCCTCGAGCATCGCGGCCAATCAAAAAGTCGTTGTGGTCCTATAGTCTTTGCGCTATGGCCGTGACGCTGAACCAGCTCCAGAGCTTCCTCGCCGTCGCGCGCGAGGGGTCGGTGTCCGCGGCGGCCGACAAGCTCTACGTGACGCAGCCCTCGATCTCTGCCGCCGTGTCGGCTCTGTCGCGCGAGCTCGGAGTCGACCTGACCGAGCGCGTGGGCCGCGGGGTCGGGCTCACCGCCGCCGGCAACGCCTTCCGCCCGTACGCCGCCGACGTGCTCGGCCTGATCGAGCAGGGCAAGAGGGCGGCGCGCGAGGCCGCCGACCAGTCGATGCGGTCGCTGCGGCTCGTCGCCGTCGCCACGGCGGCCGAGTTCGTGGTGCCGTCGATCCTGCGGTCGTTCGCCGCCGCGCTACCCCGAGATCAACCTGATGCTCGAGGTCGCGAACCGCGCCGAGCTCTTCGACCGCGTGCTCGAGCACGAGGTCGACGTCGCGATCGCCGGGCGACCGCCGGAGGACGAGCGGATCGCCGGGCGGGCGTTCCTCGAGAACGAGATCGCGCTGATCGCGGCGCCGGGGGACGAGCTGGCCGGCGGCCGCCCGGTCCGGCCCGACGAGCTCGCAGGCCGTGTGTGGCTGATGCGCGAGAGCGGCTCGGGGACGCGGCTGCTCGTGTCCGAGTTCCTCGCCGACCACGACATCCGGCCGCAGACCCTGACGCTCGGCTCGAACGGGGCGATCAAGGAAGCGGTAAGGCTCGGGCTCGGCGTGTCGCTTCAGTCCCGGGTCGCGGTCGAGCACGAGCTCAAGGCCGGGATGCTCGCCGAGATCCGCGTGCGCGGGGGACTGCCCCGACGGGAGTGGTACGCGCTCCACTCGGCGACCGTGCCGCCGCGGCCCGCCGTCGAGCAGTTCCTCACGTTCACCTTCGGGCCGGAGGCACGCGCAGCGTTCGAGGGCCGCGAGTGAGCGGGATCCCGAGGGGCCAGATCGCGCCCTCGCTGCTGGCCTCGGACTTCTCGCACCTCGCCGCTCAGGTCGAGCTCGTCATGGACGCGGGCGCGAAGGTGATCCACTTCGACTCGATGGACGGGAGGTTCGTCCCGCCGATCACGATCGGCTCGCTGATCGCCGAGTCGATCTCCGGGCTCGTCCACGAGCGCGGCGGGATCCTCGACTGCCACCTCATGGTCGAGCAGCCCGAGCGTCAGGTCGAGATGTTCGCGAAGGCCGGCGCCGACGTGATCACCGTCCACCCCGAGGCGACGCAGCACGTCCACTACACGCTGCAGCTGATCCGCGAGCACGGCTGCTTCGCCGGGGTCGTGATCAACCCCGGCACGCCCGTCGAGGCCGTGGAGCCGGTCGCCGGGATCATCGATCTCTGCCTGGTGATGAGCGTGAACCCCGGCTGGGGCGGGCAGCGTTACATCCCGGCCTCGACCGGCCGGCTCGCGCGGCTGCGGGAGCTGCTGCCCCCCGAGGTCGCGCTGGAGGTCGACGGTGGGATCTCGCTGGAGACGATCGACGCCGTCCGCGACGCGGGGACAGACCTCTTCGTGGCCGGGACGAGCGTGTTCGGCGCCCCGGATCCGGCCGAGGCGTTCCGCGCGCTGCAGGGGCGGCTCTAGCGAGGGGCGTGTAAGCGGCGGGGCTCTGCGGTCGCCGCTGGGGACCGACGTGAAGTATGCGTTTTGTTCTATGGAAACTGATCGAAGAAGCACTTGATCTCTACGAGCGGTGTCCGTACCCTTAGCGGCCCATGCGAGGTATCCGCTGATGCCACGCCCGGTGATGCTCGGCATCGTCGGCGATTCCGGGTCCGGGAAGACCACGATCACCCGTGGGCTCGTCCGGGTGCTCGGCGAGGACCACGTGACGCACTTCTGCACCGACGACTACCACCGGTACGACCGGCGGCAGCGCGCCGAGCGGAACATCACGCCGCTCGACCCGGAGTGCAACCACCTCGACATCCTGCTCCAGCACCTGCAGCACCTGAGGACGAAGGAGCCGATCATGAAGCCCGTCTACCAGCACTCGGACGGCACCTTCGGCGCGCCCGACTACCTCGAGCCGGGCACCTTCCTGGTCTGCGAGGGCCTGCTCGGATTCCACAATCGCGAGCTGTCCGACTGCTTCGACGTGCGGGTGTACCTCGACCCGCCCGAGGAGCTCCGCCGCCACTGGAAGGTGCAGCGCGACTGCTCGCGCCGCGGCTACACGACCGACCAGGTGCTCACCGAGCTCGACCGGCGCGAGCCCGACTCGGAGCGCTGGATCCGGCCGCAGCGCCACGCCGCCGACATCGTCGTCTCGTTCCAGCCCGGCGACACCGAGGATCAGGAGCACCTCGACTGCAAGGTGACCCTGTGCGACTCGCTCCCGCATCCCGACCTGGCGGGGATCGTCGGCGAGGACGGAGACGACGGGATCGTCATCGGGGAGCGACCGGGAGGCGGCGCGACCGAGCTCTACGTCCCGGGCCGGCTGCCGCACGATCGCGCCTCGGCGATCGAGGAGGCGATCTGGGAGAAGATGGACTTCGCGCGGCACCTGCGCGAGGAGCGGCTCGGCGAGTTCACGATCGGCACCGACCTGCACCGCTCCGACTCGCTCGCGGTCGTGCAGCTTCTGATCCTGTACCACATGGTCACCGCGCGGGCCGTCGTCTCCCTCGGCGGCTCCTCCACGCGCGAGTTCGACCTCTCGACGCTCGACACGCTGATCGCCGAGGGCGGGCACTCGCCCTTCTGAGAAGCTTCGCGGGTGCTTGCGCTCACTGGATCGGAGTGGGCGGTCCTCGTCGTCGCGATCGGTCCGGCAGTCCTTGCCGTCGTCCTCGTGTGGCTCGTGTGGCGCTGGGCAAAGCGGTCCGACGAGGACCAGGGCTCAGGCGACGGCCGCTGAGCGCGCGGCCAGCTCGCGGTCGCGGTCGGTGATCGAGTCGGCGCTGTGCGTGCGCCAGCGGAGGGTCACGTCCCGGTAGGAGATCGCGATGTCCGGATGGTGGTTCTCGCCCTCGGCGAGCTCGGCGACCCGGTTCACGAACGCGATCGCGTCGGGGAAGGTGTCGAAGCGGAACTCTCTCTGCAGGGCGCCGTCGATCTCGGCCCAGCCTTCGGGAACATTCATGCGCTAGACATACCCAGCGGGACGATGTCAGCAACCCTCGCAGCCACGAGAAAGGAACGCCCGTCCTACGAGTTCCTGTGTGAGCTCGTCTTCCGGCCGCTTGCGCATCTCGTCGTGGTCGCGCTGCTGCCGCTCCGCGTGCCGCCGGTCGCGGTCGTTCTGGCGGCGTTCGCGACCGGGCTGGGAGCTGCGGGCTTGCTCGCGAGCGGGCACCTCGTGGCGGCCGCCCTCGTGCTCCAGCTCAAGACCGTGCTCGACAATGCCGACGGGCAGCTCGCGCGCGCGTCCGGTCGCGTCTCCGTCCTCGGGCGGTACCTCGACTCGGAGTCGGACCTGGTGATCAACGCGGCGCTCTTCGCCGCGCTCGGGTACGTCACCGGCGAGCCCTTCCTCGCACTGGGCTCGTTCATCGTGCTCACGCTCGTCCTCAGCGCCGATTTCGGGCTCGAGCTGCTGTGGCGCCTCGAGAACGGCGAGTCGCGGGAGGCACGTCCGCAGGCAACGGGCCTGACCGAGCTCTTCGGGCGGATCTACGACGCGGTGTACGCGCCGCAGGACCGCCTGGTGAGATGGGCCGTCGAGCGGCGCCTCCGCGGGGCGGGGAAGGAGGCGCGGCTCGCCTACCACGACACGACGACCCTGAAGATCCTCGCGAACTACGGCCTCTCGACCCAACTGGCCGCGCTGGGCGTCTGCCTCGCAGCCGGACATCCGGAGGCGTACCTCTGGCTCGTCCTGCTCTGCGGCGCCACGCTCGTGCCCCTCGAGCTACGGCGGGCGCGGCGCGCCCAGGGCGCGTCCGCGTAGGATGTCCCCGGAAGGGTAAGAGTCGCGTGCTCGTTGATACTCACTCAGTGACGCGGCTCTACGGAGCGAATTTCGGCCTGGGGAGGCACATCACGCGATGAGCGAGCGGGACAACGTCATCGATCTTGCGGCAGCCGCCGCAGGACATGCAGGATCGGCCTCGACAACCTGGTACGACCTTCCGCCGAGGGTGATCGCGCCGGCCGACTGGGCCCGCTATCGCGCCGCGGTCGCGGAGATCTTCGACGCGTTCGGGATGGATCTCGCGACGGCGGGGACGAGCGAGACCCCGGAGCGGTTCCTCCGCGCGCTCTTCGAGGCGACCGCCGGCTATGACGGCGAGCCGAAGCTCGCGACGTCGTTTCCCGCCGAGACGACCCACGCGCCCGACGCGGGCGTCAGCCAGATCGTCGAGGGGCCGATCGAGTTCCACTGCCTGTGCGAGCACCATGCGCTGCCGTTCTTCGGGACGGCGCACATCGGCTACATCGCCGGCGACCGGATCCTCGGCATCTCGAAGCTGACGCGGCTCGTGCGCCTGTTCGCGCGTCGGTTCACGGTGCAGGAACGGCTCGGCGAGGAGATTGCCGACGGGCTCGTGACGCTGATCGATCCGCGCGGTGTCGCCGTGTACCTCGAGGCCTCGCACCTCTGCACGCAGATGCGTGGGGTCGAGGAGCAGTCGCGGACGGTGACGACGTTCTGGCGCGGGGCCTACGACGACCCCGAGCTGCGGCGCGAGTTCCTGCTCGAGGCACGCTCCAGCCGGCGGGACTAGGCGCCTGTGGGCGACGTCGCGCTCGTCTGCGGGGGCGGCGGGGCGCTCGGCGGCGCGATCGTCTCTGCACTCTCCGGCCGCGGCGACCGTGTGGTCGCCGTCGACCGGGCGGCCGACGGCGGCGGTGGCTCGGTCCGGCGGGAAGCCGTCGATCTGACCTCGGCGGACGAGGTCTCGACGCTGTGGGCCCGCCTCGAGGCGGACGGCTGGCTCCCGCGGTGGGTCGTCAACGCGGTCGGCGGCTTCCGCGGAGGCCGGCTGGCCGAGTCCGATCCGGAGTCGGTCCGGTTCATGACCGACCTGAACCTCGGCACCGCGTGGTGGACGTGCCGCGAGGCGGCGCGGCGGCTGCCGGCGGGCGGGGCCGTCGTGAACGTCGAGCTCTCGGACCGGCGTCGAGGGCGGTGCCGGCTCGGCCGCATACGCGGTGGCGAAGGCCGGCGTGATCCGGCTGACCGAGGTGCTCGCCGCGGATCTCTCGGAGCGCCGGGTACGGGTGAACGCGATCCTGCCGTCGGTGATCGACACCCCGGCGAACCGTGCGTCGATGTCGCCCGAGGCGCTGCGCAAGGCCGTGCCACCAGCGGACATCGCCTCGGTGATCGCGTTCCTCCTCAGCGACGCCGCGGCGGCGGTCACCGGCGCGATCGTCCCCGTGTACGGCGTCGGCTGAGACGCATCGTTGGCCTTCGCAGCCATGTCCCTACCTGTGACGACTTCGTAACGTGCCCGGCGACATGTCCCAACCGGCACCCGGCCAGCTGCAGGGACTTTGGCGGCGAGACATGTCCAGAGCGCCGAATTCCGACGCTCTTTCGCTGCTGAGACGTCACGTAACCTGGTACCGGACGTGGCTCGGCCAGCCATGTCCCTCGGGGGCCTGATGGAGCCGCTCGAGGTCGAGTGGGAGGCGGCGGGGCTGCCGGCGTTCCCGCTGCCCGGGGAGCTCGCTCGGCTCTACGGAGGAACGCTCGGGTTCGAGGAGCCACGCGTGTTTGCGAACTTCGTCCAGTCGATCGACGGCGTGACGGCGATCCCGTCGGTGCCGCGCTCGAACAGGCTCATCGCGGCAGCGAGCGCCGCCGACCGGCTCGTGATGGGGCTCCTGCGCGCCTGCGCCGACGCCGTCGTCGTCGGCTCCGGGACGCTCGAGGCCTCGCCGCGCGGAGCGTGGACGCCCGGGCAGGCGTTCCCCGACGCCGCCGACGCCTTCGCGGAGCTCCGCACGCGTATCGGCCGCTCCGGCGACCCCGAGGTCGTCGTGCTCACCCGCAGCGGGCGCGTCGATACCGGCCACCCCGCGTTCGCCGCCGGCGCGGTCGCCCTCACGACGGCAGCCGGCGCCGCGCGACTTGCCCTCCCGCCCGAGCAGGTCGTCACCGCCGGCGACGCACTTAACGGAAGCACAATCGTCGCCGCCCTCCGCGCCCGCGGGCACGCCCTCGTCCTCTCGGAAGGCGGCCCGACCGCCTGGGGACCGTTGCTCGCCGAGCGCCTCGTCGACGAGCTGTTCCTGACCGTCTCGCCGTTGCTCACGGGCCGAATCGAGAGCGACCGGCGCCTCTCGCTCGTCGAGGGCGCCGACCTCCTCGAAGGCGGCCCGCTCGAAGCCGAGCTCCTCGGCATCCGCCGGGGCGGCGACCATCTCTTCCTCCGTTACCGGTTCGACACCGGCCAGACCGGCTCCGGCCCCGCACCCCCGAACTAGGATTGCGCAGGGGCGGCGCAGGGCAAGCCGTCTTGGAGAGGGCGCTTCCACTTGACGACGATTCGAAGCAGCGAAACGCTGAGGAACACCGTTCTGGCCGGGTTCCTCGCCGCCCTCATCGCCTGGTTCGCTCCGCCCGGCACCGACTTCGCGGCACACGTCTTCCAGCTCCACGTCTTCCTCCACCACGGCTTCGCGCTCTGGTCGAACTACTGGTACGCCGGCCGCTACACGTTCGTCGGCTACAGCCTCATCTACTACCCCCTCGCCGCCGTCGTCGGGATCCGCCTGCTCGCGGTGATCAGCGTCGCCGCGTCGGCCGCGGCGTTCAGCCTCGTCGTCCGGCGCACGTGGGGCGAGACGAGCCCATGGGTCTCGCGGTTCTTCGCCGTCGTCGCCGCCGCCTCGATCGTCACCGCCGCCTTCCCGTACGGGCTCGGGCTCGCGTTCGCACTCGCCGCGCTCGTGGCGATCGCGAACCGCCGGCTCGTCTGGTTCTCGCTCCTCGCGGTGCTCACCTTCGCCGCGAGCCCGCTCGCCTTCTTCTTCCTGCTCGTCGTGCTCGGCGCCGTCGCCGTGGCTCGCTCGCCGCACGACATCGCGATCCCGGCCACCGTCCTCTCGGCGATCTGCGTGGTTGCACTCGGTCTCTGGCGCCTCTTCCCCGACCCCGGCCACTATCCGTTCCCCACCACGGAGCTCCTCGCCGCACTCGTCTTCTGCTCCCTCGGAGCCGGGCTCACGTGGCGTGTCGAGCGGGCCCGCGTGCTGCACATCCTCTTCTTCGCCTACGGCGTTGCGTGCGCCGTCTCGTATTTCGTCCCCACGAACCTCGGAGGAAACATCGTCCGGCTCCGCCTCGTCGCGGTCCCGATCGCGATCCTCGTCCTCTCGCTCCGGCGCTGGCGCCCGTTGCCGATCGCAGTGATCGCGATGGGCCTCGCTCTCAGCTGGAACCTGACCCCACTCGCGTACAGCTTCTTCCAGACGCGCCACGACCCGGCCGCGTCATCCGCCTACTGGCAGCCGGTCGTGCGGTACCTGCACACCACGCTCACGCCCGACTACCGAGTCGAGGCCGTGGACACGTCCGACCACTGGGAGGCCGTGTACCTCCCGCAGGCAGGGATCCCGATCGTCCGCGGCTGGTTCCGCCAGAACGACTTCCCGCTGAACGAGCTCCTCTACGACAACATGACGCCCCGGGCCTACCTCGGCTGGCTCCGCCGGCTGAACGTCCGCTACGTCGTCCTCACCGACTCGACGCCGGACTACAGCGCGCAGCGGGAGGCCACCCTCCTCGCGAGCGGTCGCTCCGGCCTGCCGGTCGTCTTCCGCTCGGCGCACGCCACCGTCTACTCGGTGCCGTCGCCGCGGCCGATCGTCACCGGCCCGGGACACCCCCATGTCGCCGCGATCACCGAGAGCACCGTCACGCTCCGGCTCTCACAGCCGGGGACGTACCGGGTCGGGATCCGCTTCACCCCGTACCTGCACGCGCACGCGAGCTGCGTCAGCGAGTCCAAGGACGGGATGACGGTGCTCTCGGCTCCGCACGCCGGGAAGGTCGAGCTCGCATTCCGCGTCTCGCCGAGCGCGGCCTTCGCGGCGCTCACCGGCCGCAAGGCCAGCTGCGCCAAGCCCTAGACGAGCAGGTCGGGCGTCAGGCCCGCGACCGACTCGCAGCCCGCGAGCCCCATCGTCAGGTCGAGCTCCGCGACGAGATTGCGGATGACGGCGCGCACGCCGCGCTGTCCCGCCAGGGCGAGCCCGTACGCATACGGGCGGCCGATCAGGACGGCGCGGGCGCCGAGCGCGAGCGCCTTGAACGCGTCGGCGCCGCCGCGGATGCCGCCGTCCAGGAGCACCGGCGTGCCGGGACCGACCGCCTCCAGGACGGCGGGCAGCGCGTCGAGCGACGCGATCGCTCCATCCACCTGACGGCCGCCGTGGTTCGAGACGATGACGCCGTTCACGCCGAGATCGACGGCGCGGCGGGCGTCGTCGGGGTGCAGCACGCCCTTGAGGAGAATCGGAAGGCCGGTGAGAGCCCGGAGCGCCTCGACCTGCGCCCAGCCGAGCGAGGGCCGGGAGAAGATGTCGAGGAAGAGCCGGACACCGGCGCGGGAGCGGCCGGAGCGCAAGTTCGACAGGGTGCCGCCGGGATAGCGGCGCGAGAGGTCGACCACCGACCTGACCGCCTTCCACGTGACCCGCCCGCGCGGCCCAGGGTCGGGGTCGGCGTCGAGGAGCGCGTTGAACACAGGGTCGCTCGTGTACTGGGCGAGGCCCATCCCGCGCATGAACGGGAGCGACCCCAGGTCGAGGTCGCGCGGGCGCCAGCCGAGCGACGTGGTGTCGGTGGTCAGCACGATCGCGTCGGCCCCGGCGGCCTCGGCGCGGCGGACGAAGCTCGTCGCGAGCTCGTCCGACATCCCCCAGTAGAGCTGGAACCAGCGCGGGGCATCCCCCATCGCGGCCGTGCACGTCTCGAGGGGGACAGAGGCCTGGCTCGAGAAGACCATCGGGACGCCCTCGGAGGCCGCCGCCCGCGCCGCGGCGAGGTCGGCATCGCGGTGGGCCAGCTCGAGCACGCCGATCGGCGCGAGCAGGAACGGCGTCCGGAGCCGGCGGCCGAAGAGGTCGACCGAGAGGTCGCGGACGGCGGCGCCCCGCAGCGTGCGCGGCACGATCGCCCGGCGCGTGAAGGCTCGGCGGTTCGCCGCCATCGTTGTCTCGACCCCGGCGCCGCCCGCGAAGTACGCGAACGCCTCGGGCGACATCGCCTCCTGCGCCGCCTGCTCGAGCCTCCGCGGATCGGTGGGCGCCGTCGGCTTTCGGCCGCGCGCTCCAGCCAGGTAGAGCAGCGCCTGGCGTTCGCGTCCGGGTCCCCTCTCGCTCACCGTCCGTGAGACTAAGGCATCAGCGTCGCGCCACGAGGCGCGTGCCCGTCGCCTTGAACGACGCCACCGCAGGCATCCCGACAACGAGCCCGAGCTTCTCGACCGATGCATCGGACACCTCGGCGACCACGGGGCCGACGCGTATGCGGACCCGGTTGCCGACGTGCATGACCGAGCGGATCTCCGCCTGGATGACGTTCTGCGCCGAGTCCTCGCCCTGGGTGCGGCTGAGGAGGATCTCCCACGGATAGACCACCGCGTCGACCGGGCCCTGGCCCGGATCGGTCGAGAAGATCGCCTCGCCGGTCTCGAGCACGACCTCCGTGAGACCGTCCGAACCCGGACGGGCGATCCCCCGCAACAGGTTGGCCCCCGTGAACGCCGCCACGAAGCCGTCGGCGGGATGCTGGACGAGCTCCATGGGCGGCGCGAGCTGACGCAGCCCGCCCGCGACGATCACCCCCACGCTGTCGGCGAGGGCCGCGGCGTCCTCGTAGTCGTGGGTGACGAGCACGGTCGGGAGCTCGAACCCCCGCAGAAGCTCCTGAAGCTCGCCCCGGACCGTCGTCTTCGTGTGCGCGTCGAGCGCGGACAGCGGCTCGTCGAGCAGGAGGACGCCGGGGTCCCGTGCCAGGGCGCGTGCGAGCGCGACCCTCTGCCGCTCGCCGCCCGAGAGATGTGTCGGGCGCGCATTGGCGAGGTGCGTGATGCCGAAGCGCTGGAGGTACTCGTCGACGCGCTCACGTCCACCGTAGGCGACGTTCTGCCTCACGGTCATGTTCGGGAAGAGGGCGTACTCCTGGAACACGAGGCCCACCCGGCGCTCGTCGGGCTTGCGGAAGATGCCGGCCGAGGAGTCGAACCAGGCCTCGTCATCGAGGGCGATACGGCCACTCGCCGGCTTGAGCAGGCCCGCGATCGCCCGGAGCACCGAGGTCTTGCCGGCGCCCGAGGGACCCACCAGCGCGAGCGTCCGCGACACCTCCAGGTCGACGGAGAGCACGAACGTGCGCAGGGGCAACGTGAACGAGATGGTCAGGGACGCCACGAATCAACGAGCCGGCTCGTCCGGCGGGTGCGCGGTGAAAACCGCGCCGAGGCCGCGGGCGCCGTGGGCAGTGAACACCTTGACCGTCATCAGGATCGCGACGCTGAAGATGACGAGCAGGGCGCTGATCGCGAGGGCGATGTCGAGGCCGTTCGGAAGCTCGAAGGCGTAGTAGATCGCGAGCGGCAGCGTCTGCGTCTTTCCCTGCAGGCTCCCGGCGAACATGATCGTCGCGCCGAACTCGCCGAGCCCGCGGGCGAGCGCGATCGCCTGCCCCGCGGCGAGGCCCGCGCTCGCGAGCGGCATGGTGACCCGGAAGAACGTCCGCATCGGCCCCGCGCCGAGCGTCCTCGACGCCGCGACGAGGTTCGCGTCGACGGCCTCGAATGCCGCGATCGCCTGCCGGATGTAGAACGGCCCGGCGGTCATCACGACAGCGAGGATGACCGCCGCCTGGTTGAACGCGAGGTTCACCCCGAGGAAGTCGAACGTCGAGCCGAGAAGGCCGACGCGGCCGAACGCGACGAGCAGCCCGATCCCGGCCACGGCCGGCGGGAGGACGATCGGCAGCTCGATCACGGTGACCGCGAAGCTCCGGCCGGTGAAGCGCCGCGTCGCGAGGAAGTACGCCGTCGGCGTCCCGAAGGCCAAGACGATCACCTGCGCGATGACGGTCGTCTTGATCGTCACGATGGCCGCGTCGGTGACCACCGGGTTCGAGAGCTGGTGAATCAGGTCGGACGGCGTGACGTGGGTGAAGATCGCGACGATCGGCAGCGCGATGAACACGAACGTGATGACCACGGCGCCGAAAAAAGCAACGGCGAGCAGCGGCCTCACGAGCCTCTGCCACTCGAACGTACGGGCGCCGGTGGCGACCGCCTGGGCCAAGATCAGTGCTGGACCATCACCGACGTCGACTTGACGATCGCCGTCGCGGGCATCCCCTTGCGGAGCTCCAGCTCTTCGACGGCATCGCGCGTGACGACGGCGACAAGGCGGACGGGATCGGAGACGACCATCTCGACCTGGGCCATGAGCCCTTCGACCTTGACGTCGGTGACGATCGCGTTGAAGCGGTTCCTGGCGCTGAGGTGCGCCGATCCCGCGTCGCCCCGGAGCCGCTCGATCTCGCTCGAGGGAATGACGCGGCGGTTGCTCTTGTCGCGGTCGGCCTTGATGCGCCCCTGGCGGTCCCAGCGACGCAAGGTGTCGACGCTGATGCCGAGCGTCTTGGCAGCTTCGCTCACGCTGTAATATTCCCGCGGCATCGTCGAACAGGCTACCTAGGCAAGTCCTAGACCGCAACCGCCACCCTCATCTCCGCTGCGCCGGCAGCCTGGTACGGCGGTACCGGGCTGCCGGCGCGCGACGCGCGCGAGAACGGATCGCACGCTGGGAGGATCTGGCGTGGCGCCGATACTAGTCAAATCGTGACTACCACGTCAAGCCTCCTTTCGGCAGCGGCGGCGGCAGTAGCCTTTGCGCCGTGTCGGAGGTGCGCGAGCTGGCGCCCGGCGAGTGGTCCGTCCTCGCCTTGCTCTCGGACGTCCCCGCCCATGGGTGGGCGCTCGCCGAGGCGATGTCGAAGAACGGCGAGATCGGCCGGGTCTGGGCGGTCGGCCGGCCGCTCGTCTATCGCGCCATCGAGCTGCTCGAAAGCCGCGGCCTGATCGAGCCCGTGGGAACCGAGCCGGGGGCCCGGGGGCCGAACCGAGCGCTCTTCAAGGCGACCCCGGTGGGTCGCGAGGAGCTCACCCGCTGGCTCTCCGAGCCCGTCGACCACGTCCGCGACATCCGCTCGCTCCTCCTGCTCAAGCTCGTGCTGCTCGAACGAGCGGGCCTCGACAACCGCCCGCTCCTCGAGGCGCAGCGCGCGTCCACGGTCCCCGCAGTCACCGCGCTCGAGACCCGGCTACGCCGGAGCATCGGCACGGAGCACATCTTCGTCCGGTACCGGCTCGAGATCACCAGGTCCGTGGTCAGCTTCATCGACGGCCTGCTCGCCGAGCGCGAGCCCTTGCACAGCGCGGCGCGCCGCAGCAGGTAGCTGCGGCGCGCCGTTGCTGCCGTCAGAGGGAGCGGGTGTCGGGCGCTCCCACCTTCGCTCGTAGGGACCCTCCGTCGAGCCTACGGCTCACGCCCTGATCGTGACCGACTTCCAGGTCGCGGTGCCGTTCGGCGTCGTCACGGTCAAGCTGCCCGTCTTGGCCTTGGCCGGAACGGTGACCGTGAGCTTGAGGGTCGAGCTCACCTTGAACTTCGCCGGGACGCCCTGGAACGTCACCGAGGTCGCGCCCGTGAAGTTCTTGCCGAGAACGGTGAGCGTCCTACCCGCAGTCGTGATCTTCGGCGCCACCTTCGCGATCGTCGGCACCGGCGCCGAGATCGTCAGGAAGCCGTACTTCAGCATCCACGCCTGGCCGGCCGGGCTCATCACCTTGTTCACGAACTGCTGCGCAGCGGCCTGGTTCGGGCTCTTCGTGACGACGGCCATCGCGTAGGCGACCTTCGGCTGGGCCCACGCCGGGACGGGGATCACGGTCACGTCACCGGGAACCGTCTGTGCGTCGGTCGAGTAGACGAAGCCCGCGTCGGCCTGGCCGAGCTGGACCTTCTGGAGCACGACGCGAACATCGGTCTCCTGGCTGACGACGTTCGCCGTCATCTGCGCGGTCAGCCCCATCTGCTTCCAGATCTGGAGCGTGTAGGCGCCGACCGGGACGGCCGAGTTCGCGATGTCGAGCTTGACACCCGGCTTCGCGATGTCGTAGACGCTCTTGATCCCGAGGGGGTTCGCTTTCGGAACGATCGCCACGAGCGTGTTGCGCGTGAACGTGACCGGCTTCTCGACAGTGCCTGCCGCGTAGAGCTGGGCGGGAAGCTGCGTGTTGGCCGAGGCGAACACATCCGCCGGGGCGCCGTTCGTGATCTGCGTCGCGAGGGCGTTGGACCCCGCGAAGTTGTACGAAGCGGTCGGATCGATCTTCGGGAAGACGTCGGTCAGCGACGCCGCCGCGTAGACGGTGAGACCCGCCGTCGAGTGCGTCGACCTGGCGGATGCGCCGCTCGCGCCCACGCCGACGCAGAGCGCGACGGCGAAGAGAAGCGCTACCGCGCGCCCGCGAGTGCCTTGGAGAAGCAAGAGAACTCCTTTCCGTAGTGCTGACTCCGGGACAATTCGCTCCTCGTCCTCACGTCGTGTAGGCGTTCATCGCGTCCGACGCCTGCTGGATCGTGAAGGACGGCGGGAACGAGAGCCAGAACGGGGATCCGCCCGTCGTGGTCTGGAAGTACGACGAGTGCTGCGCCTCGCAGGCGGCGATCTGGGCGATCCCCGTCTTGAACTGGTTCGTGACGATTCCGCCCATCGCGCCGGCGTACGTCGAGACCACCGCAGACTCGAGGGTGGCCGCAGCTTTGAGAATGGACTTCTGGTCGTCGAAGGTACCGGTCGGGTACGAGAAGTTGACATCCGCCGAGACGGTCGGGACCTGGCCCGCTCCGCTGACGATCCCGGCGACGGACTGATAGTGCTCCTGCTCGTTGAGATACGCGCGCTTGACGTACTTGAGCGCGTCCCCGGTCAGGATCGAGGCCGCGATCGCCTGGCTGTAGAAGTTCGACTGAAGCAGCTCCGCCGTGACGAGGAGCCGCACGTAGGCAAGATCCTGATCCGAGATCGGATCGGCACTTGCAGTTTCGGTGAGAACGCCGACCGCGCCACCGGCGACGGCCAGCGCGGCCCCTCGCCTGACGAGGTCCGCTCTCGAGAAGGAAAGAGTCACGTCGATCGAGCTCCTGTCCGGGGTTGGCGGTAGTTGACACTCGGACTACCATGGCAACGCCTAGGTACCGGCGGGTGCCGGGACAACGTAGCAGCGGTGATCTCGAGGCGGCCGCGCGACGACAAGGCCCGGCAAATCCGATCGCCCCTGTTGGCCCGTAACCTTCGAAAGGTGAGCGACCGCGACCTTGCTCCAGGGGAGTGGGCCGTCCTCGCGCTGCTGTGCGAGCGACCTGCGCATGGCTGGGCATTGGCAAGACAGCTGTCGGCGAACGGGGAGCTCGGCTCGATCTGGTCGCTGACGCGGCCCCTCGTCTACCGGTCGCTCGAGATCCTCGAGGGTCGGCGCCTGATCGCGCCCTCGGGCAGGGAGCCCGGCTCGCGGGGGCCGAACCGGACGGTCTTCCGGGCGACCGCCGCCGGGCACGAGGCGGTCGGCGGCTGGCTCTCCGAGCCGGTGGAGCACGTGCGCGAAGGGCGCTCGCTGCTCCTTCTGAAGCTCGTGTTCGCGCAGCGGAACTGCATCGACCCGCGGCCGATGCTGCACGCACAGCGGCTCGGGATCGAGGAGGCGATCGACTCGCTCGAGGCGCGGACGCGCGGCAGCGCCGGCACCGAGGCGATCCTGCTCCGCTTCCGGCTCGAGTCCTCGCGCGCGGTCGAGCGCTTCATCGACGGCGTCCTCGCCGAGCTCGAGCCCTACGCGCGCGCCGTGTAGGCCCGAAGCACGAGTGGGCCCTCACGCGGAAGGGATGGGAACTGCGTGAGGGCCCACTCCGTAGAGCATGGATTGCCTGTCCCGAGGCGAACCCACGATCGCTGTGCAGCGCCCACTCTATTCGTCAGAGACTGACCAGTCAAACGCCCGTGGGCAGGCGACGTGGAATAGATCGCCCGCTCTGCACATGCATTGCGTATGCACTACCGCGGGGTCGGTTAGGGCTGAACACGGTTCCTGGCGACGTGCGCGGAGGGCGCTACGTCTCGGGCGGTGCCGTGATCACGGTGTTCCGCGCGCCGACCGAGGTCCCGATCCCGAGTTGCCGGAAGAAGAAGTAGCCGCAGCGTCGAGCTTGCGGTCGATGAAGCGGACGATCGCGGTCGCCGTCTCCAACCGGAAGGCGGCGACCGTGGTCTCGCCCGGCAGCTCGGGGCCGACCTCGTCGGCCTGCGCCTCGAGCCAGGAGATGAACGGCAGCAGCACTGCCCGCTGGGCGACGAGGAGCCGCTCGGGGTCGCCGCCGACCCGCTCCATCAGGACGACCTTGAGCAGGAAGAGCGAGCGGATGTCGCGGACGTTCTGGACGGGCGTGGCAAGCCAGTCGGCGAGATAGGCCTTGCCCTCGGGGGTCGCGGCGTAGACGACGCGATGCGGGCCGCGGCCGCCGCGCTCGAGGCCGGCGGCCCTGACGAGGCCGGCGTTCTCGAGCCGGTCGAGGGCGTGGTACACGATCGGGCGGCTGATCGACCAGATCTGGCCGATCTCACCGCCGCGCGCGACCTTCACCGCGAGCGCCCACCCGTGGGCGGAGCGCTCGGTCAGGAGCGCGAGCACGGTGAGGTCGTTCGTGGTCAGACGGTCGTCCACACGGCGGCCCAGCTTATAGTCTTCGTCTCCGACTAGTAAAGTGGCTTACTAGCTCGGGAAGAGGAACGGCACGAACGGCGACAGGTCGGTTGGCTCGACCGTCGGAACCTGGTCGTTCAGGCAGGACGCGGACGAGAGAAGGTGCTTCTCCTGATCGCGCAGCCATGAGCGGTACTCCGCGTCGCGCTCCTGGCGGCTGAGCGCCTCGCGGGCCGCCGCGGTGGCGCGACTTCTCGGGAGCAGGCCGAGCGGCAAGGCCTGGCCGCTCGGCGTGACCTGGAAGGTGCCGTCGGCGGTGTCGATCTTCCCCGGGCCGGTGAGGGTGAAGAGCTCCGCCGGAGCGAGGCTCTCGATCGCCCAGCCGTGTGTCGCGCCGCCGAGCCACGGTGCCGCGGTGGTCGTTGTGACCGCGCGGGCCTGCCGGTCGCGGTAGGTCGTGAGGAAGTCGGCGATGTCGGCGCGCGTCGGCGCGGGCGCCCTCATCCCGGCCTCGATCTGGTCACGCGCGAGGCGCGCGGTGATGATCGCGCGGGCGTCTCCGAGGGTGAGCCTGGCGGCCCGGAGTGCGGCCCAGTACTTCGTGCGGTCGCCGCCGAACCCTGCGGCGATCACGGCTCGCTCGGCGGAGAGGACTTGCTGATAGACCGGCTTTACCTGGGAGGCGAGCGTGAGCTCCTCGAGGAGGACGCTCGCGGCGTAGCCCGGGTCGCCGGTGACGGCGGTGAACCGGGAGACCGCGTTGCGGGAGATCGTCCCGACGCTCGTGAGGCAGCGGGCGCCGGCGGGCACGTCGAGCTGGCCTTCGGTGAGCGACGCGTCGAACCCGGCACCCGCGGCGGCCGGGCCGTCGCAGAGCGTCTGGTCCCGCGCCCAGAGCCAGACGCACGCGGCGGCGGCCTTGTCGGGATCCGGAGTGACGTTCGCGTTGAAGGTGGCCCAGCCCCACGACCAGACACTCTGGAGCTTGAACTGCGTGGCGACGAACCTGGCGGCGAGCGCCTCGAGCTTCACGATCTCGAGCCACGCCTGCGCGGGCTGGAGCCCCGCGCGCTGGCCGAGGCCGGGCGAGCTGGTCAGCTGCATCTCGAGCGCGATCCGGCCCGAGGGGATCCCGATCTGGGTCAGGTGGTTGACGAGGCCGCGGAGGCTCTGCCGCATCGAAAGGCTCGCTGCGGCCGGGCCGAGCTGATAGAGGCCGGCCGCATTCGGCTTCGTGAAGTAGACCTGGCGGAGGAGGATCGCGACCTTCGAGATCTGCTGCCACCAGAGGCGGGCGTCGCCGCCGGTGTAGGGCGGGTTCGCGATCGAGAGGAGCGGCGTCGCGCCGAGGCCCTGGAGCGCGGTGAGGAAGTCGAGGACGTTCTGGCGGTACTGCGCGTTGTTGGGCGTCCATGGGGTCGGGGTCTGAGCGCCGGCGAGCTCGTTCTCGGCGATCACCGGCGTCTGGCAGCCGGTGACCGAGACGGCGTAGTCGTAGAGCGACTTCGCCCTGGCCTGCATCAGCGACGGGTCGGCCGGGTTCGTCGAGCTGCCGACGCGCTTGTTGAAGTTGAGATCGAAGAGCACGGTCGCGGCGCCCGCGGCGCGGAACTGCTGCGGCACGTCGGTGCCCGAGGCGACCGCGAGCGTGAGCCCGGGCTTCGGCGTGATCGGCGCGTCGTGGCCGGCGAAGTCGATCCACACCGGCGCCTGCGACGGGACGCCGCAGGTGTCGACGGCGGAGGAGCGCGAGGCGCCGGCGCCCGGCGCGAGAGTCGCGAGCGCCGCCGTCGCGAGAAGCATGACCCACTTCACAGACGTGTCCAGCGTAGCCAGCGCACCCCACAGCCCCGTCCCGACAGGGCATGGACATCCGCAGTTCGGTCACGGCCGATAGGGCGCGGTCAGGTGCCAGACACCACCCCGAGGCGCGACCCGACTCCAGTGCCCACGCGCCCTGGCGGGACGGATGGTGTCGGACACGAACGAGCCGCGGCTGTCGCGGACAGGGCTCGAGGGGGCTCGGACTCAGGCAGGCCTGGGGGCGGCGTGTGCCCGCGTGACCTCGGCGGGGGAGCCGCAGCCGGTGAGCTGCAGCGCGCTCGTGGCCCCACACGTCCAGAAGCCGGCCTCCACCGACGCGAGCATGCGCAGGGTCAGGCGGCGACCACCGCGCGGAGCGCGGCGAGCAGGCTCGCGCCGGTTGGCTCGCCCGCCTCGTCGAGGACGATTCCCTCGAGCCGCCGTGTTGCGGGCGGGCCCGACTCCGGCCGGGCGAGGTCGAAGAGGCGGCGGCTCCCGTCGTCGAGCCGAACGCCGACGCTCGCGCGGTCGAACGTCAGCCCGGCGAAGCGAAGGATCTCGGGCAGCGCCGCCTTGTCGCCGCGGAGGTGCCGCTCGATCAGCTCCGGGCGAAGCCCGGCCCGCGACGAGACCTCGAGCTGCACGCGCCCCGGGTCGCTCGAGACCCAGCGATCGGCGTCGGAGATCGACCGCCCCGCAACCAGCCGCAGCCGCTCGACTCGGCCCGCCGCGACCGCCGCTTGCAGCGCCTCGGGCTGCCCCAGACGCTCGATCGCGAGCGTGACCCCGGGCCGCAGCGCCCGGAGCCGCGCAGCGAGCCCCTGCCCGAACAGCTCCTTGACGCCGCGGCCGTTCGCGACGTGCACTGCGAGCCGGCCCGACGTCTCCGCGGCGGGCAGCCTGAAGAGACAGCCGGCGCGCACGAGCTGAACGTCGCCCGGCAGCTGCCGTAGCCGCACCGCTCCCGCGTCGTCGACGATGTCGGCGGCGACACCGCGTGCGCCGTGCTGCACGACCGAGAACAGGTCGTCGCCGTCCCGCTCGACCTCGAGCACGCGGACGACGCGCGCGCCGCTCGTCTCCGCGAAGCCGTCGAGGACCCCGGCGAGCACGTCGCCGAGGTCCCCGAGCGGGAGTGGATGCGTGCGCGAGCGGAGCGCGACGGTGTAGAGGGCGGCTCGGTCGCTCATCCCCGCGCACCTCCGGTGACGAGGGCGAGATCGTGCTGCAGGGCCTCGAGGTCGAAGCCCGCCGGCGAGCGGCCGCCGGCCAGGAAGTCGGTCGAGAGCACGCACCATGCCTCGTCGGAGTAGCGGTCCCAGAACGCCCAGGTCATCCGCTTGAGCGCGCCCCAGGTCACGACGGTGAGCCCGCCTTCGTCGTAGGCGACGACATCGACCGCGTGGCCGCCCCACGAGCCGGGCGCGTCGGGGCCGTCGAGGCTGCCCGCCCAGTCCCAGACGTCCTGGCCGGTCGCCCGAAGCGGCAGCTGCAGCCCGACGTACAACCCGCCGAAGAGCCAGGCGCCGGTGCTGACGAGGTCGCGGTCGTCGCGCGCCACGCGGGCGAAGGCGCCGATCCGATGGTCGCCGATGCCGGTCGAGCGCCAGAGCTTCAGCACGTCGAGCTCGACCGCTCCCTCCTCTCCGCTCGTCGGATCGACGATCTTCACGGCGTCGAAGGCGGCCAGCACGGCCGCCTCGGGGACCTCGACCGCGGTGCCTGCGGCGGCCGCCGTCCACGCTTCGATCATGTGGCCGGCGGCGGCGGTCGTGCAGTCGCCGAGGCGGTCGTTCGCGTACATCGGCCACTCGATCACCCGGGAGGAGAGGTCGAGCGACGGCGGCGGCGCCGGAAGCACCTCCCGGTCGACGTATCGCGAGAGGGACAGGGTGCGCGGATCGACGTGGGCGGGGAGCTTGCCGAGCTTCACCGCCGCCAGCGGGATGGTCACCATCTTGCGCCTCCTTGGTCGTGGGGCGCCGCAGACGACCGGTTGACGCTAGCTCGTGACGCTGTCTTTTGTCAACTCGACCAGGATCTTCGCGCCGGGGCTGCCGGACGCCTGCCGCTCCCACGCCTCGCCGATCGCGTCGAGCGGGTAGGTCTCGGTGTCGAACGTGATCTCGCCGTCGCGCGCGTGCTCGCAGAGCTCGCGGTAGCCGGCCCCGGCGTCGGCCTCCGAGACGGAGAAGAGGGAATGTCCGAGGATCGTCGCGACCTTGCCGCGCACCCACGCCGACTGGAGCGTCGACGAGGGCCCCGCCGACTGGCCGAGATGAACGACGCGGACCCCGACTGCGGCGGCAGCCAGCGCCCGCTCGAACTGCTCGCCCCAGAGGCCGTCGACGATCAGGGTCGCCTCGGGGAGCGGGTCGTCCCCGCTCAGGTCGAGCACCTCGTCGGCGGCGTCGGGGACGAGCTCTGTCCGCCGGGCGGCGCCGATGACGCGCTTCGCGCCGAGGAGCTTCGCGCCCTGCACGGCGACCGACCCGAGGGTGCCGCTGGCGCCGAGTACGAGGACGATATCGTCGGAGCGCACGGGAGCGCGCCAGGAGACGGCGAGCCATGCCGTCAGGCCGGCTACCCCGCACGCAAGTGCTCCCTCGTCGCTGAGGCCGTCTGGGATGTCGAACACCCAGCGCCCGGCCGGGTCGACGAGGTCGGACATCAGCTCGCGGCCGCGAACCCAGACCCGCCGTCCCTCGGGCGTCCGTCCGACGACCTCGGAGCCGATCACGTAGGGCGTCTCGGGCGCGCCGCCGTAGAAGCGCCCGGTCCCGATCGAGATGTCGACCGGGTTGAGCGTCGACATCGAGACGGCGACAGCACGGGCCGTGTCGGGCGGCGGGATCTCGTCGACCTGCGGGAGCGCTCCGATCTCGTGGATCCGGGCGGCGCGCATCAGCCCGCCGCCACCGCGATGCCGCCGGAGCCGGTCGCGCCGAGGAAGGTCGAGGTCAGCGCCGCGCTCCGGCCGTCGAACACCGAGACCTGCGCGCCACCGCCCTGGCCCTGGCCGGCGACGATCTCGGCCGACTGGTCTCCGGTCACGTTCGCCGAGCTCACGGCCACCCCGCCGGCGAACCCGCCGTAGGGCGCGAACGAGAGCAGGCGCTTGCCGGTCGCGGCCGAGAATGCCCTGATCAACGCCGTCGTGCCGGCGCCGGTGCCGGCGATCACGTCGGCCTTGCCGTCGCCGTTCACGTCGGCCGCCGCGAGCGTGACGCCGCGCGAGTACCCAGCCGAGAACGGCCGAAGCGTCTCGAGCTTCGCGCCCGTGGCGCCGCCGAACGCGACCACGCCGCCCCCGGCTGCCTGGCCCGCGACCACGTCGGCGCGGCCGTCTCCGTCGAGGTCGCCGGCGGCCACTGTGACGCCGCCGCGGTACGCCGGCCCGAACGGCGCCAACGACTCGAGCAGGGCGTGGGTCTTCGCGTCGAAGACCTTCACCCGGCCCGCCGTGCCGACCACGAGGTCGGCTCGGCCGTCGCCGTTGACGTCGCCGAGGGCGACCGAGACGGCCGGGACCGAGTACGTCGCGAGCACGCCGCCCGACTTGCCGTTGAGGATCTTCACCGTTCCGCTCCCGGTAGCAGCGTAGTCGGCGACGCCGTCTCGGTTCACGTCACCGAGCGCGATCGGCATCGCGCCCGCGAACGCGGGGCCGAACGGAGCGATCACCCGCCTCAGCGCGTGCGACGTCGCATCGAACACACGGATCCGCCCGGCGGAGGAGACGACGATCCGCCGGCCGGAGGGCTCGGCGGGCGGCGGGATGGCGGGCCGGGCGACGGCCGCGCCGGGCGCCGCCCACGGGCGCAGGGCCCCGCGGCAGGCGCCGCCGGTCGAGGCGATCCAGTCGTGGACGGTGGCGGCGCTCTGCTTGGCTGTGCGGTCGACGTAGTAGAGGCCGCTCTGCCAGCCCGAGAGCGTGGGCTCGTCGATCAGGTGGTAGATGTCCACGACGGCGACGTTGGGGTCGCAGGAGACGAGCTCGAGCATCTGCAGGTACCAGCTCGCCTGGTAGCCCTCCGTCGCCGTGGCGCCGAGGACGCCGCCGTCCGGGTTCGCCGCGGTCTCGGTGCCGACGTATCCCGCCCTCCCCGTCGAGTCGGTCTGGATCCCGACCTCGTTCAGCGAGACCGGCAGCCCTCCTCCGACCTGCTGGCCGATCGTCGGCTGGGCCGACCCCGCAAACCCGTCGTAGAACGCCTGATAGATCCGCGGCAGGTTCGAGACGGTCGCACTCGTCGCCCCCGCGTACCCGGTCGCGAACGGGAGCGACTGCGGGATCGGGTACGGGTGGAAGTCGAGCCCGCTCATCAGCGGGCGCGTGCGGCCGGAAGACTTGAACCACGCGCCGAGCGCCTGCAGGAACTTGACCGGCGAGGTGGAGACGTTGCTCGCCGCGTTCGGGTTGTCGTTGCCACGCGGGGAGAGCCCGACGCCCCACACGAAGATCTGGGGGCCGACCGCCTGGAGCGCGTCGTAGCCGGCGGCCAGCGCGCGGCCACAGATCTCGGCCGACTGGTTCGCGCCGGAGGTGTCGAACTGCGGGTTGACGAAGAGCGGCTGGTTGCACTCGTTCATCACCACGAACTGGCGAACGGTGGGGAACGCACGGGCGACCTGGCCGACCCAGCTGCCGAACGACTGGATCCGAGCGGTGTCGCCGCAGCCGTTCGGATCGCTCGAAGGCACGCACTTCTGGCCGCCGGTGAACGCCATCGAGTGGAGCGGGTAGAGGTCGAGCTCGACGGTCTGGCCGTTCGCCCTGGCCGCGGCGACCGCGCGCGCGACGGCGGCCTGGTCGGGGATCGCGGTCGGCGCCGTCTCGTCCCAGCGGAGCGTGATCGTGCTCGCCTGGAGGCCTTCGGCTCCCATCGTCGGGTAGAGCCAGCCGACCTGGGCAGCGTCCTTCGCAGCGTCGTCGTTGACGCCGACGACGAGCGCGGCGCCTGCGCCGACGGGAAGCGCGAGTGCGGCCGCGGCCGCGAAGAAGGGGAGCCACTTGCGCGTCGCCGCACGGTACCGGAGGTCAGCCGTCCTCGTGCTTCAGCGCGGACTCCTGACGCTGGGCCTCGGCGAGGGTGAGCTCGCCGGAGCACACCTTGTCGTTCAGCTGGTTCTCGATCTTGTCGACGTCGGCCGCGCGCGGGTAGGGCTCGGGCCAGAGGTTCCTCGGGTCGGTCGGGTTGCCGCCGAGCTCGAGGCTGATCAGATGGTCCTCCTGGTAGTCGGAGGGCGGGCCGGTCTCGCGGTACGACGGCATCTGCTCGGCCTTGAGGTTGTTCGTGTAGTCGGTGGAAGGGCGAACGGTGGCGGTCCAGCCCGGCGCGCAGATCGTCTGACCGATCGTCGCCTGGGTGACGTCGGGGTTGAGCGAGCCCGGAGTCAGGGTCGGGCTGGCGAGAACGGCCGGCGCCCGGACGCCGCTGTCGCCGACGCCGAACCGGGCGACCGAGAGCGCGACGAGGCCGAGGACGACGAGCGCGACGACGACGTCGAGGAGCGAGATCCGCACCCGGTCCAGCGTAGGCACGAATCCGCGCCGCGCAAGACGCTCTTTCGGTCAGGTCTCGGGATGGGACATGCGCCAGCCGGCCAGTGGCCAGAGGACGTAGACGACCCACGGGACGCCGATGATGTCGGTCTGGAGCGCCAGCGCGAGCATCGCGACCATCGTGGCGGCGAGCCAGGCGTTGCAGCGGACGAGCCGCCAGAGCACGGCGAGCGACCAGGCGACGAAGAGCAGCCCGCCGAGAAGCCCGGCGTCGACGCCGAGCTCCGTGTAGGTCGACTCGCCCGCCTTGATCTGGACGTCGGTGCGGGCGGCTGTCGAGCCGGCGTTGCCGGGGCCGAACCCCTGCGGGTGGTGGAGGACGGTCGAGATGCCGTCCCGGAGGTTGCGCAGGTGGCTCGAGGTGCTCGCGTCCTCGAACCCGCCGGCGCTCACGGCCGGGCCTCCCGCCGACGAGTGCGCATGCTGACGCTGGTAGTCGAGCTCCGACGGCGTGAAGCTCGTGACCGGCGCGACGTGCGGATACGCCTTCACGAAGACGACGCCGACCACGAGCACGAACACGGCCGAGCCGAGGAGGACGGCGCGGGCACCCGGCCGCCGTAGGGCGAAGACGACGAGGCCGAGCACGAGCGCGATGTAGGAGGAGCGGCTGTGCGTCCAGAGGAGCGCGGCGAAGAGGAGCGCCGTCGTCGGGATCCAGATCGCGAGGCGCGGCCGCTGCGAGACGAGCCACGCCGCGCACAGCAAGAGCGCGGTCACGAGCATGTAGGAGGCCGCGAGCGGCGAGAGGAACGTCGAGACGAGCCGACGCAGCGGATGCTCGTTGCCGGTGTTGTAGACGAAGTTCTCGGGGAGGCCCGAGAGCCCGGTGTAGCCGAACCCGAGCTGCTGCGTGAACCAGCCCTCTGCGCCCGAGCGGCGCCACCACGAGAGCGGGATCGCGTAGATGTCGATCAGCCCGAAGGCGGCGACGGCCGAGGCCGCCGCGATGATCGTCGCCCCGAGCCGCTTCATGTCGCGGGCGGTCAGGTCGAGGGCGCGGCCGAAGAAGTACGCCGCCACCGGCAGCAGGTCGTGGCGAACGCCGAGAAGGACGCCGTGATGCGTCGCGCCGCCGTCGAGGACGTGCTGCGGGATCAGCGCGTAGACGACGACCACGGCGCCGTAGGCGAGCGCGAGCCAGTCGACCGTCGCGAGTCGGAACGGGACGCCGTGGCGGTAGACGAGCACGAGGCCCGACCGCGAGCAGCACCTCCTTCCAGGCGGAGACGACGTCGAGCGCGTTGCCGCGGAGGCCGGCGTGCGTAGAGCTCGGCGGCGGCGAGGTTGTGGAGCGCGAGCCCCACGACGAAGACGTAGAGGATCCAGACGGGCTTCTTCATGCCGGGGCCGACGACGACGAGCGTCATCCCGCGGCTCACGATCCTGACGGGGTAGGGGAAGAGCGAGGCGAGCTCGCCGGGGCCGAGCGGCTCGAGCACGTCGTCGAAGCCGCGGGCGCGGAGCGCGCGGCGGCGGAGGTCGCCGTCCGGGAGCCAGTGGACGAACGGGAGCAGCGAGTGCGGGTCGACGGGGAAGTACCGGTTCGGGGTGGTGACGAAGACGCGGCGGGCGACGCGGCAGAGCTCGGCGACGAACCGCCGCTGCTCGTCGCGGCCGCCGGCGACGTGCTCGACGACGGCGTTCGAGAAGCCGAGGTCGAACTCGCCGTCGGCGAACGGCAGGTCGCGCCCGTCCGCCTGCACGGTCGTGACCGCGGGAAACGCGGCGGCGAAGCGGTCGAGGCCGGTGTGCCCGACGGCGGTGATCTGCTTCGGCCACGGATAGAGCGCCTCGAAGAAGTTGTCGCTCGAGCCCTCGTCTCCAAACGGCGCGTCGGTCACGCCGACGTCGACGACGGTCGTGCTCGGGCCGGGGTGGAAGAGGTCGAGGAAGAGGCGGAGCTTCCGCTCCCGGCTCCGCAGAGAGACGCGAGCCGCGGCGCGGTTCACCATCGGCTGGAGAGTAACGGGGCCGGCCGGCGGGCGGAGGCGCGGCCGTCGCCCCCGCCCGCGAGTGCCGGACGGGCTACGGGCCCCAGGGGCAGCCGCCGAGCAGCGCGGCCGCGATCACGGCGCCGACTGCCACGGCCGCGAGCTGGAATCCGCGGTGAGACGAGCCTCATTTTCAGCACCTCCTTCCTCGACGAACGCGAGAGCCCATCCCGGGAGGAGACCTGAGAATTCTTTTGTTGTCAATCCTGTCACCTTGTGGCATGCCCTGATTGACGTTGTCGAACGGGGCGGGCACTATGACGCGATGTCGGAGGGTGGGCACCCTGGTGGCGAGTCGATCGGTGCCCGGCTTCGCCGCCTGAGGATCGAGCGCGGGAAGTCCCAGCGGGACCTCTCGGCGCCCGGGATCACGTACGCGTACATCTCCCGGATCGAGGCCGGGGCGAGGACGCCGTCGATGAAGGCGCTCCGGATGCTGGCGAAGAAGCTCGGCGTCACGCCCGAGTACCTCGAGACGGGCTCCGAGCTCGACGCGTCCGAGCTGCGCGAGCTGCGGCTCGCCGACCAGGAGCTGCGGCTGCGGCTCGACGGCGAGGCGGATGCGGAAGCGGTACGCGAGCTGCTCGAGGATGCCGACGGGGCGGCCGACGTCGCGGCGGCGACGCGCGCCCGGATCGTGCTCGGGCTCGAGGCGGCGTCGCGCGGAGATCATCGCGGGGACGATCGAGCAGCTGTCCGGGCTCGTCGGGTCGGAGCTCGTGACCGCGGCGTCGCGTCCGGACGTCTTCTCGACGCTCGGCCGGGCATATGCGGCTGCGGGTTCGCCGCGGGAGGCGGTGGCGCTGTTCGAGCGGGCGCTCGACGAGGTCGCGCGCGTCGAGCCGGGGAACATGCACGCACGAGTCCGTTACAGCACCTACCTGAGCTACGCGCTCACCGACCTGGGCGAGCTCCAGCGCGCCAAGGCGGTGGTGGGCGAGCTCTTCGCGGGCGACGGCGACGGCGCCGACCGCTACACGCGGGTGCGGCTCTACTGGTCGCTCGGGCGGCTGTCGCTCGAGCAGGCGAAGCCGCTCGCGGCGCTCGACAGCTTCCGGCGCGCGGTGGCGCTGCTCGAGGCGACCGAGGACACGGTTCATCTCGCGCGAGCGCACCTGGCCTGCGCCGACGCGACGATCTCCGCCGGCGACGACCTCGTCGGCAGCGCTCCATCACCTCGACGAGGCCGAACGACTGCTCGGCCCGACGACGGCGGCCGCAGACCTCGCGACGATCCGGCGGCTGCAGGCGATGTGCGCCGCCGCCTCGGGCGACTGGACGGGCGCCGAGCAGCTCGGGTCGGCGGCCTTGCAGCTCGCCGACGAGCTGCCGAACGAGCGCGGCGGCGCCTGGCTCGTCGTCGCCGAGGCGCGTGCCGGCGCCGGGAGCCCGGACGGTGCGGACGACGCGTTCCGCGAGGCGCTCGCGCTGCTCGCCGAGCACGGCACCGTGCGGCAGCATTCCGCCGCGCTCCGGTCGTACGGCCGGTTCCTCCGCGACTCGGGCCGGGAGCGGGAGGCCCTCGACGTCTTCGAGCAGGCGGCCGAGGTCGCCTCGAACCTCCAGGTCGAGCAGGCGGGCACGGATCGATAGGCGTGCCGCGGTCGGTCGCGGCCGCCGCCTGTGGAAGAGGGGTCACGAACCCGGCACGGACACGTCACCGTTTCCCCGCTAGCCTCGACGGCATCAGGGGCGGGAGGTGGGTCACCCGATAAGAACTGACAGACGGGGTGCGCGGTGCGGCGGAGCTCGCGCCGCTCCGGCGGCTAGAGTCGCGGCCTGTGGTCGAGGACGTCGTCAGGCCCGCCGGGCCCTACTCGCTCAGGCTGTCGGCCCGGCACGGGAGCGACGCGACGCGGGTCGTCCGCGAGGGCGTGCTGACGGCGACGATCCCGTGCGAGGGCGGCCTCGAGCAGGCGCGCGCGTGGCAGCGGCCGGACGGCGCCGTGTGCGTCGAGGCCGCGTCGGAGGAGAGCCTCGTGCGGATGCGGTTCATCCTCGCGGTCGACGACGACCACTCCGAGTTCCTGCGCCGGTTCGCCGACGACCCGCTCGTCGGCCGCGCGACGCGCCACCTCCGCGGCATGCGGCCGTTGCGGACGGCAACCGTCGCCCATGCCCTCCTGCGCGCGGTCGCCGGGCAGCTGATCACCTCGCGCGAGGCTCGGGCGATCGAGCGCCGCGTCATTCGCGACTCCACCGCGCAGCTCGGCGAGCTGCACGGGCCGCCGACGACCGCCGACCTCGGGCGCTACGCACCGGCCGAGCTCTGCCGCCTCGGGCTCGGCGCCCGCCGCGCGCGCCACGCTCGTCCGCCTCTGCCGCAGCACCGACCTCGAGCAGCTGAAGATGCTCCCGACCGAGGTTGCGGCGCAACGGCTCGAGCGCGAGCGCGGCCTCGGCCCGTGGTCGGCGGGCGTCGTCTGCCTCGAGGGGCTCGGCCGCTACGAGCGCGGCCTCGCGCGCGACCTCGGCCTCGTCAAGCTCGCCGCCGAGCTCTGGGGAAGGCGCGTCGAGGCCGAGGAGACGGACGCACTTCTCGCCCCCTACGGCGAGTGGGCCGGCATCGCGAGCGTGTACCTGCTGGCGGGATACGTGTCCGGACTCGTAGGCTTGCGCAATGAGAATCGCGATCCTCGGCACCGGCAAGATCGGCGAGTCGCTCCTCGCCGGGCTGCGTAGCAGCGACTGGGCGGACATCGTCGCGAGCTCGCGGCGCCAGGAGCGCGCCGACGAGCTGCACGAACGACACGGCGTCGAGGCCACGACCTCGAACGCCGACGCCATCCGCGGCGCCGACGTGGTCGTCCTCGCCGTCAAGCCGCAGGACATCGAGGCGCTCCTCGGCGAGGTCGGGCACCTGCTCACCTCGGAGCAGACCGTCCTCTCGATCGCGGCCGCGATCACGACCGCGAAGATCGAGCGCCACGTCGCCGCCGACGTCCCCGTCGTCCGGGCGATGCCGAACGCGCCCGCCACGGTCCACGAGGGGATCGCCGGGCATGTGCGCCGGCCGCCACGCCGGCGACGAGCACCTCGAGCGCGCGGGCACCGTGCTTCGCGCGGTCGGCGACGTCGTCGTGGTGCCCGAGGAGCACATGGACGCGATCACCGCCGTCTCCGGATCCGGCCCCGCCTACTACGCGCTTCTCGCCGAGGCGATGATCGAGGCCGGGATCCTCCTCGGGCTCTCGCGCGAGGTGTCGACCAAGCTCGTCGTGCAGACGATGCTCGGCACCGCGAAGCTCCTTCGCGACGAGCACGTTCACCCCGTCGAGCTGCGCGAGGCGGTCACCTCTCCGGGCGGGACGACGATCCGGGCGATCCGCGAGCTCGAGCAAGCCGGCGTCCGCGCCGCCTTCCTCAACGCGATCAACGCCGCGATGGAGCGAAGCAAAGAGCTCGCCCGCGGCGATGAGTGACGTCGAGTACCTGATCGCGCGCGATCCGGACTCGGAGCTCGGCGAGCGCGCTTGCATCCTGGGGCTCGGACGGCCGGACGATCGTCCTCACCGGCGGATCGTCGATCGCCCGCGCCTACGAGACGGCGGCCGAGCTCCCCGACTGGAGCGCGTCGACCGTCTGGTGGGGCGACGAGCGCTGCGTCCCTCCCGACGACGAGCGCTCGAACTACCTCCTCGCGCAAGCGGGCGCTGCTCGACCGCCTCGAGCACCTGCCCGAGCGTCCACCGGATGCGGGGCGAGCTCGGCCGTCGCGAGGCGGCGGAGGAGTACGACGCCGCGCTCGACGGCGTCGAGATCGAGCTACTGCTGCTCGGGATGGGCCCCGACGGCCACGTCGCCTCGCTCTTCCCGGGTCGCCGCAGCTCCAGGTTCGCGACCGGCGGGCGACCGGCGGCCCGGCCGGGCTCGAGCCGTTCGTCGACCGCGTGACGCTCACGCTCCCGACGCTTCTCTCCGCGCAGGAGACCTGGTTCCTGATCACGGGCGAGAGCAAGGCCGAGATGGTGGCTCGCGCCTTTCGCGGCCCGATCACCGAGGACGTCCCCGCAAGCCTCCTGCGCCGCAGCGAGGGCAACGTCACCGTCTTCCTCGATCACGCCGCCGCACGCCGGGTCCTGGTCGCAGAGTCGAGCTGAGCTCGACCGCCGGGCGCGGGCGCTGCACGTACCTTGACGGGATGCGACGGCGAGCGCTCTTCACGGTGCTCTGTGCGGCCGGACTGCTCGCCGGCTGCGGGGGCCACAAGGCCGCGACGACCACGACCGCCGCCCACAAGACGGTCTGGCTCTGTCTCCCGGGTCGCGCGGCCGACCCCTGCGACACGAGCCTCGCGACCACCGTCGTCCACACCGACGGGACGAAGACGATCGTCCACCCGGGACGGCCGGCGGGCCCGCCGATCGACTGCTTCTACGTCTACCCGACCGTCAGCAACGAGCCCACGGGAAACGCGAGCCTGGCGATCGGGCTGCCCGAGCTCCTCGTCGCCGAGGCGCAGGCCGCGCCGTTCTCACAGGTCTGCAAGGTCTACGCGCCGGTGTACCGCCAGATCACGAACCGCGGTCTCGTCACCCCGTCGCTCGACGCCAGCCCGACGATGGCCTACGGCGACGTCCTCGCCGCCTGGCGCGACTACCTCGCGCACTACAACCACGGCCGCGGCGTGGTGCTGATCGGGCACTCCCAGGGCGCGTACGTCCTCAAGCACCTCGTCGCCACGGTGATCGACCGCTCGGCGGCGCAGCGTCGCCGGCTGGTCTCGGCGATCCTCCTCGGCGGCCAGGTCCACGCCGAGGACACTTCGAGCGGGCGGGCGGGCGACCTCCGTCACGTGCGGCCGTGCGAGTCGCGGACGGCGACCGGCTGCGTGATCGCGTACTCGAGCTTCGACCACATGCCGCCGGTCGGCGCGATGTTCGGGCGCTCGAGGGTCCCCGGCACCCACATCGTCTGCGTCAACCCGGGCGCGCCGGGTTCGAGCATCACCGCTCCGGTCACGCCCCTCTTCCCGGCAACGGCGCTGCGCCTCACCGGCGCGAAGGTGGACGTGACGACACCGTGGGTCGCCTACCCCGGGCTCTACACCGCGCGGTGCGAGCAGTCGGGAAACGCGAGCTGGCTGCAGGTCACCCGCACCGACCTTCCGGGGGACACGCGCCCGACCGTCCGCCCCACCCTCGGGCCCGGCTGGGGGCTGCATCTGGTCGACGTGAACATCGCGCTCACCGACCTCGTCTCGATCGTCCGGGACGAGTCGCGCACGTACGCGCGGCTGCGCTGAAACGACACACTCCTGGCACACATAAACGCCGCCCGGTGGGGTATTCTGTGTAATGCGACTCGCGAAGGGGGTACCCGCGAGTCCGACCTGTGAAGGCGGCAAGCTGGTTTGCCGCGCCTATGCACGAGACGATTACCCATCCTCCGAACCTCCTGGAGACGCCCGACGGCATCAGGGCCGCGGCTCTCCGAGCCGAAGCCTGGGCGGGTGAGCCGTTCCTCGAGCCCGACGACGACCCCGTCGAGGTCGTCCGCCCCGGCGCGGCGCTCAGCCGTGCACTCGAGGACGCGATCGCCGAGCTGGACGCCGGCCTTCTCCAGCCGTCCCCGGCGTGGAGGGTCCGGTACGCGCTGATGCTCGGGCTCGAGCGGGTCCTGTCGGAGAAGCCGCCGCACCTCGCCTCGGGCACGGAGCTCCGCCGCCACCAGGTCGACGCCCTCGCCGGGATGCTCACCGAGTTGATCGCCGCGATCGAGAAAGGCCCCGCCGAGCTGAACGGGAACGGCAATGGGAACGGCGCCGTCGCCGAGGAGCTGATCGAGGCCGAGGACGACGAGGAAGACGACCTCCCGGCCGACCTCGACGAGGACGGCGCGTCGGACGACCTACCTCCCCCGCCCGTGCACGACCCCGGCGCCGAGCGGCGCTACCGCTTCCGGCACCCGACTGCGTCGGGGAAGACGATCGCCGCGGCCGGGTTCGTCGAGGCGGCGCGCACCGAGGGAGTCCTGATCCTCACCCACCGCCGCCTCCTCGTGAACCAGTTCCGGCGCGAGCTCACCGACCACGGCTACGGCGAGCGGCTCACCGACATCATCCTCGACGGCAGCCTCCACCACCGCTCGAACCCGATCACGATCCAGACGTACGCGTGGTTCGCCCGGCACGTCGCCGAGGTGTCGCGCGCCGCCTACCAGCTCGTGATCTGCGACGAGGCGCACACCGCGCTCGGCGAGAAGACCTCGGCCGCGATCCGCAGCCTCAGCGACCCGATCTACATCGGCATGACCGCGACCGAGGAGCTGATCGCGAAGCAGGTCTCCGACGTCTTCCCGGCCTCGGTCGACGACCTCCCGCTCGCCGACGCCGCGCGGCGCGGCCTGATCGCGCCGCTCCGCTGCCTCCGCGTTCCACCGGTGGCGGCGATCAACTCCGTCCCGATCGTCGGCGGAGACTTCGAGGAGCGCGCACTCGCCGCAGCGCTCGACCACGAGGCCCTGAACATGGCCGCCGCGACCCTCTATCGCGAGAGATTCGAGGACACGCCGGGGATCGTCTACGCCGCAGGCGTCGAGCATGCCTACAACCTCGCGACCTCGTTCCGCGCCGCGGGGGTGAAGGCGGAGGCCGTCTCGGGCCGCACGCCGCCGGTGAAGCTCGCCGCGATCCTCGCCGCCTACGAGCGCGGGGAGATCGACGTCCTGATCAACGCGATGCTGCTCGCCGAGGGCTGGAACTCCCCGCGCGCAACGGTCGTGATGCACCTCGCGCCGACGGCCTCGAAGCGCGTCTACCAGCAGCGGATCGGGCGCATCATGCGCATCCACCCGCGCAAGGAGGCGGGCATCGTCGTCGACTTCGTCCCGAAGGCGGCGACGCACACCGACCGCGTCGTCTCGCTCCACTCGCTGCTCGGTGCCGACTTCTACCGCGAGGGCGCGCGCGTGACGCCGGCGCCGCGGCGGCGGACCCAGCGGCGCGCGCGGCGGAAGCTGACCCCGGCGTCGTGGCTCGTCCCGGTCACCCCCGACGTCGCGCGCCGACTCGCGGTGATCCAGCGCGAATGGCAGCGGATCGACCCGAAATACCTCGACGACGACGAGCAGCGGTTCTGGGCGACCATCGCCGGCCGCCAGATGCGGTTCGACGAGCGCCAGGCGTTCGTGCAGAAGTTCACCGAGCGCGGCGCCTCGAAGGGCGCGCTCGAGACGTTCCTCTCCACCTGCGCCGCCCAGAACCTGAACCGGCGGCTGCGTCTGATCGCGCTCGCCGACCGCGTCTCGATGCGCGTCGACCGGGCCGACTTCGACGACCTGGTCACGCTGGTGACGCAGGCGCCGCCGTGGGAGAAGGACCGGTCCGCCGGTGTCAGGATCCTCCTGCGCGCGGTCGCCGACGGCAAGCCGGACGCCCCGGAGCAGATCCTCGCGCGCTGGACGTGGCGGCTCGCCCGGGCGGTGCGAAAGACGCTCGACCGCAAGGCGTCGCAGGAGTACCCCGACGCGAAGCGGCTCCTCGGCGCGCTCGCGAACTCCCGCGGCAACCGGCACGAGGAGAACACGGCGCGGCTCGTGAAGGCGGCACTCGAGATGCCCCGCGAGGTCGGCGCGGCGCTGCTCGCGACCGCCGAGGGCTACACGCCGCGCGCGACCAACATGCTCGACGACGCGCGCGAGCGGCTCGGCACGATCGAGGAGATCGCCTCGGCACTCGCGGACGCGCTGCCCGCGCCGAAGACCGGCCCGTCGCGCTCACGCCGGCGTCGGCGCCGCAAGAAGAAGCCGACCGGCGATGGCGCGGTCACGAGCTCCGAGAAGGGCGAGCTCACAGTCGTCGAACGGCCCGCCGTGCCTTCCGCGAACGGCGAGTCCCAGGCCGAGCCGCGCCGCCGCCGCAGGCGCCGCAAGCCGGCGCAAGCGGCCGAAGCCGCGCCGGAGCAGGTGTCGGACATCGCAGCCGAAGCCTGAGTTGCGGATCCGTCGCACCCGGCGGTGCCCGCCACCGCCTCGGCCCGACATCAGCGCAAGTTAAGCGTCCGGACAGAAACGCGGCGCTACCCTGGGCCGCGTGCTCGTTCTCCTCGGGATCGGCTTCGTCGCGGGGCTGATCACCGCCATCTCGCCGTGCGTGCTGCCGGTGCTGCCGGTGCTCCTCGCGGGCGGCGCCTCGGGGCGGAAGCCGGTGCGCATCATCGCGGGGCTCGTGACGAGCTTCGTGGTGTTCACGCTCTTTGCCACCTGGCTCCTCGACGAGCTCGGGCTGCCGGACGACCTGCTCCGCAACGTCGCGATCGCGCTGCTCTTCGTCGTCGCGGCGACGCTGCTGTTCCCCCGCTTCGGGCTCGTGCTCGAACGGCCGTTCGCGCGGCTCACCCGGTACCGGGCGGGCGGGGGCGGATTCCTGCTCGGCGCCTCGCTCGGGCTCGTCTTCGTGCCCTGCGCCGGCCCGGTGCTGGCGGCGATCGCGACCGTCGCGGCGACGAACGACGTCAGCTACCGCGCGTTCGCGCTCACGCTCGCCTACGCGCTCGGCGCCGCGACGCCGATGCTGCTCGTGGCCTACGGCGGCAAGGCGATGACGACGCGGATCCGGGTCGAGGGCCCGCGGCTGCGGTTCATCTCGGGGCTCGTCATCGCCGCAGTCGCCCTCGCGATCGCGTTCAACGCGGACACACGCTTCCAGACCGCCCTCCCCGGCTACACCGAGGCGCTGCAGAAGCACGTCGAGGAGACCGGCGCAGCCCGCAACGCGCTTGCGAAAGTGACGGGCGCGAAGGAGCGCGCCGCAGCCGTCACCCCCGCCGGTGCCGCGCTGCCGTTCTACGGCAAGGCGCCGCCGTTGAGCCCCGACGGGGACTGGTTCAACTCGAAGCCGCTCACACTCGGCGAGCTCCGCGGGAAGGTCGTGCTCGTCGACTTCTGGACGTACTCGTGCATCAACTGCCTGCGGACGCTCCCGCACCTCGAGGCCTGGTACCGCGCCTACCACGACGACGGGCTCGTGATCCTCGGCGTGCACACGCCGGAGTTCGCGTTCGAGCACGTCGCCTCGAACGTCGGCGCGGCGGTCAAGCGGCTCGGGATCGAGTACCCCGTCTTCCAGGACAACGCCTACGGGACCTGGAACAACTACTCGAACTCCTACTGGCCGGCAGAGTTCCTGATCGACCGCAGGGGACGCGTTCGCGCATATCACTTCGGCGAGGGCGACTACGGCACGAGTGAGCAGAACATCCGCACGCTCCTCGGCCTCGGGCACGCCACGCACGTCGCGCCCAACACGTTGCCGACGGGCGCGACCACCCCCGAGTCGTACCTCGGCTACGAGCGGCTCGACCCGAGCCGCTACGTCGGCACGCCGGTGTCCGAAGACAAGCTGAAGTCCTACTCCGGCGCGAAGTCGCTGCCGCCGAACGACCTCGCGTACTCGGGCGCGTGGACGGTCGCGGGCGAGCGGATCGTGGCGGGGAAGGACGCAGGGCTGACGCTCCACTTCCATGCCCGCGACGTGTACCTCGTGCTCGGCGGCCGCGGCACCGTGAGCACCGCGGTCGACGGCAAGCCCGGAAAGAGCGTGAAGGTCGACGCCTACGAGCTCTACACGCTGAAGTCCGGGCGCACGATCGAGGACGGTCTGCTGAAGCTCCGGTTCACGCCGGGCATCCAGGCGTACGCCTTCACGTTCGGCTAGCCGCCGCGCGGCGGGCGGGCCGTCCCCGCCCTGCTCACGCTCGCGCAGGTAGCGCGTGAGCTCCGCGGCAAGCGAGTCGCCGGACGGCAGATCGTCCTCGATCTCCTCGGCCCGCGACTCCAGCTCGTCGACGTACGCCGCCGTCTCCTCGTCGGCGGCGACCGCCTCGCTCACCTGCTGAATGTACGCGTCGCTCGCCTCGTCGAGCTCGGTCGTGTCGATCGGCAGGTCGAGAAGGCCCGCGAGCCGGTCGCAGAGCGCCTTGGCCGCGCGTGGCGACGGGGTGAGCTGCACGTAGTGCGGCACCGCCGCCCAGAGCGAGACCGACGGGATGCTGGCCTCCCGGCAGGCGTCGAGGAGTACGCCGACCACGCCGGTCGGGCCCTCGTACCGAGAGGGAGAGAGACCGAGCTGCTCGAGGAACTCCGGATCCGTCGCGCTCGCGGTCACCGGCGCGGGACGCGTGTGCGGCACGTCCGCGAGCAGCGAGCCGAGCGTGACGACCATCGACACGCCGAGCTCTGATGCGAGCCGAGTGACGAGCCCCGTGAAGGACCGCCAGCGCAGGCTCGGCTCGGTGCCGAGCAGCAGGACGGCGTCACGGCCTCCCGAGCCGGAGGTGACCCGCGCGTGCTGGAAGGAGTTCTCGGGCCACTCGATCCGACGCCCTTCCGCCGCGCGGGTGACGGTCGGCCGGGTCATCTGGAAGTCGAAGAAATCCTCGGGATCGATGTCGGCGAACTTCTCGGCCTGCCAGGCACGCGCGAGATAGCTGCAAGCGAGCGACGCGCCCTGGCCACCGTCGTTCCAGCCACGAAACGCGCAGACCATCACAGGCTGCTCGAGCTCCGGACGGCGCTCGATGCGAAGCTCGTCCTCCCCCATCAAGTCATCCTACTGGGCTGCTCTCCGCTCGGGCCGCCACATGGTGGCAACCACCACGACCGTCGCCGCCCAGACGATCGCCGAGAGGGTCACGTGCAGGATCACGAGCCCGAGCGGGAGCTCGGTGCGGTACTGGACCTCCCCCACGATCATCTGGGCAATCAGCAGCCCGAGCACGACGAGCGCTCCGCGAAGATGCCGGCTGCCGCGCCAGCCGAGGAACGTGACGAGCAGGGCAAAGCTGATCGCGAACACCGCCGTCGCGCGAACGTGCACGTATACCGCCGGCTGGAACTTCCAGACGCGAGGCACCTCGACCCCGCCCGAGTGCGGGCCCGCGGCGGTCGCCGTGATCCCCGAGAGGATGAGGGCGCCGCAGGCGACGCCGGCGAGGAGCGCGAGCCCGCGGAGCGACGACGTGACGGGCTCGCCCCGGACGTTCCATGCCTCGAGCGCGACGAGCACGCCGAGGGCAAGGACGACGATCGAGAGCAGGAAGTGCGAGCCCACGAGCCACGGGTTCAGCTTGTAGTAGACCGTGATCGCGCCCAGCGGGGCCTGCAGGAGCGTGCCGAGGAAGGCCAGCCCTGCGACCCATCTCGCCCAGTGCCGCACGCCGGGCGCGAGCAGCGAGGCGAGGAACGTCGCGAGGGTCGCGATGATCGCGACGCTCGCGACGAGCCGGTTCGAGAACTCGACGTACGAGTGGTAGCCGGTCTTCGGGAACGGGTCTCCGGCCTGGCACCCGGGCCAGTGCTCGCAGCCGAGCCCCGAGCCCGTCATCCTCACGGTCGCCCCCGAGGCGACGATCACGACGAGCATCACCGCGCTCGTCAGGGAAAGCCGCCGGAACGTCCGCGTCGAGACCGCGAACCGTCGCACGCGCGGCAGCGCTGTGTCCATCACGGTCACTGTACCGGCGCGATTCTCGTGCAGGAGTCGGTTACGCCGCAGCGAAAACCTCGTCACCCAACACGTTCCTCTCCCCTCGACGGCGGCCTTCCCCGGGCCGCCGTCGACTTTCACGGGGGGAAACCAGCGGGGCCCGGGCATGTCTGCCGCGAGCCCCACCGCATGGACGGCATTGCTTGGGAGTTGTGGTGTGGGCGCCTGGCGCCCTCGACTCGGCCCTGGAAGCCGATCTCCGCAGTTCAGGCCGTGTCGGGTCGTGCTTGTCGCGGTGAAAGGTGAGAGCGGTTCAGTGACCGCCGTCGAAGAAGCCGTACCCCCTCGCGTTGAGCACGGCGCCGATAGCGGCGATCGCCATCACAAGCGCACGCTTGCCGGTGAGATGAATGAAGAGCTTTGCCACAGTGGTTGTTCACCTCCTTCCTCCTTTCAGAACCTGAAGTCCTGCAACGCCTCGGCCGCACGTCGGAAGAGCACGGCCGCCTGGCGGTCATCGCCACGGCGCTCGAGCAAGATCGCCTTGCGCAACCCAGGCGGCAGCCCGATGAGGGCCGGAAGAGAGCTGGGAGAGGGCGTCTTCGGCCTCTGCCAACGCTCGATCGGCCTCGTCGAGCCGCTCCTGCTCGAGAAGCGCCCGGCCCGAGCACGAGCCGCGCGTTCCCGATCTCGTCCATGCGATCCTCGCGTCCCTCCAGCCGCCGCAGCGCGTCGCGCGCATGCTTCTCGGCGGTTACCGGATCGCCGGACTTCAAATACACCTGCGCGAGCGATGAGACAACCGTCGCCACGTCGTCCTCGGTGCCGTGGTCGAGTGCGACTGCGAACGCCTCCTTGAGGCGCGCGATCGCCTTCTCGGGGTTGCCGAGCAGGAACTCGAGCCCACCGAGGTTGTTGAGCAGCCGCCCGACGTTGGCGGCCTCGGCCGCCTCCTCGTACTGCGCCTTCGCCCGCTCGGCGTAGGTGCGTGCGAGCACCCAGTGGCCGTCGCGCTCGGCGACGAGCGACGCCTGCAGGTAGGCCTCGCCGAGGGTGTGCGGATCGTCCATCGACTCGGCCAGCTCGAGCGCGCGCTCGACATCCTCGCGCGCGGCCTCGTAGTCGCGCTGGCGGCGATAGCAGCGAGCGCGCCACGTGAAGACGTTCCAGCGCAGAAGATCGGAGGGAAGCGGTGAGCGGTCGAGGAGCGACAGGGACTCGCCGAACAGGGCGACGGCGGTCGCGATGCTCGAGAGCAGGTAGCGCCCGACGCCGAGCCTGAACACGATGTCGGCGCGGTCGGCTTCGGAGAACTCCGGCCCCTCCACGAGGCCGCGGGCGCGCCCGAGAAGCTCGAGTGCCGGCGCGTACCTCGCCGTGGTGCATGCTCGCCCAGGCCTCGCCGGAGAGCCGGCGCACCTGGAGCTCGACCGAGCCGGTTGCGACGACCGACGACAGCGCGCGGCCGTACTCGTCGATCGCGCCGCCGAAGTCGAGCTTCTGGACGAGCGCCTCGGCGCGGGCCAGCACGGCCTCGGCGCGGGCGCGGTCGTCGCTCGAGACGCCCGATGCGAGGAACGTCGCCTCGACACCGAGCCTCGAGGCGAGCCACTCGACCGTCTGGGAGGTCGGGCGCGTCTTGCCTCGCTCGATCTGGGAGATGTACTCCTTCGAGAACCGGTCGGCCGCGAGGTCGGTCTGCGTCATCCCGGCGGCGATGCGAAGCTGACGCACACGATCCCCGAGCCGGGGTGCCCGAGTGCGGCGGTGGTCGCGGCGGTCCGAGTTGCCTCCATAGCCATCGGTTCCATGAGTGTGCAGCAGCCCCTTTCCGCGCGCAATCCCCCAAAAGGGACACGTCCGAAGGTACGAATCGTTGTCTGCCGCCGCGGCCGGCGCCTGCAGGCCGAAGCGACGTTGATGCGGTGAAGTAGAGTTGCACAAGTCGCTTGACCTGTCCACTTGACAGGACGGGCCGTGGCTTCTACAGTTCCGCCTACAACTGCACCGGCCAATTACGACAGGTGCGGTGGAGCGGCGAGATCAGCGCTCGAAGCGCCGGCCGTGCCGCAGGGCCGACGCAACGAGCGCCTCGTAAATGCTCCGCCTCAAGGAAGAGCCCCGGGTGCCGCAGCCGGGGCTCTTTTCTTTTTCCCGCTTGTAAGCGACATCGAGACCCCGCCGGGAACAAGTCAGGCCCTGACCTGGGACAAACCGCGGCCCGGCCGCTCTGCGGGCGGTACGCATCCTCGGTCCCGGCAGATCGCGACTGCCACTCCACCTCCTCCGCGGGCGCGAGAATCGGGGAGGCCCGCGGCAACGGCCCTTGAATTCCTCTAAAGACTGAGCGAATATCCACCTCATCCAGCGCACCAGCCGGATGCGGCTCCGGACTGCCCATGCTCCGGACTGTCCATGTACGTTCCGTACCACTCCCGGGGAGGGATCAGATGTCTGGAAGAGGGTTTGGCAGCGGGCGGACAGGGCCCCGGCTCCACCTGAAGGCGGTAGTACTCGGGCTCCTGGCGGCCGTGGCCCTCGTGGCCGCGTCGCAGACGCTCGCGAGCGACGGGCCGGGCATGAGTCCGGACTGGGCGACGTACGGCTACGACCCCGCGAACACGCGTGACCAACCGTTCGAGCACGACATCTCGCCGGCGAACGCGAACCAGCTCGCGCTCAAGTGGGTCCAGACGACGTCGGGGGACGTCTCGGGCACGCCGGCGGTCGTCAACGGGGCCGTCTACTTCGGCGACTTCGGCGGCACCGTCTGGAAGCTCAACGCGAACACCGGCGCGGTCATGTGGCAGGACTCGGTCCCGTCGCTCACGGGCATCGCCGGCGATTACGCCCGGACGAGCCCGGCCGTGGACGGCAACGTCGTCATCGTCGGCACGAACAAGACACCGCTCCTGATCGGGCTCGACGCCACCACCGGCGCGAAGCTCTGGTCGACGCAGGTGAACCCCGACTCGCGCGGGACGATGACGGGCTCGCCGCAGCTCGTCGGCGACACGGTGATCACGGGCGTGTCGGGCGCCGGAGCGAACGTGCCCGGCACGACGTTCCGCGGCGACATCGCCTCCGTGAACGCGCTGACCGGCGCGCTCAACTGGGAGTCGTTCTCGCTGCCGACGCCCAACCCCGCCGACAGCCAGCACTACGCGGGCGCGACGATGTTCTCGGCTCCGTCGGTCGACGTCGCGGACAACCTCGTCTACGGGACGTTCGGCAACCTCTACTCGGAGCCGCCCTCGGTGGCCGCGTGCAACCAGGCCTCGCCGAACGGCTACTTCTCGGAGTCGTGCGAGCAGCCGGGCGCGTACTGGGACTCGATCGTCGCGTTCAACCTGACGACCGGCGCTCCGGTCTGGTCGTACCGCGTCGTCGGCGACGCACCGTGGCACCGGGTCTGCGATGCGCAGCCCGTCTCCTGGTGCCTGCCGGAGAACGACACCCCGATCGCGGGGCTGTACGGCAAGAGCACCGGCTTCGGGGACGCCTGGGACGTCGGCGGCTCGAGCCCCAACGTGTTCACGCTTCCGGGCGGCGAGCGCGTGGTCGGCTTCGGCAGCAAGACCGGCGTCTACTACCTGTTCGACGCGCAGACGGGGCATCTGCTCTGGAATACGCTCGTCGGCGCGGGCGGCGACCAGGGCGGCTTCGAGTGGGGCACGGCGGTCGACGGCAGCCGGATCTACGTCTCGCTGACCGACCAGCACCACATCCCCTACCAGCTGACCGAGAACGGCGTGCTCACGAGCACGACCACCACCGGCGGCTCGTGGGCGGCGCTCGATCCGGCCACCGGCAAGATCCTCTGGCAGACGGCCGACCCGCAGACCGAGACCCTGCCCGCGCCGACCGGAACCGTCGGCGTGTGGGACCTCGGGCCGGCGACCGTCGCGAACGGGGTCGACTACGTGACCTCGATGGCGAAGACCGGCGCCGAGATGTACGCGCTCGACACGTCGAACGGGAACATCCTCTGGTCGTACGCGGCGGGTAGCTCCGTGAACGCAGGCCCGGCGATCGTGAACGGCTCCGTCTACTGGGGCACCGGGTACTCGAAGTCGGCCGAGGGCAGCGGCAACAACAAGCTGTACGCCTTCAGCATCGGCGGCGTCGTCGACACGACCGGCCCGACGACGACGATCGCGTTGTCGCCGAGCTCGCCGAACGGCTCGAACGGCTGGTACAAGAGCGCGGTCGGCGTTTCGGTCTCCGCCACCGACAACGCGGGCGGCGTCGGCGTCTATCAGACGCGGTGCGCCGTCGATCCCATGAGCGTGCCGACGAGCTTCGCCGACCTGCCGGCCGGCGACTGCTCGCTGTCGAGCGTGACCGGCGACGGCACGCACACGATCTACGCCGCGAGCGAGGACAAGGACAACAACGCCGGCCCGGTCGTCGGCACGATGTTCAAGATCGACGCGACGCCGCCGACGATCACCGCCGCGGCGACGACCTCGCCGAACGCGAACGGCTGGTACTCCGGTCCGGTCACGGTGCACTTCACGTGCAGCGATGCCGGCTCCGGGATCCCGGCGGGAGCATGCCCGGCCGACCAGACGCTGAGCGGCATCGGCACGGTCTCGTCCACGCCGCAGACGGTCACCGACTTGGCGGGCAACTTCAGCGCGCCGAGCAACGTGGTGACGGTGAAGATCGTCAACACGGCCGGGCTCTGCGCCCTGACGGGTCAGGACGTCGAGAGCTCGAGCCGCTACCAGCACCTGAAGCCCGCGCAGAAGGCGGCGGTCAACCGGATCATCCAGGGCGGCGCCTGTGCGGTGCTCGACGTGATCGTCCGGAGGCTGAGCCCGGCGCAGAAGCAGGTGTTCGTGGCGCTCTACAGGCAGGTCGTCGACGTGCTCGAGGACCAGGGCTGGCTGACGGCGGCCCAGGCAAGCAACCTCGACACGCTGGCAGGCGGGCTCTAGGCAGGCCCTCCATCCGGGGAGGCCCTGCTTCGGCGGGGCCTCCCTCCTCCTTCGCTCAGCGGAGCGTGCCGGACTGCCCGCGCCGGATCCGGCCCGCGAGGCCGACGGGTCGGGTTGGGAGGTGCGGCCGAGTGTGACCGCACTCGATCCCGGAAGGTCGCCGCGTCCCTCATCGCTGGCGCCGTCGCGGCGGCAATCGGAACCTGATCGTGGACAAGAAGGAATGCGGCTGCCCCCGCGTGCGCTGCATAGACGAACACTCGCCGCAGCAGATCGTCGAGGCGCTCGGCCTGACGCTAGAGGCGGGCGGGCTGAACTAGGGCCGAGGGGCGTGGTGGTGCCACGCCCCTCGGCTTCCGAGCATCAGCCGGTCGCCTTGAAGGCGTGATCGAGGCCGTAGTGTGCAATCTTCTGTCCGAGTTGCACCCCGTCTTCCGTGGAGAAGCGGTAGTGGAGGCCGCCCCACGTGCGGGCGTTCACGACGTCGGCGCGGAGGTCGTCCGCGGTGTCGAAGTGCTTCACCGCGAGCATGTTCCCCGTGACGTCGGTCGAACCGTGGATGTCGAGGTCGATCTGGTCGGTGCCGAGGAACTCGCTGAACACCTCCGCTACCGCTGAGGTGTTCGTTCCGTGCGCTGACGGGTACTCGGGGTGGTTCGGTATCGGCAGGAGCGGCCGCCAGCCCGTCTGCTCGACGGTCGCCGGGTTGCCGTCGTCGAATCCCGGCACGGGACCGTAACCGTCCGCGATCACGGACGTCGGGTCGATGGCGGTCACGGGGCGCCAGAACAGGAAGTGGTACTTCTGGTTCAGGTTCGACATCAGGGCGTCGGCACTCACCGTGTTGAGCATGGCCAACAGCCGTGCCGTCTGGAGCAAGCCGAGGTTCTTGGCCGTGGCGAGGTCGCGCGCAGCCCTGTTGAACTGCCGGATGACGTTCGTCGTGTAGAAGTACGCAGTCGCCGTCTGATCAGCGGAGCGGGCGGTGCTGTCCGACTTCCCGTACGCCTTGACCTCGTCGAATGCCCGCACCCACACATTACTCGTGAGCGGGGGAGGCGGCTCGGTCTTGAACTGCCCCGGTTTCTTCAGGAGGAACGGCTGGACGGAGCCCAGCCACGGGGTCTGCGGAAGCGCGTACGGCGGAGTTAGCCGCCAGACCCCAGGGCCCGGGTCCTTCTTCTCGAAGGGTGACGTTGTGCCGATCGGCGTCAGGCGCCCGTCCCCGTTGCGGAGCGCGACGATGCCTGCGGCTGCAGCGGCGCCAACAGTCATGCCGTTCGTCTTGGCGGTGCCGCCCGGGATCGCGCCCATCGCCGTCGTGTAATCCGCAAGCAGGGACGCCCCGAGCGCCATGCACGCTGCATTGGTCGTGTTGCAGGACGACGGGAAGTACGCGCTGAGCGTCCGGTATGCGGCCTCGACGACGGCCGCGTCCACCGATGCGCCTGCTGGTGCGGCAATCGCCGGGCCGTACGGCTCGTAGCCGCCCTGAATGGCGACGACCGCGTCGTACACAGCCGCCGAGGTGTAGGCCATGTAGATCTCGCCCTCCCCCTGGAACGCCCCGGAGCTGACAACGGTGTCTTCGGCGACCTTGTTCCATTGCTGAACCGTGTTGGGCAATGTTGGGTCAAGCACCGCCTGGGCACTTCGGCTTGTTGCGCCGCCACCTGCCACGGCCACCACGAGCGCGACGACGAGGAGTCCCAACATCCGGTAGCGCCGTGGGACAGCCTGGCTTCCCTTGAGCTTGCTCATTCCTCCTCCGATGTATGTGTCGTTTGACACTAACACCTCGAATGGGAAGCACGACTGCCGTTGCTCGCGATCGGTGATGGCCCGCCGGCAGCGGTCGCGACAGTGGCAGAGCTCACGCACGTGATCGGCGCCACGGGCAGCCCGCGTCCGCCCGCGTCCGTGGATCTCGGCTGCTCACCGGCCCGCAGAGTGGCGGCCCGGATGGCGGCGGGCACATTTCTGACCCACCTGTGTCAGGCGCGGTGGAGGGTGCACCGGGCAGCTTGAACGTGTGACACCAACGACCCAGGAGGCACCGCGGGAGAGGGCGCTACCACGGATGAATCCGAGGGCGCTCGTCGTCGCACCACGTGTCACCCCCGGACCTGATCTGTCGGTCGTTGCAAGTTCGACGGCGGTCGCGACCGGTTGGTCGCGGGTCGCATGGTGGGCGATCGCCTTGGGATGGGTGGCCGTGAACGGGAGCTTCTGGCATTGGTGGCTCGAGCAGGCTGGGCGTGGGACGCCTTGGCTCTACTGGCCGCAGACGATCGCGTTCTTCTATCAGGCCACCCTTCTCGCGTCGTTCTTCTTCTATTTCGCATCGCGGATGCGGAGGCCGGGCGAACGGCCGGCACCGGCCGCTCAGCGGGTGGCGATGATCACCCTTTGCGTCCCGAGCCATGAGTCGCTCGATGTGATTCGGAGGCAACTAGAGGCGCTCGTGCGTGTCGAGTATCCGCATGACAGCTGGGTCTTGGATGAGGGTGGATCGATCGAGGTACGTCGGCTTGCCGAACAGCTCGGAGTCCGCTACTTCACGCGCGCGGGGATATCGCGATGGAACGAACCGCACCCACCTTTTCAGCGCGCGACCAAGGCCGGCAACGTCAACGCGTGGCTCGACCATGTTGCCGAGCTTGGCGTCGAGTACGACGTCTTTGTTCAGCTGGACATCGACCATTGCCCGTCGGCGAACTACCTCGATCGCGTCCTGGGGCACTTTCAGAATAAGGAGGTCGGATGGGTGCAGGCACCGAGCGTGTGCGGCAACCTCGACACCTGGTCTGCGCGCGGGCTGGCGGAACAGGACATGCTCTTCCACGGGCCGCTCCAGATGGGTTTCTACGGTGCGACCCGCACGCCGTTCATCATCGGCTCCCATACGAGCTACCGAACCTCGGCGATCCGCGAGATCGGCGGCTTCCAACCCACCCGAGCAGAGGATCATCTGGACACGGTCGTCCTCGCAGCGCATGGCTATGAGGGTGTGTTCGTCCCGGAGATCATCGCGGTCGGCGCCGGCCCGGAGGATTTTGCGACCTATCTGCGGCAGCAGTTCGCCTGGGCGCATTCGATGATTCAGATCTTCTTCCAGCACACGCCGGGGTTGCTTCGGCACTACAAGCCTCGACAGGCGCTCCAGTTTCTGATCTGTCAGAGCTGGTACACGCTCTGGGCGCTGTCGCTCGCGATCCTTTGGGCGGCGCCGACGATCGCTTTGCTCACGCACCATCCGATCGCCGAGGTCCCGCTCGGGCGTTTCGCGATGTACTTCCTGCCGATCCCGCTCGTCTCGACGTTGATGTGGTGCTGGGCACGTCCGTGGTTCCAGCCCGGAGGTCTTCGCTTGTCGTGGCGTGGTGTGCTGCTCGAGATCGCGCGCTGGCCGGTCGTGCTCTGGGCGCTCGTCAACGTCCTCTTGAACGTGAAGCGGTCGTACATGATCACACCCAAGGGCGTCGGGCGAGCCGCGGGACCGCGGCTCCTCGGCGTCTACGGCCCATACGTGTTCATGACCCTGGCGCCGCTCGCTGCTCTATGGTCGTATTTGCTCACGAGCGGAGACGACGCGCTCCGCGGCTACTACGGCCTCGCGTTGCTGAGTGCCGCCTTCGGTGCGGCGCTCCTGGTCACTGCCCTTGTGATCGAGCTCCGCGACCTCGGAAACGTCGTTGGTCGAGGTCGAGAGCTGGTTCGGGCGCGCATCTACATTGTCGCGACGCTCGCGACGGTGGTGTTGGCGATCGCACTCACGGTCTCCGCCTCGTGGCACCCGGTCATCGCCGGCGTGCGGTGATGGCGGGCCGGAGACCACCGTCGCGCAGCGGGGGATCGCTCCCCCGCACCGTCGTCATGCTTCTCATCGCCGTCACGGTCGCCGGGCTGCTCGCGCGACAAACGGGACTGATCGGCCACCACAGCCAGACGACGCTCGCGCCGTGGCCGTCCGCGGCTCCGCGTGGCGCCGACGTCGACCTCGGCGTGACGACGCTTCCGCTTGCTCGAAACGCATGGCGAGCCTGGAGCGCGAACGACCTCTCCAGCGTCAACGCCGTCGAGCAGGCGATACACAAGCACCTGAGCATCGTCATGTGGTACGTGGACTGGGCGCACGGACGTCCCGTGCGAAGCCAACTCGAGTCCGCGTCGCGGCGTGGCAGCATCCCCGAGATCACGTGGGAACCCTGGAACGCGCTCCACGCCGTCCGTACGCAGCCGCGATATCGGCTGGCTGCCATCGTCGACGGCCGCTTCGATCCCTACATCCGAAGCTGGGCCACCGCTCTCGCGCGCTACGGCAAACCGGTCCGACTTCGCTTTGCACAGGAGATGAACGGGCGCTGGTATCCGTGGTCCGAACAGGCGAACGGAAACCGCCCTCACGAGTTCGTTCGTGCCTGGCGGCATGTCCACGACATCTTCGTGCGCGCTGGAGCGACGAACGTCGAGTGGGTGTGGAGCCCTGCCGCAATCACCATGTCGAGTGAGCAGTACCCGGGAAGCCGCTACGTGGACATCGTCTCGCTGTCGCTCTTCAACGGCGGCAGCCAGCTGCGCTACACACGCTGGCGCTCATTCGCGTCGCTCGTCGATCCCTCACTCGCCCGACTGCGCGCGATCGCTCCGGACAAGCCGATCGAACTCAGTGAGGTCGGCTGCGCCGCGCCCGGGGGCGACAAGGCAGCATGGATCGCGGGGATGTTCGAGACACTCAGACGCACTCCGATGATCAAAGCCGTGATCTGGTACGACCTCGCCAAAGTGTCCGACTGGCGGATCCAGAGCTCGTCTCGGACATCGCAGGCGTTCGCGCTCGGCGCAGCGAATCCGCGCTACCGCTGACCCTGCGCACTGCACCCGGCCTGCTCCCGATCCCTCGACCGGAGGTGAGCCCGTGACGGTCGTGCTCCGATCCGCCTCGTGTGAGAGGGTTCCGGGGTATGGCGCCCCGCACAGGCGAGCTGTCTGCAAGGCTCGGATTCATGCTCCGGTCGCGGGGGAAGCCCGGCCGAGGCGTGTGGTGGGGCAGCCGGCGCCCGTGGAAGGCACGTTTCAACGCCTCAACGATCGTCGGCGTCATCGCGGGATCGCTGGTGCTCGTACCCTCTCTCCATGCGGAACGAACGAGAGCCCTGAGCGACTCGTCGAAGAGCACCGCGCGAGCGCCGCTCGTCTTCGGCATCTATCCCGGAGGCGCGGTCGGGACGGTCGGCCCGACCGGGCACGTCGTTCCTGACAACAGCTCCAGGCAACTCGCCGCACTGCGAGAGCTTCGCTCTGACGATCACCTCTTCGTCCTTCGTCTCTACGCGAGCTACGCGGGCCCCCGGACGTCCTCTCCGGCCGAACAAGTCGGATCCGCAATCACCGCGTACACGACGGCCGGGTTCCAGATCGAGCTTGTACTCACCTACCGACCGACCGATCAGAACCCGCCCGAAGACATCCGGGGCTACACCGCCTTCGTCCGGAAGGCCGTAGAGGCCTTCGGACCGAATCCCAACGTCATCGCGCTCCAGGTGACGAACGAGGTGAACATCACGAACGCAGCCAAGGCCGCGGACGGCTACTACGCCGGCGCAGTCGGCGCTCTCGTTCATGGCGTGATCGCAGCCAAGGAACGCGCGACGGCAATCCAAGCCACTCAGCTCGAAGTCGGGTTCAACTGGGCTTACTCCCGCAATCCGGGCGAAAGCGAGTTCTGGCGTGCTCTCGACCGCGGCGGAGACGCGTTCCGCCGCTCACTCGATTGGGTCGGACTCGACGTCTATCCGCTCACCTGGGGGCCGAGAGTTGGAGGCAATGACCTCGAAACCGAGACGAAGAACACGATGCTCGACGCGCTCTCGGCGTTGCGTGATCACTTCATGCCGGTCGCCCAGCTATCCAACACCGTCGCGATCCACGTGTCGGAATGTGGATACCCGACGGGCCCGGAGAGGACCTACGCAATGCAGGAGACCGTGCTCAAAGCGTCTGTCTCGGTCGTCAACGCCGAACGAGCCGCGTTCAACGTCACCGGGTTCAATTGGTTCGATCTCCGGGATGCAGAGTCGTCATCGGCAAACTTCGAGAGCCAGTACGGGCTTCTGCACGACGACTACACGCCGAAACCAGCCTTTGACGTTTACCGGCATCTGGTTGCGACCCTGGGACTCGGAGACGGAGTCGCAAACTAAGGCTGTCGGGGCCACGCAAACCAGGGTTGTCTCAGACGCGCGCGAGCGCCCTCGGCCGGCGTGAGAGCACGAACGACGCTGCGAGCCCGACGACCGCCGCGGCGGCCGCCGTCGTGCAGAGCAGGAGCCCCGAGGCGAGGCCGAAGTTGATCGCCTCCTGGCGGTGGACACCGAGCGCGAGCAATACCGCCGCGGTCGCGCCGACGTTGGCGATGACGCCGCCCGAAGTGACCGGGATCAGCGAGGCGGCCGCAGCCAGGCAGAGGACGACGAGGGCAAGTGTGGGCGAGAACCCGGCGCCGAGCCCGGCCAGGAGCAGCATGCTCCCTGTCGCACGGGTGCTCCAGCAGCCGACCAGGAAGAGCCAGGCCAGGATCGCGTCACGGGTCGTCCCGCCGGGGTGGTGGGCGATCCGCTCGACGAGCCGCGAGAGGCGCGCGCGCCGGGCGACGAACGGCAGCCTCGGCAGGTGCCGGCCGGCGACGAGGATGCCGCAGGCTCCGAGCCCGAACAGCACCACGAGGATCAGGGGCACCCGGAATCCCGAGGAGGTGGTCGCGGTCGCGGAGATGGAGAGAGGGAGGAACGCGACCGCGTCGACGAGGCCGAGCGAGATGATCGAGAAGACGATCGCCTCGAGCCCGAGCTTGACCCCGGGCATCCGGCGCAGCGTCGCGACCTTGACGACGTAGTCGAGACGGAAGGGCAGAATCACTCCGCTCGCCGCGGCGGCGCCGCAGGCGGTCAGGCAGCGTCCCCGGCCGGGACGACCGGCGGCCGGGAACAGCTTCTGCCAGCCGAGCGCCCGGAAGACGTAGCTCGAGAAGTACAGCGCGACGGCGCCGCCGACGAAATCCATGTCTGCGCGCGCGAGTGGCCAACTCGTGTGCGTGAGCCGGCGCGCGAGGAGCACCGTGACACCGAGCGTCAGCGCCGCGAACGTGACCCCGGCGAGCAGGCGGCGACGGCTCGCGCCGGGTTCGGCAGCGCCGGGAGCACGGGACCCAGGCGGCCGCATGCGATCGTCGATCACGCTCCTCCAGCGGCGGCCGAGCGCGCGAGCGCGAACAGCAGCAGCATCAGGCGCGGGTACGAGCCGCGCGGCCCTGCTCGGCGGCGGTCTTCCTCTCGACCCGCCGCTCCTTCAGCGTCTTCTGGGCGACCTTCTTCTGCAGCTTCTTCGGTTTCTGCGAGCCCTTCACGTGTCGTCCTTCCCTGACGGATCGGTACCGCCGGCGTGCCGCCGGAGGGGCAATCGCCCCGCCCATGCTCAATAGGGAGGACATCCGCGACTCGCTACCGCAGCCACAGCCTTCCAGGCATCACCAAACGGTGAGCATGCCCGGACACTCGAACTGTACCCGCCGGACCGTTCGAGCCCGTTGCAGACCGACTGCCTTCGAGCCGGTTGGGCGCAGGGCGTTCCCGGCACGGAAGGTGGCCTGCCTGTTACCTGGCGAGGCCTGTCTGCGCGATCGGGCCGCTGCCGGGGGTGAGCGTCACGAGGCGCAGGCCGCGGGCCCGGATGCCACGCACGATCGCGGGCAGCGCGGCGAGCGTGGCGGAGCGGTCGCCGCCGCCGTCGTGCATGTCGATGATCGAACCGGGCCGCACCGCGCCGAGCACGCGCTGGACGATCGCCTTCGCGGTGACGCCCGGCTCCCAGTCTCGTGGGTCGACCGACCAGAGCACGACTCGTTGGCCAAGCCCGGCCGCGATGCGAACGACCCGCGCAGACGCGCCGCCGCCCGGCGGCCGGAACAGGCGTGTGCGGATGCCGAGTCCGGCGAGCGCGTGGTCGGCGAGAGCGATCTCGTCCTTTATCAGCGCTGGAGGCAACTCGTCGAACGGCGGCACCTCGGGGTGGTTGTAGCTGTGGTTACCGACCGCCATCCCCATCCGCGCCTCGCGCCGAACGAGATCCGGGTACGCCGATGCGAGATAGCCGATCACGAAAAACGACGCGTGGACGTGCAATCTCCGGAGCTCGCGGAGGATGCGGGCGGTGTACGCCGGCGACGGTCCGTCGTCGAAGGTCAACGCAACCGCTCGCGCCGGACGCGCGGCACCCGCCTGCCGAAACCGCGACGAGACCAGCTCGTGCGAGACTGCGCCCCGCACGATCACCCGCTCGCCCGGCACCCGGTCGACATAGAACTGAGGATCGCTCGGGACACCGCCCGGCACGGGCACGACCGTTCGCACCCGCGGCTCGGTCCGGTCGTCTCCCGCCGCGGCGACGATCCGGTCGCCGCTCCGCGGTTCAGACTGACTCGAGGCCGGCTTCCCGTCGACGAGGACGCGTCCGGGGAACGCCCCGACCCGCAGCACCCTCCCCTCGACGTCGAGTAGATCACCGGCACGCGGACGCAGCCGAAACCTCGCCACGACCGCCCCCAATGTCGTGCCTTTCTCGATCCCGACCGGGCGGCCGGCAACGGTCACCGTAACCGGTGCCGATCGCGTCCTCCCTCCAACGAGGAGCAGGGCCACGACCACGACAATCGCCGCGACCGCGACACCGATCCCTGCTCCGCGCAACGACACCACCTACTCCGGCGTTCGACGCCGGACACGACAATCTTGCCGACGGGTTGCGTCGTGAGGCTCGCCGGCGGCAAGCAGTGCTCGACTCAGTCGCAGTTCATTCCGGTCGTGGCGGTGATCGGCGTGACCACACTGCCGTTGCCGCTGGCGGTGACGTTGGCGGCCTGGGTCACGACGAGCCAGTGGGCGCTCGGGGGACGGGCCAGTGTGTCGAGCAGCATGTAGGCGCCCTTCGACACCGCCATCGTCAGCTGCGCACTCTTGCCCGCCGGGACGGAGAGCACGCGGGAGCCCTTGACGCCGGGGCCGACGACCTTGAGCACCCGGGCAGTCGGCGCCTTGTTGACCGCCATGAACGTGACCGTCCCGGAGGGTGCGCCGGGCCGGGAGATGCTGAAGCGGGAGCCCGTGAAGGTGACCCTCACCGTCGTCGCGTCGGCGTGCGCAGACGACGCCGCCCGCGCCGCGCCCGCGACGCTCGGGGCGATCGCCGCCGTCACGAGGACGGCTGCCACGCCGCCTAGAAGTCGTGCGCTCGCAGGTACCGACCTGGTCGACATCCCTTGCACCTCCCGGTCTGCTGCTGCTCGGAGTATTCCGTTCTCTTCCTTTTTAGCATTGCTCCGAGTTCGTAATCAAGGTAAGGTTGGACGGCCCGAGCGAGGGATGGGTAGCAAGAGCCCCTCGCTTGGACCTTTGCGGCACGAAGGTCGTACCCAATGGAGGGGAGGTCCGCGTTGGCGAACAGCATCAAGATCAAGGTGAACGGCCTGACGCACGGCGTCAGTGCCAGCCTTGATACCCCGCTCCTGTACATCCTGCACAACGAGCTCCACCTGCATGGCCCGCGCTTCGGCTGCGGCCTCGCGCAGTGTGGCGCCTGCTCGGTGCTGCTGGACGGCAAGGAGATCCGCTCGTGCGTCACCCCGGTGGCGGCGGTGAGCGGGAAGAGCATCACCACGTTGGAGGGCCTGCCGGCGCTCTATGCGTCGCAGCGCGGCACGACGGCCGCGGCCCCGAACCTGCATCCGTTGCAGCAGGCGTGGATCGATCAGCAGGTGCCGCAGTGCGGTTACTGCCAGAACGGAATGATCATCCAGGCCGCTGACCTGCTCGAGACGACGAAGAACCCGTCGAGGGTGCAGATCCAGACCGCGATGAACGGGCACCTGTGCCGATGCGGGACGTACACGGCGATCATCGAGGCGATCCAGTCCGCCGCAAAGCTCATGGCGAAGGGAGCGTGAGATGAGCGCGATCGAAGGAAAGACCATGGATGTGTTCGGCGCAACGCTGACACGCGACAAGCTGGTCAAGCGCGGCGGAGCGCTCGTGGTGGGCTTCAGCCTCCTCGGCACCGTCGGCGGAAAGGTGGCCGGCGCCTCGGCAGCGGGCACGAACTCGCTCGACGCGACGCTGCCGAGCTCGTGGCTCACGATCAACCCAGACAACACGATCCTGATGCGTACCGGGAAGCCGGAGATGGGGCAGGGGTCGGCAAGCGCCGCCTATGCGCAGATCCTGGCAGAGGAGCTCAACGTTCCCTTCTCGGCGATCACACAGGTCGTGATGGGCGACACCGACCGGACGCCCGACGGCGGCATCGCCGCAGGGTTCCTCGGAGCCGGCGCCGCGAACCTGCGCAAGGTCGGCGCCTTCACCTACCAGGCTCTGCTGGGCCTGGCCTCGACGCAGCTGGGCGTGCCGGTGGGCTCGCTCACGGTCTCGAACGGGGTGATCTCGGGCGGCGGTCAGAAGGTCAGCTACGGCCAGCTCGTCGGCGGTAAGCAGCTGAGCCTCTCGATCCCGGTGAGCGGGGACCTGCTCGTGGGCGGGATCACCGTCGGCGGCAACCCGCCGACCAAGCCGATCAGCCAGTACACGGTGATCGGAACCTCGCAGCCGATGGCGACGATCCCGCCGATCGCGACCGGCACGGCCACGTTCGTCGGGAACCTCGTGCTCCCGGGGATGCTCCACGCACGCATGGTGAAGCCGAAGACGTTCGGATCGACACTGGTCTCGGTCGGGGCGCTCGACAAGAAGCAGTTCCCGAACACGCAGATCGTGGTCAAGGGCAACCTGGTCGGCGTTCTCGACCCGCAGGAGTACACGGCGATCCAGGCCGCCTCTGTGCTGGCGGCGAAGACGAAGTGGTCCGACTGGGCCGACCTGCCGGGAAGCGGGAACGTCAACAAGTACCTCCGCTCGGGAGCCGACTACACGGCCGCTCAGCCGACCGTGAACACGAACACCGGCAACGCGGGCTCCGCCCTCGCGACGGCGGCGAAGCGGCTCTCGGCGACGTACTCGTACCCGTACTTCAAGCACGCGCCGATCGGGCCGTCGATCGCCGTCGCCGACGTCCGCAGCGACGGCACGACGATCGTGTGGGCCCACACGCAGGCTCCGCAGCCGTTGCGGAAGATGCTCGCGTCCGTGCTCCAGACCGATCCGTCGAACGTGATCGTGCGGATCCTCGACGGCTCGGGTCACTACGGGCGTTCCAACCCCGGCCCCGACGGGGCCGAGGCGGACGCGGTCATCCTCTCGCAGGCGGTCGGCAAGCCGGTCCGCGTGCAGTGGATGCGGCCCGAGGACATGGCATGGGCCGTGTCGTCGTTCCCGCAACTGGCCGACATGCAGGTCGGGCTCGACGCGAACAGCAACATGGTCGCGTTCCAGGCCGACTACCACCAGACCGGCCGCTTCGACGGCCGCGGCCTCGGAGCGCTGCTCGCCGGCCTGCCGCCCGGGGCGGTGGAGGACGGCAACCCGGCGCTCCCGCAGGTCCTCGGGCACTACTCCTGGGTCGCCACTGCCTCTACGGTGTGGCCGTACGACAAGACGCTGAACGCGCTGGAGACGGTGCACAACGCGCCGCCGCCCGGCCAGGTCAGCTCGCCGTACAAGGTCGGCATGCGGATCCACAGCAGCCGCACGCCGGTGCAGCGGCAGGCCAACTTCGCGCTCGAGTCGATCGTGAACGAGGCCGCCGCCGCCGCGAAGGTGGACCCGATCGAGTACCGGTTGCGGCACACGACCGATCCGCGGCTGATCACGGTCCTGAACACGCTCAAGACGGAACACGGCTGGGAGACCAGGCCGTCGCCTTCCCCGGGTGCGTCCGCGACCGGATCGGCCATGGTCAAGGGCCAGGGGATGGGCGTGATGATCCGCTCCGGCGGTCACTGGGCCGCCGCAGCCGACATCACGGTCAACCCGAAGACCGGGAAGATCATCGTCGACAAGTACACCGTCGTCCTCGACCCGGGCATCGTCATCAACCCGCTCCAGATGAGGCGCATCACCGAGGGCGGCACCGTGATGGGGATGAGCGAGGCCCTGTTCGAGCAGGTCGCGTTCAACAAGAGCATGATCACGAGCCAGGACTGGGTGACGTATCCGATCCTGAGGTTCCTCAACCTCCCCAAGATCAACGTCGTCCTAATCAACAACCCCTCCGTCGGCACCTACAACGGCGCCGGCGAGGGATCGAACTCGCTCCCGCCGGTCACCGTCGCCGCGGCGTTCTTCGACGCCACGGGCAAGCCGGCGCGCACGCTGCCGTTGCGCCCCGCGAACGTGCGGGCGATCCTGGCCGCGTGACCCGAGCACCGGACTCGAGGCGGGGGCGCCATACCCCCGCCTCGAGCCTCCTTCTGCTTCTCGCGGTTCTCCTCGCGCTCGCGGCGGCTGCGCCCGCCGCCGCCGCGGCCGGGGACGGCGCGAAGCTCGTCGTCGTCGCCCGGAACCTGAACAACCCACGCAAGATCTTCGTGCGACCGGCCGGCGTCCTCTACGTCGTCGAGGCAGGCGTCGGGGGCAACGACAAGTGCCTGCCGCCCCTCTCCTCACCTGCCTGCGTCGGCCGCAGCGGATCGGTGACCGAGATCGCCCGCGGCCGACAGCATCGTGTCGTGACCGGGCTCGTGTCGGTCTCCGGGGTCACCCGGCAGCGTGCTCAGGGCCCCGCCGACGTGGTCGTCCTCGGCGGACGCTTCTACATCCTCCTCCAGGACACCACGATCGACGCGAAGGGACGAAACGGCCTCGGGCCGGACGGCCGCTACGCGGGCGACCTGATCAGGACGCCCGCCGGCCGCGCCAGGCCCAGGGAGATCGCGGACTTCGCCGCCTACGAGGCGGCCCACAACCCCGACCGCGGGGCGGGGCGCGGCGCCCGGTACGGCGACCCGCCGCTCGACTCCGACCCGTATGCCCTCACCCCGTACCGCGGCGGCTTCGCCGTCGCCGATGCCGCCGGCAACGACCTGCTGTACGTCGACCGCACCGGCAAGATCTCGACTCTCGCCGTCTTCCCGACTCAGACGGTGAGGATCAGCCCCACCGTCGCCCGGGCGATCCGCGCGCCGGCGGGAACGAGATCGCTCGTCGTCCAGTCGGTCCCGTCCTCGGTCGCGGTGGGCCCCGACGGGGCGCTCTACGTCGGCGAGCTCACCGGCATTCCCTTCCAGCCGGGAACGGCTCGGATCTGGCGCATCGTGCCGGGGCACAAGCCGACGATCTACGCGACGGGCTTCACGACCATCTCCGACCTCGCCTTTCAGGGCAAGGACATGCTCGTCGTCGAGATCGCTGCGCGCGGACTGCTCGACCCATCCTCGCCCGGCGCGCTCATCCGCCTGCAACCGAACGGCAAGCGCACGGTCATGGCGAGCAGGGGGCTCACCGCGCCGACAGGCGTCGCCGTCGCGGGCGGACGGATCTACGTCTCGAACAACGGGCTCTTTCCCGGCACCGGGCCGGGCCCCCACGGGGAGCTGCTGCGCGTCGTGGGCTGAGGCCGGCGGCCTAGGCGAGCATCCAGGCGCGGCGGGACGCACGCACCCGGTCGAGATCGCCGCCGAGGAGGTTGCCGAGCCTGTGGTCGATGGTCGCGAGCAGGCCGCCGGCGATGAAGATCCACGACTCCGCGACGGGGTCGCGGTCCCGGTGGACGACGCCTGCCTCCTGCCCTCGCCGGATCACGTCGGCGAAGAAGTTGTGGATGTCGTGCACCTGGCCGCGGACGGCCTTCGCGATCACCTCGTCCTCGGAGGCCTCGGTCAGCGCCTGGATCCACAGGTCGACGAGCCTGAGGCGCGAGCGCTTGGCCATGTAGGCGTCGGAGATCGCACCGAGGCACCCGTCCGGGTCGTTCGCGATCGCGTCCTCGGAGAGCTCCCGGAACTGACGCCAGGCCTCGTCGAGGCACGCGAGGTAGAGATCGCGCTTGGAGCCGAAGTGCCGGTAGAGGATCGGCTCGGTGATCCCGGCCTCGCGGGCGATCTCGGCGGTCGTGGCCCCGCGGTAGCTCTTGCGGAAGAAGACGCCGCACGCCGTGTCGAGCACGGCCTGGCGGCGGTTCTCCGCCGAAAGGCGAGGCTTGGTCGCGCTCATGCTGTCTCGACAGCGCCGGCCGGGGCGGAGGCCTGAGCCAGCTCGGGGTGCTGCACCTTGCGCAGCGTGAGCGCCGCGATCAGCGCACCGGAGAGGACGAGCACGGTCGCCACCTCGAGCGCATGGTGGTAGCCCGTCACGAACTCGTTCGGAGTCGGCTTGCCCGGGACGGCAACGGAGTGCGCCACGATCGCGCCCATGATCCCGATGCCGAGCGACCCACCGACCTGGCGCATGCTGTTCAGCACGGCGGAGCCGACACCTGCCTTGTCGCGCGGGACCGAGCCCATCGCGGTCGCGGTGACCGGCGCCATCGTCGCCGACAGCCCGATCCCGCCGAGGATCATCGCCGGGAGCAGATCCCAGAACGACGCGTCGGCGCCCGCACGCGAGAAGATGAAGAGCGACACGCCGAAGATCGTCATCCCGCACGTGACGAGCCAGCGCGGCCCGACGCGGTCGGCGAGCCGGCCGGCCAGCGGCGCGAGGAAGACGATCAGCATCGTCCAGGGCAGGAACGCGGCGCCCGCCTGGATCGGCGAGTAGCCGAGGATGTTCTGGACGTACAGCGAGACGAAGAAGATGACGCCGAACATCGAGAGCCCGACGAGCAGCATCACCGTGTTCGCGCCGGCGAACGTGCGGTTCTTGAAGAGCGCGAGGTCGAGCATCGGGAGACGCTGGTGCAGCTCGAGCAGGACGAACGCGCCGAGGAAGATCGCCGCGATCGCGAACGAGACGAGGATCCGCGTCGACGTCCAGCCGTAGCTGTTCGACTCGATCAGGCCGTAGCTGAGCGCGAACAGGCCGATCGCCGAGGTGGCGAGCCCGGGGACGTCCGGCCTCTGCTCGCGGGAGGTGTCCTTCGACTCGGTGATGAAGGCGTACGCGGCCGCGATCGCGAGGATCCCGATCGGCACGTTGATGAAGAAGATCCAGTTCCAGTTGACGCGCTCGGTGATGACCCCGCCGAGGAGCGGGCCGATCGCGAGCGCGAGCGCCGAGACGCCGGCCCAGATGCCGATCGCCGTGCCGCGCTGGCGCGGGGGGAAGGTGACGGTGATGATCGAGAGCGTCGCCGGGTTCATCAGCGCCGCCCCGAGGCCCTGCACCACGCGGGCCGCGATCAGGACGGTTGCTCCGCCGGCGAGCCCGCAGGCGAGCGAGGCGCCGGTGAAGATGACGAGGCCGACCACGAAGATCCGGCGCCGGCCGAAGAGGTCGGCGAGCTTGCCTCCCGTGAGCATGAACGCCCCGAACGTGAGCGCGTACCCGGTGACGATCCACTCGAGCTCGGACACCTTGAGCCCGAGGTCGCGCTGCATCGTCGGCAGCGCCACGTTCACGATCGTGTTGTCGAGCATGATCATGAAGAGGCCGAACGCCACTGCCACGAGCGTCCACCACTTCCGGTTCTCCTCGGCGAAGAGCCTCGCCCTCATACCAGCCCCCGTTTCGTCACTAAGTTAGCTCGCACTAGGTTAGCGTGTGCTAACTGCAGCGTCAAGACGTTGCGCTTGCGTGAGGACTTCTACGGGGTCTGTCCCCCTCGGAAACGCGCACGGAGAACGGCGTCGCGCCGCGCGGGCCCGGTTCCGGCGCCGGTTTGGGCGTGGCTCAGCCCCGTATGCTCGGCCCGATGCGAGCCCTCGCGATCCTGGCCTTCGCCGCCGCGGCGGTGCTCGTCGGAGTCGGCAAGTCGAGCGGTCACCGACTCCTCGTCGCAATCGGGGCGGCACTCTTCCTGCTCGGCGTGGCCGCCTATTTCCGCTGGCGTGGTAGAGTTTTAGACTCTAAGGAGAAAACTCCTCCGGAGGACTCTTGAGACTCGCGCTCGCACAGATGAACAGCGTCGTCGGCGACCTGGGCGGCAACCGCGACCGCATCCTCGAGCTGCTCGCGCAGTCACGGGACGCCGGCGCCGACCTCGTCCTCTTCCCCGAGCTCGCGGTCACCGGCTACCCGCCCGAGGACCTGCTGCTGCGGCCGGCGTTCGTCCGGGCCGCGCTGCGCACCGTCGAGGAGATCGCCGCGGAGGCCGACGGGACGGTCGCCCTCGTCGGCGCGCCCCACCTCGATGCCGACCTCTTCAACGCCTGCTACGTCCTCGGCGGCCGCGAGATCCGGGCCGTCTACCGCAAGCGCCTGCTGCCGAACTACGGCGTCTTCGACGAGAACCGCTACTTCGCGCCGGGCGACGACCTGCTGCTCCTGCGCTTCGGCGACGTCGTCCTGGGCCCGACGATCTGCGAGGACATCTGGCAGCCGGGGCCGCCGACCACCGACCTCGCGCTCGCCGGGGCCCAGCTCGTCGTCAACATCTCGGCCTCGCCGTTCCACGTCGGGAAGGACCGCGAGCGAGAGGAGATGCTCCGGGTGAGGGCGCGCGACAACTCCTGCTTCATCGCCTACTGCAACATGGTCGGCGGGCAGGACGAGCTGATCTTCGACGGCGCATCGGTCGTCCTCGACGACGAGGGCGACGTGGTTGCCCGGGCGGAGAGCTTCGTCGAGGAGCTCCTCGTCGTCGACCTCGACCCGGCGGCTGCCGTCGGTCGTCGGCTGCGCGACATCCGCCGGCGCGCCCTCGCGCGGGAGCGGGCGGCGAGCCCGGCTCCCGACGAGGTGTCGTTCGCGCCGCCCGCCGGGCAGGCCGAGCCGCTCCGCCCCATCCCCGCCGAGCTCCTCGACGACCTCGAGCAGATGCGGCTCGCGCTCGAGCTCGGGCTGCGCGACTACGTGCGCAAGAACGGCTTCGGCGACGTCGTCATCGGCCTCTCGGGCGGGATCGACTCCGCGCTGACCGCTGCGATCGCGGTGGGCGCGCTCGGCGCCGACCGCGTGCACGGCGTGTCGATGCCGTCGCGCTTCTCCTCCGCGGGAACGCAGACCGACGCCCGGCGTCTCGCCGAGTCGCTCGGGATCGACTTCCGCGAGATCCCGATCGAGCCGATGGTCGAGTCTTTCGGCGCGGCGCTCGCGCCGTCGTTCGAGGGGCGCAAGACCGACCTGACCGAGGAGAACGTCCAGGCTCGCGTGCGCGGGACGCTCCTGATGGCGCTCTCGAACAAGCTCGGCTGGCTGGTGATCGCGACCGGCAACAAGTCCGAGCTGTCGGTCGGGTACTCGACGCTGTACGGTGACCTCGCCGGCGGGTTCGCGCTCCTGAAGGACGTCTACAAGACGGACGTGTTCCGCCTCTGCGGCCGGCTGAACGAGCGTGCGGGCCGGGAGCTCGTCCCGCAGTCGATCATCGACCGCGCGCCGAGCGCCGAGCTTCGCGCCGACCAGCGCGACGAGGACTCGCTGCCGCCGTACCCGAAGCTCGACCCGGTCCTCGAGGCCTACGTCGAGCTCGACCGCTCGCGCGACGAGCTCGCCGAGGACGGCTTCGACCCCGAGGTCGTCGAGCGCGCGATCTCGATGATCGACCGCGCCGAGTACAAGCGGCGCCAGGCCCCGCCGGGCGTGAAGCTCCGCCCGAAGGCGTTCGGCCGTGACCGGCGGACGCCGATCACCAACCGCTGGGGCGACTAGCCCGCCAGGTCGGCGAGGATCGCGCCGAGGATCGGCACGGTGATCGTCAGCGCGAGGCTCACCCAGCCGACCACGACGAGCGTCGGGCGCGTCTTCTGTGGCTTCCCCTCCCGGATCTCCGCCTGCAGGCGCGGGCCGTAGACGAAGTTGTGGAGGTACGACGCTGCGACGAGCGCGACCGAGAGCGCGACCTTCACCCAGAGCACCGACTTGAACGGCGAGCGGCCCTCGCTCCAGTCGTGGCGGGCGAGCTCGACGCCGGTGAGCCCGAGGACGAGCAGCGCGCCGTAGCCGAGCGGGCGCCAGCGGAGGCCGAGCTCCTTCATCGCGCGGCCGCGCGGCTCGCCCTCGAGCACCCGGATCGCAGGGACGCCGGCGAAGACGAGCGCGACCGAGCCGCCGACCCACACCATCGCGGCGAGCAGGTGGACGATCACGATCGACCTCTTCCACGGGACCAGGCTAGTTCAGCGTCCGCAGGAGCTCGGGCAGCTCCGGCGGCGAGTAGCGCTCCTCGGTTCGCTCGAGCTCGTCGACCGTCCACCAGCGGTGGCCGGTGACGTTCTCGGCCTCGAGGTCGATCGTCGGCGCGACCTCGATCTCGCCGACGCGGACGACGTAGAAGCTGTCGTGCTGGATACGCAGGCGGCCCGCGCCCGGGAGGACGTGCGTGCGCTCGTGCACGGCCGCGCCGAGCTCGACGTCGAGCAGCCCCACCTCCTCGAGCAGCTCGCGGCGAAGCGCCTGCTCGTCGGTCTCGGCCTCCTGGACGCCCCCGCCCGGGCAGATCCACCACTCGGCACCGGCGCGACGCCAGCGCATCAGGAGCGCCCGGCCCGCGGCGTCGACGAGGAGCGCGCGCACGGCTTCCCGCGGCACGGGCTCGAGCCAGTCGTGCAGCGCGCGGAACCAGCGGAGCCGCTCGTCGTAGGGAACGGAGGCGTTCGCCGGCGAGGTGGACGGGAGCACGTAGAGCGAGGTGTCGTGGAGCTCCCGCGCCTGCGGGCCGAGCTCGGGCCGCTCGCCGAAGACGCCGCGGTAGGCCTCCTTCCCGACGAACGCGATCGCGTGCGGCCGGAGCTCACGTGCCATCTGCTCGAGGCGGCCGGGATCGAAATCGCCGCGCCGGAGGTCGCCCGAGCCCGGCGTCGTCCGATACGCGGCGTTGGTCACCCCGAGCCCGAGCTCGAGCAGCCCGAGCTGCGCCTCCGGCTCGAAGAGGCGAGGCGTGAACCCGGCGTCGTGGAGCAGGCGCCAGAAGTCGTTCCGCGGGTTCGCGAAGTGGACGTGCGCGGCCGCCGACATCCGCCCGGGGTTGATGCCGCAGAAGACGCAGCGGAGGTTCGGGGCGAGGACGTCGGGGACGGCGCTACTTGACGCGGAGTCGGCCACGAGGCCGACAGGGTGGCACACGCGAGGTCCAGGTCGCGGTGCACATCCACGCGCTCGGAAGCGCCACCCTGGGGCGGCCGCGGGCGGGCGAGCCGAAGCGGCGGCGGGACGTCCAACTGCGGCAGGTCGGGGTCAGGCTGCTTCCCTCCCTTCCGCGGCGTCGGCTCTCGTCGTGTCGCGCGGCTCGGGCGCCGGTTGGCTCTCCTCCGCCTCGACTCCAGACGAGCGCCACGGACTCCTCGCTGCGCCCGCCGTAGCAGCGGGCGTAGCACTCGGCCTCCGTGAGCGGCCTCAGCCTCACGGGGGCCACTGTAGGACCGGCTCCGGACGTACTCGTATACGGTCTTGCCGTGAGCCACGGCCATCACGAGGGCGAGCAGATCGTCGACGTCACGATCGAGGCGGTCCGCGACCGCTTCCACGCCCTGAACGTCCCGCTCGCGTACTTCGACGGACCGGCCGGCACGCAGGTGCCGGACTCCGTCCTCGAGGCGGTCTCCGGGTACCTGCTCGCCGCGAACGCGAACGCCGGCGGGAGGTTCCTGACGTCGATGGTGACCGACGACGTGATCACATCTGCGCGCGCCGCGGCATCCGACCTGCTCGGGGTGATGACCGACGAGGTCACGTTCGGCGCGAACATGACGTCGCTGAACTTCGCGCTCTCGCGGGCGGCGTCGCGGGACTGGGCAGCCGGCGACGAGGTCGTCGCGACGAAGCTCGACCACGACGCGAACATCGCGCCGTGGCTCGAGATCGCGCACGACAAGGGCGTCGTCGTGAAGCTGGCCGAGCTCGACTCCGAATGCCGGGTCGACCTCGACCACCTCCGCTCGCTCGTCACCGAGAGGACGAAGGTCGTGGCGTTCCCGATGGCGTCGAACGCGATCGGGACGATCACGCCGGTCGAGGGAGATCGTCGAGATCGCGCATTCGGTCGGGGCGCTTGCGTGGGTCGACGCGGTGCACGCCGCGCCGCACATGGACATCGAGATCCCGGAGCTCGGCTGCGACGTGCTCCTGTGCTCGCCGTACAAGTTCTTCGGGCCGCACCTCGGGCTCGCGTGGGTCCGCCGCGACCTGTCGGAGAGCTGGCGGCCGTACAAGGTGCGGCCGCAGGCCGACTCGCCGGGCCGGCGGCACGAGACGGGGACGCTGCCCCACGAGCTCCTCTGCGGGTTCGTCGCCTGCGTCGAGTACCTGCACGGCGTCGGGTGGAAGTTCATCACCGGTCACGAGCGCAAGCTCGGGCAGAAGCTCCTCGACGGGCTGCCGGACGGGTGGACGCTGTACGGCCCGCCCACCATGGATGGTCGCGTGTCGACGTTCGCCGTCACTCCGCCCGACGAGACGCCGGCCGAGGCCGCGGCACGGCTCGGCGCCGCGGGGTTCGCGGTGTGGGACGGCAACAACTACGCGGTCGAGGTCTTCGAGCACCTCGGGCTACCCGAGGGAGCGGTGCGGATCGGGATCGTCCACTACACGATGGAGGACGAGGTCGACCGGCTCCTCGCCGCGCTGCCGCGGCAGTAGTGGCGGGCAAGGACTACTCGGCCACGCCGCTCGGGAAGAAGCTCGGCGCGAGGCCGGGCACCGAGATCCTGGTGCTGTTCACGACCAGGCGGTCGGAGCTCGAGGCCCGCCTCCCGGCGCTGAAGGCGACGCTCGGCCCTGCGGACGGCCTGTGGGTCGCCTGGCCGAAGAAGGCGGCGAAGCTCGACACCGACCTCGACTTCGACGCCGTCCAGTCGGCAGGGCTCGCCGCGGGCCTCGTCGACAACAAGAGCTGCTCGATCGACTCCACCTGGCAGGCGCTGCGATTCGTGTACCGGGTCGCCGATCGTTAGGCGCGCGCGCAGACGGCCCAGGCCCGGGCCTCGACGGTGAACGGCGCGGGCGGGAGCGCCTCGCGGCAGCGCTCGCGGATCTGCGCCACCCGCTCCGGCCCGAGCTCGGCGAAGGCCTCCGAGGTCGGCCCGACGCCGAGCTCGAACGGCCCCCACCACTCCTCGAAGGTCGGGTGCTCGACCCGGGCCGTGAGCGTGACCTCGTCGATGCCCTCGAAACCGGCGGCGCGCGAAGAGCGCGGCCAGGTGGCCGGGACGCGTGCCCGGGCGGTCGGACTCGTTGGGGCGCGACGGGTCGACCTCGTGAAGAGCCTCGTAGTAGACCGACAGAGGCCCGCTCCCGCCGGCGGCGTGATCCCAGACACACGCCGCGACCGCGCCGTCGGGCCTGGTCACCCGCCCCATCTCGCGCAGCCCGGCGACGGGGTCGGTCATGAAGTGGACGACGAGCTGGGCGAGCGCGGCGTCGAACCGGCCGTCGGGAAACGGCAGGTTCTCCGCCGATGCCCGCTCGACCGTGGCACCCGGGACGCGGCCGCGCGTGGCGAGGACGAACTGCTCGGACGGATCGATCGCCGTCACCGCCGCGGCTCCCACACGAGCGGCGAGCTCGGTCGTGAGCGCCCCGGGCCCGCAGCCGACGTCGAGCACCCGGTTCCCGGAGGTGACGCCGGCGAGGTCGGCCATCGGCCCTGCCAGGTGCCGCGAGTACCGCCCCATGAACGCGTCGTACGACTCGGCCGGAACCTCGAAGCCCATGGTGCGAAGCCTAGGCGAGCCCAGAACTACGCAAGTGGTGCAAGTCCACGAGCGGTCAGGGCGAATGCCGAGGACGTAGCGGAATCAGGCCTGACGCCTCGACGGGCCGCCCGCCGCTAGCGATACGCCGCGCGCGCCCGGGCCCACCGCTCGTCGTCACGACGGATGCGGTCCGGGTCGATGCCGCGGGACTCGGCGATCGCAAGCGTCAGCAGCTGGAAGCGGACGATGTCCACGGCTGGATGCCGCGTCGGGACGAGGGTCGTCTCGCAGCCGAGCGCCTCGAGCGCGGCGACGGCATCGCGGGCCCGTTCCGCCGCGCGGCCCTCGCCCTCCAGCACGTATGCGCGCACCGACTCGTCCACCGCGGCCAGGTGCCCGTGGAGGAGCTGCTCGGTGTGGTGCGCTCCCGCCGAGACCCAGGCGCCCTCGCGCAGCTTCAGCACCGCCTCCTGCGCCGTCGGCCAGTCGGGCCCGGCGCCGGCGACGAGGATCTTCGACTGGGTCGGCAGCGGCTCGGAGAAGGCGAGCGCCGCCTCCACCGCGCCCGGGAGCCACACCACGTCCTCACCGCGCAGGGCCGCGATCGCCGCGACCGCGCACACGTAGCTCCCGGTGTGGCACCAGGACGCCTCGACCTCCGGCGTGGCGACGATCACCTCGTCGGCGAGCTCGGCGAGGGGCGAGTCGCCAGCGCCCGTCACGAGCCACTTCGGCCCGAAGAAGGCCTCTGCCGCCTCGACCGTCATCCGCGTCCCGCCCTCGTGGGACACGCACACCATCAGGTCGGCCTCCGGCGGCGAGAGCACCGCCTCGAACGCCTGCACCGCCCACCCGCCCGTCTGGGCCGCGTGGAACGACGTCCCGCACCCCGTGAAGACGACCCGCGCCCCCTCGGGCAGCCGCCGGTCGCGGGGAACGGCCCGGAGCCAGTCGGGTTGCGCGAACAGGGTGCGACGGGTCTCGCCTGACATGGCCTTCCTCTATAGCATCGCGACGTGGCCGTGTTCGAGCGCCAGCAGCTGTCCAACGGCCTCCGGGTCCTCACCGCGCCGTTCGACCACGCGCAGTCGGTCGCCTGCTTCGTCATGCTCGCCGCCGGCAGCCGCTACGAACGGGCCGAGAACCGCGGCATCGCCCACTTCGCGGAGCACATGTTCTTCAAGGGCACGGAGCGGCGGCCGAGCTCGCGCGACCTGACGACGCTGATCGACGGGATCGGGGGCGAGTTCAACGCCTTCACCTCGAAGGAGTACACGGGCTACTACGTCCGCTGCGCCGGCGCCGACCGCGACACCGCGCTCGACGTGCTGCTCGACATGCTCCGCCACTCGAAGTTCGACTCCGAGGAGATCGAGCGCGAGAAGGGCGTGATCCTGGAGGAGATGAACATGTACCAGGACACTCCGCGCGACCACATCGGGACGGTCTACGAGACGTTGATGTTCGGCGACAACCCGCTCGGCTGGGAGGTGCTCGGCACCAAGGACACGATCAAGGGCGCGACCCGCGAGACGTTCCTCGACTACATCGGCGAGTGGTACACCGCCGACCGCATGGTCGTCGGCGTCAGCGGGATGGTCGGCGACGATCTCACCGCATGCTGGAAGACCTTCTCGGCGACCTCGAGCCCGACGGCGAGCGCAAGCCCGCGCCGGCCCAGCTCGAGCGCGAGCCCGGCCCGCGCGTCGCCGTCCATCACAAGGACGCCGAGCAGGCGCACCTCATCCTCGGGGTGCCGAGCTATCCGATCGAGCATCCCGACCGCTACGCGCTCCAGATGCTGTCGGCCGTCCTCGGCTCCGGGATGTCCTCGCGCCTCTTCCTCGAGGTGCGCGAGCGCCGTGGGCTCGCCTACTACGTCCACGGCATGAACCACTCCTACACCGACGCCGGCTCCCTTCTCGCCCAGGCAGGGGTCGACATCAACCGCATCGACGAGGCGATCAAGGTCATCGTCGACCAGTTCAAGCGCATGGCCGACGAGGAGGTTCCCTCGGACGAGCTCGAGAAGTCGCGCTCGATGGTGAAGGGCCGCTTCGTCCTCCGCACCGAGTCGCCGCAGGGGCTGATCATGTACGGCCTGAACCGCGAGGTGCTCGAGGGTCAGGTGCTCGAGCCGGAGGAGCTGCTCGAGAAGATCGACGCCGTCACCGCCGAGGACGTCCAGCGTGTCGCCCGCGACCTGATCGCCGCACGAGAAGCTGAACCTCGCCGTGATCGGGCCCGTTCGAGGACGACGAGCGGTTCCTGAACGCGCTCAGCTAGCGAGCTCGGCGTACACCTGCACCATCGCCGCCTGGTCGAGCAGCGTCGGCTGCCGGCCGTCGAAGCGGAAGAGGCCGGTCCTCGGGTCGCGGGCCCGCGACCAGGCCTCGTCGGCGAAGGCCTCCTCCGCCGCCCGGTCGGCGCGCTTCGGCACGACCGAGGTCAACTCGTGCAGGTCGCGGAAGAAGATCGCGAGGAATACCGGCGGCTCGCGCGAGGCGAGCGGGTCGCCGATCGTGGCGAGCGCCCGGTTCGCAGTGCGCTCGGCATCGGCCAGGTAGCGGCGCTTGCCGGTCGCCTTGTAGAGCCGCACGCCGACGGCGATCATCGCGCCCTGGTTGTAGCTCCACGTGTGCCCGTCGATCCGCCCCTTCAGGTCGATGTGGTCGGCGACGAGGCCGTCGGGCCTTCCGAGGCAGCGCTCCGTCCACTCGTAGGCCTGCTGCGCGAAGCCCAGGTACGCCTTCGCCCCGGTCCGCGCGTAGAGGCGGACGGCGAGCAGCGCCGCGTTGGCGGTCGTCACGGCGTTGCGGTCGCGGTTGGCGCCGAGCCGCGTCCAGAAGATGCCGCCGGGACAGGGATGGGCGTCGTCGGTGTCCCAGCCGTCCCTGACGAGCGTGTAGAGGTTGCGAGCCGTCTTCAGCGATCCCGGGTCTCCGAGCCGCTCGAGCGCGAGCGCGATCCAGAGGTTGTCGTCGTTGTAGACCACGCCATTGCCTCCATAGCGCGGCGCGTACTCGGCCGGCCGCGACTGCTCGGGATGGCTGTAGGCCGCGAGCCCCGACAGCCGGGCCGGGACGTCGGCGGGCTTCGCGCCGACCGTCGCCCACAGCGCCTGCGAGAACGGCCAGGCCTGCGCGTGCCCTCGCGGCGGGTACACGCCGGTGTACGAGCCCGTCGCGGCCGAGTAGAAGTACTGCTGCATCGCGGTGTACGAAGCGGTCGCGCGCTCCCGTGCCACCGCCCGGCCTGTGTCACGGGCCGCCGGGGCGCCGCCCGACAGCATCGCCGCCATGACGACGGCGACGAACACACCGACCCCTGCACGTGCCACCCGCTCGAGGGTAGCCGTCCCGGCCTAGACAACGAGGTCGTACGGGAAGCCGCCGAGCTTCTCGCAGCCGTCCTCGGTGACGAGAACGAGATCCTCGACCCGGACGCCGTAGTCGCCGGCGCGGCAGAGGTCGGGCTCGAGCGCGAGCACGTCGCCCGCGACGAGCGCGTGTGGCCGAGCATGCCGAGGAACGGCAGCTCGTGCACCTCGAGCCCGACGCCGTGGCCGAGCGCGAAGATGAACCCGCTCTCGAGGATCTCGCCGTCGGCCTTCGTCCGCTGCGTCGGGAAGCCCGCGGCCTCGGCCCGCTCGCAGACCGCGTCGTAGACCGACTTCGCGGTCACGCCGGGGCGTACCAGGCCCAGCGCGAGCTCGAGCCACTCGACGCAGAGCCGGTGCCATTCGACGACCTCCGGGGTGGGGTCGCCCGGCGACGAACGTCCGGGTCATGTCGGTGAAGCAGGCCGAGCGGTTGTCGCGCGGCCAGATGTCGACGATCACCGGCTCGCCGGCGCGGATCGGCGCCCTCGCCGAGGTGGTGGCCGATCGCCGTCTGCGGGCCGTGCGAGGCGACGAAGACGTCCGAGGAGGCGTCGTTCGCGACGAAGGCGGCGGCGATCTCGGTGTGGAGCACGCTCGCGACGTCACCGGCGCCACCGTGACCTGGAGGACGCCGTCCGGCGCCGGGCTCGGCCGACGCGAGCAGCTCGCGCGCACGCGCCATCCCGGCGTCGGCCGCGGCCTGAGCCCGCCGGATCCCGGCGAGCTCGGCCGGCGACTTGACGCGGCGCCGGTCGGTGAAGAAGTCGCGGTCCGTGTCGAGGACGATCCCGGCGGCCCGGAGCCGGTCGGCGGCGTAGACGGGGAAGCTGTCGGGGACGAGCGGCGTGCTCGATGCCGAGCGAGCGCGCCGCCCGGACGATCGAGCTCCTCGAACATCTCGTCGTAGGAGCGTCAGTCGTGCGCCGGAGCTCCTCGACGCCGTACTCCTCGGGCGGGTGGTAGACGTACTCGCCTGCCGCCTCGATGATCGGCGCCTCGTGGCTCGGGGCGATGCACGTGACGCACGCCGCCGACCTCCGCGTAGAGGAACGGGTCCCCGATCGGCGCCGGCACCTCGTGCCGGAGCTCGGGGGAGCGGAACGTGTCGGCGACGATCAGGACGTCGGGCATCGCCGCACCCTAGCCGGTGTCGTTAGCTTTCGGGGGTGGCCTACGAGATGGACAGGGCGCTCGAGCTCTCGGCGCTCTACGACGTCGAGGTGCGCCGGATGCTGCCGCCGGGCGCCGACATCTTCGACTCCCACCTCCATCTCGGCACCGACATCGACGGGATGATCGGCGACTACGACCGCCTCGAGGAGCACATGGCGGAGTACGGGATCTCGCGGGCGTTCGTGTTCTGCCTCGACGAGCCCGACCGCCATCCGGCCTTCAGCGCCGCGAACGACCGCACGCTCGCCTACGGGGAGCGCTCGGGAGGCCGCCTGCTCCCGTTCGTACGGCTCGACCTGAACGAGACCCCGATCGAGGAGGCGAAGCGGTGCCTCGACGCGGGCGCACGCGGGATCAAGCTTCATCCGAGCGCGCAGCGGTTCGACGCGGCCGACGAGCGGCTCGGGCCGGTGTTCGAGCTCGCCGGGGAGCGGCGCGTCCCGATCCTGATCCACGGCGGCCGCGGGCTGCCGCCGATCGCCGACGGGCTCGCGCGCCTGGTCGAGGCGAACCCGGACGTGTCGCTGATCATCGCCCACGCCGGGATCGCCGACCTCGCCCATCTCTCGGTCGCGATGGCCGGCCGGAAGGGCGTCCTCTTCGACACCTCGACCTGGGGCGCGATCGACCTCCTCGACCTCTACCGGCGCGTGCCGCCCGAGCAGGTCGTCTACGCATCGGACTTCCCGTACGGGCAGCAGCCGAGCTCGCTCTTCATCGCGCTCCGGACCGGCGATCCGGGCCGGGCTCATCGGAGACCCAGCTCCGCGGGATGCTCGGCGAGACCTGCAACGCGCCTGGCCGACGGCCGGCGCGCTGCCGGAGCCGACGAAGCCCGGTCGGGAGCGGCGATCCTCGCCCGCCCGATGCCGCTCGCGCGCATCCACCAGTACCTCTCGATGGCGATGCCGTTCCTGTGGCTCCGCCAGCAGGAGACGATCGGCGCCCTCGGCCTCGCCCTCAACACGTGCGCCGAGCGCGACGGACAGCCCGGAGACGACCGAGCGGATCGAGTCGCTGCTCGAGGCCGCGACGGCGCTCTGGGCGACGCTCCCCGGCATCGACGACGAGGACGACCGGCTCGCCGCGACGCGGCTCGACGCTCCGCCTCATCCACATCGCCGACATCGAGGCGCTGACCGGTGGCTGAGCCTGCGCGTCAACGGCGGGCGGCACGAGATCGACGCGCCGCCGGGGACGACCCTCGCCGAGGCTGCTCCGCGACGACGATCGGCCTGACCGGGACGAAGGTCGCCTGCAACGAGGGCCACTGCGGCGCGTGCACGGTCCTCGTCGACGGGACGCCGACGCTCTCGTGCATCACGCTCGCCCATCGGCTCGGAGGGCGCGAGGTGACGACGATCGAGGGGCTGCGCGACCACCCGATGGTGCGCTCGTTCGTCCGGGCGGACGCGGTGCAGTGCGGGCTACTGCACGCCGGGGCAGATCGTGTCGGCGGTCGCGCTCGTCGAGCGCTCGCCCGACCCGAGCCCCGAGGAGATCCGCCACCGCATGGCCGGGAACATCTGCCGCTGCGGCACCTATCCGAAGATCGAGGAGGCGATACGCACGTGGCGCGACTGATCCGCACCGAGAAGGAGGTCGAAGGCAGGTTCGAGGAGGTCTGGCTCGTCGTCGAGGAGGACGCGCTCGAGCAGTGGCCGGCCGGGCCGCGCGAGGTCGTCGGCCGGCCTGCGGCTCGCGTCGACGGGCTCGCCCGCGCGCGCGGCGAGGCGCTCTTCACCGGCGACATCCGCCTTCCCGGGATGCTGCATGCCGCCGTCCTCCGAAGCCCGCACCCGCGGGCTCGGGTGACGCGGATCGACCTCTCGGCGGCGCTCGAGGCGCCCGGCGTTCGCGCGGCGGTCGGCCCCGGCGACATCCCGGCACTCACGGACGAGCCCGGCTACGAGGGCCAGGCGGTCGCAGCCGTGTGCGCCGACACCTTCGACCAGGCCGCGGAGGCGGTGCGCGCTGGTCGAGGTCGAGTGGGAGCAGCTCGAGCCGCTGCTCGACCCCGACGAGGCGGTCGCCCGCGGCTCGCTGCTCGGAACGCCGGCGCAGCGATCGCGGCGACCTCGAGCAGGGGCTTGCCGAGGCCGACGCGGTCGTCGAGGCGACCTACCGCACCCAGGTCGTGCTGCACAACTCGATGGAGACCCACCAGTCGGTGTGCCGCTGGGTGGGCGAGGAGCTCGAGGTGCACATCTCGACGCAGTACGTCTGGGGCGTCCGCAACGAGCTCGCCGAGGGGCTCGGGATGGACGCCGACCGCATCCGGGTCGTCTGCGACTACATGGGCGGCGGGTTCGGCTCGAAGAACGGGCCGGACGACCACTGCTTCATCGGCGCCGAGCTCGCGCGCCGGTCGGGTCGTCCCGTGCGCTGCGCGCTGACGCGCGAGCGAGGAGCACGTCGCCGCCGGCAACCGCGCCGCCACGATCCAGCGTCTCGTCGCCGGCGCCCGCGCCGACGGCACGCTGACCGCGCTCGGGGGCGAGTTCGTGAACGCGGTCGGCGTCGCCGGCTGGAACACGCTTCATCGAGGGGCCGATGCAGAGCGCTCTACGCGTGCCCGAACGTCCGCACGACGACGCACGGCGCGAAGCTCAACCTGCCGCCGATGAAGGCGTTCCGCGCGCCGGGATTCGTCGAGGGCACCTTCGGGCTCGAGTGCCTGCTCGACGAGCTCGCCGCGAAGCTCGGCCTCGACCCGCTCGAGCTGCGGCGCCGCAACCACGCCGACGTCGAGCCCGTCGGAGGGCCGCAGCTACTCGAGCAAGAACCTGCTCGAGTGCTACCGCCGCGCCGAGCCGCACTGGGGGCGCCGGCACGAGGTGCGCGCACGCTCGACCGCGACCGTCAAGCGCGGGGTCGGCATGGCCTCGCAGGTGTGGTGGGGCGGCGGCGGGCCGCCGAGCTATGCGTGGGTGCGCGTCGGCTCCGACGGCCACGCCGCAGTCGTGACGGCGAGCCAGGACGTCGGCACCGGCACGAAGACGGCCCTCTCGCAGATCGCCGCCGAGGAGCTCGGGATGCCGCTCGCCCACGTGACCGTTCGCGGTCGGCGACACCTCCCGCGGGCCCTACTCGACCCTCTCGGCCGGCTCGTCGACCATGCCCTCGATGGGGCCGGCGGTGCGCGCGGCGGCGGCCGACGCCCGGCGCCAGATCCTCGAGCTGGCCGCCCAGCGCTACGGAGACGACGCCGGGCGAGCTCTTCGGTCGGAGCAGCTGGAGGAGGTCGTCGGCCTGCTCGGCAACGGCCAGATCCTCGGCACCGGTGCCCGAGGCCCGAACCCGGCCGGGATGCAGGTGCTGACCTTCGGCGTCCAGGTCGCCGAGGTCGCGGTCGACGTCGAGACCGGCGAGGTGACCGTCGAGCGCGTCGCCGCGATCCACGACGTCGGCCGGGTCGTCAACCCGCTCGGCGCCTCGAGCCAGGTCGAGGGCGGGATCATCCAGGGTGTCGGGCACACGCTCTCCGAGCAGCGGCTCGCCGACCCCGGCACCGGCTCGATCCTGACCCGCTCGCTCGACGCCTACCGGATGCCGACGATCGCCGACGTGCCCGAGATCGTGAGCGAGCTCGTCGACGTGCCGGACGAGCACCTGACGAACCTCGGCTCGAAGGGGATCGGCGAGCCGCCGATCATCCCCGTCGCCGCCGCGATCGCGAACGCCATCCGCGACGCGACCGGAGCCGACATCCGCTCGCTTCCGATCACCCGGGAGCCGAGATGCTGGCCGCGCTTTCCGCCTCACGGCGGCCGTCGCGGCTGGAGGAACCGGCTCGAACATGAGAGCCGCACTGGTGACCCCTGCGAGCCTGGAGGAGATCCCGGCCGATTCCGTCCTGCTCGCCGGCGGCACCGAGGTCGTGCCCGCAGCTGCGCGGAGGGGCTGCTCGAGGCCGACACGCTCGTCGACGTCTCCGGCGCTCGTCCCGCGCGGGATCGACGGCACCCGGATCGGCGCCGGCACGACTCTCGCCGAGATCGAGGCGAGCGAGGACGTCCCGGACGTGTTGCGCGAGGCCTGCCGGCTCGCTGCCTCGCCCCAGCTCCGCTCGATGGGAACGGTCGGCGGGAACCTGCTCCAGTCGACGCGATGCTGGTACTGGCGGCTCGGGTACGACTGCCGCCTCCGCGGCGGGGATCGCTGCCACGCCCGCGACGGCGAGCATCGCGAGCACGCGATCTTCGCGAACGACTTCTGCGCCTCGGCGCATCCCTCCGACCTCGCCGCCGCGCTGGTCGCGCTCGGAGCGCGCATCCGGACGACGCCGGCGCGAGCTCGCGGTCGCCGACCTCTACCGGCTGCCCGACGCCGGCGATCCCCGCACCGTCGCGCTCGAGCCGGGCGAGGTGCTGCTCGAGCTCGAGGTGCGCGCCGGCGGACGCCTCGACGTACCTGAAGGCGATGGACCGCAAGCGGTTCGGCTTCCCGCTCGTCGGCGTCGCGGCCGTCGCGCCGCGGCGACGACGACGACCGTCGCCCTCGCCGGCGTGGCGCCGGTCCCGTGGCTCCTCGACGGCCGCCTCGACGAGGCGACGCCCCTTCCCGGGCACGGCCTGGAAGGTCGACGGTGGCACAGGCTGCTCGTGTCACGCGCGCTCGCTAGCATCCGACCGCGCATGAGGGGCCACGCCTCGTCTTCGCCCTGGCCGGGGCGCTCGTCGTGCCTGCGCTGCTCGCCGCGTGCGGCGGCAGCAAGAAGGCCGCCACCACCGACGACGACGACCTCGACGACGGCCCCGACCGCCACGGCGAAGCAGAGCGGCTGCGCACGTCGTCGCCGCTCCGGCGAGGCTCGCCGCGAAGCACGAGAAGAAGCCGACGTCCCAGCTCCCGACGAACAAGGTCTACGACGTGACGATGCGTCACGAACTGCGGGAGCTTCACGATCCGGATGGACCAGGGGCAGTCGCCGAACGCGGCCGCGTCGTTCGTGACCCTCGTCGCAGAAGGGGCTTCTTCGACAAGACGATCTTCCACCGGATCGTCCCGGGCTTCGTGATCCAGGGCGGCGACCCGACCGCGACCGGCACGGGCGGGCCCGGCTACTAGACCGTCGACACGCCCCCGAAGAACGCCGCGTACACCCACGGCGTCGTCGCGATGGCGAAGACGGCCACCGAGCCGGCCGGGACCGCGGGCAGCCAGTTCTTCATCGTCACCGTCGACAACGCCGGGCTCCCGCCCGACTACGCGATCATCGGCAAGGTCGTCAAGGGCCTCCGGTCGTCGACCACATCGGGACGCTCGGCGACGCCTCGCAGCAGCCGACGCAGGTCGTCCAGATCCAGCGGGCCACGGTCAAGGTCCGACTAGGGAGCCGCGGGTGATCTCGGCCGTCGTCCTCGCCGCCGGCGCCGCCACCAGGTTCGGCTCGCCGAAGCAGCTGCTGCTGCTGCCCTACGTCCTCGACGGCCTGCGTGCCGCGCCGGTCGACGAGATCGTGATCGTGTCGGGCGCCTAACTGATCGAGGAGAGCGAGTCGCTCGAGCTCGAGGACGCGCGCGTCGTCTCGTGCCCCGACTGGGCGCGCGGCCCCGGCGCGAGCCTCCGCTGCGGCCTCGCCGCCCTGGGGGACAGCGCCGACGCGGCGCTCGTCGTGCTCGCCGACGGCCCGTACCTCGACCCGCGCGCGGTCGAGCGCGTGCTCGCCCACCGCGACCAGGCGGACTTCGTCGCCGCCAGCTACGACGGGACCCGCAGCCACCCGGCGGTGATCGCGCGGCGCGCTCTGGGACAGGATCCCCGACGACGGCGGCCGCGGGCTCGACGTCCTGCTCGTCCCCTGCGACGATCTCGTCCCCCCGGGCGACATCGACACGCCCGACCTGGCGCGCGACCTTTAGCTACACAGCAGGTCGAGAGTGATCTTTCCGACCGCCACCTTCACGATCTTCTTTCTGGTCGTGCTGCCGCTCTCGTGGCTCGCGATGAGCGACCTGCGGCAGGTGGCGGATCTTCATCATCGGCGCGAGCTACGTGTTCTACGGCTGGTGGGACTGGCACTTCGTGTTCCTGCTCGCCGGCTGCACGATCTGGAACCACGTCCTCGCGGTGCGGATCGACCGCGGCGGCCGAGGAGCGGACGCGGAAGCTGCTCCTGTGGATCGCGGTCGCCGGCGATCTCGCCGTGCTCGGCTACTTCAAGTACTACGACTTCTTCGTCAGCTCGTCCCACAACCTGGCGGTGCAGGTCGGGATCGGGCTTCCGCTCGAGACGCGCTCGATCATCCTGCCGGTCGGGATCTCGTTCTACACGTTCATGGCGATCAGCTACGTCGTCGACACCTACCGCGCGCGACTTCAAGCCGGTCACGCTCGGGAAGTTCGCCGCGTACCTCTCGTTCTTCCCGCACCTCGTCGCCGGCCCGATCGTTCGCGGGAGCGAGCTGATCCCGCAGATGGAGACCCGTCGCGACCCGCGCCGCGTCGACACGAGCCGCGCCTTCTACCTGATCGCCACCGGGCTCTTCAAGAAGGTCGTGATCGCGAACTACCTGGCGGCGCACATCACCGACCAGGTCTTCGCCGTGCCCGGCAGCCACTCGTCGCTCGAGATCCTCGTCGCGACGTACGCCTACGCCGTCCAGATCTACGCCGACTTCTCGGGCTACACCGACATGGCGATCGGCATCGCGCTGCTGCTCGGCTTCACCTTCCCGCAGAACTTCGACTCGCCCGTACGCGGCGACCTCGCTGCAGGGCTTCTGGCGGCGCTGGCACATGACGCTCTCGCGCTGGCTGCGCGACTACCTCTACATCCCGCTCGGCGGCAGCCGGAAGGGGCGCCTCCGCACCTACGTGAACCTGATGGTCACGATGCTCCTCGGCGGCCTGTGGCACGGGGCGTCGTGGACGTTCGTGATCTGGGGCGGGATCCACGGCTCCGGGCTCGCGTTCGAGCGCTGGCGGCGCGACCGCGCGCGGCGAGCCGGAACCGGAGCCCGGGCGGGTGAAGATCTGGGTCTTGCGATTCGCAACGTTCAACGTCGTCTGCTTCGCGTGGATCTTCTTCCGTTCCGACTCGCTGACCCGGGCGTGGCAGATGATCACCGGGCTCTTCACCGGCTGGGGTGAGGCCTCGCCGCTCGTGACAGCGGGCGTGCTCCTCTGGATCGTGGTCGGGATCGGGTCGCAGTACCTGCCGAAGCGCGTCCCGCTCGACCTGATGGCCCGCTTCTCGAGGCTGCCGGTGGTCGGTCAGGCGGCGGTGCTCGGCGCCGCGCTGATGCTCGCCAACGCGATGGGCCCGCAGGGCGTCGCTCCCTTCATCTACTACCGCTTCTGATGCGAGCGCGACGGGAGAGATCGAGGGACGGCAGGCTGAGCTCGGCGGGGCGGGCGCTCGATCGTGATCCTGCTCGCGATCGTGTTCGGGCTCCTGCTCGACGCCCGCGGGCCTGCACAAGTCGGCGTTCAACCAGCCGGCGGGGACGCAAGCGGACGACGGCGCTCGCGCTGACCGCGGGGCTCGCAGACGTGAGCGACGCGCTCAGGCTCGACCAGCCGCGCGCCTGGCTCAAGGAGGCGATCGGGCGGTCCGAGCGACGACTCGATCGACACGAGCGTCGTCGTGCCGACGCAGGCGGCGCCACTCCAGGGGCCGCGGCCGGTGCTCTCGACCCACGCGGCCGTGCCGGGCAACCCGGCGGTCGCGCGGAAGGCGTTCACGCCCTCCGACCCGTTGAGGCTCTGGGTCGCGGGAGACTCGCTGATCATCGACACCGGCTACGCGCTCCAGCGGGCGGCGCTCGCGACTCCGGTGATCAGGAGCGTCGGCGGCGTCGACGGCAAGATCGGCACCGGGCTCGACCGGCCCGACATCTTCAACTGGTTCCTCGAGATCCGCAGCGAGCTGAAGGCGCTCCACCCGAACGCGGTCGTGCTCGGGTTCGGCGGCAACGACGACAAGCAGTACATGACGGGCCTGCCGGCCGGCGTGACGATCACGGAGTTCAACGACCCGGCGTGGCGACGCGAGTACGCGCGGCGCGTCGGCGGCCTGATCGACCTGGTCAACCGCGCCGGCGCCTACGTCGTCTGGGTCGGGCTGCCGATCACCCGGGACCCGGCGCAGACGGCGCGCTTCGACGCGATCAACGGGGTCGTCGCGCAGGAGATCGACAAGCGGCCGGGCGGCGCCGTGTACCTCGACACCTACTCGCTCCTCGCCGCGCCGAACGGCGGCTTCGCCCAGTACCTGACGACGCTCTCGGGGGAGGTGCAGGACGTGCGGGCCCCCGACGGCGTGCACTTCTCGCCCGCGGGCGCGGCGATCGTCGCGCGCCAGGTGCTGAAGGACCTGAACGAGGCCTACGACCTGACGAGCTGGCGTCGCCGGGCGACGACGGCTACGAGGTAGTCGCGGCGACCTGAGCGGCGCCGACGACGTAGACGCGCAGCATCAGCGCGAGCCCGTGCGGCGCCCGCAGCGGTGAGGTGGAGGCCGTCGGAGCGGAACCACGGCTTGCCGGCGCTCCAGGAATTCCAGTCGGCGACCTGCACGAACGGGAAGCGCTTCGCCTCGGTGCCGATGACGGAGTTGGTCAGCCGGTAGAGGTCACGGGTCTCGCGGAGGTTCACCCAGACGATGCGCTTCACGCCGTCGGCCTTCGCGGTGCGGATCACCTCCGCCATCTGCCGGCCGTAGACGCCGGGGTCGTCGTTGTACCCGACGTCGACGACGAGGACGTCGCTGCGGCCGGCGGCGCTCTCGACCACGTCGAGGACCGAGGCGGGGGCACGGCCGTTGTACGGGCAGCCCGCAGCGGCGAGCCGCCGGCAGACCTTGAGGTCGAACTTCACGTCGAAGCCCCTGCCGATGCCCGTCTCGAGCGACGGCAGGTAGGAGAGCGCGGCGGAGACGGAGTCGCCGACGACGAGGACTCGAACGGGACCGGCCGCGGCGTGCGCCTGGCCGAGCACGGTCGCCGCGGCCAGCGCGGCCGCAACGGCTGCAGCGCGGTAGCTCAGGCGGGCGGAGCGGTCCGGAGGCCCTCGAGCTTCTCGCGCAGGCCGGCCGACATCGGCTCGTCGGTCGCGACCCTGACGAAGTGGCGGAGCCGCTCCTCGAAGCGGTAGCGCCTGTCGCACGGCGGGCAGCGCTCGAGGTGCTCGCTGCGCCTCTTCGACCTGGCCGTCGGAGAGCATCCCGTCCATGTAGGGCTGCATCATCTCCTCGCAATCCCCGCAGCCACAGCCCATCACGTCGCTCACCGCCTTATCGGCCAACTGCTGCTTGAGGACGCGGCGCCCGCGGTGGAGGCGCGACATGACGGTGCCGACGGGGATGTCGAGGATCTGAGCGGCGTCGGCATAGGAGAACTCGCCGATGTCGACGAGGACGATCACGTCGCGGAAGTCGTGAGGCACCTCGGCGAGCGCGTCGACGACGGAGTTCTGCGAGAGCCGCTCGATCACGCGCTCCTCGTCGGGGTTCTCGTCGGGGAGCGTCGACTCGAGCTTGTTGTAGAGGAAGTAGTCGCCTTCCTCGAGCGGCTGGGTGTCCGGGCTGCGCTGGGCGCGGCGGCCGCGGTCGATGTTCAGGTTCGTCAGGATGCGAAGCAGCCAGGCGCGGAGGTTCGTCCCGGGCGTGTACTGCTGCCAGGCGCGGAACGCGCGTGCGTAGGTGTCCTGCACTAGATCCTCCGCCTCCTCGCGCGAGCCGGCAAGCCGGCGTGCGACCCGGTAGACCTGGTCGCTGAGCTCGAGCGCCTCTTCCTCGAAGCGGACACGGTCACGCGCCTCCTCTGCGATGCGTCTGGTTTCTGCGGCCGTCGGAGCGCTCTCGCTCATCGTGCGGCCACCCTAGCAATGGGTATAACGGTCGCCGGTGCGCCGGGATTCCCGCGGCGTGGGCGCCCGACCGCTACGACCTAAGCCGCGAGCTCGCGGAAGCCGCCGCGGGCCATCGCTTCGAGGAGCGCCTGCGCGGGAGGTGACCTCGTCGTCCCAGGCGAGGGTGACGTCGCCTGCGAGGGTCGCGTTCGCGGACTCGAGCCCGTCGTGGCCCTTGAGGACGTGGCCGAGGCGAGCCATGCAGCGCTCGCAGCGGATGCCCTTCACCTGGATCGTCTCCTTGACGGCGGCCATTACTGCGCCCTGACGCCGTGGACGGGGCGGCCGGCGGCGATCCACGCGTAGTAGGAGGCGGACGGGCCGAAGTCGGACTTGTAGCCGACGATGCGCGGGTTGCGGCCGACGTCGCGGGCCTTCGCGGCGTGCCTCAGGAGGTTCGGGTCGTCCTGCTCCTCCCAGACGAGGATCAGGTGGGCGGCGGTCATGAAGTCGGCCACGTAGGTGCAGCCGTTCGCGGGGCACGGGAAGGGGTCGGTGCGAACGCAGAACCATCCGTCGCGCCCGTCCGAGTCGTCCTCGTGCCAGATCTCCTGGTCTTCGGTCTGGGTCGTGCTCTCCTGGAACACGATCGAGCCCCTCTCCACGCGCACAGGGTGCCACAATCACCCCGGTGGCCGCCAACTACGAACGCGCTTTCGGCGACCGGCCCGAGGTGTACGCGGCCTGGGTCGAACTGAATACGTCGATCAAGGCGGGGATGGATCTCCGCAGGTACGAGCTCGTCACGCTGGCAGCCGCGCGGCGGCTGCGCTCGAGCTACTGCTGCCTCGCCCACGGCAAGGTGCTGCTCGAGCGCTTCGACGAGCCGGTGCGCGACATCGCCCTCGACCACCGGGCCGCCGGCCTGAACGAGGTGGACGTGGCGGTGATGGACTTCGCCGAGAAGGTCGTCGACGACGCCGGCTCCATCACCGACGAGGACCACGCGCAGCTGAGAGCCCTGGGCCTGACCGACACGGACATCCTCGACGTCACCCTGGCAGCGACCGCGAGATGCTTCTTCTCGAAGACGCTCGATGCAATGTGCGTCCGTCCGGACGCGCACTTCGAAGAACTCGACGAGGACATCAAAGAAGCGCTGGTAGTAGGTCGCCCCATCGCCGAGGCGTAGCCGAAGGCGATGCACCGGCGGGGATGCCGGCTTGCCGTGCCCGCTCCAGCACCGCCACAGGCACGACCCCGCCCCGAACCCCCCGAGGCACGCGCACCTCGTAAGGGAAAGGGGGGCCAGGGGGAAGACCGCGAGGTTTTCCCCCGTGACCAAAAGAATGGCCGCGACCCGGGCAGGCATGCGGGTCGCGGCCATCTCATCCGACGGGCCGCGCTGGCTAGACGGCTCCGCCGGGTCCGGGCCCCATCTCCGTCGGGGCCCAAGCTTGGGTTGTGGGGTCAGTGACGTGGGCGGCTGCCCGAGCTTGACGTCGACTGTCTCCTTGCTGTCGCCTCTCCAGATCTGGAGGGCGAGGGTATCGCCGGGCTTCATCGCCTGGACGACGTTGCGCAGCTGGCTGTCGGAGGTGACGGGCTTCCCGTTGGCGGCGACGATGATGTCCCCTCCGATGAGGTACGACTCGCCCGCGACGACGACCTGGGTGCGGCCGGCGTGAAGGCCGGCGAGGGCGGCGCCGCTTCCGGGGGTGACTGCCTGGACGATGAGCCCGTAGGTCGCAGGGCAGCGCGTAGGCGCGGGCGAGGCTCAGGCTGACCGGCGCGGCCTGGAGGCCGAGATAGGCGTGGTGGACGGTCCCGGTCTGGAGGAGCTGCGCGACGACGGACTTCACGGTGTCGATGGGGATCGGCCAGCCCCATGCGAGAGCCGGGGGAGCCGGCCTCCGGAGCTGACGCCGATGACCTGGCCGAGGGTGTTGATGAGCGGCCCGCCGGAGCCGGAGTGGTCGACCGGGGCGTCGGTCTGGATCGCGTGGCTTTCCGGCGGCCGGGTCGGCGGTGTCGATCCCGTGCTGGACGCCGCTGACGATCCCGACGGTGGCGGTGCGGTCGAGGGTGCGACGAGTTCCCGATTGCGACGATGGGGTCGCCGACCTGGACGAGGTCGGAGTCGCCGAGCGGGAGCGGGCTGAGCGAGCGCGAGTGGGCGTCGACCTGGAGGACGGCGACGTCGGTGGCGGGGTCGTGGCCGACGATCGATGCGTCGACCTCGTCGGTGCCGGAGAAGCTGACCTTGAGCGCCCTGGCGCCGGAGACGACGAGGTTGCTCGTGACGATGTGGCCGGCCTTGTCGATCACGAAGCCCGAGCCCGAGCGAGCGGTCGACGGCGGGCGGCGTGGCGACGGCGTCGCAGATGCGCACGACGCCGGGCGCGTCGAGCCGGTAGATCTCCTGCGACGGACAGGCCGCGACCCGAGTTGGCGAGCGAAGTGGCGATGACGGGCGGGGTTGTCACCTGTTCGATCGTCGTCGAGCTGCCGAGATTGCCGGTGAGCGCGGCGCCTCCGAGCGCGAGTCCTGCGCCGGCTCCTGCCACGGCGACCCACGCGCCGGCCCGGATGAAGTCCCCCTGCTGCATCCCCTTCGGTTATATCGGCCTGATCGGGCCGGCCCGATTAAGCGTGGGTTAACTGGTTGACAGTCAGGGTGGAGACCCTGAGCGCAGGCGGGCAGACGGTCCGGTTCCATTCGATCGCCGCGCTCGAGCCGCGGCGGCTGCCCTACACGCTGCGGATCCTGCTCGAGAACGTGCTGCGCGCCGGGGACGAGGCGGGCGCGCGCGCGCTCGCGGCGTGGGATCCGGCCGCGGAGCCGTCGCAGGAGATCGCGTTCTTCCCCTCGCGCGTCCTGATGCAGGACCTGACCGGGCGTGCCGGCGGTGGTCGACCTGGCGGCGATCCGCGACGCCGCCGCCGCGCTGGGCCGCGACCCGGCGGAGGTGAACCCGCTGATCCCGGCCGAGCTCGTGATCGACCACTCGGTGCAGGTGGACGCGTTCGCGTCCCGGACCGCGTTCGAGGTGAACGTCGAGCGCGAGGTCGAGCGGAACCGTGAGCGCTACTCGTTCCTGCGCTGGGGCCAGGGGTCACTCCGCGACTTCAAGCTCGTGCCGCCCGGGCACCGGCATCTGCCACCAGGTGAACCTCGAGCTCCTCGCGCGGGTCGTCGAGGTGCGCGCCGGGGTCGCGTTCCCGGATACGCTCGTCGGGCTCGACTCGCACACGACGATGGTGAACGGGCTCGGCGTGCTCGGCTGGGGCGTCGGCGGCATCGAGGCGGAGGCCGCGATGCTCGGCGAGCCGGTGTCGATGCTCGTGCCGCAGGTGGTGGGGCTCCGGCTCACCGGCCGCCTGCGCGAGGGGGCGACCGCGACCGATCTCGTCCTCACCGTGACCGAGCTGCTGCGGCGGACCGGCGTGGTCGGCAAGTTCGTCGAGTACTTCGGCGACGGCGTGGGCGGGCTGACCGTCGCCGACCGGGCGACGCTCGGGAACATGTCACCCGAGTACGGCGCCACCTGCGGCTTCTTCGCGGTGGACGAGCTCACGCTCGATTACCTGCGCCTGACCGGCAGGCCCGAGGCGCACGTCGAGCTCGTCGAGGCGTACTGCCGCGAGAACCTGCTCTGGCACGAGCCGGGCGAGCATCCGGAGTACTCGCACGTGGTCGAGCTCGACCTCGGCGGCGTCGAGCCGTCGCTCGCCGGGCCGCGCCGGCCACAGGACCGCGTGCCGCTCGCGCGCGCCAAGGAGTCGTTCCTCGAGGCGCTCGACACCTTCGGGGTCGAGTACGGGAACGGCGACGAGGCGGTCGCCGAGACGTTCCCTGCGAGCGACCCGACGAGCGAGCAGGCGCCTGCCGGCGAGCCGGTGCTCGCCAAGGGCGGCGTCGCCGTGGCCGCCCCGCGACGCAAGGACGCGGTCAAGGCCACGATCGACGGCGAGGAGATCGAGCTTTCGCACGGCGCCGTCGTGATCGCCGCGATCACGTCGTGCACGAACACGTCGAACCCGCAGGTGATGGTCGCGGCGGGCCTGCTCGCGAAGCGGGCGGTCGAGCTCGGGCTGCAGCCGCGCGCCCTGGGTGAAGACGTCGCTGGCGCCGGGCTCGCGCGTCGTCACCGACTACTACGAGCGCTCGGGGCTCCAGGCCTATCTGGACGAGCTCGGCTTCAACACGGTCGGATACGGCTGCACGACCTGCATCGGGAACTCGGGCCCGCTTCCGGCCGAGGTGTCGGCAGCGATCGCCGAGGGCGACCTGGTCGCGTGCTCGGTGCTGTCGGGGAACCGGAACTTCGAGGCCCGCATCCATCCCGAGGTGAAGGCGAACTACCTCGCCTCGCCGCCGCTCGTCGTCGCGTACGCCCTTGCGGGCCGGATCGACCTCGACCTCGAGCACGAGCCGCTCGCGGTGTCGGCCGACGGGCACGAGGTGTTCCTGCGCGACCTCTGGCCGTCGACGGCCGAGATCCAGGAGACGATCGCCTCGTCGGTGCAGCGGGACATGTTCGAGCGCACCTACGCGAACGTGTACGAGGGCGACGAGACCTGGCGGAGCCTCGCGACGCCGTCCGGCGACCTCTACGCCTGGGACCCGGCGTCGACCTACGTCCGGCAGCCGCCGTACTTCGAGGGTCTGCGTCCCGACCCCGAGCCGGTGGCCGACATCCACGGCGCGCGCTGCCTGGTGTCGCTCGGCGACTCGGTGACGACGGACCACATCTCTCCCGCCGGCTCGATCAGGGCCGACTCGCCGGCCGGGCGCTACCTCGTCGAGCACGGCGTCGAGCGCGCCGCGTTCAACTCGTACGGCTCGCGCCGCGGGAACCACGAGGTGATGGTGCGCGGCACGTTCGCGAACGTCCGGCTGCGGAACCTGCTCGTTCCCGGCTCGGAGGGAACCTGGACGAAGCACCTCCCCTCGGGCGAGGAGATGACGATCTTCGAGGCGTCCGAGCGATACCTGGCGGAGGGGACCCCCTGGTCGTCCTCGCCGGGAAGGAGTACGGCACCGGGTCCTCGCGCGACTGGGCGGCGAAGGGCCCGAAGCTTCTCGGGGTGAAGGCCGTGATCGCCGAGAGCTACGAGCGCATCCACCGCTCGAACCTGCTGATGATGGGGATCCTCCCGCTCGTCTACGCGGGCGGCGAGAGCCGCGAGTCGCTCGGGCTGACCGGCGAGGAGGAGTTCGCGATCGAGGGAATCGCGGGCGGCGACGCCCACGAGGTGACCGTGCGCGCCGACGACAAGGAGTTCACCGCCGTCCTCCGGCTCGACACCCCGCGCGAGCGGGAGTACGTCAAGCAGGGCGGCATCCTGCCGTACGTCGTGCGGCGGCTCGCGGCCCGGGCGTGAAGCAGAGCATCAGCCTGATCACACTCGGCGTCGCCGACTACGAGGCGGCGAAGGGGTTCTACGAGGCGATGGGCTGGGCGGTCACGTGGGAGGCGCAGGAGACGGCGTTCTTCCGGGGAAACGGGATCGTGCTCGTCCTGTGGGGACGGGAGAAGCTTGCCCCCGACACGGGAGTGGTCGACGAGGGGGCAAGCTGGAGCGGGATCACGCTCGCGCACAATGCAGGGTCGCGCGCGGAGGTCGACGGGATCATCGAGTCGGCGCGGGCGGCCGGTGCCGAGATCGCGCGAGAGCCGACGGAGACGTTCTACGGCGGGTACGCGGGCGTCTTCCGAGACCTCGACGGGCACGCGTGGGAGGTCGCGCACAACCCGGGCTTCGGGCTGGATCCCGACGGAAGCGTCGTGCTGCCCGTGGAGCGATGAGGCCCGCCCCCGGCGTCGTCTCGACACGTTGTCTCGAGCGTGGAAGAACGCGCGGGGTCGGCGAGATCGCCGCTGTCACGCACGCGCTCGGTGCCTCCCCAGCGGCGACGGGACGACTCCCTCTTCAGGACGAGGCGCTCGCTCCCGACCTCAACTGGGCGCCCCGGCAGGGACGCACCATCGTCCTGCGGCAACGAAGGAGAGAGCGAATGGCCGGCGCCACCATCACCAGCGTCGGAGCCAGGGATGTCCCGGCCATGCCGGCCGTGACCCCCGAGCAGTTCGAGGGGCTCACTGCAGACCAGGCAGCCGCGCTCTGCTCGCACGGTTCGGAGCGTTCGTCTCGCGCGGCCTCGACTGCAACGCCGCGCTGCAGCACGCCGTTCGGCTCTAGCCGTCGGAGATGCGCGCGAGGTACGGGTTGTGCTTCGTCGCGAGCGCGACGAACGCTGCCGTCTGGTTCAGCTGATCCCAGCTCATCCGCTTCACGACCAGCTCGTGGCCGCCGAACTGCTCGGTGACGGCGACGATCGAGAGGTTGTACGGCACGTTCAGGTTGTTGAAGCTCGGGCCGCCGTCCTGGCCGAGGCCCTTGTCGCTGCCGAATCCGGCGGCGAGCGCCTGCTGCAGGGCGTGGCACTGGCCGCAGAACTTGCGGTAGAGCTGCTTCCCATGCTCGAGCTTCGTCGGGGCGACGGCGGCGTACGCAGATGACGACCTCGACGAGGCCAGCGCGCACCCGATGGCAACGGCGCAGAGCACCAGAACCATCGGGACGATTACAGCGAGTCGCAGGCGGACGGTCAACCCGTCGAACAAGATAGCGGGTTCCCCCGCACCGTCGCTCGGGAGCCACCTCTCCGAACTAGGCTTGTGGTGAACCGGGGTGCCGCGAGGCGGCTGAGATCACACCCGTCGAACCTGATCCGGGTCATGCCGGCGAAGGGAGATGCGTGAAGGACGCACCGCAGTGGGGAATCGAGCCCGTCCCCGCCAGGCTTCGACAGCTCGGCACGTTCGACGGGTTCCTGCTCTGGGCGAACCTGTCGGTGTCACTGCTCGTGATCGTCGCGGGAGCCTTCCTCGTGCTTCCGTCGAACCAGCACGGTCTCGGGCTGACGCTCCCGGTCGCGCTCGGTGCGATCGCGGCGGCGGCCGTCGTCGGCAGCCTGATGCTCGGGGTCGGCGGCCTGATCGGCGCCGACGCCGGTGTGCCGGCGATGGTCGTCCAGCGGGCGCCGCTCGGCCACCGCGGCTCGTACCTCCCGACCGGGCTCAACATCGCGCAATGCCTGGGCTGGTCGGTGTTCGAGCTGATCGTCATCGCCACCGGCGCGAGCGCGCTCTCGGAGCAGGTCCTCGGCTTCGGCGGGACCGCGTTCTGGAAGATCCTCTTCGGCGTGATCGCGACCGTCCTCGCCCTCCTCGGGCCCGTCGGGTTCGTCCGGCGCTACGTCCGCAAGTTCGCGGTGTGGGTCGTCGTCGCGTCGCTCGCGTACCTGGGCTGGTGGTCGCTCCACGGACAGCACGTCCACGCACTCTGGAGCCGCCCCGGCTCCCACGCGTTCTGGCCCGGGTTCGACCTCGTCCTCGCGAGCATCATCTCGTGGACGCCCCTCGTCGCCGACTACACCCGCTTCTCTCGAACGCGTGCCTCGGCGTTCTGGGGCTCCGGCCTCGGCTACTTCGTCCCGACGATCCCGTTGTTCGGCCTCGGCGCCGTGATCGCGATGTCTCGCGAGATCAGCGATCCGGCCGGCCTCCTGACCGCGATCGCAGCCGGCGGGGCGGCGAGCGTGCTGGCCCTGCTCGCGCTCACCGTGGACGAGAGCGACGAGGCGTTCGCGAACGTCTACTCGGGGGCCGTGTCGCTCCAGAACCTCGTGCCGCAGGTTCCCCAGCGGGTGCTCGTTGCCGCCACCGCCGCGGTGGCAACGATCGGAGCGCTCCTCGTCGACCTGCGCAACTACCAGCCGTTCCTCTTCCTGCTCGGGTCGTTCTTCGTGCCGCTCTTCGGCGTGCTCCTGGCCGACTGGCTCCTGGCCGGGCGTCACTACACCCGTGCCGCCGTCTTCGACGCGCCGGCCGTGCGAGCATGGCCGGTCGTGTCGTGGCTCGCAGGGTTCTGCCTCTACCAGTGGCTCGCGCCCGTCGGGCCCGGATGGTGGACGAGCCTGGTCGGGCATACGGACCCGCACGCGCTGCCCTGGGGAGGCGCGTCACTTCCGAGCTTCGCGCTCGCGTTCGCCCTCACCTCCGCCGCCGGTCTCCTCGCACGGCATCCCGTCCTCGCACGCGCGTGATCGCGCTTCTCGGCAACCTCTCGCGCGACCTCATGGAGGGGCAGTCCCGCACGGGCGGCGCCCCGTTCCACGCCGCCCGGGCGCTCCAGCATCTCGACGTCCCCGCCCTCATCTACGCCCGCTGCGCCGAGGCCGACCGCGAGGAGCTGCTGCCGCCGCTTGCCGCCCTCGGGACGCCCGTTCGCTACGTCCCGGGCCGGAGCACCTCGAGCTTCGAGATCTCCTACGACGGCGACCACCGGCACATGGGCGTGGTCTCGGTCGGCGACACCTGGGCCCCATCCGACATTCCCCCCTGCCAGACGAGGTGAGCTTCGTGCACGTCGCGCCCCTCGCCCGCAGCGACTTCCCGCCCGAGACGCTCGCGGCGGCTGCACGCGGCCGGCGGCTCTCGCTCGACGGACAGGGGCTCGTGCGCCCCGGGCGCACCGGCCGGCTCGTGCTCGACGCGGACTTCGACCCGGAGCTCCTCCGACACGTCTGGGTGCTGAAGCTCAGCGACGAGGAGGCCGAGGCGGTCGGCGACCCCACCGCGCTCCCGGTCCGCGAGCTGCTTCTGACCCACGGCTCGCGCGGCGCGACGATCGTTGCGAAGGGACGCACGGAGCACGTGCCCGCCTTCGTGATCGAGGGCGATCCGACCGGGGCCGGCGACGCGTTCTGCATCTCGTACCTCGCGGCCAGGTCGCGGGGATACGCCCCGTTCGCAGCGGGGCGGCGGGCCACAGCGGTCGTCGCCTCCCTGCTCGCCGGGGCCCAGTGAGGGCAGATGGGCCAACCTCCGATCGGGAGATGATCGTCTCGGTCGCCACGGCGGCGGGGCCGTTCGCGGTCGACCTCGAGACCGGCGAGGTGGAGCCCGGAGAGCCGTTCGAGCCGGCCGACATGCCCAGCCTCAACCTGCCGCGGATCGTCGCCGCGGCCGAAGCCGGCTCGACGGTCGTCGCGGTCGTCGACGCGAGGCCGCCGATGCTCGTCTCCCACGACGCGGGAACGACCTGGCGCGAGTCGGGCCGCGGACTGCCGCCGGGCGCCGCCGTCGCGATCGCGCCCTGGGATCCCGACCTGCTCGTCTATGCGGGCCGAAACCGGCTCTACGTCTCGCGCGACGGAGGCGTCTTCTGGATCCCGCTCGAGGTCGAGCTGCCGGAGATCTCCGCCGTCGCGCTCAGGGAAGCTTGAACTCGCCGCGGGCGACGATCACCGCGGAGCCGCCGACCCGCACCTGCTCGATCCGGTCCGGCGCCCCCTCGACGAGCGCGTAGAGGCGCGACGGCCGTCCGAGCTCGACGCCCTGCACGATCTCGATCTCCTCGCCGAACCCGATCCGGCCGTGGCGGGCGAGGTGGACGGCGAGCGGCCCGGCAGCCGACCCGGTGGCCGGATCCTCGGCGACGCCGTCCGAGGGGGCGAACATCCGCGACCTCCAGTGCGCCGTCGTCTCGAGCGAACACGTACGTCCCGTCCTCGACGACCCGCACCAGCTCGCGGAGGTCCGGCTCGAGCGAGGCAACCGCATCGGCCGACTCGAGCTCCACGTAGACGAAGCCGGGGCCGAGGTCGTAGGACTCGACGGGCAGCCCAGACCCGGTGACGCCGAGCGCCGCGAAGAGCGCATCGGTCTCGCCGAACGGCTTCCAGGTGGGGATCGGCTGGTCCATCCAGCCGAAGCGGATCTCCGGGCCTTCCCGCTCGAGCTCGACCGGCACGACGCCGGCCCCGGTCTCGAGCCGGAGCACGATCTTCTGGAGGGGCCCGCCGAGCACGAACGCCGAGCCGAGCGTCGGATGCCCGGCGAACGGCAGCTCGGCCGCCGGGGTGAAGATGCGGATGCGGACGTCCGCGTCGGCGGCGCGGGCGGGAAGGACGAACACCGTCTCGGAGAACGCCATCTCCTTCGCGAGCGCCTGCATGGTCGCGTCGTCGAGATCGCGCGCATCGGTGAACACCGCGAGCTGGTTCCCCTCGAGCGGCGTGTCGGTGAAGACGTCCGCGACGACGTAACGGAGCCTGCGCATTCCGCCGACACTCTACGCTTGGGCCGTGCGCGTGATCGTCGTTCGTCACGCCAAGGCCGCGCCGGGAGCCCCCGACGAGCTGCGCCCCTTGACCGAGCAGGGTCGCGAGGCCGCGCGCGTGCTCGGCGAGCTCCTCGCCGACCGCCAACCCGACACCGTCGTGTCCAGCCCGCTCCTGCGGACCCGCGAGACCGCGCAGGCGATCGCCGACGCAGCCGGGCTCGACGTCGAGGTGGACGAGCGCCTGGCTCCCGGCGCCGACGCCGACGACCTGCGCGCCGCGGTCGCGGGCCGCGGCGGAACCGTGATCACCGTCGGCCACCAGCCCGACTGCAGCGAGATCGTGCTCGCGATCACCGGCCGGGAGGTCGACTTCCCGACTGCGGGGTTCGCCGAGATCGACCTCTGATCAGGCGTCCTCGGGCGGCCCGGGACCGGCGGACGGGCCAACCAGCCGCCCGGCCGGCACCGCGTCCGGAATGGGGTCGGGACCCGCCACCGGCCGCTGCGAACGGCACCCCGCGGGCCTGGCGGCGGCACCCGACTACCCTGTCCGCGATGCAGGTCGGCGGTACGGCGATTCGCGTGTCCGGGCTCCGGAAGCGCTACGGCTCCCACGAGGCGCTCCGCGGGATCGACTTCGAGATCGGCGCCGGCGAGGTGTTCGGGCTGCTCGGCCCGAACGGCGCCGGGAAGACGACCGCGATCGAGATCCTCGAGGGGTACCGGGAGCGGGACGGCGGCGAGGTCGAGGTGCTCGGCGAGGACCCCGCGCACGCCCGGAAGCAGTGGCGAGAGCGGCTCGGGGTCGTCCTGCAGTCGTCCTCGCTCTACCCGAACCTCACCGTCCGCGAGAGCCTCGAGGTGTTCGGCGGGTACTACGCGAGCCCCCGCGACGCGAACGAGATCATCGAGATCGTCGGCCTGGCCGAGAAGGCCGGCGCCCGCTGCCGGACCCTCTCGGGCGGGCAGAAGCGCCGGCTCGACCTGGGGCTCGCCCTCGTCGGCAACCCCGAGCTGGTCTTCCTCGACGAGCCCACCACCGGCTTCGACCCCGGCGCGCGCCGAGCCGCCTGGGAGACGATCCGCAACCTCCGCTCGCTCGGCACGACGATCCTGCTGACTACGCACTACCTCGACGAGGCCGAGCAGCTGGCCGATCGCGTCGCGGTGCTCCGCGAGGGCCGCATCGTGCGGGTCGGGACGCCGGCCGAGCTCACCGGGGACACGGCCGAGGCCGAGATCCGCTACCGCCGGAACGGCGAGGTCGTCGTCGAGCAGACGACGGAGCCGACCAGGCGCCTGTACGAGCTGACCGCGGCGGCAGTCGAGCGCGGAGAGGAGCTCGCCGAGCTCGAGGTGCGCCGGCCGACGCTCGAGGACGTCTACCTGGAGCTCACGTCCCAGGCGGAGCCACGGGAAGAGGTGTCGCCATGAGGCTCTTCGGCCACGAGCTTCGCACCGAGCAGCTCCTCTTCTGGCGCAATCGGGAGGCCGCGATCTTCACCTTCTTCCTGCCCGTCGTCCTGTTCCTGATCTTCGGTGCCGTGTACGGGAACCACCGCCTCACGAAGGAGGGCGGCATTCGCGCCGCCTCCTTCCTCGAGGCCGGGATGATCGGCTACGGCGTCGCGGCCACCTGCTTCGCCGGGCTCGGGATCACGCTCGTGATCCGGCGCGAGTCCGGGATCCTGAAGCGGATCCGCTCGACTCCCCTCCCGGCGACGACCTACCTCCTCGCCGTCCTCGGCTCGACGTTCGTCGTCTTCCTGATCGAGGCGGTGCTGATCATCTCGTGCGGCCGGCTCTTCTTCTCCGTCGCGGTGACGTCGCGGATCCTCTCGCTGCTCGCGGTGCTCGCGGTCGGGGCAGCCTGCTTCGCGGCCATGGGCCTCGGGATCACGACGGTCGTCCGTACGGCCGAGGGCTCCTCGGCCGTGATCAACGCGATCTTCCTGCCGATGGCGATCATCTCCGGGACGTTCTTCACGCCGAAGGACTACCCGCAGTTCCTGCGCGTGATCGCCGAGGTGCTGCCGCTCACCTACTACACGGCGCTGACCCGCGACGTGATGGTGCGCGGCGAGCAGATCACCTCCCACCTCGGCGCCGTGGCGGTCGTCGCGGTCTGGGGCGCGATCGGCCTCGCCGCGGCGATCCGCGGCTTTCGCTGGCAGCCCGTCGAGGGCTGAGTCCTATCCTCGCGGCCGGCCCGCGCTCGTCCCGGCCGCAGCCCGACCTACTGCTCGCGGGCGAGGATCTCGATCGCCCCGAGTCCGATCGCCACGCCGGCGCCGACCTCGAGCAGCAGGGCCCAGGTCAGGCCGCCGGCGGTGACGAGGAAGAGCAGGCCCACGACCACGACGACGGTCCGCAGCGTGCTCCTGTTCGCGGTGACCCAGCCGGACCGCACGTTCTCGCCGACCGCCTGGTCGGCCGCCGCACCCGCCCCGCGCAGCGTCAGCGAGCGGAGACGGACAGCCGCCCGCGAGGGGCCCGCGAGCAGCGCGGCGCCGAACAGCGCGAGCCCGCAGAGGCACGTGATCTTGTAGGCATGCCTCAGGTCGCGGACGACCGTGTCGTAGAGCGCGGTCGCGGCCGGGTGCGGGACGTCGGGCCCGACGACGGAGTGCAGGTAGTACGAGCGCCCGGCCACGACGAGCACGAGCCCGATCACGCCCGCCACGACGAGGCCGATCCCGGCGTGGAGGAGCGTCCGCCGCCGGTTGCGCGAGATCGCAAGCGCGAGCCCGAAGAGCAGGATCGCCGCCGCGGGCAGGACGATCGAGAGCGTCCTCAGGAGGCTGACCGCTCGCCGGGCGCGGTGGAGCGCGCCCGGCCGGACGATCGTGAACCGCTCCTGGACGAGCCCCGGCTCGACCCGGTCGAAGACGTGGAGCCCCGCGGCCGCGAGCGTGTCCCGGGCTCTGGCGACGACGCTCGCCAGGTTCACGTCGACGCTGCCGTCAGGTGCGATCAGGTCGCTCTGCTTGCCCTCGAGCGCGGCGACGAGCGCCTGGTGGCTCTGGACGGTCGCCGCCGTCCAGAGCTGCTCGAACTGGGAGGTCAGGAGCAGCTTCGCGACGAGTTGCTGCACGTAGCCGTGGACGCCGGCGCCGAGGATCGGCCCGAGCCGTCCGAGCTCGTCCTCGATCGCCTTCTCGTCGACCTGCGCGAGCAGCGTGTCCGTGACCTCGGCGGCGACGGCAGACACGATCGCGCGGTTCGTCGCGAGCGGCGCGACCGTCCGGACGTACCGGTGCTCGTTCAGGAGCGCGAGCCGCAGCCAGAGCGCGCCGACGGCGAACGGCGTCACCAGTGAGGCCGCGATCACGAGCGCGGCGACGGTACGCCGGAAACGGGGTCTCGCCAGGCCCCTCACGTTACGCGTCGCCTGTTGCGCCGTCCGGGAACGGGGGCTACGCGCGTTACCGACGCCGCGGGGGACCGACCGGCAGGCGCCGGTGGTCGGCGCCTCCGCAGCCCCGGTCCAACACTCTGGAGGTTGGACTGGCGAACGGGGTCACTCCCTGGCTTCCTCCTCGAGCTCGGCGGCCGCGGCGGGCGCGAAGCTCTCGAGCTCGTGGCTCAGCTCCTCGAGCTCGGCGCCGCCGGCCATCATCGAGGTCAGCTCCTCGCGGTCGAGTCTCCGACTTGGCGTAGGAGCCGGGCATCGCCGCCCCGGTTGAGGACGACGAAGCGGTCGCCGACCGGGATAGGCGTGGTGCGGGTTGTGGGTGATGAAGATCACGCCGACCCGTCGGTCCCGGGCCTGCAGGATGTATCGGAGCACGATCCCCGACTGCTTGCACGCCGAGCGCCGAGGTCGGCTCGTCGAGGATCAGCACGCTGGGCGCCGAAGTAGACCGCCCGCGCGATCGCCACCGCCTGCCGCTCTCCGCCGGAGAGCGTGCCGACGGTCTGGTTCGGGTCGCGGACGTCGATGCCCATCTTCGCCGAGCTCCTCGCGCATGATCCGCTGGGCCCCGCCGACGTCGAGCCGGCTGGAGCGGGCCGCGACGCCCTTGCGTCGGCTCGGAGCCGAGGAAGAAGTTGCGCCACATCGACATCAGCGGCACGGTCGCGAGATCCTGGAACACGGTGGCGATCCCGTTCGCCCGCGCCTCGCGCGGGCCGGCGAAGCTTCACCGCCCGCCGTCGAGACAGCAGCTCACCCTCGTCCGGCGGGAACACGCCGGAGAGGATCTTGATCAGCGTCGACTTGCCGGCGCCGTTGTCGCCGAGCACGCAGGTCACCTGGCCCGGGTAGACCTCAGCGAGATGTCCTCGAGCGCGTTCACGCTCCCGAAGTACTTCGAGATCGCGCGCACCTCGAGCACCGGCGTCCGTGGGCGGTCGCGCTCATCGCCGCGCCCTCATCGCCCGGCGGTAGATCAAGGTGTTGACGACCACCGCGAGCAACAGGATCACGCCGAGGAACGCGAAGTCCCACGAGCTGTCCCAGCCGGCGTAGATGACGCCTTCGAAGGCCATCCCGATGATGCAGGCGCCGAGCGCGGCGCCGATCGCGGAGCCGTAGCCGCCGGTGAGGAGGCAGCCGCCCACGACCGCGGCGATGATGTAGATAGAACTCGTAGCCGACGCCCTGCTCGGACACGGCGGAGGCGGCCTGGGTGAACTGAGATGACTCCCGACCAGCGCGCCGCCAGCGCGGTCGCCCAGGAACAGCAGGATCTTCGTGCGCGCGACCGGCACGCCGACGTTCGCGGGCCGCGTTCGCTCGCCGCCCGACGCGAAGATCCAGTTTCCGAACGCCGTGCGGCCAGGACCCAGGAGGCGACGATCGTGACGCCGATGAACCACAGGATCGACGGTCTGGTAGCCGCTCGGCAGCGAGGGGCTCGTCGAAGAAGGAGCTGCCGAAGACACTTGGCGCTGGCTCAGCCCGGGGCATTCGGGTCGTCGAGGCCGTCACCTGCGTGCTCGCCGTGTTCACGCGGCAGGACGCCGCCGACGCTCGACGCCGCGGAGGATGAAGAACGTCGCGAGCGTGACGATGAAGCTCGGCAGCTTCGTGACGGTACGACGACGACGCCGTTGATCAGGCCGATCAAGGCGGCGAAGGCGAACGTCCCGAGGATCGCGAGCCAGGCGTTCCAGTGCCAGTTGCCGACGAGCAGCGCCATGACGATCGCGGTGACGCCCGTCATCACGCCCGGCGGAGAGATCGAACTCGCCCGCCGATCATCAGCAGGCCCACCGGCACCGCCATGATCCCGAAGAACGCCGCCTGCTGGCTCCAGGCCGCGAGCCCGGTCTGGGTCAGCCACAGGTGATTGTCGAGTCGAATCGGTGATCGCGAAGAGGACGAACACGAAGATCGCCCCGATCAGCGCGCCGAGCTCGGGCCGCTGCAGGACCGACGTGAACCGGCTGATGCGCGCCAGCCGCTCGTCGGCGCCGCCGGCCGCCGGCCTCGGGCCCGGAGTGGGTGCCGCTGCGGTGATGTCGGTCATCGTCTCGATCCCGCGAACGCGCGGCCGGGCACGAGCCCGGCCGCGCGCCTGCGAGATCAGTCGTCTCCGGCCTTGATCGCCGCGGCGACCTTGCCGATGTTCGACTTGTCGACGAGGAGCGGCCCGCTGGCGACGGTCGCCCCGCCGCCGGTCGAGTTGCCCTCGTGGCTTGTTGTAGAGGTACAGGAACACGATCGGCAGGTAGCCCTGCAGGTACTGCTGCTGATCGACGGCGAAGTCGAGCGTCCCCGCCTTCAGGTCGTTCTCGACCGTCGTGTCGAGGTCGAAGGTCGCCACCTTCGCCGTCGGGTGCGTCGCCACGAGCGCGTCGCCGATCGCGTTGTTCAGCGTCATCACCGCGTGGACGCCCTGGTGGGCCTGCAGGTACGCCGTGACCTGGCCGATCGCCTGCTGCGGGTTCGAAGCGGCGTTCGGGGTGGACAGGATCAGCTCGGTGCACGCCGGGCCGGACGAGGGCGCGTTGCCGACCTTGCACCGCGTGCCGACGCCGAGCCCGGCCGCGATGCCGTTGCACCGGTCGAGCAGGTTCTGACCCGACTGGTGGATGACGCAGAGCACGTTCGTCAGCTTCTGGCTCTTGAAGCGCGCCCGGCCTGCTGGCCGGCGAGCGTCTCGGGCTGGCCGACGCAGGTCATCGCCTGGCTCGCCGCGATGTCCGCGGCGTCGCAGCCGGCATTCAGCAGCACGACCGGGATCCCGGCGGCGTGCGCCTTGGCGAGCGTCGCGTTCATGAGGCTCGGGTCGTGGTCGGAGACCGCGATCCCGTTCACCTTCGCGTTGATCGCGTTCTGGATCTGCGCGTTCTCGGAGTTGTCGTCGGGTTGCGCCTGGCCCTGCTGCTGCGAGCCGTACACCTCGGTCAGCTTGCAGCCGAGGTCGGAGGCAGCGTTCTTGGCGCCCTTGTAGACGACGCTCCAGAAGCTCCCGTTGTCACCGTGCGTGATCACGGCGAACTTGTACGGGCACGACGCGGCCGACCGGGACGTCGTCGACGCGGACGAGGCGCCTCCGAGTACCCCGGCGGCGAGCGCAACCACTGCAATCGCTCCGAGCACCGCCTTCAGTCTGGATCTGTTCACCTGTGGCTACTCCCTTCGGCTGGAGCCCGGTTGGCAGGACGTGCGGGGTGAGGCAACAACGGGTGGGCCGCCGTGCGCCGGGGGCTCCCGGCCGGCGCGCTCGGGCCCAACTTCGTGCCGTTTGCATCGAGCATGCGTAAGCGGTTACAGTAAGCGCTCACAGTGGGAAAGTCAATGGGGAAAGCAGGAGGCGCCCCGGTCAGGGTCGGAGTGCTCGGCACGGGGCGGATCGGTGCGATGCACGCCGACCTGCTCGCGCGCGAGGTCCCCGGGGCCGAGCTCGCCCTGGTCTACGACCCGTTGCCGGAAGCCGCAACGGGCGTCGGCGCGCCCGTCGCCCGTACCGCCGAGGAGCTCGTCACCTCCTCCGGCGTCGACGCCGTCGCGATCTGCTCCTCCACGGACACCCACGTCGATCTCGTCGTGCTCGCCGCAGAGGCGGGAAAGCCGATCTTCTGCGAGAAGCCGATCTCGCTCGACCTCGCCGAGGTGGACCGAGTGCTCTCGGCGGTCGAGCGCACCGGCGTCCTCTTCATGGTCGGGTTCAACCGGCGGTTCGATCCGGGCCATCGCTCGGTCCGCGACGCCGTCGCCGACGGCGAGCTCGGGGACGTTCACGTCGTCCGGATCACGAGCCGCGACCCGGAGCCGCCTCCGCTCGAGTACGTCCGCCGCTCGGGCGGCCTGTTCCTCGACATGACCATCCACGACTTCGACATGGCCCGCTTCGTGACCGGAAGCGACATCGTCTCGGTCTTCGCGCGCGGTGCCGTCCGCGTCGATCCCGGGATCGGGAGCGCCGGCGACATCGACACGGCCGCCCTCGTGCTCACCCATGCCGACGGCACGCTGACGCTGATCGACAACAGCCGCCGGGCGGTCTACGGCTTCGACCAGCGGGTCGAGGCGTTCGGCTCGAATGGCATGGCGTCGTCGCGAAACCTGCCGTCCCACGGCGGGGTCCGTCGAACCGCGGCCGGCGCCGCCGAGCCCCGGCTGCCCACCTTCTTCCTCGAGCGCTACATCCCGAGCTATCTGGCCGAGTGGAACGCCTTCCTCGCTGCGGTCGCCGAGGACGGCCCGTCCCCGGTCTCCGCCGCCGACGGGCGCGCACCGCTCCTCGCAGGCCTGGCCGCGCAGCGGTCGCTGCTCGAGGAGCGGCTCGTGCCGGTCGGTGCCGGCTGATGCGCGTCTACGTCACCGGCGGCACCGGCTTCGTCGGCTCGAACGTCGCCAGGCTCTACGCCGAGTGGCACGGCCTGGAGGTCGTGGCGGCCGGTCGCAGCCGCCCCGCCGGCGACCTGCCGTCCCGCTTCGAGCCCGTCGACCTCCTCGAGCCGGCCTCGTTGCGGGCGAGCATCCGCCGCAACGAGCCGGAGCTGGTCGTCCACGCGGCGATCCGCAACGACTTCGCGCGCATCTACGCGGAGAGGCGCGTCGGCTGGCGGGCCTACGTCGAGGCGACGCGGGCGGTCGTCGAGGCCTCGAACGAGGTGGGCGCCGTCGTCGTCACGCTCTCGACCGACTGGGTCTTCGACGGCACGCAGGCGGGCGCCGACGAGCGAACGCCGCCCAACCCGATCAACTACTACGGGTTCCTGAAGGCCGCGAGCGAGCTGCGTCACGCTCGAGCGGGCGCACGACGGGCTGGTGGCGCGAATCGCCGGCGTGAACGGTGTCCACTGGGCGCGGCCGCAGGCGCCGCGAGCCCAGGACGCGGGGTTCGGCTACTTCGTCGACGCGCTCGTCGCGAGCCTCTCGGAGGGGCGGCCGTTCACCGTCTGGGAGAGCCCCGCGATCAACTCCGCCGCCACCCCGAGCCTCGCGAGCGAGAGCGCGGAGATGATCCTGCAGCTCGTGCGGGCGGGCGCGCGGGGCACGTTCCACTGCTGCGGCGGTGAGCCGGCGACCCGGCTCGGGCTCGCCGAGGCCGCCGTGGATGCCTTCGGGCTCGACCGTGGCCTCCTCCGGACCGGCCCGCCCGATCCGGGCCTCCTCCCCCCGGCGCCCGTCCCGTACGACACGAGCCTCGACGCGCGGGCGACCGCGGCGGCGATCGGCTACGAGCTGCCGTCGCTGCGCGCGCTCCTCGAGGGCTTTCGCCTCCAGCGCGAGACCGGCGAGGTGCGTCCGCTGGCGCAGGGGGTGCTGCGGTGAGCGCCTCAGTCGAGCTCGGAGTACACGACGGCGCCGCCGGGGGTGCGCTCATGCGCGAGCCGCACGGTGCGGCCCTCCCGCGCCGACCGCTCGCAGGCCCGGGCGAGCGCGAAGGCCGCGAGTGCGTCTTCGCCGGTGATGGCAACGGCGGCGCCGTCCCGGACGGCCTGCGCGAATGCCTCCACCTCCCGCCGGTAGGCGTCCGGGTAGCGCTCGGCGAAGTTCGCGACCCAGTCCGAGGTGACGCTTCCAGGCGTGAGCCACTCGTGGTCGCGGCGCCGGTGGCCCCCGATCCTGACCGTCGCCTTCGACCCCATCACCTCGGTCGAGCACTCGTAGCCGTAGCCCGCCTCGCGGCTTCCGTCTATGAGCCCGAGTGCGCCTCCGGCGAAGCGCAGCGCGACGACGGCGTTGTCGACGTCCCCCACGTCCGCGATCCCGGGAACCGCGAGCGCCGCGCCGAACGCGGTGACCTCGTCGATCTCACCCACCAGCCAGCGCGCCGTGTCCAGATCGTGGATCGTCACGTCGACGAAGAACCCGCCGCTCCCGGCGAGGAACTCGAGCCTCGGTGCGACCTTGTCGCGAAGCGAGGTCCGGAACAGGCGCACGTCGCCGAGCTCGCCGGCCCGGATGCGCGCCTCCGCGCCCGCCCAGTCCGGATCGAACCGGCGGTGGAACCCGATCTGCAGCTGCACGCCGGCCGACCGCGCGGCCGCGATCGCCCGTTCCGAGGAGGAGGCATCGAGCGAGATCGGCTTCTCGCAGAGGACGTGCTTGCCCGCCGCGGCCGCGCGCTCGATCAGCTCGACGTGGCTCGCGGTCGGGGTCGCGATCAGGACAGCCTCGATCGCCGGGTCGGCGAGAACGTCGTCGGGCGAGGACGTCCACTCGACGCCGAGCTCCTCTCCGGCAGCGCGGGCCGTCGTCTCGGAGGCGTCGCAGACGCGGAGAAGGGCGACTCCGCGCGCGCCACCGGCGAGGTTGCGGGCATGCAGCATCCCCATCCGGCCGAGCCCGACCAGCCCGAGCCGAACCTCGTCGTGCCTCGATCCGCTCACGCCGCCGGGGACGATATGCGAACGAATCGGGCGGCCGGGTGAGCGTCGCCCCGCGCAAGCCGACCATCTACGACGTCGCGCGGCTCGCGGGCGTCTCGACCGCGACCGTGTCTCGGCTGCTGAACGGGACGGGCCAGATCGCTCCCGCGACACGCCTCGCGATCGAGGCGGCGGTCGAGGAGCTCGGCTACCAGCCGAACCGGATCGCTCAGAGCCTTGCGACGAAGTCGACCCGGACGATCGCCCTGCTCCTGCCGGAGATCACGAACCCGTTCTACGGGGCGCTCGTGGCGGGGATCGAGCAGCGGACGCTCGAGCTCGGCTACACGATGCTGCTCTGCACGACGGAGGACGACCCCGCGCGAGAGGAGCGATATCTCGACCTTCTCCGCTCCAAGCAGGTGGACGGGGTGCTCGCCGACGGGCTCGTGCTCCCGCCCGAGCGGATCGCCGAGTTCGTCGCGGACGGCTTCCCGATCGTCTGCCTCGACCGGGACGTCGACTCGACGGCCGTGCCCGTGGTCCAGGTCGACAACCGGCTGGGCGGGCGCCTGGCGACCGAGCACCTGCTCGAGCTCGGGCACAAGCGCATCGCGCACGTCGCCGGCACGCCGGGGATGCGGATCGTCGAGGAGCGCATCGAGGGCTACCGCGAGACGCTGCGCACCGCCGGCCTCGAGCCCGACCCGCGGCTGCTCGCCGTCGGCGGCTTCGACGAGGAGGGCGGCTACGAGGCCGGGCGCTCGCTGTTCGCTCGTCCGCCCTACCCCACCGCCGTCTTCGCCGCGAACGACCTCTCCGCCGTCGGCGTGCTCGAGGCCGTCGCCGAGAGCGGCCGCGGCGTCCCCGACGAGGTCTCGGTGGTCGGCTTCGACGACCTCCGGCTCGCGGCGTACACCTCCCCGCCGCTGACGACGGTCCACCAGCCGGCACGCGAGATCGGCGCGCGCGCCACGACGCTGCTCCTCGACCTGGCGCGCGGGAAGAAGCCGCGCGCCATTCGCCTCCTGCTCGAGCCCCGGCTCGTCGTTCGCCGCTCCACCGCGCCGCCGCCGCGAAGGCGCAGGCGCGCCGCATGATCAGGCGAGGCGGGCGTCGATCTCGACGGTCGCCCCGGAGCGCTCGAGGAGCGCCGAGAACGGGCAGCCCTCGTCCGCCAGGGACACGGCCTGCTGGAACGTGGCCGCGTCGACCCCAGGGACCGTCGCGGTCACCGTCACCTGCGAGCCGACGATCTGGTGCCCCTGCCCCTCGACCTCGTCCATGACGATCCGGCAGGACGACTCGAGCCGCTCGGGCGGGTAGCCGAGGCGGGTCAGCTCGCCCGCGAGCGACATCGTGAAGCAGCCGCCGTGCGCGGCCGCCAGCAGCTCCTCGGGGCTCGTCTCCCCCTCCGGGCTCCCGACGCGGGTCGCGTTCGAGTACGCGAGGCCGGAGAAGGCACCGGAGGAGCCGGCGGAGATCCGGCCCTTCCCGCGGGCCAGGTTACCCTCCCAGGCGATCTCGGCTGTCCGTTCGATTCTGGGCATCTCAGGCCGGGTACACCGCGGGTGTCCCGTCAGGGTAGTAGGCCTCGGCGGGGGAGCCGGAGGGACGGAAGACGCCGAGCAGGCGCAGCTCCCCGTCGCCCGTGTTCTCGAGGCAGTGGACGAGTGTCGCCGGAAGGTGGACACAGGAGCCGGGGCCGAGCGGCGCCTGCTCGCCGCCGATGTGGAGCCTTCCCTCGCCCTCGAGGATGTAGAGGACCTCGTCGTAGCGATGGAAGTGAGCGGGCGCCCGGCCCGGAGGAACGAAGCCGATGAACTGCGTCACCGACGGGCAGCCCGACTCCGCGGAGACCCCGATCACGAACTGCCGAGCCGCGGTCGCGTCGCCGCCGCGCCTCGCTCCCGAGGTCGACGGCGTGCCCCGCGCCCGGAGCCGGCTCCGGATCGTGCACGAGCACCGAGAGGAGCTCCAGCCTCCCGTCGGCCTCGACCGACCAGCCGGTGTCGTGCCGGACGAACACGCCGACGCCGGGCCGGAGCGCGAGGCGGACGTCGCCGACGACGGCGATGCCGTTGCCGTCGAGGACGTAGAGGACCTCGTCCGCCGCCCCGCCGCCGCGCTCCCGGGAGGCTCCGGGGCGAAAGCGGAGGACGCGCTGCGCAAACTTCTCGCAGCCGTTGGAGTCGTCGAAGAGTGAGATCACCCCCACGGTGTCGCCCGGCGCAACTTCCGCGTCGACACCGACTCTGTTCAACCAGTTGTCCACGGCGCGACTGTAGTCGTCATCGCTCTCGCAACAGCGTAGGATCCAACGCCGCTTCTCAAGTCTGATCACAGTCAAGGAGGCTTCATGACGAAGAAGGCAATCACGACGGCGGCCGGAGGCGCGTGCGCCACGGCCGCGCTCGTGCTCGCCGGCACGGCGGCCCCCGCGGCGCAGATCCATGCCGCGAAGGCGCCGTCGGGCGCCTCGTGCTCGAACCCGATCCAGATCGGCATGGAAGGGCCGTTCACCGGCCCGGTCTCGTCGATCGGCGACGACCAGCTCCACTGGGCGGAGTTCTTCACCACCCAGTGGAACAAGACGCACCCGGTCAAGATCAACATCGTGCAGGGCGACACCCAGCTGACCCCATCGCTTGCGTCGACGGTCTCGCAGTCGTTCGCGTCGAACTCGAGCATCCTCGGCGTGATCGGCCCGGCGGGTAGCCAGGAGGTCTCTGCTGCGGCTCCGATCCTGAAGAAGGCGGGCCTCGCCTTCATCTCCGGCTCGGCGACGAACCCGGCGCTGACGAACGGCTCGCTGAAGGGCTACTTCTTCCGCGTCGTCCCGAACGACTCCGTTCAGGGCCCGACGGACGCCAACTTCATGATGAAGCGCCTCGGCGCCACCAAGGGCTCCAAGGTCATGATCGTGGACGATCAGGAGTCGTACTCGACCGGCCTCGCCGGGATCGTGAAGTCGGCGCTCACGAAGGCCGGCGTCACGGTCGACTCCGAGTCCATCACCCAGAAGGACACCGACTTCTCGGCGCTCGTCGGGAAGGTCGACAGCAGCACGAAGGTCGTGTTCACGCCGTTCCAGCTCGCGTCGCAGACGCAGCTCCTGGCGCAGCAGCTCAAGTCCCAGGGCAAGAACGCGATCGTGTTCGCCACGGACGGCAGCTTCGACTCGTCGAAGTTCAACCAGTCGGGCAACTACGTGTCGTTCTTCGCCTCGGACGTGACCACGATCTCGTCCGACAAGGGCGTCGTCGCCGCCTACCATCGTCAGTTCCCGGGTGGCACGAGCCCCTTCGGCGCACCGAACTACGTTGCGGCCCAGCTGTACGCGCAGGCCGCGACCAAGGCCTGTGCGACGGGCAAGGGCACCATCACGCGGGCATCGCTCCGCGCGGCGCTCGCGAAGGAGAAGATCGCCCATTCGATCCTCGGGACGCCGATGGCGTTCACGCCGAACGGAGACGTGGCGGGCGCAGCCTTCCACATCTTCAAGATCGTCAACGGCAAGTACCTGACGATCTCGTAACCGCGACCAACCGGGAGCGCGGCGAGGGCCGCGCTCCCGGACTCGCCCCAGGTGAAGCTGGAACCCTATGAACTGGAACCTCTTCGTCACCGAGCTGGTCGCCGGGATCGTCCACGGAAGCGTGTACGCCCTGATCGCCCTCGGCTACTCGATGGTGTACGGGATCCTGAAGCTCCTCAACTTCGCGCACGGCGACGTGTACATGGTCGGCGCGTTCATCGGCTACGGCCTCCTCACCGCGCTCGGCGGCCCGACCGGGTTCTCGATCCCGATCGCGCTGCTCCTCTTCCTCATGTTCGCGGCGTCGATGCTCGGCGGCGGCTTCCTCGGCGTCGCGATCGAACGGTTCGCCTACCGCCGCCTCCGCGACGCCCCCCGGATCGCGCCCCTGATCACGGCGCTCGGCGTCTCGTTCTTCCTCGAGAACGCGACCGTGCTGCTGCTCGGCGCCGACTACCGGAGCTACGACACCTTCAGCTGGAAGGGCGGCGTGCTGTGGTCGACGGCGATCGTGCTCCCCGGCGACGTCCACCTCGCGCTGGCGCAGATCATCGTCATCGCCGGGACGATCGTGCTGATGGTCGTGCTCACCCTCTTCGTCTCGCGCACCCAGCTCGGCCGCGCGATGCGGGCGACCTCCTACGACCGCCAGGCCGCCGAGATGATGGGGATCGACGTCAACCGTGTGATCGCGGCGACGTTCTTCATCGGCTCGGCGCTCGCCGGCGCGGCAGGTGTCTTCAACTGCCTCGTCTACCAGCAGCTCAACCCGTACATGGGCTTCCAGGCGGGGCTCAAGGCGTTCACCGCCGCCGTGATCGGGGGGATCGGGAACCTGCCCGGCGCCGTCGTCGGCGGGCTCGCGATCGGGCTCGCCGAGTCCTTCACGATCGGGTACGTCTCGTCCACGTTCTCCGACGCGATCGTGTTCGTGGTCCTGATCGGGATCATGATCCTCCGGCCGAGCGGCCTCCTCGGCCGCGCCGCGGTGGCCAAGGTCTGATGAGCGACCCCGAGAGCAAGCCGCAGATCGGCGTCGACGAGTGGGTCGCCTCCCACGAAGGGCGGCGCGAGCAGGGCACCGGCGTCACGAGCGCGGTGCGCACCTCCGCCGAGCGCGTCCCGGCCCCGGCCTGGTTCCTCGCCTTCATCGTCGCCGCCGCGCTCCTGCCGTTTCTCACGAGCAACGGCTACGTGCTGCGGGTCGGCTTCGACACCCTCATCTTCATGCTGCTCGCACTCGGCCTCAACACGGTCGTGGGCTTCGCCGGGCTGCTCGATCTGGGGTACATCGCGTTCTTCGGCTTCGGGGCCTACGTCTACGCGATGCTCGCCTCCTCCCAGTTCGGCCTGCACTGGCCGACGCCGGTGATCCTGATCGTGGTCGTGCCGGCGACGATCCTGCTCGGCCTGCTGGTCGGCCTGCCCTCGCGGCGGCTCGTCGGCGACTACCTCGCGATCGTGACCCTGTTCTTCGGGCAGCTCTTCGTCACCGTCGCGAACAACGGCAACAGGATCTCGATCCTCGGGTTCACGCACGGCTTCAACATCACGAACGGGCCGAACGGGATCACGAACATCGACGCGTTCCACCTCTTCGGGCACTACCTCGAGTCGCTCCGGAGCTACTACTGGGTCGCGCTCCTGTTCTTCCTCGCGGTCTTCGGCACGATCTACCTCGTCAGCAACTCGCGCACGGGGCGCGCGTGGCGGTCGCTGCGCGAGGACTCGCTCGCGGCCGAGATGATGGGCATGCCGGTCAACCGCCTGAAGCTCTATGCGTTCGCGTTCGGGGCCGGTGTCGCGGGCCTGACCGGGACGCTCTTCGCCTCGCTCCAGACCGGCGTCTACTCCTCCGACTTCGACACGCCGATCCTGATCACGATCTACGCGATGGTGATCCTCGGCGGGGCGGGGAGCCTCGGGGGGATGATCCTCGGCGCGATCGTCGTGAACGTCTCGCTCGAGGTGCTGCGCACCCCGAACCACGCGACCTGGGTGTTCTTCACGCTGATCATCGCGACGTTGCTCGCGAAGCTCCGCCCGTGGAAGGTGCTCGCGGCGGTGTTCCTCGGGACGATCGCCTTCGGGTTCGCGGCCTACGCGGTGATCACCGCGATCTGGCCGGCCGCGAACGACGGGACCGGTGCGGTCACGGGCGACCTCGGACGCGCGCTCGAGCACTGGGTGCCGATCCCGCTCGATCCGACCAGGGCCGGCAACTGGGGCTTCGTGGCGCTCGTGGTGCTGATCCTCGTGCTGACGACGCTCAAGCCCTTCTGGCGGAACCTCGTCATGGTGCCCACGCTGTACCTGTCGGTCTTCGTCTGGGACGCGCGGCTTGCGTTCGAGCCGAGCATCACGCGCCTGATCATGATCGGCGTGATCCTGATCGTGCTCATGAACGCCCGGCCGCAGGGCCTCGTCGGCGCGACCCGCGTGGAGGCGACGGGATGAGACGTAGGCTTGACGGAGTCTCCAATGTGACCGTGGGTCGTCGGTCGGCGAGCGCTTGTACGGAGGCGCCGGCCTGGCCGGCGCCGGAGCAGGACCCATCGGCGTGAGCGAGCGGCTGCTCGACCTGCGCGGCGTCTCGAAGAGCTTCGGCGGCCTGCTGTGCATCGAGGCGCTCGACCTGCACGTGGACGGGGGCGAGATCGTGAGCGTGATCGGCCCGAACGGGGCCGGCAAGACCACGCTCTTCAACCTGATCACGGGTGTCTACGCACCCGACCGGGGCGAGATCGACTTCGCCGGCGAGAGCGTGCTCGGGCTGGAGCCGCACCAGATCGTCTCCCGCGGGATCGCGCGCACCTTCCAGTCGCTGCGGCTCTTCCTGAACATGACCGTGAAGGAGAACGTGATGGCCGCGGCCTACTCGCACACGAAGGCGGGCATCTTCCGCTCGATCGCCCGCACCCCGGGGATGCGGCGCGAGGAGCGCGCGATCTCGAAGCTCGCCGAGGAGCGGCTCGCCTTCTTCGGCGAGCGCCTCATGGGCTACCGCTGGAATCAGCCCGCCTACAGCCTCTCCTACGCCAACCGCCGGCGCCTCGAGATCGCCCGCGCGACCGCGACGGAGCCGCGACTGCTGCTCCTCGACGAGCCCGCGGCGGGGATGAACCCCGTCGAGACGCACGAGATCACCGAGCTGATCGCCCGGCTGCGCGCCGAGGCCGGCTACACCATTCTCGTGATCGAGCACGACATGCACGTGGTCGAGGGGATCTCCGACCGCGTGGTGGCGCTCGACCACGGCGTGAAGATCGCGGAGGGCACGTTCGACCAGGTGGCGACGAACGAGCGGGTCGTCGAGGCCTACCTCGGAGTGAAGGGGTCGACCACGAAATGAGCGTAGGCTCGACGGAGCTCACAATGAGACAGAAATCAACCGGGCAACCGAAGGTTGTCCTGTGAGCGGCAACGGCGCGCCCCTGCTCGAGCTCTCGGCCGTCGACACGTTCTACGGGCCGATCCACATCCTCCAGGGCGTCGGGCTGCAGGTCGCGCCGGGCGAGCTCGTCTGCCTGCTCGGCGGGAACGCCTCGGGCAAGTCGACGACGCTGAAGACGATCCTCGGCGTCGTCCGCCCGCGCAACGGAAGCGTCTCGTTCGCAGGCGAGAACGTGACCGGCCGGCCGACCAACTACCGGATCCGGAAGGGGATGGCGATCGTTCCCGAGAACCGCCGGCTGTTCGCCCCGATGACCGTGCTCGAGAACCTGAAGATGGGCGCCTACCTCCGCGCCGGGGGCAACCCCGAGGACTTCGAGCGCGTGTTCGAGCTGTTCCCGCGGGTCTACGAGCGGCGCGAGCAGCTCGCGGGCACGCTTTCGGGTGGCGAGCAGCAGATGGTGGCGATGGGCCGGGCGCTGATGTCCCGGCCGAAGCTGCTGCTGATGGACGAGCCGTCGATGGGGCTCGCGCCGATCCTCGTCGAGAAGAGCTTCGAGATCATCAAGCAGGTGAACGACGAAGGCGTGGCGATCCTCGTGGTCGAGCAGAACGCGAACGTCTCGCTCTCGATCGCCGACCGCGGCTATGTCCTCTCGACCGGCCGCGTCGTGCTCGAGGGCAAGGCCGCCGATCTGATCGCGAACGACGACCTGCGGAAGGCGTACCTCGGGCGATGAGCCGTAGGGCTGACGGAGGCTCCACGGACAGGTCTGTCGGCGATTGCCGCTCGAGGTTCCCGATCTTCGAGCGCCTGGTCTACGTCAACTCGTGCTCGCAGGGCGCGCTCTCGGACTCGGTGCGCGCCGCGTACGACGACTATCTGACCGACTGGGACGAGAAAGGCGCGCCCTGGGACTACTGGATCGAGCGCGCCGAGGCGGCCCGGGCGTCCTTCGCCGGTCTCGTCGGCGCGGCGGCCGACGAGGTCGCGGTCACCACCTCGCTCTCCGCCGGGGTGAGCGCGCTCGCGAGCGCCCTCGACTACGGCGAGCGGCCGCGTGTCGTCGTGAGCGACTTCGAGTTCCCGACCGTCGGCCAGATCTGGCACGCGCAGGAGCTGCGCGGCGCCGAGGTCGTGCACGTCCCGCAGTCCGAGGGAGTGATCCCGATCGAGCACTTCGACGAGCTGATCGACGAGCGAACGAGGCTCGTGGCGGTCACGGCCGTCTGCTACCGGAACGGCGCCCGCCTCCCGGTCGAGGAGGTCGTCGAGCTCGCGCACGCCCGCGGGGCACTCGTCCTGCTCGACGCCTACCAGGCGATCGGGAGCTACCCGATCGACGTCCGCGAGCTGGGGGTCGACTTCCTCGGCGCCGGCGCGCTCAAGTACCTGCTCGCGTCGGCCGGCCTCGGCTTCCTCTGGTGCCGCGAGGGCCTGTCGGAGTCGCTGCTCCCGACGCAAACCGGTTGGTTCGCCGACCGGAACATCTTCGAGATGGATATCCACGACTACTCCCCGTCGCCGACCGCGCGCCGCTTCCAGTCGGGGACGCCGCCGATCCCGGCGATCTACGCGGGCATCGCAGGCATCGAGCTGATCGGGGAGATCGGGATCGCCGAGACCCGCGCCCACGTGACGGCGCTCAACGAGCGGCTGATCGCCGGCGTCGACGAGCTCGGAGGCTCGGTGGCGACGCCCCGCGACCCCGAGCGGCGCGGTGCGCTCGTGTGCATCCGCTCCACCGACGCGCCGGCACTCGTCCGTGCGCTCGCGGAGGACGGGATCGTCGCCTCCGAGCGAGACGGGAACCTGCGCATCTCGGCGCATGCCTACAACGTCGACGAGGACATCGACGCGGTCCTGGCCGCACTTGCCAACCGCCGCGGACTACTCCGACAGGCGTCGCGGCGTTTCAGCTAGAACCTCGCCTGTGCTCCCCCGCGAAGTCGGATACGCACGGCCCTCGACACTCGACGAGGCGCTGGAGCTGCTGGTCTCGAGCGACGGCGCGAGGCCGCTCGCCGGGGGCCAGACCCTCGTCAACGTGATGAAGGCCCGCGTTGCCTCACCGGATGCGCTCGTCGACCTGAACGCGCTCGAGGAGCTCCGCGGGATCGAGCTCGGAGGCGACGGGAGCCTCGAGCTCGGCTCGATGACGACCTACACCGAGATCGTCGAGAGCGCCGAGGCCCGCGCCCGCCCGATCCTGGGCGAGGTCTGTGCCCAGATCGCCGACGTGCAGGTCCGGAATCGCGGGACGATCGGCGGGAACATCTGCGCGAACGACCCGACGAACCATCTGCCTGCGCTCATGGTCGCGCTCGACGCGACCATGACGATCGTCGGCGCCGACGGCTCCCGCGACGTCCCGGCGGAGGACTTCTTCCTCGGCGTCTACATGACCGCGGCCGGCCCGGGCGAGGTGCTCACGAAGATCACGATCCCGCCGGGACGACGCGACGGCTTCGCCTCCGTCACGATCGGGCGCGACGGGACCTGCATCGTCTCGGCGGCGGTGTCGCTCGAAGGCGGCCCGCGGGTCGCGCTCGGCTGCGTCGACGCCGTGCCTCATCGCGCTTCAGGGGTCGAGGCGAAGCTGAGGGGTGACATCGAGAACGGGGACACCAGCCTCGAGGCCGCCCGGGCGGCGTCCGCGGGCCTGGGCGCGACACTCGACCCGCCCGGCGACATCCACGCCACCGCCGAGTACCGGCAACACGTGGCCGAGGTCGTGGTCGCGCGCGCGATCGTCCAGGCCGGCTCGAAAGGCGGGCACTCGTGACCGCGATCGAGACGAGCCGCCGCATCTCCGTCGAGGTGAACGGCGTCACCCACGAGCGGGACCTCGAGGCGCGGCGGCTGCTGATCCACTTCATCCGCGACGACCTCGACCTCACCGGCAGCCACATCGGCTGCGACACCGGCAACTGCGGCGCCTGCAGCGTCATCCTCGACGGCGAGCTCGTGAAGAGCTGCATGCTCCTCGCCGTCCAGGCCGACGGCGCGAGCATCCGCACGGTCGAGGGACTCGCCGAGGGCGGCGAGCTCTCGCCGCTGCAGCAGGCCTTCCGGGCGCACCACGCCCTCCAGTGCGGCTTCTGCACGCCGGGGATGCTGATGTCCGCCACGAGCCTGCTCGAGCGGAGCCCCGAGCCCTCCGACGACGAGATCCGCAAGGGCCTACAGGGGAACATCTGCCGCTGCACCGGCTACTGGAACATCATCAAGGCGGTCAAGGCCGCCTCCGGCCAGGAGGTCGACGAGTGAGTGAGACGACCGTCGCCCCGGATCGCGTCGAGATCGAGGCCCCCGCGGAGCAGTGGAAGGGTCGTAGCGTCCCGCGCAAGGAGGACAGCCGCCTGCTGCAGGGCCAGGGCGTCTTCGTCGACGACATCAAGCGCCACCACATGGGCTTCGCGCACTTCGTCCGCTCGCCGTACGCGCACGCGATCATCAGGTCGATCGACCTCTCGGCGGCTCTCGCGGTGCCCGGCGTCTACGGAGCGCTCACGGGCGACGAGGTCGCCGAGCTCACCGACCCGTTCTTCCAGCTCTCGACCCCGCCCGGCAACGAGATCAAGGACTACGCGCTCGCCGTCGGCCGCGCGCGCTTCGAAGGCGACCCGGTCGCCGTCGTCGTCGCCGAGACCCGGGAGCTGGCCCGCGACGCCGCCGAGCTCGTGGAGGTCGACTACGAGCCGCTCGCGCCGAACACCGACGCCCGCCGCGCGCTCGATCCCGAGCTACCGGTGCTCCACCCCGACGCCGGGACGAACCTCGTGTGGGAGAGCACCTTCGAATGGGGCAGCTGGGACGACGCCGTCTCGGAGGCGGACCGGATCGTGTCGATCCCGGAGCTGCACTTCGACCGGTTCAACTCCACGCCGCTCGAGTGCGACGGCGCGCTCGTCGAGTACAACCAGGGCACCGGGCAGTGGACGATCTACTGCAACAACCAGTTCCCGGGCTTCGCGGCGATCATGATGGGCCCCGCGATCCGCTGCGGCCTCGACAAGCTGCGCTTCGTCACGCAGGACATCGGCGGCGGCTTCGGCAACAAGATCACCTCGCACCCGCAGCTCGTCGCGATCTGCCTGCTCGCGCGCAAGCTGAACCGCGCGGTCCAGTGGACCGAGTGGCGCACCGAGTTCCACCTGACGATGTCGCACGGGAACGAGCGCTGGTTCCGCGAGACCGAGGTGGCGGTGCGGAACGACGGGACACTCCTCGGCTTCCGGACGAAGGCGCTCGACGACGCCGGTGCGTTCACGCGCTACGAGCCGCTCGGAGGCGTGATCTGGGCGCAGGTGACGCCCGGCATGTACCGCTGGCGCAACATCCGGCTCGACTTCACCCAGGTCGTGACGAACAAGGCGCCGTGCTCTCCGAATCGCGGCTACTCGCGCATGCAGCACCTCTGGTTCACCGAGCGCGTGATCGACATCGTCGCCGCCGAGCTCGACCTCGACCCCGTCGAGATCCGGAAGCGCAACTACATCCGCGCCGACGAGATGCCGTACACCACGCCGAACGGCTGCGTCTACGACTCGGGCGACTACGCGGCGATGCTCGACCTGGCGCTCGGCCTGATCGGAGACGACACCCTCGCCGCCCGTCGCGGCGAAGCCGCCGCAACCGGCCGCCTGCTCGGGATCGGCATCGGCTCGACGCTCGACTCGGGCACGAACAACTTCGGCCAGTCGCAGCTGATCAACCCGGAGCTGCAGTTCTCGGGAAACAACGAGGTGGCGACGGTGAAGCTCGACATCTTCGGCGAGATCGTCGTCACTCTGGGCACGACCCCGCAGGGCCAGGGCCACGAGACGGTCGCCTCGCAGGTGGTCGCAGACATCCTCGGCGTCGAGCCGGGCTCCGTGAACGTGCGGGTCGGGCACGACTCGTACTGGAACTCCCACGCGGGCTTCTCGGGCACGTACGCGAGCCAGTTCGCCGTCACGGGCCTCTCGGCGGTGAAGGGCGCCGCCGACAACCTCGCGCGCGACATCCGCGCGCTCGCCGCGGGTGTCCTGGGCGCCGACTCGGCGGACGACATCGTGCTCGAGGGAGGCTTCGCGAAGCGCGCCGACAACCCCGAGGCGGCGCTGCCGTTCTTCGCCGTCGGCGCGATCGTGAACGCGAACAACGCCGTGCTCTCCCCGGAGGGCCGCGAGATCACGCTCAACCAGCGCTACGTCTACGTGCCGCCGTTCGAGGTGCCAGACCTCGAGAAGAAGTACGGGAACCTCACGCTCACCTACGCCACGCAGGTGCACGTCGCCGTCGTCGAGGTCGATCCGGAGACGGGAGCGTACGAGATCGTCGAGTACGCTGCCGTCGACGACTGCGGCACCCGGATCCACCCGCAGATCGTCGAGGGGCAGGTGATGGGCGCGCTCGCGCACGGCATCGGCGCCGCCACGCACGAGACGTTCACGTACTCCGACGAGGGCAACCTGTTGACGCCGAACTTCTACGACTACCACGTCCCCCACGCGATGGACGTGCCGCCGCTCCGGACCGGCGCGATCGAGTCGCCGTCGCCGTTCACGCCGCTCGGCACCAAGGGGATGGGCGAGGGCGGCGGCGCGGCGATCCACGCCGTCTGCGCCGCGCTCCAGGACGCGCTCAAGCCCGTCGGGAAGCCGATCGTGCGCGACTCGTGCAACCCCCCGTTCCGGGTCTTCGAGCTGATCCGCGACCCGACGGCGAGCCGTGAGGGCCTCGCGGTCGCCGACGCATGACGAGCGTAGGCTCGACGGAGCTCCGATGAGAGTCGAGGGGGAACGGAGCTTCGCGGCGCCGCGCGAGGTCCTCTGGGACGTCATGAACGACCCGGCCAAGATGGCCGAGCTGATGCCGGGCGTGCAGTCGTTCACGATCAAGGACGAGCGCAACTGGTCCGCGGTCGTGAAGGTGCCGCTCGGGCTCGGCTCGCTCGCGATGACGGTCGACTTCGAGCAGACCGAGGTGCGGCCGCCCGAGTACTCGAGCCTGCACGCGAAGGGAAACGGCGTCGGCGCGATCATGAACATGCAGACCTCGTTCACGCTCGAGCCGGCCGACGGCGGGACGAAGATGTCGTGGAACGCCGAGGTGAGCCTGCTCGGGCCGGTCGGCGCGATGGGGCAGCGCGTGCTGCAGCCGATCGTGAAGCAGCAGGTCAACCAGGTGCTGGGCGCGCTCGACAAGCGTGTGACCGCGACGGTCGCCGACGCCGACTCCGCACCCGCAGTCTCATAGGAGCCGCGTGAGCTCACCGTTCCGGATCGGGCTCATGCAGCTGACGATGGAGCCGCTCGCGGAGATGCTCGAGACCGCGAGGGCGCTCGACCGCGGCGGCTTCGACACGATCTGGCTCGCCGAGGCCTATCCGTGGTGGCGCAAGCACGGCATGGAGGCGCGCTCCTCGACGGTCCTCTCCGCGCTGATGGCCCGCGACACCGAGCGGCTGACGATCGGCTGGGGGATCATCTCGCCCTACACGCGGCACCCCGTCCAGGTCGCGATGGACGCGCGGATCGTGCAGGAGGCAGCGGGCCCGGGCCGGTTCATCGTCGGGTTCGGGACGTCGAAGATCTTCCTCAACAACACGAAGCAGGGAGGGCCGCCGAAGGTGACGAAGCCGCTCGCCCACATGCGCGACTCCGTCGCGATCGTGCGCGGCGCGCTCGGCGGCGGCCGGTTCGAGCACGACGGCAGGGTCTTCAGCGCCGACCTTCCCGCCGTGATGCCCGAGGCGCAGGCACCCGACTGGGAGGTTCCGGTCTACGTGGCGGCGACCGCGCCGATGATGCAGGAGCTCGGCGGCGAGATCGGCGACGGGCTGCTGACCCCGTCGATCACCACGCCGGCGTTCGTCCGCTACACGCGCGGGAACGTCGCGAAGGGCGCGGCGAAGGCGGCGCGCGACGGCGGGGACGTCGACGTCGGGTGCACGATCGTCGCCTCGATCCACGCCACGGACCGCGACGCCGGACGCGACGGCGCGCGCGAGATCGCGGGCATGTACCTCGCCAACAAGTTCCAGAACATCAAGGGCTCCGCCGATACGTTGCTCGACCTCGCCGAGATCCGGATGGACGAGCTCCGGCCCGTCGCGGAGGCGATGGAGCGCGGCGGGCGCCTCGCCGCGAAGGCGCAGGTCACCGACTCGCTGCTCGACCGCTGCAAGCCGATCGCCGGCACTCCCGCCGACTGCATCGCGGCGATCGAGGAGTACCGCGACGCCGGCTGCACGCACGTCATGCTCGAGCTCTGGGGCGCCGACCGCCACGAGCAGATCCGTCTCTTCTCCGAGCAGGTGCTGCCGCACTTCCGCGGCTGACGGGCGCCCAAGATGAATGTAACGCCCAACGAGGAGCGCCTGGTCGAGTGGGCCTCCGAGGCGGTCGGGCGCCCGAGCTTCACCGGCAGCGAGCAGGCGATGGGCGAGCTGATGGCGGACACCTTCGCCGGCATGGGCCTCCAGGTCCAGTGGCAGCAGGTCGAGGACGGCCGGCCGAACGTCCTCGGAACCTGGGCCGGCGCCGGCGGCGGGAAGAGCCTGATGTTCAACGGGCACATGGACACCTCGTACTCCGGGCGCGAGCCCTGGCTCGCCGGCGTCGCCGGCTTCCAGCCCCGGGCGTTCGTGAAGGACGGCCGGCTGTTCGGCCTCGGGATCTCGAACATGAAGGGCGCGCTCGCCTGCTACGTCGAGGCGGTGCGGGCACTGCAGGACGCCGGCGTGCGGCTGAAGGGCGACGTGATGATCGCCGCGGTGTCCGGCGAGATCGAGAAGGCCCAGTGGGGCGACGCGCAGGGAGCCGAGTACCGGGGGTACGCCGCCGGCTCGCGGCACCTCGTCACCCACGGCGGCGTCGCCGACATGTGCCTGCTCGGGGAGCCGACCGAGGGGAAGCTCGTGCTCGGGCACTTCGGCTCGCTCTGGCTGCGGATCTCGACCCGCGGCAACTTCATCCACACCGCCTTCAGCGAGGGAAAGCGCGACCAGAACTCGATCCTGCGCATGCGCGAGATCGTGGACGCGGTCATGGAGTGGATCCCCGCCTGGGAGGGCGATCCGGAGAACGCGTATCGCGGCGCGCCCGCGATCGTGAACGTCAGCGCGATCCAGGGCGGCTTCGGGTGGCGCGTCTCGCGGACGCCGCACCGAACCGATCTCTTCCTCGACGTGCGCGTGCCGCCGACGAAGGCGATGGCGGCCGCCCGCACGCAGGTGCTCGAGATGGTGCGCGGGCTCGCGGAGCGGTTCCCCGACTACGGCGTCGAAGGCGAGGTCTACGTGACCGCGCCGGGGGCCGAGATCGAGGAGGGCCATCCGCTCGTGACGGCGGTCTCCTCGGCGCACGCGGAGGTGTTCGGCACCGCGCCGGAGCAGGACGTGACGCGGTGGTTCTCGGACGCGTCGGCGCTCAGCCGCGCCGGCGTGCCGACCCTGAACTACGGCACCTCGACGGGGCTGCTCGACACGACCGACGGCGAGAACCTCGACATCGAGGGGCTCGTGAGAACGGCGAAGGTCTACGCTCTCGCGGCGATGACGGTGTGCGGGGTCTCATGAGCCGTAGGCTTGACGCAGGCTCCGACAAGGCCGCGGTTTGCAAGGCCGCGCGCGCGAGGACGGAGGCGCCGGCTTCGCCGGCGCTGGAGCGGGAGGCTATGACGTGCACCTGGTGACCTACGACGACGGGAAGGTCGGGCGGGTCGACGGCGAGGAGATCGTCCGGCTCGACGCGCCGGACATGCGCACGTACTTCGAGCGCGGCGGCGCCGACGATGCCGACGAGCGGACACCACTCGCCGAGGCACGGCTGCGCGCCCCGATCGTCCCGAAGAAGTTCTTCCACACGGCCGGCAACTTCCGCGAGCACGAGGACGAGTCGAAGCAGGTCGACTGGTCGCATGCGATCGCGCCGTGGATCGTCTTCTTCCAGAACGTCGACGCGATCGTCGGCCCCGACGAGCCCGTCGTCTACCCGGAGCACCTGACCGAGGAGCTCGACTACGAGCTCGAGCTCGCCGTGATCCTCCGCAAGCCCGGGAAGTGGTTCGGGCCCGAGGAGGCGATGGACTACGTCGGGGGCTACGTGATCTTCAACGACATCACCGCGCGCGACATCCAGCGGCGCGAGATGCAGTCCGGCGTCTTCTCGTTCTGCAAGGCGATCGACACCTTCTGCCCGCTCGGGCCGTGGATCGTGACTCCCGACGAGATCCCCGATCCCCACGACCTGGCGATGACCCTCCGGGTGAACGGCGTCGAGCGGCAGGTCTCCCACTCGAGCCGCATGTCGGTGACGATCCCCGAGATCCTCAGCCACTACTCCGCGCTCGGCTACAGCGCGGGCGACGTCCTCTCGACGGGAACGGTGTCGGGCGTGGCCGGGTTCAGCCCGGACGCCGCCTCGCTCTACCTCCGGCCCGGCGACGTGATGGAGGCCGAGATCGAGAAGATCGGCGTCCTGCGGAACCCGGTCGCCTCGTGGCAGGAGGCGCACGGCGAGCCGGCGCTCGAGCGCGTCCGCTGGTGATCTGGACTGAATGAGCTGGAACCGGGACGACGGCAAGCTCGACCGCGTCCGGGCCTTGATGGCGGAGCGCGAGCTCGACGCCCTCGTCGTCCGCGCGCCCGACAACGTCCTCTACCTGACGAACTTCTGGGGGATGAAGGGCTACGACGCCTGCGTGTTCCCGCGCGAGGGCGAGCCCGTCCTCATCTGCCTCGAGGCCTCCGCCGAGGACGCCGCGCGGACCGCGTGGACGGACGACGTCCGCTACGTCCGCGGCTACCACCCGGACGACGCGCGGCCCCCGACGATGCGCACGCTCGACCTCGCGGTCGAGGCCTCCCGCGAGTACGGCCGGGTCGGCGTCGAGCGGACGATGGGGACGCAGGCCTCGGACCGCATGGTCGGCGAGCCGACGACGTTCACCGCCGGCTGGTTCGACGCCTTCCCCGGTGGCCACGACGCGACCCCCGTGCTCACGGTCGCGCGCGCGCTCAAGACGGAGCAGGAGGTCGAGCGGATCCGGCTCGCGAACGAGATCTGCGCGGCGGCGATGGAGCACGTCCGCGGCGAGCTGCGCGCCGGCATGAAGGAGAGCGAGGCGGCGGCCGTCTGGCAGGGCTTCGTGCACGGCCAGGGGACCGGCTGGCAGGGCAGGGTCGAGCTCGCGCTCCCGTTCTCGCTCGTCTGGTCCGGCAGGGGGATCAAGACGTTCACGGCCACCGGCGAGAGGCCCGTCACCGCCGACGAGCCGACGCTGTTCGAGATCTGGGTGTGCGCCGATGGCTACTGGGCAGACCACACGAAGCTCCTCTGCCCCGGCGAGCTGCGGACCGACTACCGGGAGCTCGAAGCGGCGCTGCTCGAGGTCTACGGGCGCGCGATCGACCACTGCCGCCCCGGCGCCAGCCTCGCCGAGCTCGACGTGCTCGTCCGGGAAGGGATCGCCGCGGCCGGCTATCCGGGCCAGCCGACACACCCGATCTGCCACGGAGTCGGGGCGCGGGCCCACGAGCCGCCGTACGCGCACCGGGCCGCCGACACGACGATCGCCGCCGGCATGGTGCTCGCGATCGAGCCCGGGTGCTACTGGGAAGGCGGTGGCGGCCTCCGCGTGGAGGACAACTTCCTCATCACCGAGGCAGGGGCCGAGAAGCTCTCGCCGTTCCCCGACGGGGTCGTGCAGGCGTGAGCGAGCGGGTCTGCATCGCCGGCGCCGGCGTGATCGGCAGCCTCTTCGCCGGGCATCTCGCCCAGGTCGCCGACGTCACCGTCCTCGCCCGCCGCGAGGCGCACGCGCGCGCGCTGAACGAGGAGGGCCTGCGCGTGTCGGGCCGCTCCGACCTTCACTCGCAGGTGACGGCCTCGGTCGACCCGACGGCGCTCCCCGAGCCGGGCCTGGTGCTCGTCTGCAGCAAGGGGACGGACGTCGCCGATCTGGCCGACCGCCTGGCCGGCCACTGGCCGGAGGCGACGATGATGACCGTCCAGAACGGCCTCGGGGCCGATGAGATCGTGGGAGGGCGCGGCGCGTGGCCGATCCTCTCGTCGGTCACGTTCATGAGCGGCACGCGCCACGCCGACACGCACGTCGAGTACATCCTCGACACCGCCACCTGGATCGGGCCGTTTCGGGGCACGAGCCCGGCCGATGCCGAGCGGGTCGCCCGGCTGATCCGCTCGTCCGGGCTGAAGGCCGAGGCGTTCGACGACCTCCGTCCCGCGCTCTGGTCGAAGCTGATCTTCAACGCCACGGTCAACACGGTCGCCGCTCTCACCGGGCTCCCCCACGACCCGCACTTCGCGGCGCTCGCCGAGCCGGGCGACCTCGGCCACCTCGTCCGCGCGCTCATGGACGAGGGAAAGGCGGTTGCCGCCGCCGCCGGGGTCGAGCTCCGCGAGGATCCGTGGGAGATGAACGTGCACGCGACCCGCCGCGGCTCCGCGCACTACCCCTCGATGCTCGAGGACGTCGAGGCGCACCGCCCGACCGAGATCGAGCTGATCACCGGCTCGCTCGTCCGGGAGGGGAACAGGCACGGCGTCCCGGTGCCGCTGCACACCGCGATGTACCGGCTGATCAAGGCCAAGGAGGAGTCCTGGAGGGTGGAGAGATGAGGGTCTGCATCGTGGGCTGCGGAGCGGTCGGGTCGCTGTTCGCGGCCAATCTCGGCACCCTCGACGACGTCGAGGTCTGGGCCTACGACCTGGCGCGCGACCACGTCGAGGCGATCAACCGCGACGGGCTCCGCCTGACCGGCGCGGCAGACGTGGTCGGCGAGGTGCACGCGACGGCCGACGCCGTCGAGCTCCCGGCCTGCGACTTCGGCATCGTCGCGACCAAGGCGATGCACACCGACGCCGCGATCGCGGCGACCGCCCACGCCTTCGCGGGCGGCGCCGTCGCATCCGTGCAGAACGGGATCGGGAACGAGGAGGTGCTCGCTCGCCACTGCGACCACGTGATCCGCGGCACCACGTTCCCGGCCGGGAAGGTCACCTCTCCGGGGATCGTCCAGTGGGACGTCGCGGGCGACACGACCTTCGGGCCGTTCGAGGACAGACCGGCCGCGGCCGACGAGATCGAGCGGCTCGCGGATGCCTGTACCCGCGCCGGGATGCCGTCCGAGGCCGTCGCCGACGCCCGCGGCCCGCAGTGGCGGAAGGTGATCTTCAACGCCGCGACCAATCCGCTCGGCGCCCTCACGGGCCTGACGCACGGCCGCGTCTGCGAGCAGCCTCCGCTCCGGAGGCTCGCGTCCCGGCTCGTCGACGAGGGCAAGGCCGTGGCCGGCGCGCAGGGGATCGAGCTCGACTCGGACCCCGAGGAGCTGATCGACTACGCGGCGCGGCCCGAGGTCGCCTACGCCCACAAGGCGTCGATGCTCCAGGACGTCGAGGCTCGCCGCCAGACCGAGGTCGACTTCCTGAACGGCGGCATCGTCGAGTTCGGCCGACGCCTCGGCGTGCCGACGCCGGCGAACGAGACGATCTGGACACTCGTGAAAGGAGTAGAGGCATCGTGGAAGCAGTGACGGAAGAGCGGGCAGGGGCGGTCCCGGCCGGGGAGGCCGAGCGGCGCTACCGGCTGATCCGGGAGGCGATGGAGGCCGACGGGCTCGACGCCGTCGTCGTCGCGGGCTCCGAGTACAGCGGCTTCGAGGGCGCCGTGAGCTACCTCTCGGGGTTCGTGATCGTGCACCGCTACGCCTACGTGGTGCTTCCGCGCGAGGGCGACCCGACCATCGTCTTCCCGCGCGAGGCCCGCTATGTCGGCGAGCACGGGACGACCTGGATCGAGGAGCAGGTGCTCGTCGACCGCCCGGGCGACTGGCTCGCCGACAACCTCCGGGGCAAGAAGGTCGGCGTCTACGGGCTCCAGTACGCCATGACGGTGCGCGACTACCAGTCGCTCGCCCCGGCCGTCGAGCTCGTCGACTGGGAGGTGCCGTTCGACCACGCCCGCGCTGTCAAGAGCGCCTACGAGCTCGAGTCGGTGCGCGACAGCGTCCGGATCAACACCGAGGGCTTCTGGGTGTTCCTCGGGGCGTTCGCCCCGGGCCGCAGCGAGCGCGAGATCCTCGCGCCGAGCGAGGAGTACTTCATCGAGCAGGGCTGCGGGCGCCAGACGATGGACATGGTGCTCGTCGGCGAGAACGGCTCCGCGCTGCCCGAGTTCAAGATCGCCGGCGCGCGGCGCGTGAAGCCGACCGACATGATGCTGCCGTCGCTCGAGGTCGCCGGGCCCGGCGGCCACTGGGTCGAGGTCTCGCGTGCGATCTGCCCGGCCGAGCCGAGCGCCGAGTCGCGGCAGATGCTGGAGGCGTACGAGGAGTACTTCGAGGCGGCCCGCGGAGCGCTCCGGGACGGCGCGACCGCCCACGACGTCCACCGGGCGGTTGCGAAGGGCTTCCTCGACCGGGGCTTCCACCTGGGCCACGTCACCGGGCACTCGATCGGGATGACGATGATCGAGTTCCCCAAGATCGGCGAGGGCGACGAGACGGTGCTGCGTGAGAACATGATCTTCTCGATGCACCCGCATGCGATCTCGGAGGACGGCCGCGCGTGCCTCTACATGCAGGACACGTGGCTCGTGACGGCAGACGGCGGAGTCGCGCTCGCCGACCTCCCGATGAAGATCTACGACGGCACCGAGAGATGACCGAGCCAAGGCTGTCGGAGCCGGTGCTGCCGGGTGAGGCGGGCTCGGACTACGAGCGCTATCTCCGCACCGACGAGCTGCTCGCGCTCCAGAAGACGGCCGAGGAGTGGGCCCACCGCGACGAGCTCCTCTTCCAGACCGTCCACCAGTCGTCGGAGCTGTGGCTGAAGCTCGCCGTCACCGAGGTGGCCGAGGCGACGCGCCTCGTCGAGGGCGCCGATCTCAGCGGCGCGATCCGGCTCCTCCGCCGCGGGGCCGACTGCCTGAAGATCGTCACCGGCGCGCTCGACATGCTCGAGCACCTCTCGCCGTGGGAGTACCAGGAGGTGCGGAAGGTCCTCGGCCACGGCAGCGGCTTCGACTCGCCCGGGTTCCGCGGCGTCCAGAAGGTGACCCCGCCCCTCGGTGCAGCGTTCCACGCCGCCCGCGAGCGGGTCGGCCTGACGCTGCCCGAGGTGTACACGCGGGGCCGCGAGCACGAGGGCCTCTACCAGCTCGCGGAGCTCCTGATCGAGTGGGACGAACGGGTCGTCGTCTGGCGCGCGCGGCATTTCGTCGTGGTCGAGCGGATCATCGGGGGATCGGTGGTCGGGACGCAGGGCACGCCCGTCGAGGTGCTCGGCAGGCTGATCCACAAGCGCTTCTTCCCGGACCTGTGGGAGGTCCGAAACGAGCTGACCGCGATGTCGCAGCGCGGCGAGTGACGGCCAAGAAGCTCTCGCTCGGCTGCGGCAACTTCGGCGGCATCGGCTCCGCGCCGGCGTTCTTCGGGCAGGGGACGACCGAGGACGACGCCCGGGCGATCATGGACATCGCCTGGAACCGCGACATCCGCTGGTTCGACACCGCGGATGCCTACGGCGGCGGGCGCAGCGAGTCGTTCATCGGGCGCTGGCGGGCCGACCGCGGCCGGGACCCGATCCTGACGACCAAGGTCTACAACCCGGTCACCGGCGACCCGGCCGACAGAGGTCTTGGACGCGAGCGGATCAGGCGCAGCGTCGAGGGCAGCCTGGAGCGGCTCGGCGTCGAGCGGATCGACCTCTACCTGGCCCACGACCGCGACCCCGAGACGCCGCTCGCCGAGACGGTGGCAGCTTTCTGCGAGCTCGAGGACGAGGGGACGATCGGGGCCTGGGGCCTCTCGAACCACGACGCGGCGGCAGTCGGCGAGGCGCTCGCCCACGGCCGCCCGGCCCTGATCCAGAACGCCTATTCCATCCTCGACCGCGAGGACGAGGCCGACCTGCTACCGCTCTGCGCCGAGCACGGGATCGACTACGTGCCCTTCGGCCCGCTCGCGGGCGGCTGGCTGGCCGGCAGGTACCGGCGCGGCGAGCCGTTCCCCGCGGGCTCGCGAATGACGCAGCGGCCCGAGGGATACCTGCGCTTCGTCGACGACGGCGTCTACGACGGGCTCGACCGGCTCGCGGCCGAGGCGCAGGAACGAGGCGTCGACATGGCAGCGCTTTCCTTCGCCTGGGTGTTGTCGAACCCGGGCGTTGCCGGCGCCGTCTGCGGCCCCACGCGGCCGGCGCACCTCGAGCCGGTGCTCGCGGCCCTCGAGGTGCCGCTCACTCCGGAGGACCGCGAGCGCATAGGCTCCTTCTTCGCATGAGCGTGCGGGTCGTCGGAGCGAAGGAAGCCCACAGGCTGCTGCCGATGCAGGACTGCATCGCGGCGATGGAGGACGCGCTCGCGGCGCTCGCGCGCGAGGAGCTCCACAACCCGCTGCGCTTCGTCGTCCGCCCTCGCGGGGCGACGACGCTGATGGGGCTGATGCCCGCCTATCGCAGCGAGCCGACCGCGGCCTACTCGTTGAAGACGGTCTGCATCGCGCCGGGGAACAGGGAGCGGGGGCTCGACAGCCACCAGGGCTTCGTCGCGGTCTTCGACGGCGAGACGGGGCAGGTGCTCGGGCTCGTCAACGCCGGCGCGATCACCGCGGTCCGCACCGCCGCCGTGACCGCCGTCGCGACGAGGCTCCTCGCGCGCCCGGGCGCGACGACGCTCGGGATCCTCGGCGCCGGGACGCAGGGCAAGTCGCACCTGGAGGCGATGCGCGCCGTGCTCCCGCTCGAGCGGGTGCGCGCGTGGAGCCGGACACCCGGCAGCGTGGCCGCGCTCGGGGACGGCGTCGAGGAGGTCGCGACCGCCGAGAAGGCGATCCGCGGCGCCGACGTGCTCGTGACGGTGACCGCGGCTCCGGAGCCGATCGTCCGGCGGGAGTGGCTCCTCGACGGAGCGCACGTCAACGCCGTCGGCTCGAGCATCCCGACGACGCGCGAGCTCGACACGGCGACGATGGCGGCCGCGGCGCTCTACGTCGACCGGCGCGAGTCGACCGTCACCGAGTCCGGCGACTACCTCTTCGCCGCGCGCGAGGGCGCGATCGGCCCGGATCACATCCGCGGCGAGATCGGCGAGCTCCTGATCGGCGCGGCGGAAGGCAGGCGCTCCGACTCCGAGCTGACGGTCTTCAAGTCCCTCGGCCTGGCCGTCGAGGACCTCGCTGCCGCCGAGCTCGTCCTGCGGCGCGCCGAGGCCGAGGGCGCCGGCGTCGAGGTCGACCTTTGATCGCCTACGACGAGATCCTCCGGGCGCGCGAGACGATCTCGGGCGTTGCCGTGCGGACACCGCTCGTGCCGTTCGAGGCCGACTCCGACGCGCGCCTCTACCTCAAGCTCGAGACGCTCCAGCCGGTCAACTCGTTCAAGATCCGCGGCGCCGGGAACGCGATCCTCCAGGCGAGCGAGGACGAGCTCGCGGACGGCGTGGTCACCGCGAGCGCCGGGAACATGGCCCAGGGCGTGGCCTACGCGGCCCGGCTGCGGGGGATCCGCGCCACGATCGTCGTTCCGGAGGGAGCTCCCGAGACGAAGGTCGCCGCGATCGAGCGGTTCGGCGGCCGGGTCGTCGCGCTCCCGTACGACGACTGGTGGCGCGTGATCGTGGAGGGCCGCTACGACGGCGCGCCCGGGCTCTTCGTCCACCCGGTCGACGACGTGCGCGTGATGGCGGGGAACGGGACGATCGGGCTCGAGATCCTCGAGGACCTGCCCGACGTCGACGCGATCCTCGTCCCTTACGGCGGCGGGGGGCTGATCTCCGGGATCGCGAGCGCCGTGAAGGCGACGCGGCCCGAGGTGCGGATGTACGCGGTCGAGCCCGAGACCGGCGCCCCGGCGGCCTCGGCGCTCCACGGCGGCCCCCACCAGGTCGAGTACGCGCGGTCGTTCGTCGACGGGGCCGGGAGCCGCTCGCTGATCGAGGGCGTGTGGGCTCATGCCCACTCGCTGATCGACGACGCGGTCGCCGTCCCGCTCGACGACGCGGCTGCCGCCATCCGGCTGATCGCCGAACGCCTGCGGGTGATCGCCGAGGGCGCGGGTGCGCTGGCCGCCGCCGCCGCGCTGGCGGGGAAGGCCGGCACGGGAAAGATCGCCTGCGTGGTCTCCGGCGGGAACATCGACCCGCGCGTGTTCGCGCGCATCCTCGCAGGGGAGACGCCCTGATGGCGACGACGACGTTCGACGTGGAGGCGGCACGGGCGCGCTTCTCGGCGCTCGGCTCGGGCTTCGCCTACCTCGACGCTCCGGGCGGCACGCAGGTGCCCGACGAGGTCGGCGAGGCGATCGCCGCCGCGCTGCGGGACGCCTCTGGGAACCTCGGCGCGCCGTACGCGACCGGGCGCGCCGTCGAGGCGATCCTCGACGGGGCGAAGGAGGACGCGGCCCGCTTCCTCGGCTGCTCGCCGGCGGAGATCGCCTTCGGCATGAACATGACCACCCTGAACTTCTCGCTCACGCGTGCCGCGGGCCGCGATTTCGCGCCGGGCGACGAGATCCTCACGACCGAGCTCGACCACGACGGGGGGGTCGCCCCGTGGGTCGAGCTCGCGGCCGACCGCGGGCTCGAGGTGCGCGTCGCAGCCGCCGCGGACGACCTGACGATCGACTACGACGATCTCGAGCGGAAGCTCGGCGAGCGGACGCGGGTGGTCGCATTCGCGCTCGCGTCGAACGCGACCGGCTCGATCGCCGATGCGCGGCGGATCTGCCGGCTCGCCCGCAAGGCCGGTGCGCTCTCCTGGATCGACGCCGTCCACTACGCCGCGCACGAGCCGATCGACGTGAGGGAGCTCGGCTGCGACGTCCTGCTCTGCTCGCCCTACAAGTTCTGCGGCCCCCATCTCGGGATCGGCTACACCCGGATGGAGGCGGCAGAGGCGTGGCGGCCGTACAAGGCCAGGCCGTCCTCGAGCGAGCCGCTCGGCCGGCGGTTCGAGACCGGGACGCTGCCCTACGAGCTCCTCGCGGGCTTCCGCGCCACGATCGGCTACCTCGACTCGCTCGGCGGCCTCGCGGCCCTGCGCGACCACGAGCGGGCACTCGGCGAGCAGCTCGTCGGGAACCTCCCGGAGGGCGTCGAGCTCTACGGCCCCGGCTTCGAGCGCCGCGTGCCCACGTTCCTGCTCAACGTCGAGGGCGTCGATGCGAAGACTGCGGCGTACGCCCTTGCCGAGCGCGGAATCGGCGTCTGGTACGCCGACAACTGGTACTGCGTCGCCCTCGCGCACCGGCTTCCACCCCTCTCCCTGCGCGTGGGGCTGATCCACTACAACACCGCCGCCGAGGTCGACCGCCTGCTCGAAGGGCTCGAGGCCCTCGCGTCGGGGTAGGCGCCGTGGATCGCTTCGACGCGGTCATCGTCGGGAGCGGGATCAACTCACTCGCCGCCGGCGCGCTACTGGCGCGCGCCGGCTGGAGCGTCTGCGTCCTCGAGCGGAACGACTGGCTCGGCGGCGCGATCAGGACCGCCGAGATCACCGAGCCTGGCTTCCACCACGACGTCTTCTCGTGCTGGCACCCGCTCTGGGTCGGCGGCGCCGCCGGCGGCCTCCTCGGCGACGACCTCGCCGACCGCGGGCTCGAGTACCTGAACACCGAGTATCCGACCGGCAGCGTCTTCCCGGACGGCGAGGCCGCCTTCCTGCTGCGCACGACCGCTGCGAACGCGGCGGAGCTCGCCCGGCACGCCGGGGGCGACGGGGCCGCCTGGAAGGCGGTGATCGACGGGTTCATGCCGAACGCCGACCTCTCGTTCGGCCTGCTCGGGACCGAGCTGTGGTCCCGGGCCGGCCTGATGCTCGCCGGCCGTGCGGGCCGGAGGCTCGGCCACTCGGGCGCCGCGGAGTTCACCGGCAACCTGCTCGTCTCGAGCCGCCACTGGCTGGAGGCGACCTTCGCCTCCGACCGCGCGCACGGCCTCCTCGCACCCTGGGTGCTCCACACGGGCCTCGGCCCCGACGCCGCCGCCTCCGGCTTCATGACGCAGGTGATCGCGGTCGCGCTCCAGGAGGGTGGGATGCCCGTCCCGAAGGGCGGCGGGGGGCGGCTGGTCGACGCGCTCGTGCGGCTGATCGAGGACCACGGCGGCTCGTGCCGGACGGGCGCGGAGGTCGAGTCGATCGTCGTGCGAAACCAGGCCGCCGAGGGCGTACGGACGGCGGCCGGCGACACGATCGCGGCCGGGAAGGCGGTGCTCGCGAACGTGACCCCGACCCAGCTCTACGGGCCGCTTCTCGGCAACCCGGCCGGAGCCGTGGCGGACGCCGGGCGGCGGTTCCGCTACGGCCGCGCCGAGATGCAGATCCACTTCGCGCTGTCCGAGCCGCCTCGCTGGGACGGCGACGAGCGGCTCGCGAGCACCGCGATCGTGCACGTGACCCCGGGGCTCGACGGCGTCTCCCGCGCGGTGAGCGAAGCCGAGCGCGGCCTGCTTCCCGCCGAGGCGACCGTCGTGTGCGGGCAGCCGCTCGCAGTCGATCCGATCCGCGCCCCCGAGGGGAAGGGAATGCTGTGGATCCAACTTCAGGAGCTGCCCTGGGAGGTCAAGGGAGATGCGGCGGGCGAGCTCGACCCCGGCGACGGCGCCTGGACGGAGGAGCTGCGGGAGCACTACGCCGACCGGATCCAGAAACGGCTCGAGGCCCACATCCCGAACCTGAAGGAGGCGGTCCTCCGGCGGACCTCCCTCTCTCCCGCCGACCTGCAGGCGGCGAACCCGAACCTGCACCACGGCGACCCGTACTCGGGCTCGCTCGCTCTCGACCAGAACTTCCTCTGGCGCCCCTTCCCGAGCCGGCCGGGACACCGCACGTCGGTGGACCGGCTCTGGCACATCGGCGCCAGCACCTGGCCGGGACCGGGCCTCGGCGCGGGCTCGGGGACGATGGTGGCGCTCGAGCTCCTGAAGGCACCCGTCACCGAGCGCATCCTGCAGCGGTTCCGGCGCCGCCCTTCTCCTTGAGCGGCCCGCCCCGCTGTGGGAAGATCGCCCGGCACCGGCAAGACGGCGAGCGACACGCATGGCAACGAACCCCCTGAAGAGCCGCCGTCCCGGGCCTCGCTTCTCGATCTCGCAGATCACCACGTTCGAGGCGAGCTTCGAGGAGGACCTCGCCGCCTATGCCGGCGCGGGTCTCGACGGGATCGGGATCTGGGAGCTGAAGCTCCCGGCGGACGGGGACGACGCGCGCGCGCTCGAGGCGTTCGCAGCGAGCGGCCTCGAGGCCGCCTCGGCCGTGCCGGGGATCCCCTCGCCTCTCCCCCTGCCGCTGCTCGGCGGCCCGACGGACCCGCAGGCGCGGATCGACGCGATCTGCGCCTCGATCCACCGCCTCGCCGCCTTCGGCGCGCCCGGGATCGTCTGCCTGAGCGGCTCGGGGCTCGGCCTCGACCGCGATCGCGCGCGGGAGACCGTCGTCGGCGCCCTCCGCGTCTTCGCAGCCGAGGCGGAGCTCGCCGGGACGCGAGTCGCCTTCGAGCCCTACCAGGCGAACGGAGGCGCCGAATGGACGATCGCAAGCACGATCCCGGACGCACTCGACCTGATCGCCGACGCCGGCGGCAGCAGGTCGCTCGGGCTTCAGTTCGACACGTGGCACCTGTGGAACACGCCGACCGTGCTCGACGACGTCGCCGAGCACGTCGACCGGGTCGCCGGCGTCCACGTCTCGGACGTGCGGGAGCCGGAGCGCGGCTGGTGCGACCGCGTCCTTCCCGGCGACGGCGTCGCCGACCTCGCCGCCCTGTTGGGTGCGCTCGACGCGGCCGGCTGGGACGGCCTCTACGACCTGGAGATCTTCTCGGACAACGGAACCTTCGGCGTTCACCACCCCGACTCGCTGTGGGACGTTCCCGCCGCAGAGCTCGCCCACCGTGGCCGCGCGTCGTGCGCCGCGGCGTGGGAGACTGTGCGACGGCTCGCCCCGGTCGGTCAACCACAACAACCCAAGGAGGGCGAATGAGACTCGCGAGAGTCCTTTCGGTCACACTCGTCTCGAGCGCAGTGGCAGTGCTCTGCGTGACGGGCGTGACCAGCGCTGCGAGGAGCACGAAGGCGGCGGGGACGCCGATCGTGATCGGCGCGGCGATCGACCTGACCAAGAACATGGCGCCGTTCGACGCGCCGGCGCTGACTGCGGCCCAGATCGAGATCAAGAAGATCAACGCAGCCGGCGGCGTCGACGGGCATCCCCTCGTGCTCAAGTACCTGAACGATCAGCTCGACCCGCAGGCGACCAAGCAGGACGCGACCAAGCTGATCAGCCAGGGAGCCCAGATCGGCTGGGTCACCTGCGACGTCGACTACGCGACGCCGGCGGTCCAGGCGTTCCTGCAGGCGAAGCTCCTGACGGTCGCGCCGTGCATCGGCACCGACCAGATGGGACCGTCGCGCTTCGGCTCGGCCGGCGACCTCGCGTTCTCGTTCGGGAACGCGGCCCAGGACGAGGGCTCCGCGATGGCGGAGTGGGCATACGCCCACGGCTGGAAGAGCGCCGACGTCGTCACCGACAAGCTGCTCGTCTACTTCCAGAACGTGTGCACCGCGTTCACCAACCGGTTCAAGCAGCTCGGCGGCACGATCGTCGACTCCGAGTCGTTCACGCAGGGGGACAAGACGATCAACAACGTCGCCACCCGGATCAACGGGAAGAAGGCGGACATGATCGCGTTCTGCACCTCGTTCGCAGGCGACCAGCCGGCGTTCGTCGACAGCCTCCGGACGCTCGGGAACAAGACGCCGATCATGAACAGCTGGGCCGGCGACGGCGCCTACTGGTGGTCGAAGAACCCGAAGGTGACGAACTTCTACTTCGCCACCTACGCGGGCGCGGTCGCGAAGGATCCCGACGCGGCCGTCCGGGCGTTCGAGGGCCAGATGGCGAAGCTCGGGAGGAAGTACTCCGCCCAGACGGGCGGCTTCATCACCGGCGCGGACGCGATCGACGCGATCGCGTACGCGATCGAGCAGAACGGCGGCTCGACGGACGGGGCCAAGCTCGCGGCCACGCTCTCGCACCTGACGAAGTTCAAGACGCTCGGCGGCCCGATCACGTTCACCCCGACGTTCCACAGCGTCACCGGGCGGCCGTACCGGATCATCCGGGTCAACAACAACGTGGCCAGGGTGATCGGCGAGCACACCGCGAAGGTCGTCGCCAACATCCACTGAGCGACTTGGCAGCTGAGCTCAGGGGTCAGGCCTTGCACGGCGGTGCAGGGCCTGACCCGACGCTCCGGGCGATCGGGGTCTCTCGCTCCTTCGAGGGGATCCATGCGCTCCAGGACGTCGACCTCGAGCTTGCGCCCGACGAGGTGCTGGGGCTGATCGGCCCGAACGGCGCGGGGAAGACGACGCTCGTGAACCTGCTCACGGGGTTCGACCTGCCCTCGTCGGGCCGGATCGAGCTCGGCTCCGACAACATCACGCGGTGGCCGCCCCACCGGCGAGGGCGCGCGGGCCTCGCCCGGACGTTCCAGCACGGCCGGCTGTTCAGGGGGCTGACGGTGCGCGAGAACGTGGAGGTTTCCGCCCTCGGCGTGGGCGTCGCCCCGGCCGAGGCACGGCGGCGTGCGGAGCGGCTGCTCGACCTGCTCGGCCTCGCGGCCCGGGCCGAGCAGTCCGCGTCGGTGCTGCCGCACGGCGACGAGCGGCGGCTCGGAGTGGCGCGCGCCCTCGCCCTCCAGCCGCGCTTCGTGCTGATGGACGAGCCGGCGGCCGGCCTGCACGAGGCCGAGATCCCCGCGTTCGCGGCCGTGATCCGCTCCGTCCGGGACGACTTCCGAGCCGGAGTGCTCCTGATCGACCACAACGTGGCGTTGATCATGGAGGTCTGCGACCGGGTCCACGTCCTCGACCGGGGCCGGACGCTCGCCGACGGGACGCCGGAGGAGATCCGCCGCAACTTCGACGTCGCGACCGCGTATCTCGGCGCGGGATCGTCGCGGGTCGAGGCCGTCGATGAGTGAGGCGGCGCTCGAGCTGCGCGGCGTCGAGGTGCGCTACGGCGACGTCCCCGCCGTGCGCGGGCTCGACCTCAGACTCGACCCCGGCGAGATCGTCGGCCTGATCGGCCCGAACGGCGCCGGCAAGTCGACGACGCTCCACGCCGTCATGGGCGCCGTCCCGCTCGCCGGCGGCGAGGTCCTGCTCGGCGGGAAGCACCTGCGGGGAAGCCCCGAGGACATCGCCCGCTCGGGCGTCGCCCTCGTTCCCGAGGGCCGCCACATCTTCGCCTCGCTGACCGTGCGCGAGAACCTGCGGCTGGGACTGGCCGGGCGGCGCTCGTCCGAAGGGGTCGCCGCCGACCTCGAGTGGGTGCACGGGCTCTTCCCGGTGGTCGAGGAGTTCGCGGGCCGGCAGGCGGGGACCCTGTCGGGCGGCCAGCAGCAGCAGCTCGCGATCGCGCGGGCGCTCGTCGCGCGGCCCGACGTGCTGCTCCTCGACGAGCCGTCGCTCGGGCTCGCGCCGAAGATCGTCGAGACGCTCTTCGAGACGCTGGCGCTGATCCGCGACCGGGGCGTCACGATCCTGCTCGTCGAGCAGCGCGGCGTGATGACGATCGAGTTCGCGGACCGGACGCACGTGATCTCGAACGCGGAGCTCCGGCTGACGCTGACGAAGGCGGACGCCGCCGACGTCGACGCGCTGACGAGCCGGCTCACCCACGCGTATCTCTCATGAGCTCTTTCTTCCAGGCGATCGTCGACGGGATCGGGCTGGGCGCGGTGTACGCGGTCGTGGCGGTCGGGATCGGCCTCGTCTTCGGCGTCATGCGGCTCGTCAACCTCGCCTACGGCGAGCTGATCACGGCCGGCGCCTACACGCTCGCCTTCCTGAGCGGCCGGCCCGCCGTACTCGCGATCGTCTGCTGCTTCGCGGTCGTGATCGCCGGGTCGCTCGTGATGGAACGGGTGGCGTTCCGGCCCCTTCGCGGCGCCTCGCCGGCGACGATGCTCGTCGCCAGCTTCGCGATCAGCTTCCTGCTCCAGAACGTCTACCTGCTCTCGTTCGGCTCGCGGGGAAGCACCGTGGGCACGCTCGGCGGGCTGAACACGGCGATCGCGATCGGCTCCGTCCGGATCCGCTGGATCTCGATCGTCGCGATCGTGGTCGGCGCAGCGCTGCTCGCGGGGCTGACGCTGTTCCTCAACCGCACGACGGTCGGGCTCCACCTCCGGGCCTCCGCCGCCGACTTCCGCACCGCGCGGCTGCTCGGCGTTCGCGCGAACCGGGTGATCGCGTTCTCGTTCGCGATCTCGGGCGCGCTCGCGGCGGCGGTGTCCGTACTGCTCACGGTGCAGTCGCCGCTCGTCACGCCCGACTTCGGCGTCCAGGTGACGATCTTCGCCCTGATCGGTGTGGTCGTCGGCGGGCTCGACCGACTCTCCACGGCCACGGCGGGGGGGTTCCTGATCGGATTCGCGACCGCGTTCGTCGGCGACGAGCTGCCGTCGTCGAGCAGCGTCTACCTGCCGTCGGTCGTGTACGGCCTCGTGATCGTGGTCCTGCTGGTGCGACCGGGCGGGCTCTTCGCCGGAGGCCGCGATCTCGCCGCGGAGCGGCTGTGAGAGGCCGCCTGCCGTCCCTGGTGGTGGTCGCCGCCCCCGTGGCGCTCGTGCTGGTGGTCGGGGCGCTCGGGGCGAACGCGGGGGCGGTGCGGAGGCTCGAGTTCGACGACGCCCTCGTCAACACGGCGATCGTCGTCGCGCTCTACGTCTTCATCGGCAACTCGGGCGTCCTTTCGTTCGGCCACATGAGCTTCGTCGCAATCGGCGCGTACCTCTCCGGGATCCTGACGCTGGGCGCGGAGCAGAAGAACTTCGTGCTTCCGGCGATGTACCCCGTGCTCCGGCACACGCACGTCTCCACGGTCTCCTCGCTCGCGCTCGCGGCGCTCGCGGGCGGGATCTTCGCGCTGCTCACCGGCGTCGCGCTGATGCGGCTCTCGGGGCTGCCCGCCGGCATCGCGACGTTCGCGGTGCTCGGGATCACCGCGAACATCATCAGCTACTGGGACAAGATCGGGCCCGGCGTCACGGCTCTGTCGCTCGTCCCGGAGAGCGGCACCTGGACGCTCGCGGCCGGCGCCGTCATCGCGATCGTCGTCGCGTTCGCCTATCAGCGCAGCCGCTTCGGCCGGCGCCTCCGGGCCACGCGCGAGGATCCGCGGGCCGCCGAGGCGTCCGGGATCCACGTGCATCGCGAGCGGCTCGTCGCGTTCGTCATCAGCGGCGCGCTGGCCGGCTTCGCGGGCGGCCTCCTCGTCCACGAGCTCGGCTCGATCACGGTTCAGCAGGTGTACCTCGAGCTCACGTTCATCACCCTTGCGATGCTCGTGATCGGCGGGATGCAGAGCGTCTGGGGGGCGGTGTTCGGCGCGCTGCTGATCAGCGGCCTGAATTCGTTCCTCAACGATGCGGAGCAGGGCGTGCACGTCCCGTTCTACGTCAACCTCCCCGACGGGACGCGGCTCGTGACGCTCGGCGTCGTCATGGCGCTCGTGCTCATCCTTCGGCCGGCTGGGCTCACGGGCGGGCGCGAGGTCACGGTCGGGGGACTGCGCCGGGCGGCACGGCTGTGGCGGCCGCAGCGGTCAGCCGGCTGACGCGAGCTCGCAGAGACGGTCGACGCCGTCCCAGAGCTCGGCGTAGCTCGTCGTCAGCGGCGAGCAGCCGAGTCGGATCGTGTCCGGCATCCGGAAGTCGGTGAGCACGCCGGCCTCGGCGAGCGAGGGGCACAGCTCGGCCGCGTCGGCGCGGCGGACGGAGACGTGCGCGCCGCGTCGATCCGGGTCGCGGGGGCTCCCGAGGGCGAAGCCGAGCGGCTCGAGGCGCTCGTCGTGAAGCCCGATCGCATATTCGGTGAGGTCCCGCGCCTTCTGCCGGATCGCGGGGACGCCGGCCTCGGCGGTGAGCCGTGCGCCCTCCTCGACGGCTGCGAGCCCGAGCACGCCGGGGGTGCCCGAAAGCCAGGAGGAGATGCCCGCCGCGGGCACGTAGCCCTGCTCCATCAGGAACTGGTCGCGGCGGCCGAACCACCCCCAGACCGGCTGGCTCAGCCGCGCCTGGAGGCGCTCGGAGACGTAGAGGAAGGCCGGCGCCCCGGGGCCGCCGTTGAGGTACTTGTAGGTGCAGCCGACGGCGAGGTCGACGTCTGCCGCGTCGAGCCCGACGGGGAGCACGCCGGCGCTGTGGCAGAGATCCCAGAGGACGAGCCCGCCGGCGGCGTGCACGAGGCTCGTGATCGCCTCGAGCGGCGCGATCGCCGCAGAGCGGTAGTTGACGTGCGAAAGGACGAGCAGCGCCGTGCGCGGGCCGAGCAGCGCTGCGACCTCGCCGGGCGCCGGCCCTTCGACGGGGTCGCTCTCGAGGCGGAGGAGCTCGAGCCCGCGCGCGGACGCCAGGCTCTCGAGGACGTAGCGGTCGCTGGGGAACTCGTCCCGCTGGACGACCACCTGCGTGCGGCCGGGGTCGAGGTCGAGCGCGGCCGAGGCGAGCTTGAAGAGGCAGACGGTGGTCGAGTCGGCCACGATCACCTGTCCCGGCCCCGCTCCGACGAGGGCGGCGACGAGCTCGCCGACCCGTACCGGCAGCTCGAGCCATTCCTCGTACCAGCCTCGGATCAACCTCCCGCCCCACTGCTCGGTGATCACCTTCTCGATCCGCTCGCTCGTCGCCCGCGGCAGCCGCCCGAGCGAGCTCCCGTCGAGGTAGACGAGGCCGGCGTCCGGGATCGCGAACCGATCGCGGTACGGCGCCAGGGGATCGGCACGATCGAGCCGCACGGCGTCGTCCCGCCCGAGCGACGGATGAGCGATCGCCATGCCGCGGATCGTACTCCGTGCTCTACCATCCTCCGGCAGTGACCTCCGACGCCCAGAAGAACGAGCATGCGGCCTGGCGCCGCGTCCTGGCGCCCCACATGCAGCCCCGGCTCGGACTCGCGCTGCTCGACGTCGCGACGTCCGTCGCCCCCTACCTGGCCCTGATGGCGGTGATGTTCTACGTCAGCACGATCTGGTACCCGGCCGTGCTTCTGCTCGCCATCCCCGCCGCCGGGTTCCTGCTCCGGACGTTCATCGTCTTCCACGACTGCGCCCACGGCTCGTTCGTCCGCTCCAAGCGCGCGAACGCCACGCTCGGCGCGACGCTGGGCGTCCTGGTCTACACGCCGTTCGCGTGGTGGCGCACCAAGCACGCGATCCACCACGCGACGACGGGGGACCTCGACAGGCGAGGGATCGGCGACATCCAGACCCTGACCGTGGACGAGTACCGCGCCCGGCCCTGGTGGGGTCGGCTCGGCTACAGGCTGTTCCGCAACCCGTTCGTGATGTTCGGGCTCGGGCCGTTCTGGGTCATGCTGGTCGGGCCGCGCGTCGTCACCCCCGGGATGCACCCGCGGCTCCGCCGTAGCGTCCTCGGCACCGATCTCGCGCTGGCGGTGGTGATCGGCTCGCTCTGCTGGCTCGTCGGCTGGAAGGAGTTCCTGCTCGTGCAGGCCCCGCCGCTTCTCCTCACCGGCGCGATCGGGATCTGGCTCTTCTACGTGCAGCACCAGTTCGAGGACGCCTACTGGGAGGGAAGAGAGTCGTGGAGCTTCCAGGAGGCAGCGCTGCAGGGCAGCTCCTACCTCGAGCTCCCGCGGGTCCTCCGCTTCTTCACCGGGAACATCGGGCTCCATCACGTCCACCATCTCAGCGCCCACATCCCGAACTACAACCTCCAGGCGGCCCACGACGCGGGCGAGCTCGGCCCGGTGCCCACGCTCTCGCTTCGGGACGCCGTCGGGGCGGTGCGGCTCAAGCTCTGGGACGCCGAGCAGCGCCGGCTGGTCACCTTCCGCGAGGCGGCCCGCACGCGGACCCCCGAGCTCCAGGTGCTACCGTCCTTCCAGGACGTCACGTAGACGTCCGGGAGATCTAGCTTCTCGTTCCTCCTGTCCGCAGGCGTTTCGAGTTTCTTGCATCTCGAACGCTCTTCAACCAGGAAGGAACAAAACTTGTCTCAGTCATTTGCCGACCTCGGCGTCAGCGCGCCCGTGCTCGCGGCGCTCGGCCGCCACGGTATCCGCGCGCCCTTTGCGATCCAGGCGCTCGTCCTGCCCGACGCCCTCGCCGGCGTGGACGTCCTCGCCGCAGCCCCGACGGGCTCCGGCAAGACCCTCGCCTTCGGGATCCCGACGATCGAGCGGACGGCGGGCGCCGACGGCCACCCGAGCGCGCTCGTGCTCGTCCCGACCCGCGAGCTCGCCTCGCAGATCGTCGCCGACCTCCAGCCCCTCGCCGCGTCGCGCGGCCTCCGCGTCACCGCGGTCTACGGCGGCACGTCCGTCGGCGCACAGGCGAAGCAGGCCCGGGGCGCCCACATCCTGATCGCCACGCCCGGACGGCTCCAGGACCTCCTCGAGCGCCGGCTCGTCTCGCTCGGGTCGGTTCGCGATCCTCGTCCTCGACGAGGCCGACCGGATGCTCGACATGGGCTTCCGGCCGCAGGTCGACCGCATCCTCCGCCAGATCCCCGAGAACCGGCAGACCATGCTCTTCTCCGCGACGCTCGAAGGCCCGGTCGCCGACCTCGCCCGGACCTACACCGACAACGCCTCGCGGTTCAACGCGCGCGCCCAGGTCGAGACGGAAGCGGGCGACGTCGGGCACGAGTTCGTTCCCGTGACCGCCGACGACAAGCTGCACCGGCTGGTCGAGCAGCTCGGACGGGAGCGCGACCTCGCGCTCGTGTTCGTGCGCACGAAGCACGGAGCCGACAGGCTCGCGCGCAAGCTCGAGCGCGACCACGATCTCAGGGCCGCGGTCATGCACGGCAACATGTCCCAGAACGCGCGGGAGCGCTCGCTGCGGGCATTCGAGTCCGGCCGCGTCTCCACGCTGATCGCGACCGACGTCGCCGCGAGAGGGCTCGACGTCGACGGGATCACGCACGTCATCAACTTCGACCCGCCGCACACCGACGACGACTACGTCCATCGGGTCGGGAGGACGGGGCGCGCGGGCCGGAGCGGCACCGGCGTGACGCTCGTCCTGCCCGAACAGCGCCTCGACGTGAGCAGGCTCGCCGGCAGGCTCGGCCACGGGACGGCGTTCGCCGCGTCCGGGCTCTCGGTCTCCGCCTCGCCCGCGAAGGTGGGCGGCGCCGGCTCGAGGCGCCGCAGGCCCCGGCGCAGAGGATGACCGAGCAGCACGGCCTCGTCCCCGTCGAGGAGCTGCGCAACGTCGCGATCGTCGCACACGTCGACCACGGGAAGACGACGCTCGTCGACGCGATGCTCTGGCAGTCCGGGTCGTTCCGCGAGAACCAGGACGTCGCCGAGCGCGTGCTCGACTCGATGGACCTCGAGCGCGAGAAGGGGATCACGATCCTCGCCAAGAACACGGCGGTGCAGTACGGACCGGCGAAGATCAACATCGTCGACACGCCCGGGCACGCCGACTTCGGCGGTGAGGTCGAGCGCGCGCTCACGATGGTCGACGGCGTGCTCCTGCTCGTCGACGCCTCGGAGGGCCCGCTCCCGCAAACGCGGTTCGTCCTCCGCAAGGCACTCGACCGGAAGCTCCCGGTCGTGCTCGTCGTCAACAAGGTCGACCGTCCCGACGCGAGACCCGAGGAGGTCGTGAACGAGGTCTACGAGCTTTTCCTCGACCTCGACGCCGACGAGTCGCAGATCGAGTTCCCGATCGTCTACGCGAACGCGCGCGAAGGGCGCTCCGGGCCGGCCCCGGACGAGCTCGCAGCCGACCTGAAGCCGCTGTTCGCAGCGCTTCTCGAGACCATCCCGGCGCCGCAGCACGACCCGGGCCACCCGCTCCAGGCGCTCGTCACGAACCTCGACGCGAGCCCCTACGTCGGGCGGCTGGCGCTGCTCCGGATCCGGCACGGGATCCTCCGCAAGGGCGCCCAGATCGCGTGGTGCCGCGCCGACGGCACGATCGAGACCGCCCGCGCGACCGAGCTCTACATCACCGAGGCACTCGACCGCGTGCCCGCCGAGCAGGCCGGCCCCGGCGAGATCGTCGCCCTGGCCGGGCTCTCCGACGTGACGATCGGCGAGACGATCGCCGACCCCGACGACCCGAGGCCGCTCCCGGTCACGACGGTCGACGAGCCGAGCCTCTCGATCACGATCGGGATCAACACGAGCCCTCTCGCCGGCACGGAGGGCACCCGCCTGACCGCGAGCCAGATCCGGGACCGGCTCGGCGCCGAGCTCGTCGGGAACGTCTCGCTCCGCGTCGGCGCGACCTCACGACCCGACGCATGGGAGGTGCAGGGCCGCGGCGAGCTCCAGCTCGCGATCCTCGTCGAGCTGATGCGCCGCGAGGGCTTCGAGCTCACCGTCGGCAAGCCGGAGGTCCTGACCAAGGAGGTCGACGGAAAGCTCTGCGAGCCGGTCGAGCGCGTCGCGATCGACGTGCCCGAGGAGTACATCGGCGTCGTCACCCAGATGCTCGCGCTCCGCAAGGGCCGCGTGCAGCAGCTGGTCAACCACGGCAGCGGCTGGGCGAGGGTCGAGTACCTGGTTCCCTCGCGCGGCCTGATCGGGTTCCGCTCCGAGTTCCTGACCGAGACGCGCGGCACGGGGATCCTCCACCACGTGTTCGAGGCCTGGGAGCCGTGGCACGGCGACCTGCGCACGCGTCCCACCGGAAGCCTCGTCGCCGATCGCCGGGGTGAGGCGACCGGGTACGCGATCCTCAACCTTCAGGAGCGCGGCTCCCTCTTCGTCTCCCCGGGCGAGGCGCTGTACGAGGGGATGATCGTGGGCGAGAACTCCCGCGAGGACGACCTGGACGTGAACGCCTCGAAGCCGAAGAAGCTCACGAACGTGCGCGCCGCCTCGGCCGAGGAGCTCGTGCGGCTCATCCCGCCGCGGCAGCTCTCGCTCGAACAGGCGCTCGAGTTCATCCGCGACGACGAGGCCGTCGAGGTCACGCCGCGGTCGATCCGGCTGCGGAAGCTCGAGCTCTCGTCCTCGACGCGCCAGACCCTCGCCTCGCGCGCCAAGCGTGAACGCGCGGGCGCGGTCCGGTAGGGCCACACGCCTTCGGGTCAGCGGCCTCGCGACTCTAAACTGGCTGCCCGGCCCCCGTAGCTCAGTGGATAGAGCAGCGGTTCTATTCACGAAAACGCCGGTTCAACGGCTTCCTTGAGCTGTTTCTGGTGGTCTTGCCGTGTGTTCTATGCCGCTCGGTCAGGCAAGCTTGTTATCCGCTCTGGCAGCACGACCCCGGGTCGATTGAGTGGTGTCGGTTGTTCGTCAGAGGTCCAGCTCCACCAAAAGCGACCGGCGGCTAGATGTCGTCTTTCGTGTTCCAGTGCGCCTTCATCTGCTCGGGGCCAGGTCGTCCGACTGCCGCTCTAAGCTTCTTTGGACGATGGATATCGATCAGAGCGCCACTGATGGTGCGGCCAGCACTCGTTCCATCGTTGCCAGGGTCGGCGGGACGCTTGTCCACCATCATCCCGGTGGTGTCGATGTAGGCGTCGTGTTTGGCGACCACATCTTGTGCGCCACCGTTAGGGGCCTACAAACATGCAGACGGTTGATGCTCCGACCGCAGCGGCCGTGCTCTAGGGCTCGCCCGCGCGCGTGTCGTGGCCGTGGCCTCGTTCGGCGCGCGCGTGCACCAGGTCGATTACCTGCCGACGGTGACCCGCCACTAGCTCGCTGCACGAGGGAGGCAGCGGTGAGCGTTGCCTTGCGCTCAGTCGGCTGGGTGGCCATGCTTGCCCGCGAGCGCCTCAGGGCTGTTCACCCTCGCTTTGCTCGGGCCGCTCCGAACGTATGGCTTCGGGCGACTTCGCCGAGGAGCTCTCGATGAATGTGCACGGCCACCCGGGTTCGCTGCGGCCTGAGCATCGGGGTAACGAAAATGCCGTTCGCCACGGCGTTTACTCGTCGCGAACGCTCGCCCCACGGGCGCGAGATCGCGGACGGGCTGGACGGGGTCGCCGCATCTGTCCGGATCGATCGAGTGCGGCCGAGGAAGTCGGTCGTCTGATCGCGCTGATCGAAGCAGCCGATGCCGACCTGCTGGAACGGGGGCTTACAAATAAGAGAACCGGAGAAGCGCGCTCCTTGTTGCGACCGTGCGTTCGCAGCTTTCGGGGCGGCTCGAGCGTTGGCTTGCCGCGCTGGGTGCGACGCCAAGCAGCCGACTCGCTTGGGTCGATACGCAGGCACGGGTCGAGATGGCCGCGGCGGCGGTCAAGGACGCGCTCGTGAAGAGCGGCGCGGAAGTTCTCGACGAGGCGCGCGAGCGCGGAGCGCTGGATTCAGCCGGGAGCGCTGAGTGGACGCGCAGCCGGTAGGGTCGGGGGCGCTCGAACTGCTTGGCTTCGTTGGTGCTGCCGAACGGGAAGCGGTGGGGTGAGGTGGCGTTGCCGTGGCAGTGGGAGGCGGCTCGTGCGGTGCTCGATATCAGGTCGCCTGTTCGATACTTCTTCTGGTCTCGGCCGCGCGGCGGGAGTGAAAACAACCGACGCGGCGGCGATCGCGCTCGTGTTCATGCTGGCGCTGGTCCCACCCGCTGCCGAGCTTTACGCTGTCGCAGCCGATCGGGAGCAGGCGCGCATCCTACTGAAGTCGATCGAGGACTTCGTCCGGATGACGCCCGGCCTTGGCCGAGTCGTCACGGTGACGGCGTGGAGGGCCGAGGTTCCGTCAACCGGGGTGAAGCTGAACGTGCTACCGGCCGACGCAGCTGGCGCTTGGGGACTGCGGCCGCACCTCGTGATCTTCGACGAACTGATCGCATGGCCCGAGACGCCACGCTCTTGGAGCTGTTTGAGGCGCTGCGGACTGCCACCGGTAAGCACGACGCGCGGATGATCATCATCACGAACGCCGGCAGCCCGGAGCATTTTGCGGCCGGATCCGCGAACACGCGCGCGAGGACCCGCTCTGGATGCTCCACGAAGTCCCGGGCCCGCTGCCATGGGTGCCGGGAGTGGCTGGAAGAGCAGCGGCGGTCCGTGAAGCCCGAGTCACGATTTCGGCAGCTCCACCTCAACGAGTGGGTCGAGCCCGAGGACAGGATGGTGACATTGGAAGCGGTGCTCGCTTGTGTGACTCACAACGGATGGCTGCCGCCGAGCCGACAGTTCGCCTACACGCTCGGAGTCGACATCGGCCTGGTGCACGATCGAACGGCAGTCGCCGTCTGCCATCTCGAGCGCCCGCCATCGCCGAGCGGCGAAATCGTGCCGTCGAACGTGGTCGTCAACGGGGTACAGGTATGGGACAATCGTCCTGGCGCGCCAGCCGACCTGCGTGAAGTTCGGGATTGGATCATTGCGACGGTCCGGACGTATCGCGCCGAGCGCGTTATTCTGGACACGTACCAGAGTGTGCTGCTCAAGCAGGAGCTCTGGGAGCACGGGATCATCGCGCAGACGGTGGACTTCAATGTGACGCTTCACGCCGAGCTGGCGACGACGCTGACGACGCTGATCCGCAACCAGAGACTTGCGCTGCCGCGCGACCCGGCGCTGATCGACAAATTGGCGCGGGTGCGAATACGCGAGGCACTTCCGGGGCAGCTCCGGCTCGATCAGCGCCGGGCCGGCACGACGACCGCGCGATCGCGATCGCACTCGCAGCGCGGGATTTGCTAGGCCGCGGAGAGGGTCCGCGAATCCGAGTGTTAGTTTGAGCTGACGTTCCCGGCAAGGTAGGCAACCGGCCAATCGATCTTCAGATCCCGGCCCACGTTTCAGCGAGATCGGGTTATGGAGACAGATCTATGTCGCCGTGTCGAGCACGGCGAGCAGCTCCCGCCGTACCGTCGCTCCGAGCAACTCTGCGTAGGCGGCCTCGGTCACCGAGGTCGACGAATGTCCGAGTAGCTTCGACACGATCTCAAGCCGTAGTCCGAGATTGAGGAGATAACTTCCGAAGGTTCGCCGCAACGTATGGGGGCTCACCCGCGACAGATGCTCGCCAGAAACGGAGCGAGCACATCCACGCTCGTGGCGATGGACCCGGTCCGAACCGCACGTGCAGTCGACGTTTCTCACTCCTGCGCGGGCGGATATCCGCTTCACGAGACGCCACACGTAAGCCGGACGCATCGCGGATCCGTGTGCGGTCGCAAGCACCGGTGTCGACGGCGCCGCTCGGCCACGCTCGTCAAGCAACTTCAGCCATGCCTCGAGCTCGGGACCAAGCTGCGGCACCATCGGGATCACCCGTACCCCCGCCGGTGTCTTGCTCCGCACGACAGCTACCGACTCGAGACCTGGGGTGAGATCGATGTCGGCACGCGTGAGCGCGCACGCCTCACTCACCCTCAACCCGGTCGATCGCAGCAGCATGAGCACGATCCGCTCAGAAGGCGCGCAGGGACACGCGAGAAGCGCCTGGTCCTCAAAGGGCCGTAGGAAGTCGTTGAGCCGCGCCTCCGTCACTGGCATCGGCACCGACAGCGTCGGATTCCGAACTAGACGCCATCCGCGTCGATCAGTTGACCGGTGCGTTCGAGGAACTCATAGAAGCTCCGTAAAGCACATATCGACCGCGTACGGTCGTCCGGCGAAGGGGATGACCGACCGCCTGCTCGTGGCGGCACTCCCAGGCAGCCAGATAGCTGTCGATCTCGTTCGCCCCGACCTCCCCGGGTTGGCGGTCATCAAGCCAAGTCAAGAAGTCGCCTACAGCGGGCAAGTACTTCCGCTGCGTGCCCAGCGAACGGCCTTGTCGCCGCAAGAACGCCTCAAACGCCCCAATCGGCTCGAAGACATCTACCCGAAACTTGACGTTATTTGTCAATATGTCTACATCATAGCCACTTTCCTTGGGGCCGTCATCGACAGCCTTTAGGCTCGACTCGTGGCACCGCTCGACGTCGTCGGCCTCACCGAGATCGCCGAACTCCTCGGAGTCAGTAAGCGAACCGGCAAGCCGTTACGTCACCAGACCCGGGTTCCCAACCCCAGCCGTCGAACTCGCAGTGGGCCCAGTCCGGGTCCACCGACGACGTCAAGCAGTGGGCACAAGGACAGCCGGTCAAGCGCGGCCGGCCATCCAAGAAAACCGCCCTGTGAGCTCGAGCGGCATGGAGGTGGGAAGACGCCCGGCACAGCCGGCAGATACTTCCGTCGCGTCCCTAACGAACGTCCCTGACGCTTCAAGGAACCCCTCGTACAAGACAAGGGAGTCAGAGACACTTGACGGGGAGAGACGCGATCTGTCAATATGTCTACATCATAGACATTTTTCTCTACCTGTCAGCATCAAGCTTAGGCTCGGCCGGTGCGATCACTGGACGTCGTCGGCCTCACCGAAATCGCTGAACTCCTCAGCATCAGCAAGCGCACCGCAAGCCGGTACGTCTCCGACCCGAATTCCCAGCCCCAGCCGCCGAACTGGCGATGGGACCGATCTGGCTCACCGACGACGTCAAACAATGGGCGCGAAGTCAGTCGATCAAACGTGGCAGGCCGCCGAAGATGCGCGACCAAACCTGAGATGAGTGCCGCCTGGTGACTAGTCCACCCGCGAAGGCTGCAGTGACCTGCCCAACGTGCGGCATGATCCGCCCTGGGTTTGCTAGAGGCTCGTTTAGGTGGCGGCCAGTATTGGGGTGTTGTCTGTCTTGATATTCAATCGGTAGTGCTCGTCCTCGTACTCTGCCGGTGGCAGGTCGTCGAGTGCTTCGTGGAGCCGCTCGTCGTTGTAGAAGCCGATCCAGGCGAGCGCCTCGTGTTCGACGTGCTCGAAGGAGGGGAAGCGGCGGCCGTCGACGAGCTCGGTCTTGAACGTCGCGACCACGCCTCGGCCATCGCGTTATCGTAGGCGTCGCCTATCGAGCCAACCGAGGGGGCGATCTCGAGCTCGTCGAGCGGTCGGTGTAGGTCAGACTCGTATATTGGCCGGGCTCAACCGGTCGTCGCAACACCGGTTTGTTGACTTGATTGTAAATATCGATCGAGTTCTTCCGCAGGAGTTCGCCAGTCGAGTGTCTTGCGTGGGCGGCTGTTGAGCGCGGCGGCCACGGCGTCGAGCTCGTCGACGCTCCAGCGCGCGAGGTCGGTGCCGCGGGGGAAGTACTGGCGGAGCAGCCCGTTGGTGTTCTCGTTCGTCCCGCGCTGCCAGGGGCTCTGGGGGTCGGCGAAGTAGACCGGGATGCCGGTCTCGACCTTGAACGCGGCGTGCTGGGAGAGCTCTTTGCCGCGGTCCCAGGTGAGCGAGCGGCGGAGCTGCTCGGGCAGGGTCGTCATCGTCGACGCCAAGGCGTTCTTCATCGTGACCGCGCCGTAGCCGGCGAGCGCGGGGCCGTTCTTCGTGCGCGGGATCGTGCCGTAGCCGTCGTGGCGGGGCAGATGGATCAGGATCGTGAAGCGGGTCGTGCGCTCGACCAGCGTGCCGATCGCGGAGCGCTCGAGCCCGATCAGCAGGTCGCCTTCCCAGTGGCCGGGTACGGCCCGGTCGTCGGCCTCGGCGGGCCGTTCGCTGATCAGCACCTCGGGCGTGACGTGCGCCCACGCTTTCTGACGGGCGCGGGCCCGCGGCACCCGCAATGCCCGCCCCGTGCGCAGGCACGCGACCAGTTCGCGCTTCAGCGCCCCGCGACTCTGCACGTAGAGGGCCTGATAGATCGCTTCGTGGCTGATCCGCATCGATGGATCATCGGGGAAGTCGACCTGCAGCCGGCTCGCGATTTGCTCCGGGCTCCAGCCCTGCACCCAGCGGCGATCGCCGCGGTGCGGCTTGTTCCGCCCGCTCCACTTCGGTCCCGGCGGCCCGAGAGCTTGACCGCCGACACCGCGCACTCGACCTGACAGCCGTTCCTGGACGTACGCGCGGAGCCGGTCGTTCGCGACCAGCTTGGCGACCTTCGGCCGGCGGGCACGGCGCTCGGCATGCCACTGCGCGATCGATGGCTTGTACTCGAGCCGCCACGTCCGCGTCGACGCGTTCCGGCGAAGCTCCCGCGAGATCGTCGACGGGCTGCGTTTAGCCGCCGCGCAATCTCCCGCACACCATGACCCTGAGCGCGGAGGAGCGCGATCTCCTCCCGCTCGCCAAACGACAGGTAACGGCCCGACACCGTTGGATACAGACAGGGATTCACGCCGCCAGCGTGGCGGAACCATCGGAACGCAACCGGCGACGAGACACCCGCCTCGCCTGCCGCATCCTCCGTCTTCAGCCCACGCGAGACCGCGGCCCAGAACCGCACCCGGTCCTCACGCCACGCGACCGTCGGCCGCCCCGGCGAGGGCACCTGCCCCCGATACAGCTGGACCTCCCGCTGCCGCTCCCGCATCGTCCCCATCCGACACCTCCACTATCGAGGTGTTGCGACGACCAGTTGAATCCGCCTTGCGAGCCGCGGTCGGTGTGGTGCACGATCAGGCCGGCCCCTGGCTCGGCGCAGTCCGATGGCCATCTCGAGCGCGTCGAGCACCAGTTCGGTGCGCATGTGCGTCGCGAGCTGCCAGCCGACGATCATCCGGCTGTAGCAGTCGAGAATGAAGGCGAGGTAGACGAACCCGTTCCAGAGTGCGGAGTAGGTCAGATCCGCGACCCACTTCTCGTTCGGGCGCGTCGGCGGTGAAGTCGCGTTGCAAGAGGTCGCGGGCCTGCTCGACCGCCGCCTCGTCCGGGATCGTCGTGCGCGTGCTTCGGCCGCGCCGCTTGCCCTCGAGCCCGTGCTGGCGCATCAGCCGCGCGACCTGGTCGCGGCCGACGTCGACTCCCGCGCCGGCGCAGCTCCTTCCACGTCTTGCGGGCGCCGTAGACGCGCCGGTAGCCGCGTCGCGGGCAGCGCTCGGATCTCGAACGAGCAGCCGCCGTCCTCGAGCTCGCGGGCCGACGGCACCCGGGATCTGCGCGCGTAGTGCGTGCTCACCGGCACGCCGATCGCCGCGCAGATCGGCTCGACCCCGAAGGCGTCCCGCTGCTCCTCGATGTAGCGGGTCACCGTCGCCGGGTCGGGTCGAGCTCCGTCGCGAAATAAACGGAGGCGTCCTTCAAGATCGCGTTCGCGCGGCGCAGCTCGAAGTTCTCCTTGCGGAGACGCTTCAGCTCCTCGCGCTCCTCGCTCGTCAGCAGATCACGCCGGCGGCCCGTTATCGGCCTCGGCCTGCCGCACCCAGTGGCGCAGCGACTCCTTATGGATGCCCAGATCCTGGGCGACATGCGCGATCGGACGCTTCGACTCGAACACCAGCCTGACCGCACGCTCGCGCAACTCATCGGGGTACTTCCTCGGTCTCGCCATCGCAGGAGCATCTCCTTCCGCCAGGACGGAGCCTGGCATCGGAGCCTCCAAGATTCCCAGGGTCCTTCATCGTGCCTCAGCGGGTTGAAGGAGGCGCGCGCTCCCCGCCTTGTTTTTTATGTGTCTAAGCCGGTCCGAGCTCCTTTCGCATCCTCTCCCTGAGACTCCCTGAACAGCCTTGAGACGACCCGCACCTGTCCCCAAAAACCTGTCCCCAGAAACAGGCGGTCTGGACTTCTCTGAAGGCATGGTGTGAGGCGGGACACATTCATCAACGGCTGGGCCGAGGTGATTAGCCCGGGTGGCATGACGTCTTGCGCATGTGAAAGCTTGCGCCGTGGAACTCGGGTTCCATGTGTCAAGGCCGGTCGAAGAGTGGCACCCTGCGCCGGTCGAAAAGTGGACCAGTTCGCGGGGCTGAGAGGCTTCGCGCGGCCGGGAGGACGGGGAGGCGCGTAGCGCCGAGCCGGGCTTCTGGCCGCGCGTGCGCGCGTCTTCGGAGGTTTGGGCTCGGGATCGGCGCGCTGTGAGGCCGTCTGCGGGCTGCGGCGGCGGTCGCTCGAGGGTGATCGGTCAGGCGTTTTCGCGTCGGTTGGCGCCTGGGCGGGCGTCGAGGTCTTTGCCGCGGAGGCGGTAGCTGTCGCCTTTGAGGGCGAGGATCTCGGCGTGGTGGACGAGCCGGTCGATCATCGCGGTGGCGGCGACGTCGTCGCCGAAGATCTCGCCCCAGGCGCTGAAGGGCTTGTTGCAGGTGACGATCATCGAGGCGCGCTCGTAGCGGCTGGAGACGAGCGATGAACATCAGGTTGGCGGCTTCGGGGTCGAACGGGATGTAGCCGACCTCGTCGACGACGAGCAGCGGGATGAACGCTGAGGCGGCGCAGCTCGGCCTCGAGGCTGCCCTGGCGTTTGGCGTCGGCGAGCGGCGCGACCCATTGCGGTCGCGGTCGCGAACAGGACGCGCTGGCCGGCGAGGCAGGCGCGGATCGCCGAGCGCGATCGCGAGGTGGGTCTTGCCGGTGCCGGGCGGGCCGAGCAGGATGCACGTTCTCGCGGGCGTGCAGGAAGTCGAGCTGGCCGAGGTGCTCGATCACCGTCTTCTTGACCGAGCGTTGGAAGGTGAAGTCGAACTCCTCCAGCGTCTTGCGGGCCGGGAACCGGGCGGCCTTGATCCGGCGCCTCGCCGCCGTGGCTGTCGCGCGCGGAGACCTCGGTGCCGAGCAGCGCTCTCGGCGAACTGCTCATAGCTCCACTCCTCCTCGCGGGCGCGCTCGGCGAGCGTCGGCAGCGCCCGCGCGGCCGCCGGCGCCTTCAAGCGCGCGGAACAGGTGCGCGAGCTCGGAGGTCTTGCTCATGCCGGGATCAGCGCGTCATAGCGCGCCAGCGGCCGGATCTCGACCTCGACGTCGCGGCCGACGGCGGCGGCCGCGCAGGCGCTCGAGCTGCGCGCTGATGCTCGGGCGCGGTGAGCGTGAGGCCGCCGGCGAACGACGCGCCGGTGGCGGCAGGCGAGCTCGCCGGTGTCCAGCACGACCGCGGTGACCTCGCGTCTGGGAGACGCGCACCTCGACCCGGCGGCCCGACGAAGCGCGGGGTCGAGCGAGTAGTCGTTGCGGTCGACGCGCAGGTAGGGCTGCTGCGGCACCCGCATCACCAGCCGCCGGTCGAGGTCGGGCAGCCGCGTCGGGCAGCGGCCGCATCCGCTCCCGCTCCTCGACGAGCCGCTCGACCGGGACGGCGCGGACGCGTGCGGTGCACGCGCTGGTTGGCCTTGTCGAACCAGCCGTCGAGCTGCAGCTGGAAGTCGAGCTGGTTCGCGAACCGCCGGCCCGGCTCGAAGTTCGTGCGCATGAACCGGTGCGAGCGCTCGAGCACGCCCTTGGCCTGCGGGTCGCGCGGCCTCGCAGGATCAGCCAGCCGACGCCGAGCTGGCCGCAGAACGCCGGCGAACGCGTCGGTCGGGCGGCCGCCGCCGGCGTGGATCGCGCGCCTCGCGGTCCCAGACCAGCTTCTCCGGCAGCGCGCCGAGCCGCCACAGCCAGCGGCCCATCCCCCAGAGCAGGTCCGGCGCCTCCTTGCGAGAAGACCAGCGCGCCCGGCAACGACGCGCGACCAGCACAGCTCCGCGGTCACGACCTAGCCGCGGCGCGTCTGCCCGTGGCCGACCGGCATCGGCTCCGCGCGGCTCCCACAGATCGCACTGGCAGATCTCCCCCGGCCGATAGACCGTGCGCTGGAACGTCCGCCGCACCAGGAACCGCGGCCGCACCTCGCGCACGTAGTCATCGAAGATCGTCTTGCCGCCGCTATAGCCCAGCTCGCGTCGCCAGCTCCCGCAGCCGCTGCGACTGGATCGTCGGCTCCGCCCGCAGCTGCTCGCAGATCCACTCCTGGAACGGATCGAGCTTCGACCCGCGCCGGCGCCCGCTCATACCGCGGCGGCGCCTCCGACGCCAAGCGCCCGCGTGATCGTGTCGCGATGCAGCCCCGTCCGCCGGTGGATCGCCGCGCTTCGAGCGCTGCTCGACGAAGTGCAGCCGCCTGATCTCCGCCCACTGCTCCACGCCGATCACCACTTCCTCCTCGCCCGATCGACCGAGGCGAGGCTCCGCGACCAGCCGGACAACTCCGACTCAGCGCCAAGTGGTCCAGATTTCAACCGGCGCAGGTGGTCCAGTATTCAGGCGGCGCCCACACCATGGCTTGGACGATAGCGGGCGGTCTTGTTCGACGCTATGTCGGCGCCCATTCGGGGGCTACTAAGGTCGATGGCACAGCTGCTGCTAGGCGATGAAGCGGTGGCCGCAGGCCGATCACGAAGAGATTACTGATGTGCTGCGGTTGCTTCCTCAGGCGGTGTCGCGGAGATCATGCATAGGTAAACGATTTTGGCGACTGCCGCTGCACTGGCGTCCCGTCATCCTGTGGATAGGGCGGGTCGGCCGATCGTTGCGTTTTGTCCGGGCGGGGGCCGAGGATCGATGCGTCTCCGCGTCTGCGTGCGCGCAGTTCGAGCCCGACTAGCAGGAACGCCAGGACGTAGACGAAGGCGCTGGTTACTGCCTGGATCGTTGAGTTGGCGGCGGCGGTGCCAGTTTCGAGGTTGTAGAGGCCGTGCCAGATCGCGCAGGCGAGGATGCTGCCGCCGGTGCCGTTGTAAAGCCACGTGAGCACGATCGAACCGCAGGCGAGGCCGAAGACGAAGCCGACGTACCCGACTGGTGCGAAGCCGCGGTAGGTGGTGACGGTGAAGAAGTAGGGCAGGTGCCAGAGCGCCCAGATCGGAGTGATGAGGAGCGCGGCGGCGAGTGCGCCGTAGCGGCGCTGCAGCAGCGGAAGCGCGAAGCCGCGCCAGCCAGTCTCTTCGCCGAAGGTGCTGAGAACGGCGATCAGGGCCACTGGAACGACGCCGAGCGCTGGTAGCCCCGCTGTAGCGGCCGAACTCGCTCCAGCTCGGCAGCGTGCCCCCCACCGCCGCGACTGCGAGCGCGACAGCGAGGAAGGCGAGCGGGCTCAACGTCGCGGCCCACCAGCGCCAGGGCATGCGCCAGCGCGCCATCCTGGCAAGCAGGTCACGGACGGCTTGACGACCCCAGAAGAGTGCCGTGACCACGAATGCGGCGATGGCCGGGCCGAGAAGCGCTGGGAACGTCGTTGGCCAACCGACGCCTTTTTCGATTACGTCGGCAACGGCCACGAACGGGAACGCCCAAGCCCACGAGATCGCGTAGGCCAACGCCACGAAGTATGCAAGCGGCCACAACTTCGTCGCGCCGTTCATCATTCAGGTGAGGTCGCGCGGGCGTTGGGTCCGAGGAAGCCGGTGCTCGTGCCTGGTTGTAGCGCGAACGAGAGGCCATCAACAGCGAGCACGGTTCCGAATCGCATCGACAGCGAATCGAACACTACATTCGCGTTAGAACGCTGTACTTCGTTCAGACATTGCAGGGTCGGCAGGAGCACCGAAGCGCGCCCGCCTTGCTGTTCCGAGCACTCTGCATATTCGATTCCGGTCATCTGTCGAGCGTCGCAGCCGCCGATCTAGCCAGCATTGGGGCCAGCCGCCATGCGGGTGCGGGAAACTACGCTCCCCAGACGCCGGGTTCGCGTGGGTTGGCGGACTCCGAGTTGCTGCCCTGGATCGTCGGTGGGGCCAGCAGGAGAGGATGCGCGCCCTGGCCTGACGAGTGGTCGTGAATCGGGCTGCGGGAAGTGCGAGGGCGCGCTTACGGTCGATCCTCGCGATCGCGTGGCGTTTTGTGAAGCACCTCTAACGGACTCGAACCGTTGACCCGTCCTTACCATGCTGCGATCGGATCAGTTCCAGAGTTCCGTTGTTTCCGAGTGAGCGACTCATCCGAGTCAGCATTATCGAAGGAGCAGTGATGGAGACGATCGTCGTCGGTGTTGATGGTTCCGAGCCCGCACGCGCGGCGCTTGGTCGAGCTGTGAACGAGGCGAGGTCTCAGCGAGCTCGCCTCCGGGTCGTGTGCGCCTGGAGCCTCCCACCCGAAGCGTTCCATGGCGGACTGGTCCCAGGGATCGACCAAGCGGTCTTCGATGGTTTTCGCGAAAACGCCGAGTCCATTGTCCGCGACGCGCTCGCAGAAGCAGCGCGCATCGCGCCGGACATCCAGTGTGAAGGCGAGGCAGTCGAGGGCCAGGCGGCAGAGGTTCTCCTGCAGGAAGCGAAGGACGCTTCGCTGATCGTTGTCGGCAACCGCGGACGCGGCGGCTTCGCGAGCCTGCTACTCGGGTCTGTCAGCCAGCAGGTCGTCATCACGCGAACTGCCCCGTCCTCGTCGTACGCTGATAGTCGCGTTTCGATCGGCGATATTCGGCGGGCTTGGCAACTTATCGCGGCCTGTCAGACGGCGCGTTTGCGTAGTTGGTGGTGCAGTTGTCCAATCCGCGGCGGGTCGGGATATGCGCCCGCTTCAAGCATCGCCGGCCCGACCTGGGACTCGACGAACAGCTCAAACTCCTCCTGCGAGCGCCACACGTCACAGATCAACAGCCCCTTCTCGGTGACCGCGCAAACGTGTGAGATCAACCCGTCTGGGGCGTCCGTGGAGTTGTATACGCCGATTTTCTCGTTGACATGGTCGTATTGATCGCTTGTCGCTCCGGGGACTTCGAGCACCATCACGATTGCCATTTCGCCTCCCTAGCCGTCATCGCCGAGTGAGTCGCGCGTCTGTCGGGCCCAGTCGCGTTTTGCCTGTTCTTCCATTTGCTCGAGGCGTGTGTAGTAGTCGGGGAACTCGTTCAGATGGGCGAGCGCGATCTTTCCGGTGACATGGGGGTCGTCGTCGCTGACGTTGGTGAACGTGTCATGGAGGCCGTGTTCGAGTTCGACGTTCATTCCGATCCGGAACTGGTCGACGTCGAACGGTGATGCGGCCCAATCGATTCCGATCTCCTGGCCCACGAGACGAGCTTCGTCGATCGTGAATACCTTCCGCGGATCAGACATGTGTTGGCTCCTTTCTCTCGGTCGCGAGGCGCTCGGCGCGCTGCTTGACGCCGCGCAGCATCTTGCGTTCCATGATCAGCGATCCCGGTTCCATCGGAACCATTCCGATCTTGGCGGTCATTGATGGCAGGCGAAAGCGGTTGCGGCTGATCAGCCGCGTCCTTTCGTTCTGCTCGTGGAGCACGAAGCTCCAGACCCAGTTGCCGTCTTCGGAGCGGATTGCCAGCACGCGGTCCGGTTCGACGCGTTCGAGGCGCATGCGGTTTTTGCCGTAGCCAAGGGTGTCGCCGACTTGTGGATGCTGGTACTCCGGCAGTACGCGGTCCGAACTGTGCATGTCGAGGCCGAGCAGGTTCTCGATCCAGTCGTAGGTGTAGGCGCCGCCGCGCGGGGCTGGACCCATTTGCGCGATCCAGGGCCAGACAGCCGACGCCGGGGCATCGATCGTGATCGCGCGGGTTGAGATGCCGTCCGCGTCTTCAAGCAGCTCGTCCCCCGGTAACCGCGCGTGCGCCTCGGCGTTGGTCGAGCCCCAGTTGAGGATGGGCCGGCGCAGGAGCAATTGGTAGAGGATCGCGCTCGAAGCGATCCAGGCCAGCGCGATGCTGCCGCGACGCATTGCTTCGGTGGTCGCGATCATGCGACTCCTTCGAGCCGCCGGCCGCCTTGACCGGTTGGTCGTGAATGACGACGACCGGACAGGTGGCGTGTTGGAGGCATCCGTAGCTGACCGACCCGAGCATTCCTCTGAATCGGCCGAGGCCCCTCGAGCCGACGACCAGGAGATCGGCGTCTCTGGCGGCTTCGACGAGGGCTTCGGTCGCGGTGATCCCCTGAGCGGTCAGGGTGACGATCTCGACATCCCGTTGGACTTCTCCAAGGGTTTCGTCGATGAACTCGTCGACCCGTGCAGATGCCTCTTCACCCCGGACCGTCTCCCAATCCGCGTCGGAGACGGCGGCGGCCGTCGGCTCGAGATCCGGAAACGCCCACCACGCGTGGACGGCAACGACCTGGGCCTTCCGGAGTCGAGCCTCTTCAACAGCCCAGCGAAGGGCCGTCCGCGATGCGTCCGAGCCATCCACACCCACGACAATTGAACGAGTCACGGGTCGTAGCCTCAGTCGCAGCCGCGGACTGTCGAACACGACGCTTCCCCGTCTCGGGATCACGAAAGTGATCCGTGTGACGGCCGAAGGGGCTGATCTCGAAGATCGTGAACCCGACCAAGCCAAGGACGGAAAGCACGAAAGCGAAGACGAGAATGAGCATGACGATATTCATTGCGGCCTCCTTTTCCCAGAGCTTGGCAGGGAAGGCCGGTGGTTCAATCGGGGCGGGTTCTGATCTTGGTTGCGGATTAACCACGCGCCGAGTCGTGACGCTGATGTTGGTCGGCTAGCGTCGGGTCGTTTGCGCGTGGGCTTCCTCGTTGCGCGCGATTCTCGCGACAAACCGGCGCCGGCCTCGATCGAACGGCGAAGCGGGCAGGCGCGTGCCACTGCATCGAACCGTTCCAGCTGTGCGTCACTCAGGTCGCCGCTAACCCCGATCGTGATTTCGAACCTACGAGGTGTCGAGTATGGTCGTAATCGACGTCGACTGCAACTTCGCCGAGCTCCCATCCCTTCGTTCGTGCATACATCACAGGGTCGTCGAGACGCAGGCGGCGAGCGCGGCGGGGAATTCGTGCGGCGCTGGCCCGCAACCTCCGCCGCCGAGTTGAATCGGCTCGTCGGTGATCAGACGATGACGACCGTCGTATCACCACCTCTTGCCTGAGGGTTCCGGTGACCGAGTGAGCTGTTGCCGTAAGACTCATAGCAACAGCTTCGTTGTTGGACTATAGCTGGTCATCCGGGTTCGCACGATCGCGCCCGGGCAAGTACGCAGCTTGCGCTGTCGTCGATTAGTCAGTACTTATCCGCAGGGAGTTGCGGTTTCACTGGGCGCGCGTTCGGACACGAGGGCGTCGATGGTGAGCCCATGACCACGTCACCGTCAGTGGAAACCGAGCCGCGGGCTTCGAAGCACCGAGCAGCTTCGGAGGAGTCGCGACGTTCCTCCGGTGGTTTCTCACCGGTCGCCTCCCGGATCGTCGGTGAGCGATTCACCATGCCTGGCGGACGGCCCGTGGCGCACCCCATCCGCGACCTTCATGATTTGTCGCGGACTGCCACTTGATAGCCGGCCCGCCAGCCCGGTGCGCGGCCGCCGCGCGGCAGATGCGCTGCAGCGAGGCCGATACCGCTCCGGACGATGAGCCACGGACGAGCGAGTTCGAGTTCCGCATCTCGCCCGCCTCGAGTCGTCGCGGCCCCAGACCGGTGTCGGCACCTCTGGTACGAGCTCGAGGAGCCGCTGTGCGAGCAACGGATGTCTGTCAACGTTGCGGGCTCTCGACTGCTTCGTCTATGTCCTGGATCACCCGTCGGGCCAGCGCCGGATCTCGTAGCGGACAGGCGCATCCGTGGCCCGCGGCTGCCGACCGGACCCTCTGCAACGACGCCGCGCAGAATCCCGTGTTTGTCGGGGATCGGCGCCATCTCGATCACGAACGTCCCCTCCGGCGCTCTCACCACGAGCGCGGAGTGGTACAGATCGTCGTCGGCCGCTTCGCGAACCAGGCGGCTGCAGCCTCGACGATACGTCCGTTCATTCGTACCGAGCGACTGCCGGCACCGAGCGGAAGCAGAAGTCGACCGCCAATTGGCTAGGCGGACTCGGCCTGCGGCTCGATGCTCGAGCTCGCCCGAGCTGAACGCGTACCGGACGATCTCGGCTCGAGTCTTCACCCCGAGCTTCTGAACGATTCGCGCGCGGTGCGTCTCGGCCGTGCGAACCGAGATGAAGAGCATGCTTCGCGATCTCCTGGTTCGTGTGTCCGAGGGCGAGCAGCCGTAGAACCTGATGCTCCCGTTCGGAGAGGGGGTCGCGCACCGTCTGGGTCTCGGCCGTGGCTTCGGCTGTGGCAAGACGAGCGCCGAGGAGCGGGTGCACATAGCGACGACCGTCGGCGACGGTATGGATCGCCTCGACAAGTTCCGTGTCGGCGGCATCCTTGAGCACGTATCCGCTCGCGCCGGCGGCGAAGGCCTGGCGAACATAGGCCGGGTCGTCCTGCATCGAGAGCATGAGCACCCTCGTCGCCGGAGCTGCACCGAGGATGTCGGGGAGAGCGTCGATCCCGCTTCGCCCGGGCATCACGACGTCGAGCAGCACCACGTCGGGCCCGTCGGACGCGACCGTTCGAGTGCTTCCTCGGCGTTCGCTGCTTCGCCGACGACTTCGAGCTCGGGCTCGCATTCGAGGAGCTTGTGGAGCCCGGCGCGTACGAGGGCGTGGTCGTCGCAGATGAGAATGCGGATGGAGCCTGCCATGACCTCCAGGATTCCCAGAACATGGCTCGGCCGGACACAGGGTTGGCCACACACCGGTTGCGGTTTTCTACGGACGGACCAGGAAGCAGCCGAGCCCGGACCGTTTCGCTCATCAGGGCAGCGGCAGCTCGATGATCAGCGTCGTTCCCGCGCCGCGTCGCGGATTCGACGTCGAAGCGCCCGTCGAGGAGCGAGACCCGTTCTCGCATGCCGACGAGACCGAGCGCGCCGTCACGTACGGTGCTCGGGTCGAATCCGGCTCCGTCGTCCTCGATCACCGTTCGGACGGCGCCCTCGGCATCGAGGACGATGATGCTGACCGAATGGGCATCGGCGTGCTTGACGATGTTCGTGAGCGCCTCCTGGATGATCCGGTAGAGCGCGGTTTCGTACTCCGGGGGCAGCTTGATCGGCGAGCGCATGTGGAGTTGGACGCTCAGCCCGCTCCGGCCGGCGACGAGCTCGGTCAGCCGCTCGAGCGCCGGTTGGAGGCCGAAGTCGTCAAGGGCGGGAGGGCGCAGCTCGGTTGTCAGCCGTCGAACGTCGTCGAGGGCAGAGCCGACGAGCTCGCGTATGAGCGCGACGGGCTCTTCGCCGATCTGGCGCTCGATCGGCTTCAGTCCGAGCAGGATCGAGGCGAGTGCCTGGCCGGTCTCGTCGTGGAGCTCGCGGGCGAGCCGCGTCCGCTCGATCTCCTGTCCTTCGAGCAGGGCGCGCACGGCCTCTCGACCGACCCGCTCGGAGAGCTCGACCGCGATGGCCGCGCGGTTCCCGAAGGCCTGCGCGATCCGCATGTCTGCATCGGAGAAGCGCGAGTCCGGGCCCTCCTTGTCGTAGGCGACGATGACGCCGACCGCGCGCTCGTGGACGAGGAGCGGGACATAAAGCGCGGCGGTGGCGTCGACGAGCCGTGGCGCGGTCTGGTCGATCTCGGGATCGTCGATCAGCGAGTCGATGCGCTCCGGGCGCCGCCGCGCGAGCGTCCGGCCCGCCTTCGAGCGCGCCTGCTCGAGCCTGAGCCCGAGCAGGCGCGAGGCGTTCTCACCGCTTGCCGCCTCGACGGTGACGTGCGTGCCGTCTGCGGTCGGGAGCTCGATCAGCACGACCCTGGCGCCGAGCAGCTCCCGCAGCCGCGCTGCGGCGAGCTCGAAGAGCTGTGACAGCTCGGTTTCGGTGACGAGCGCCTCCGAGACCTCGTTCAGCGACTCGAGCTGGCGTGACCATTGCCGCGACGACTCATAGAGGCGCGCGTTCTCGATCGCGACGGCGGCCTGGGCGGCAAGCAGGCGCACGATCTCCTCGTCCGCGTCGCTGAACGCCTCGCCGTCCGCCTTCTCGGTCAGGTAGAGGTTGCCGAAAGCGGTTCCGCGCAGAAGGATCGGGACACCGAGGAACGTGGCCATCGGCGGATGGCCCGGTGGGAAGCCGACGGACCGGGGGTCCTGACCGAGCTCCTCGAGTCGCAAGGACTGGCGTTCCCGAATCAGCACGCCGAGGATGCCGCGCCCGCGAGGAAGGTCGCCGATCGTCGCCTGCGTTTCCGCGTCGATCCCGACGGTGATGAACTGCTCGAGCCCGGTACCGAGCCGGTCGATCACGCCGAGAGCGCCGTACCGTGCGCCGGTCAGCTCGACGGCCGTCTCGATCAGCCGCCGCAGCAGCGTCTCGAGCGAGAGCTCCGAGCTGAGCGCAATCCCGACTTCGACCAGACGCCGGAGTCGATCGGAGGGAGTCGTCTCCGGACTCCGTTCCTTCGGCCCCCCCGGGGATCTCACGACACTCTCCATTACTGGTCTCGCTCCCGCTGTTGGCCGAACGCGAAGTCTACGGGCTCGTCGGCCGAGGCGATCCGCGATCGCGGTGACAATTCCGGCTGTCGCCTTGAATCCCGGAGTGGATTGCGGCTTCATACGGATGACCGCCGAGTCGTTATCGGGCACGCTCCTACCAGTGACTGCCAACACTTTCCAACTCCTCAGCCTTCTCGCTCTCACCTTGCTCGCCGGACTGACGATGGTGACGGCGGGCACGCAGAAAAAGCTGTTGCGCTGGAAGAAGCCGCCGCAACGATGTTCCACCTGTGGCCGTACCGACCGCTACAACTGCCCCTGCCGCAAGTAGGAGCGCCGTCTCCAGCGTAGTAGCGCGTCTCCGCCGAAGTCTCAGTCGCTTCGACCTGCGTTCAATCTCTCGAAGAAGCGCGGCGGGCATCGTCGTCTGCTAGGCCGTGCTTGTCGAGTTGTTCCCGAAGGTCGTGAAGCCACGCAGCGAGATCCTGCCTGCCGGCGAGATCGAGCTCTCGAAAAGGCAGCTGCCCCCGTTTGCGCTGCCGGCTTGCTCCCACAACGGACAGTTGGCGCCGGGGCAGATCTCGGTTCGGCCGAGACTCTGCTCGATCCGGCACAACCGTGGTTCGAGAGGTGCAACCATCGACATGAGTGTGCGGCCTCCTGCGGTGGCTGACATCCGGGACTCGGGCGCAGCCCCGATACGGCGAAGTACGGGTTCGGAGGATGAGGCGACGCGGTCTTGCCGCAATCAGGAGCGGTGATGACCCTGACGTCGGCCCCATCGGGTTCGGCGGAAGATGGCGCGATGAGTTACGCGATCGTCTGGACCGAGAACGACGGGATCGAGGCTCACGGGCAGGCTCGACCTGACCGCCGCCGCCGTTGTCTTCACCGGCGCCGGAGCCGGAGCGCTCGGAGCGTCGCGAGTTGAGGTATCGCGATCTGACGACCGCTCAGCTCGAGCGGGCCGCTCAGGTCGAGCTCCCGTCCGAGCCTGCTCTCGTACTCGGCACGCAGGAAGGGCGAGCGGATCGTCATCGGATCGCTGGAAGGGATCGGTGCATTGCACGAGCTTGCCGACGGACTGGTTTCGGCGCGTGACAGAGACCCGCAACCTCACCCCCTGCGGAAGTGAGGGGCGGTGGAAGGAGTCGGGTCTGACGGCAGGCTGAGGTCGCTGGTCGCCGCCGGGATGGCGTTGACGTCGGAGCCGTCGCTCGATGCGTTGCTCGCCCGGCTCGTCTCGATCGCTGCGGATCTCACGGATGCGCGCTACGCCGCGCTCGGCGTGATCGATGCGACCGGTTCCCGGCTCGAGCGGTTCGTGACACACGGGATCGACCCGGCGGTTGAGCAGGCCATCGGGTCGCGCCCGCAGGGCCGCGGAATCCTTGGCGTCCTCATCCACGAGGCGATGCCTCTTCGTCTGCACGACCTCGCCCGGGATCCGCGTTCGGTCGGCTTCCCGGAGGGCCATCCGCCGATGAGGTCGTTCCTCGGCGTGCCGATCCTGCTCCGCGAGCTCGGCCTACGGCAACCTCTACCTGACCGAGAAGGCCGGTGGGGAGGACTTCAGCGACGAGGACGAGGAGCTCGTGACGTTGCTGGCGGGCCAGGCGGCGATCGCGATCGAGAACGTCCGGCTTTACGAGGCCGCGACTCGCTGGTCCGAGCGCCTGGAATCGCTGAACGAGATCGGCAACGCGCTCGCGACCGAGACCGAGCTCGACGTCCTGCTCGACCTGATCGCCCGCCGGCTACGCGAGCTGCTCGAGGCGCGGCTGGTAGCGGTACTCCTCCCGAGCGGCGCGGATGAGCTGCGATTCGCTGCCGCAGCCGGCGAGGGAAGCGACGGCCTCGCGGGCGAGACGGTGCGCCGGAGCGGATCGAAGAGCGGCAGGGTACTCGCCGAGGGCCGAAGCGACCGAGTCGACTCCGTGCTCGAGGATCCCGAGGTGGATCCGATCGTGATGCGCCATCTCGCCGTCAGCGCAGGCCTCTGGGTTCCACTCCTTGCAGGCGGTCGCTCGATCGGGGTGCTCGTGGCGCACGACAAGCTCGGCCGTCCCGACGGTCGCTTCAGCGACGAGGACCTTCGCCTCGCCGAGACGTTCGCCAGCCGCGCCGCGGTGGCCGTCGATCTCTCCGAACGCGTCGCGCGAGATGCTCTCCGCCGCGTCGTCGCTGCCCAGGAGCTCGAGCGGCGGCGGCTCGCACGGGAGCTCCACGACGAAACCGGCCAGGCGCTGACCTCGATCATGCTCGGACTGCGGAGCCTCGAGAACGCAAACCGACCCGGACGAGGTCGACGCGACGGTGGCTAGGCTGCGCGAGTTGGCCGCGAACACGCTGAGCGATGTGCGCCGGCTGGCGGTCGAGCTGCGCCCGAAAGCCCTCGACGACTTCGGGCTCGTCCCCGCGCTCGAACGGCTGACCGAGACGTGGAGCACCAAGACCGGAATAGCCGTCACCCTCGCCGCGCACCTCGGCGACGAGGAGCTTGCGAACGATGTCGCGACCGCGCTCTACCGGATCGTGCAGGAATCGCTCACCGGCATCGTCAAGTACGCAGGTGCCCAGCCACGTGAACATCCTCATCACCCGCGACAATGGCGGAGCTGGTGACGGTGATCGAAGACGACGGAGAGGGATTCGCTGGCGATGGCCGCGAGCGACAGCGACGGAATCGAGGGCATGCGCGAGCGCGTCAGGCTGCTCGACGGCCGGCTCACGGTCGAACGGGCCGAAGGCGCCGGCTCGGCGATCGTCGTCGAGGTGCCGATACGGTGACCGTTCGCGTCCTGATCGTCGACGACCACGCGGTGCTTCGCGCCGGCCTGCGGATGCTGATCGACGCCGAGGAAGACATGGAGACCGTGGGCGAGGCCGGGAAACGTGCGCGACGCGGTCTTCGAGACTCGGTCGGCCAAGCCAGACCTTGTCCTGATGGACGTCGTCATGCCGGGGGAGAGCGGGCTCGAAGGAGTACCGAAGCTCCTCCATGAGCGGCCCGATCTGAAGGTCCTCGTCCTCTCGATGCAGGACGACCCGCGCTACGTCCGCGAGGCCTTCGCGGTGGGCGCGAGCGGTTATGTGCTCAAAGAGGCCGCCGACGCGGAGGTCGTCGCGGCGATCCGCGAGGTCGCCGCCGGCGGTCGGTATGTCCATCCCGAGCTCGGCGCGCGGCTGATCACCGCGGACACCGAGGCGCAGCGGCGGGCCGACGAGGACCCCCTCTCCGATCGCGAACGCGAGGTGCTCACCTTGCTGGCCCGCGGGTTCACGAACCAGGAGATCGCCAAGCAGCTCTTCATCTCGGTGCGCACGGCCGAGACTCACCGCGCGCACGTAATGCAGAAGCTGCGCCTCACAAGCCGCGCCGAGCTTGTCAGCTATGCCCTCGCGAACGGTCTTCTCGAAGGCTGAGCTCGGCGGAGTCTGCTTACTGCGTGTTGAGCACGCGGAGTTCGTCGATCGCGCACTCGAGCGAAAGGAAGCAGGGATCTATCGTGGATGCTCTTGATTCAACGAGTTCGAAGGGCCCGCTCTCGCCCGCGCATCCGTTCGACGTCGAGGGTGTCAAGGCGCGCTTGGCGGTGGGCGGTGGGTACGAGATCGTGCATCAGTCAGAGGGCCTCGAGATCGGTGTGTACGTGTTGGTTGCACCGGAGCCAGACCGCCAGCAGCCGCATGCGGATGACGAGGTCTACATCGTGCTCGAAGGAAGCGGCGTTCTCGAGGTCGAGGGCAAGCCGGTCGAACTTCGCGAGGGTCACGCGGTCTTTGTCCCTGCCGGCGCGGAGCACCAGTTCACGGGGTACGAGCATCTAGCCGTGCTGGTCATCTTCGAGCGACGCTGAGCGCGGATCCAGCACCGCTCGACGCGGCGAGCTACCGCTGATCAGGCGTTGCGAGCGCGCACCCGGGCTGGCGCTGCAGCAGGGTCACTGCTGAGGATTGCCCTCGGGTCTGGCGCGTAACCACGGAAGGCCGGCGCGGAGGCAGCGAAGCCGCTCCAGAAGACGACCCCCGCCGTCGTCTGAGGCTTCCCGCCCGAAGCCGGGAAGGGGTGGGGCGCGAGAGATCGCCCCCTTTTTGCGCTCCGGGCGATCCCAGCTCGATCGGTTTCTGCCACGGACTTGGGCTCGACTACGTCTCCTGCTCGCCTTGCCGGGTGCCGACGGCGCGCCTTGCGGCCGCGCAGCCGGCGCTCGCCGCAGCAGGAGTGGGTGAGTACGTCCAGGCCGGCGGCTGATGCGGGCGTGCGGGGTTCCCGCGAGCCGCTCAGTGCTTCTGCCGATGCTCGCACCGGACCTTGCGGCGAGGCTTCGAGAGAAGACAGATACGAATCGAAGGGAGAACATCATGGCTGTGCGAGTTGCGATCAACGGCTTCGGGCGCACGGGCCGCGCCGCGTTCCGTGCCGCGTATGAACGCGAAGCCGACATCGAATGGGTGGCGATCAACGACCTCGCCGAACCGGCGATGCTCGCTCAGTTGCTCAGGCACGACACGGTTTACGGGCCGTTCGCAGGCTCGGTCGCGGCGGTCGACGGCGCGATCGTCGTCGACGGCGTACGGATCGCGGTGCCGGCCCAGACCGATCCCGCGAGATTGCCCTGGGCCGACCTCGACGTCGACGTCGTGATCGAGTCGACGGGGCGCTTCCGTGCCCGAGCCGATGCAGCGAAGCATCTCGAAGCCGGGGCGCGCAAGGTGATCGTCTCCGCGCCGGCGAAGGATCCGGACGTCACGGTTGCCCTCGGGGTGAACTTCGACGACGTCTACGACGCCGATGCGCATCGGATCATCTCGAACGCGTCCTGCACGACGAACTGCCTCGCCCCGGTCGCGAAGGTCCTGCACGAGGGGCTCGGCATCCGCCACGGTCTGATGACGACCGTCCATGCCTATACGGGCGATCAGATGCTGCTCGACGGGCCGCACAAGGACTACCGGCGCGCGCGGGCTGCGGCGTGCAACCTCGTGCCGACGACGACGGGGGCGGCTAAGGCGCTCGGCCTGGTGGTTCCCGAGCTCGCCGGCAAGCTGCAGGGCTACGCGGTGCGGGTGCCGGTGCCGACGGGCTCGCTCGTCGACCTGACGATCGAGGTCGAACGGCCGACGTCCGTCGAAGAGGTGAACGAGATCGTCGCCGGGCGCGCGGATGTCGGTGTGCTCGAGGGCATCCTTGCCTACAGCGAGGAGCCGCTCGTCTCCTCCGACATCGTCAAGTCGCCGTACTCGGCGATCTTCGATTCCGGACTGACCTCGGTGGTCGACGGCACTCAGGTGAAGGTCGTGGCCTGGTACGACAACGAGTGGGGCTACTCGAACCGGCTCGTCGAGCTCGCTCAGCGCGTGCTCGTGCCCGTTCCCGCGGCTCTGTAGATGAAGGTATCGGCTCGATGGGGCGAACTGAAGGCGCCCCATCGAGCCGATCGAGCTATGCGCCGGGGCGCCGCCGATTGGCCCTGGTGTCTTGACGCTCGCGATCGATGACGCAGCCGCGTCGAGATCGAGGTAGGTGCCGCTGACTCCGAACTGCGGATCGACGGATCCCATCGGTCGCATTCGCGGGTCGAGCTCGTAGAGAAGGGGTACGCCGGTTGGCAGGTTGAGCTCGGCGATCTCTGCGTCGGGGATCTGGTCGAGGTGTTTCACGAGGGCACGGAGAGAGTTTCCGTGCGCCGAGACGAGAACGAGCTGCCCGCGCGAGGAGATCGGGGACGATCGCGTCGTACCAGTAAGGGAGCATGCGAACGACCACGTCCTCGAGGCATTCGGAGCTCGGGAGGGCATCAGGCGGGACGCCGGCGTAGCGTGGGTCGCGCGCCGGCGCCATGTCGCGACGTGGGGGAGAGTGGCGGCGGCGGGACGTCGTAGGAGCGGCGCCAGAGCATGTACTGCTCGTCGCCGTACTCGAGCCTGGTTTGCTCCTTGCTCTTGCCCTGCAGGTCGCCGTAGTGGCGCTCGTTCAGCCGCCAGGACCGGCGCACCGGGATCCACTCGCGTTCGGCTGCCTCGAGTGCCAGCTCGGTGGTGCGGATCGCGCGCGACAGCAACGAGGTATGAACCACGTCCGGGAGGAGATCCTTCGCCGCGAGAAGCTCACCGGCGCGAACGGCCTCGTGCGTTCCGCGTTCGGAGAGCCCCACGTCGACCCAGCCGGTGAAGAGGCCCTGGTCGTTCCAGACGCTCTCGCCGTGGCGGAGCAGCAGGAGCCGGTAGGAGTCGGTCATGGGGTCGTCGCAGCTCGGGATGACGGCAATCCCGGGAAGCTCCTTGCCTTCCAGTAGCTCGAGCGAGGCGCCCCCGCCCGTCGATGCCCACGACACCTCGTGCGCGAGGCCGAGCTCGTTGAGCGCGCGGAGCGAGTCTGCTCCGCCGACGACCGAGTAGGCATCCGCGCCGGCGACGGCTTCGGCCACCGCCTTCGTGCCGTCGGCGAACCGTGGCCATTCGAAGACGCCCATCGGGCCGTTCCAGAAGATCGTCCGGGCGCTACCGAGCACGTCGGCGAACCGCGCGCGGGTCCGGGGGCCGATGTCGAGCCCGATCCAACCGTAGGGCAGCTCGTCGACGGAGCAGATGCGCGCGTCCGCCTCGGCGTCGAAGCGAGCGGCGCCGACAACGTCGACGGGCAGCTCGACCGGGAACTCGAGTGGGTTGGCCACGCGCAGCTGCTCGGCCATCTTCCCGCCGACGAGAACCGTGTCCGCGCGACCGCCTAGATGTCGAAGGACGCCGAGCTTGTCGGCGACCTTGGCGCCTCCGCAGACGAGCACATACGGTCGCTCGACGGCTCCCAGAAGCCGCCCGAGGTGCTCGAGCTCGCTTTCGAGGAGCAGACCCGCGTAGGTCGGGAGCAGTTGGGCGACGCCGACGGTCGAGGCGTGCGCGCGGTGAACCGAGCCGAAGGCGTCCTGGACAAACAGATCGTTGCCGTCGGCCAGCGTCCGGGCGAAGGCGGGATCGTTGCTCGTCTCACCGCTATCGAAGCGCGTGTTTTCGAGCACGGTCAGGGGGCCTGTGAAGAGCTCGCGCAGCCGAATCTCGACGGGCTTCATCGAGAGACTCGGATCGTTGCCGTTCGGCCGTCCCAGGTGCGAACAGACCGTGATCGAAGCTGCGCCGCCGGCGCGAAGGAGCTCGAGCGTCGGGAGGGACGCGCGGATCCGGGTGTCGTCCGCGATGCGTCCATTCTCGAGCGGGACGTTGAGGTCGGCCCGGACCAGGACGCGCTTGGCGGCGACGTCTGCGTCGCGGATCGACCGCACCTGCCGCGGCGGGTTCGACGCCGTGTCGGAGGCAGCGAGGTCTTGCATCAGCCTGTTCCGGCTCGCGTTCCTCACCAGCTCTTGACGCGCGGCTCGGCATGGGCAGCGGAGATGCGAACGCGGGCGTCCACGGCGACGCAGCCGTCGGGGCGCGCGAGAATCGGGTTCAGATCGAGCTCTGCGATCTCGGGAATGTCCTCGACCAGGCGTGCGAGTCTGAGCAGGAGATCGATGAGTGCGCCTGCGTCCGCGGGCGCTGCGCCTCGGAAGCCGGCGACGAGTCGGCCGGCCTTCCCGTCGAGCACGAGCTCCTGGGCGTCGAGAACGGTGAGCGGTGCGATCCGGAAGCCGGCCTCGCCGATCAGCTCGGCGTTCGCGCCGCCGGGCCCGAAGGCGACAAGCGGGCCGAAGACCGGGTCCTGAACGCGCGCCGGCCAGAAGCTCCGTCCCGCCGACGAGGAACGGCTGGACGATCACGGGCACCCCGATCAGTCCGGCCGCATCGCGTACCTGGGTGCCGTCGCGAAGGTCGAGCGCGACGCCTCCGATATCGGTCTTGTGCACTCCCGGCACCGCCGTCTTGACGACGGCGGGGAAGCCGAGCTCGCGGGCGGCAGCCTCAGCCTCGTCTGCTGTGTGCGCGATCCGCTCGGGGACGAGTGGGATGCCGTAGGCCTCGAGCAGCGTGCGGATCTGCTGCGGGGGCAGCCACGAGTCCGGGGATTCCGCGAGCGCCGAATAGACGACCCGGCGGCGCGGCGGCGCTGTCGACGTCGAGCTCGGGCGTGGTTCCCGGCGCGCGCTCGAGCCAGTCGGAGCGTTCGCACGCGAAGGCAAGCGCACGGGCGGCCGATTCCGGATAGGGAAGCGCGACGACCGGCGAGCCGGGCTCGGACAGCACGCTGGGCGTGCCCTCCGCGCTGATCACCACGGCCACCACGGGCTTCTTCCGTTCGCTCGGCTCGACGGCGCGCCGGATCGCGGCCGCAACCTCGTCGGCGCCGGCGACCACCGGAGGCACGAAGATCACGATCAGCGCGTCGACGTTCGGGTCGGCGAGGACGTGCGGAACGACTGCCTCGTAGGTCGCCGCTGTCGCTGAGCCCAGGAGATCGACAGGGTTGCCGAGGCTCGCCTCGCCGGGGACGGCGGTCGCGAGCGCGAGCCGTGTCTCGCTGGTCAGCTCGGGAAGCTCGAGTCCTGCGCTCTCGCAGGCGTCGGCGCAGAGAATGCCGAGCCCACCGGCATTCGTGATGATCCCGACGCGGCGGCCCGCGGGGCAACGGCTGGGTCGAGAGCACGGCTGCGGCGTCGACGAGCTCCTCGAGCGTTCGTGCGCGGAGGACTCCGGCCTGGTGGAAAAGCGCATCGACGGCGGTGTCGGAGCTTGCAAGCGCGGCGGTATGCGAGCTCGCGGCGCGCGAGCCTGCCGAGGTCGATCCGGCCTTCAGGGCGAGGATCGGCTTGCGGCGAGCGACTCGCCGCGCGACCCGCGCGAATGTGCGCGGGTTGCCGAACGACTCGAGGTAGAGCAGGACGAGGTCGGTTGCCTCGTCGTCTTCCCACCACTCGAGCAGGTCGTTCGAGGAGACGTCGGCCTTGTTGCCGATCGAGATGAAGGAGGAGAATCCGAGTGCGCGCTCCGCGGCCTTCTCGAGGAGCGCGAGACCAAGCGCGCCGCTCTGGGACGAGAATCCGATCCGGCCGATGGGGAGCGCGCGTGGGGCGAAGGTCGCGTTCAGTCCGCGGCCGGGGACGGCGACGCCGAGGCAGTTGGGGCCGACGAGCCGGGCGCCGTGCGCGCGTACGAGTGCGAGCAGACGGTCCTGCCTCTCGCGACCTTCCTCGCCGGTCTCGGCGAAGCCGGCCGAGATGACGCAAAGTGCACGCACGCCGTGCCGGAGCGCATCCGACGCTGCGTCGAGTACGTGCTCGGCCGGCAGACAGATGACGGCGAGGTCGACTGCGTCTTCGATCTCTCCGATCGACGTGTAGGCGCGTACGCCGGCGACCGGCTCGCCTTTGAGGTTGACGGGGAACGCGGCGCCGACGAAATCTGCTTCGAGGATGTTGCGGAAGAGCTCGCCCCCGATCGAGCCACGCCGGCGCGACGCGCCGATCACGGCAACCGCGCCCGGGGCGAAGAAGGGGCGCAACGAGGCGACGACGGCGGTGTGGTCGCGTTCCTCGACACGCGATGCCAGTGCGCCGGTCGCGGCGACGGGGAACGCGAGCTCGACCTCGCCGCTCTCACGTGTGCGCCTGAGCTCGAATCCGGCGTCCGTGAACACTGCCAGCGCCGCCGCATTCGACGCCATCACCTCGGCGACGAACCGGTTGATGCCGGCGTCGCGCGCCCGAGCGGCGAGTTGCTCGAGCAGGCGGGTGCCGATCCCGCGGGCCTGTTCGGAGTCGTCGACGGCGAACGCCATCTCGGCCGTTTCGCTCCCGCCGATACGGGTGTAGCTACCGACCGCGACCACCCGCTCTTCACGGTCGTGGTCGGCGAGCCAGCCCGCGAGCGCGCCGCGCTCCGACCAGTCCGGATCGAGCAGCGGCTCGACCAGTGCGGCCTCGATCCGGCGGAATCCGTGGAAGCGCAGGTACCTGCTCTGGTCGGACAGACCCTCGAAGAAGCCGAGCAAAGCGTCGCGCGTCACGCGAGAGCGGGGGCCGTAGCCGAAGGGTGCCGCCGTCCCGGAGGACGACGTCGACCGCTTCGGCTACGGGATGCTCGAGGCTAGACGCCAACGAGCTCCTTCTTCTCGGCGGCGGCCTGATGTGCCACCGGAACCGCACTCAGGACGACCTTCAAGCGCGTGCGTCTCGGCTGCGGCGCCGAAGACGTCGTACGCCTCCTCGGTCTCGTCGAGCGAGAACCGGTGCGTCGCGAACGTGGTCGGGTCGAGCTTGCCGCCCTCGATCAGCTTCAGCAGCTTCGGCGTCGTCGAGGTGTCGACGAGACCGGTCGTGATCATCACGTCACGGATCCAGAGCTTCTCGAGATGCAGCGTCGCGCACTTGCCGTGCACGCCGACATTCGCGACCCGGCCACCCGGCCGGATCAGCTCGGTGCACAGCTCGAACGTCTCTGGCACACCGACGCACTCGATCGCGACGTCGGCACCCAGACCGTCTGTGAGCTCCATCACCTTCGCGACCGCATCCTCACGGCCGTTGTTGATCGCCACGTCGGCACCGAACTCGATCGCCTTCTCGAGACGCGAGTCTGCGAGGTCGATCGCGATGATCTTCCCCGGCGTGTGCAGCTTCGCGGTCATGATCGTCGCGAGCCCGATCGGGCCCGCCCCGACGATGGCAACCGTGTCGCCCGGCTCGACGCGCCCGTTGAGCACGCCGACCTCATACGCCGTCGGAAGGATGTCGGCGAGGAAGAGCACCTGCTCGTCGCTCAGCTCGTCCGGCACCTTGTAGACGGACGTGTCGGCGAACGGCACCCGGGCGAGCTCTGCCTGGAGCCCGTCGATCAGGTGGCCGAAGATCCAGCCGCCGCCGCCGGTGCAGAGGCCGTAGTGGCCCTCCTTGCAGAACCGGCAGCGTCCGCACGAGGAGATACACGAGACGAGCACGCGATCACCCGGCACGATCGTCGTCACGCCGGCGCCGACTTCGACCACCGTGCCGACGGCCTCGTGCCCGAGGATCGTGCCGGGCTTCACCTCCGGGACATCGCCCTTGAGGATGTGCAGATCGGTCCCGCAGATCGTGGACGAGTCGATCCGGACGATCGCATCCGTCGGCTCGAGAATGGTCGGGTCGGGCACGGACTCCCAGGCCCGCTGCCCTGGCCCGTGGTACACAAGAGCCTTCATTTCGCCCTCCTTTCGATGTGATTCGAAGTCTCCGCGCCTGCCGGCACGTGGTCATCGGCGCATCTACTTAGGCGGGTTGCGGGTTTTCCGAAGCACGATGCCAGTTGGTCGTCGTCAAAAAAAGGCCCGCTTTTCGCGGGCCTTTGTGACCTTCACTCGACTCGGTCTCGCTTTCGTCCACAACGGCGGCAAGAGGGTGGGTGGGGTTCTTCCTGGGCTCTCGACGCTGGTGCTTCGCTCTACTCGCGATCCGTGGTCAGTGCATGACGGAAGTCTCCATCGGTGAGAAGGACCGGGCGTCGGGGACTTTGCGGATCTGACCGCGGCGAAATACTGACGGCTCGACTCGCGCGGCTACCAGCGCGGATCGATGAGCTCGACGAGGTCGGACACCACGTTCTGGGCGCCATGATCACGGAGCGTCTCTGCCCGGCCGGTTCGATCGACAGCGACTGTGAAGGCCACGCCGGCGGTACGACTGGCCTCGAGGCCGACCAGGGTTGTCTCGAACGTCGCCGCTTCGCTCGCTTCAACGCCGAGCAGCTCGCAGGCCGTGATGATCGTGTCGGGGGCCGGCTTGTTCTCGAGGTCGCCGCTCCGCATCAGGTTGCCGTCGACGATCCGATCGATCATGGGCGCAAGGCCCGAGCGTTCCAGCATGCGTTCGGTGTTCGCACTCGCGGAGATCACCGCGCATCTCATGCCTGCTTCTCGCGCCGCCTCGAGGTAGTGAAGCGCTCCCGCGAATGCATGAATCCCTTCGTTTTCGAGCCGGCGACGGAAGGCCTCGTTCTTCCTGTTTGCCAGGCCGAACACGGTTTCCGCATCAACCGAATCATCCGGGCGCCCCTCCGGAAGCTTGATGCCGCGGCTCGCGAGAAACGCATGGGCGCCCATAAGGCGAGGCTTGCCGTGGAGGTAGCGATAGTAGTCGCGACGGGTGCTGAACGGACGGAAGGGACCGAAGCGCTCGCCGGTGAGCTCCAACCGCCGAGCGAGGAAGTCGTTGAGGCTGTCTCGCCACGCCGCGGCATGTATCTCGGCGCTTGCCGTCAGGACTCCGTCGAGGTCGAAGAGGCACGCTCGAACGCCGCGTGGCAGTCCGAGCGTACCTGCGGTTGCGCGGGGGCTCATCAGGCGATGGTGAAGGGGGATGCGTTCCTCGTGTGCAACGGCGTCGAGGAGCCGCGCAGTCGTCACGCGTTCGTCGGCCAGTCTGCGTTCGAAGGCGCTGAGCTCGTCGGTGCGAAGACCGATGCTGCGACCGCAGCGGCGTGCGGCGGTCAGCACATCCTGCGCCCCGAACAACGCGAGCCGCCAATCGGCGCTCAGCTCATCAAGTGTGCGTGGTGCTGCCGACGGATGCCGCCCGTCGCCAGGCCCATTCGGCGAGGAAGACGAATGGCCAGACCAGCGCGGGGCACGCCTCATCCGAACTCGACAGTTCGGGGGCGTCACAACCTCGTGAATCGGCCTGAGCGGGTGCCGTCGGATACGGGAGAGGGTCATTCCGCCGTCACCGGCACAGATGTGCGGGCCTCATGGGAAGGTTCAGGGGCATCTCAGGACGAGCCTCGCCCACGAGAGCGGCGTCGACATCGGCATCCGCACGGACACCGGGTGCGGCTTTACCCGTACTTAGATCCCGCGACCGGAAGCGGAGTTTCTGGGGGCCCCGGCCGGGACGCGTCCGCCGGCGTTACGCAACGGGTGGACGTCTCGCCGAGGCCAGGTGCCGGCCGGATCGAAGATCGCCCTCGAAATGCCCTTCTCGAGCTCGAAGCGAAGGTGGATGCCTACGAGGTGGTGCTTCTCGTCGATCTCGTCGAACGCCGCTCGGACGTCGGCGCAACTGATCGGCGCCTCCACGATCACGACTGCGGTCCGCCCTTTGGCACAGGTGTTCGTGGCCTCGAGAACGGCTGTCCGCGTACGCCGGAACTGGTCTCTTCTCGACACCGCCCGGGTGGGTTCACGAGCGGGGGCGAGACTCGGCGATGGTGGCGAATACACCGCTGGTGTCATCTCTGACCTCCTCTTGCTTCGCTCACAAGGATACGGATCGGCCTGCAATCGCGCATCGTGGGAAGACCGACGGGCACCGGCCGCGAGCTCAGTAGAAAGTCCCCATTCGCGGTCGCGGAACCCTGGTTACCCTCCCGCGATGGCGGTCGAGGCTGGAGAGAGAGCGTGAGCGAGCTTCACCGTGACCTCGCGTCGCTGCCGGACCTTGCGCACGGCCATGCGAACACGGGCCCCGTGCGTGAGCGTCGGCCGGTCTACGTCGATCTGCTTCCGCCGTGCAATGCCGGTTGCCCTGCCGGCGAGAACATCCAGGCGTGGTTGTCGCATACGAAGGCGGGCCGGCACGAGCAGGCATGGCGTGCGCTCGTCGCGGACAATCCCTTGCCGGCGATCCACGGTCGGGTCTGTTACCACCCCTGCGAGAGCGTGTGCAACCGCGCCGACCTCGACAGCGCCGTTTCGATCCACTCGGTCGAGCGGTTCCTGGGCGACCGCGCGCTGGAGGAGGGGTGGCGTTTCGATGCTCCTCCGGTTCGCAGCGGCAGGCGGGTGCTCGTGATCGGGGCCGGCCCGAGTGGGCTCTCGGCTGCCTATCACCTTGCGCGGCTCGGGCATGAGGTGGAGATTCGCGACGCGGGCGCCGAACCCGGCGGGATGATGAGGTACGGCATCCCTGCATACCGGCTGCCACGCGACATTCTCACCGGGGAGCTCGACCGGATCGAGGCGCTTGGCGTGCAGATCAGCTGCGGACACCGGGTCGAGAACCTCGTCGCCGAACGGGACGAGGGTGGGTTCGACGCCGTCTTCGTCGCGGTCGGGGCGCACTTGTCGAAGCGTGTCGACATCCCCGCGAGGGACGCGGGGCGGATCGTGGATGCCGTGTCGTTCCTGCGCAGCGTCGCCTCCGGTGAGCATCCCGTGATCGGCCGTCGTGTCGCCGTCTACGGGGGCGGTAACACGGCAATGGACGCAGCGCGGGTCGCGCGCCGCCTCGGCGCCGACGACGCGATGATCGTCTACCGGCGGACGCGCGACCAGATGCCCGCCCATGCGGAGGAGGCCGAGGACGCCGAGCGGGAAGGAGTGCGCATCAACTGGCTCCGCACGATCACCGCCTTCGACGGCCCGGAGCTGCAGATCGAGGTGATGGAGCTCGACGAGTCGGGCTACCCGCAGCCGACCGGGCGGTTCGAGACTCTCGCCGCAGACACGGTCATCCTCGCGCTCGGTCAGGAGAGCGACACCGCGTTCCTGCGCGAGGTGCCGGGCGTCGAGTTCGAGCGCGATGGGACCGTGCGGGTATCGACCGATTTTCAGACCGGATGTGCGGGACTATTCGCGGGCGGCGACATGGTGCCCAGCGAGCGCACGGTGACGGTCGGGGTCGGCCACGGCAAGAAGGCGGCCCGGCACATCGATGCCTGGTTGCGCAGCGAGGAGGTCTCGAGCGCGCCGAAGCACGACCAGGCCTCCTTCGACAAGCTCCATCTCTGGTACTTCGGCGACGCGGCGCGCCGCGCGCAACCGGAGCTACCCCTCGAAGAGCGGACGGCGGATTTCGCCGAGGTGGTCGGTGGGCTGACGGCGGAGGAGGCGGACGTACGAGTCGGGCCGGTGTCTCTCCTGTGGCAACTGCTTCGAGTGCGACGGCTGCCTGGGGGCGTGTCCGGAGGATGCCGTGATCAAGCTCGGGGTGGGGTCGCGCTACCGGTTCGACTACGACCGCTGCACCGGCTGCGGGGCGTGTTTCGAGCAGTGCCCCGTGCACGCGATCGAGATGGTCGCCGAGGAGGCCTGAGATGCCGGTGACGATCGACGGGAACGAGGCGGCGGCGTCGGTTGCCTACCGGCTCAACGAGGTCTGCTGCATCTATCCGATCACGCCGTCGTCGCCGATGGCCGAGCTTGCCGACGAGTGGTCGAGCGAGGGGCGGCCGAATGTCTGGGGAAGCGTGCCCGCCGTCGTCGAGATGCAGAGCGAGGGAGGTGCCGCCGGCGCTCTTCACGGCGCGCTGCAGAGCGGCGCTCTGGCGACCACGTTCACCGCGTCGCAGGGGCTGCTGCTGATGATCCCGAACATGTACAAGATCGCGGGAGAGCTCACCCCGGCGGTGCTGCACGTCGCCGCCCGCTCCCTTGCGGCGCAGGGGCTCTCGATCTTCGGCGACCACTCCGACGTGATGGCCGTGCGCCAGACCGGGTTTGCGCTGCTCGCTTCGTCGTCAGTGCAGGAGGCTCACGATCTGGCGGTCGTCGCACAGGCGGCGACCCTGCGGACGCGCGTGCCGTTCGTGCACTTCTTCGACGGGTTCAGGACGTCGCACGAGTTGAACACGATCGAACTGCTCTCCGACGACGACCTGCGGGCGCTCGTTCCCGAAGAGCTGGTTCGTGCTCATCGCGGGCGCGCGCTTTCGCCCGAGCATCCGTTCATCCGTGGAACCGCGCAGAACCCGGACATCTACTTCCAGGCGCGTGAGACGGTGAATCCGTTCTATGTCCGCGTCCCCGGCGCCGTCGAGGAAGCCATGGCGGCCCTCGCGGACCGAACCGGCCGCCGCTACCACCTGGTCGACTACGCCGGTCATCCCGAGGCCGAGCGCGTCCTGGTCGTGATGGGGTCGGGGGGGGAGACGGCGCGGGAAACGGTGGACGCGCTCACCGATCGCGGTGAGCGCGTCGGCGTGGTGCAGGTCCGGCTGTACCGCCCGTTCCCGGCACAGGCTCTCATCGAGGCGCTGCCTTCGAGCGTGCGGAGCATCGCCGTGCTCGACAGGACCAAGGAGCCGGGGTCGGTCGGGGAGCCGCTCTTCCTCGACACGGTTGCGGCGGTGACGGAGGCGTTCGCCGACGGCGAGCTGGAGGTGATGCCCCGGATCGTCGGAGGCCGCTACGGGCTGTCGTCGAAGGAGTTCACTCCCGGCATGGTCGCGGGCGTCTTCGACGAGCTGAAGGCCGAGCGACCGCGGCGCCGCTTCACGATCGGCATCGTCGACGACGTCTCGGGAACGAGCCTCGACTACGACGCGACGCTCGACATCGAGCCGCCGGACACGGCCCGCGCGATCTTCTTCGGCCTGGGCTCGGACGGGACCGTCGGGGCGAACAAGAACACGATCAAGATCCTCGGCTCCGAGGAGGGACTGCATGCGCAGGGCTACTTCGTCTACGACTCGAAGAAGTCCGGCTCGCAGACGGTGTCCCACCTGCGCTTCGGTCCTCGTCCGATCCGCGCCGCCTACCTCGTCCAGCAGGCGGGGTTCGTCGGCTGCCACCAGTTCGGCCTACTCGACCGCGTCGACGTGCTCGGCCGTGCGGCGCCCGGCGCGACGCTACTGCTCAATTGCGCACATCCGCCCGAGGCGGTCTGGGATGCGCTTTCGCGTCCGGTTCAGGAGCAGATCCTGGGCAAGCACATCGATCTCCACGTCGTCGATGCAGGCCGGATCGCACGCGAGGCCGGCCTTCCGGGACGCATCAACATCGTCCTCCAGACCTGCTTCTTCGCGCTCTCCGGCGTGGTGCCGCGCGAGCAGGCAATCGAACGGATCAAGACGACGATCGCAAAGACGTACGGCCGCCGAGGGGCGGAGATCGTCGAACGCAACAACGCGGCCGTCGATCGCGCGCTCGCGGGATTGCATCGGGTTGACGTGCCCCAGCGGGTCACCGCCGTCCGTGAGCTGCCACCGATGGTCCCCGCCGACGCCCCCGATTTCGTCCGGGCCGTCACCGCAGAGATGCTGGCAGGGCGAGGCGACGACCTGCCGGTCAGCGCGCTGCCCGTGGACGGGACGTATCCGAGCGGCACCGCGGCGTACGAGAAGCGCAACATCTCCGAGCTCGTCGCGGCGTGGGACGCGGGGCTGTGCATCCAGTGCGGCAATTGCAGCTTCGTGTGCCCCCACAGCGTGATCCGCTCGAAGTACTACGACGGGTCGCGCCTCGAAGGGGCGCCAGATGGCTTCGAGTCGGCGCCACTCGACGCTGTCGGGTTGCCGGCCGCACGCTTCACGCTCCAGGTCTATCTCGAGGATTGCACCGGCTGCGCGCTCTGCGTCGAGGCCTGCCCGGTGTCGGCGCCGGCCGACCCGGGACACAAGGCGATCAATCTCGCGCCGCGCGAGCCGCTGCTCGAGTTGGAGCGTGCGAACATCGCGTTCTTCGAGACGCTTCCGGCAACGGAGCGGTCGCGAGTCGACTTCGGCACGGTCCGCGGGACGCAGTTCCTGGAACCGCTGTTCGAGTTCTCGGGCGCGTGCGCAGGGTGCGGCGAGACGCCCTACGTCAAGCTCCTCTCGCAGCTCTTCGGCGACCGGCTGATGGTGGCGAACGCGACCGGCTGCTCTTCGATCTACGGCGGCAACCTGCCGACCACGCCGTGGACGACCGACGCCGATGGGCGCGGCCCGGCCTGGTCGAACTCGCTCTTCGAGGACAACGCCGAGTTCGGGCTCGGCTTCAGGCTCGCCGCCGACCGGCACACCGACCTCGCCCGCCGCCGTCTCGGCGAGCTGCGCGATGCCGTCGGCGCGGGGCTCGTCGAAGAGATTCTGGGTGCGCCGCAACTCCGAGAGTCGGAGCTTCACGCGCAGCGGCTGCGGGTCAGCGAGCTGATCCGGCGCCTCGAAGGACTCGAGGGCCCTATCGTCGCCGACCTGCTGAGCGTCGTCGATCATCTCGTCCGCCGCAGCGTCTGGATCGTCGGCGGCGACGGTTGGGCCTATGACATCGGCTCCGCCGGCCTCGATCACGTGCTCGCGAGCGGGCGCAACGTCAACGTGCTCGTCCTCGACACCGAGGTCTACTCCAACACCGGCGGCCAGATGTCCAAGTCGACGCCGCTCGGCGCGGTCGCGAAGTTCGCGGCCGCCGGCAAGACCGTGCCCAAGAAGGACATCGCGCTCCAGGCCATCGCCTACGGAAGCGTCTACGTCGCTCGGGTTGCGATGGGTGCCGATCCGCAGCAGACCCTGAGCGCGTTCCGCGAGGCGGAGGCCTACGACGGGCCGTCGCTCGTGCTCGCCTACAGCCACTGCATCGCCCACGGCATCGACATGCGAAACGGGCTCGACCAGCAGTACCGCGCGGTCGCGAGCGGGTACTGGCCGCTGATCCGCTACGACCCGATGGTCCGGGCCGAAGGCGGCAACCCGTTCCTGCTCGACTCGCCGCGGCCGCGAATCCCGCTCACCGACTACACGAACCGCGAGCTCCGCTACCGCTCCCTTGCCAACAACGACCCGGCCGAAGCCGAACGGTTGCACGGGCTCGCCGAGCAGGCGGTCGCGCAACGCTGGGACGTCTACGAGGAGATGGCGACGCGAGGTGCCCGTCAGTTCGCCGCCGACGCACGCAGGGAGCGCTGATGGTGGACCTCTCGACCGACTACATGGGCCTCGCGCTGTCCAACCCGCTCGTCGCGTCCGCCTCGCCGCTCTCGCGGACGGTCGACGGCATACGGCGGCTCGCCGAGGCGGGAGTCGGCGCAATCGTCCTCTACTCGCTCTTCGAGGAACAGGTGCGGAGGGAGGCAGGCAGAGAACGCATCGCTGGTCGACGCCGGCGCCGAAAGCTTCGCGGAGTCGCTGTCGTACTTCCCGGCTGCCGCCGGAGAGGCAGGCCCGCAGCAGTATTTGAGCCTCCTCGAGCGTGGCGTACGAGCGGTCGACGATTCCGGTGATCGGCAGCTTGAACGGCGTCACACCCGGCGGCTGGACCGACTACGCACGCGCATATGCAGGACGCCGGTGCCGCGGCGATCGAGCTGAACGTCTACTACCTCCCCGGCGACCCGCGCGTGTCCGGCCGCGAGGTCGAGCAGCGCCATCTCGACATCCTTGCGCGGGTCAAGGACGCCGTCAGCGTTCCGGTTGCCGTCAAGCTGAGCCCGTACTTCAGCTCGACCGGCGAGATGGTGCTCCGGTTGGACGAGGCCGGCGCCGACGCGCCTGGTGCTGTTCAACCGATTTCTCCAGCCTGAGATCGACCTCGACAAGCTCACCGTCGAGTCCCACGTCGGCCTCTCGGAACCGGTTGAGGCCCGGCTGCCTCGAGCCTGGATCGCGCTGCTCCATGGACGAGTGAACGCCTCGCTCGCAGCGACGACCGGCGTCGGGACGTCGGCCGACATTGCGAAGTACCTGCTCGCAGGCGCCGACGTCGTGATGACCGCCTCAGCCTTGCTGCGCCACGGCCCCGAGTACGCGACCGAGCTACTGGATGGGCTTTCTGCCTGGATGGCCCGGAAGGGGTTCGAGACACTGAGTGACGTGAAAGGCTTGCTCGCCGTGCCGCCCGGCATAGATGCGGCGGCCTACGAACGAGCCGGCTATGCGACTGCCATTCGCAACGCGAATCGCGGCGTTTACGAGCCGGGCTGACCGCACCTCCCGCCGTCCGTCAGTAGTCTCCGCATGGTCGATCCGAGATCTGACCGACGACCTTTCGAGCGGACGGAGCGACGATATTCAGAGAGACAAGCGTCGTCGAAAGGAGGAGGTTCATCATGAGCACCGTCGTTGTCGGAGTAGATGGCTCCAAAGGATCGGTAGAGGCGCTTCGGTACGCGATCGACGAGGCCCGCCTGCACGACGCGCAGGTGAAGGTCGTGAACGCCTGGCACATCCCGGCGATCGTCTACGAGGCCGGCTGGGTGCCCGTTCCCATCGATCGGGGCGCCTACGCGAAGGAAGCCCAGGAGGTACTCGACAAGAGCCTCGAGGAGGCCGGCGCAGCAGAGTCCGGAGTCGAGGTGACGACCGTTGTCCGCCACGGGCAGGCGGCCGACGCGATCTGCGAAGAGGCAAAAGGAGCCGATCTCCTGGTCGTAGGATCGCGAGGTTACGGTGGCTTTCGCGGGCTGCTGCTCGGGTCGGTCAGCCAGCAGTGCGCCCACTTCGCTCCCTGTCCGGTGCTGATCGTGCCGAACGGGACGTCCGGCGAAGTCGACGACGCCTAGTCATGGCTGGATCGGCAGCCGGACCCGGCGAGCAGGCTCGCCGGGTCCGGGCCTGAGGTGGACTCGCGGGTTGCTACGACACTTCGCAGTCGCTGAACAAGCACGATAGGACTGCCGTGGCCGACGAGTTGGCGATCCAGACGCAACGCCTGACGAAGGACTACGGCAAGGGGCATGGACTGTTCGATCTCGACCTCGATGTACGTCGGGGGGAGATTCTCGGGTTCCTCGGTCCGAATGGGGCGGGGAAGTCGACAACGATGCGGCTGCTGCTCGACCTGATCAAGCCCACGTCGGGGTCGGCGGCGCTTCTCGGGTTGGACAGCCGGGCAGACAGCCTCGAGATCAGACGGCGGGTTGGTTTCCTGCCCGGCGATCTCGCCCTCTATCCGTCGTTGACCGGGTCGGCGATGTTGGACTATCTGGCGGAGCTCCGCGGTGGTGTCAACAGGCGAGTCCGCGATGGGCTCGCGGAGCGCTTCGACGCGGATCTCGGCAGGCGGATCCGCGAGCTGTCGACGGGCAACAGGCAGAAGCTCGGTCTGATCCAGGCCTTCATGCACGAGCCAGAGCTTCTGATCCTCGACGAGCCGATCGCGGGTCTCGATCCGCTCGTTCAGCGCAGTTTCCATGCGCTCTTGAGGGAGGTTGCCGAGCGAGGGACGGACGGTTCTGCTCTCCTCCCACACGCTGTCTGAGGTCGAGCGGGTTGCGGACAGGGTCGCGATCCTGCGGCGAGGGCGGCTCGTGGTCGTCGATTCGCTCGAGGGCCTGCGTGCGGTCGCCATCCAGCGGCTGGAGATCGAGTTCGTAGGCCCTGCTCCTCGGCCCGAGGAGCTCCGCGCCGTTCCCCGGCGTGCGAGAGGTCACGCTCGACGGGGCGCATCTCGTCGTCGCGTTCGAGGGCTCGGCGGACGCGCTCGTCAAGGCGCTCGCTGCCTACGAGGTGCGTTCGATCCGCAGCCGGGACGACGATCTCGAGGAGATCTTCCTCGGCTACTACCGCGATCGCGAGGCTCCGTGAGCCTGCCGGCGTTGAGGATGACGCTGCGGCTGCGGATGCTGACGACGCTGCTCTCGGCGTTCGGGATGGTCGTTGTCATCCTGATGGTGGGGGCGCTCTTCCCGGCGGTTGGAGACTCGATCGGCAAGCTCAACCTTCCCAAGGGCATCCGACGCTTGCTCGGGGGCGCCGACTACGGCAGCCTCACCGGCTGGATGCGCAGCGAGATCG
>CAWILJ010000004.1:0-455636 GCA_963836925.1 uncultured Actinomycetes bacterium
AGATCACCGTCCAGACGGGATTCGTGTACCAGCAGAGCGTCTCTCCGCCAACCAACACGGTGGTCGTCGTCCCTGCGATCACCGATCCAACCCGGGTCCGAGCGGGCTTGATCGCCGGAGAAGGCGACACCGGCCTGACCGGTGACACCTTTTCCGTCAACAGCAAGAACATTTCGCACCCGGTTACGGGTCAGGCCAACAACTTCTTCGTCTCGTACGCTCAGAACGCCACCGACCCCAACTGGACGAGCAATTTCAGCACTGACAACGTGGAATGGACCCTGGCTCCGGGCATCGTCCACGCTGGGGACAACACCGTTACGCTGACTACCACGACGTCCGGCGACGGCTATTTTCTCGCCGGGTTGACGACGGACATCCCCGTGCCCGCGGTGTGTCTCGAGAAGTCGGTCGACACGAATCCCTACACGACGGCGGGCCAGACGCTGACCTACACCTTCAAGGTCACCAATTGCTCTGGGGCGCCAATCGACCGCGTCACGGTGACCGACCCGCTTTTCGTCGCCTCCCCGGGAACGATCACTACCTGCGGTCACTCCGGGGTGCTCGCGCCGGGCGCCTTCTACACGTGTGCCGCTACCCACGTAGTCACTCAGGCCGACATCGCGGCGGGGCAGGTTGTTAACACGGTGCGGCCGACGCCTTCATCCCCGACACGAACACTCCAGTGGCCCGTGCCACCGCGTCGGCCACCACGAAGACCAGCACGCAACTGTCGATCACCAAGACGGGCTCGCCCAAGCCCGTCCACGTGGGCGACCCCTTCACCTACAGATCACCGTCACCAATCGGGGACCTGCCGACGCCGCGAACGTCAAGGTCACCGATGCCTTGCCCGCCGGTCTGACGAATCCGACGGCGAGCGTGACACAGGGGCGACCGGGTCGACCGCCACCATCTCGGGGGGCACGCTTACCGCCACCACGCCTCTGCTGACCCACAGCGCGCCCAACACGTTCGTGATCAAGGTGAGCGGCACCATCGCAGCCGGCTTCACCGACCCGTCGATTACCAACAAGGCGACGGTGGAGGGCCGAACACCAACTGCGCGCCCGGGTCCACCGACCCGGAGTGCTCGGCCACCGACACCACGCCGGTGCTGCAGCGCGCACCGATCACCATTACCAAGGTCACCGACAACACCACCCCGGCTCCCGGACAGGCCTTCACCTACACCGTCGAGGTCACCAACACCTCGGCCACCACGACCGCCGCCGCAACCGTCCACGACCCCATTCCGGCCGGCCTCGTCAACGCTTCGTGGACGTGTAGGGCGAGCACCGGCTCGAGCTGCGGTACGGCAGGCGGCACCGGAAACATTGCCAACGTGGCCCTGACCCTGCAGCCATTGGGCGTGGCCACCTTCACCATCGCCGTGACCGTGGATCCAGCCTTCCAGGGTGGCCCGATCACCAACACCGCCACCGTCACCCCCGGCGCCAACACGGTCTGCGCGGCCAACCCAGCAGCGAACAGCTGCCCGGCCGACGTCCAAGTCAACCCCCCCATTCCCCCGGCAGCGCTGGAAATCACGAAGTCCCACAACGCCACGCCCGAACTGGCGCCGGGCGGGCCGATCACCTACACGGTGACGGTCACCAACACCAGCATCTCGACGATCGCCCACGGCACCTTCGACGATCCCGTCCCGGCGCAGATCGTCGCCGACGGAGGCTGGACACAAAGACGAGCGGCACAGGTACGACGGCGACGCCTGCCAGTGCGACGACCGGCTTCCCCACGGGTGTCACCCTGGTGATCGCCCCGCTCGGAGCGGTGACGTTCACGATCACCGCCCACGTGTCGTCGACCTACGACGGGACTCCGGTCATCAACACCGCCACGGTCACCCCGGGGACCAACACCGGATGTGAGGACGGCCAGCCCCAGTGCGTGGCCGAGGACAGCTTTGTCATCCCGGCCCAGCTGGAGGTGGCGAAGACGCATTCGCCCCAGAATCCGATCCCGGGGCAACCGGTCACGTACACCGTGACCGTGACCAACCCGAGCAGCGTCACCGGCACGGGCACCTTCTCGGACCCGCTCCCGTCCCAGCTCGACGCGGCCGGCGCGACCTGGACGTGCACCCCCAGCGCCGGGTCGACGTGCGGGTCGCCGCCGGCCAACCCTCTGACCGGTACGGGATCGCCAACCGGTGTGCCGGTCACCGTGGCGCCCAACGGTGGCAAGGTGACGTTCACGATCACCGCAACCGTTCTGGTTACTCAGAGCCCGGTAACTGTCACCAACGTGGTGTCGGTCACGCCGAACCCCGGCACGGAGTGCGTGAACGGGCAGCCGACCTGCAAGGGTGAGGACACGTTCACGGCCACGCCCGAGACCGCCCTGCTCACCATCAGGAAGTCTCAGGCTCCGACCACACCGGCACAGGGTGGCGCGATCACCTACACGGTGGTCGTCACCAACACGAGCGCGTCGACGACCGCTCACGCCAGCTTCGACGATCCCGTTCCGGCGCAGATCGTCGCCGACGGGGGCTGGACGACGACGACGACCGTTACAGGCACGACGGCGACGCCTGCCAGTGCAACAGGCTTCCCCACGGGTGTCACCCTGACCATCGCCCCGCTCGGCGCGGTGACGTTCACGATCAGCGCCCATGTGTCGGCGACCTACGACGGGACTCAGGTCACCAACACCGCCGCCGCCACGCCGGGGACCAACACGGCGTGTGCGGACGGCCAGTCCCCCTGCAAGGCGAACGTCAGCTTCGCCAACCCGGCCCAGCTGGAGGTAGCGAAGACACTTGATCCCGACAATCCCGCCCCCGTCCCGGGTCAGGGGTTCACCTACACGGTGACGGTGACCAACCCGGGTACCAGCGCCACCGCTTCGGGCACGTTCTCCGATCCTCTTCCGGATCCGCCGCTGGACGCGGCGGGCGCGGCCTGGACGTGCACCCCCAGCGCCGGGTCGACGTGCGGGTCGCCGCCGGCCAACCCTCTGACGGGTACGGGATCGCCAACCGGTGTGCCGATCACGGTGGCCCCCAACGGTGGCAAGGTGACGTTCGCCATCACGGTCACCATCCGGCCCAGTGAGACCGCGGTCACGGTCGACAATGTCGGGTCGGTCACGCCGAACCCCGGCACCGAGTGCACGGATGGACAGCCGACCTGTGACGGTGAAAACACGTTCACGGCCATTCCCGAGACCGCCCTGCTGACCATCAGCAAGGAACACACCCCGGCCAACCCGACACCGCCGGCGGCAGGTGAACTCCTCACCTACACGGTGGTCGTCACCAACACCAGCGCGTTCACGACCGCTCACGCCACCCTCGACGATCCCGTTCCCGCGCAGGTCGTCGCCGACGGGGGCTGGACGACGGCGACGACCGGTACGGGCACGACCGCGACGCCTGCCAGCGCAACAACCGGCTTCCCCACGGGTGTCACCCTGACCATCGCCCCGCTCGGCACGGTGACGTTCACGATCACCGTCCACGTGTCGGCGACCTACAACGGGACTCAGGTCACCAACACCGCCACCGCCACGCCGGAGACCAACACCGCCTGTGCGGACGGCGAGCCGACCTGCCACGCGGTAGACAGCTTCATCAACCCGGCCCGGCTGGAGGTGGCGAAGATTCACATGCCCACCGATCCGCACCCGGCCCCGGGCCAGCAGTTCACCTACACGGTGACGGTGACCAACCCGGGCAACAGCGCCATCGCTGCGGGCACGTTCTCCGACCCACTGCCGGATCCACCCCTGGACGCAGCCGGCGCGACCTGGACGTGCACCCCCAGCGCCGGGTCGACGTGTGGGTCGACGACCGGTACGGGATCGCCCACCGGCGTGCCGGTCACGGTGGCGCCCAACGGTGGCACGGTGACGTTCGCCATCACGGTCACCATCCGGCCCAGTGAGACCGCGGTCACGGTCGACAATGTCGGTTCGGTCACGCCCGGCGCTGGCACCGCGTGCGTGAACGGGCAGCCGACCTGCAAGGGTGAGGACACGTTCACGGCCACGCCCGAGACCGCCCTGCTCACCATCACGAAGTCTCAGGCTCCGACCACACCGGCGCAGGGTGGCGCGATCACCTACACGGTCGTCGTCAGCAACACGAGCGCGTTCACGACCGCTCACGCCACCTTCGACGATCCCGTTCCCGCGCAGGTCGTCGCCGACGGGGGCTGGACGACGACGACGACCGGTACGGGCACGACCGCGACGCCTGCCAGCGCAACAACCGGCTTCCCCACGGGTGTCACCCTGATCATCGCGCCGCTCGGCACGGTGACGTTCACGATCACCGGCCACCTGTCGGCGCCCTACAACGGGACTCAGGTCACCAACACCGCTACCGCCACGCCGGGGACCAACACCGCCTGTGCGGACGGCCAGTCCCCCTGCGAGACGACCGTGAGCTTCGCCAACCCCGCCCAGTTGACCGTAGAGAAGACGCACACACCCGCCAGTCCCGCCCCGGGTCAGCGGTTCACCTACACGGTGACGGTTACCAACCCGGGTACCAGCGCCACCGCTTCGGGCACGTTCTCCGATCCTCTTCCGGATCCGCCGCTGGACGCGGCGGGCGCGGCCTGGACGTGCACCCCCAGCGCCGGGTCGACGTGCGGGTCGCCCGCGGCCAACCCTCTGACGGGTACGGGATCGCCAACCGGTGTGCCGATCACGGTGGCCCCCAACGGTGGCAAGGTGACGTTCGCCATCACCGTCACCATCCGGCCCAGTGCGACCGCGGTCACGGTCGACAATGTCGGGTCGGTCACACCGAACCCCGGCACCGAGTGCACGGATGGACAGCCGACCTGCAACGGTAAGGACACGTTCACGGCCACGCCCGAGCTGGCCCCGCTCACCGTCACGAAAACCATCGACCCGACCATACCGGCGCAGGGTGGCGCGATCACCTACACGGTGGTCGTCAGCAACACGAGCGCGTTCACGACCGCTCACGCCACCTTCGACGATCCCGTTCCCGCGCAGATCGTCGCCGACGGGGGCTGGACGACAACGACGACCGTTACAGGCACGACGGCGACGCCTGCCAGTGCAACAGGCTTCCCCGGGGGTGTCACCCTGACCATCGCCCCGCTCGGCACGGTGACGTTCACGATCAGCGCCCATGTGTCGGCGACCTACGACGGGACTCAGGTCACCAATGTCGCCATCTCCACCCCGGCCCTGAACACGAAGTGTGAGGATGGTCAAGTCACCTGCCGCGCAGAGGTCGGCTTCACCAACCCGGCCCAGCTGGAGGTGGCGAAGTCCCACTCGTTCACCGAGCGTCCCCCGGTCGCGGGACAGCAGGTCACCTACACGGTGACCGTGACCAACCCCGGTAGCAGCGCCACCGCTTCGGGCACGTTCTCCGATCCTCTCCCGGATCCGCCGCTGGACGCGGCGGGCGCCACCTGGACGTGCACCCCCAGCGCCGGGTCGACGTGCGGGTCGCCGCCGGCGACCCCCCTCACCGGTACGGGATCGCCCACCGGCGTGCCGATCACGGTGGCCCCCAACGGTGGCAAGGTGACGTTCACCATCACGGCCACAATCCGGGCCGGTGGCGTCCCGGTGAAGGTCGATAACGTGGGGTCGGTCAAGCCGAACCCCGGCACCGAGTGCACGGATGGTCAGCCGACCTGCAACGGTGAGGACACGTTCACGTCCGAACCAACCCCGGCGACGCTGATGATCGCGAAGACACACGAGCCCGCCGAGCCAACACGCGGCCGGGCGTTCACCTACACCGTCACGGTCACGAACACCAGTACCACCACCGTGGCCCACGCAACGATCAGCGACCCGTCCGACTCGCCGGCGCTGACCGCCATCAGCTGGACGGCCACCGCCTCTTCCGGCGGGTCCGTGAACCCGGCCTCCGCGTCCGGACCCATCACCCGCGTGCAACTCGTCCTCCCGCCAGGCGGCGTGGCCAAGTTCACCGTGCACGCCACCGTGCGCACAGACTGGCCCGGCGGGAACGTCATCAACACCTCTGTCGTCGACCCCGGCGCCCACACCATCTGTGATCCGAAGGCCGATCGGTCATGCTCGGCCACCGACGACTTCCCGACTCCGTCCCTGATCACGATCGTCAAGACCCACGAACCGACCAAGCCGTCGCCACAGCCCGGTCAGAAAGTAACCTATCGGGTCATAGTCGCCAATCTGAGCGACCAGCAAGCGGCGCATGCCACCTTCGCCGACCCGCTGCCTCCGCAACTCGATCGGGCGGCTGCCGTTTGGACAACGGAGACCACGGAAAAGGGCACCACCGCGACACCAGCGCATGGCACCCGGTCGCCGGTTGGCGTGGCCCTGACCATGGGTCCGGGGGGCAGCGTCACCTTCGTCATCACGGCTCCGATCCTCCCCAGCTTCCCGGGTGGCACGATCACCAACACCGGCACGGCCAGGCCGGGGGAGAACACCGCCTGCGATCCGAAGGTCTGCGACGCCTCGACGTCGTTCGATCCGCCGATTTCCCCTGCGCTCCTGGCGATCAGGAAGTCCGTGTCGCATAGCGGGCCTCTGGCACCCGGGGACAGCCTCACGTACACCATCACGGTCACCAACAGCAGTGCGACGATCGGTCACGGGACGCTCACCGACGCGGTACCGACGGGACTGACTCCTGGTGGGTCGTGGACCGCCACTGCAACCCCGGCATCCACAGTTGCCCCGACGTCGGGGCCCCGGTCGATCAATGCGCAGGTGACCGTCGCGCCGGGCGGCCGTGTCACGTTCACGCACGTCGTGCGGATCGACCCGGCCTTCACGTCGGACTTCAACATTGACAACGTCGCCACGCTGAACCCCGGTACGAACACCTACTGCAACCCCACAGATCCCTCACAGGCGTGTAATGCCAACGGAGTGGTCCACGTCAACGTCCTTCGGCCGCCCACTGCCCCGCTCTCGCCCCCGTCGCCGAAGAATCCCGGTCCCACTGTCCCGGTCTCGCCCCCGTCACCGATCATGCCCAAGCCCACCGTCCCCGTCACCGGATGAGGGTTGACGTCGATCGAGTGAAGCAGTGCGCCGTCGTTGGTTGACCGTCGGGGCGGTCGCCCTTGCGTGTGTTGTCGGCCTTGCCGTGTTCATCGTGGAGGTGACCGGGGGCGGCAGGCCACAGCGAGGCCGGCCCCGAGCCAGCAGCGGAGCCCAGAGCAGCGCCGCGACGAACGGCAGCGCCGCAGGGACAAGCACCAGCAGCGCAGGGACAAGCACCAGCAGCGCAGGGACGAGCACCAGCAGCGCAGGGACGAGCACCAGCAGCGCAGGGACAAGCACCAGCAGCGCAGGGACGAGCACCAGCAGCGCAGGGACGAGCACCAGCAGCGCAGGGACGAGCAGCAGGCTGCGCACCTGCACGATGCCAGGGAACTTGGCTGCGAGTGGTGGATGGAGTCTGATCGCGACCACCAAGGGCACCATCCCCCGTTACGTGAGCGCCGGCGGCCGTCAGGACGGCACGATCCCCGCCCGCTGGTACGGGGCAGTCTCGGCGTTGCCCGTGATTGCCCAGCAGCCAGGATGGCTCGAGGTGCGCGTGGCGAGCCGGCCCAACGGCTCGAGCGCGTGGGTCCGGCAGGCCGACGTCACCGTCTCGTCTACCCCGTACTGGATCTCCGTTGATCTGGCGACCCGGCATCTGGCGCTGTTTCGGCTTGGCCGGCAGATCATGTCCGCCCCCGCCGGGGTTGGCACCGGCGAGGACCCCACCACGCAGGGGCAGTACTTCGTGGCCTTCTTCGAAGCATCCCCCAGCCCCGGGTACGGTCCGTTCATCCTCGTCACCTCGGCCCATTCCACGAGCATCGCCAACTGGGAGGGCTCAGGAGACGCGGTGGTCGGGATCCACGGACCACTCGGCGCCGAGAGCCTCATCGGCACGACGGGGGCGTACCTGTCACACGGGTGCATCCGTATCCCGATCGATAACCTGGTCCGGCTTCGGAACGTACCCGCAGGCTCGCCGATCAGCATCTGCGCGTAACCCCGCAGCGGGACACGGAGCGTGCCCGGGGGCAGGCAGCTCTCAGCTGGAGCGCGCTCGAGCCGTTCGGCGACCCGGCACGCGGCGGCCCAGGGAGCGATGACGCTGGGACTCGTCGAGCTGCTTGCCGACGACGCCGTCTCCGCCGAGGCGGCGCTTCGGCGCGGGTACGAGCCTCTCCTCGAGATGGGAGATACGAGCTTTCTCGCCCGGATCGCCGCGCTTCTTGCGGAGGCGGGTCTTTCCCGGCACGACTCGTCATCAGGTTCTCGGCTCATTTGGATCCTCCCCATCAATTACGAAGTCCTTGTTCAACGGGGCGTGACGCAGGCCCGGACGAAGGACGATGGCGGAGCGGGCCGCAGCCAGCCGGGTCGTGACGTCCGCTCGGCATTCTCACAGAGCAGTGAGCCGCGCCCGGTTGTAACAACTTCGTTCCCCAACTCGAGCTCTCACGGGTCTACGGTCCCTTGCCTGCGCCGCCAACAAGTTAGGCCGTTTCACGTCGAAGAGCGCTTGGGATGAGCGACCCACTGAAGAAGAAGCTTCGGAAGAAGGCCAAGAAGGCGCAGCGTCGCGTGGTCGAGAGCGCGCTCGAGGAGAATGGCCACCACGAGCGCGAGAAGAAGCCCAAGAAGAAGAACTTGAAGCGGGCATGGCTGTGGCGAGGTTGCGAAGCCGTTCAGACGCCAGCCTCGAGTTGTCGGCGCAGCCCGGCGAGCCGCGGCGGCCCGGACACCGCGTCGAGCAAGGCATGGGCTCGTCGACGGTCGCCTTCGATCGTGAGGTCCCCGTCTTGCTCGAGTTCGGAGGTGGGAGCGCCGAGGATGAGTGCCCTGAGCCCGGATCGGGTCAGCTCGATCGTGGTGCCCGGCTCGCTGTCCGGGGCGGGATGGACCTGGCCGCCTGCAACGTCGACCCGGACCTCCTCCTGTTCCACGCGAATCGCGTAGGCGCCGTTTGCCTGGCGCGGGAGCGCTGTGGCCCCGACGAGCAGGGAGGTGAGCGGGACGCGGGGCGGGATCTGCGCCGGGTCGGCGGGAAGCCTGACCCGGTCGGCTCCCCAGCGGCCTAGCGCCGCGAGCACGGGCCGAAGCTCCCGGCCGGAGTCGGTCAGTTCGTACCGCTGAGCTCGCCCCTTCCCCACCTGTCGGACGAGCCCGTGCTCCTGGAGGGTTCGCAGCCGCGCGGCGAGGATGTCGGTCCCGATGCCGCCGAGACCGGTCAGCAGCTCGGTGTAGCGGCGCGGGCCGAGGAACAGGTCGCGCACGACCAGCAGCGCCCAGCGCTCGCCGACGACGTTGAGGGCTGCACCCACGGGACAGAAGGTCTGGTAACCGACCGGAGACGCCACCCCCGGAGAGTAGCTGATTTGACTTGGATCATCCAAGCTGATATGACTTGGATCATCCAAGCGTTACAGCGAAGGAGGCCAGTCGTGACAGATACAGGGGGGCACAACACGATGCGCGAACAATCCGCAGTAGCGGCCACGAGCCACGTCCCAGCGGGCGGCCAGGCGACTGAGTTCGAGCTGATAACGACCGATCGGCTGGAGGGGACGAGCGTCGAGACCGCGCTCGCCCGCAACCGGGCCTTCGCCGGCGCCGGCGGACACGAGGGCGCCACCGTCTTCCCAGCCCTGCGCCTGCTTGTGGTCACTTGCCTCGATCCGCGCGTCGACCCGGCCCACGTCCTCGGCCTCGACCTCGGCGACGCGTTGGTTGTCCGTAACGGCGGCGGGCGCGTCACCCCGGAGGTGATCGAAAACGTCGCCTTCGTCGAGCAACTCGCCGAGAGCGTCGTGCCGGAAGGGCCTCTGTTCGAGATCGCCGTCATCCACCACACCCAGTGCGGAGCCGGCGCCCTAGCCGACGACGACTTCCGCCACCGCTACGCCCAGCGGGTCGGCGCGGAGGAGACGGCCCTACTCGAATACGCGGTGCGCGACCCGGCGGCCACCGTCGCGAGCGACGTCGATCGCCTCCGCTCGGCAGCCGCGATCTCTCATCGGGTCACCGTCTCCGGCCACGTCTACGACGTCGTCACCGGCCTGGTGGAAACGGTGATCCCCGCCAGGGCTAGCGCCGCAAGTAACTGGGGCGTGTAGGCGATGCTCGAGAGCCTGGCGTCATTCGTGCATCGGAACCGCCGCCGTGTGCTGCTCGTCGCCTTTGTCGGTATCGGAGTTGCGGGCGTGTTCGGGTTGGGGGTTGCGAAGCGGCTCGGCCCCTACGGCGCAAGCGACCCCTCGACCGAGTCGGTTCAGGCGACGAACCGATATCAAGCCGCGACCGGACGGCAGATCGATCCCGGGGTGATCGCGCTCGTGACCACCGGAAATGTCCACAGCGCGCGTGCCGAACGTCAGGTCGGCCGGGTCGAGGCGCGGCTGCGCGCGAGTCGCGACGTCGCCGCCGTGTCGAGCTACTACGACAGCCACGACCCCGCGATGGCCGCCCGCGACGGGCGCTCGAGCTACGTCGTCGCGTACTTCAGGCCGGGATCGGACTCGAGAATCCAGGTCGACGCCCAGCGCATGGAGAGCCGGTTCGCCGCCGACCCCAACGTCGAGCTCGGCGGAGACGCGATCGCGGGCGCGCAGGCCAACACCCAGGTCGGCCACGACCTCGCACGTGCCGAGCTCCTCGCGTTCCCGTTCATCTTCCTCCTCTCCCTGTTGTTCTTCCGTTCGCTCGTCGCGTCGTTTCTCCCGCCGTTGCTCGGCGGCCTCGCCATCCTCGCGACCTTCTTCGCGTTGCGGATCGTCTCGAGCTTCACCGGCCTGTCGGTGTTCGCGCTCAACATGGTGACCGGCCTCGGGCTCGGGCTCGCGATCGACTACAGCCTCTTCATCGTCTCCCGCTACCGCGAGGAATCCGCCGTTCACGGCTTCGGCGTCGACGCGCTGCGCCGCACGCTCGCGACCTCGGGCCGGGCGATCGTGTTCAGCTCGCTCACGGTCGCCGCCGCAGTCGCGTCACTCGCGATCTTCCCCCAGCTGTTCCTTCGCTCGATGGGGATCGCCGGGGCGCTCGTAGCGCTGATCGCAGCCGCCCTTGCGCTTGTCGTCCTGCCGGCGATCCTCGCCCTGCTCGGCCCACGGATCAACGCGCTCGCCCCCAGGCGACTCAAGCGCGCCGCCGAACGCGACGCGCGGCCGGACGAGTCAGGCTTCTGGTACCGACTCTCCCAGATCGTGATCCGCCGCCCAGGCCGCATCGCCCTGCTCAGCGCGGCCGTGCTGATCGCGCTCGGAATCCCGTTCACCTCGACCAGGTTCCTGCCCGTCGACGCCGGCGTCCTACCCACGAGTACGAGCGCCTACCAGGTCGACCGGGCCCTCCACACCGAGTTTTCACCGGGGCGCACGGCGCCGCTCGAGATCGTCGTCGGCGCCCCGGCCGGATCGCCGCAGCTGCGCACCTTCGCGAACAGGATCCGCGCCCTCCCAACCGTCGCCGCAGTTTCCGCCGCGCGGCCCGCCGGGCCTGGCCTCTCACTGCTCGATGTCGCCTCGTCGGCACCGACCTACGGCACCGATGCAAGACATCTCGTCAATGCCTTGCGGGCGCTGCCGGCGCCGTTCTACGTCGGTGTCGCCGGGCAGACCGCAGGGTATGTCGACCTCGAGCACAGCCTCGGAGCCCACCTGCCGCTCGTCCTGGCGGCGGTGATCGCCTCGACCCTCATCGTCCTCTTCCTGATGACCGGCTCGGTCGTGCTCGGGCTGAAAGCAGTACTGATGAACGTGCTCACCCTCAGCGCCGTCTTCGGGATCCTGGTCCTGGTCTTCCAGCACGGCCACCTGCAAGGCCTGCTCTCGTACCGAAGCACCGGCGCCCTCGACGCAACCCAGCCGATCCTCCTCTTCGCAATCGGGTTCGGCCTCGCAACCGACTACGCCATCATCCTCCTCTCCCGAATCAAAGAGGCACACGACAGCGGCATCCCCAACAGCACAGCCGTCGCGATCGGCCTCGAACGAACCGGACGGATCGTGACCGCCGCCGCACTCCTGTTCGCAATCGCGATCGCCGCCTTCGCAACCTCGAAGCTGGCCTTCATCAAGGAGCTCGGACTCGGCACGGCACTCGTCGTCCTGATCGACGCCACCGTCGTCCGCGCCCTGCTCGTACCCTCGCTGATGGTTCTCCTCGGCAAATGGAACTGGTGGGCGCCCCGGCCCCTGCGACGACTCTACGCACGCACCTCAGGCGCTCCAGCCCGCCAGGCGCAGCCGGCCTACGGGACCACCGAATGAGCGTGCGCAGCCAGACGACGAGACGCACCCCGGGGCACCCGTTGCCAAATCCGGGAGCGCGGGAATGGGGAAATGACGTAAGGAAGGTACCGCGGACGTCGGTCCGCACTTGGCCCTAATGAATAGGAGGGATCATGGGTAGGCAAAGGACGCGCTTCATCCTTGCGATCGCGACGGTGCTTGCGTTGGGGGCATCGTCGATCGCTTACGCGGCGAGCCGTCATGACTCGAAGCCCGTGTCTGGGAATGCGCAGGTGTTCACGGCCCATCTCGACGGTTACAACGAGGTTCCCGCCGACAACTCTCCGGCGACCGGAGACCTGACGCTCACGCTCGGGAACGGCCAGCTCACCTGGTCGCTGACCTACCAGGGCTTCGCGGCCAACAACCAGCCGGTCGTCGCGCACGTGCACGTCGGGCAGCCGGGCGTCTCCGGCGGCGTCTCGTTCTTCTTCTGCGGTGGAACCAAGCCGGCGTGCCCGAGCAGCCAGAACGGGCCGGTCACGATCACGGGCACGACAGTACCGGCCGACGTCATAGGTCCGACCCCACAGGAGTTCGCGGCTGGTGACCTCAACTCGATCATCAAGGCCATGGAGGCTGGACTCACCTACGCCAACATGCACACCCCGACGCTGGGGGCCGGCGAGATCCGCGGCCAGCTCGTACAGGGCCACCACGGGCGTGGCGACGGCGATCACGGCGACGACTAGCCAAACGCCGGCCGGAGGCCGGGGTGGTCGAGTCGCCCCGGCCTCCGGCGCCTCGGCGAGCCACCCTCTCGAGCGAGCGCAACAGGCGCGTTCACGCGGGGATGAACCGGCTGACCGGTGAACAGGGGGTAGGTTCGGTTCGGCCCGGCCGCTGGCGTGCCCCACTAGAAGTCGTTTCGCTGCCGGCGGTCGACTGGCCGACGGCGAAAGGCAGCGCCCGGGTCCGACTCGATCCCATGGCCCTGATCGATGCCTGATCCGATGTCAGGGCCTCGTGCGTTAGGACGACGGCCTGCTCGGCCCCTTTTGCTCGGCCCCTACTGATCGGCGAGCGCACTCGCCCGGGTGAGCACGGCGTCGATCATCGCCGGCGTGAGCTTCCCCGTGAACGTGTTCTGCTGGCTCGGGTGATAGCTGCCGAGCAGCGTCCAGCGCTCAGCTGCCCACTCGCTCCCATGGCCGAAGCGAGGGCGTGGGCGCGGCGGCGGCGACCCGGCAAGGGCATGATAGCCGCAGGGCCGCGTCCCAGGCGAAGGCCCCCAGGCAGACAACGACGCGGAGGTGCTCGAGCAGCGCCAGCTCGGAGGCCGCCCAGGGGAGGCAGCGATCGCGCTCGGCCGGCGTCGGGCGGTTTGCCGGTGGTGCGCAGCGCACCGCGGCCGAGACGAAACAGCCCGTGAGCCGCTGACCGTCGTCACGGGAGATCGACGTCGGCTGCGCGGCGAAGCCCGCACGATGGAGCGCCGCGAACAGGAACTCGCCCGAGCGGTCGCCGGTGAAAACGCGGCCCGTGCGGTTACCCCCGTGCGCTGCCGGCGCGAGCCCCAATAGCAGCACCCGCGCCTGCGGATCCCCGAAGCCCGGGAGGGGCCGCCCCCAGTAGCGCTCGCCCGCGTAGGACGCGCGCGGCGCCGCCGCGACCGCCTCCCGATAGGAGACAAGGCGCGGGCAGCGCCGGCACTCGACGATCCGCGCCTCGAGCCCAGACAGCGCCTCGACATCCCCCACCCCGCGGATTCTCACCGCGAACGACCCGTTCGCGCGTACGTTGGAGTCGGCGGCGGTCCGCTCGCAGGCTGACCGTTCGACCTGCCGATGGCCGGCAATCCCTCCTGTAGCCGAATCGTCATCGTGGGTCGCTATGGAGCGCACCTCCTCCCGACAGAGCCGACGTGAGCGGCGCACACCGGACGTGCTCGGTTGCCAACGCAGGCGACAGCATGGCTCGCTTTCGGCGGCACTAGCGGTTGACGGTCGCCATCCCTGCCTCGTCGTAGCGCTCGCCGGACGTCTCCGGGAGCTCGGCGTCGATGCGCGCCAGGTCGTCCGCGGTGAGCTCCACGTCGACCGAAGCGGCGTTCTGCTCGAGGTATGTGCGGCGCTTCGTTCCCGGGATCGGCACGAGAGACTCACCTTGCGCCAGCAACCAGGCGATGGCGAGCTGCGCCGAGGTGACGCCCTTCTCCCCGGCGATCTCCCTGACCTTGTCGGCGAGTCGGAGGTTCGCCCGGAGGTTGTCGCCCGTGAAGCGCGGGCCGGTGCGGCGGAAATCGCCTTCGTCGAGCTCCTCCGGCGAGGCGAAGCGGCCGGCCAGGAAGCCGCGGCCCAGGGGCGAGTAGGGGACGAACCCGATGCCGAGCTCGCGGCACGTCGGCAGCACATCGGACTCGGGGTCACGCGTCCACAGCGAATACTCGGTCTGCACGGCCGCGATCGGATGGACCGCGTTGGCGCGGCGGATCGTCTCGCCCGCGGCCTCGCTCAGCCCGATGTGTCGGACCTTGCCCTCCGCGACCAGCTCGGCCATCGCGCCGACGGTTTCCTCGATCGGCACATTCGGATCGACGCGGTGCTGGTAGTAGAGGTCGACGTAATCCGTGCCGAGCCGCTCGAGCGACCCCTCGATCGAGCTGCGCACGTGGCCGGCGGAGCCGTCCTGCGGCCCCACCGTGGACATGTCACCGGGGACTGCGCCGTCCATCCGGCGGTTGAACTTCGTCGCGATCACGTACTCGTCGCGGTGCCCGGCAACCGCGCGACCCACCAGCAACTCGTTCGTCAGCGGACCGTAGAGCTGCGCGGTGTCGATGAAGTCGACACCGAGCTCGAGCGCCCGCCGGATCGTCCTGATGCCCTCGTCTTCGTCGGTGGAGCCGTAGAACGCCGACATGCCCATACAACCGAGCCCGACCGCCGACACCTCGAGATCGCGAAGCTTCCTCCGTTCCATCGCCATCACTCCCTCCTTGAGTAAGTGGACAAGCTCATGTACCACGCCTCGGCCCGACGACGCATTGCGCGGCCAGGCTCCCGTCGCCGCGCCGCCGTAGCGTGGCTCGATGACCGTCGCCCTGTTCGCGGCGTCAGTCGCTGCAAGCAAAACGGCTGCGCTTCCCCCGCGTGACCACCGGAAGCAGGGAATCACATCTCTCGAGGTTCGCGCGGTCTCGCAACAGCCGTGTCCGTCCACCACCGCCGACCGTTAGGTCAGTTCTATGCGCCCGCCTCGGGCGGCCGCTCGCGGCGCACCCTCGTCACCCAGAGCGTCGCCGCGCCCCGAGGACCGGCGGTGCACGCGATCGCGACGGGGGCGTGGCAGTGCATGGAGTCGCCTTCGCCGAGCTCGTGCCGGTCCCCGTCGACCTCGACGGCGATGGAGCCCTCGTAGACGAAGATGAAGACGTCGTCGCCCGAGCGGGCCGGGGGCGGCGAGCCGGCTCCAGCCTCATGCCAACGGTAGGCGACCCTGATCCGGGAGCCCGACGAGACGAGCAGCTCGCTGCTCGAGTGCTCGCCGACGCGAACCGTGGGCGATCCGGGGGCTGGGCGACTCGCGCAGGACCTCGGCGAGCGTCAGCTCGAGCGCGTGGGCGAGCCGGGCCAGCACCGACAGCGACGGCAAGGTCGTCCCCTTCTCGATCGCGGACGAGTGGCCGACCGAGATGTCCGCCGCCGCCGCCACGTCGGCGAGGGTCAGCCCGAGCTCCCGACGCCGTTCCCGCAGCCGGCGTCCGAGCACGTTGACGAGATCGAACCCTGCTTCGCTCCTGGACGTGACGCTCAAAAGCCTGCCAACCTCAGACGATCGCAGGAGTCAGGATCCAGAGGGCTTCGACGGGCTCGTCCGAGACGACCTCGGCAGAATGGCCGTGCTGCGAGGAGTAGTGCACCCACTCACCCGGTCCGAGCTCCCGCGTCTCCTCGCCGATGTTCAGCCGAAGGCGGCCCGAGAGGACCAGCGCGAACTCCTCGCCGAGGTGACGGAACGGGAGCGTGCCGGCGCTCGGAAGGTGACTGGCATGGATGACGGTGAACGCGGAGTCCTTCACCTGCTGGGCGAGAACGGCGTACTCCTCGCCCGACTGCGCCTCCAACCGGAACGCACGCCTGTCGGCGGCGCGGATGACCCGCGTCGTCGCGTTGCCGTCCTCTGGGAAGAAGCTCGCCACCTCGACGCCGAGCGACGCCGCGATCACCTGCAACGCCGTGAGCGAGGGCACAGCCTGCCCGTTCTCGATCTGGGACAGGTAGCCCGCCGACAGGCCGCTGTCGGCGGCGAGCAGCTCCAGCGTCAGTCCCTGCCCCCGCCGAAGACCCTGGAGGCGCTGCCCCAGCTGCCGGAAGTCGTCGTCGACCACGGTTCCTCTGAGTCTAAACAGATCTTTCCTGTCGTTTGACTTTCTCGGGGCGCGTCAGTAAGAAGTCGGGGCGTGGCGACCCACTCGCTTCTCACGATCCCGGTGAGGCCGGGCAAGGAAGACGCCTTCGTGGCGACCTTCCACCGGCTCGACGTGTTCGGCCACGCAGCTGACATCCCGGCGTTCCGCGGCGGCCACCTGCTCCGGCCGCGAGACGGCTCCGGCGAGTTCGTCGTCCACGCCGAGTGGGACGATCCCGACGGGTACCAGGCCTGGCTCGACGCTCCCGTCCGAGCGGAGCTGACAGCGGAGCTCGACGGCCTCCTCGACGGCGAGCCCACCGGACGGCTCTTCGACGACCAGGCATGACGGGCCTCCGCGTCGCCACGGACGTCGGCGGCACCTTCACCGACCTGGTCGCCTTCTCGGTCGATCCCGAGAGCGGCCGGCAGGAGATCTTCACGGCGAAGTCCGATACGACTCCGCCCGACTTCGAGCGCGGCGTCCTCGACGTGCTGCGAAAGAGCGGGATCGCCTACGACGACATCCGCTTCCTCGCGCACGGGACGACGCTGGTGATCAACGCGATCACCGAGCGCTCCGGCGTCCGGACGGCGCTGATCACGACCACCGGCTTCCGCGACTCGCTCGAGATCGCGCGCGGGAATCGGCCCGACTACTTCAACCTCCACTACGTCAAGCCGCCGCCGTTCGTCCCGCGCTACCTGCGCCGCGAGGTACCCGGCCGCCTCACTCACGACGGCCGCGAGCGAGAGCCCCTCGACCTGGCCGGCCTGCCGGAGATCGTGGAGGACTTCCGTCGCGAGGACGTCGAGGCGATCGCGATCTGCCTGCTGCATTCGTACGCCGACCCGAGGCACGAACAGGCCGTGCTCGCCCGCGTCCGCGAGCTCTGGCCCGGGGTCGCCGCCGTCGCGTCGCATCAGATCACGCGCGAGTGGCGCGAGTACGAGCGCACGAGCACCGCCGTCCTCTCCGCGTACGTCCAGCCGGTGGCCGAGCGCTACCTGACCCGGCTCGCCGACGGCGTGCGCGGCGCGGGCTTCCACGGACAGCTCTACGTGCTCCAGTCGAACACCGGCGTCGACACGGTCGACAGGACGAAGCGGATCCCGATCACGATGGTCGAGTCCGGGCCGGCCAGCGGCTTCTGGGGAGCTGCGGAGCTCGGCCGCCTGATCGGCGAGCCGAACGTCCTCGCTCTCGACATCGGCGGCACGACAGCGAAATGCTCGCTGATCCGGGACGCCCAGGTGCGAGTGATCTCTGACTACTGGATCGAGCGGAGCCGGCTCTCGGCCGGCTACCCGATCATGGTCCCGGTCGTCGATCTCGTCGAGATCGGAAACGGCGGCGGCAGCATCGCCTGGGTCGACGACTTCGCGAAGCTGCACGTCGGCCCCGTCTCGGCCGGCGCCGCCCCGGGCCCCGCCGCCTACGGGCGCGGCGGGACCGAGGCGACGACCACCGACGCGAACCTCGAGCTCGGCCGCATCAACCGTGATTACTTCTGCGGCGGCGAGATCGAGGCGGACATGGAGTCCGTCGGCCGCGCGCTCGACGCTGTCGCCGGCCGTCTCGGGGTCGATCGCAGCGAGGCGGCCCGCGGCGTCCTGCGGATCGCGAACAACAACATGGTCAACGCGCTGAAGCTGATCTCCGTGAACCGCGGCCACGACCCACGCGACTTCACCCTCGTTGCCTTCGGCGGCGGCGGCGGGATGCATGCCGTCGCGCTCGCAGCCGAGCTCGGGATCCGCAAGGTGGTGATCCCGCGGACAGCCGACGTGTTCTCGGCGTGGGGAATGCTGATGAGCGACCTGCGCCGCGACTTCTTCCTCACCCGCCTCGTCGATCTCACCGATGCGAACGCCAGGCGAGTCGACTCCGTCTTCGGCGAGCTGGCCGAGACCGCCCTCGAGCAGTTCGAGACCGAAGGGATCGCCGCCGAGAGCGTCACGTTCCGACGGTACGCCAACCTCCGGTACACGAACCAGGAGCACGGGGTCGAGATCGCCGTGCCCGAGGGCCCGATCGACGCCGCCGCGGTCGAGACGATCGAGTCCGCGTTCCACGAGGCCTACGAGCGCGAGTACACCTACCGTCTCGACACCTCCGTCGAGTTCGTCGGCGGACACCTGGTCGCGATCGCCGAGGTGGGGAAGCTCACCCCGGCGCGCCTGCCCGTGACGGGCCGAGCGCTCGCCCAGGCCTCGAAGGGGGCCCGCACGGTCGACTACGCGACCGAGGGGATCCACGAAGCCGAGATCTACGACGGAGACCGACTCGAGCCGGGCATGGCGTTCCAGGGGCCGGCGATCGTCGAGACGAGGGGGACGACGACGGTGATCCACCCCGGCGACGACGTCGAGGTGGACGAGCTCGGCAACCTCGTAATCGACCTGGGAGGCGCCTCGTGACCTCGGTCGCCCCGGAGCCGATCACCCTGGAGATCATCCAGAGCTCGCTTCAGGCGACGAGCGACGAGATGTTCGCCGCGTTCCGCAAGACGGCCATGAGCGCGATCATCTACGAGGTGCTCGACATGGGCACCGCGATCACGGACGCGGACGGGAACCTCGCCTCGTCGGGCGCCGGGATCCCCGCCTTCGTCGGCGTCCTCGACAAGGCCGTCACGAGGATCATCGAGCTGAACGACGCTCCGGGCGCGATCGGCCCGGGAGACATCTTCGTCACCAACGATCCCTTCTACGGCGGCGTCACCCACCTGAACGACGTGGTGCTCGCGATGCCGGTCTTCCACGGCGACCGGCTGATCGCGTGGACGGCGAACATCGCGCACTGGAACGACGTCGGCGGGATGGTCCCGGGGTCGATCTCCACCGACGCGACCGAGCTCTTCCAGGAAGGGCTGCGCATCCCGGCCGTGAAGCTGATCGACCGCGGCGAGCCCATCGACTCGGTGCTCCGGATCATCGAGGTCAACAGCCGCCTTCCCGACTACCTGCGCGGCGACCTCTGGGCGGGCGTGGCGGCGGCTCGCGTCGGCGAGCGGCGCCTGCTCGAGCTCGTCGAGCGCTACGGCGTCGAGACCTTCCTCACCTCGCTCGAACGGTTCATGGACCACGGCGAGGAGGTGGCGAGACACACGCTCCAGGAGCTGCCGAAGGGGACCTTCTCACTCGCCGAGGAGCAGGACAGCGGCCAGGTCTACACGGTCACCGTGACGATCTCCGACGAGGAGTTCGTCGTCGACCTGCGCGACAACCCCGACCAGGACCGCGGCCCGAACAACGCCTCGCGCGACGGCTCCATCGTCGCGGCGCAAATGGTGTTCATGAACCTCACCGAGTCGCATTCCTCGGCCAACGCCGGGCACTTCCGCCGCATGAAGGTCCTGACGCGCCCCGGCTCGATCTTCGACCCGCACCCTCACGCCGCCTTCGCGATCTACTACGAGGTGGAGCTCCGGCTGTACGACCTGATCTGGCGTTGCCTCGCGCCGCACCTCGGCGGCCGGCTCCCGGCCGGCAGCTTCGCCTCGATCTGCGGCACCTTCATCGGCGGCTCCCATCCCGATACCGGCCGGCACTTCACGATCGTGGAGCCGCAGGTGGGCGGCTGGGGCGCCTCGCCCACGGCCGACGGCAACCCGGCGATGTTCAGCGGCTTCCACGGAGACACGTTCAACTGCCCCGCCGAGGTGGCCGAGGCGCGGTACGGGCTCTACGTCGACCGCCTCTCGCTGAACGACGCCGCCGGAGGCGAGGGCGAGCACCGGGGAGGCAAGGGAATCGTGGTCGAGTACCGCGTCCGCTCGAACGGCTGCTTCTTCACCTGCGCCTACACACGCAACGTGCACAAGCCGTGGGCGATGTCGGACGGTCTCGAAGGCTCGCCGAACTTCGCCGAGGTGGTGCGTGCCGACGGGACCGTCGAGCGGTTCGCCGTCGTGACCGCCCTGGCGGTCGACGAAGGCGACGTGATCAGGATCCACACCGGCAGCGGGGGCGGCTTCGGCGACCCGCGTCTACGACCGCACGAGCTCGTCCTCGAGGACCTGCGGAACGGGCTCGTCTCGCCCGAGCGCGCAGCTGCGGTCTACGGCATCGACCCGGGCGCGTGAGACCGGGCGACGACGACCCCTTCACGCTCGAGATCGTCGCGGGGTCGCTCCAGGCGGTCGCCGACGAGATGTTCGCCGTCCTGCGCCGGACGGCGATGAGCGCGATCATCTACGAGGTCCTCGACGCGGGTACCGCCGTGACGGACGCAGAAGGCGGGCTCGCCTCGTCCGGCGCCGGCATCCCGTCATTCGTCGGTGTGCTCGACAAGGCGGTGAGGCGCGTGCTCGAACTGCATCTGGAGCCGCGCCCCGGCGACGTCTTCGCGACCAACGACCCGTTCTACGGCGGCGTCACCCACCTCAACGACGTCGTGCTCGCGATGCCCGTGTTCGTCGAGGAGCGACTGGTCGCCTGGGCGGCCACGATCGCCCACTGGAACGACGTCGGTGGCATGGCGCCCGGCTCGATCTCGACCAAGGCCACCGACCTCTTCCAGGAGGGCCTGCGGCTGCCGGCGGTCAAGGTCGTCGACGGAGGCGAGGAGATCGTCTCCGTAACGCGGATCCTGTCCGCCAACTCGCGCCTGCCGGACTTCCTCGTCGGCGACCTGTGGGCCGGGATAGCGGCCGTCCGGCTCGGTGCGCGGCGGATCGGCGACCTCGCCGCGCGCTACGGCGTCGCGGCCTTCCTCACGGCGCTCGAGCGCCTCCACGACCACGGCGAGGCGGTGGCCAGGCACGCGCTCGCCTCGCTCCCTCACGGCACCTTCTCGCTCTCGGAGGCGCAGGACAGCGGAGCCGTCTACACGCGTCACGGTGGAGCTGTCGGCGGAGGAGATGCTGGTCGACCTGCGCGACAACCCGGACCAGGACCACGGGCCCGCCAACGTCTCCCGCGACGGAGCCACGATCGCCGCTCAGATGGCGCTGATGAACCTGCTCGACGCGGGCGCTGCCGCCAACGCCGGGCACTTCCGGCCTCTGACGGTGCTCACGCGTCGCGGCTCGGTCTTCGATCCATGCGAGCCGGCCGCAATGGGCGTCTACTACGAGGTGCGGATCCGCCTCTACGACCTGATCCTGCGCTGCCTCGCGCCCCACCTCGGCGGACGGGTCCCCTCCGGAGGCTTCTCCTCGATCTGCGGCACGTTCATCGGCGGCCGCCACCCCGACACCGGACGGCACTTCACGATCGTGGAGCCGGAGGTCGGCGGCTGGGGGGCGACGCCGGGCCGGGACGGCCTGAACGCGCAGTTCAGCATCCTCCACGGGGACACCTACACCTGTCCGGCCGAGGTCGCCGAGGCAAGGTACGGACTTCACGTGGAGCGCACGGAGCTGAACGGCGAGCCCGGTGGCGAGGGCCGCACGCGGGGTGGCAAGGGGATCCTCCTCGAGTACCGCGTGCGCGCTGACGACTGCTTCCTCACTTGCGCGTACACCCGCAGCCTCCACCCGCCGTGGGCACAGGCCGGAGGCCGCGAGGGCTCGCCCAACTTCGTCGAGGTGGTCCGACGCGACGGCGCCGTCGAGCGCTTCGCCGTCGCGACGACCCTGCGTGTCGACGAAGGCGACCTGATCCGGATCCGGACCGGGAACGGCGGCGGCTACGGGCCGCCCGCCGAGCGGTCCCTCGACCTCCTCCTGGACGACCTCCGGAACGGTTACGTCACCGGCGAGATCGCCTCCGGCGTGTACGGCCTCGCCGTGGACTGAGCGAAGGCGGTTGCATTATTGCCTCAGAAAACCTAATGTTGCCGTCACTAGAACCAGCTGCCCGTGCCGAAAGGAGCAACGTGGGGCGCTACCGGGTGTCGATGGACATAGGTGGGACCTTCACCGACGTCGTCGCGTACGACGAGGAGCTCGGGACCTACACCGCGGGGAAAGCTTCCACGACGCCGGCCGACCTGACGGACGGCGTCTTCGCCGGGCTCGGCCAGGTCATCGACTCCCCCGCGTCGATCGCCTTCACCGTGCACGGGACGACCGTCGGCCTGAACGCCTTCCTCCAGCGCCGCGGCGAGAAGGTGCTGCTGCTCGCGACCGAGGGCGCGGGCGACGTCTACCACATCGCCCGCGGCAACCGTGCCCGCCTCTATGACATCCACTACCGCAAGCCACGGCCGCTCGTGCCGCTCTCCGACATCGTCGAGATCCCGGGCCGGCTCGACTGGCGCGGAGAAGAGCGCACCGCGCTCGACGAGGCCGCCGTCCGCGCCGCAGCCGCACGCGTGCGCGATGAGGGCTTCGGCGCCGTCGCGGTGGCGCTGCTCTTCAGCTTCCTCAACCCCGCTCATGAGCTCCGGGTCGAGGAGATCCTGCGCGACGAGCTCGACGGGGTCGCCGTCTCGCTCTCGCACCGGGTCGCACGGGAATGGCGGGAGTACGAACGGACGTCGTCGGCCGTGGTCGAGGCATACACCGCCCCGGTCATCCGGCGTTACCTCGGGCGCCTGCAGGACGAGATGAGGAGCCAGGGGCTCGCCGTCCCGCTGCACGTGATGCAGTCGAGCGGCGGTGTCGTGACCGCGGAATCGGCGCGCGAGCGTCCGCTGCAGACGCTCCTCTCCGGGCCGGTGGGCGGAACGATGGGGCTCGTCGCCCTCGCCCGCGTGCTCGGCCGGCCGAACCTGATCGGCGTCGACATGGGCGGGACGAGCTTCGACGTCAGCCTCGTGATCAACGGCAAGCCGGACGTGTCGACCGAGACGGCGCTCGAAGGCTTCCCGCTGCTCATGCCGATCGCCAACATCCACACGATCGGGGCCGGCGGCGGCTCGCTTGCCTACGCAGAGGCCGGAGGGCTGCGCGTCGGGCCAGAGAGCGCCGGCGCCGACCCCGGGCCTGCCTGCTACGGGCGCGGCGGCGACCGCCCGACCGTCACCGACGCCAACCTCGTCCTCGGCCGGATCGACCCGGACACGTTCGCCGGCGGCCGCATGACCCTCGACAGCGGCGCCGCCCGTACCGCCGTCACGCGGCTCGGCGAAGAGCTCGGCCTCGGCGTCTCCGCCCTGGCCGAGGGGATCGTGTCGGTGATCAACGCGAAGATGGCGCAGGCGATCCGCACGCTCACGGTCGAGCAGGGGATCGAGCCGCGCGACTTCGCCCTCGTCGCCTTCGGCGGCGCAGGGCCGATGCACGCGGCGTTCCTGGCCCAGGAGCTCGCGATCGGCGAGGTGATCGTACCGCGCCTCGCGGGCGCGTTCTCGGCGTGGGGGATGCTCGAGACCGAGCTCCGCCGCGACTTCACGCGCCCGTTCTTCCGCAGGGCAAGCGAGGCCGACCTCGAGGAGCTCGCGCGGATCTGCTCGGAGACGGCGACCGAGGGCAGCGAAGCGCTCGCCGCCGAGGGCGTGCCCGCCGGCTCGACGCGGGTCGAGCACTCGCTCGACATGCGCTACGAGGCTCAGGAGTACACCCTCTCGATCCCGATCGACTCCGAGGACGCGCCGCGCGGGACCGGCTTCCTCGAGGAGATGATCCGTCGCTTCGACGAAGCACACGACTTCCGCTACGGGCACTCGAACCCGGGCGCGCCGGTGGAGCTCGTCGCGCTCCGCTCGGCGGCCTTCGGCGACCTCGGCCACGCGGAGCCGGAGGAGCTGCCGGCCGCTGACGGCGCACCGCCGAGCCGCACTCGCGACGTGATCTTCGACGGGGTTGAGCATCCGACCGCGACCGTCGCGCGCGACCAGCTCGGGGTCGGCGCGCGTCTCGAGGGCCCGCTCATCGTCGAGGAGGCCACCGCGACGACCGTCGTGCCGCCGGGCTGCGTGCTTGCCGTCGACCGTTACGGCTCGCTCGTCGTCGCGATCGGAGTCGAGGCGTAGTGGCGACCACTCCGACGACCACCGTCGACCCGATCACCACCGAGGTGATCCGGAACGCGCTCAACTCTGCCGCGGACGAGATGAACGCGACGCTGATCCGCTCGGCGTACACGTGGATCATCTACGAGCTCAAGGACTGCTCGGTCGCGCTGCTCGACGCCGAGCACCGCGTGCTCGGCCAGTCGTCGGGGCTGCCGATCTTCCTCGGCAACCTCGAGGTCTGCACGCGCGTGACCGAGGAGATGTACGGGCGCGAGGCCTGGCAGCCCGGCGACGTCTGGATCATGAACGACTCGTACCTGGCCGGCACGCACCTGAACGACATCACGGTCTACGGCCCGATCTTCCACGACGGAGAGCTGATCGGCTTCGCCGCCTCGCGCGCGCACTGGCTGGACGTCGGAGCCAAGGACGCCGGCGCGCCGATGGACTCGACCGAGATCTTCCAGGAAGGCCTCCGGCTCGGCCCCACCAGGGTGGTCGAGGGCGGTCGCGACCGCCGGGACGTCATCGATCTCCTCGGCCGCAACTCTCGCTTCTCCTACCCGGCGATCGGCGACCTGAGCGCCCAGATCGCATGCACCCGCACGGGGGAGCGCCGTCTTTCGGCGCTGTTCGAGAGGTTCGGAGGCGACACGCTCGCGGCGGCGCGCGACGAGATCTTCGCCCAGACCGAGCGCCTCGAGCGCGCTGCGATCGGCGAGATCCCGGACGGCGTGTACGAGGCCGAGGGGTCGCTCGACAACGACGGCCTGTCCGACGCGCCGGTGAGCGTGCGCGTCCGGATCGAGATCTCGGGCGGCGACATGACCATCGACCTGACGGCAACCGACGACGCGGCCGCAGGCCCGGTCAACTGCGGCGAGGCGCAGGCGATCTCGGCCTGCCGCGTCGCCTACAAGCTGCTCGTGGCGCCCGACCTGCCGACGAACGGCGGATCGTTCGCACCGCTGGCGGTGAAGGTTCGGCGCGGGTCGATCGTCGGCGCCGTCGAGCCCTCGCCCTGCGCGTGGTACTTCAGCCCTCTCGGGCTGCTGATCGACCTCGTCGTCAAGGCGCTCAGCCCGGTTCTGCCGCAGAAGTCGGCGGCGGCGAGCTACGGCGACTCGATGATCTTCGTGTGCGCCGGGCTCGACGGGCGCACGGGGCTCGGCTTCTTCCACATCGAGCCGACCGTGGGCGGCTGGGGGGCCTGGGACGGCTCCGACGGCGAGAGCGGCCTGATCAACAGCGTCAACGCAGGGATGAAGGACTTCCCGATCGAGATCCTCGAGACGCGGATCCCTCTCCACGTGCGCCGCTACGGCTTCCGGCCGGACTCCGGCGGCGCCGGCAAGTGGCGTGGAGGCAACGGCGTCGTGCGCGAGTTCGAGGTCGAGTGCGACGAGGCGTACGTGTCTCTGTGGTGGGAACGGTCGAAGACGCCTGCGTGGGGGCTCTTCGGAGGCGCCCCTGCGACCCCGCCCGACGTTGTCATCAACCCCGGGAGCGAGGACGAGCGGCACATCCTCAAGGCGACGCGCATCGTGCTCCGGCGGGGCGACGTGATCCGGGGATCGAGCGGCGGCGGCGGCGGGTTCGGGGACCCCGGCGAGCGCGACCCGGAGCAGGTTCGGGCCGACCTGCGAGACCGCCTTCTCACCTCCGACGGCGCGGCGTCCGCGTACGGGGTGGAGGCTTGACCGCCGTGGCCGAGACCGGCACCGCGGCAGCCCGCGTCGAGCGCCTGCGCGAGGCGGCGGCAGCTCGGGGGCTCGACGCGTTCATCGCGACTGCCGACGAGTCGATCGCCTACCTCACCGGCTTCCGCCCGCTCCAGCTCGAGCGGTTCTTCGCAGTCGTCGTCCGCACGGACGGCGGCGACGGCGTCATCGTGCCCAGGCTCGACCTCGGGCAGATCGGCGGCGCGCCGGAGACGCTCGAGCGTGTCTCGTACGACGCCTCGTCGAACGGGCTCCCCGAGCTCGAAGCGATGCTCGACGGGGCCGGACGCGTCGGCGTCGAGGAGGACCACATCATCTTCGCGCGTTCGTCTGCGCTCTCGGGAAGCGGACACGAGCTCGTCGCCTCCGGCGCCGCGATCATGGGGCTGCGGGCGGGGAAGGACGAGGAGGAGGTCGAGGCGATCCGCCGTGCCTGCACGCTCGTCGAGCGCTCCTACCAGGTCGCGTGGGACGCGCTCCGGCCCGGCATCTCCGAGCGCGAGCTCAACGCCCGGATCGAGACGTTCCTCCGCGAAGCGGGCGCGTCCGAGACGCATGCGCTCGCCCTCTTCGGCGAGAACGCCGCGAATCCGCACGCGAGCCCGGGCGAGCGCGCCTTGCGCGAGGGCGACGTGGTCTGCGCCGACATCTCCGCCTGCCTCGACGGCTACTGGGCCGATCTCACGCGTTGTGCGACCGCGGGCGCCGCGTCCGACTGGGCCCGGGAGGTCTGGGCCGTCGTCTACGAGGCCCAGCGGGCCGCGATCTCACGGTGTGTGCCAGATGTTCCCGCGCGCGAGGTCGAGTCGGCCGGCCGTGTGATCCTCGAGACGCGGCCCGACCTCGGCGAGGTGCTGCACGGAGCAGGCCATGCGATCGGCCTCGCTATCCACGAGCCGCCGTTCCTCGTCCCAAGTTCCATGACGCCGCTCGCCTCCGGGATGATCTTCACCGTCGAGCCGGGCCTCTACCGGGCCGGCCTCGGCGGAATCCGCCTCGAGGACGACGTCGTCGTACGGGAAGGATCGCCGGAGATCCTCTCGACGCTTCCGCTCGAACTGGTCGAGCTTCCCGTCTAGATCGCCCGTCGACTCAGCCCCCTGTCAGGTTTCCCCAGCACGAAGGAGGATGGTGTGAGAGATTCAGGAATCACCGGCCGCACCGGCGTCCGGCTGCTCATCGCGATGGCCGCGTTCGCGGCTCTCGTCGTCAGCTCGACCGTCGGCGCGAGCGCCAAGCCGACAGCCCAGCACGCGCAGCAGGGCAAGGTGAAGGCGGTTGCGTTCTTCGGCTTCGCCGCCGCCAACTCGTTCGCCCAGGCGACGTGGGCCGGCGTGAAGCAGGCCGCGAAGGACGCCGGCGTCAGTGCGAAGTTCTTCGACCCGAACTTCAACGCGCAGACCCAGGTGTCGCAGATCCAGGACGCGACCACCTCGGGCGACTACCAGGCGTTCGTCATCCAGGCGAACGACGGCAACGCCGTGATCCCGGCAATCCAGCAGGCGGTCAAGAAGGGCATCGCCGTCGTCGCCGAGTTCACCCCGATCGGGAGCAACTACGCGTCGCTGACCCCACCGGTGCCGGGCGTGACCTTCGTCGGCGAGGCGCCGGTCCACAACGGCACCGAGCTCGGCAAGCTCGGGATCATGGCCTGCAAGGGGCTCAACCCGTGCAACGTCGCCTACCTCGAGGGCTTCAAGTCGCTGCCGCTCGACAACGCGCGCACGGCGGCGGTCAAGAAGGAGCTCGCGACCGCGAGCAACGTGAAGCTCGTCGCCGACGTCGAGGGCGGCTACACGCAGGCCTCGGGGCTCAAGGCGGCGCAGGACGTGCTGCAGGCCCACTCGGACGTGAACGTGCTGATCGGCTCGTCCCAGGCGATCGAGGGCGCACAGCAGGCGGTGAAGAAGGCCGGCAAGACCGGGCAGATCAAGCTGATCGGCAACGGCGGTTCCTGTCAGGCCGTCGCCGGCGTCAAGTCCGGGGCCTGGTTCGCCACCTACGCGCTGCCCGAGACCACGTCGGGCCTGAAGGCGACGCAGCTCGCGATCCAGGCCGGCAACGGGCAGAAGGTGCCGACCACCTTCAACGTCGACACGCTGACGAACCCGCTGCTGACCAAGGACGTCCTCGACAAGACGCACTTCAAGGCGCAGTACTGCGACTGACCGGATGAGGCTCGGATGACGTCGGGCCCGCGGGAGACCGCCGGCGAGGGGGCGCGCGCGACGCGCCCCCTCGTCGAGGCCCGCGACATCTCGAAGCGGTTCGGCGGCGTCCAGGCGCTCGACCGGGTCGCGATCACGATCACGGCCGGCGAGGTGCACGGCCTGGTCGGCGAGAACGGGGCAGGCAAGTCGACGCTCGCCAAGGTGATCGGCGGGGTCCACCGCCCCGACGGAGGGGAGTTGCTCGTCGACGGGGAGCCCGTGTCGTTCCACGCGCCGCGAGACGCTCTCGACGCCGGGATCGCGACGATCGCCCAGGAAATCGCGCTCGTCCCGGCCCGGACCGTGGTCGACAACGTCATGCTCGGGATCGAGCCCAACTCGGCCGGCGTCGTTCGTACGCGCGACGTCCGCAAGCAGTTCGACGAGCTCAACCTGCGGACCGGCTTTCAGCTCGACCCGCTCGCGGTCGTCCGGACACTGCGGACCGCCGAGCAGCAGAAGGTCGAGATCCTCCGCGCGATCGCGCGCAACGCGCGGCTGCTGCTGATGGACGAGCCGACCGCGGCGCTGACACGAGACGAGACCGGGCGGCTCCTCGACACCGTCCGGGCCCTCGCTGCGAGCGGCACCTCGATCGTGCTCGTCTCGCACTACCTCGAGGAGGTCCTGAGCGTCTGCGACACCGTCACCTCCATGCGAAACGGGCGGGTCGTGCGCACCTCGCCGGCGAGCGAGGAGACCCCCGGGAAGCTCGTCGCCGCCATGATCGGACGCGACGTGAACCTCGAGTTCCCGGAGAAGGCTCCCCCTCCGCTCGGCGCTCCCGTCGTGGTCGACGTGCGCGGGCTCACCCGGGGGCGCGACCTCCAGGACGTCTCGCTCACCGTCAGGGCGGGGGAGATCGTCGGCCTCGCAGGCCTGGTCGGCAGTGGGCGCACCGAGGTCGCCCGGGCCATCTTCGGCGCCGACCACCTCGATTCGGGCGAGATCGTGTTCGACGGCCGCCCCGTCGTCGTGAAGAACCCGCGCCATGCGGCCCGCATCGGGATCGCAATGCTCCCGGAGAGCCGGAAGGAGCAGGGGCTCTTCATGATCAGGCCCGTGCGCGAGAACATCTCGATCGTCGACGTGCAGGCGATCGCCCGGCTCGGCGTCGTCGACGTACGAGCCGAGAGCCGACGTACGGGCGCGCTGGCGACCGATCTCGACGTCCGCGCCGCCTCCCAGGAGGCGATGGTGACCACGCTCTCCGGCGGCAACCAGCAGAAGGTGCTCTTCGCGAAGTGGCTCTTCCGGCGGCCGAAGCTGCTGATCGCCGATGAGCCCACCCGCGGTGTCGACGTGGGCGCCAAACGGCAGATCTACGAGCTCTTGATCGGGCTCGCGAAGGACGGGATGGCGATCCTGCTGATCTCCTCGGAGATCGAGGAGGTCCTGGGTCTCTCGCACCGCGTCCTCGTGATGCGGGCGGGGCGGGTCGTGAGCGAGTTCGAGGGCGAAGCGGCAACCGACGAAGCAGTGATGACCGCGGCATTCGCGTCGGGCCCGGCGAGCGCATGAGCGCCGTGACGGGCCGCCTCAGGCGCCTCGACTTCCGCGACTACGGGATCGTGTACGCCTTCCTTGCGCTCTTCGTCGCGCTGAGCCTCGCCTCGAGCTCGTTCCTGCAGTTCCAGAACATGTCGAACATCCTCGACCAGTGGTCGGCGATCGGCCTGCTGGCGTGCGGCGAGACCCTGTGCATCATCGCGGGCGTCTTCGATCTCTCGGTCGGCGCGATCGTCAGCGTGTCGGGCGTGGTCGCCTGCAAGGTCGCGAACTCGACCTCGCCGACACTGGGCCTGTTGGCCGGAGTCGGGACCGGGCTCGGGCTCGGGATCGTCAACGGGATCGTCATCGACCGGACGCGGATCAACTCGTTCATCGGCACCCTCGCGACGAGCATCGTCTACAGCGGCTTCGCGATCGTCATCACCGGCGGGCTGATCCAGACCGTGCTCGACCCCTCCTTCGGGATCATCGGCCAGGACTCGTTGTGGGGGATCACCTACACGGGGTGGGTCTGGATCATCTTCGCCCTGATCACGGGCTTCCTGCTGAGCCGCACGATCTTCGGACGCTACGTCTACGCCACGGGCGGCAATCCCGAGGCCGCCCGGCTGTCGGGCATCCGGGTCGGCATGCTTCGCGGCTCGTGCTTCGCGATCTCGGGCCTTGCGGCCGGCATCGCCGGCGTCCTGCTCGCGTCGCGGACGCAGTCGGCGGCCGCGAACCTCGGCACGGGGATGGAGCTGACGGCGATCTCCGCCGCCGTCGTCGGAGGGACGAGCATCATGGGCGGCGAGGGAGCGATCTGGCGCGCCGTCCTCGGGACGCTGCTCCTCGCCATCATCGGCAACGGCTTCAACCTGCTCAACATCGACACGACCTACCAGCAGATCGTCCAGGGTGGCCTGATCCTGCTCGCCGTCGCGGCGGATCAACTGGCCCGGCGGCGCTGAGCCCTACCCACCGAGCCAGCGGGCGGCGAAACGCGCGACAACGCGGGCGGTCGCGGCCAGGGAGTCGACGTCGACCCATTCGTCGGCGCCGTGGAGGTTCCCCGCGAGAGGCCCGTAGCAGAGTGCGCCCTCGACCTGGCGGGCGTCGGTCGTCGCCGTGAACGCGGTATGCCCGACAGGAGAGCCGACGACCTGCTCGTGGGCCCAGCCGAGAAGCTCCGGCACGGGCCCCGCGACGGGCCAGCAGTAGGCGGGCGCCCGGAACGCCTCGAACACCACCTCGACGCCGGGACCGGCCGCGGCGACGGCCGCGGCGATCAGCGCCTGCACCTTCCCGGGATCGGCGCCCAGCCGCAGGCCGTAGCGGACCGCGACCTCGAGCTCGGCCGGGGCCGAAGAGGTCCACACGCCGCCGTCGATCCGGCCGACCGTCATCCCGTACGGCCAGCCGGAGACGGCGCCGAAGACCTCGTCGATCGGCGGCGCGTTCTGCTCGGACTCGAGCCGCCGAAGGGCGGCTACCGCCCGCGCGAGGGCGTCGAACGGCCCGTCGCCGCCGGACTGGGCCGAATGCCCGGCAGCCCCGCGGGCCAGGAGCCTGAGCCAGACGACACCCGTTCCGGCATGGACGACGGCGAGGCCGGTCGGCTCGCCGACCAGCGTGGCGTCGGCCGAGATACCGTCGCGAAGCACCGACCACATGCCGTTGCCGCCGCACTCCTCCTCGATCACGGAGCTGACGACGAGGTCGCCCGGAAGCTCCGGACAGGCCTGCACCAGGGCCTCCGCTGCAAGCAGGTACGCGGCGAGGCCGCCTTTCATGTCCCCGGCGCCGCGGCCCCAGATCCGACCGTCGGCCTGTTCCCCGCTCCAGGGGTCGTGCGTCCAGGGAGCGCCCGGGTCGACCGGCACCACGTCGATGTGGCCGGTCAGATGGAGCGATCGGCCCCGACCCGTCCCCCGACGAACACCGACGATCGAGCTACGGCCCTCGTACGGAAGCGGGGGATAACCGGCGCTCGGATCCGCGGCGGCTGTCGCCGCGTCGGGCACGACGCGGCGCACCTCGAACCCGGCCGCCTCGAGCCGCCGTTCGACAACCGCCTGCGCGCTCTCCTCGCAGCCGAGCAGGCTCCGGTGCCGGACGAGCTCCGAGACGAAGCCGGGCAGCTCACCCAGTCGCTCCGAGAGGAGGCTCTTCACGCGTTGGTCCACGGAGCGCCCGGTCATCTTCGTAGTCTCGCCGAAGCGAGCGCCCAGCCCGGACCGGCCTGCACCGGAGGCACCGCAGGTTGACGGGAGCGGCGGACGGCGATCGTCATCGGTACGGGACGAGGCGGCGGGACGTCTGTGGAACACTTGCGGCGCGATGGACGCCGGCGAGGCTCGGACGACAGCGATCGACTATCTGACCGAGGAACGGTTCGTCTCGCTTCGCCGGGCGCTGGGCGTCGGCGCGTTCGGGCTGAACCAGATCACGCTGCAGCCAGGGCAGCGCGGACGCATCCACCGGCACGCCCGACAGGAGGAGGTGTACCTCGTGCTTCGCGGCCGGCTGATGGTCCTCCTCGAGCAGGACGAGGAGCTCGAGCTCGGTGAAGGCGAGCTGGCCCACGTCCCCTCAGGGACGCGGCGCCAGCTCGCGAATCCGTTCTCTGCGGCGTGCACGCTCGTCGCGATCGGGGCAGCCGGCGAGCACGAGGGCCGGGACGGCGAGGCGTTCTCCGACTGGAGCGATCTCGAGGGGAGGCCTCCAGCCGAGGTGCCGCTGCCCGCGGATCTCCCCTAGACGGCCGCGATCCGATGCGACCCGGTCAGGCCCGCTCCTCGACGGCGGCCGAGACACGCGTCGTGCGGAACCACTGCGAGAGCTCGGGCGCCCAGACGATCGTGACGACGACGAGGAGCCCGCCTGTGATGAGGCTCGAGACGTAGTCGGGAGAGCCGAGGATCGCGAGGATCTCCTCGAGCACGCTCAGCGAGAGGACGCCGGCCGCGATCCCGACCGGGCTGCCCTTCCCGCCCGAGAGGCTGACCCCGCCGATGAGCGCCGCGGTCGCCGAGAACGTCAGCACGTCGAAGCCGATGTTGGTCGGGCTCGCAGTGGCGAGGCTGTAGCTCAGCAGCGCCCCCGGGAGGGCCGCGCCGAGCGCCGAGAGCGCGAAGACGGCAACGAGGAGCCTGTCGACCGGGACGCCGGCCACGCGGGCGGCCCGCCGGTCGCCGCCGATCGCGCGGATGTCCCGGCCGACGCGCAGATAGCGGAGGACGAGCGCGGTGGCGACGAAGATGCCGAGCGACACGAGGCTCCTGATCGAGAAGATCTGCAGGACCGGCTTGTCCAGCCGGAGGCCGACGGTGTAGTTCTCGTAGAGCACGCTCTTGTTGTGCCCGAGGATGTAGGTGATCCCCAGGACGACCAGGTAGCCGCCGAGCGTCACGGGCATCGAGTTCAGCCGGAATCCGGCGATCAGGGTGCCCTGGATGACTCCGACGACGATCGCGGTCCCGAGCGCCGCGAGGATGCCGATCAGCGGGGAGCCGCCGCCCGTGAGCACCGCCACCATGCCTCCGAGGAGGTACATCGAGGAGACGGAGAGGTCGAACTCGCCCGCGATGATCGTGACGCCGAGGGCAAGCGCTACGAGGCCGTACGCGGCGAAGTTCTGGAAGATGTCGTAGACGTTCGCGGTCCGGACGGTGTACGTCGTGAGTGCCGGCAGGAGCGCCAGCGCGAGGATCATCGCGGCGAGGATCGCGTACGGGGCCAGCTCGCGCGCCCGTGGGCGCCGGCGCATCGCCTGGAGCGCGCTCACCGGCTGCGCTCCCTCAGGTTGGTGAGCACCACCACGACGACGACGATGATCCCGCGGACGAGGATCTGCACCCCGGTCGAGTAGCCGCGCAGGAGGAGCATGTCCGAGATCGTCGCGATGAAGATCGCTCCCGCGGCGGTCCTCCCGATCGAGCCGCGCCCTCCCGTCACGGCGTTGCCGCCGACGAGCGCGGCGGCGATGGCGTCGTAGGTGTAGCTCCCGACGAGGAGCAGCGACGCGTTCGCGCTCGTGGCGCCGATCAGGATCCCCGAGCCAGCCGTGTAGAGCGACGCGATCCCGAAGGCGCCGACGGTCAGCAGCGTGATCGGCAGTGCGGCCGCGCGCGCGGCAACGCGGTTCTCGCCCATGAGGTAGATGTGTCGTCCGAACCGCGTCCTCCGCATCACGACCGCGAGCACGATCGAGACGGCGATGAAGATGTAGACGGGCGCGGGCAGCCCCAGCACCGGGTTCGCGAGGCGCTCCCAGCTCGTCGCCCCGTCGGGGGGGACGATGCTCTGCCCGTGCGAGAGCCACACTGCCATGCCTTCCATCAGGCCCGCCGCGCCGATCGTGATGACGATCGGGTTCGCCCCCCATGCGCCCACCGCGAACCCCTGGACGGCGCCGATCGCGAGGCCGAGCAACAGCGTGAGGACGATCGCAGCACCGAGGTCGATCCGGAGCGCGTAGAGGAAGACCATCGCCGAGATCGCGGCGGTCTGGCCGAGCGCGAGGGAGAAGAGGTTGCCGCCGAGGACGATCACGGTCAGCCCGACGGCGATGATCCCGACGAACGCCGCTGCGGTCAGGATGGCCTTGAAGTTGCTCCACGTGAGGAAGCCCTGGGTCGTCGCGGCGCCGAAGACCGTCACGCCTGCCAGCACTGCGATCCAGATCGCAAGCGCGATGTCGGCCAGCCGGAGCGGCCTGCGCTCCAGGCCGAAACGGCCCGTGACAGCGGTCGGCGTCCCGCTCACGTCAGCGTCGTCGTCATGTCCGCGAGAATCGCCGACGCCGACGCCTGCGCCCGTGGGACGACCGAGACGATCCGGCCGGCGAAGATCGTGACGACGACGTCTGCGAGGTCGAGGACCTCGTCGAGCTCCGTCGACGAGAAGATCACCGCTGTCCCCTTGCGCGCAGCCTCCCGCACCAGGTTGTGGATCTCGGCCCGCCCGCCGACGTCGACTCCTCGCGTCGGCTCGTCGAGCGCGAGCAGCGCGGTTCCCTCGAGCTGCAGCGCCCGCCCGAGCAGCACCTTCTGCTGGTTGCCACCGCTGAGGCTGGCGGCGGGGGAGCCCAGCCGGTCGACCGGGACGGCGGCCAGCGTCGCGAGCTCGCGGGCGCTGCGCTGGAGGCGGCGGCGCATCAGGACGCCGAGCCGGCTCAGCCGGCGGAGCCGGGTGACGGTCAGGTTGCGCTCCACGGCCTGCCCGAGGAAGAGGCCCTCACGCTGGCGGTCGTTCGGGATGTAGAGGACGCCCGCATCGGCGGCCCGACGCGGCGTGCTCAGGAGCACCTTCCTGCCGCTGACCTCGATCGAGCCCGACGCGTTCGGGACGAGCCCGCCGAGCGCGCGGAGAACCGTGCTCGTCCCGGACCCCACCTGCCCCGCGAGCCCGGTGATGAGGCCGCTCTCGAGCGTGAGGGAGACCTCGTCGACGCTGCCTGGAACGTGGAGCCGGTCGATCCTGACCACCTCGGCGCCGACGCCCGGCAGCGCAGGCTCGTGCTCGGCCGCGGTCTTCGCTCCCTCCATCTCGCCGAGCATGTGCGAGATCAGGGAGCGCCGGTCGATCTCCTGGATCTCGTGCGTCCCGACGCGCATCCCGTCCCGCAGTACCGTCACGCGGTCGCAGAGCTCGAACACCTCGTCGAGCCGGTGCGAGACGAAGATGACGCTGCGCCCCTCCGCGACGAGGTCGCGTGTCGCCCGGAACACGCGCTCGATCTCGGGCTTGCTCAGCGTCGCCGTCGGCTCGTCCAGGATCAGCAGGCGGGCGTCGCGGACGAGAAGACGGGCGATCTCGACCAGCTGGCGCTCGCCGATCGAGAGCGTCTCGACGGCGGCCCCGAGCTGCAGCTGGCGGAGGCCGAGCTGGTCGAGGACGGCCCGCGCCTGCTCGGAGAGGCGGCGTCTCCGGTAGAGCAGCGGGACGTCGAGGCCGCCCAGAAAGATGTTGTCCTCCACGCTGAGCTCGGGGACGAGGCTCAGCTCCTGGTTGACGAGTGCGATCCCGTGCGCCTGCGCCTCGTGCGGGCCTCGGAGCGAGAGCTCCTTGCCGTCGAGCGTGATCGTCCCCTCGTCCGGCTTGACGAGGCCGACGAGGGCCTTGACGAGGGTGCTCTTGCCTGCGCCGTTGTGGCCGCAGACGGCGTGGACCTCTCCGGCCCGGACGTCGAGGGTGAGGCGCTGAATCGCGCGCACCGGGCCGTAGGACTTCGAGAGGTCGACGACCTCCAGGAGCACCGGCCGCTCGGCGGAGGCCGAACGGGACCCGGACGACACCGCCGCCGGATCCCGTTCGCCACTCATCGAAGCGAGGTTATTCCACCTAGAACGTGCAGACCTTCGAGAACTGCGCGACGTTGGCCTGGGTGATCCGCTGCTCCTGGACGTACTGCACCTTCGGGCTCAGCGACTTGCCGCTCAGGGCCTCGCCGGCCAACTTGACCGCGAGCGCCGCCTCGACCTGCGGTGCCTGCGTGCCGGTGCCGTACTCCTGGCCCTGCTTGATCGCGTTGATGCCGACGACGAGGCAGTTGCTGCCGGTGACGATCAGGCCCTTCTTGGAGGCCCCGACCGGCACGCCGGCCTGCTTGGCGCCCTGGATGATCCCGACCGCCATGTTGTCGGCCATGCCGTAGGCGCCCTGGATGCCGCCCTGCGACCCGTACTTCGAGATCAACTGCTGGGTGTCCTTCGCCGAGGTCGCCTGATCCCAGTTCGCGTCCTCGATCGAGACCACCTTGTACTGCGGGAACCGCTTCATGTACGCCGAGAAGGAGGCCATGCGATCGGTCACGTTGTTCTGGCTCGCAGTGCCCGTGAGCGCGATCACGTTGCCCTTCGTGAAGCCCGCCTTCTTCATGCCCTCGACGAGGTTCATCGCGGCGAACTTGCCCAGCGCGGGATCGTCGGTGCGCGCCTCGCCGATCACGAGCTTCGCCCCCGCCGGTGACTGGCGCCCGATCGCGCCGAGGACCGGGATCCCGGCCGCCTTCGCGCGGATGTAGGAAGGCACGATCGCGGACGCGCTCGCCGGAACCGAGATGATCAGGTCGACCTTGTCCGCGATGAGGCGGTTCATGTTCTGTGCGTCGACCGCGGGATCGAACACGGAGGTGAGCACCGTCACGCTCGCTCCCTGCTTCTCGAGGCCGCTCTTGACCGAGTTCGCCCAGGCCGCGCAGAACGGGTTCTGGTTCGTGCAGATGAGGACGCCGACCTTCTTCCCGGACAGCGGGCCGGCCTGGCGCGAGCCCAGTGCGCCGGAGACGAAGACGGCTGCGGCCACGCCGAGCGCCGCGAGCAAAACCCAACGCGTTGTCTTGCGCGTCATGCTGTTACGTCCTTTCGGTTCGAACGATGGATGAACGCTCCCAGAGCGGTTGGTGCGTGCTGCCTGGCACGGGGTTGGACATCGCGGGGCCGGGGCTGGTTAGCGCCGACGACGATGCATACGTAGTCATTCAATGGGCCGAAAATACAACCTGTGCGAAAGCGTGTCAATCGGCCTGCGCGAACGACCCCCTCGACGCTCAACCGGGGCGAGCGGCCGCGAGCGTGTCGCGGTGGACGAGGCCGACCGGGAAGACGCGCCTCCGGGGAGGGACATCGCCGTCCGAGCCGATCCGCTCGAGGAGGAGTGTCGCGGCCGCGCGGCCCATCTCGGCAAGCGGCTGGCGGACGGTCGTGAGGTCGAAGCCCTCCCACCCCGCCATGTCGATGTCGTCGAACCCGACGATCGAGAGCTCCTCGGGGACTCGGACGCCGACGCGGCGCGCGGCGTCGAGGGCACCGAACGCGATCACGTCGTTCGCGGCGAACACCGCCGTCGGGCGGGGCTCCGCGGCGAGAAGGTCGAGGCACCACTGGTACCCGCTGGCATGAGAGAACTGCCCGACCCGGCGGAGTGCCTCGTCGAGCCTGACGCCGCTCGCGGAGAGCTGCTCGCGGAAGCCGAGCTCGCGATCGCGGCTCGTCGTCGTGTTCTCGGGCCCGGCGATCAGCGCGATCCGCCGATGCCCGCAGGCCACCATGGCCTCGGCGACGAGGCGGCCGCCGCGCCGGTTGTCGGACACCACCGTGTCCACCTCCGCCGACTCGATGTAGCGGTTCACGAGGACGACGGGGAGATCCCGGGTGCCGTGTCCCGGGAGCGGCGTGTCGAGCGTCGCCGAGACGTAGACGAGCCCGTCGACCGCGGCGCCCCGCACGAGCTCGCCGACGTGCCGCTCGACGCTCGCGTCCGTCTGCTCGTTGAAGAGGATCGTCCGGTAGCCGGCGATGGCGAGCTCGTTGTGAAGGATGTCGAGGAGCTCCGGGTAGAAGGGGTTCGTGATGTCGCTCACGACCACCCCGACGGTGCCCGTCCGGCGGGTGATCAGGCTTCTCGCCGCGAGGTTCGGCGTGTAGTTCATCTGCCGCGCGGTCTCCAGGACGCGGGCCGCCGTCTCCGCGGCGACGCGAGGATCGCCGCGGAGCGCACGGGACACCGTCGACTGGCTGATCCTGAGCTTGCGCGCGATGTCCTTGCTCGTCACGGCCACGGTAGGAGGATCGCAGACGCCGTTCGCACCCGATTTGACAAGACGGCTGCCTGAGGTTTATGCATACGTAGTCAAGCCAGGAGAGAGGCAGGTGTTGCAGAAGCTGAAGGAGCCCGCGCGCTCGCACGAGGGCGCGTCCGCCGGGGACGCCGTCTCGAAGGTCGTCGACGAGATCGTCTCCGCGGTCGCCGCCGAGGGTGATGCGGCCGTACGGCGCTACTCGGCGGCGCTCGATCGGTGGGAGCCGGGGGCGTTCCGGCTCGCCGAGGACGAGATCGCAGCGACCCTCGAGCGGGTCCCGACCCGGGTCCTCGACGACATCGTCTTCTGCCAGGAGCAGGTGCGGGGCTTCGCACAGGCCCAACGCGCGACGATGTCGGACCTCGAGATCGAGACGCTCCCGGGTATCCGGCTCGGCCACCGTCACCTTCCCGTCGGGAGCGTCGGCGCCTACGTGCCCGGCGGCCGCTACCCGATGGTCGCCTCGGCGCACATGAGCATCGTCACGGCCAAGGTCGCGGGCGTCCCGCGAGTAGCCGCGTGCACGCCTCCCCTCGACGGGAGCATCCCCGACGCCACCGTCGCGGCGATGCACCTCGCCGGCGCGGACGAGATCTACGTCCTCGGAGGGGTGCAGGCGATCGCCGCCCTGGCGCTCGGCACCGAGACGATCCAGCCCACGGATTTCCTCGTCGGGCCCGGCAACGCCTACGTCGTCGAGGCGAAGCGCCGCCTGTTCGGGAAGGTGGGCATCGACCTCGTCGCCGGCCCGACGGAGATCCTCATCGTCGCGGACGAGACGGCCGATCCGGTGATCCTCGCCGCCGACCTGCTCGGCCAGGCCGAGCACGGCCCGGCCTCGCCGGCGGTCCTCGTATCGACGTCGCGGGCGCTCGCGGACGAGACGCTGCGCCAGATCGCCCTGCAGCTCGAGAGCCTGCCCACCGCCGAGATCGCGGCCCAGGCGTGGAACGACTACGGCGAGGTGGTCGTCGTCGACTCCGACGACGAGGCACTCGCCGCTGCCGACGCGTATGCCTTCGAGCACGTCGAGATCCAGACGGCCGAGCCGCGGTGGTACCTCGAGCACCTCTCCAACTACGGTGCGCTGTTCCTCGGCGAGGCGACGACCGTCGCCTACGGTGACAAGACGATCGGCACGAATCACATCCTCCCGACCGGCGGCGCCGCCCGGTACACGGGCGGGCTCTGGGTCGGGAAGTTCCTGAAGACGGTCACGTTCCAGGAGTGCGACGAGGCGGCGAGTGCCATGATCGGCGAGATCTGCGCCCGGCAGTGCCGGATCGAGAACTTCGAAGGCCACGCGCGCAGCTGCGACGTCCGCGTCGAGAAGTACCGCGACCCGGCCGTCCTCACGGGAGATCCCGCGTGACCTACCGCCTCGGGGTCGACGTGGGCGGCACGTTCACCGACGTCGTCCTCTACGACAGCGCAGAGCAGCGGGTTTGGCTGGCGAAGACGCCGAGCACCCCGAAGGACCAGTCGGTCGGCGTGATCGAGGGGATCGGGCTCGCCGCGAGCCGGGCGGGCGTCGAGCTCCCCGAGTTCGACGCCATCCTCCACGGCACGACCGTCGCGACGAATGCGGTGCTCGAGCGGCGCGGCGCCCTCGTCGGCCTGATCGTCACCCGCGGGTTCCGTCAGATCCTGCACCTCGCCGAGGCCTGGACGCCGGGGCCGCTGTTCGGCTTCATGGTCTACGAGAAGCCGGAGCCCCTCACCGACACCCGGCACGTGCGCGAGGTGCCGGAGCGGATCGGCGCCGACGGCACGATCGTCGAGTCGCTCGACGAGAGCGCGGTGCGCGAAGCGGTCGAGGAGCTCGTGGCGGACGGCGTCGAGGCGCTGACGGTGTGCCTGCTGAACGCCCATGCCAACGGCCGGCACGAGCGGGTCGTCGCAGAGATCGCCGCCGCGGTCGCCCCCGACCTCCCGGTCTCGATCTCGTCCGAGATCCTCCCCGAGTTCCGCGAGTACGAGCGCGCCGTCACCACCCTGATGAACGCCTACGTCGCCCCGGTGCTCGAGCGGTACCTGACGAACGTCCGGGACGGCCTGGCGGCAGCCCGGGTGCGGGCGCCGCTCCAGGTCGTACGCTCCGACGGAGGGCTGATGAGCCTCGAGTCGGCGTGCAGGAACGCCGTGCAGACGGTTCTCTCGGGGCCCGCCGGGGGGGTCAGCGGCGCCTCGTTCGTCGCCTCGCACGCCGGGTTCGACCGCATCCTGACCTTCGACATGGGCGGCACCTCGACCGACGTCGCGGTCTGTGTCTCAGGACGCCCGGAGATCACGCGGGAGACGAGAGTCGGCGACTTCCCGGTGCGCGCCCCCGCGGTCGACGTCGCGAGCATCGGCGCCGGCGGAGGCTCGATCGCCTACGTCGCCGACGCGACCGGCGCGCTCAGGGTCGGTCCGGAGAGCGCCGGCGCCGATCCGGGGCCGGCCTGCTACGGCCGGGGCGGGACGGCGGCGACGGTCACCGACGCGAACGTCGTCCTCGGCCACCTGCCGCCGCGCCTCCTCGGCGGCGAGATCGAGCTCGACACCGAGGCCGCCTACAGCGCAGTCGCACGCGTCGCCGAGGCGCGCGACGCCGATGTCGAGGAGACCGCCCACGCCATCGTGAGCATGGTCGACGAGGCCATGCTCGGCGCGCTCCGGGTCGTCACCGTGCAGCGCGGCAGGGTGCCGAGCGAGTTCGCGCTCGTCGCGTTCGGCGGCGCGGGCGGCCTGCATGCCAACGCGCTCGCGAAGATCCTCGGCTCCTACCCGGTGATCGTGCCGGAGGAGTCCGGCGTCCTCTCCGCCCTCGGGTTCATCTCCTCGGAGATCAAGAACGAGTTCAGCCAGACGTTCGTGAAGAGCATTGCGGCGACGACGCCCGATGCGGTCCGCAAGCCGTTCGACGTCCTGACGGCGCGCGCCCGCGACTGGCTCGACGGCGAGAGCGTCGACGTCGCCGATCAGGACGTCCGCTTCATCCTGGACATGCGCTACAGCCGCCAGGGATACGAGATCCCGATCGAGCTGGACGGGATCGAGCTCGCAGCGCTCGAGCTCGCGGCGCTCGAGGGCAGGTTCGGGGAGGAGCACAGCCGCCTCTACGGATTCGTGCTCGAGGGCGGCGCGGAGATCGTCAACCTACGCGTCGTCGCGACCGGCCGCGTCCCGCTCCCGGAGCTCGAGGCACGCCCGGAGGGCGGCACGGATGCCTCGGAGGCGGTGACCGGCACCCAGCAGGTCTGGACGCCGCAAGGCGCGCTGGACGTCCCGACCTATGCGCGGGCGGCGCTCGAGCCCGGGATGACGATCGAGGGATACGCGATCGTCGAGCAGTACGACGCGACCACCGTCGTGCTCCCCGGCCACCGTGCCGTCGTCGACCCGTGGATGAACCTGATGATCCGGCCGGGGGGGTAGGCACATGAGCACGACGACGATCGACCTCGCCACGCTCGACCTGATCGAGAACGCGCTCCTCAACGCCCGCTTCGAGATGGACGAGGTCGTCCGGCGCGCCGCGATGTCGCCCACGATCCGCGTGCAGCACGACGAGTTCCCGATGATCTGCAACGCTCGCGGCCAGATGGTCGTCGGGCAGTTCGGCTCCTACATCCCCGAGGTGCTCGACCGCTTCGGCGGCGAGCTCGCCGAGGGCGACGTGATCCTCCTGAACGACCCGTATCTCTGCAAGGGGTCGATCTCCCACTGCAACGACTGGCTCGTGATCGTTCCGGTCTTCTTCGAGGGCAGGCGCGTCGCGTTCGCCTCGCTCTTCGGCCACATGATGGACGTGGGCGGGAAGGTTCCCGGCAGCCAGGTCTCCGACGCGCTCTCGATCTGGGAGGAGGGGATCCGGATCCCGCCGATCAAGATCTTCGAGCGGGGCGTCCTCAACGACACGGCCCTCGAGGTGATCCTCAACAACACGCGCACGCCGGACACGAACCGGAGCGACCTGATGGCGATCATCGGAGGCTGCCGCGCCGCGGAGCGGCGGGTCGTCGAGATCTGCGAGCGCTTCGGGCCGGAGACGTTCGAAGGCGCCTGCGACGCGCTGCTCGAGCGGACGCGGCGCGCGATGGCGCACATCATCCGGAGCTACATCCCGGAGGAGCCCGCCACCTTCACGGACTGGGTCGACGACGACGGCCTCGGCAACGGGCCCTTCAAGATGGTGCTGACGATCTGGCGGGAGGGCGACGTCTGCCACGCAGACTGGACCGGGACGGACGATCAGGCGCCGGGCTCGATCAACTTCCATATCCACGAGGGCCTCTGCAAGCTGTTCCTCGGGATCTACATGATCATGGCGTTCGACCCGGCGATCCTCTTCAACGACGGGATCTACGAGGTCTTCGAGGTGACGCTCCCCGAGGGCTCGCTGCTGAACCCGAAGTTCCCGGCGCCCCTCTCGAACCGCCTCAACGTCCATACCCGCCTCTTCGACTGCATGAGCGGCGCGCTCGGCCAGAAGGCCCCCGACCTCTCGATGGCCGCGGGGTACGGGACGAGCCCGTTCTTCGTCTTCGCGGGCTACGACGGGGAGGGCCGCTACTTCCAGTTCGTCGAGCTGCTCTTCGGCGGGCTTCCCGCCCGGTACTCGGCCGACGGCCTCGACGGGCACTCGTGGTGGCCGCTCTTCCGCACGACCCCCGCCGAGTACGCGGAGAGCTACTACCCGGTCCGGATCTCGAGCTACGTCCCGGCGCGGGACACCGGGGGAGCGGGGCTCCACCGCGGGGGGACCGGGATCGAGAAGACCTACGTGTTCCTCGGGCCGGGGGCGTTCACCGTCAACGACGACCGCGCCACGATCCCGCCGTGGGGGATCAACGGCGGACGACACGGCGGCTGCAGCTCGAAGACGCTGATCCGCGCCTCCGGCGAGGTGGTCGAGCTGCCCTCGAAGATCGACCAGGTCGCGGTCGGCGCCGGGGACACGCTCGTGTTCCGGACCGCCGGCGCCGGCGGGTGGGGCGATCCCCTGGACCGCGACCCCGAGCTCGTCCTCAGGGACGTGCTCCGCGACCTGATCTCCCCCGGGCCTGCGCTCGACGACTACGGCGTCGTCATCGACGGCGGCGCCGTCGACCGGGCCGCCACCGAGGCCGAGCGCGCGTCGCACCGGAAGCGGCGCGGTCCGATCGAGCCGTTCGACTTCGGCCACGCCCCGACAGGAGGACCCGAATGACGACGAGCCTACGATCCCGTCTGGCGGGCCAGGGCGCCGTTGTCGCCCTCGGCGCGCACGACGGCCTCACCGCGAGAATCGCGGAACGAAGCGGCGTCGAGGCCCTCTACCACGGCGGTTACGCGCTCGCCGCACACCACTTCGGCCTGCCAGACGTAGGCCTCGTCGGCCGGGCGGAGGTCGTCGAGAGCGTCCGCCGCATGCGCGCGGCCACCGACCTCCCGATCATCGTCGACGCCGACACCGGCTACGGCTCCGAGGCCGGTGCGTGGCTGACGACGCGCGAGCTCGAGGCCGTCGGAGCCGACGCGGTGCAGATCGAGGACCAGGTCTCCCCCAAGCGCTGCGGCCACATGGAGGGGAAGGAGGTGATCCCGGCAGCGGAGATGGTGCTCAAGGTCCGCGCCGCGGTCGCGGCGCGACGATCGGACGAGACGCTGATCATCGCCCGCTCCGACGCACTGCAGGTGACGGGCCTCGACGACACGATCGCCCGCTGCAACGCCTACGCCGAGGCGGGGGCGGATCTCGTCTTCGTGGACGCGCCCCGCACCGTCGAGGAGTATGGGGCGATCGCCTCGCGCTGCTCCGCCCCCTGCGTCGCCAACATGTCCGAGACCGGGCGGTCGCCGGCGATCCCCACTGCCGAGCTCGAGGTGATGGGGTACAGGCTCGTCATCTTCCCGAGCACCCAGACCTGGGTCTTCGCGAAGGCCTACGAGGAGCTGTGCCAGGCCGTCGTCCGGGAGCGGACGACCGCGTCGCTCGCCGATCGCTTCACGAGCTTCGACGACGTCAACGCCCTGCTCGGCCTCGCCGAGTGGCAGTCGCGATGAGGGCGAGCCGTCCGTGAGCGACGGCAACGCCTCGATCGTCGGGTTCGCGAGCCCGCGCGTCGTCTTCGGCGCCGGGGCGTCGACCGAGACGGGCGAGCACCTGTGCCGGCTCGGCGTCACGCGGCCACTCGTCGTCTGCGACCGATTCGTGACCGAGACCGCTCTCGGCGAGCGCATGGAGGCCTCGCTCCGCGCCGCCGGAGTCGAGCCGTCCCTCTACGACGGCATCGCCGGCGAGCCGAGCGAGAGCTCGGTGAAGCAGGCGATCGCGGCGGCCCGCGGAGGGTTCGACGGCGTCGTCGGAATCGGCGGCGGCTCGGCACTCGACACCGCGAAGCTCTGTGCGCTCTTCGCGACACACGAAGGCGAGCTCCTCGACTACGTGAACCCGCCGATCGGCCGTGGAAAGCAGGTGCCCGGCCCCGTGCTTCCGCTGGTCGCCGTGCCGACGACGGCCGGGACCGGGTCGGAGGTCACGACGGTCGCGGTCGTCGACTTCCCGCGGCTGGGCACGAAGACCGGCGTCTCGCACGCCTACCTCCGGCCGTCGCTCGCGATCGTCGACCCCGACCTGACCGCGTCGTGCCCGCCCGGCGTCACCGCGTCGGTGGGCGTCGATGCGCTCCTTCACGCCCTCGAGGCGTACACGGTCATCCCGTACGACGCCCGCCCCGCGCTCCCGCTCGCCGAGCGGCCGCCGTACCAGGGGTCGAGCCCGTTCTCCGACCCGTTCTGCGAGCGCGCGATCGCGCTGGTGGGCCGCAACCTCCGCGCCGCCGTCTCCGACGGAGGCAACGTCGAGGCGCGCACGGCGATGTCGCTCGCATCGACCCTGGCCGGAATGGCGTTCTCGGGCGCCGGCGTGCACGTCCCCCACGCCCTCGCGTATCCGATCGCATCGCTCAAGCACGAGTGGAGGCCGCCGGGCTACGAGGGCGCGGCGCTCGTCCCGCACGGGTTCGCGGTCGCCGTGACGGCGCCCGCCGTGTTCCGCTTCATCGAGGACGCCGCGCCGGAACGCTGCGTCGCGGCAGCGGCGCTGCTCGACGGGGGCGCCGACCTCGCAGCGTCGCTCGAGCGGCTGCTCGAGGACGTCGGGGCACCGATGAGGCTTCGGGAGCTCGGCTACGGCGAGGACGACGTCGACGCGCTCGTCGCGGGCGCGCTCGACCAGCGCCGGCTCCTCGTCGGCTCGCCGAAGGACGTCGGCACGACCGAGCTCGAGGCGCTCCTGCGAGCATCGCTGTGACCGAGGGTCCCCAGAGCGGGCCCGCGCGCGTCGCGATCGTCGGTGCGGGAACCATGGGCGTCGGGATCTCGCACGTGTTCGCCTCGAACGGCATCACCACCACCCTCGTCGACAGCACGCCGGAGCTGGCCGACGTGGCCCGTGAACGAGCCCTCGAGCTCATCTCGCGCCTCGAGGCGGCCGGCGTCGTCGATGAGGGCGCGGCCGCGACGACCGGAGCGCACCTCTCCTCGGCGGCGTCGGTCGACGAGGCGGTGGGGGCGGCCGACCTGATCGTCGAGGCTGTCGTCGAGCGCCCCGACGTCAAGCTCGACGTCTACGCGGCGATCGAGGCGGCGGCGGCGGACGGCGCGATCATCGCGACGAACACGTCGTCGATCCCGATCGCCGAGCTCGCAGGCGGGCTTCGCCGACCTGCCCGCTTCCTGGGGGTGCACTGGTTCGTGCCGCCGCTCCTCGTTCCCTGCGTCGAGGTGATCCCGGGCCCGTCGACGGACGAGCAGGTCGTGGAGGACGTCGTGCGGGCCCTGACCAGGCTCGGGAAGGCGGCCGTCGTCGTCGGCGACGGCCCCGGGTTCGTGGCCAATCGCATCCAGTTCGCGATGTTCAGGGAAGCCGCCAGGATCGTCGAGGACGGCGTCGCGAGCGCGGCGGAGGTCGACGAGGTCGTGCGCTCGTCGTTCGGCTTCCGGCTTCCGTTCTTCGGGCCCTTCACGATCGCCGACATGGCGGGGCTCGATGTCTACGCGGACATCTTCGCGACGCTCGAGCGAGGCCTCGGCGCCGGCTTCTCCGCCCCCGAGCTTCTCCGCGAGCACGTCGCCAGGGAAGAGCTCGGCGTCAAGACCGGGCACGGGTTCCTCCGGCTGTCGCAGGCGGAGGCAGACGAGCTGATCGGACGGAGGGACTCCGCCTACGCCGGGCTTGCCCGCCTCCGGCAGGAGATCGGCCTGTGAGCGGGGCGCCGGCTCCCGTGCTCCCGACGGAGAGGCTCGACGGCCGGCACGCGGTGGTGACCGGCGCAGGGCGGGGCATCGGCCGCGCCGCAGCGCTCGCGCTCGCCGAGGCAGGCGCGAACGTCACGCTCTTCTCCCGCTCCGAGACAGAGCTCGCCGCCGTCGCCGCCGAGATCGGAGCTCGCGGCAGGCGCGCGGAGACGTGCGTCGGCGACGTCCGCTCTGTGGACGACGTCGAGCGGCTCCTCGACACGGCGGCCGCCAACGACGGGCTCTCGATCTGCGTGACGGCCGCGGGCCTCAACCGTCCCGGTGCGACACTCGAGCAGCCGATCGACGACTTCGACCTCATCCTCGACACGAACCTCCGCGGCACGTATCTCACGTGCCGCGCGTTCGCGGGCGCGCTCGGAGAACGCGGGGGACGGATCGTGGCGATCTCGTCGCAGATGGGCGAGGTCGGCTACCCCGGCCGCGCCGCCTACTGCGCGAGCAAGCACGCCGTCAACGGGCTCGTGCGCGCGCTCGCGGTCGAATGGGCGCCCGCGGGCATCGCCGTCAACGCGGTGGCGCCGACGTTCGTCGAGACTCCGCTGACACGCCCGATGCTCGAGGACGAGGCCTTCCGGGCGGACGTGCTGCGCCGGCTGCCGATCGGGCGCATCGGCACTCCGGCGGACGTGGTCGGCGCGGTGGTCTTCCTGGCGTCGGAGCGGGCCGCCCTGGTGACGGGGCACGTCCTCGCCGTCGACGGCGGCTGGACGGCGTGGTAGAGAAAACGGTCGAGAGAAAGGAGACGAGATGGCGTACAGGTTGGGGGTAGACGTCGGCGGTACCTTCACCGACCTCTTCCTCGTGTCCGAGGGCAACGGCGGCGCCCAGTTCCGCGTCAAGACGCAGTCCACGCCGCACGACCCCTCCGAAGGGGTGCTGACCGGCGTCCGCCGGATCTGCGACGAGGCCGGCATCGGCGTCGCCGAGGTGCAGAACATCCTCCACGGGACCACGGTCGCCACGAACGCCGTGCTCGAGTCGAAGGGGGCGCGCGTCGGCCTGATCACGACGAAGGGGTTCGGCCAGATCCTTCACCTCGCCCGCTCCCAGACGCCCGGCCCGCTCGCAGGCTGGATCATCATGATCAAGCCCGAGCCGCCCGCGTCGCTCGCCGACACCCGCGAGGCCGTCGAGCGCCTGGACGCGCGCGGGAGCGTCGTCGTCCCCGTCGACGAGGCGCAGGTCGAGGACATCGTCCAAGACCTGATCGGCTCGGGCATCGAGTCGCTCACCGTCGCGCTCGTCAACTCCTACGTCAACCCGGCGCACGAGGAGCGGATCGGAGCGATCGTCGAGCGTCTCCACCCCGGCTTCCCGGTGACCCTGAGCGCGCACGTGCTGCCGGAGTTCCGGGAGTACGAGCGGGCGCTGACCGCATGCATGAACTCGTACGTCCGCCCGAAGGTCGCCGACTACGTCGGCCGCCTCCAGTCCGAGCTCCAGGCGCTCGGCGCCGGGGCGGACGTCAACATCCTCCGGTCGGACGCAGGCCTGATGACGACCCGCGAGGCCTCCCGGAACCCGATCTATGCGGTGCTCTCGGGCCCCTCCGGAGGGGTCGCCGGCGCCCTCTTCGTCGCGCGCAAGGCCGGCTTCGACGACATCCTCACCTTCGACATGGGAGGAACGTCGACGGACGTGGCCCTCTGCCAGAACGGCCAGCCGACGATCGGGCGCGAGACGGCGATCTCCCACTTCCGCATCCGCGTCCCGTCCGTCGACGTCCACACGGTCGGCGCGGGAGGAGGCTCGATCGCCCACGTTCCCCAGCTCACGAGGGCGCTCCGCGTCGGGCCCGAGTCGGCGGGGGCGGCCCCGGGGCCGGCCGCGTACGGGCAGGGCGGCGAGCTGCCGACGGTGACCGACGCGAACGTCGTGCTCGGGCACCTGCCGCCGCGGCTGCTCGGCGGCGAGATGTCGCTCGACGCCGAGGCGGCACGCGAGGCGGTGCAGACGGTCGCCGACGCGATGGGCCTCGCCTCCGTCGAGGAGGCAGCCGAGGGGATCCTCGCGATCGTGAACGAGAACATGGCGGGAGCGCTCCGGCTCGTCTCGGTGCAGCGCGGCCACGATCCGCGCGAGTTCGCCCTCGTCGCCTACGGCGGCGCGGGGCCGCTGCACGCGAACGCCGTCGCCCGGCTGATGGGGTCGTTCCCCGTCCTCGTGCCGCCCGCGCCCGGACTGCTCTGCGCGATCGGCGACCTCGTCGCCGACTTCCGCGACGAGTTCGCCCAGACCTACATCCGCCTGCTCTCGGAGGCCGACCCCGGCGAGGTCGCATCGCTGCTCGACGGGCTCGGGAACCGGGCCGACGAGTGGCTCGAGAGCGAGGGGATCCCGGAAGGCTCGCAGACGGTCACCTACACGGCAGACATGCGCTACCACGGCCAGGGCTACGAGATCCCGGTCGCAATCGACCCGGAGGAGATCCGCTCGACCGGCGTCGCCGAGCTCGAGGAGCGCTTCAACGGGCTCCACGAGCAGCTCTACGGCTTCCGGATGCACGGCACGGCCGCGGAGATCGTGAACCTCCGCGCCGTGGGCTTCGGCAGCGTTCCGAAGCCGGAGCTGGCGGTCGGCGAGCCCGGAGGCGACGACGCATCCGACGCCGCCGTCGACCAGAACCAGGTCTGGTTCGACGGGCGAGAGCAAGCCACCACGGTCTACGACCGGTCGAAGCTGCGGCCGCAGATGCGGTTCGAGGGCCCCGCGATCGTGACGGAGTTCGACTCGACCACCGTGGTGCTCCCCGGCTACGCAGCCGAGGTCGACGTCAACTTCAACATCCTGATAACCCCGAACGACTGAGAGGCGGCGATGGCATCTACACAGCAGGACGAGCTGCGGATCGCCGAGATCCCGACCGGCGTCACGGTCGACCCGGTCACGCTCGACATCATCGAAGGCGCGCTCAAGAACGCACGGTTCGAGATGGACGCGGTGCTCTTCCGCTCGGCGATGAGCCCCGTCATCCGCGAGCAGCACGACGAGTTCCCTATGCTCACCGACCCCCGCGGCCGCATGGTCGTCGGCCAGTTCGGCGCCTACATCAACGAGATGATGGCCGACTGGGACCGCGGGGTGTACCCGGGCGACGTGATCCTCACGTCGGACCCGTTCAAGTGCTCGGGGTCGATCTCCCACACGAACGACTGGCTGGTGCTCCTGCCGATCTTCTACGAGGACGAGCTCGTCGGCTGGTCGAGCCAGTTCGGCCACCAGATGGACGCGGGCGGCCCCCTCGCCGGGTCGCTGCCGACCGGCGCGCGCACGATCTTCGAGGAGGGGATCATCATCCCGCCGGTCAAGATCGTCGAGCGCGGCGTCGTGCAGGAGGACATCCTCCGGCTGATCCTCAACAACGTCCGGCTCCCCGAGATGAACCGCGCCGACCTGTTCGCGATCGTCGCCGGCTGCCGGGCGGGCGAGCGTCGCGTGCTCGACCTGTGCGAGCGGTTCGGCAAGGAGACGTACCTGGCGGCGCTCCAGGCGCTTCTCGACCGGACGTACGAGGCGATGCGCACCCTCATCCAGCTGGCGATCCCCGAGGAGCCGCAGAGCTTCGAGGACTACATCGACGACGACGGGCTCGGCAACGGCCCCTTCAAGATGAAGCTGACCATCTGGCGCGAGGGCGACCACGCCTTCTTCGACTGGACGGGGACAGACCCGCAGGCCCTCGGGCCGATCAACTTCTACCTCTCCGAGGGCATGTTCAAGATGTTCATCGGGATCTACCTGATCATGGTCAACGATCCCCAGATCCTCTTCAACGACGGCTTCTATCCGCTTCTGCACGTCGTGATGCCGGAGGGCTGCCTGCTCAAGCCCCGCTACCCGGCCGCGCTCGGCTGCCGCACGCATGCTCTCGCCCGCCAGTTCGACGTCCTCGGCGGCGCCCTCTGCAAGCAGGCTCCCGAGCTGAACACCGCAGCCGGGTACGGCACCTCGCCCTACATGCTCTACTCGGGCTGGAACGGCAGCGGGGAGTTCTTCTACTCGATGGAGATCCTCTACGGCGGCATCCCCGGCCGGCCGATCGGCGACGGGATGGACGGGCACTCCTGGTGGCCGCTCTTCGAGAACATCCCGACCGAGTACCTCGAGGCCTACTACCCGCTGCGGATCGACGGGTACACGACGATCACCGACTCCGGCGGCGCCGGCCTCCACCGAGGGGGCAACGGCGTCGAGAAGCGCTACGTGTACCTCGAGCCGGGCGAGATCTCGATCCACGACGACCGGTGGCTGACGCGGCCGTGGGGCGTGCTCGGCGGCCAGCCCGGCGAGCGCTCCGAGAAGATCCTCGTCCGCCTGGACGGCAGCGAGGAGCGCCTCCCCTCGAAATGCGACAACGTCGAGGTCTCACCGGGCGACATGCTCGTCTACCGGACCGCCGGAGGCGGCGGCTGGAAGGACCGCCTCGACCGGTCGGTCGAGGTCGTCGCCCGCGACGTCGAGCAGGGACTCGTCTCGCGCGAGAAGGCGCTCGCGAGCTACGGCGTCGCCCTCGCCGCCGACGGCTCCGTCGACGCCGCCGCGACCGAGCAGGAGCGGGAGCGCCAGCGGGGGGAGCGCGGCGAGCCTCTCGCGTTCGACTTCGGGCCCGCACTCGCCGAGGCGCTCGCGAACTGCAAGTCGGAGACGGGCCTCGAGCCCCCGACGCCGGCGAAGCCGCTGCGCTGGTCGCCGCTCGAGGACGGCGCCGTCACCCTTGCCCGCGTCCGCGAGCGGGAGGAGGTCTGACCATGGCCGAACGGCAGTTCGAAGGCTTCGGGCGGCGAGGGGGCGGCGTGGGGCAGCGGCCGGCGCTCGTGATCATCGACATGAACAACGGCTTCACCGACCCGGCCTCGCCGCTCGTGTGCGACCTCGACGACACGATCGAGGCGATCCGGAAGCTGCTCGACGCCGCGCGCCGCGCCGAGGTGCCGGTCGTGTACACGACCGTCTCGTACGGCGAGGGCGACAAGGTCACCGCAAAGGCCTTCATCGAGAAGGTGCCCGCGCTGCTCACGCTCGAGGCGGGCTCGGACTGGGTCGAGATCGACGAACGGATCGCGCCGCGGCCGAACGAGCCCGTGCTGAACAAGCTGTTCGCATCCGCGTTCTTCGGCACGGCGTTCGGGAGCCTGCTCTCCTCGCACCAGTGCGACAGCGTGATCGTCGCGGGAGCGTCCACCTCGGGCTGCGTCCGGGCGACCGCGGTGGACGTGGTGCAGCACGGCTACCGCCCCGTGGTGCCGCGAGAGGCGGTCGGCGACCGGAACTCCGCGGCCCACGAGGCCGCGCTCTACGACATCGACCTGAAGTACGGCGACGTCGTGTCGCTCGACGAGTGCCTGGAGGCCCTGGAGGGGCTCGTTGCCTCACACGCTCGTTGAGAAGATCCTGCTCGCCCACGCCGACGTGGACGACCTCAGCCCGGGCGACGTCGTCACGGTCCGCTGCGACGTCGTCATGGCGAACGACGTGTCCGGCCCGATCGCGTTCCGCGCGATGGAGAAGATGGGCGCAGAGCGCGTCTTCGACCCGTCGCGGGTCGTCATGGTCGCCGACCACTTCATGCCGGCGAAGGACGCGAGGTCAGCGGAGCTCCAGGCGCGGCTGAAGCAGTGGTCCGAGGCTCACGGCGTCACGTACTACGGGCAGGGGCGCGGCGGGATCGAGCACACCCTGCTCTGTGAGGAGGGCTGGATCGTTCCGGGCTCCGTGGTCGCCGGGGGCGACTCCCATACGTGCACCTACGGGGCGCTCGGCGCCTTCGGGACGGGTCTCGGCTCCACCGACATCGCCTCGTGCCTCGCGCTCGGATCGTTCTGGCAGGCGGTGCCTGCGACCATCCAGGTCGAGCTCACCGGCAGCCCGGGCAGCTTCGTGACCGGGAAGGACGTCATCCTCGCCGTGATCGGGGAGATCGGCGTCGGCGGCGGGACGAACGCGGTGCTCGAGTTCGTCGGCCCGGGCGCCGGGGCACTCTCGATCGACGAGCGGCTCGCGGTCGCGAACATGGCGGTCGAGGCGGGCTCGGAGACGGGGATCTTCCCCGCCGACCAGGCGGTGGAGTCCTACCTCGAGGGCCGTGCGCGCACGCCGTGGACGGCCGAGCGCTCCGACCCCGACGCCTCGTTCAGCCGCCGCCTCGAGCTCGACCTGTCGGCGCTCGAGCCGCTCGTGGCGCTCCCGCACCTGCCGGGCAACGTGAGCACGGTCGCCGAGGTCGCCGGCGTCCGCGTCGACCAGGTCTACATCGGGAACTGCGCGAACGGGACCATGACCGACCTGCGGCAGGCCGCCGCGATCCTCGGCGGCCGTTCCGTCCACCCGCGAACGCGCGCGATCGTCGTGCCAGCCACGCAGGCCATCTGGCGCCAGGCGGGGAAGGAGGGTCTCCTCGACCGGTTCGTCGAGGCCGGGGCGATCGTCTCGACCCCGACCTGCGGGGCCTGCTTCGGCGGCTCGAACGGCGTGCTCGCCGCGGCGGAGAACGCGGTCTCGACCACGAACCGGAACTTCCGGGGCCGGATGGGCTCGCCCGACGCCGGCGTGTACCTCGCAAATGCGTGGGTCGCCGCCGCCGCGGCCGTCGCCGGAGAGCTCGTCCATCCGGGGGCGATCACGTGAGAATCGAGGGTGTCGCACTTCTCGTACCGGGCGACAACATCGACACCGACGTGATGTACCCCGGCGCGTACCTCAACGTCGAGGACCCGGCGCAGATGGCGCAATACCTCTTCGAGGGCTTCGATCCCACGCTGAGGGAACAGCTCGTCGACGGCACGATCCTCGTGGTCGGCTCGAACTTCGGCATCGGCTCCTCGCGAGAGCACGTCCCGCTTGCGATGCGAGAGAGCGGGATCCGCGGCGTCGTCGGCCGGAGCTTCGCGCGGATCTTCTACCGCAACTGCGTCAACCTGGGCCTTGCGATCGTCCCGTGCACGGAGGCGGTCGACGCCGCGCGCGACGGATCGCGCCTCACCATTGACACCGCGGGCGCGGTCGAGGTCGACGGTCGCGTCTACGACGCGCCTGCCGCCCCGCCGATGCTGCTCGAGCTCGGCGCCGCCGGCGGGCTCATCGGCTGGAGCGCGTCCCGCATCGCCCACAACGTCGTCAGGAGGAACCAGGATGTCGGCACGAGTTCAGAGTGAGCTGCTGCTGGTCGGAAGCCTGCCGGCCGCCTCGACAGAGGAGGCGCTTCACGAGGGGGCAGAGCTCTTCGGAGACTTGACCTTCGCGCTCCCGGACGGCGAGACGGGGCCGCGCGCAGCGTGGGTCGGATACGAGCGCGAGAGGCTGATGAGGCCGAATCCGGCCTTCGAGCTCGTCGCCGCGACGGAGTCGCCGTCGGGCGTCCCACGCCACGCGTACGAGACGCCGATCTTCAAGCTGCGCGACGACGCCGAGGTGCGGTGGGATGCGTGGCCGCGCATCGACGACGCGATCGAGTCGTACCGGGCCTTTCGCCGGCTACGGGACGACGGCGTCATCCCCGGGCACCTTCGCTTCCAGATCGGGCTGCCGTTCCCGTCCAGTGCGCTGAACGCGTGCAAGGTCGACTTCGCTGCGGACTACGCCGCCGCCGAGCCCGCGTTCGAGGACCTCGTGCGCCGCGAGCTCGACCGGCTGACGGACGAGATCCCACCGGAGGATCTCGCGATTCAATGGGACGTCTGCTACGAGGTGCTCGACATCGAAGGCGTCGTCGCGTGGATGGGCGGCGGCGATGCCGCCTGGGAGCGTTTCACCGGCCCGGTCGCCCGGCTGACACGCCTGATCCCGGCAGACGTGCTCGTCGGCTATCACTTCTGCTACGGCACGTTCCCGGAGTGGCCCATGTACGAGGCACGTGACATGGGCCTGATCGTGCGGATGGCGAACCACGCGGTCGCGAGCTCGGGACGTCCGGTCGACTGGGTTCACCTCGCCGGCCCTCGCTATCTGCGCAGCGAGGACGAGAGCTTCTTTCGGCCGCTTGCCGACCTCGACCTCCCGGATACCCGCGTCTACCTCGGGATCATGCTTCCGCTGGACGGCATCCCGGGCCTGAAGCGCCGCCGGGCGACTGCCTCCAGGTACCTCGCCGAGTTCGGCGTCGCGATGTACTGCGGGTTCGGCCGCCAGCCCGGCGAAAACGGCCGGGAGACGATGCGCCGCCACCGTGAGTCCGTGCTCGCGCTCCGGGACTGACGGGCGCTCCGGCACGGCTCGGCACCGGATTGCATGCGGGCTGCATGCAGAATCGGCGCTGAGCTCCACGTCGGGGGAGTATTCCGGGGTTCGACCGGTGCGATTGCATACATGACGCTTCGGGCTGTATCCTCGCCCTCGATGTTTCGGGAGAGCAACCCCGGCTCCCGGGCCACCCCGCGTTCGCAGACGGCGAGGGCGACCCTGGGCGTCCGGGAGCTCGTGCTCGAAGGCGAGCTCGCCCCCGGCGACCGCGTGCCCGAGGTCGCCCTCGCGGAGCGCCTCGGCGTCTCCCGCACGCCGCTTCGCCTTGCCCTGACGACGCTCGCGCACGAGGGCCTGCTCGAGTCCCTGCCCGGCGGCGGCTTCGTCGTCCGCTCGTTCACGCGCGCCGACATCGCCGACGCGATCGAGCTCCGAGGTGTGCTGGAAGGGCTGGCGGCTCGGCTCGCCGCGGAGCGGCTGCGGGCCCGGGAAGAGGTCGAGCCGCTGGCACAGACCGCGGCCGAGCTCGACGACGTCGTCGACGACCTGTCACCGGAGTCATTGGCCCGGTATGTCGAGCTGAACGCCGTCTTCCACACGACGCTCGTCGACCTCTCGGGCAGCACGGTGCTCGAACGAGCCATCGAGAACGTCGTCGTCCTCCCCTTCGCCTCGCCCGGTGCGCTCGTCTCCTCGCAGGCCGTGCTGCCCCGGTCGAGGGAGATCCTCATCGTGGCGCAGCACCAGCACCGTGTGCTCGTCGAAGCGATCCGCGCCGGCCGGGGGACACGGGCCGAGGAGGTCGCCCGCGAGCATGCCCGTCTGGCCCTCCTCAACCTCGATCTGGTGCTCGAGGATCGCGCCGCGCTCGAGCGGCTGCGCGGAGCACCGCTGCTGCGGACGGTCGTCTGATGGCTTCGAACGATTCCGCCGTGACGCTCAGGACGAAGCTCCGCCCGGGGGCGTTCGTCGTCGTCGCCGAGCTGGTCACGAGCCGCGGCCTGATCACCGCAGCCCCCGGCCGCGAGCTGCTGGCGAATGCACAGGCGCTCGCCTCCGACCCCCGCATCGACGTCCTCTCGATCACCGACAATCCCGGGGGCCACGCGATGGTCGCCCCGGAGACGCTCGGGAGGGACCTCGCCGGCGCCGGCCAGGAGGTGATCATCCACCTCTCGTGCAAGGACTGGAACCGGAACGCCCTCGAGAGCCGTGGCTGGCAGCTCGGCTCCGAGGGGTTCCACAACCTTCTCGCGCTGTCCGGCGACTACCCCGCCGCCGGGCATGCCGGCGCCGCAGCGCCCGTGTTCGACATCGACTCCGTCGGCCTGCTCAGCCTCCTCTCGGAGATGAACGAGGGCCTGAGAGACGTGCGCGGGCCGGATGGGCGGCTCGAGCGCACCGACTTCTTCCTCGGCTGCGTCGTCACGAACCACAAGCGTCTCGAGCGAGAGGTGATCCCCCAGTACCTCAAGCTGAAGAAGAAGGTCCGGGCGGGCGCGCGGTTCGTGATCAACCAGATCGGTTGGAACGCCCGCAAGGACGACGAGCTCATCCGCTTCGTCCGCAGTGAGGGGCTTCCGGTCTCCGTGCTCGCGAACGTCTACGTCCTCTCCCGGCCCGCGGCCCGTGCGTTTCACGCCGGGAGGATCCCCGGCGTCGTCGTGAGCGACGAGCTCCTCGAGCTCGCCGAGCGGTACGGCGGCGGCGCGGACGGCGGCCGGGAGTTCTTCGTCGACCTGGCCGCGAAGCACCTCGCGGTCGCGCGCGGCCTCGGCTTCGACGGCGTCTACCTGGGCGGCCGCTGGCCGGCCGCCACCTTCGCCGAGATCGTCGACCGGGCGGCATCGTTCGGCGGCTCTGCGTGGAGGGAGCTCGGCCGAGAGCTTCGGTTCGGCTTCGCGAACGAGTTCCATCTCTTCGAGCAAGACCCGGAGACCGGTCTCTCGTCCGGCCGGGTGAGCTCCACCTACCTGGAGTCGAAACGTCGGCGGCAAACGGACCTGCGGGTCCCGTTCCGCTACCGGGTGAGCAGGCGCGTGCACGCCACGGTCTTCGCCCCCGAGGCGCCCCTGTTCTCCGCCGGGAGGTCGCTGTACCGGGCGATCGAGCGGAGCCCGCGTCCGATCGGGCAAGCGGCACACGCTCTCGAGCAAGCGGTCAAGGTCCCGCTCTTCCACTGCCGCGACTGCGGCGACTGCTCGCTGCCGGACGCCGCATACGCCTGCCCGGAATCGGAGTGCGCGAAGAACCAGCGCAACGGCCCGTGCGGCGGGACTCGGGATGGGCTCTGCGAGGTCTACGACACCGAGTGCATCTGGTCGCAGGCATACGAGCGCCTGAAGGCCTTCGGCGAGGAGGACGCGATGCTCGACGGCCCCGTAGTCGTGAAGGACAACGCCCTCGCGCGAACGAGCGCGTGGGCGAACGCGTTCCTCGGTCGTGACCACGCCGCGAGCGCGGCCCTGCGCTCGAGCGTTCCCGAGGACGAGAGAGCACCCGCATACCGTCGATCCGAGAGAAGGAGGAGGACATGACCCCGACCAACCTGCAGGAGATCGTCGACTCGCGAGACCCGGTCGAGCTCCTGCGCAACTCGCAGATCGGCGCGTACATCTACCCGGTCGTCGCCGCCGAGTTCACGAACTGGCGCCGCGAGCAGCGCGCGTGGCGCGAGACCGCCGTGCTGTACGACCAGTCGCATCACATGGTGAACCTCTTCCTCCGCGGGCCGGAGGCGCTGAAGCTGATCTCGAACACCGCCGTGAACAGCGTCGCGGAGTTCCCCGTGGACATGGCCAAGCAGTACGTCCCGACGACGCCGGCGGGCCACGTGATCGGCGACGGGATCCTCTTCCACCTCGACGAAGAGGAGCTCGTCTTCGTCGGCCGCGCGCCGGCCGCGAACTGGCTGCGGTACCACGCCGAGACGGGCGGATACGCGGTCGAGGCAGAGCTGGACGACCGCTCTCCGATGCGGCCGCAGGGAAAGCCGGTGACCCGCAAGCTCTGGCGCTTCCAGGTCCAGGGCCCGAATGCGTGGCAGGTGCTGGAGAAGGTCAACGGCGGCCCGATCGAGCAGGTGAAGTTCTTCCGGATGGGCCACATGAACGTCGCGGGGCAGCGCGTGCGGACCCTGCGCCACGGCATGGCCGGCGCTCCGGGCCTCGAGCTCTGGGGGCCCTACGAGGGCTACGACGAGGCGCGCGAGACGATCATCGAGGCCGGGAAGGAGCTCGGCCTCGAGCCGGTCGGGTCACGCGCGTACTCGTCGAACACGCTCGAGTCGGGGTGGATCCCCTCACCGCTCCCGGCGATCTACACGGGAGACGAGCTGCGCGGCTACCGCGAGTGGCTTCCGGCGGGCGGCTACGAGGCGGTCAACGCCCTCGCCGGGAGCTTCGTCTCCGGCGACATAGAGGACTACTACCTCAACCCGTGGGAGCTCGGCTACGGCCATCTCGTGAAGTTCGACCACGACTTCATCGGCCGCGACGCCCTCGAGGAGGTGGATCCCGAGGTGCAGCGCAAGAAGGTCACCCTCGAGTGGAACGGCGAGGACGTGGCGGAGATCATGGCCTCGATCTTCGCCCCGGAGGGCGAGGGCTACCAGTTCTTCGACCTACCGAACGCGAACTACGGCTCCTCGAACTTCGACTCGGTGCTCGACGAGGACGGACGACTCGTCGGCCTGTCGATGTTCACCGGCTACAGCGCGAACGAGAAGCGGGCGCTGTCGCTTGCGACCGTCGACCACGAGATCGAGATCGGCGCCGAGGTTGCCGTCGTCTGGGGCGAGCCCGGGGGCGGGACCCGGAAGGCGACCGTCGAGCCGCACAGGCAGAAGCACGTCCGCGCCGTCGTCAGCCCGGTCCCGTACGCGAAGGTCGCGCGAACCGAGTACGCAGCCGGCTGGCGGACCTCGGGGGCGGGGTAGTCAGGCCACGCCGAGGAGCGCCTGGACGGTGGCGCGGTCCGCGCGGAAGTCCGGTGTCGTCGCCTCGTACACGAGCTCGCCCTTGGTCATGATCGCCACGCGATCTGCGAGGGCGACTGCGACGTGCAGGTTCTGCTCGACGACGATCGCCGACAGCCCCCCTTCGCGCAGTCCCGCGATCGTGTCCGTGATCAGGTTCACCACGATCGGCGCGAGCCCCTCCGACGGCTCGTCGAAGAGAAGCACGCGGGGATTGGCGATGAGCGCACGGCCGATCGCGACCATCTGCTGCTCGCCGCCCGGAGAGCTGGTTGCCGTGGTGCCGGCGTCGCTCGCGCAGGCGCGGAAGCAGGCCGTAGACGTCCTCGAGCCCCCATTCGACCGGACGGCCGCTCGTCGCCTTGCGGGCCAGCTTCAGGTTCTCCTCCACCGTCAACCGCGCGAAGATGCGCCGCCCCTGCGGGACGATCGCGATCCCGGCGCGGGCGATCTCGTGCGGGCTCGAGCCGGCGAGGTCGCGCCCGTCGAGCTCGATCGACCCCGCCCGCGGACGCACGAGGCCCACGAGCGTGTTCATGAGCGTCGTCTTCCCGACCCCGTTGCGCCCGAGCAGGGCGACGACCTCACCGTGGTGGAGGTCGAGGTCGACGCCGTGGAGGACGTCACCGGCGTCGTAGCCGGCGCGGACTCCGCGGATCTCGAGCAGCGCCGTCATCCGGTGAACAGCTCGTCCATCCGATCGCCCGGGCCGAGATACGCCTCTTGTACCGCTGCCGAGGAACGGATCTCCTCGGGCGGCCCCGTCGCGATCAGCATTCCGGCGTCGAGCACCGAGATCGCCGTCGCGAGGTCGAAGACGACGTCCATGTCGTGCTCGACGATCATCAGCGTCAGCTCGCTCGGCAACGCGTCGATCAGGGTCCTGAACCGCTGCGTCTCGTCGCGGGACATCCCCGCGGTCGGCTCGTCCAGGAGCAGCAGCCGCGGCTCGGTCGCGAGCGCGAGTGCGATCTCGAGCGCTCTCCGGTGGCCGTACGAGAGCGATCCGGCGTCGACGTCGCCGAGGCCCTCCAGCCCGACCAGCCCGAGGAGCTCCTCCGAGCGCACCCCGACGTCGGGAAACCGGGTGGTCGAGCAGGACCGGGTTGGGTGCGTGACCGAGCTTGCGCTGCACCGCGATCGCGACGTTCTCGCGTGCGGTGAGCTCGTCGAAGAGGCTCGAGTGTTGAAACGTGCGGCCCAGGCCGAGCTGCGTCCGCCGGTGCGCGCTACGCCGGGTGATGTCGGCGCCCCAGAAAGCGGATGCGCCCCGAGGTCGCGCGCACGGTGCCGGAGATGAGGTGGAACAGCGTCGACTTCCCGGCGCCGTTCGGCCCGATCAGCGCGTGCCGCGAGCCCGCCTCGATCTCGAGGGTCACGGAGTCGACCGCCCGGAGCTCGCCGTAGCGGCGGCCGACCTCCGCGAGCTCCAGCACGGCCGTCACGTTGCGAACCTCGCCCGGAGCCGCCGGCCGCCGGCGACGAGCCCGCCCGGGAGCAGGTAGACGACCAGGACGAAGACGATGCCCAGGGCGAGCTGCCAGTGCGACGAGAGCACGCCGGAGAGCTGGTCGCGCACGATGTAGTAGAAGGCCGTGCCGAGCACCGCTCCGACGAGCGTGCGCTGGCCGCCGATCACGATGACGACGACGGCGACGGCGGAGACGTTGAACGCCATCTCGTCGGGGGAGAAGTACCTCGTCTGCTGGCACGCCAGCGCGCCGGCGTATCCCGCGACCGCGCCGGCGAAGGTGAACACGGCCAGTTTGTAGAGGGCGACGTTGTACCCGAGCGAGCTCATCCGTTCCTCGTTGCCGCGAATCCCGGCGAGCGTCCGTCCGAACGGCGAGGCGCACGACGATCGTGAGAGCCGCATAGCCGACGAGGAAGGCACCCAGCGCATACCAGTAGAAATGGTCGGTCGAGGCGAGCAGCTTCGAGCTCCCTCCGAGCGTCGGGACGGGGATCCCGTAGATCCCGTTCGAGCCGCCGGTGAGGGACGTCCAGTTCAGCGCGAGGACCCAGAGCAGCTGTCCGAACGCCAGCGTCAGCATCAGGAAGTAGACGCCTCGAGAGCGCACGGCGAAGACGCCGGTGACGACCGCGACGCCGGCCGCAGCCAGTGCGGCGATACCGAGCTGGGCGAACGCGTTCGCCGTCACGTGCTGGGCGAAGAGGCCCGCCGCATACCCGCCGACCCCGTAGTAGGCGGCGTGCCCGAGCGAGGGGAGCCCGCTGTATCCGAGTAGCAGGTCCAGGCTGGCTGCGAAGAGCCCGAAGACGAGGATCTCGGTGAGCAGGAAGGTGCGGTAGTCGTCGAGGAGCAGCGGTGCTGCGACGAGAACCGCGACGGCGGCGAGCCTGAGCGCGAGCGGGCTCCGGGTCATTTCCCGAACAGTCCCTTCGGCCGCACGATCAGGATGACGGCCATCGTCCCGAAGAGCAGGAAGGGCGCGGCCTGCGGGAAGCCGTGCTGCTGGCCCAGCGCGACGCCGAGCGACTGCGCCTGGCCGATGACCACCGACGCGACGAAGGCACCGACGATCGAGCCGAGTCCGCCGACGACGACGACGATCAGGGCGAGCAGGAGGACGTCGTCGCCGACGCCGGGCGTCACCTGCTCGATCGGGCCGCCGATGATGCCGGCGAACGTCGCGAGCGCCGAGCCCGCCAGCAGGACGGACAGCCGCACGAGGTTGACGTTGTGGCCGAGCGCCGCGACCATCGCGCGGTCCTCGACGGCCGCACGCAGGATCGCCCCGAGCTGCGTCCGTTCGAAGACGACGTAGGTCACGACCGCGATCACGAGGCCGAGGACGATGACGGCGAGCCGGTAGGCCGGGTAGTAGTGCCCGAAGATCACCTTGCTCGGGATCAGGAAGCCCGGCGGCGTGATCGTGTGGAAGTCGCGGCCCCAGATGATCGTGACCATGTCCGCGGCGATGAAGAAGAGGCCGAGCGTCAGCAGCACCTGGTCGAGGTGGCCGCGGTCGCGGACGGGTATGAGCGCCGCGGCCAGCACGAAGCCGAGGGCGAGGCCGAACAGGATCGTGATCCCGGCCGCCGGGATGAACGGCACACCGTGGTGCTCCACGAGCGTGTAGCCGAGGTAGCTGCCGAGCAGGTACAGGCTTCCGTGCGCGAGGTTGAGCACGTCGAGGAGGCCGAAGATCAGCGAGAGCCCGATTGCGAGGATGAAGATCAGCATCCCGAGCGCGACCCCGTTGAGGATGCTCGAGAAGTTCTGGTCGAAGAAGTTCGTCGCGAGGAGGCCTGCCACGGGCGCGCTCAATCTAAACGATCGAATCGGTCAGCGACGAGATTGGCGACAATCTTGACGCCAACCCGACGGGGGTTGTACAGTCGCGATCTTCGGCAAGTGCCAGGGGGGCGCGACGGAAGGAGAACAGGTGAACGACGACAGCTCGACTGGTTCGCTCGACCGCGGGAAGTTCCTCAAGGGAGCCGGTGCCGCCGGTGTGGCGCTCGCCACCATGCCCCTCGCCAAGGGCGCATGGGCGGGCATCGCGAAGAAGCCGACCATGAAGCCGCTGAGGATCGGCAACCTGCTGACGCTGAGCGGGCCCAACGCGGCGCCGGCGATCGACGTCAGGCGCGGATTCGTCTCCTACGTGTACTCGCACGACCACCGGATCGGTGGACGGAGGATCCAGTTCTTCGACGCCGACGACGCGAACAGCGCCGCGACGGGGATCCAGCAGGTTCAGAAGCTCGTGCAGGAGGACCAGGTGGACTTCATCGAGGGGATCTTCTACTCGGGCGTCCTCCTCGGTGTCCGCGACACGATCACCCAACTGCAGGTGCCGACCGTGGTCGCAAATGCGGCCGCGAACGCGATCTCGCGGGACCAGGTGTCGCCGTACATCTACCGGACCTCGTACTCGAACTACCAGCTCGGCGTCCCGCTCGGCAAGTGGGCGACGACGACGTTCGGCACGAAGGGCGTCGTCGCCGCGATCACGGCGAACTACGCCGCCGGTCAGGAGTCCGCCGCAGCGTTCAAGGCGGCGTACGAGGACGCGGGCGGGAGCCTCCTGGGAACGATCCTCACGCCCGTTCCCGACGACCCCCGACTATCAGCCCTACTTCCAGCAGGCGGCCGACCTGGGCGCCAAGGCGGTGTGGGCGTTCACCGCCGGCGGCGGCGAGGCGATCAAGTTCGTCAAGACGTGGAGGCAGTTCGGCTTCGACAAGAGGTTCCAGCTCTTCGGGAGCAACAACATGACCGACCCGCAGAGCGTGCTCGACTCCGAGGGGGACGGCGCCCTCGGCATCCGCACGACGGCGAACTGGGCGCCGACGCTCAAAAACAAGGAGAACGTGCTCTTCCTCAAGCAGTACGCCGCCCTCGGCCTCGGCCTCCCGTCGGCCTTCGCGGAGCTGGGCTACATCGCGGCGCAGTACCTCGACCTCGCGGTGCGGAAGGTGCACGGCGACACGAGCAACAAGCAGCGCACCCTCGCTGCGATGGGGAGCGTCGGCAGCTGGCTCTCGCCCGGCGGCAAGCTGACGATGGACCCGAAGACGCACAACGTGATCGAGCCCGTCTACCTCCGCACCGTGGTCAAGACGAGCTCGGGCTACACACAGCCGCTGATCTCGACTCTCGGCATCTACAAGGAGCCGGGCGCCTGAGGCGCCCGGCTCCTTCGGGCCTCGTGCGCGGTACCACCGAACGCCCGGGAGCAGCCGTCGCGGTCCGGGCGCGAAACGAGGGCGAGCAGGCCTACGAGCGGCTGCGGGGCGAGATCGTCTCCGGCGAGTTCCAGCCCAACGAGCGTCTCGTCGAGGCCGACCTGATCCAGCGGCTCGGCGCCGGCAGGTCGGCCGTGCGGACCGCGCTCGTGCGGCTCGAGCACGAGGGCCTCGTCGAGCGCGAGCCCAACCGGGGCGCGAAGGTTCGGTTCGTCGACGAGCAGGAAGCCGCGGAGATCCTGGAGTCGCGCATGGTGCTCGAAGGGCTGGCAGCGAGACATGCCGCGGAGAACGTGACCAGGGCAGAGGCCGACGAGCTGCGAGCGATCCTCGAGGAGATGCGATCGTGCCTCGGCGTCGGGGACCTCCTCGGCGCCTCCGACCTGAACGCGAGGCTCCACGGCCGCCTGCTCGAGATCTCGAGCCACCGGACCGTCGCGCGGCTCGTCGCGAACCTCAACTCGCAGCTCGTCCGGTTCCAGTACAGGACGATCCTCCTGCCCGGAAGGGCCGAGCAGTCTCACGCGGAGCACCGGGCGATCGTCGACGCCGTCGCCGCGGGCGATCCCACGGCCGCCGAGCAGGCCGTGCGGGATCACCTGGCTCATGTCGTCGAGGCGTTGCGCGCCGGGCCGTCGGCACCCACGAGAGTCCTCTAGGCGCCCAGGCCGATGCCATCCGCGACGAACGCCGACACGTTCGCCTCCGTCTCCCCGCGGGCCCGGGCGCTGCTCCGCGGCGCGTACGACATGCACGTCCACATCGCACCGGATGTCGTCCCGCGGCGCATCGACGACCTCGGGCTCGCACGCCGCTTCGCGGAGCTCGGGCTCGGCGGCTTTCAGCTCAAGTCCCACTACACCTCGACCGCAGAGCGCGCCGCAGTCGTGCGCTCGGCAGTCCCGGGGGTCGACGTCCACGGTGCCGTCGCCCTCAACAGAGCCGTCGGCGGGATGAACGCCGTCGCGGTGGAGATCGCCGCGCGCGAGGGCGCACGGACCGTGTGGTTCCCGACCGTCGACTCGGTGAACGAGAGCCACGAGGAGACGCACTTCCCGCCCGGCGCGAAGCCTCCGGTGTGGATGGAGCTCCAGCGCGAGCTTCGCGCCGCCGGGCTCGCGCTCGAGCCGGTTCCCGTGGTGGGCGCGGACGGCGCCGTCCTCTCCGAGACCCGTGACGTGCTGCGCGTCATCGCCCGGCACGGGCTCGTGCTCGCGACCGGTCACCTCTCGCGCCACGAGATCTTCGCCGTCGTCGACGCGGCGTGCGAGGATGGGCGTGCAGCAGATCGTCGTCACGCATCCGGACTTCCCCTCGCAAAGCCTCTCGGTCGGCGATCAATCCGCGCTCGCCGCCCGCGGCGCGCTGCTCGAGCGCTGCTTCACGACGCCGCACACGGGCAAGACGAGCTGGGAGAGCCTCTTCGACGTGATCCGCGCGACGGGCCCGGAGCACTCGGTGCTCTCCACCGATCTCGGCCAGACGGCGAACCCACCGGTCGAGGACGGGCTCGGCCTGATGGCCGACCGGCTTCTCGCAGCGGGGTTCGACGAGGGAGAGGTCCACACGATGGCGGTCGCCAACACCCGACGGCTCGCGGGTGTCGACGCATGAGGCGGATGCTCGTGATCGGGGCGCACTCGGCCGACTTCGTCTGGCGCGCAGGCGGGGCAATCGCCGCGACGACCGCCGCCGGGGGAGCGGCGCGCGTGATCGCGCTCTCGTACGGCGAGCGCGGGGAATCGGGCGAGCTCTGGAAGGAGCCCGGCCAGACCGTCGAGCGGGTCAAGGAGGTCCGCCACGACGAGGCGGATCGGGCCGCGGGTGCGCTCGGGGCCGAGTTCCGCTGCCTCGACCTCGGCGACTACCCGCTCGAGATCGATGCCGTCGCCCTCCAGCGCATCGCCGACGAGATCCGCGACTTCGCGCCGGACGTGCTCGTGACGCACACGCTCGTCGACCCCTTCAACCCCGACCACGGGATCGCTGGGGCGGCTGTCGACCGCGCGCGCTCGCTCGCAGCCGGCGCAGGCGTCCCGAGTGCGTTCCCGACCGTGTCCCCGCCCGCGCTCTTCCAGTTCGAGCCGCACCAGCCCGAGCTGTGCGACTTCGTCCCCACGACCTTCCTCGACATCACGAGCGTGTTCGAGCAGAAGCTCGCCGCGATGTCGGAGATGAAGGCGCAGGCGTACCTGGTCACGTATTACGCCGAGCGGGCCGCGCACCGCGGCAACCACGCGCGGCGGATCTCCGGCCGGACCGAGATCCGGCAGGCCGAGGCGTTCAAGCGCGTGATCCCGGACGTCGTCGCCGCGCTGTGACGACGTGGGAGGAGCTCGCGGCCCTCGGGTCGGCGACCGTCTACGAGGCGGCCGGTCGCATCGGCCTGGTCGACGTCGAGCTCGTCCAGGTCGTTCCGGGCTCTCGCGCCGCCGGGCCCGCGCGCACCGTGCGCTGCGGACAGGACGACAACCTGATGGCTCACGCGGTCATGGCCGAGCTCGAGCCCGGCGAGGTGGTCGTCCTGACGATGCCCGAGGCGGCTCCGGTGGCCCTGGTCGGTGAGCTCCTCGCGACGCAGGCGCGCCGCCGCGGCGCCGCCGCGCTGCTCGTCGACGCCGCCGTCCGGGACGTCGAGGAGCTCGCGACGCATGGGCCTGCCGATCTGGGCGCGCTGGGTCAGGATCCGCGGTGCGACGAAGACCGAGCCGGGGACGATCGGCCGGCCGGTGGAGGTCGGCGGCTGCACGATCCATCCGGGCGACGCCGTGGTGCTCGACGGGGACGGCGCCGCCGTGATCCCGCGGGAGCGCATCGGCGAGGTGCTCCGAGCCGCGCGTGAGCGTGCCGAGAAGGAGCGCCGGAAGCGCGCCGAGCTCGAGGCCGGGGCGCTCTCGTACGACCTGGACGGCCTCCGCTCGGTCGTCGAAGGCCGCTGATGGCAACGCCGCCCGACCTTGCGCACATCCACCACGCCGAGCTCCTCGACGACCAGGCCGGAGGAGAGCGCTCGGTTCTTCGTCGACCTCCTCGGGATGGAGCCCGAGGCGCAGATCGGCCAGTCGGTCTACCTGCGCGGCTGGGGAGACTACGGGCGTTACAGCCTCAAGCTGACCGAGGCGGCGCAGACCGGAATCGCCCACCTGGCGATTCGCGCCTGGAACCCCGACGCCCTCGATCGGGTAGCGGACGCGATCGAGAGGACCGGGCGGGGGGAGGGGTGGATCGACGGCGACCACGGCCACGGGCCCGCGTACCGGTTCTCCGATCCCGACGGGCACCGCTTCGAGATCCTGTACGAGGCCGACCGCTACGAGGCACCGCCGGAGCTCGCCCCGTCGCTCAAGAATCAGCCGCAGCGGTACACGGGCCGCGGCGTCTCCGTCAAACGGCTCGACCACGTCAACCTCCTCGCCGCCGACGTGCGCGCAGTACGGGAGTTCGCGACCGACGTCCTCGGATACCGCCTGTACGAGCGCGTCGAGCTCGACGACGGCAGCGAGGCAGGAGCGTGGATGAGCCTCTCGATCATGGCTCACGAGCTCATCTACACGCGTGACCACGCCGGCGCCGGCGGACGGCTGCACCATCTCGCCTTCTGGGTCGACACGCGCGAGGAGTGCCTGCGCGCGGCCGACCTCTTCCTCGACAACGACGTCTACATCGAGGCTGCGCCGTCGAAGCACGCGATCGCGCAGGGCTTCTTCCTGTACGCCTACGAGCCCTCCGGGAACCGGATCGAGGTCACGACCGGCGGTCGGCTCGTCTACGACCCCGACGAGCCGACCGTGGTCTGGACGCAGGCGGAGCGCGCGAAGGGGCAGGCGTGGGGCGTCAAGACGATCGACGCGTTCCACACCTACGGGACGCCTCCCGTCGAGTGACGGGGAACGAGGCCGGCGAGAAGCTCGGCGCTGGCGCGTGCGATGCGGGGCTCCACGCCGAGCTCGAGCAGGAGCGCCGTCGCGGCTTCCATCTCGTCCACTCGCCGGGCGGCGTGACGGGCGCTGCCGCCGAGCAGCCGCTCGAGGAGCGGGCGCCCGATCACGCCCGCGATCTCCCCCTCGAGCCATTCGGCGTGACCGGCGGCAACGGCTGCGGCATGGCTTTCGATCGCGGCGGCCGCGAGCCCCTTCAGGAAGACCGACCGCAGGAGCTTGAGCTCCGCCGCGTCACCGGCGGCGGCCGACACCACCTCGACCGGCATCCCGAGCGGCCGCAGTGACGCCGCGAACGCCGACGCGCCGCCGCCGGACGCGAGAACGGGCGTCTGCAGCCCGCGGTCGGGGACAGGCCCGAGCAGTGCGACGTCGGCGAACCGCGCCGGCCCGACGAGCATCGCCAGTTGGCGCTTCACCGCGGGGGCGGCCGTGTTGAGGTCGGCGTAGACCGTCTTGCCACTGAGCCCCGGCAGGGCGGCCGCGGCGACCCCGGCGGCCGCGGCGGCCGAGTTGACGCTGAGGACGACGTCGCTCGCGGCGACCGCCGCCTCGATGTCGGGGGCGCCCGCTGCCCCGCGCGACGGCTCCGGGTCGTACCCGGTGACGACGGCCCCGGCCGCAGCGAGATCCGCCGCGAGGCGGCTTCCGGCCTCGCCGAGGCCGAGAACGGCGATCCTCACCGGGTCACCGGTGAGGCTCTCCAGAGCGCGTTGCGGGACCCGGGAGGGCGGGCTCGACCACGGTGAGAAGTATGAGGTCTCGCCGAGCCCGGCGTCCCCTTCGGCGTTCCACCGACACGTGACAAACGCCGCTCGGTCGACCAGACTCCCCCTATGGCTTCGATGATCGGCGGGCTGAGGGTCGGTGGTGACGTCGAGCGGGCACTCGTCAGCATCCCCGTCCCGAGCTACGTCCTCGACACCGATGGGCTCGTCCGGTGGATCAACCCGGCGGCCGAGCGCCTCCTCGGCGACGTGCGCGGTCGGCACTTCACCTCGGTCGTCGGCCCGGAGGACCGGGCGCTCGCCCGCGAGCTCTTCACGCGCAAGGTGCTCGGCACGACCGCGGCGACCGAGACGAGCGGCGTCTTCGTCTCCGGCGACGGAACGCGCCTCGCGCTGGAGGTCAGCGCAGTGCCGCTGATGGGCGGCGAGCGTATCGTCGGCGTCTTCGGACTGCTGACCGGCCCGTTCGACGAGGAGACCGGGCCGCCGCCCGCGCACCTGACGCCCCGCCAGGCCGAGGTGCTGCAGCTCCTCGAGCAGGGACGCTCGACCAAGCAGATCGCGCAGCAGCTCCACCTGAGCACCGAGACCGTCCGCAACCACGTGCGCCACCTCCTGCGGGCCCTCGGAGTGAGCACGCGCCTCGAAGCCGTCGCCGCCGCGCGACACGGCCGGCTCTCAGAGCCACGCGAAAGCTGAAGGGCTCCGGCTCAAACGCTCGCCGCCAGGCGCGCGTGCGGGCGGAGCGTCAGGCGGAGCGTCGCCACCAGGTCGCGCAGGATGACGTCGAGGAAGACGCGCGCGATCGTGTCGTTGCGCCCGAAGAGCTGCTTGAACGGATCGTGGGGCAGCACGAGCAGGAGGGTCCGCTCGCGCGTGATCGCGGTGACCGGCGAGGGACGGTCGTCGATGAGGCTCTCGTAGCCGAACGCCTTGCCCGGGCCTGCGAGGCCGACGCGCACACGGCGGTCGTCGCGGACCAGCACCTTCTCGACCGCGCCGTTGATCGTGAGGTAGCAGGCGGCCGAAGCCGTTCCTTCGGCGAGCAGCGTCTTTCCGGGCGGGCACATCGCGTAGCTGCCCGAGGTCAGGAAGCCCCACAGCGCCACCGCATCGAAGTCGTGGAAGGTCGCCATGCGGCTCAGGTACCTGCTGTCGGGCGGACCGCAGGGCTCGAGCCCGGCGAGCGCCCGCGTCGAGTCGTCGCCGGCTGCGGCCGGCAGATCGCCGCCGAGGGTCAGCGCCAGCTGTGCGAGCTGGTTGCGGAGGCGACCCGTGAACTGGGAGGCGAGGCGGCGCTTGAGCTCGAATGCCGTCGGATCCGGGCGCGCGAGCAACGCGGCGAAGTCGTGGCGCCCGAGCGCGAGCACAGTCGCCGGCTCGGTCGCCTGCACGGTCATCGTGTGCTCCCCGCCCTCGAGCAGCCCGATCTCGCCGACCATGTCGCCCGGCCCGGCGCGGCCGATCTCGACCACGCGGCCGCCGGGCACGTGAAGCGAGGCCGAGACGCCGCCCTCGACGATGAAGACGAGCTCCCGCGCCAGGTTGCCCTGGCTCCAGAGAGCCTCGCCCTCGGGCACGGTGCGCCGGCGCAGCACGCGCGCGAGCTCCAGCAGTTCCACCTCGTCGCGGCCCTCGAGCAGCGGGACGGTCGCGAGGAACTCGGCGGTCTCCCGCTCAGACATCCAGGTCGCGTGTCTCGAACTCGAGCCCGTCGCGCCGGAGCTCGGCGGTCAGCATCGAGTACTCGGGCACCTCGAGCCACGACGAGTGGTCGCTCGTCAACGGCTCCGAGGCGATGATCACCGACCGCGGCGGCTCGGCAGCCGTCATCTGCCAGCCGCCGTCGTGCTCGGCGTACTCCCCGCCGATCGCGTACCACAGGCTCACGAACGGGAGATCCGTCTCCAGGAACTCGTCCTCGGGCGGGTACCAGCCGTAGTCGAACGAGAAGCGGGTCGCGACGACCGCGCGGCCGGTGCTGACGCAGAGGTTCACCGGCGAGGAGGTGTCGATGCCGTGAGCTGCCCGGACCCCGCGGAGAATCCGGAGGGTCGCGGCCGTCGCCTCGGCGAGCTCGCGCGTCTCGGGCGCGCCGAACGGGTCCTCGAGCTGCGACAGGATCAGGGCGTAGATCCACTCGGAGTCGGTCGTCCCCTCGATGCGCTCGGCCAGCTCGGGCCGCACGTGCTCGACGAGCGAGTACCGCATTCGCGCGAACTGCCGCAGATGCCCGTTGTGCGCCAGGACGACGCGGGCTCCGGGGAAACGAAACGGGTGCAGGTTCGTGTCGGCGACGACCGCCTCCTCCGAGTAGGTGACCCCGCGCACGTGCGCGACGAGGCACGTCGGCGCGAGCTTGCCCGACAGGAACCGGAGGTTGCGGTCGAACGACGGAAGCGTCGTGGCGCGGTAGGTGAACGGGTCGTCGGGCCGGAGCGATCCCGGATCCCACGCCTGCAGCCCGAACCCGCCGAGGTTGAGGAACGTGTTCATCATCTGCGGGCTGTACGACTGCTTGACGAGGCCGTTGTCGGGGTCGAAGAGCAGGCTCCGCACGGGGAGCGGCTCACCCAGGTATGCGAGGACCCTGCACACGGAGTCGATCGTAGTCACGGAGGGTCTGTCCCCATGCACCGGGCGGTCGGCCGGGGACGGGCTAGGATGACGCTCCAGCCCCAGATCGAGGAGGATCCATGAAGCAGTTCAATTGCGGGGACGTCGTGCCGGGCTGCCAGTGGGTCGGGCACAACGAGGAAGACGACGTGCTGTTGGCGGAGATCGCCTCCCACGCCCGCGAGGCGCACGGGATGCACGAGGTCCCGCCGGACGTCGCCGACGCGATCCGGGACGCAATCAAGGACGTCTAGGTCCCGAACCCCCCGGCGGGGAACGCGCCACGCTCGAGGAACGTCTCGAGCGCAGCCGTGTAGGGCGCGAGGTCGAGGGCCTGGTCGCGCACCCAGGCATCGTTGTAGTACGTGCCGGCGTAGCGGTCGCCGCCGTCGCAGATCAGGGTGACGACGCTGCCCCGCTCTCCGCGCGACAGCATCTCGGCGACCAGCAGGAGCGCGCCCCAGACGTTCGTCCCGGTCGAGCCGCCGACGCTCCGGCCGGTGCGCTCGCGGACGAGCCGCATCGTCGCGATCGAAGCGGCGTCGGGGACCTGGATCATGCGGTCGACGATGTGGGGCAGGAACGAGGGCTCGACTCGCTGCCTCCCGATTCCCTCGATTCGCGAGGCCCGGCCCGTGTACGTCGACTCATCGCCGGTCCAGGCCGAGTAGAAGATCGAGTCCTCCGGATCGACGACGCACATCAGCGTCGCGTACCTCCCGAAGCGGGCGTAGCGCCCGATCGTCGCACTCGTCCCGCCGGTGCCGGCGCCGACGACGATCCACGCCGGGACCGGATGCCGCTCCATGGCCATCTGGGTGAAGATCGACTCGGCGATGTTGTTGTTGCCGCGCCAGTCGGTCGCGCGCTCCGCAAACGTGAACTGATCCAGGAAGTACCCGCCGAGCTCGGACGCCAGCCGCTGCGCTTCGTCGTACACGGTCGTCGGGTCGTCGACGAGGTGGCACGACGCCCCCTGCGCCTCGATCAGCGCGATCTTCTCCGGGCTCGTGGATGCCGGCATGACGGCGACGAAGGGCAGCCCGAGGAAGCGCGCGAAGTACGCCTCCGAGACGGCCGTCGAGCCGCTCGACGCCTCGACGATCGTCGTCCGCTCGGTGATCCAGCCGTTGCACAGCCCGTAGAGGAAGAGCGAGCGGGCGAGTCGATGCTTGAGGGAGCCCGTCGGGTGGACCGACTCGTCCTTCAGGTAGAGATCGATGCCCCACTCGACCGGGAGCGGGAAGGTGTGCAGATGGGTGTCCGCCGAGCGGTTCGAGTCCGCCTCCAGCCGGGTAACCGCCTCGTCCGCCCAGGCCCTGGAGCCGAGCCGCTCACGGCGAGCGTGGGACCTGGACATGAGCTCAAGTCTGCCGGACGCTCCCGGCAGGCACGGCCCGAACCGAGGCGGCCCGGGCCGTGACGATCTCGTCGACGACCCTCGCGCTCTCGAGGTTGCCGAGGACGGCCGAGAGGAAGTCCACCCGGCGAATCGCCAGCACGGCGGCGTCCGTCGCGGCCGACACGGTCGCCGTCCGCGGAACGTCGCGAAGGAGAGCGATCTCACCGAAGAAGCCGCCGGGGCCGAGCGTGCGGAGCATGCGGTCGTCCGCGCTGACGTCGAACGATCCGTCGACGATGACGTAGAAGGTGTCACCTCGCTCGCCCTGCGTCACCACCGCCGTGCCCGCCGGAATCGTCTCGGCGACTGCCGACCGGGCGAGCTTCTCGAGCGAGATCGGCGGCAGCGGCTCGAAGAGCGGCACCTCGGCCACGGCCGAAAGCGCCTCGGGCACGGAGGCGTAGTCGTCGACCCGCTCGAGGCGGGGGTAGATGACGAGGGCGACCGCTGGAAGCAGCGCACCGCCGAGCGCCAGGGCGCCCCGGATCCCGATCAGGTCGATCAGCGCCGGTGCGGCGATCGAGCCGATCCCCGTCGACGCGAGAATGCCGACGTACATCACGCCGAACACACGACCCAGCACGCGGTCGTCGGCGACGCGCTGCATCAGCGTGAAGCCGGCCACGTCGAGCACCGCGTTGCCGACTCCGGCCACGGCGAGCGCCACCACCGCGATCCCGACCGCGGGCCGAACCGCGATCGCCACGAGCGGCAGCCCCCACACCGCCAGGGCAATGGCGACCGGCCGCCCGAGGCGGCGCATCCCGACCATCGACGTGGCGCCGAGGGCGCCCAGGATCACGCCCGCCCCGAACGTCCCGCTGATGAGCCCGACCGCACCTGCCCCGAGACCCAGGGTCGTCAGGGTCAGCGAGACGACGAGGACGTTGAGCATGCCGCGGACGAAGGTCTGCACCCAGAACCCGCCGATGATCACGCCGAGGCCGGGCAGGCGGGCGAGCTCCCGGAGACCGCCGGTCAGCGAGTCGAGAACGGGTTCGCGATCCCGCCGGGCGGCAAGAGTCGGGTCGGCACGCGCGCGAACACCGGCCATCAGCAGCGCGCTCGCCAGCGAGAACCCCGCCGCGACCCCGAGCGCCGCCGGGGGGCCGCTGAGCGCGAGAACGACGCCGGCGAGCGCAGGGCCGAGCAGCGTCGCCAGCCCCTCGAAGGTCATCTGCGTGACGTTCGCAGCCACGAGCTCCTCGGGCGACCGGGCCAGGATGGGGGCGAAGGCGAGCTGCGCGGGACGGCAGGGCGCCGCGACGACGCCCGCCATGGCGACGAGGAGATACGTGAGCGCAGGCGGGCCGTCCGCCCGGATGACCGCCGCAACACCGGCGACGAGCAGCGCCTGCGTCACGTAGACGACGACCAGGACGCGGTGCCGGGGAAAGCGGTCCGCGACGGCCGCGCCGAATGGAAGCGCGACGGCCGCCGGGAGCATCCGCACCAGCCCGACGAGACCGACGGACGAGGCGCCGCCGTCCCGGAACGCCCAGACGGAGACGGCCAGGAGGGATGCCCACTCGACCACGAAGAACCCGCCCCACGCGAGTTCCAGACGCCGAAGCTCGCGGTTGCGGAAGACGTCCCCTACGGCGCCGGCCTGGTCCGCAAGAACGTGGTCGAGACCCCTGATCGGCGATCCTCTCAGCCGTGTCGGCGCGAGGAATCGAGCCGTTTCGGGACCCTACCACCTGTTGTGGCCGATCCCACCACTCGCAGGGAAACGCGTAAACTTCGCCGTTGACGGAGGTAGATCGTGAGTGGACGTTCCGAAGGCGCCGTGCTTCCCTGGCCGCGGCGCGCCGACCTGTACCTGACGCGCCACCTCGCTCCGGTGGGACGCTGGCTCGCGCATCCGAGCCGGCTCAGGAAGGTGGGGCGGCTCCCGATCCCGATCGGCAAGTCCGTCCAGCCGCCGCTCGGTCCCTGGCCGGCACCGACCGCTCGAGTGCCGGACTCGCTTCGCGGGCAACCAGGGATCGTCAAGCTCGCGCGCCCGGAGGAGGAGGCGTTCGCCTCCCGGCCGCTGCCCAACTTCCATCGCCTCCACCACGAGTCGATGGAATGGGTGCTGATCGAGATGTGGCGGTCGCTGCTGCCGTCGATGCCGCGGTTCCTCAAGGCCCACCGCCGGGCCGCGCAGACGATGGCCCGGGTCGAGCCCGTGGCCGTTGCGACGGACGACGAGGAGCTGACGCGAGACCTGCGCGAGTTCGCGGCCCGGATCGGGTTGAGCGCAGTCGGCGTCGCAGCGCAGGACGCGAAGTACATCTTCTCCGAATTCCAGGACACCGCCCATGCGGGCGACCGCGTCGTCGTCGCTCTGCTCGAGCAGAACTGGGCGGCAACGCAGACGGCGCCGAGCGCGCGCTCGGAGAAGGCGGCGTTCGCCACCTATGCGAAGCTGCTCGAGCTGTCGACGCAGCTCGCCGCGTTCCTGGTCGAGCGGGGCCATCACGCCCACGTGCACTCGACCGAGGGCGAGGGGATCGCGATCAACTTCGCGGTCGAGGCCGGGCTCGGCCAGCTCGGCCTGAACGGCCAACTCCTGACGCCTGCGGCAGGCTCGCGGGCGCGGATCAAGCTGATCACGACGAACGCGCCGCTCGTCCTCGACGAGCCGAAGGACTTCGGGGTCGAGAAGCTGTGCGACGCCTGCCAGGCCTGCGTGCAGCGCTGCCCGTCCGGAGCGATCACCTCCGTCCGCCGGGAGCACCGCGGCGTCGTCAAGGCGAAGATCAACATCTCACGCTGCCTGCCGGTCGTCGCCCAGGCCGACGGCTGCGCCGTGTGTATGAAGGTGTGCCCCGTGCAGCGCTACGGGCTCGACGCGGTGACGGAGCACTGGGAGGAGACGGGAACGATCCTCGGGCGGGGCAGCGACGAGCTCGAGGCGTACGACTGGATCGACGGCCGCCGCTACCGGAGCGGTGAGCGGCCCCGACTCGAGCCGGCGTTCTTCCGCCCTCCAGGCCTCGAGTTCGACGCGAACCGGGCTCCCGATCCGGGCCGTGCCGGCCAGGGCGGGCTGTTCTCGGACAAGGGCGTCGGGGCCTGAGAGCCCGGCCGGCCGCGGCCGGCCGACGAGCTCGTCGATCTCGCGCTTCGGACGCCGTCGCTCGCCTCGTGGGCGCGCCTACAGCGCGCGGGCGACCTCGAGGTAGGCATCCGCGCATCGCTCGAGGCTCGCGAGGTCGACCCACTCCTCGTCCGCGTGGGCGCCCTCGCCAGCCGGCCCGTAGACGACGGTCGGGATCCCGGCGCCGGCCAGCAGTGCCGCGTCCGTCCAGAACGCGATCCCATGAAGCCCGTCGCCGCCGGCGGCGGCCTCGACGAGCCGTGCGAACGGATCGTCGGCCGAGAGCTCGAACGGATCGCGGCCGAAGGTGACCCTCGCGTCGGCCGGAGTGCCCGCGACGAGCGCGTCGAGCTCCCCCACGAGATCGGCTTCCGACTCGCCGGGAACCAGGCGCCGCTCGCCGGTCACGAGGCAGCGGGCCGGGTAGCTCGAGTACTCCTGCCCGCCCTCGATCAGGGAGGCGTGAACGGATCCCGGCCCGAGGAGCGGGTGCCCGGAGTCGGCGCCGAGGCGGGCCTGAAGCTCGGCGAGCCTGGTCAGCACAGGCCCCATCGCAGCGATCGCATCGACGCCGAGATCCGGCCGGGAGCCGTGCGCGGCCCGACCCGGCATCTCGATCTCGAAGCCCGTGAACCCCTTGTGGGCGATCCGGACGCGCTCGTCGGTCGGCTCGCACACGATCGCCGCGTCGGCTTCCCAGCGGGTTAGGAGATGCTCGGTCCCGGCCGACCCGAGCTCCTCGTCGATGACGCACGCGACCACGACGTCGCCCGGGAGCCGCGCCTCGCGGGCTCGGAGAGCAGCGACGAGGGCGGCGGCGAGCGCCCCCTTCATGTCGTAGGACCCGCGGCCGTAGAGGCGGCCGCCCTCGATCCGCCCCTCGAACGGCCGCTCCATGCCTCCCGCGCTGACCGTGTCGAGGTGCCCGTTCAGCATCAAGGTCCGGCCGCCGCCGATGCCGCGCGCCGTCACGACGACGTTCGGACGGCCCGGGAGCACCTCCTCGAGCTCGGCCTCGAGGTCGACCGCGCGCGCCCAGGCCGCGGCGACCTCTGCCGCGGCGCCCTCGCCCGAGCCGCCGGCGTCGAGAGCCGGGTTCACCGACTCGGCCTCGACCAGGGACACCGCCAGCTCGGCCAGGGCGCGGCCCGTTTCCACGCGGCGACTCTACGTCACGTGTGGACGTGCCGCCGACACGCGTCACTCCTCGAGCAGTCGCACGATGCCGGCGACCGGGATGCCGACCCAGTCGGGCCGGTGCTCCAGCTCGTAACCGAGCTCGTAGACCGCTTTCTCGAGCTCGAAGATCCGGATCAGCCGCTCGGCCGTCTCGCGCGGCGGGAGCACTCCCGTGGGGCGCATCGCCTCGTAGTAGGCCTCGAGGAAGCGGTCCCGCGCGGTGCGCTCGAAGTCGGCGTCCTCGAGGCCCGAGACGGTGAGAACGTAGGTGAAGGAGCGAAGCATCCCCGCGACGTCGCGGAGCGGCGAGGCCTTCTGGCGGCGCACCGTGAGGTCACGCGCCGGCTCGCCCTCGAAATCGATGATCAGCCAGTCGCCGCCGGCCCACAGCGTCTGGCCGAGGTGGAGGTCGCCGTGGTGGCGGATCCGCTTCCCGATCGAGCCGATCGTCGAGAGCCCGTGGAGCAGGTCGCGGACGTCGTCGCCGCGCCCCGCGATCGGCGCGAGCGCCTCGTTGTCCGGAAGGCCGGCGAACACGGCGGCGATCTGGTCGTCGATGGTGGCGGCGAGGAGCGCGAGCGACTCCGGGCTCGCCTCCTCGGGGCTGAAGACGGGATCGGAGGCGTCCGAGGAGAGCACGGCGTGCATCTCGCCGACGACCGTGCCGAGGCGGTCGATCCGGAGCAGGAACTCCTCGGACCGCCCGGGCAGCTCGGCGAGCGCGAGCGTCCAGCCGTCGACGGCGCCGGGGACGTACTGCTGGACGATCCCGAGCGAGGCGTTCAGCGGGGGCCCCGAGTAGGACCACCAGCCGGCGAGCCTCGGCACGTGCTCGAAGCCGTGCTGGCCGAAGAACCGCAGCATCTCGAGCTCGGGGTTCACGCCTGCCTCGACGCGGCGGTACGCCTTGATGATCAGCTCCTCGTTCACGATCACCGACGAGTTCGACTGCTCGAGGGCCACCGGCCGAACCGATCCGAATGTCGGAGTCTCGCCGGTGAGGGCGGCGAAGGCGCTGAACTCGAGCGTGCCGTCGCCGGAGTCGAGCGAGCCGTTCCGCCGGAGGAGGCCGAAGAGCTCGCGGATGAAGGCGGGGTCGGCGAGCGCCTCGTAGACGACGACGCCTCCCGACACGTCGATGGGCGGACCGGCCGCGTCACCGCCGGTCGACCCCAGCACGAGCTGGTAGGTCTCGTGCGCCCCCGAGCCGAGGCGGGCGTCCACGAGCGCGTGGACGAGCCGCGGCGAGTCCGCCCGCATCTGCGCGGCGTCGGCGATCCGCATGCCGGTGAGCTCGCTCGACTTCGAGCCGAACCACCGCTGGGCGCGCACGAACTCGACCAGCGCCTGCTCGGGGACGAGCTCGCTCATTCGGCGGCCTCGTCCCGCAGCCGGAACCAGTAGAAGCCGCGGCCGCCGAGCGTCAGCAGGTACGGAAGCTTCCCGATCGTCGGGAAGCGGGTCGCGCCGAGCATCTCTTCCGGGACCGAGCCCTCGAAGGCGGACAGGTCGAGCTCGACCGGCTGGGCCGAGCGAGCGAGGTTGTGGACGCAGAGCACGGCCTCGTCCTCGTGCCTCCTGATGTGCGCGAAGACGCGCGGGTTCCCCGAGCGCAGCCCCTCGAACGTCCCGAGCGCGAACACGGGGTGCTGCTTGCGGAGCGCGATGAAGCGGTGCACCCAGCGGAGGAGCGAGGTCGAGGTGCGGAGCTGCGCCTCGACGTTCACCGCCTGGTAACCGTGCACCGGGTCCATGAGCGGCGGCAGGTAGAGCTGTGCGAAGTCGGCGCGCGAGAACCCGCCGTTGCGGTCGCCCGTCCACTGCATCGGCGTCCGGACGCCGTCGCGGTCGCCGAGATAGATGTTGTCGCCCATGCCGATCTCGTCGCCGTAGTAGATGACCGGGCTCCCTGGCAGCGAGAAGAGGATCGCCGTCAGCAGCTCGATCACGTCCCGGTCGTTGTCGAGCAGGGGGGCGAGCCGGCGCCGGATGCCGAGGTTCAGCTTCATGCGCGGGTCGGCGGCATACTCGGCCCACATGTAGTCGCGCTCCTCGTCGGTCACCATCTCGAGCGTGAGCTCGTCGTGGTTCCGCAGGAAGAGCCCCCACTGGCAGTTGTCCGGGATCTGCGGCGTCTGCTCGAGGATGTCGATCAGCGGCGTCGCGTCCTCGCGACGGATCGCCATGAAGAGCCGCGGCATCACCGGGAACTGGAACGCCATGTGGCACTCGTCGCCCTTGCCGAAGTAGTGGACGACGTCGGCGGGCCACTGATTTGCCTCGGCGAGGAGCACGCGGTCCGAGTAGCCCGAGTCGATCTCGGCGCGGACGCGCTTGAGGTACGCGTGCGTCTCGGGGAGGTTCTCGCCGTTCGTCCCGTCACGCTCGTAGAGGTAGGGCACGGCGTCGAGGCGGAAGCCGTCGAGGCCGAGTTCGAGCCAGAAGCGCAGGACGTCGAGCATCGCGTCCTGCACCTCCGGGTTGTCGTAGTTGAGGTCCGGCTGGTGCGAGAAGAAGCGGTGCCAGTAGTACTGCCCCGCGGCGGGGTCCCACGTCCAGTTCGACGTCTCGGTGTCGACGAAGATGATCCGCGCGTCGGGGTAGCCGTCGTCGGTGTCCGACCAGACGTACCAGCCGCGCTTCGGCGAAGCGGGATCGGACCGAGCCTCCTGGAACCACGGATGGTCGGCGGAGGTGTGGTTCATCACGAGGTCGGCGATCACGCGGATGCCGCGCTCGTGGGCGGCGCCGATGAACGCGCGGAAGTCCTCGACCGTGCCGTAGTCGGGATGGATGGAGAAGAAGTCGGCGATGTCGTAGCCGCCGTCGCGAAGCGGCGAGGGGTACATCGGGAGCAGCCAGATGCAGTCGATCCCGAGCCACTGCAGGTAGTCGAGCTTCTCGGCGAGCCCGACGAAGTCACCGCTGCCGTCGGTGTTGCCGTCGGAGAACCCGCGGATGTGGATCTCGTAGAACACGGCGCGCTTGAACCACAGCGGATCGGCCCCGAACCACTGGGTCGGGCTGTCCCCCGCGGGCGCCTCGGCGGCGGGCTCGGGCCTCTTGTCGACGGACTCCTGCATGACGGCCACCTGCGGGATGCTGATGCCCCGGCCGCCCTTCGCACCAAACCCGCTACGCGGGGTCGCCCGGCTCGACCGACCTCGGCGGGCTGCCTGCCCGCGACGGCGGCGTGATCACCTGGTCGGGCCGGATCCAGTCGTTCGAGAGCTCGAACCCGTCGGCCCGCTTGATCGCCTCGGCGAGCGGCTTTGCCCAGAGGTGCTCCACCAGCACGAGCGCGGCGGACATGCTCAAGGGCAGCGACTGCGTGACGCGGAACACGTCGTCCTGGTCGAAGAAATGGCCGTCGGCGAGCTCTGCCGCGCCCGCGATCGAGCCCTGCTCCATCCCCTCCGCCCCTCCCGAGACGAGCCCCGCGAGCGCCCCGAGATAGGAGCCGAGAGACACCGCCTCTTCCCATTCGAGGTCGGACACCGTCGTGACCATCACCGCGCCCATCGAGTCCTTGCGGACGAGCAGGAGATCGATGATGCGCACGATCCCCTCGCGCTTCAGGCGCTCGAGCTCGGGCATGATCTCGCCCCTGAAGTGGTTGCCGTCGAAGGCGACCGTGAGGAGCTGGATCGGCCCGACCGACTCCACGAAGTCCTGGAGCGGCTCGTCCACGCCTGGAGGCTAGCGAAGCTTGCGCCGCTCGGCAGCGAGGTGCTCGAGCTTGGCCTCCAGCTCGCGGGCGAACTCCTCGAGCTTCTCCACCCGGCGCCGGACGAGCTCGAGCTGCCGCTCGACGAGCGGAAACGCCGCTTCGATGATCCGGTCGCGCTCCTCGTCGCTCGTCGTCTCCTCCCACCGGTCCCGCAGGACCGCCCGCGCCCGGCCCGTGTCGGCCAGCGCGATCAGCTCCTCGAGCGAGAGGCCGAGCAGGTCCTTCAGACGGAGGAGCTCGGTGAGGCGGGCGACGTCCGCGTCGCCGTAGAGGCGATGCGCGCCCTTGCTGCGCCCCGGCTCCGGGCCGAGCAGGCCGAGCTGCTCGTAGTAGCGGATCGTGCGCGTGGTGATGCCGACGCGCTCCGCGACCTCGCCGATGCGGTACGTGGGCTCGGCGGCCGTCTGCGTCATACGCCCTCCCGGGCGGGGACGTGGGGGCGGTTGGACGCGCGCGACGGCAGCGGCTCGGCCTCGGCGGCGTGGTGGTACTTACCGCCGCGGAGGAGCGAGGCGACCGCGGCCACGAGGCACGCGACGATCGCGAACGCGAACGCGTAGACGAGCGCCGTATGGAACGGCCCCGAGATGAGATGCGGGAAGAAGCTGTGGCTCGTCAGCTGCTCCGCCTGCCCGGGCGGGAGCTGCGAGAGCGTGTGCGGCCCGAGCAGCGTCGCCATCGGGTTGTAGCCGAGGAACGAGGCGAAGAGCGTCGCGACGGGCGGCAGGTGCGAGATCCTCGCCGCGTCCACGGGCGGGACACCGTGGGCGACGAGGCCGGCGTCGAGCGTCTGCGGAAGGCCCGAGGCGAGGCCGACGATCATCAGCGAGAAGAAGATGCCGATCGAGAGGACCGCCGCGGAGCTCGAGAACGTCGCGAGCATGCCGGCGCCGGCGCCGCGCTGGCTGGGCGGGAGGCTGTTCATCACCCCGGCGGTGTTCGGCGAGGTGAAGAGGCCCATCCCGATCCCGTTCATGAAGAGGATCAGGGCGAACCAGATGTAGGCGAACCCGACCGGGAGGACGATCAGGAGGGCGAAGCTGGCGGCTGCGATCAGCATCCCGCCGGTCGCGAACGGACGGGCCCCGAAACGGTCCGACAGGTAGCCCGAGGCCGGCCCGGCGACGAGCAGGCCGGCGATCAGCGGAAGCATGTAGATGCCGGCCCACAGAGGCGTCTCCGAGAACGAGTAGCCGTGCTCCGGGAGCCAGATCCCCTGCAGCCAGATGATCAGGATGAACTGGAGGCCGCCGCGGCCGGTCGCGGCGAGCAGCGCCGCGAGGTTGCCGGCGCTGAACGCCCTGATGCGGAAGAGGTCGAGGTGGAACATCGGCTCGTCGACGTGCGTCTCGATCACGCAGAACACCGTGAGCAGGACGAGCCCGCTGCCGAGCATCCCGAGCACGAACGGGTTCGTCCATCCCATCGTGTGACCGCCGTACGGCTGGATCCCGTAGGTGATGCCGATCATCACCGCGACCAGGCCGAGGGCGAACGTGACGTTGCCCCACCAGTCGATCTTCGCCTGCTTGCGCACCCCGATCTCCCGGAGCGAGTGGTACGACCAGACGGTCGCGATCACGCCGACCGGGACCGAGACGAGGAACACGAGCCGCCAGTCGATCGGGGCGAGGATCCCACCGATCACGAGGCCGAGGAACGAGCCGACCACCATCGCGATGCTGTTGATCCCGAGTGCGAGGCCGCGCTCGTCGGCCGGGAAGGCGTCGGTGAGGATCGCGCTCGAGTTCGCGAACACGAGCGCGCCGCCGACGCCCTGACCGACCCGCATCACGATCAGCCAGAGCGCGCCCTCGCTCCCGTGCATCCAGGTGACCGAGAGGAGGATCGAGAAGAGGGTGAAGACCGCGAAGCCGAGGTTGAACATCCGCACCCGGCCGTAGATGTCGCCGAGGCGGCCGAGGCTGACGAGCAGCACGGCCATCACGACGAGGAAGCCGAGAATCAGCCACAGCAGGTAGCTCGTGTTCCCGGGCGCCAGCGGGTCGATGCCGATGCCGCGGAAGATGTCGGGCAGCGCGATCAGCAGGATCGAGGAGTTGATCATCGCGACCAGCATCCCCAGGGTCGTGTTCGAGAGCGCGACCCACTTGTAGTCCACCTTCCTCACCCGCACCGCTGCCTCCGAGTTCTACTTAACGTAAACGTCAATATATCAACGGCGGTTGCTCCGCGGGGCTGAGATGATCCGCCGCGATGACCGACGTGGTCTGCCTCGGGATCCTGGTCGCCGACGTCGTGGTGCGGCCGCTGGACGCCGCGCCGGCGGCCGGAACGCTCGCGCTCGTGGACTCGATCGTGCTCCGCGGCGGGGGCTGCGCATTGAACACGTCGAGCGCTCTCGTCCGGCTCGGGCTCGAGGCGGCCGTGGTCGGAAAGGTCGGCGCCGACGCCTTCGGCGACTTCGTGATCTCCCTCCTTCGCGAGCGCGGCGTCGACGACTCGGGAGTCGTCCGCGACCCCGGCGTGCCGACGTCCGCGAGCGTGGCGCTCGTCGACTCGGCCGGCGAGCGCACGTTCCTGCACAACCCCGGCGCGAACGACGCGCTGCGCCTCGAGGAGGTCGGCGAGGAGGCGTTCGCGGCGCGGGCGCTCCACGTGGCGGGCGCGCTCGTCCTCGCGGGCCTGGACGGCAAGCCGACGGCCGAGCTCCTCGCCGAGGCGCGGCGCCGCGGCCTCCACACCTCGCTCGACACGGTCTTCGACGCGAGCGGTCGCTGGAACCGCGTCGTGCCCGCTCTCCCTCACTGCGACCTCGTCACGCCCGGCCGCGCCGAGGCGGAGGCGATCACCGGCGAGAGCGACCCGGGGCGGGCTGCGCGCCGGCTGAGAGAGCTGGGCGCACGCACGGCCGTCGTGACGCTCGGCCCCGACGGCTGCCACGTCGCCGCCGACGACTTCGACGGCCGCGTCCCGGCCGTCGCGGTCGACGCCATCGACGGCACCGGAGCGGGCGATGCGTTCGTGGCCGGCTTCCTCTACGGCCGCCTCGCCGGGTGGAGCACCGAGGCCTGCGCGCGCCTCGCGAACGGCGCGGGCGCGCTCGCCACGACGGCGCTCGGTGCCTTCGAAGGCGTCGCCGGCCTCGAACGTACTCTTTCGCTGGCATGAAAGCCCGCCTCAACCGCCTCTTCGCCGCCGACGGCCGTTGCTTCGACGTCGCGGTCGACCACGGCTTCTTCGGCGAGGCGTCATTCCTCGCGGGGATCGAGGACATGGAGAAGACGGTGGCCACGCTCGTCGACGCCGCGCCCGATGCGATCCAGCTCTCACCGGGCCAGGCGCCGCTGCTCCAGTCGCGTCCCGGCCGGAAGCCGGCGCTCGTCATGCGCACCGACGTCGGGAACGTCTACGGGCCCGAGCATCCCGGGCGCCTGTTCAGCGAGCTCGTCGAGAGCGCGGTCGAGCACGCGCTCGTCCTCGACGCCGCCTGCGTCGTCGTCAACCTGCTCCAGATCCCCGGTGAGCCCGACCTCCACCGCGAGTGCATTCGGAACGTCGCCGCGTTGAAGGCCGCGTGCGAGCCCGCCGGGATGCCGCTGATGGTCGAGCCGCTCGTCTTCGAGGAGGGCGAGCGCGGCTACGGCGCCGACGGCGACCCGGAGAAGATCGTGCCGCTCGTCCGCCAGGCGGTCGAGCTCGGCGCCGACGTGATCAAGGCCGACTTCACGGACGATCTCGCCGACTACCCGCGGGTGCTCGAGGCCGCTTCCCCGCGCCCGCTGCTCGTCCGCGGCGGCGGCCGCGCCTCCGAGGAGGAGGTGCTCGCAAAGACCGCCGAGGTGATGCGCCTCGGTGCCGCCGGGATCGTCTTCGGCCGGAACGTGATCCAGCACGCCGATCCGGCCGGGATCACGCGTCGGTTGATGGCGATCGTGCATGGCTGACCGCGTCGTCGGCTTCGGCCTCGTCGGAGGCGGGCTGATGGGACGGGAGTTCGCGAGCGCCGCCGCCCGCTGGGCGCACCTCGCGCCGCTCGGCGTCCGGCCGCGTCTCGTCCACGTCTGCGACCCGAGCGCCGAGGCGCGCTCGTGGTACCAGCGGCTCGATCCCGCCCCTCGCCTGACCTCGGAGCTCGACGAGCTGCTCGCAGACGACGACGTCGAGGCGGTCTATGTCGCCGTGCCCCATGACCTGCACGAGGAGATCTACGTGGCCGTTCTCGACGCCGGCAGGCACCTGCTCGGCGAGAAGCCGTTCGGCATCGACCTCGCCGCGAACGAGGCGATCAACCGTGCGATCCCGCCGGGGATGCTCGTTCGCTGCTCCTCCGAGCTGCCGTTCTTCCCGGGCGGGCAGGCCGTCGCCCGCTGGATCGCCGCGGGACGCTTCGGTCGTGTGATCGAGGTGCGCTCGCTGTTCCTGCACTCGAGCGACCTCGACCCGGGGAAGCCGGTCAACTGGAAGCGGGTCGCGGCGACGAACGGCGCGTACGGCTGCATGGGCGACCTCGGGATGCACGCGCTGCATCTGCCGCTCCGTGCCGGCTGGGAGCCCCGGGACGTCCGCGCGATCCTCTCGAACGTCTTCCCGGACCGGCCCGGACCGGGCGCCGAGATGTGCGCCTCCGACACCTGGGACAACGCCGTGCTCCTCTGCGAGACCGACGGCTTCCCGCTGCGGATCGAGACGAAGCGGATCGCGCCCGGCGAGAAGAACACCTGGGTCATAGAAGTCGACGGCACCGAAGGCTCGATCGCGTACTCGACCAAGCAGCCGAAGACGCTCCGGACGATGACCTACGAGCCCGGCCGCGAGCAGGAATGGCGCGTCGCCGATCTCGGCTACGAGTCTGCCTACCCGGCGATCACCGGCGGGATCTTCGAGTTCGGCTTCTCCGACGCGGTGTTGCAGATGTGGGCTGCGTTCTGCGACGAGCTCGTCCACGGCCGCGACGGGATGAGCCAGCCGTTCTACTGCGCGACGCCCGAGGAGGCCGCCGCGACGCACCGGCTCTTCACGGCGGCGGTTCGCTCGCACGAGGAACGAGCGGTCGTCGCCCTCTAGCATCCGCGGGCCGAGATCGACGCTGTGCACGAGCGCCGCCGGAGCGTATTCTCGTCTCGTCCCTTGCGAGGAACGCTCCGTGCCGGATCGTCATGCCAGGTGCGAAGACCCTCCGCTGCGGCTCGAGCAGCGACCCACGCCGCCGGCGGCAACGCCGGGGCAAGCGGGGTGACGGGACTTACAGCATCCCGGCGCGGTACGTGCTCTCGAGAAACGCGTGGAGCTCGGAGCGCGGGTCGGGTGCCGACCGGATCGCCTCGTACGGGAGCAGGAACTCCCCGAGCGGGTTGCTCCAGCCGGCCGCGTCCGGCTCGATCGGGGCGGCCTCGATGCCGTCCGGCTTCGGCGACGTGTAGGCGTAGAAGGCGGCGGCCGAATTCTTCGGGTCGCCGGGCCAGAACCCGGCGGCGTGCTCGGCCGCGCCGAAGCGGCTGTAGGCGAGGTCGAGCGACCCCCACCAGAGCTGCACGGGCGTCACCCGACCCTCGAAGGCGGCGCGATGCTCGGCGAAGACGGCGTGGACCGCCACGAGGACGTGCCAGAAGCGGTTCGCCCACACCGGGTCGTAGCTCGCGTGGACGGTGTCCTCGGCGAACGGAATCCCGTCCTCGACGTCGCTCGGGCCCGGCGAGATCGAAACCTCGACGCCGTGGGACGCGAGCAGGCCGAGGAGCTCGGCGTGGAAGTCGGCGACCGTCCGGGGCTCGAGGGCGAGCGAGTAGACCCGGCCGTCGGTCATGCGCACGATGACGAAGTGGTCGATGAAGTCGAAGTCGATCTCGAACGCCCCGTCGCCGTGCGGGATCGGCGAGGTGGTCGCGCCGCGAGCGGTGAGAAAGAACGGGGCGTGCCCCCAGCCCGGCTCGGGCGGCGACAGCGTCGCGCGCACCTTGCCCGCAACCTGCAGGAAGAGGCGAAGCGTCTCCTTGGTATCGGCCCAGCCCTCGTACGGAAGCTCGGGCCAGGTCACGCCGTCGACGCGTCGTAGCGGCTCTTCGCGAAGCGGCCCGACCAGGTGGCCAGGTCGAGGAAGACGCCGATCACGACGAGGATCCACCCGGCGCCCGACACGTGGTGCACGGGCCCCCAGACGAGGATGTAGGCGAGGCTCGTCCACGGGATGAAGATCACCCCGAGAAGCGGCCAGATCCAGGTCGAGTAGACCTGCTCGACCCGGTTCCCGAAGATCCAGACCAGGAAGAACGCGACCCTCGGCCCGAGAAATGCTGCGGAGAGGGCCAGGCAACACACGGGGCCGGGAGTCTCGCCCGCCGCGGGCGTCCTGTCAACCGTGGACGCGGCGACGGTAGGCGCGGGTCTTCGTCCGGTTGCCGCAGATCTGCATCGAGCACCACGACGCAGACCGGTTCCGGGAGTAGTCGTAGAAGGACCAGCGGCACGCCACGTTGCGGCAGCACTTGAGCCGAGACCAGGTCCCGTCGCTCATCGCCGTGAGGGAGGCGACTGCGACGCGGCCGAGGATCCCGTCGAGGCCGTCGGCTGTCGCGACGAGCGAGCGGCTCTCGAAGTCGACGGTGAGCCCCGCCGCAGATGCCGCGGCGTTCAGCTCGTGCCAGCGCTCGCCGAACCTTCCCTGGCCGTTGTTCTCGTAGAGCAGCTCGCGAATCGACTCGCGGAGGCTGCGGGCCCTCTCGAGCTCGGCGTCGGTGGAAGCCCCGTGCCCTTCCTCGGCGAGGAAGGCCGTGAGCCACTCGCGGTCGTGCGAGAGGTCGATCGTGTTGACGAAGCGCTGGACGAGACGCAACGGCTCGGGGGCCGCATTCGGAAGGTCGTACCGCGGCTTCCTCTTGGCCATTCTCCGACACCAGTGTAGCCTTTTCACCGGTGTCTCTCTCGACGGCCACGACCCTGGAGCGGCGCCGCCGCTGGCGGTTCCGTGCGCCGGTCGCAGTCGCCGTCGCACGGCTCCGCGCGCGGCCCGGGCGCGCGCTGCTCGTCGTCGCGGGCGTCGCGGCGGCGACCGGGCTCCTGGCCGGCGTGCTCGGCGGCGGGCTGGCCGCGCGCGACCGGGCGCTGCAGCGCTCGCTCGCCGCGCTCCCGCCGCAGGCGCGGAGCTTCCAGGTCAGCTCCTACGACCTCCCCTTCGGCAAGACCTACGCGGAGGCCAACCGGGCGGCCCGCGCCGCCCTTGCTCTGGTGACGCCGGTACGGCCGGAGGCCCAGACGCTGTTCCCGACGCTCCGGATCGACCACGAGCTCGTGAACCTGGGCGGCCTCGACGACCCTCGGGCCTCACTTCGCCTCGTGTCGGGGCGCTGGCCCACCGCGTGCCGCCCCGGCCGCTGCGAGGTCGTCCAGGTCGGGAGCGGGGGCAGCGCCCGGCTCGACGAGGCCGGGATCCACCTCGTTCGCGTCGGGTTCGCGCGGCCCGCGAGCACGGCGCTCGGCGTCCCGGGCACGGGCCCGCCGTTCCTCTTCGCCGACTCCGCCGGTGCGTTCGAGCACCTCCCGGCGTTCGTGGGGATCTCGAGGAACCACCTCTGGACGGCCCCGCTCGACCCCGCAGGCGTGCACGTCTGGCAGGTGCGGCGCATCCTCGCCGACGAGTCGGCGGCTCAGGCGCTCCTCGCCGCGGCCGGAGGGGACACATACGCCCTGACCGGCGCGGACGCCGCGCTGCAGGCTGCACAGCGCGACGGCCGCGTCTCCTCGCAGCGGATGGTGCTCGTGGGCGGAGAGATCAGCGCGCTGCTCCTCGGGTTCGCGCTCGTCGCCGCCGTCGGGCTCCGGCGCGGCGTCTGGAACGAGGCCAGGCGACTGTCGCAGCGGGGCGCCCGCCGCGCCCAGGTCTGGCTGGCGGTGGCGACAGAGGTGGGCGCGATGACGATCGCCGGCGTCTTCCTCGGCCTGCTCCTGGGGACCGTCGCCGTCGCGCTCGTGGCGGAGAGCGCCTCCCTCCCCGCCGGGCCGATCCTCGACCACTCGCTCGTGACCTCGCTCGGCCTCGCGCTCGGCGTCGGGGCGTGGATCGTCGCGACGGTCGCGATCGTCCTCGCCGTCCGCGCGCCGGAGCGGCGGCGCGTCCGCGGCCTGCGGCCGATCGACGTCGCCGCTCTGGGCGCCCTCGTCGCGGTCGTTCTCGCCGTGACGAGCACCGATGCGACGGCCGGGGTCGAGTCTTCGCGGAGCCGGCTCCTCTACACACTGCTTCCCGGGCTCGTGTGCTTCGCGGCGGCGGTCGCGGCGGGCCGGCTGCTCGGGCCGGCGATGCGGCTCGGCGAGCGCTGGACGAGAGGCGCCGCCGCTGCGTTGCATCTCGCGTTCCTCGCGCTCGCGCGCGCACCGGCGCGGACCGTGGCGACGGTCGGCTTCCTGATCGTCAGCATCGGGCTCGCGCTCTTCGCCGCGAGCTACCGCGCAACGCTCGGGAACGGCGCCCGCGACGAGGCGGCCTTTGCGGTGCCGCTCGACTACACGGTCGCCGAAGGACCGCAGCTCGTGCTCCCGCTCGACGCGGCGCCGCTCTCGCGCTACGGGCAGATTCCCGGCGTGAGCGCCTATCCCGTGCTGAGGCGGACCGCGACCGTCGCCGGCGCCGGGACATCGACGCTCGCGCCGACCGTGCTCGGGGTCCCTCCGGACGCACTCGCGAAGCTGCACTGGCGCTCCGACTTCTCGGGTCTGTCCCCCCGGTCGCTCGCCGGGCTGGTGGGCGCAGGAGGCCCGGTCGCGCTCCGCGGCATCCCCGTTCCCGCGGGCACCGCTGACGTCGGCCTCGACGTTCGTGTGAAGGGCGTCCCGGTCCAGTTCGACCTCGTCGTCGCCGACGCCCGCGGGCGCCTCCAGCTGGTGCGTCTCGGCTCGCGCGGCCCGGGGCGCTGGCACCTCTCGGCACGGATGCCGGCACGCGCGCGCAAGCTGGTCGGGCTCCAGGCCTCTCTCGACGCGAACCAGGCGCATCAGCTCGCCCACCGGCAGGCCGGCGGCGAGAATACGTTCAACCCGGTCGGCTCCACGGCGCTCGGGCCCCTGAAGACGGTCGGAGGCAAGACCCTCACCGACTGGCACCGCTTCGTGACGACCGCGAACGGCTCGCTCACGAAGGGCCTGCTCACCTACGCGTTCACCCTCGACCAGTCGATCGTGGCCAGGCTGCCGCAGCCCACGGACGGCCGTCCGCTCCCGGCGGTCGTCAGCCCGAACCTGGCCCGGTCCGCCCCGCCGGGCGGGATCGTCACGCTCGACTTCCAGGGCGCCGAGGTACCGGCGCAGATCGTGGGCGTCGCGAACCGGTTCCCCGCCTCGCAGGACCTCGGCCAGGGGTTCGTCGTCGTGGACGAGAGCCGCCTCGCGACCGCGCTCGGGGCGAGCGCTCCCGGCACCTCCGAGCCCGACGAGCTCTGGGTCTCCGGGCCGGCGTCCGCGGAGAGCGCGCTACGCAAGCCGCCGTTTGCCTCGCTCCAGCTCGCCTCCCGCCGTGACATGCGCTCGCAGCTCTCCTCGGAGCCGCTCGCGCAGGGCATCACGGTGACACTCGGCGCCGCCGGAATCGTGGCGCTCCTCCTGGCCGCCGTCGGCGTCTGGGTGACGCTCGTCAGCGACGCCCGCGACGAGCGCGGCGAGCTCTTCGACCTCGAGGCGCAGGGAGTCGCTCCCGGCACGCTCCGCAATCAGCTGCGGCTGCGCTCCCTCGTCCTGCTCGGGTTCGGGATCGCCGGCGGCCTCGTGCTCGGGCTCGTCCTCTCGCGCCTCGTCGTGTCGGTCGTCAGCGTCTCGGCGGAGACAACGGCCCCGGTGCCCCCGCTCCTCACCGACCCCGCGTGGGCCACCGCCGGCGGCGCGCTCGTCGTTCTGGCGCTGCTCGTCCTCGGCCTGACCGAGCTGACCGCGCGCCGTGCGTTGCGGGGACAGACCCCTCCGCGTGGCGCCTGGACACTCGAATGACACCGGCGATCGAGCTCTCCGACGCGTTCCGCATCTACGGTCTTGGGCCGGCCGCGACCGTGGCGCTCCAGGGGCTCGACCTGGCCGTGGAGCCGGGCGAGATCGTCGTCGTGCTCGGCCCGAGCGGTGCCGGGAAGTCGACCCTGCTCCGCGTGCTCGCCGGGCTCGAGCGGCTCTCGGCCGGGACGGCCCGCGTGCTCGGCACCGACCTCGGGCTGCTCGATGACGCGGGCGCGGCCGCGTTCCGGGCCGCGCATGTCGGCCTCCTCGACCAGCACTACGCGCGCTCGCTCTCTGCCGACCTCACATGCCGCCACTCGGTCGCGCTCCAGCTCCAGCTGCTCGGCGCCGCGCCCGCCGAGAGCCTGGCGACCGCCGACACGATGCTCGAGCGGGTCGGGCTCGCGGCGCGTGCCGGCGAGCGGCCCGAGACCCTCTCGGGCGGCGAGCAGCAGCGCGTCGCGGTGTGCGCGGCCGTCGCGCACCGGCCGGGGCTCCTGCTCGCGGACGAGCCGGCCGGGGAGCTCGACGCCGCGAACGCCGAGGTCGTCTACCGCCTGCTCGGAGAGCTCGTCCGCGACGCCGCCGCAACGGCGCTGATCGTCAGCCACGACGCCGCGGCGGCGACCATCGCCGACCGGCTGGTCTACATCCGAGACGGCCGCATCGTCGAGGAGGCGCGCCCCGGCGCGCCCCGCGCGCTCGTGATCTCGCGGAAGGGCTGGGCGCGCCTCCCGCACGAGCTCGCCCCGATCGCGCCGCGGTTCGCCGACGCCAGCATCGAGGCGGGCCGGATCGTGATCACCCCCGTCGGCGAGGAGCTCGCCGAGGCGCCGGTCGCGCGGACAGGCGAACGGGTCAGGCCGGGCGAGTCGCGCGCCGAGGTGGACGGTGTCGCGAGGCGTTGGGGTGACCGCGTCGTGTTCGCGGGCGTCTCGCGGAGCTTCAGGGCGGGATTGTTCACCGGCCTCGTCGGCCGGTCAGGGAGCGGGAAGACGACGCTCCTCCACATGCTGGCCGGGCTCGAGCGGCCGGACGAGGGCTCGGTCGTCGTCGCGGGCGAGCGGCTCGAGCGGCTCGGCCGCGGCGCGCTCGCCTCTCTTCGCCGCCGCGAGATCGCGCTCGTCACGCAGGAGCCGGGGCTGATCCCGTACCTGAGCGCGCTCGAGAACGTCCGCCTGGGAATCCGGCTGCGCAACGGGTATGCACCGGACGCCGGTCGCGCCGAGGCGGCGCTCGACGACGTCGGCCTCGGCGAGCGGATGGACGGCCGCGTCGCCGACCTCTCGGCCGGAGAACGCGAGCGGGTTGCGATCGCCCGCGCGCTCGCAACCGACGCCTCGATCCTGCTCGTCGACGAGCCGACCGCCCGGCTCGACGAGGAGAACGCCCGCGCGGTCGGCGCCCTCCTCGCCCGCGCCGCACACGAGCGCGGCCTCGCCGTCGTGTGCGCGACCCACGACCCGGCGCTGATCGAGCTCACCGACGACGTGGTCGAGCTCTCCTAGGGGGTCTGTCCCCAGGGTTTGTCGTGCGCCGAACCTGCCGTGGCGGCGCCCGGAATGCACATCAAGTTCCCAGGAACCAGTCGACCGGGCTCGCGAGGATCTCGCGGAGGACGAAGGCGAGCGCGGCGCCCATGAAGCCGCCGCCGGCGGTGTCGTGCGAGGCGCGGTCGAGCCCCGCCTTCAGCGCCTGGTCGATCGTCGCCCGGTCCCAGCGCACCGACCCGTCGCCGGCCGCCGGCGAGAACGAGAGCACGAGCTCCTCCCGTGAGGTGCCGAGGCTGCATGCGGCGCCGGCGAGGCCAGAGAGCGCGAACCGCTGCACGGTTCCGTCGAGTCCGCTGCCTTCGAACGCCGGTTTCGAGGTGCACGGATCGGTGAGGTGCGCCGACCCGTAGCCGAGCCCGCCGAGCGCGAGCTCGGCGGCGAGGAGCGTCACCGCGACGAGCGCCAGCGCCCGGAGCAGCGGCCGGCCGCGCGCGGTCGCAGCTCCGCCGACGAGGCGCCGGGCGAGGAGGATCGGGACGAGCGCAGCGAGGGCGAACAGCGCCGAGAGCAGGAACGCGTTCCTGAAGCCAGCCGTGACGACGCCGCGGATCTCTCCGACGAGGTCGTCGCGAAGCCGCCTCAGACCGGAGTCGTGCTCCGCGCCGCGCTTGTCGAACGGCGCCGCGAGGTCGGGAACGACCCCGTTCGGCGCGCTCGTGATCGCGGTGCGCAGGTCGAGCGCGATCGGCACCTTCTGCCGCAGCGGAGCGTCGCCGTCGAGGATGACCCGCGTGCCTCCGAGGAGTGCCTCGTGCCCGGCGCGGGTCAGGTCGTGGGAGAGAAGCGGGGCGACCAGGGCGAGAGCGAGCACGAGGCCCGCGTGGCGGGCGCCGATCGTGATCGTGCCGCGCCGCACGACCCCCTCGTCGGGCCGGACCGCGGACTGCGTCAGCACCGGCACCGCGAGCCCGAGCCCCGCGCCGCACAGCGCGAGCGCGGACGCGACGAGCGCGGGGCTCGCCGACGGGAGCAGGGCGAGCGCCACGAGGCCCGCCGCCAGGAGCGCAGCCCCGGAGCACGCCGCGAGCCGTGGCGCCAGTCGGCCGGCGAGCCGGCTCGAGACGAGCGCGGCGAGCGGAAGCGCGCTGACCGCGAGGGCGCCCGCCGCGGGGGCGAGCCCCCAGACCGTGATCACGAGCAGCACCGCGAGGAAGAGCGCCCCCACGAGCGCACCGAACACGAGCGCGATCGCGACGTTCGCAGCGAGGCCGCCGCGCTCCTCCCCCTCGGCCCGCGGATGCAGGTGCGACTCGAATGCGGCGACGAAGGCGAGCAGCGCCACCGGCGCCTGGAACGCGAAGATCGCCCGCCAGTCCGCGAGCTGCGTCAGGACGCCGCCGAGCGCAGGCCCGACCGCGGCCCCGAGCGTCCCGGCCGCCGTCCACACGCCGAGCCCGCGCTCGGCGGAGCCGGTGAGTGCGGACAGGAGCGCGAGCGAGCCCGCGAGGAGCAGCGCCGCTCCGAGGCCCTGGACGCAGCGCGCGACGATCAGCGCCGGGAGGCTCCACGACGCTGCCGCCGCCACCGAGGCGAGGCAGAACACGGCGAGCCCTGCTCGCGTGACGTTTCCCACGTCCACCCGGCGCAGCACGGGCACGAGCGCGAACGCCGTCACCGCGACGACGAGGTTGTACGACGTGATCACCCACGAGACACCGACGATCGACGTCCCGAACGCGCGGTACACGTCGGGCAGCGCGAGGACGACGACCGAGGAGTCCGCGAAGGCGAGAGCGACCGCGACCGCGACGAACGCCGTCAGGAGCCTCCGCGGCAGACGCCCGGCCACGGACCTATCGTGCCGCGTTTCCTATGCGGCGGGAAGCAGGTCGGGCTCCTGGCCCGGCGTGCGCGGCCGGCCGGGGAAGGCGCGGGACGGAAGGTAGGCCAACGCATGCTCGTAGAGGTCGAGGGCGTTCTCGTTCTCGCGCACCTCCATCTCCACCACCTCGCCGGTGATGCCGTCCTCGACGACCACGGCGGCGCGGTTGGCGCGGCGGCTCCACAGCAGTACCACCTCCGCTCCTGCGGCCTCGCGCGAGGCAAGCTCCTTGGGATTCGCATCGAACGTCAGGCGGTGCCGTCTCATCACGATCTCCTCGGGGTTGGTGAACCGGAATGAACCTGCTAGGGGATGAGCCTGTTTCGTTCGACTACTTGTATTCCCCGCCCGTTAAACCTTGGGCAAGAGCTTCTTAACGCTTCTTACAGGAAGCTGTGAAGACTTTCCGCGAGTCTCGGTAGGTTGCGCAGGTGGAGCCGCCGAGCAAGGCCCAGGCATTCCGCGCCCTCCACGAGGGGCTGCCGTTCCTGATCCCGAACCCGTGGGACGCCGGATCCGCGCGGGTGCTCGAGGCGCTCGGCTTCCCGGCGCTCGCGACGACGAGCTCCGGGTTCGCGTTCACCCTCGGCCGGCGCGACGGCAAGACGTCGCTCGACGAGGTCGTGGCGCACGTCGCCGAGCTCGACGCGGCGACGACTGTCCCGATCGCCGTCGACCTCGAGAACGGCTACGGCCCGGAGCCCGAGGCCGCGGCCGCGGCGGTGCTGCGCGTCGCCGAGGTCGGCGCCGCCGGAGGGTCGATCGAGGACTTCGACCCCGACGGTTTCCTCTACGAGCCACGCCGCGCCGTCGAGCGCGTGACCGCCGCGGTCGAGGCCGCGCGGAGCCTCGGCCGCCCGTTCGTGCTGACGGCCCGCGCCGAGAACCACATCCGCGGCAACCCCGACCTCGAGGACACGATCGCGCGGCTCCAGGCCTACCAGGAGGCGGGCGCCGACGTTCTCTACGCACCGGGCCTCCGAACGGTCGCGGAGATCCGAACGGTCTGCGGCGCGGTCTCTTCCCCGGTGAACGTCCTGGCGGTCGCGGGCCTGTCGACGAACGAGATCTTCGAAGCCGGCGCCCAGCGGATCAGCGTCGGCGGAAGCCTCACCTGGGTCGCGGCGAAAGCGCTCGCAGACGCCGCGATCGCGATGCGCGACGACGGCGATCTCTCGCCGCTCGCCGCCCGCCTCCCGCTCGGCGACTGGCTGCCGGACTGACGTTGCGCACGACCTGGATCTTCGTCGGCCTGACGGGGGCCTTCACCGCAGCCGCCGGCGCGTCGCACTACGGGCATGCCGCCTCCGGGCTCACCTTCGCGCTCTCGACCGTCGCACTCGCAGGGCTCGCCTGGATCGTCTCCTTCTCGACGGAGCAGGTCGGCGAGCGCTTCGGCCCCGGCGTGACGGGCGTGATGCAGTCCACCCTGGGGAACCTGCCCGAGTTCTTCGTCGTCGTCTTCGCGCTGTCCCAGGGAGAGTTGGTCGTGGCCCAGACGTCGATCATCGGCTCGGTCTTCGCGAACGCCTTGCTCGTGCTCGGGCTCGTGATCATCGCCGGCTGCTCCAAGAGCTCGGACGGGCTCATGCGGTTCTCGGTGCGGCTTCCGAAGGACAACGCGATCCTGCTCATGCTCGCGAGCTTCCTGATCGTGATCCTCGGGATCTCGAGCGCGACCGGGGACCGCGCCTCCCACCACGTCGAGGCGATCTCGATCGCCGGCGCCGTTGCACTTCTCCTCACCTACCTCGTCTGGATCGTGGCCTACCTGCGCTCCGATACGCCCGGCGAGCCCTCGCACGCCGAGCCGGCGTTGCCGCTGACCCCGGCGCTCGTGCTGTTGGCTTTCGCCGGCGTCGGCGCCGCGTTCGTGTCGGACTGGTTCGTGACCGCCCTCTCACCGACGATGGACAAGCTGGGGATCCCCAAGGCCTTTGCGGGCCTCGTGATCGTCGCGATCGCCGGCAACGCGGTCGAGAACGTCGTCGGCATCGTCCTCGCGCGCAAGGGGGAGGCCGACCTCGCGATCTCGGTGGTCAAGAACTCGGTGGCGCAGATCACGGCGTTCCTCTTCCCGGCGCTCGTGCTCGTGTCGCTCCTCTTCACGACCCATCTGACCTTCGCGCTCGCACCGGTCTTCATCGGCGCGCTCCTCCTCACCTCGCTCGCGCTGTGGTTCATCACGAGCGACGGCGAGGCAACGATGTTCGAGGGCGTGGCGCTGATCTCGCTCTACGCGATCCTCGCGGTCGTGACGTTCTACGAGTAGCGCTCGAACAGAGCCGCCTGGCCCTGGCCGACGCCGACGCAGAGGGTCGCGAGCCCGTAGCGGCCGCCGCGACGGCCGAGCTCGTGCAGGAGCGAGACGACCAGGCGGGCCCCGCTCATCCCGAGCGGGTGGCCGATCGCGATCGCGCCGCCGTTCACGTTGACCTTCTCCTCGTCGAGGCCGAGGTCACGGCAGACCGCGACGCTCTGCGAGGCGAAGGCCTCGTTGAGCTCGACCAGGTCGAGGTCCGCCGCCGTGAGGCCGAAGCGGTCGAGCAGCTTCCTCACCGCCGGCACCGGGCCGATGCCCATCACCCGCGGGTCGACGCCCGCCGCGGCGCTCCCGACGAACGCGCCCATCGGAGCCGCTCCGAGCTCCCGCGCCTTCTCCTCGCTCGCGACCACGACCGCGGCGGCGCCGTCGTTGACGCCGCTCGCGTTCCCGGCCGTGACCGTGCCTCCCGCCCGGAACACCGGACGGAGCGCGGCGAGCTTCTCGAGGCTCGTGCCGGGTCGTGGATGCTCGTCGACGGTCACCTCGCCGACCGGGACGAGCTCGTCGTCGAAGCGGCCCGCCGCCTGCGCGGCGGCCCAGCGCTGCTGCGACCGCAGCGCGAACGCGTCCTGATCCTCGCGCGACACGCTCCATCGCTCGGCGACGTTCTCGCCGGTCTCGCCCATCGACTCGAGCGGGAAGAGCGACTCCATCCGCGGGTTCGGGAAGCGCCAGCCCAGATGCGTGTCGTAGACGACGGGCCCGCCGCGCGCCCACGGCCTGTCGGCCTTCATCATCGCGAGCGGCGCCCGCGTCATCGACTCGACGCCTCCGGCGACGAAGAGGTCGCCCTCGCCGGCCGCGACGGCGCGGCACGCCTCGACGACCGCGAAGAGCCCGGAGGCGCAGAGCCGGTTCACGGTCGCGCCCGGAACGGAGTCGGGCAGGCCCGCGAGCAGCACGGCCATCCGGGCGACGTTCCGATTGTCCTCGCCGGCCTGGTTCGCGCAGCCCAGGTAGACGTCGTCGATCTCGGCGGGGTCGATCCCGGCCCGCTCGACCGCGGCGCGGAGGACGAGGGCGGCGAGATCGTCCGGGCGCTCGCCGGCAAGCACGCCGCCGTACCGGCCGACCGGCGTGCGAACGGCGGAGAGGACGACGGCGCGCGGCACCCAGGCGGAACCGTAGCGTCCGGCCCACCCGCGTCGAGTCCGAGCAGGCGGACGACTGCCGAGTCTAGGCTGCGAACGTGTTGATCGACGGGGGCGCAACGGCCGAAGCGAGCCGCACGCCGGCGTCGCAGCTGCGGCAGGCGGCGACCCGGGCGTTCATGCCGGCCCTCGTCGGCGGCGCCGCGTTCACGGTCGACTCACAGCGCATCTTCGGGCGGCGGGTCGGCGCCTGAGCACGCATCCGAGGACGCTGGGCGTCTGGCGGGGCGCGGCGCTCTACGTCGGGGCGCTGATCGGGCCGGGGGTGCTGCTCGTGCCTTCCCTCGCGGCCCAGGCGGCAGGGCCGGCCTCGATCGTCGCGTTCGGCGGCCTTCTCCTTCTCTCTGCGCCGCTCGCGATCGCATTCGCAGCCCTCGGGGTGCGCCATCCCGTCGCGGGCGGCGTCTCGACGTACGTGGACGAGGGCCTGGGGCGCGCCGCGGCCGCGGTCACGGGAGCCTGGTTCCTCGGGGCCGTCTTCCTCGGCGCGCCCGCCGTCTCGCTGATCGGCGGCTACTACGTTGCCGACCTGACGGGCTCGGGCACCGCGGTCGCCGCCTCGGTCGGCCTCGCGATGTTCGGCGTCGTCCTCGCCGCGAACCTCCTCGGCCTCCGGGTGTCGTCCTCCTTCCAGGTCGTCCTCTCCTCGGTCCTCACCGGCGTGATCGTGGTCGCGATCCTCGTCGCCCTGCCCTCGCGCGCGGGCGAGAACTGGGCGCCGTTCGCCCCGCACGGCTGGTGGGCGGTGGGCACGGCGGCGAGCATTCTGATGTGGATGTTCTTCGGATGGGAGGCGGTCGCGCAGCTCGCGGGCGAGTTCCGCCGGCCCGAGCACGACCTCCCGCGGGCGATGGCCGTCGCGTTCGTGGTGATCGCGGTCGTGTACGTGTGCCTGGCCGCCGCGACGATCGCGGTCACGTCGGGCTCGGGCTCGAAGGTGCCGCTCGCGGACCTGATGGGGGTTGGGCTCGGAACGGCCGGCCGCGACGCCACCGCGGTGCTCGCGATCGCGCTCACGATGGGGACGATGAACGTCTATCTGGGCGGCGCGGCGAAGCTCGCCGCCGCGCTTGCCGGGAGCGGCGCCCTTCCGGCCTGGCTCGGCCGCGGCGCGCCGAGAAGCGTGCCCCGGCGCCCGCTCGGCGTGATCGCGGCCGCCGGGACGGCGATGCTCGCAGCGCTCATCGCCGGCCTCTGGAGCACCGACGCACTCATCCGCTCGACCTCGGCCTGCTTCGTCGCCGTGTACGTGCTCGCACTCGCCTCGGCGGTGCGGATCCTCCCCGGCACGGCCCGGGCCTGCGCCGCGGTCGCCCTCGTGCTCACCGTCGTGGTCTCCGCGTTCACGAGCGTGTACCTGCTCGTCCCGGCGGGGATCGCGCTCGTCACGCTGGCGCTCCGCCGATAATCCGCCGGTGGTGCCCGCCAGATGGACGCCTCTTCGAGCCGGGCTCCTCGTGGCGCTCGGCGTCTTCCTGCTGCTCGGCTGGCAGGGTCTGACGACGGTCGGGCGGAACGGCGGCGACGACGCCGGCGCCCACGTCGCCTACGCGCAGTACCTGGACGAGCACGGGCGGCTCCCTCCGCGCAGCGTCAATTACGAGTTCTCCTCGCCGCCGCTCTTCGCCGCGGTCGCCGTCGCGGCGGAGCGGTTCGTGCGGAACGCACCGTCGGTCGCGGCCGAGGCCCCGTGGAACCCGGCGACTCGCGTTCTCTGGCTGGCGCTCGTCGCGAGCGGGGCGTTCGCGCTCACCGCTCGCAACCGCCGCGTGAGGACGGGCGGGCTCGATCGCGCTCGCGCTCGGGGCCCTGTGGGGGCTCGACGAGGCGGTCTCGCTGGGGAAGTCCGTGCCGTGGTCGGCCGGCCAGTTGATCGCCCTCGGCTGCGGGGCGGGAATGATCGCCGTGTCGGGGCTGATCGGCCGCGAGGTCTGGCCCGACCGCCCTCGGCGCGCGCTCGCGACCGCGGCGATGGTCGCCGCCTATCCGGTCGTCTACCGGATGAGCGTCCTCTTCCACCCGGAGATGCCGTTCGCCCTCTTCTGCGCCCTGGCACTGCTCGTGACCCTGCGCTCGGCCCGGCGCGGCTGGCCGACAGGGCAGGGCTGGCTGCTCGGCGCCGTCCTTGGCACGGCGGCGCTGACGCGCCAGCCGGCGGTCGTCCTGATGGGGGTGCTGGGGGCGTCTGCGCTCGTCCTGGGCGGGCGGCGGGCGGGGAGCTTCCTCGCCCGCGCCGCGATCCTCGTCGTCCTCCTCGCGGGCCCCTGGTGGGGCTACGCGGCGCACCGCTTCGGCAACCCGCTCCAGTCGAACCTCCAGCCGCGCCAGTCGCTGATGATGTCGCACCAGCCTGCGTCGTTCTACGTCTCGTTCCCGCTCCGCTCGCTCGTCGCGCACCCCTTCCGCCCCGACTTCTCGGACCAGCTCCTGCCGAAGCTCCACGCCGAGCTCTGGAGCGACTGGTTCGGCGTCGTTCACGGGGACAGACCCTCCTGGAACCTCGAGCGGGTCACCTCCTCGACCCAGAGCGTCCTCGGCTTCGTCGCCGACCTGCTCGCGCTCGGCGGCCTCGTCGCCCTCGCCGTTCCGGCCGCGGTGCGCGTCCTCCGCCGCCGCAGCAGAGCGCCCACCGACGTCGGCCTCGGCCTGCTCGGAACGCTCGCGGTCGCGTCCGTCGCCGCCTTCGTCGTCGAGCTGATCCGGTTCCCGCAGCAGTACGGCGACCCGATCAAGTCGAGCTACCTGCTCTTCACCGCGCCGTGCTGGGCGGTGCTCACGGTCGCGGCGTGGTCGGCGCTCCTGCGACGGCGCCGCCTCGCGCTCGTGCTCACGGCCGTCGCCGGCCTCTACGTCGTCAGCTACGGCGCCGACCTCGCTGGCGCTCTCACCCGCAACGTCGGCAAGGTGTACACGGGCGGAGCCGCGGGCTACGTCGACCTCGTCGCGGGGATCCAGCAGAACTCCCCGACCCCGGGCGTCGGGGGGTCGATCGACTTCCTCGCGGGAGTCCAGAACCTGGGGAACCAGACGGCCGACCAGCTCGTCCTCACCGTCCGGCTCCCGCCTGCGATGAAGCTCGCCGGGCCGCCGTTCTACGAGCGCGGCTCCGGCTGCACGGGCACCTCGACGATCGTCTGCGACCTCGACTTCCTCGCCGGCGGGAGCTCGACCCTGATCCGCTTCTCGGTCCAGGTGACGCAGCCCGGAGCGCAGACGATGACCGCGAGCGCGGCCTCGGCCGAGCCCGACGCCCATCCGGGCGACAACGTCGCGACCTACACGGTCGACCTCGGCTGATCGGGCAAGATCGCGGGATGCCCTTCGCCATCGAGGCCGCCGGCCTCCGGAAGCGCTACCCGCCCGACGTGCAGGCGCTCGACGGGCTCGACCTCGAGGTCGACGAAGGCACGATCTTCGCCCTGCTCGGGCCGAACGGGGCGGGGAAGTCGACGACCGTTCGGATCCTCACCACCCTGACCACGCCCGACGAGGGCACCGCCGCCGTCGCCGGCCACGACGTGCTCGCGAAGCCGGACCGCGTCCGCCGCTCGATCGGAGTGGTCGGGCAGAAGCACGGCTTCGACCCCGAGGCGACCGGGCGCGAGAACCTCGTACTCCAGGGCGCGATCTACGACCTCACCGGCCGCGTCCTCTCCACGCGCGTCGACGAGCTGCTCGAGCGGTTCGACCTCACGGCCGCAGCCGAACGGCGCGCCAAGACCTACTCGGGCGGGATGCAGCGCCGGCTCGACATCGCGATGGGGCTCCTCCACCACCCGTCGGTGCTGTTCCTCGACGAGCCGACGACCGGGCTCGACCCCGAGGCCCGCGTCGACATGTGGGCCGAGATCGACCGGCTCGCGCGCGACGAGAGGATGACGATCCTGCTGACGACCCACTACCTCGACGAGGCCGACGAGCTCGCGGCGCGGATCGCGATCGTCGACCGCGGCCGGATCGTCGCGTCGGGCACCCCCGACGACCTCAAGGAGGCGCTCGAGGGCGACTCGCTGCACTTCGAGCTCGCCGAGCCTTCCGACGGCGCGGTCGCGGACGTGCTCGCCGCGGTCGAGGGACTGACGGAGGTCTCCGTCGACGGCCGCTTCGTCCGGGCGCGCGCCCGCCACGGCGCGACGGCGATGCCGCCGGCGCTCGCAGCCCTCGAGGCGGCCGGGTATGCCGTCACCTCGGTGACGATGTCGCGGCCCTCGCTCGACGAGGTGTACCTCCGCCACGCCGGCCGGTCGTTCCGCGACGCCGAGGAGAGCTCGTGACGCGCGCCCTCCGCCACACCGGCCACGTCGCCCTTCGCCATGTCCGACGGCTGCTGCGCCAGCCTGCGTGGGTCGCGGTCACCCTGATCCAGCCGATGATCTGGCTGCTCCTCTTCGGTGCGCTCTTCAAGAGCGTCACCGAGATCCCCGGGTTCAAGGGCGGCTCCTACATCGAGTACCTCACCCCGGGGGTCGTGATCATGACGGCGATCAGCTCCGCGGGCTGGAGCGGGATGGCCTTCATCGACGACATGCGCTCCGGGGTGATGGACCGGATGCTCGCCTCGCCGGTCTGGCGGGGCGCTCTCAACCTGGGCGCGCTCGCCTACATCTCGCTGACCACGATCGTCCAGTCGCTGATCGTCGTCCTCGTCGGGCTCGCCGTCGGGGCGCACTTCCCCGGCGGCGTCGGCGGCGTGATCGTCCTGATCCTCGTCGCGTGCATGGTCAGCGCCACGATCTCGGGGCTGTCGAACGCCCTCGCGCTCGTCGTCCGCCAGGAGGAGACGCTGATCGCGACCGTGACCTCGATCATCCTGCCGCTGACCTTTCTCTCCTCGGCCGTGATGCAGGCCAACCTCGCGCCGAGCTGGATCCAGGAGGTCTCGCGCTTCAACCCGGTGAACTGGGCCGCGCAGGCCGGCCGGTCGGCGGCCCTCGGGGACGACAGCTGGTCGTTCGTGGGAGAGCGCATCGGCCTCCTCGCGGTGCTGCTGCTCCTGTCGTCGTTCTTCGCGACGCGGGCGTTCCGCGCCTACCAGCGCTCGCTGTGAGGGCGGCCGGGGCGGCGTACCGCCCCGGCCGCGAGTGGTCAACCGGTTCTCGCGGCTTTCGCCATGAAGGCCGTCGCGAGACTCGACACCGCGGCGTCGCGGGTGCCGAGCGGCTTCAGGTTCCAGCGCTTTTCGATCGTCGTGATGATCGACGACGTGTCGTGCTCGACCGAGTCGACCGCGAACTCCGCGGCGAGCATCGGGCTGATGACGAGCGCCGGGATTCGCGTTCCCGGGCCGAGCTTGTCGTGCGGGCCCGGAACGCCCCCGACCGTGCCGGGCGGTGCCACGTGATCGGCCTGTCCGCCGAACTCGTCGTAGGTCACGATGACCATCGTGTCCTTCGCACAGGCGCCGCCCTCGATGGCCTTGAGCAGCGCCACCAGGTGGTCGCTTCCCTGGCTCTCGCTCGCGTACCCCGGATGCTCGTTCTCTTCGCCGACCGGCTTGATGAAGCTCACGGGCTTGAGCTTGCAGGAGCTCTTCGAGGCGTTGGCGAGGCTCAGGAACTCGACCTCGTCCTTCAGGTGCGCCTTGCGGGCAGGTGTTCCCGGCGCGAGGTCGGCATAGTAGTTCAACGGCTGGTGATGGAACTGGAAGTCGCCGTCGGGGCAGTTGGGATAGACGGCTGTCGAGAGCACGTACGGATCGGAGCACGTCGGCCCGTTCCCGTTCGTCCATCCGGGAGCTCCGACGTCGCCGTCGGCGTTCGACCAGCCGCCCGAGTACCAGGCCCAGTCAACCTTGGCCGCCGTCAGGCGGTCGCCGATATTCGGCGTGGTCAACGGCGGCAGCTGCCTCGTCGACGCCGTGCCCGGCTGGAAGGGCTGGTAGGTCGGCTGCGTCGTGTTCACCGAGTAGTCCCCGCACGCGAACTGCGGCGGCGCAGACGGCCGTCCCGCAGGCGGGTTGCACGCGGCGGTGAGGTTCAGGTCCCGCACGTTGCCGCCGAGCGGAGAGTTGTACAGCGGATAGTTGTTCGGCATGCCGTTGCCGTCGATCACCGAGTGCAGGTCGTTGGCCCCACCGTCGTTCGGAGCTCCCACCCAGATCGGCGCGCACACACATACGAGCCACTGGTGGTTCAGGTAGGAGCCGCCGAACGCCCCCTGGAAGAAGTCGTCCTCGATCGCGTAGCGCGGATGACCCGCAGAGTGGAGGTACTTGTAGATCGGCAGCGCCTTGGTGTCGTAGACGCCCATGGTCAGGCCGGTCGCGTCGCTGCCGGTCACGTAGCGATCCATCTTCCCGTTGTCGAGCTGGTATTGCTCCTGGTAGAAGCGGTGGACGATGTCGCGGGTGCAGCCTCCCGCAACTCCCTGGCCGTCGAGCACCCCGTTGGCCGCAAAAACCCCCGGCGCCGGGCACGTGGTCGCCGTCGGCGGGACGTAGCTGTCGATCGTGAACGGCGCGTTGGCGAAATGACTCGTGATGGTCGACAGCGTGGACGTCGTGTCGGTGCAGGCCGCCGCGAGAGGCGGCACCGTCAGGTTCACGTCCTGCTGCATCAAGCAGGTGAAAGGCGCACCTGACTGGTTGACCTGCTTCACCTTCGCATTCGCCAGGCCGTTGACTCCCTCCCAGCCACCGTAGAGATTGTCGAAACTGTGGTTCTCCTCGTAGATGACCACGATGTGATTCATCTTTGCCAGCACAGCCAGCCCGGGGTACGGCTTGGTGGCCGCCGAGCCGGTCGTGGCGTACAGCACTGTCCCGGCGACGGCCGCACCGATGACGGCTGTCTGGAACAAGCGTCGAAACATTCGAGCCTCCCTCCCCCAGTTTCGACCGACGATACTCCTGGCGGGCGCGAAGTCAAAGTCCTCGCCGATTTCAGCTTCTCGTAAGAGCCCGGAAAGAGCGTCGGAACCGCAAGACGGGATCCTCGGACGGCCAAGAGCCGCACGACCGTGTCTCCGACGGCCGTCCGGATGATCCAGGCGAGACCCGGCTCCAACGTCGTCTGGGTCGACACGAAGGGCCACATGGGCGAGCTGCGCGGCAGGCTGACCGCGTCGAGGTCGCACGCCCGAGAGCGAACGGCCGAGCCCGAATTAACGGACCCGTAAGGCCCCGGGGCAATCCTCGGCCGCACTTTGAGCGAAACTGGTGGTGATGCAGCAGATGCAGCCCGAGCCTCTGAGGACACACCATGTCGGCCGAGCCGTGTTCCTGGGCGCCCTCGCCGGCGGGCTCACCTCGCTCTACTGGGGCAAGGCCGTGTGGGGCCGCCTGTCGTCAGCGATCGGGCCGGTCGAGGACTCGATCCCGCTCCTGCCCACGGGCGGCTGGCGGATCTACGCGGTCTCCGGGTCGCTTCCCGGCTTCGATCCGAAGACCTGGAAGCTCGAGCTCGGCGGCCATGTCGAGAAGCCCACGTCGATCTCGTATCGCGAGCTGAAGTCGCTGCCGAAGGTCGAGCAGGTCTCGACGTTCCACTGCGTCACCGGCTGGACGGTCAAGAACGTCCGCTGGGGCGGGGTGAGGCTCGGCGACGTCCTCGCGCTCGCCAGCCCGAAGGACGTCGCGCACGCGATCGAGTTCGTCTCGATGGAGACGCCGTACACCGACTACCTCACCGTGAAGCAGGCGGGCCTCCACGACGTGATGCTCGCCTACGAGATGGACGGGAAGCCGCTCGCGCGCGCCCACGGCGCGCCGCTGCGGCTGGTCATCCCGGAGATGTACGGCTACAAGAACGTCAAGTGGCTCGCGGGGATCAACCTCGTCTCCCGGACGCAGGACGGCTACTGGGAGCAGCTCGGCTACGACCGCGACGCCTGGGTCGGCCACTCGAACGGGTACGGGGCATGACCGCAGGCTCGGCGGAGCTCACGGAGAAGCCGCGGCGTCGGCCTGGTCCGCGCCGTGAGCGCGACGGTTACCGCAGGCGGTTCTCGAAGACCGAGCGGACGCTGCACTGGGCGAACGCCGTCTTCTTCTTCTTCCTGCTGGCGTCCGGGCTCGTCCTCTACCTCCCGAGCCTCTCCATCGCGATCGGCCGACGAACGCTCGTCCAGGACGTCCACTTCTGGTCGGGGATCGCATGGGTGTGCGTGCTCGCGGCGATCGTCGTCGTCGGCGACCGCCGCGGGATCGTGCGCACTGCGCGCGAGGTCGACCGCTTCGACCGCGACGACCTCCGCTGGCTCGCGGGCAAGAAGCCCGCACCGCAGGGTCGCCTCAACGCCGGCCAGAAGATCAACACCGCCCTGACGGCCGCGTTCACGCTGCTGTTCCTCGCCTCGGGCCTGCTGCTCTGGGTCGGAGAGCGCAACACGAGCTGGCGGTTCGCGAGCACGGTGATCCTCCACGACGGCCTCATGTACGTCTCGCTGGTGCTTCTCCTCGGCCACCTGTATCTCGCGGTGATCAACCCGGCCACCCGGCACTCGCTGCGCGGGATCACGGCCGGGTCGGTCAGCGAGGAGTGGGCCTCGGCGCACCACGCGAAGTGGACTTCCGAGTAGAGGGTCGATGACGACCGTCCTCGTTGTCGACGACGAGCCCATCGTCCGCGACGTGATCGTCCGCTACCTCCGGCGCGACGGCTTCGCGACGCTCGAGGCGGCCGACGGCGACCGTGCCCGCGAGCTGATCGAGGCGGGCGGGGCCGAGCTCGTCGTGCTCGACCTGATGCTGCCGGGAATGGACGGCCTCGAGCTCTGCCGCTGGATCCGCAGCCGCTCGGACCTGCCGGTGATCATGCTGACCGCGCGCGGCGAGGAGGCCGACCGGATCGTGGGCCTCGAGCTCGGCGCCGACGACTACGTGACGAAGCCCTTCTCGCCGCGCGAGCTCGCGGCCCGCGTGCGCACGGTGCTCCGCCGCGCGGGAGCCACGACGGAACGGGCCGAGCGCCTCGAGTTCGGCAACGTCGTCGTCGACGGCTCGAGCCGCGAGGTGACGCGCGCCGGCGAGCCCGTGGCCCTCACCGCACGTGAGTTCGACCTGCTCTGGTTCCTGGCCTCGAACCCGCGGCGTGTCTTCTCCCGCAGTCACCTGATGGCCCGCGTCTGGGGCCATCTACCCGCGCTGGACACCGGGACGGTCACCGTGCACGTCCGGCGGCTGCGCGAGAAGCTCGAGCCCGACCCGGCGCACCCCACACACCTCCAGACGGTGTGGGGCGTCGGCTACCGGCTCGATCCATGAGCCGTGGACCGAACGGACGCCCGGTAGCGGAGGTGCCGGCGTTGCCTCCGGAGGCGCAGGCACTGGTCGGCCGACCGGAGGCGCACCGGTGATCGGCCTCGCGCTGGTCGCGGCCGGCGCGAGCCTGGCGATCGGGCTCGGGGTGGCCTACCTCCTGCGGGCGGCGCCGACGGTGTGGCTCCAGCTCGCCGGCCTTGCGCTCCTCTCGGTCTGCGTGCCGCTCGCGGTGGTGCTCGCGTCGGGCTGGGTGATGTTCCACATGGGCTCGGACACGAAGATCCTCGCGGTCGCCGCCTGCTCGGCGACCGGCGCCGTGGGCGCAGGCCTGCTGCTCGCCCGCTGGACGTCGAAGTCGATCGGGCGGGTGAGCGCGGCGTCCGCGAGACTCGCCGCCGGCGACCTCACCGCGCGTGCGCCCGAGGGCGGGGCGCGCGAGATCGCCGCCCTGGCCGCCTCGTTCAACGCGATGGCGGCGAGCATCGAGCAGCTCTTCGACGCCCGGCGCGAGCTCGTCGCCTGGGCGAGTCACGACCTGCGCACACCGCTCGCGTCGATGCAGGCGATGATCGAGGCGATCGAGGACGGCCTCGCCGAGCCGGGCGACTATCTGCCGACCCTCCGCGAGCAGGTGCGCACGCTGACGCTGCTCGTCGACGACCTCTTCGAGCTCGCCCGGATCGACGCAGGCGCGCTCACGCTCGAGCTCCAACGGCTGCCGGTCGCAGGGATCGTCGACTCGGCCCTCCGCCTCCTCGAGCCCGAGGCGGCGGCGCGGCACATCGACCTCGTCGCGCATACCGAGGGCGAGACGACCGCAGACGTCGCCCCGGAGAAGATCGAGCGCGTCCTCTTCAACCTGATCACGAACGCCCTGCGTCACACGCCCTCGGATGGGTCCGTCGCGGTGAACGTCGCCCGCCTCGACGGCAACGTGCTCGTCTCCGTCGAGGACACGGGCGACGGGATCGAGCCGGAGGCGCTCGGACGGATGTTCGAACGGTTCTGGCGGGCCGACCGCGCCCGCTCGGAGGCGGGGATGGGGCTCGGCCTCGCGATCGCACGCGGTCTCGTCGAGGCGCACGGCGGGCGCATCTGGGCGGAGAACCGCGAGCACGGAGGCGCCTGCGTCTCGTTCACGCTCCCGGTACCGGTCGAGGGCTGACAGGCTGCACACAGCTCGAGCAACGGCACGGGCTCGGGCCTTGTACCTTTTCGCCTATGAAGCGCGCACTCGGCGTCGCGGTGCTCGGACTCGCGCTCGTTGCCGCCGTCGGCGCCTCTGCGGCTTCGAAGACCGTGCAGGCGACGTTCACCGGGAAATGCACCGAGATCGACACGCTCGATCACAACGGCGCGCTCGCATCCGCGCGCAACAACTGCGCCACGGCCGCGAAGGGGAAGTTCGCCGGCGCCACGCAGCTGGGGCTCGCGACGTTCGAGAAGGAGAGCGGAACCGGCGCTCCGGGCCTCGAGCACGGGACGCTCGTCGCGACCGGCCCGCAGGGAACGGTCACGCTGAACCTCAGAGGCAAGCGCGAGTACCTGACCACGCCGAAGGGGGCCTCCTACATCCAGGAGTCGGGCACCTGGACGCTCGGGCAGGTCAAGGGGTTCCAGGGCGTGCAGCTCGCGAAGAGCGGCAGCTACAGGTCGGTCATCACCACGCGCTCCCAGATCACCGGCAGCAAGGTGACGCTCGTGCGCGTCGCCGGCACCTTCGGCTGCTGGGACTGCGCCACGTAGGGGGCCGCCTCGAATCTCCCCCGTCCCGGGTGGGCGGCCGCCTCGCTCTCGGCGGCGACGCTCGCGGCGGGCTGCGGCTCGGGCTCCGGGACGAGCGCGGCGCCGGCGGGCTCACAGGCGGCGCGCGAGTGGGTCGACAACGCCGCCCGGCTCGTCCAGCAGCTCCAGCGTGACATCACGATGAGCGCGACCGGCGGCTCGACCCTCGCCTCCGCGCGGCGCACGATCACGGACGAGGACGCCGTCTACCTCCTGCTCGTGGCCTACGGCGACTTCGGCGACTGCAACCGCGAGCTCGCGGCCGCGGGGACGCCGAGCCGGACCGGGCGCGCCGGCGCGGCGCTCGTCCTCACCGCCTGCCGCCCGCTCGAGCGCGCGTCCGAGCTCTTCACCCGGGCGATGCAGCGGAACGACGCAAAGGCACTCCTCGCGGCGACGCGCACCTCGGCGACGGCAGCGCCCATCCTCGTCCGGGCACTCGCGACTCTCGACACGCTCCGCTGAGGCCCCCGCGATACTCATCGCGTGGCCGAGAGCGTCCCGATCACCGCCTCGAGCGTCCGGCGGCGGGCCTCGCCCTCCCACGACCGGACGATCCGGATCCTCGTCTCGGCGCTCGTCTGGGCGTTCGTCCTCGGGAACGTGGCCGCTCTCTGCTGGCTCTGGGTCGCCAACCACAACCTCGACTTCTCGTTCGCCCCGAACTGGTGGGCGACGCTCTGGAGCCGGCTCGGCGGCCTCACGGGACTGCTCGGCGGGTTCCTGGCGCTCGTCCAGGTGCTCCTCCTCGCGCGGCTCCCGTTCCTCGGGCGGACGATCGGCTTCGACCGCCTGACGTTCTGGCACAAGTGGAACGGCTACCTCGTGATCGGCTTCTGCGTCGCCCACACCGTCCTCGCGGTGCAGGGGCGCGCGATGGACGTGAACCAGTCGTTCCTCGACCAGTTCTGGGCGCTCCTCGCCCACGGCCTGCAGGTAGGGATGGTCACGGCCACGATCGGGCTCGGCCTCCTCCTGCTCGTCACCGTGAGCTCGATCGCGATCGTGCGCCGGGGCCTCCGCTACGAGCTCTGGTACTGGGTCCATCTGACGGCCTACGCCGGGATCGCGTTCGCGTGGTTCCACGAGATCCCGACCGGAGGCGACATCAACGGCGCCTTCCACCCGAACGCCGAGACCTACTGGCGCGCCCTGTTCTTCGGGACGATCGGGCTCGTCGTCCTCTTCCGCGTCCTCGTGCCGATCGGAGCGGCGTTCTTCTACCGGCTCCGCGTGGCCGAGGTGGTCGCCGAGGGGCCCGGCGTGACCTCGATCCGCATCACCGGCCGCCACGTCGCGCGGCTGCGACCGCGGCCGGGGCAGTTCTTCCTGTGGAGGTTCCTCACCGGTGGGTTCTGGTGGACGTCGCACCCGTTCTCGCTCTCGGAGGCGCCCGACGGCCGGTCGCTGCGGATCAGCGCGAAGGCTGCCGGCGACCACACCTCGCGGATGCGGACGCTCCCCGTCGGCACCCGCGTCGTCGCGGAGGGGCCGTACGGCGCGTTCACCGAGTCGGCGCGGCGGCGCCGCAAGGCGCTGCTCATCGCGGGCGGGATCGGGATCACGCCGGTGCGGGCGCTGGCGGAGACGATGGACGGCGACCTGGTCGTGGTCTATCGCGTGCTCCACGAGGCGGACGTCGTCTTCGGCGACGAGCTCGCCCGCCTCGCCGAGCGCCGCGACCTGAGCGTTCGGTACGTCGTCGGCGACCACCTCTCGGCCGAGGGGCGCGACCTCCTCTCGACCGCGCACCTGCGCGAGCTCGTTCCGGACGTGGCCGAGCGCGACGTCTTCCTCTGCGGCCCGCCCGCGATGGTCGCCGCGATCGAGGGAAGCGTACGCCGGGCAGGAGTCCCGCGCGGTTGCCTCCACGTCGAACGCTTCGCCCTCTGAGCTCGCGCCAGAACCCGAGCTGAGTGGACGAACGCCGCCGAACCGGTTAAGGTCCCGGGCGGATGAGAACGAAGCTGGTGTGGGGCCTCGGCGCATTGCTTTTCGTGGTCGCGGTCTCGATCGCCGTCCCGGCGGTGGCTGCGAACCAGAAGGGGACGACCGCGAAGGCGTCGAGCCAGCCCGGCGATGCCGCCAACGGCAAGAGGGTCTACATCAAGTTCTGCGGCAAGTGCCACACGCTCTCAGACGCCGGGGCGCGCGGTACGCTGGGCAACAACCTCGACCACGTCGAGATCACCTTCAGCTGTGCCGTGAGCGCGATCGAGAACGGAGTCGGCGGCATCCAGGCCGAGTACGTGCTCCGGAACGTGACCTTCAGCCAGGTCTACGACGTGGCGAAGTACGTGTCGAGCGTCAGCAAGCGGATCGGCAACACGCCCTGCACCTCCATCGGCTAGTCCGAGGCCCTTGCTCCTGAGCGCGTTCGATCATGCGGGAACGATCCCGCCGCAGCAGATCTGGGACGGCGTCGTCGCCCGGTCGGTGACCTCCGAGCGCATGACCCTCGCGCTGATCGAGCTCGAACCGAATGCCGTGGTGCCCGAGCACAGCCACGAGAACGAGCAGCTCGGGTTCCTGGTGCAGGGCTCGATGACCTTCACGGTCGGAGGCGAGGTCGCCGAGATCGTGCCCGGAGGCTCCTGGCGGATCCTCTCCGGCGTGCCGCACTCGGTCGTCGCGGGCCCCGAGGGCGCCGTGCTCGTCGAGGTGTTCGCTCCGGCTCGGGACGACTGGGGCGCGATTCCCCCGGGCGAGCCCCACCCGGGCCGCTGGCCCTGACCGCCGTCGCCCGGGTCGAGCTCCTCGAGCGCGCGAAGGCCCGCCTCGACCGCCTTCGGCTCTACCCGGAGCCGGTCCGCATCGACCGGGTCAGGGTCCACGTCGTTCCGGCACTGTTCCGGCTCCCGTGGTTCCGGCGGTTCGACGGCTACGCCGCCTGGGAGACGATCCTCCTGCGTGAGCGGCCGAGCGACGAGGACCTCCTCTGCCACGAGCTCTGCCACGTCTGGCAGATGCAACACCACCCCGTCGCCATGCCGTTCTCCTACGTGCGGGCCGGCTACGACCGGAATCCGTACGAGGCCGAGGCGCGGGGCGCGGTCGAGGCGACGCGCTGACGCGTCCGCGTCTCTTCGCCGACGACAGAGCCGGTTAGCTCAGTACCCTGTCGCACGTGGCGAAGAAGAAGCCTCGGGCCCCGATGCCTCCGCGCACGGTACAGGCGCCGCACCGCCGCGACACGAAGTCGTCCAACCCACTGGCGGACGTCCCCCGCTGGGTGTGGTTCGCGAGCGTCGGCGTGATCGCCGGCGTCGTCCTGATCGGCGTCATCCTCGCCTCGGGAGGGAGCAGCACCGACGCGAAGGCCGCCATGCTCGCCGCCGGCTGCACCTTCCGCGACGTCAAGCCGCTCCCGCCGAAGAAGGACCCGACGAACTACCACGCCGACGTCCCGACGCTCGGCACGCCCACGAAGGGGCTGTGGAGCACCTCGCCGCCGTCCGCGGGCGCCCACTACGGCCTCTGGGCCGTCTGGGGGTTCTACCGCACACCGGTCAACCCTCGGCAGGTCGTCCACAACGAGGAGCACGGCGCGGTCGTGCTCTGGTGGGGCAACAAGGTCCCGAAGTCGACCGTCGACCAGCTCGAGTCGTTCTACAACCAGCAGCCCGACGGGGTGTTCGGGACGCCCTACGCTGCGCTCGGCAACAAGATCGCGCTGACCGCCTGGACGGGCAACCCGACCGACTACTACCACAACGGCGACTACGGCATGGGCCACATCGCCGTCTGCTCCAAGTTCGACCAGAAGGCCTTCGATGCCTTCCGCAAGGCCTATCGCGGGCAGGGCCCGGAGGGCATCCCGCTCTCCGCGGACGAGCCCGGCATGGGCCCGAACTCGTAGCGGCCGCACTTCTTAGGTTCTTGTCATGGCGACGGGCTAGAACGGCCTCATGACCAAAACCAAGACAACTCTCGCCATCCTGTTCGCGACCATCGTGGTCGTGGTGGGCGCCGGGTTTGCCTCGAGCAAGTCGACGACGTTCGCCTCGTCGGACTCGGTGGCCACGTCGCTCCAGAACGCCTACTCCTCCGTCTACAAGAAGGTCTCGCCGTCGGTCGTCCAGATCGAGACGAGCGACGGCCTCGGCTCCGGCGTCGTCTTCGACACCGCCGGGGACATCGTCACGAACGCACACGTCGTCGGCACCGCGAAGACGTTCACGGTCACCACGTCGTCGGGCAAGCGCCTCACCGGCAAGCTCGTCGGCGTGTTCGCCCCGGACGACCTCGCGGTCATCAAGGTGAACGGCGGCGGCCTCGCGCCCGCAGCGTTCACGAACTCCGACAAGCTCCGTATCGGAGACATCGCCATGGCGATCGGCAACCCGCTCGGGCTCTCCTCGAGCTTCACCGAGGGCATCGTCAGCGCCCTCAACCGCTCCGAGCCCGAGGGGAACGGCGTCGTGCTGCCGTCCGCGATCCAGACCAGCGCGCCGATCAACCCCGGCAACTCGGGCGGCGCCCTCACCGACATCGGCGGCTCCGTGATCGGCATCCCGACGCTCGCCGCCGCTGATCCGCAGCTCGGCGGCGCCGCCGCCGGCATCGGCTTCGCGATCCCGTCGAACGTCGTCGTGAACATCGCCACCCAGCTCGTGAAGACCGGCAAGGTGACGAGCTCGAACCGCGCCTACCTCGGCATCGAGATCGCGGACACCGCAGAGGCCACCGGCGTCACCGTGACCAAGGTGCTGCCGGGAACCGCTGCCGCCAAGGCGGGGATCGCCGCCGGCGACCGCATCACCTCGCTGAACGGGACGAAGACCCCGACCTCGTCCGACCTCTCGACCGCGCTCGCGGGCCTCAAGCCCGGCCAGACCGTGAAGGTCGTGGTCGTGCACCAGAGCGGTACGCCTGCGACGCTGAGCCTCACCCTGGGCGAGTACCCGGGAGCGGCGAGCTAGACAGGCTGCGAGACGACGAAGGGCTTCGTCGTGGGCGCATCGGAGCCGCCGGCCGGCTCGACGGTGACCGCCACGACGGAGCCCTTCCTCACCTTCGCGTTGATCGGCACGAAGGTCGTGCCGCCGCCGCGGAAGAGGGCCGCAGGAACGGGCGCTCGCCGGCCGCGGATCACCCAGGCCTCGTACGTCTTACCGGACGGAGCCGAGCCGAGCCGGTAGAGGACGAGCGCGGCCGAGCCGTTCGACCCGACGACCAGCGAGCCCGGCGAGCCCGCCACGGGAACGCTGTGGAGGGCCTGGGCGTGCGAGAGCCGGTCGTTCAGCGACACGTTCCAGATCCCGAGCCCGATCGCCGCGCATGCGGCCACGGCGGCAACCGCCGCCACGGGGTAGACCCAGCGCGGCCGCAGCGTCACGACGTTCGGGCGCTCGGCCTGCGCGGCGACGAGGATCCGGTCGCGGAGCGTCGGCGGCGGGTCGGCGGGCCCGGCCCCGTACCCGAGCGCCTCGGCTGCGACCGAGTATGCGGCCACCTCCTCACGGCAGCGCTCGCAACCCGCGAGGTGGTCCTCGAAGGAGCGGCGCTCGTCGTCGTCGAGCGCATCGAGCGCGTAGGCCGCGCTCAGGTCGTGGATGCTCTCGGTGTCCATGGGTCTCCGTCCTTGGGTGTGTCGAGCAGCTCGCGCAACCGCGCGAGGCCGGCGAACATCCTGCTCTTTATGGTGCCGAGCGGCTCGCCCAGCCGCTCCGCGAGCTCGGACTGCGTGAAGCCGCCGTAGTAGGCGAGCTCGATCGCCTCCCGCTGCGCGTCGGGAAGCTGCGCCAGCGCTGCCTGCACCCGCTCGCGCTCGAGGTGAAGCCAGGCGCTGTCGGCCGCCGACGGGCCGCCGGAGCCCGGCTCGACCTCCGGGAGGGGATCGGCGCGGCGCCGCTCCTCGCGGCGGACGAGGTCGACCGCACGGCGGTGGACGAGCGTCATGATCCACGTGCTCGCCTTCGCCCGCTCCGGGAGAAAGCGCGACGCGCCGCGCCAGATCGCGAGAAACGCTTCCTGGACGGCGTCCTCGGCGAGCGCCTCGTCCCGCAGGACTCGCAGCGCGAGCCCGTAGGCGGCGCGGCCGTAGCGGTCGTACAGCTCCGCGAGCGCGACCTCGTCCGACCTCGCGGTGAGGGCGACGACGGCTTCGTCCGAGAGATGGGCCAGGTCGCGGCGCGGCATTGGTCGGCTCCGCTCGGAGCAGCGCGAGGACCCTACCAAGCGAAGGGAGACGCTCATCCCGGGGATTCGCCGCCCGGCTCTGGCCGGTTCGTCTCACTTCACGATCAGCACGGCGTCCATCCCGAGCTTGCGGTGGTTCGCGATGCTGCACCAGAGGTGGTAACGACCGGGCACGAGCTTCACCGCCAGGTCGTAGTACTGGCCGGGCTGCACGATCGGGGTCCTGTAGAGCCGCCCGCCGCCCGCACGCTGGAGGCGCATGTCGTGGGGATCCTCGCCGTAGTTGACGAACTGGATCACGGCCGCCCCGGCCGGTGCCGTCCGCGACGAGAGCGAGTAGTAGAACTCCTTCGCGGTCACCTGGAGCCGGAAGGGGAACCGCTTCGCGAGCCTCACCTGAGCAGAGCGGGCCGCTGGTAGCCAGAGACGTTCGGGAGGATCGCGTTCGCGTCCGCCTCGAGCCACTGCTCGAGGATCGACGAGTAGACGGCCCGGAAGTCGGCGGTCGGGGCGAGGTTGCCGAGGTTGTTCAGCCCGCCGGTCACGCCCGGGAAGGAGCCGACCAGCTGGCCGTTGACCTTCGTCCCGATCAGGAAGCCGATCCCCGCCGAGCCGTGGTCTGTCCCCGCCGAGGCGTTCTCCTGCGCGCGCCGCCCGAACTCCGACCAGACGTAGGTCAGCACCCGGTCTGCGACGCCGCGAGACTCGAGGTCGCGCTGGAACGCGAGCAGCGAGTCGGAGGTCAGCTGAAGCCCGCTCGAGAGGGCCGCCGCCTGCGACGCGTGGGTGTCGAACTGGCCCGGGGCGGTGATCGTCACCACCCGCAGCGGCAGCCCTGCGGCGACCATCGCCGCGAGCCCGGCGAGCCGGTGCGGGAACGCGTTCGTCGTCGCCGGATAGGAGACCGGGCTCTTGAACCCGTACTTGAACGCTCCGAGCTGAGCGTAGAGATGGTGCGACTCGAGCGCGACCGAGCCCGCGGTCGCGAGACCCGGGTCCGACGAGGTCGCGTGCGCGGCGCCGATGTTGGCGGCCTCCTGGAGCATCGAGAGCTCGAGCGGGTGCGGCGGCAGACCGGGCGGGGCGAACGTGTACTGGTCGGCAGCCTGCAGCGTCGCCACCGGCATCTTCTTCGTCGCGAGCGCCGGCTGGAGCGCCGTGTCCAGCGAGAGGCCCTGGATCGGGTTGTCGAGCGTTCCCGCCACGTCGAGGTAGCGCCCGAGCCAGCCGGTGCGCAGCGTCGCGTCGGGGGCCCCGACCTCCCAGTAGTGCCGCGAGGTGAAGTGCGACTCGTCGTTGTTGACGTAGCCGATCGCCGGGATCACGGAGATCTTTCCCTCGCCGTGCAACGTCGCGAGGCCGCCCGCCGTCGGATGCCAGCGGAGGCGGTTGTCCTGGCTGAACGCCGTCCCCGCGGTCTGCGCGACCGCGATGGTCGGCCGCAGCTGGTAGTACATCGGGTCGCCTGCCGGGAAGAGCACCGAGAGGCCGTCGATCCCGCCCGTGAGGTAGACGACCACGAGGACGTTCTGCGGCGGGGTGGTCGCCGCGGCGGCGATCCCCTCCTCGAACGCAGGGGTCGAGAGCATCGAGCCCCCGTAGATCCCGAGTGCGAGCCCTGCCGTCCGGAAGACGAAGTCACGCCGCGTCAGGCCGGTCCCGGCCGGGACCGGCATGCCGGGCTCGATCCCCGGGAGGCCGCGACCCGCCTCGGCCACGGCGCGGCGCCAGGTCTCGGTCCTGCTGCAGTCGCGGCAGAAGACCGTCATGCCGTCTGGAGGTCGGGGGAGGACGCGACGAGTCGGCGGAGCGCCGTCTCGATGTCCGCGGGGGCGGCGTTCCGCTTCAGCTGGGCCTTCGCGAACGAGAGCAGCAGCGACTGCGTCTGCGGGGAGATCGTGGGGTCGCCCCAGAAGCCGATCGCGCTCTGGACGAGCGCCGCCGGGTCGCTCGAGCCGCTCGTCGGTGCCGTCGTGCCCTGCACGAGCGCCGCGATGAACCAGCGCGCCCGCCAGGTCGCCGTGTCGAGCCACCGGGTGTAGTCCCAGCCGCCGACGTCCGGCGGGTAGAAGAGCTGCTGCCCCGCGGCCGCGCTCTGCACCCACCAGGTCGCGGTGTCGATGTACCGGCCCGCCATGCGCAGGAGGCCGGCGTTGAGCACGACCGGCGAGACGACCATCCGCGGCCCCTCGTAGAGCGCCGGATGCTGCAGGATCGCCTCGACGACGGGGTGCACCTTGAACCCGTTCGTCTTGTAGATCGTCGCGAGCGCCGTCGCCGTCGCCGTATCGGGCGGCGTCGGGACGAAGTAGCCCCACAGCTTGTCGACGAAGTAGGAGGGGTGCAGCGGGTGGTCGAGGCAGAGGTTCACCGAGTCCGACCACGTGTAGTTCCCTGCGTGGCCGAAGATCGTCTTCGAGCCCGCGTCGTGGCGATTGGCGGCGAACGAGAAGTTGCCGATGACGCCTTTGTTGACGCTGCCGGTCCAGCCGGTGAGCGCCCGCGCCTGCTCGCGGACGTCGGTCTCGGTGTACGCGCCCCGGTCGGCGCCGAGCGAGAACAGCTCCATCATCTCGCGCGCGTAGTTCTCGTTCGGGTGGCCCTTCACGTTCTGGTTTCCGTTCAGCCAGATCAGCATCGCCGGGTCGCTGGTGACGCCCATGAAGAGGTCGGCGAAGGAGCCCAGCGCGTTCCCGCGGAAGAAGTCGATCTGGTCGAGCATCAACTGCTGCGAGGCGACGCCCTGGTTCGAGGTCGCGAACCACGAGTGCCAGATGAGCGTCATCCGTTCGATCAGCGGCGCGTTCGTACGCACCATCCGGTCGAGCCAGAAGAGGTGGTCGTCGCCGATGACCGCGGCCGGCGCGAGGGGACGCCCCCTGTCCGCGGTCGGAGCCGGCCCGTTGAGCGTGTACGGCGCCGGCCGGGTCAGCGAGTGGACCGCGTGCTTGAACCCGAGCTTCGCCAGCGACTCGGCCTCGCCGGCCTTCGCGCCGAAGCCCGCTCGCCAGAGGAGCCGCTCGGCCTGCTCCCTCCCGAAGGGCCCGCGATACTCCTGGACCGGTGGCAAGCTCGCCACGGCCGAAGCTTAGGCCCGTTCGGGCGAGGGAAGCGAGATTCGAACGTAAAATTCAGGAAAAGACCGCCGGTGGGCTCTACGATCATTCCCGTGCGGTTCCTGCTTCTCGCCGTGCTCTCCGGCGCCCTCGCCGCGGCGCCGCTCGCACTCGCCGGCACGCCCGCCGAGAATGCGAGCGCCGCGGCGAACCTGAAGCCGCTCGTCAAGAAGAAGTTCGAGCAGGTCGCGCCCAAGCTCGCCCTCGGGAAGGTGACGTGCAACACGCTGAAGGACGGGGTGACCGCAATCTGCCTGGCGCACTTCGTCGACAAGGCCGACGGCGTGAACGTGACCTACACGATCAAGGCGGTTCTGCACGATGTGAGCAGCTCCCTGACGTGGACGACGACGGCCCACAACTGCACGCTGATCAAGACGGGCAAGAAGATCGCGTGCTGAGGGCGGCTACGGTCGCGGCCGCCCTGCTCGTCACGGCGACTGCGGGGGCGGCGACTCCGGCGCAGGGCCTCGCCCGCCAGCTGAAGGCCTCGATGCAGTCGTACTACGCCAAGAGCGAGCCGGGCCTGAGGTTCACGACCGTGACCTGCAAGATCTCGGGCGACCGCACGACGGCCCGCTGCAACGCGCAGTTCACGGTTGCGGCGAAGCATGCCGCCGGGGTGTTCGTGGTCGCCCTGACGGGCGCGGCCGGAGGCACCGTGACGACGAAGGCGCTCTCCGTGTCCTGCAAGGACACCCGTACCGGCAAGAAGCTCGCCTGTTAGGCGAGCTCGGCGAGCTCTGCGTCCAACGAGTCGAAGTCGCGTGCCGCGAGTGCCGCGAAGCGGCCGCCGTGGGCGACCAGCTCCTCGTAGGTCCCGATCTCGACGACGCGGCCGCCGTCGAGGACGACGATCTGGTCGGCGTCGCGGACGGTCGAGAGCCGGTGGGCGATCGCGATCGTCGTGCGGCCCTCGACGAGCCGCGCGAGCGCCTCCTGGACCGCGCGCTCGGTCTGCGTGTCGAGCGCCGAGGTCGCCTCGTCGAGCACCAGGATCGGCGGGTTCCTGAGGATCGCGCGCGCGATCGCGATCCGCTGCTTCTCGCCGCCGGAGAACCGGTAGCCACGCTCGCCGACGACGGTGTCGTAGCCCTCCGGCAGCGACGAGATCAGGTTGTGGATCTGTGCCGCGCGCGCCGCTTCGTCGACCTCCTCGTCGGTGGCGTCGGGCTTCGCGAAGCGGAGGTTCTCGCGGATGGTGGCGTGGAAGAGGTACGTCTCCTGCGAGACCACGCCGACGGTCGCCGCCAGCGACTCGAACGAGAGCTCGCGGATGTCCCTCCCGTCGATCGCGACGCGGCCCTTGGTCGGGTCGTAGAGACGCGAGACGAGGTACCCGAGCGTCGTCTTGCCGGCGCCCGTCTCGCCGACGATCGCCGTGGTCGTGCCCGCCGGCACCGAGATCGAGACCCCCTCGAGCGCGTACGGGCCGTCGGCGTAGCGGAACCAGACGTCGTCGATCGCGACGTCCCCGCGCACCCTGTCGAGCTCGTCGTCGCCGGGCGCGATGTCGACGGGCATGTCGAGGTACTCGAAGATGCGGTCGAAGAGCGCGAGTGAGCTCTGGACGTCGACCGAGATCGAGAGCAGGCTCCCGATCGGCGCGAACAGACGGGTCTGGAGGGTGGTGAACGACACGAGCGTGCCGACGACGGCGTACGACGCCGTGCCGCCGGAGTTGTGCACGTGGAGCCCTCCGAACCAGTAGATCAGCGCCGGCATGATCGCGAAGGTCATCTGGATCGACTGCATCAGCCAGCGGCCGGTCATCCGGGAGCGCACCTCGAGATCCGCGAGGTTGCTCGACTCGCCCTCGAAGCGGTCGGCGAGCTCCGCGGACTGGCCCATCGTCTTCCCGAGCAGGATCCCCGACACCGACAGCGACTCCTGCACGAGCGACGACATGTCGGCCATCGACTCCTGCCGCTTCGTCGCGATCTTCCTGCGCGCGGAGCCCACCCTCCGCGTGATCACCACGAAGATCGGCATCAGCGCGAGCGCGATCACCGCGAGCTGCCAGGAGAGCAGGAACATCGCGATGACCGTCGCGACCACGGTCGTGATCGTGGACATGATCGACGTCGCCGTCGAGGTGAGGACGTTGTCGACCCCGCCGATGTCGTTGGCGATCCGGCTCTGCACCTCGCCGGTGCGCGTCTTCGTGAAGAACGCCAGAGACAGGCGCTGGAGGTGCTTGTACACCGAGGTACGCAGGTCGTGCATGACGCTCTGCCCGACCTGCGTCGAGAGGTAGGACTGGATCACCCCGATCACGCCGCTCGCGACCGAGATCGCGATCATCGCGACGACGAGCTCGGTGAGGAGGCGCAGGTCGACGCTGACCGTCCCGTGAGGGGCGGGGTGAAACGCCTTCGAGATGACGTCCCGGAGCAGGAAGGCCGGGATCACCCCGAGCGCCGAGGCGACGAGGATCAGGAAGGTGACGACGCCGAGCTTGCCCCAGTAGCCCCGGAAGAGCCTCCCGATCCGGCGCAGGTTCGCACGCCGCACCGCCTTGTCGGCCGTGCGCTCGACCTTGTTGCCGGGAGCGAAGCCCCCGAAGTGTCCTCCGGGCACGCCTCAACGGTAGCGCTCAGGCCGTTCGCGCGGCCTGGCGCAGCTGCTGGAGAAGCAGCGCGTCGGGCTGCTCGCCCGTGGCCGACCACGCGATCTTCCCGCGCGGGTCGATCACGTAGAAAGTCGGGAAGAGCCTTACCTTGTACCGCTCGGACACGGGGCCCGGCGAGCCCGGCGAGTGGAAGCTCCCGGAGTCGGAACCGGGGTCGAGGAGCGCCGGGAAGGGAAGCCCGAACCAGATGTGATAGGCGAGCACGCTCGCGGCGTCCTCGCTGTCGGCGTTCACCGAGACGAAGGCGTACTTGTCGTGCGGGAGCTTCGTGTACATCGTCTTCAGGTGCGGAGCCTCAGCTGCGCAGTGCGGGCACCAGGTGGCGAAGAGCTCGAGCAATACCGCCTTGCCGCGCAGCGACGCGAGGCTGACCGGCTCGCCGGCCGGCGTCCGGAGCGCGAAGGGCGGCGCGACGGAGCCTGCCGGGAGCAGGCCCTTCGCGGCGGGCTGGTTCGTGTTGACGAGTGGGCGACTCTCGACCTCGCCGGCGCCGGGCTCGCTGGTCGGGCGGAAGCCGACCGCCTGTGCCGCCTGGAGAAGCGCCGGCGACGCGTTGCGGTCGGCCGCAGGGATCGTGACGACGTGCGGCGGCTGCTTCTTCGAGCTCGTCGTGGCGGCGAGGACTCCGACTACCAGCGCGGTCGCGACGGTGGCGCCCATGACGAGCGCGAGCCCGCGCCGGGTGCTCCTCTTGAACGCGGGCCGGCTGGGGCCGAGCGGGACGCGGACCTCGCGCCCGTCCGCTTCCTGATCGAGCCGCTCGTTCACCGCGTCACCTCGGCCCGCCCCCGGCGGCGCCAGACGAAGACGCCGCCGGCTGCCAGCAGGCAGATGACGACCGCGCCGCCTGCGATCTCGCGCGCGCTCGACCCAGACCGAGCTTCCCCCGGACCCGCCTCCTGTCGCCAGCGTGAGCCCGCGCCGAGCTGCGAGCGCCGTGACTGCGCGCTCGGCGGCGTCGCCGAGGGCCGGGCCGTTCGTGGTGTCGAACTTCGGGAGCTTCGCGAGCGTGGCCTTGTCCCGGGGGGAAGGTTCTTGAGCTTGTAGAGGCCGTACCCGTTCGGCATCACGACGAGGAGCTCGTCCTTCCAGAAGTAGTAGTCCTCCTGCGCCAGGAACTTCGCGTAGGTCTGAGGCTTCCGGTAGAGGATCGGTACCGCGCCGAGGTCGTAGCGCGTGGCGATCACCGCCAGCTTGAGCGGGAAGCCCTGTTCCTTCGCGCTCTGGAGCATCGCCTCGATGCGCTTCTGCTGGGACGTGGAGATCTTGCCGTCGTAGGGTGAGAGGAAGCTCGCCTGCGAGAGCAGGAAGTCGCTTGCCGGGTCACCGTCGGCGAGAGCCGCGGGTACGGCGACGAGCGCGACGAGGGCGGCGACCACCAGGACGCGCAGCCTCATCAGATCGTGCTCCCGAGCAGGACGAGCGCGACCGAGGCGGCGACGGCGCCGAGCGCGAAGGCGAGGACCGAGGCGGCGAGCCGGAGCCCGGTCATCCGCTGGCGTGGTCGACGACGACGGCGGTGAAGGGCTGCCCGCCCTTCGGGGTGACGTTGAACGAGAGCCCCCAGTGACCGACCATCACGAGCGCCGGCGTGAGCCGCGAGTAGACGCCGGGAGAGGTCTCGGTGAGCTGGTAGGACTGGGTTCCCATCTCCATGTCGAGCATCGCGAACGTCGTGGTCACGTCGGCGCCCGTCACCGGCTTGCCGCCCTTGGTGAGCTGGAGCGCGAAGCGGTTCGGTGCCGCTGCCTTGTTCGGGTCGACGATGACTTTCAGCGTATACCCGTCCTTCTCGACGACGGCGGCGACAGGGCCGGGGCCGACCTTCGCGAGCGCGCCGCTCGCCTGCCCGAGGTACTTCGAGGGAGGCGCGAGGCTCGTCAGGACGGCCGCGGCCGCGACGGCGACGGCGAGCACGAGCACCTCGGTCGAGGTGAGGATCCCGACGAGCGTGGCGGCGGGCGGGCCGACCTCCGGACGGGCGCGGGACGCGACGAGCCGCGGCCGGCTGACGGCGAAGTTGACCGCGCCGATGCCCATCGCGAGCGCGAGCAGGCAGGCCTTCACGATGATCGTCTGCCCGTAGGACGTCGTCCAGAGGGCCGAGAGGATGGGCAGGTGCAGGACCGCGGCCCAGACTCCCGACCCGAGGAGCACGGCGACCGACACGAGCGCGACGTTCGAGAACCGCGGGACGACGACGGCGAGACCCGCGACCCGGCGGGCCGGGGTGAGCGTGGCGAAGAGGAGCACGAGGCCCGCGAGGCCGCCGATCCAGAGCGAGCCCGAGGCGACGTGCAGCCAGTCGAGCGCGACCGCGAGCCCGCGTGGCGAGGTCTGCGCCGCATGGCCGGCCGCGCCGGGGATCAGCACGACCGCAGCCGCTGCGGCGACGACCCCGATGCCCGCCAGGATCTCCGCGATCGCGCGCCTGTCGCGTTCGGGGCGGTCGACCCAGATCGTGATCCAGGCGGCGGCGACGAACAGCGCGAAGCAGAGCTCGAGGTCGACGAACGCCCGCCCGTACGCGGTCGTCCGCCAGAGCGGCACGAGCGCGCCGACGTCGAAGAAGCCGTGGAGCGAGTCGACGGAGGTCGACTCCTCGATGAACACCGGGATGAAGACGAGCGCGGCCGTCGAGGCGATCGCGAACGCCACCGTGACCGGCTTGAGGCTGGCACCGGAGACCCGGCGGACGAGCGGCCGCCCGATCGCGAGCCGCATCGCGAGGAGGCCGATCGAGGCCATGACGGACAGGAACATGGCCCACTTCGCCACGACGAGCGCGGTCGTGGTCGCGCTCTGCGCGATGTGCGGGATCACGAACTGCGGCGCCGGGCCCGGGTTCGGCCCGACCGCGAAGGTGAAGGCCCCCTGGACCGGATGACCGTCGACCGAGATCGCCCGCCAGTAGACGAGGTACCAGCCCTGCGCCAGGTGCGGCTTCAGGTGGACGACCAGCGTGTCGGGGTTGGCGGGCGACCGCTGCGGCGAGTCGGTCGCCACCTGGTTGGCGTCCTTGTCGGTGACCGAGATGATCGCGAAGCGGGGCTCGACCGCCTCGTCGAAGGTCAGTGCGACGATCGGGGGCGGAGTGTCGAGCACCGTGCTCGCCGACGGAAACGTCTTCGTCAGGTACGCGTGGGCCGATGCCGCCGCCGGAGCGACGAGCGCGACGACCACGACGAGCGCGACGAGAGCACTCCGCCCCCTGCCGTTCATGCGAGCTGCCTGCCTCCGCCGGCGCGGGCGAAGAGCGCGACCCCGCCGACGACCACGCCGAGCGCACCGAGGACGAGGGCGACGACTGTCAGCGTCGAGGTGCTGCTGCCGCCGAGCGTCTTCTTCACCTCGATCGTGGGCGCCGGGGTGTCGGAGGACTCGGGCCCGTTCCAGTCGACGATGGAGCCGTCGGAGTACGTCTGCTGGACCTGGAAGGTGTAGGTCTTCGCCGCCGAGCCGCCGGCGAGGAACTGGAAGAGGGAGTCCTCGCCCGTCGGGGTGCGGCCGCCGGTCCACGTCACCTTCTGGACCACCGCGTCCTCGCCGGAGCCCGTCGACTGCACCTGCCGCTGCCAGCCGGAAGCGGGGGCGAACGAGTCGATCGAGAACCCGGACGGCACGGTGAGCACGATCTTCGTCGTCGTCGCGCCCTCCTTCTCGGTCGGGACGGCAAGGCTGTAGAGCTGTGTCCCCTCGACGGAGACCGGGGGACTGACGTGAGCGTGGGCGAACGCCGCCGAGGCGGTGGCGAGCGCCGCGAGCACGCCGGCGGCGAGGGCGACCGGCAGTCGGCACCGGCGGCCTGACGGGGACAGACCCCTGGATGGGACGTTCATGGTGAAACGACTCCTCTCTCGAAGCTTCAAAGGGCGGGGACAGCCGCCGCGGGCGGCCCGCGTGCCCCGTGCGTCGCCGGCAACGGCCGGCGCGGAGAGAGGTCGGAGACGGTCACCGGCCCGCAGCCGCCGGGACTGCCGAAGAGCGGTGCCGCGAGCTGGGCGAACAGCCGCCGCGCCCAGGCGAGGAGGTGCTCGATCGCCCCGTGGACGGCGACGGCGAGAACAGAGAGGGCGGCGAGGATCGGGATTGCGTCGCGATGGACCGGCCCGACCAGGCAGTGGAGCCCGTGCCAGCCGAGCCCCTCGCGCCAGTGGATGTACGACTCGAGCATCGCGAAGGCGAACGACGTGACCGCGAACAGGAGGACGGCCCGGACGGCGAGCAGGGCCGGCTGCAGCCGCGGCGGCGAGACGAGCCGGCGTCCCTCGAGCTGGAGGCGCACGCGCACGGACACGGCGGCGATCGCGAGCGCAGCGGTGCCGAGCAGACCCGCCGCCGCGAGGATGGCGAGGAGCGGCAGGGTCAGGTGCGGTCCGACGGCGCGGTTGTCGGCGAGCTCGGCGAGAAGCAGCGACTGCGGCGCGAGTGCATACACGAGCGTGCGCGTCGCGACCACGACGGCCACGGCGACGAGCGCCCAGGTCCCGAGCCGGAGCTTCACGGTCAGCGCACCTCGAGGACGAACGGGGCCGTCAGCACCTTACCGTCGACCTGGGTCTGGATGAACAGGCGCCACTTGCCGGGCGCCGGGACGAGGACGCCGACGTTCAGCTTCCCGGGGGACGCCGAGCGGCCCGTGATCTTGGTCGCCCCGAGGACGCTCGTACAGCCGCTCACCCCGGGAGCGCAGACGTGAGTGTGGAAGTAGTCGAGGCTCCCCTGGCGGAAGAAGATCGCATGCGCGAGCGCGCCGAACCACGGTGTGAAGGTCGCCGGCTTCCCGTCGGGGCCCGTCACGTCGACCGTCACGAGCTGCGCCTGGATCGCCTTGAGCGTCTTCGCCCCGCGCAGCGTGAACTTGTAGCCGTCGACGGTCTCCGAGGAGGTCGTCTTGCCGAGCGGCCGCGGCTGGTACGGGCCGGCCACCTTCACCGACTCGAAGAGCTGGAAGTTCGAGTTGACCTCCTGGTCGCTCGAGGCGGGGTAGACGTCGATGACGAGCCGGTAGGGCCCCGGGGCCGGGAAGGTGACGAGCTCGGAGATGGTCGGGCTGCCTCCCACTCGTGGGTGTTTGTGGACGATGAACTGGAGGTCCTTACGCACGAAGATGAGGTGGACTCCGGTGTGGGGGCCCGGTCCCGTCTTGAACTTCGTCAGCGGCGTCCCGTCGGGTTGGCGGATCTGGAACGAGACGCGCACCGGCTTGCCGGCGGGCACCGGCTGCGACGGCTTGAAGTTCACGACCTCGTAGGTCGCGGCGGGCAAGACGTCGACCGACTGCGTTCCGCCCGAGCCGCCGCCGCAGCCGGCGAGTGCGAGAACGGCTACGAGCGCAGCGAGGGGGACAGACCACTTCACGAGTCACCTCCGGCGAAGAGGAAATGGGGATGCGGCGGGACGTAGCCGCCGAGCTCGAGCACGATCTGGGCGTGCGGGGTCAGAGGGATCGCGGCGACCGGGCCGTGGACGAGCTTGCCCCCGACGTAGGCGCGAACCGGTCCGTCCGAGGTGAACCACCCGATCCGCTCCGGCCCGAGCTGCATTCCCCACACACGGAAGACGTCGGCGAGCCGAACGCCCGGCGCGACTCGCATGACCCCGTCGGGCCGCTCGGTGCTCACCGGGTAACGGCAGCCCTTGTCCGAGACGCCGATCCCGGCAGGGACGATCACGACCTTGCGGTCGACGAACACCTCGACGTGGACCCGGAAGGACTTCCCAGGCGCGCCGCAGCGGAGATCGCCGACCGGCGCCCCGGCAACGACCGCGGCGGGCCGGGCGGGCGGCGTGTACCGCGGCGGCGGCCCGACGGGCCACGGGAACACCCAGGGCGGGAAGGCAGCGAGAAGGACGAGCCGCCTCATCGCGGGAGCGGCCTCCTGACGCGGACGGGCTCGTCGAAATCCGGCAGGAAGCTGAGCACCGCGGCCGCGGTGCCCCCCGCGACGGCGAGGACGCAGAGCAGTCGCGCCGCGGTTCCCGGCAGGAGCGAGATCACGGCACCGTGCCAGAAGACCGGGAGCGAGCTCAGGCTCACCGCGGCGCCCACGGCGCCGACCACCCCGGCGGCGTGCACCCGCGAGCGCCCGCGCAGCCGCAGGAGCAGGACGCCGAGCACACCGGCGACCGCGATTGCGGCGACGAGCTGGAGCCACGCGACCCCGCCGCTCGGCGAGTCGCGCACCGCGAACGTCGTCACCAGGAGAAGCGCGGCGAGGCCCGACCCGATCCCGAGCCCGACCGTGAGCGCACCGCGAATCGCGCGGCGCCGCACCGCGACGACGATGCCCGCGACGAGCGCGACCGCCGCGAGAGCCCACGGCCAGGAGGCAGGCCGCGCCACGCGGAAGAACGTCCCCGAGATCGCCGCCGGCCGGCCGTTCAGGTCGAGCGGCACCGAGAACCGCCCAGCCGGGCCCGCGGCGCTCGCGGGCGGCGGGGCAAGCCGGTGGTCGTGCCACACGACCGTGCGTCCGTCGTTCACGTGCACCCAGCCGCGCTTCGCGCTCGACACGAGCCGGTCGCCGGTCGCGGTCGGAGAGCTTGCGTTCACCCAGACCCCCGTCGAGTCGATCCTGAGCAGAGGCTCGCTGAGCGCGCCGAGGACGACGAGGCGCACGCCGCGGTCGGCGCGAACCTGAAGGTCTCTGTCCCCGTCGAGAACGCGCACGTGGACGCCCGGCAGCGCGCGCACGGACTTGTCCAGCGCGAGCCGGTAGTCGAGGGCGATCGTGGCCCCGCGCCCGTGGGCCGCGGCCTGCGCGGGAAGCGCGAGCGCCACGAGCGCCACCGGTACGGCGGTCCGGAGCCGGAGAGGCTCCACCATTGGCTCTCCTTTCGGGAACGGAAACGGGCTAGCGGTGGTACGCCGTTCCCGGAGGCGCCCTGCCGGCGAAGCGGCGGGCGAGCGGAGAGATCGCGGGGACAGTCGCGGCGACGGGCCGGAGAAGCGGCGCGCCGGCGTGCGGGAGGACGGGCCTCGTCGCAGGAGCGACCGCCTCGACAACGGTCTCGGCCAGGCGAAGCAGCGCGGCGACGACCAGCGCGGCGAGCGCGGACAGTGGGATCGCCCACCAGCCGCCGTGCCCGGTGACACCCGCGAGCCCGGCGGGGTGCCCGGCTGCGAAGACGCCCTCGAGCCACTCCTGCACCCCGTAGGCGGCGAGCAGGAGCGCCCAGGCGACCACAGCGAGCTTCGCGAACGAGCGGCGCGGCGCCACGTCGGGTGCGCCCGCCGCGGCGCGCACGAGGCGCGCCAGATACGAGCCGAGCCCGAGAGCGAGCAGGATGCCGACCCACGGCGCGAGCGAGTCCAGGTACCCGTGGCCCTGCGCCGCCAGCGCGGCGTTCGAGCCTGCGCCGTAGCCGAGCTCGAACCGCAGCTGGTGCACCGCATAGGCGGCGGCCGGAAAGAGCACGAAGCCACGGCCGGCAAGGGCACGCCGAGCGCTGAGGTGCATGTGACGAGCTTAGCTCGCCGGGGCGTCCGGTTGCTCGCGCGCGGGCGGCGCGAGCGTCACGACGTTGCGGCGCCCGGAGTGCGTGTACACCACGTCGACGGCGTCGTTCTTGCGGTACGTGCCGGCGATGCCGAGCGCCATCCGCGCCCAGCGCCAGAAGCCGAGCGAGCCCTCCCGGTGCAGTGACCGCCGGAAGACGAGGCTCGATCCGACGAGGTCGAAGTCCGTTCCCTCGACCTGCTGGACGCCGTTCACGAAGACCTCGAAGGGCCGTGAAACCTGGGCGGGCAGGTCTATCTGCGTGCGGTTCTCCACCGCCTATACGATGCCAAAGCGTGCGTCGGAAAGCCCTCGTACTCGGTGTCGCGTGCGCGGGCGCGCTCACGCTCGCCGGTTCGGCAATCGCCGGAAACGGCGGGACGCTCCCCCTCACACCCCATTCGCCGAACGCGCACAACACCCGCGACGCGTTCGTCTTCGTCCTGATCTTCACGGCGATCGTCTTCTTCGGCGTCGAGGGCGCTCTGATCGCGCTGATGGTCAAGTACCGCCGCGGCAAGCGCGCCCGGTCGGCAGACGGGCTCCAGCTGCACGGCTCGACCCGCCTCGAGGTCCTCTGGACGGTCGTCCCGGTGCTGATCCTCGCGGCGATCGGCGCGTTCGTGTTCATCAAGCTGCCGTCGATCGCCGACGCGCCGAGCGCGAGCGCTGCGACCTCGACCACGATCGAGGTCGAAGGGCGGCAGTTCTACTGGATGTTCCACTACCCGAACGGGGCGGTCTCGATCGGGACGATGATCGCGCCCGCTGACGACATCGTCAACGAGGACGTGTTCGCGCCCGGCAACGACGTCCTCCACAGTTGGTGGGTGCCGCAGCTCGGAGGGAAGATCGACGCGATCCCGGGACGGACGAACCACACCTGGTTCCAGGCGCCCGCCGGTAGCTATGCCGCGCGCTGCTCCGACCTCTGCGGGATCCAGCACACGGTGATGCTCGCCACCGTCCAGGTGAAGCCCCGCGCCGAGTACGAGCAGTTCATCGCAGAGCGCGCCGCGAACCCGGCGAGCCTCGCAATGGGCAAGGAGGAATGGGATCACGTCTGCGCTGTGTGCCACCGCCTCGACAGCACCTACATCGGCCCCTCGCTGGGCGGCAATCCGCTCCTGACCCACCCGGCGCAGCTCGCGGTTCTCCTCCGCCAGGGCTTCGGGAGGATGCCGGCGGTCGGGAGCGACTGGACGGACGATCAGATCAATGCGCTCGTCGCCTACTACAAGGAGCTCGTAAAGGGGAATGGCTAGCGCCGACACCACCACGGTCGCCCCGTATCGTCCCGACTGGAAGGAGGGACGCCTGACCTCGTGGCTGACGACGGTCGACCACAAGCGGATCGGGATCCTCTACCTCTGGACGTCGCTGATCTTCTTCGCCTTCGGCGGGCTCCTCGCGCTGCTGATCCGCGCGCAGCTCGCGACCCCGAACGAGACGTTCATGACCGGAAGCGCCTACAACCAGGCGGTCACGATCCACGGCACGACGATGATCTTCCTCGTCATCGTCCCGATCCTCGCCGGCTTCGGGAACTACCTCGTACCGCTGATGATCGGCGCGCAGGACATGGCCTTCCCGCGACTGAACGCGCTCTCCTACTGGCTCTACCTGCTCGGCGGGCTGATCCTCGTGCTCAGCTTCGAGGCGAAGGGCGGCGCCGCGCAGGCGGGCTGGACGTCGTACGCGACGCTCTCCACCCTCCACGAGCCGGGACGCGGCCAGGATCTCTGGATCCTCTCGCTCCACGTGCTCACCCTCTCGTCGCTCGCGGGCGCGATCAACTTCATCGTGACGATCTCGAACATGCGCGCGCGCGGCATGACGTGGACGCGCATCCCTCTGTTCGTCTGGGCGATCTACACGTACGCGTGGCTGCTGGTCCTCGCCCTGCCCACGCTCTCGGCCGGGCTGACGATGATGCTCACCGACCGGAACTTCGGGACGCACTTCTTCGACCCACTGCACGGGGGCAGCCCCATCCTCTACCAGCACGTCTTCTGGTTCTTCGGGCACCCGGAGGTGTACATCATGGTGCTGCCGGCGATGGGGATCGTCTCGGAGATCATCCCCGTGTTCGCGCGGAAGCCGATCTTCGGCTACAAGGCGGTCGCGCTCTCGACGATCGGGATCGCATTCCTCGCGTTCCTGGTCTGGGGCCACCACATGTTCGCGGTCGGCCTCCCGACCCGCGTGGACTCGTTCTTCATGGTCTCGTCGATGATCATCGCCGTCCCGACCGGCGTGAAGATCTTCAACTGGCTCGCGACGCTCTGGCGCGGGAACATCTCGTTCGACACGCCGATGCTGTGGGTGCTCGGGTTCATCGGCGTGTTCACCGTCGGCGGCCTGTCGGGCATCTTCCTCGCCGCGTTCCCGGTCGACTGGCAGCTGACGCAGACCTACTTCGTGGTCGCGCACATCCACTACGTGCTCTTCGGGGGCTCGATGTTCGCGATCTTCGGCGGGCTCTACTACTGGTGGCCGAAGATCTTCGGGCGCCTGCTCGACGAGAAGCTCGGGAAGCTGCACTTCTGGCTCGTCTTCATCGGCTTCAACCTGGCCTTCTTCCCGCAGCACCTGCTGGGGCTGCTCGGGATGCCGCGGCGCATCTACACGTACCATCAAGGCGGTCTCTGGGAGGCCTACAACATGACGTCCTCGATCGGCGCGTTCACGATGGCGGTGGGGATGCTCGTCTTCGTCGTGAACATCATCAAGACGTCACGGACGGGCCCGCGCGCGACGAACGACCCGTGGATCGCGGACACGCTCGAGTGGTACCCGACCTCGCCGCCGCCGCCGTGGAACTTCGACCGTGTGCCGTACATCATCAGCGCACGGCCGCTGCGCGACCTGCGCCGGCGGCTCGAGCAGGAGCGGCGGCTGTGACGGCGGGACCCTGGGCCCGCCTGCTCGCGGCCTGCGCGGTCGGGGCCACCGGCCTCGCGGTCGTGTCGGGCGCGGCCGGCTGGCACACGGCGCACCGCGTTCTCGCGGGTCTGGCGCTGCCGCCGCTCATCGGTCTCCTGGTGCTGGCGTGGGTGTCGATGCGGCGGCTGCTTCCCACGGCGATGGCCTCCGTCGTGCTCTTCGGCCTCGCAGCGCTGCTCACCCATCCGAGGATCCACCTCGTGGCCGCGGCGGCAGCGTTCGCCGCCACGTCGCTGCTGACGGCGCAGGCCTTCCGAGGCGCTGCCGGCCCGGTCGGCGGGGCTCGTGACTACATCACGCTGACGAAGCCGCGCGTGATGTCGCTGCTGCTCCTCACCGGCGGGGCGGCCGTGTTCGTGGGCGCCGCGGGCATCCCCCCGTGGAACATCTTCGTGATCACGATGCTCGGGCTCGCGCTCGCCTGCGGCGGAGCGGCGGCGCTGAACCACTACCTCGACCGCGACATCGACCGGCTCATGGGCTCGCGCACCGCGGGCAGGCCGGTCGCGTCGGGCCGGATCGCGCCGGAGCGGGCGCTCGAGTTCGGGATCGCCCTGTCGGCGCTCTCGTTCGTGCTGCTGGACTCGCTCGTGAACCTGCCGACCGCGCTGCTCGCGCTGGCCGGGAACGTGTTCTACGTGCTCGTGTACACGCGCTGGCTCAAGCGGACGACACCACAGAACATCGTGATCGGGGGTGCCGCCGGCGCCGTGCCGCCGCTCGTCGGCTACGCGGCGACCGCCGGGCAGCTCGGCTGGGCGGCGCTCGCGATGTTCGGGATCGTGTTCCTCTGGACGCCCCCGCACTTCTGGGCGCTCGCGCTGATGATCCGCGACCACTACGCGAACGCTCGGATCCCGATGCTGCCCGTCGTGAAGGGAGACCGCGAGACGGCGCGGCAGATCGCGTGGTACACGGTCGCGCTCGTCGCCGCAACGCTCCTTCCCGTTGCGTTCGGGCTGTTCGGCCTCGTGTACGGGATCTCGGCGCTCGTGCTCGGGGCGATCCTCTCGTGGATGGCCTTTGCGCTCTGGCGGCAGACGACGCGGCAGCACGCGGTCAAGCTGTTCCACTTCTCGATGCTCTACCTGGCGCTGCTCTTCGTCGCGATGGCCCTGGACGCGGTGGTCTGATGTCGTCCCATCCGCCCGACCTGATGACGGACGCGATCGGGCCGAGCCGGGAGCTCTCGCGCCGCAACACGAAGCTGGCGCTCATCCTGACGGCCCTCTTCGTGCTCCTCTTCGCCGGCACGTTCGCGATCGGGCTCCTGGCACTCAATCTCTAGCCCGCTGGACGGCATCTTCATCACCGAGCTCGAGCCCGGCGACGGGATCCGGCTCGCCGTGAAGGACCTGTTCGACACCGCCGGCGTACGGACGACCTACGGCTCGGCCGTCTTCTCGGAACATGTCCCGTCCGAGACGGCCGAGGCGGTGAGGCGGCTCGAGGCCGCGGGCTATTCGAGCGTCGGGAAGGCGAACCTGCACGAGTTCGCCTACGGGACGACCTCGCAGAACCTCCACTACGGGACGGTGCCGAACCCCGCAGCGCCCGGACGGACAGCGGGCGGGTCGAGCGGCGGATCGGCGGCAGCGCTCGCCGCCGGGCTCGCGGAGGCGGCGCTGGGGACAGACTCCGGGGGGTCGATCCGCATCCCGTCGGCGTGCTGCGGCCTCACCGGCTTCAAGCCGACGTTCGGGCTCGTCTCGACCGACGGCGTGTTCCCGTTGGCGCCGAGCTTCGACCATTCGGGGCCGATGGCGCTCGACGTCGACGGCTGCGCGGCGATGATGCGGGCGCTCGTGCCGGGGCTCGCGGTCGACGAGGTGGAGCTTGGTGACGTGCGCGCGGGTGTGGCGTGGCTCGATTCGGCCGATCCGCTCGTTCGCGCGCGCGTCGCCGAGGCGGCGGCCCTCGTCTCGGGCGAGCCGCTCGAGCTGCCGTTCGCGACGGAGATCCAGCCGCTCTTCATGCGGGAGGTCGGGGACGTCCACCGCGAGCTCTATCCCGAGCACGCCGAGCTGTACGGCGAGAACGTCAGCCCGAAGATCGAGCGCTGCATCGCGGTGACCGACGGCGAAGCGGCGGCGGCGACCTCGGCGCGGGACGCCTACCGCGAGCGGATGTCGGCTGCGTTCGAGCAGTTCGACGTCGTGCTCACGCCGACGCTCGCGGTCGTGGCGCCCCCGGCCGACATCGACGAGATCGCGGCGCGCGAAGTGCTCATCCGGTTCACGTTCCCGTTCAACGCGCTCGGGTGGCCGGCGCTCGCTCTGCCCTGCGGGCCGGCCGAGGACGGCCTCCCGGCATCGGTGCAGCTGGTCGGAAAGCCGGGGACAGACCCGCTGGTCCTCGGAATCGCCGAAGCGCTCGAACGAGCGCTCAAGACGTAGCGCATCTCTGCCGACAAGGAGGCTGGATGCCCCGTATCGGCCCTTCCAGCCCTGGCTGCGCTCGCCCTCGTCCTCGTCTCTCAGGCGAGCCCGGCGTCGCGGTCCGGCGCGCTGTCGAAGGGGCCTCCCGGCCTCCGCGCGTTCCTGCTCCGCGCCGGCAAACGCATCGCGATCCTCCGCTAGCCAGTAGCGTCCGGGCGGTGGGCCCGGATGTCCGGTTCGCGCACGAGCTCGCCGACGCGGCGGATGCGATCACGCTCGGCCGCTTCCGCGCGCTCGACCTGCGTGTCGAGACGAAGCCCGACCTGACACCTGTGACCGAGTCGGACAAGGCGACCGAGGGAGCGATCCGAGACCTCGTCGCGGAGCGGCGGGCCGGGGAAGGCGTGCTCGGCGAGGAGCACGGCGACGACGGCGGAGACGTCCGCTGGATCGTCGACCCGATCGACGGCACACGAAACTACGTGCGCGGCGTCCCGATCTGGGCGACGCTGCTCGCGCTCGAGCGCGAGGGACGCCTCGACGCCGCAGTCGTCTCGGCCCCCGCCCTCGGGCGGCGCTGGTGGGCCGCGCGGGGCGAGGGAGCGTACGCGGGGGGCGACCGCATCCGCGTCTCGGCGGTCGACCGGCTCGAAGACTGCGTCGCCTCTACCTCCGAGTGGCACGAGATGCCGGCCGGATGGGCGGAGTTGGCGTCTCGCGCCTGGGTCAGCCGTGGATTCGGCGACTTCTGGCAGCACTGCCTCGTCGCGGAGGGGGCAGTGGACGTCGCCGCCGAGCCGAGCCTCCAGATCTGGGATTACAGCGCGGTGCAGCTCCTCGTCGAGGAGGCCGGCGGCCGCTGCTCGACGTTCGAGAACGGCGCTCCCGCTCCGGCGGCGTCGTTCCTCGCGACCAACGGCACGCTGCACGAGACGGCTGTGGCGATCCTCACGGGGACAGACCCCTCGAGAGCCCCGCTGGAACGCTGAGACCGGGTCAGGCGAACAGGGTTCGCGCCGCGCTCCAGACAACCGAGGGCGAAGGATCCTGATGGGGACAGACCCGAGGGATCCGACGGGGATCCGTGTGGAACGCGGAGCGGCCAGGGGGACAGACCCCAAAAAGCGGCTGCCGGAGGTACAACGAGTTCCCAACGATTTCGTGACGCCCCTGGCGCACCGGTGCAGGTGATGTCAAAATCGACAACAGATGGCTCGCCAGCCGCGCAACGAGAGCGCCGGATCGACCTACCACGTCACGATCCACGGCGTTGCCGACACCGCGATCGTTCGCACCGATCGCGACCGCACGATCCTCGTCGAGTCGTTCGCCGAAACTGCGAAGCGGTACCGCTGGCAGGTCATCGCGCTCGCGATCCTCGACACCCACTATCACGCGCTCGTCCACACGCCCGAAGCCACGCTCGGGGCCGGCATGCAGTACCTGAACGGCACTTACGCGCAGGGGTTCAACCGGCGCCACGGCCGCAGAGGCCACCTCTTCGGTGCGCGCTACTTCTCCAAGGTGATCGAGAGCGAGGCGCAACTTCACCTCGCGGTCCGCTACATCGCCCTCAACAGGTTCAACGCTGGGCTCGCGGACCACCCGCGGAACGATCGCTGGAACAGCTATCCCCGCATCCTCGGCGCACTCGCGCGCTGGCCTTTCATCGCACACGCGACGCTTCTCGGCTACTTCAGCACTCGCAAGCAGACCGCGTACCGAAAGCTGATCTTCCTCATCGAGGCACGCGACATCGAAGCCGAACGCCGGCGGCGTCGAGCGACGCTGCCGCCCTAACCGACGACCGCCGCGGCGGCGGCGGCCTCGTACACACGGTCACGCGCGAGCCGATCGAGCTCGGCGCTGAGCAGATCGCTCGGCGTCAGCTGCTCGTCGCGAGGGGCGGACACCTCCTCGCTCTCGAGACGAACGCCGAGCTCACCTGCAGCCTCGGCCGCGGGCAGATCGCGGGCGAGCCGGGAGACGAGCCAGCCCCGAAGCAGCGCAGCCTCGGCCCGCGGCCCCCGGAACGGCGATCTCCTGCTCCGCGATCGCCGGCCAGCGCTCGGCCAGCGCGACCCGCCACGAGCCCGTGCGCGCCCACGCGATGTCCGATACCGCCGTCTGCGAGAACGCCTTCGCCAGCTCCGCGTAGCGAAGCTCGCCCCACTCCGACGAGTCGACGATGACGCGGTCCGCGACCGCGACGAGCTGTTCCCACTGCGCCTCCCCGAATGGCGGCTCCCCGCGCCAGCGCAGGAACACCGGCAGGTCCGAGATCGCGAGCGGCAGCACGATCGACGCGGGCGCGTCGGCCCTGTCCCCCCGGAGCGACAGCTGGATCACCTCGCCGGCGACCGTGCGTTGTCCGAGCGGGAACGAGCGCACGGAGAGCTCCGCGTCGATCCCGCCCTCCTCGCGGGGCCTCGGCACCAGGATCACTGTCCGCGAGGGATGACGCTCGCGAAGCCCGTCGAGGACCCGCTCGGCCGCGTCGAGCCACTCCGGCGGCACCCACGCGATATGCGTCATCACGCTCGTCCGCTGCTGGGGCTGGCCGCCGTCCTCCGCGGACTCACAGCGAAGCCGGGCGAGCTCCGACTCGATCTCGGAGATCGAGACGTCTGTCCCCGACCACTCCTCGACACTGATGCTCGACATCTTGGGCGCCGGTGCCATCAGTGCCGTCGCCATGAGCGTCCGTCGCGGTGGAGCAACTCGTCGGCCGACGGCGGGCCCCACGTCCCGGCCGAGTAGTTCGGGAACGCCGCTCGGTCGCGCTGCCACCCGGCGACGATCGCGTCGACGATCGCCCACTGCTCCTCGATCTCGTCCGAGCGCGTGAACAGGGTCGCGTCGCCGAGCATCGCGTCGAGGATCAGCCGCTCGTACGCCTCGGGCAGCCCGTCGCGGAACGCGCTCCCGTACAGGAAGTCCATGTGCACGGTCCGAATGGACATGCCCTGCCCAGGCATCTTCGCGCCGATTGCGAGGGACAGACCCTCGTCGGGCTGCACGTGGATCAGGAGCACGTTCGGCCGGAGCCCCTCGACCGCCGCCTCCTCGAATGGCGGATGCGGCGCGCGCTTGAACTGGATCGCGATCGTCGTCTCGCGCCTCGGCAGCCGCTTTCCCATGCGCACGTAGAACGGGGTGTCGGCCCAGCGCCAGTTGTCGACGTAGAGCTTCGCCCCGACGAAGGTCTCGGTCTGCGAGTCCGGCGCGACGCCCTCCTCCTCGCGATAGGCCGGCACCTCGACGCCCTCGACGAACCCGCGCCCGTACTGGCCGCGCGTTACCGATTTCGGCCCGGGCGTGTGCAGCGAGCGCAGTACCTTGACCTTCTCGTTGCGCACCGACTCCGCGGTGAAGTCGCTCGGCGGCTCCATCGCGGTGATCGCGAGCAACTGCAGCAGGTGGTTCTGGAAGATGTCCCGGATCGCCCCCGCCTGCTCGTAGAATCCCGCGCGCCCTTCGATCCCGATCGACTCGGCCACCGTGATCTGCACGTGGTCGATGAACTGCCGGTTCCAGATCGGCTCGAAGATCCCGTTAGCAAACCGCAGCGCCAGGATGTTCTGCACCGTCTCCTTGCCGAGGTAGTGGTCGATGCGGAAGATCTCGCGCTCCGCGAAATGCTCCTGAACGAGCGCGTTCAACTCGCGTGCCGAGGCGAGGTCGCGGCCGAACGGCTTCTCGACGATCAGCCGCTTCCAGCCCTCGCCGGCGGGCACGGCGGCGACCATCTCCACGAGGGGGACGAAAGCGCCCGGCGGGACGGCGAAGTAGTACAGCCGGTTGCCGTGGGTACCGCGCTCCTCGTCGATCTCGCTCAGCAACCCGCCCAGCCGCTCGGCCTCCGACGCGTCCTCGGCCCGGTCGAGCGTGAAGTACCGCATCCCGGCGGCGAGCTCTTCCCACACCTCCTCGCGGAACGGATCGCGCGCGAACCGCTCGACGGCGTTCCGCATTCCCTCGCGGAACCCGTCGTCCGTCCAGCGCAGAGCGCGCCGCACCGACGACGGCGAACTTCTCGGGCAGGAGGCGCCGATAGGCGAGCGAGTAGAGCGCCGGCATCAGCTTGCGCTCGGTCAGGTCGCCCGAAGCGCCGAAGATGACGAGCACGCACGGCTCCGGTCGGCGCCGGAGGGGCAGCCCCTCGACGAGCGGGTTCAGCTCCTCGACGGCTGCGCTCATTCCGCCGCCTTCACGGCGTGGCCGCCGAACTGGTTGCGAAGCGCCGCGGTCACCTTCGCCGCGAACGAGTCGTCCTGGCGCGAGGCGAAGCGCGCGAACAGCGCCGCCGTGATCACCGGCACCGGCACGTCCTCGGCGATCGCCTCGGCGATCGTCCAGCGCCCCTCGCCCGAGTCGTCCACGTACCCCTTGATCTTCTCGAGGTGCGAACCCTCGACCTCGAACGCGGCGTGGAGCAGCTCGAGGAGCCAGGACCTCACGACCGAGCCGTACTGCCAGATCCCGGCGATCGCGTGGAGGTCGAGGTCGAACTCGGAGCGCTCCATCACCTCGAAGCCCTCGGCGTAGGCCTGCATCAGGCCGTACTCGATCCCGTTGTGGACCATCTTCACGAAGTGGCCCGCGCCGGCCGGCCCGACGTGGGCATATCCGTCGGTCGGCGCCAGGCTCAAGAACACCGGCTCGAGCCGCGACACGGGCTCGTCCTCGCCGCCCGCCATCAGGCAATAGCCCTCCTCGAGGCCCCAGATCCCGCCCGAGACGCCGACGTCGACGAAGTTGATGCCCTGCGCGGCCGCTTCGGCGTGCCGCCGCTGCGAGTCGTGAAAGTTCGAGTTGCCACCGTCGACGATCGTGTCACCGGTCTCGACGAGCCCGAGAAGCGACTGGAACGTGTCCTCGGTGATCTTCCCCGCCGGCACCATCATCCAGAACGCGCGCGGGGCCTCGAGCTGGTCGCGAAGCTCCTCGAGCGTCTCCGCCGTCGAGGCGACGTTCGGATCGTACGTCTTCACCTCGTGCCCGCCGCGTTCGAGCCGAGCGGACATGTTGCTGCCCATGCGGCCGAGGCCGATCATCCCGAGCTGCACTACCCCACCTCCTCCATCGTGACCCGCGCGATCCGCCGCCCGCGCTCGCGCAGCGACTCGAAGTCGCCCGCCGCCTGCGCCCGGATCAGCCGGGCGAACCCGAACGGCTTCCCGGGGATCGGAAGCTCGGCGCCGTAGTCCTCGACGACCTGCAGGAAGACGCCGGACGCCGGGCCGCCCTTGTGGAGCTGACCGGTCGAGTGAAGGTAGCGCGGGCCGAACCCGTGCGTGACGACGCAGCCCGTGCGCGCCCCGAGATCGTGTGCGACCTTTGCGATCACGAGCTCCTTGACGGGCGTCGGGTCGACGAACGCCTGGATGCAGATGTAGTCGGGAGGCTCGACCCCGCCGATGAGCTCGTCGATCGAGCCCTCGGGCTCGAGCTTCACGTCGCCGCCCGCCAGCACCGCGTTCGTCTTGTCCTTCGCCGCCTGCACGTCGGGCTGGTCGAACGGGTTGATTCCGAGCATCGACCCGGCGACGGCCGTCGCGAACTCCCAGCGGAAGAACTCCTGCCCGAGCTCGAGCGGGTCGGGAAGCCGCACCTCCTGCTCCTGACGGTCGGGCGCCCCGCCGGCCACGCCGGGCGCCGGCACCAGGCCTACGCCCTGCTTCCCGGTCGATTCGGCGAGAAGCTGCTCGACCCACAGGCCGAATGCGCCGGAGCTCGGCAGGCACACCTTGTCGGCGCCGCGCTGCCAGGCCTGCCCGAGCGCGAGCCCGAGGTCGAGACCGGGGTTTCCCTCATCGAGGCGGCACGCGTCCGCCATCTCGCACGCGCGGTCGAGGAGGCCTGCGACGTCGATGCCCATCAGGGCCGCCGGCAGCATCCCGAAGGGGGACAGAGCCGAGTAGCGGCCGCCGATCGTCGGCTCGCCGGGGGAGACAGCCGCGAACTTGCGGTCGTGGGCGAGCTCGGAAAGCGCGGAGCCGGGGTCGGTGATCGCGGCCCACCGCTCACCGCGCGGCACGAGCTTCCAGAAGTACTCCGCGTGCGAGCGGGTCTCGAGCGTCGACCCGGACTTCGAGGCCGCCACGAAGAGCGTCCGCCTGAGGTCGAGCTCCTCGGTCAGCCGCCGGACGGCGGCGGGATGCGTCGTGTCGAGGACGTGCGCCGTCTCGACGCCGAACGATTGCCGGAGCACCTCGGGGGCGAGCGACGAGCCGCCCATCCCGAGCAGCACCACGTCATCGATGCCGTCGAGCAGGTCCTCGCCGACCCGGAGGAGCAGGTCGACGCCGTCGCGCATCCGGAACGGCTCGTCGAGCCAGCCCAGCCAGCGGGCCTCGTCCGAGCCTGTCCAGACGGTCGGATCGCGCGACCAGATGCGCGCGACGAGCTCGCGTCGCTCGGTTGTCAAGTGGCCGCCAGCTCGCCCCGCCTCGCCTCGATGCCTTCGATCAGCTCGTCGAAGGCGTCGGCGAACTTCTGCACCCCTTCCACCTCGAGCTTCTCCACGATCTCGTCGTAGTCGACACCCGCGGACGCCAGCTCGTCGAGGAGCGCCTCGGCCTCCTCGACGCTCTCGAGCACCGTGTCCCCGCGGACCTCGCCGTGGTCGGCGAAGGCCTCGAGCGTCTCGAGCGGCATCGTGTTCACCGTGTCGGGGCCGATCAGCTCCTCCACGTACATGACGTCCCGGTACGCCGGATTCTTGGTCGAGGTCGAGGCCCAGAGCGGCCGCTGCTTCGAGCGCGCCCGCCGCCTGCATCCCCTCCCAGACCGCCCCGGCGAACAGCTCCTGGAAGTGCTTGTACGCGAGCCTCGCATTCGCGATCCCGAGCTTTCCCTGGAGCCCGGTGCTCCCGACTGCCTCGAGCCGCGCGTCCGCCTCGGTGTCGAGCCGCGACACGAAGAACGACGCCACCGAGGTGACCTGGGACAGGTCGCCTCCGTCGAGCTGGAGCCGCGCGAGGCCGCGCTGGTAGGCGGCGGCGACGTGCCGGTAGCGCTGCACCGAGAAGATCAGCGTCACGTTGATCGAGATGCCGCGGGCGGTGCACTCCTCGATCGCCGAGAGGCCCTCGACCGTGGCCGGGATCTTGATGTAGAGGTTCGCCTTGTCGACCCGCGAGTGGAGGTCGACCGCCTGATCGACGGTGCCGCGCTCGTCGTGGGCGAGAGCGGGGTCGACCTCGAGCGAGACGTACCCGTCGGCGCCGCCGGTCGCGTCCCAGACGGGGCGCAGGACGTCGCACGCGCCGCGGACGTCCTCGACGGCGAGCTGCAGGAACACCTCGCGCGGGTCGTCGGTCTCCTCGAGGCTCGCCCGGATCTGGTCGTCGTAGTCGCTGCCGCCCGCGATCGCCTTCTGGAAGATCGACGGGTTCGAGGTCAGCCCCGTCACCGAGTAGTCGTCGCGGAGCCTCTCCAGCTCCCCCGAGTGAACGAGGTCGCGCGAGAGCAGGTCGATCCACACCGACTGCCCGCGCGAGGCCACCTCTGCCAGACGTGACTCAGCCATCCTTCATCCCCCTTTCCATCGCAGCCACCTTCTCCAACCGTGCCACGTACCGCTCGCCGCCGTCGAACCGGGCTGCGAGAAAGACGCCGACGAGCTCCCGCGCCACGGAGGGACCGACGATCTCGGAGCCGAGGCAGAGCACGTTCATGTCGTCGTGCTCGACACCCTGGTGGGCGCTGTAGAGGTCGTGGCAGATCGCGGCCCGAATCCCTGCCAGCTTGCAGGCAGCGACAGCCGCGCCGACGCCGGAGCCGCACACGAGCACGCCCCGCTCGGCGCGGCCCGCGACGATCTCGTCGCCGACCTGCTGCGCCTTGTCCGGGTAATCCACGCGAACCTCGGCCGAGTGCGTGCCGAGGTCGATCACCTCGTGGCCATCGAGCGCCTCGGTGATCGCCTCGCGAAGCTCCACTCCACGATGGTCGAACGCAACCGCCACCCTCACACCTGGATCATGCCAGCAGGGAGTCGCTCCACTTGAATACAGCTCGTGGCAGTCCTCATCGCATCCAACCTCCGCAAGGAGATCGCAGGCGCCCCGCTCTTCGACGGGGTGTCGTTCAAGGTCGAGCGCCGCGACCGGCTGGCCCTGGCCGGGCCGAACGGCGCCGGGAAGACGACGCTCCTGCGCGCCCTCACCGGCGAGGTGTCGCTCGAAGGCGGGGAGCTCGCCTGGGAGAAGGGCGCGCGCGTCGCGCTCCACGACCAGCGGCCGCCGGCGACCAGCGCGCGCCCGCTGCGCGAGTACGTGCTCGCGGGAACCGCGGACCTCGTCGCACTCGAGACGGAGCTCCGCGAGCTCGAGGCCGAGATGGCCGGAGGGGCGCACGACCGGCGGACGCTGAGCCGGTACTCCGCCGCGCAGGCTCGCCTGGAGCATGCAGGTGGGTACGACTGGCGCGACCGCGCCGCCTCGGTGGTTCGGGGTCTCGGGTTCTCGGATACCGACCTCGACCGGCCCCTCTCGACCTTCTCGGGCGGCGAGCTGACGCGCGCGTCGCTCGCGCGGGCGCTGGCCTCCCAGCCCGACCTGCTGCTCCTCGACGAGCCGACGAACCACCTCGACATCGAGACGCTCGAGTGGCTCGAGGGCATGCTCGCGACGATCGATGCCGGCGTGATCCTGGTCGCGCACGACCGCTGGTTCCTGGAGGCGGTCACGACCGCGGTGCTCGAGCTCGACCGCGGCCGCTCCGTCTTCTTCCCGGGGCAATGGCACGTGTGGCGGCTCGAGCAGGCGGCGCGCGCCCAGCACGCAGCGCGAGCGGCCGAGCGGGATGCGGACAAGATCGCCCAGCTCGAGCGCTTCGTCGAGCGGTTCGGCGCGAAGAACACGAAGGCGAAACAGGCGAAGTCGAAGCAGAAGCAGATCGACCGGCTCAGGGCGAGCACGCCGGATCTCGGGGGTCTGTCCCCACCGCCCCGGCGCGCACTCGGCTTCGAGTTCCTGAAGCCCGCGCGGACGGGCAGGGTCGTCGTCGAGGCGGAAGAGCTCGGGCTGCGCGCCGGCGAGAAGGAGCTGCTCGAGGACGGGTCGTTCGCGCTCGAGCGCGGCGAGCACGTGGCGCTGGTGGGGGCGAACGGGTCCGGCAAGACGACTCTGCTCGAGACGATCCTCGGCCGCCGCGACCCCGCGGCCGGGAAGGTGAGGCTCGGGCACGGCGTCGCGCCTGCGTACTTCTCGCAGCACGAGGCCGAGCTCGACGAGCGCGGGTCGGTGCTCGACGCAGCCGTCGCCGCGACCGGCCTGAGGCGCCCCGAGGCACAGAAGCTGCTCGGCAAGTTCCTGTTCTCGGGGTGGGAGGAGCACGAGAAACCGGTGACGGCGCTGTCGGGCGGCGAGCGGCGCCGGCTTGCTCTCGCGCTCGTCGTGGCGAGCGGCTCCAACCTGCTCGTGCTGGACGAGCCGACGAACCATCTCGACCTCGAGAGCCGCGAGGCGCTCGAGTCGGCGCTCGGCGCGTTCCCCGGATCGGTGATCCTCGTCACGCACGACCGGGCGCTCCTCGACGCGGTCTCGGCCCGGGTGCTCGCGATCGAGGACCGGCGGCTCGTCGCCTATCCGGGCGGCTGGGCCGAGTACTCGACTCGCCGCGAGCCGGAGCCGGAGTCGAAGCCCGAGCCGCAGCCGCAGAAGCCGAAGAAAGAGAAGCCGCGCCCCTCGCGCCCGAAGGGCCCGACGCCGATCGAGCTCGTCGAGCGCGAGATCGCCCGGACCGAGGAGCGCATCGCCGACCTCGAGCGCCGGCTGGCGGACGACTGGACGAACGTCGACCTCGCCAACGCCCACCGCGCGGCCCGCGACGATCTCGCGGCTCTGCTGGCTCGCTGGGAGGGCCTGTTCGAGGAGGCTCAGCTGTAGGCGACGGTGCCGTCGGCGGCGTCGACCCGCTCGAGTCGGCCGCGGAGCGCGAGGTACTCGAGATGCGACAGCGTCTCGAAGAACGCGAAGAGCCGGGAGATCGGCTCGCCGGCGCCCGGGAAGACGCTCAGCGAGGCCTCATACGCGTTGAGGGGTCTGTCCCCCACCGCGGCTGCCACGGAGCCCAGCCTCCCCGCGTGGTGCCCGGCGATCTCGCCGGCACGCCGGGACGGGTCGTCGATGACGTCCTCGTGACCGGGAAGCACGACCGCCGGGCCGAGCTGAACCAGCCGTTCGAGCGAGGCGAGATAGTCCCGAGGGGGTCGGGGCCCGACAGCAGGTCGAGCGGGATGCTGGGCGTGATCCGGGCCAGCAGGACATCGCCGGCCGCGAGGACGCCGTCCCGCGCGAACGCGAGATGGCCGGGGGCGTGGCCGGGGAAATGGTGGACGCGCCAGCCGTCGATCTCGTCGCCCGCTTCGACGAGGACCGGATCGGGGTGGAACCTGACCTGGGACGAGACGCGCCGCCGTACGGCGCGCGCCTCGACGCCGAGCTTTGCCGGGAAGCCGTGGCGTTCGAGCAGCTCCGCCAACCGGTCCGACGCACCCGGATCGGCCCAGGCGACTCGGCAGTCGTCGAAATCGCTCCGCCCCTGGTAGACGGGAGCCCCGGTCAGCTCGGCGACGAGCGCAGCCCCGCCGACGTGGTCCGGGTGGAAGTGGGTGACGAGGATCTTCTCGACCGGGCCGTCGAGGCCGCCGAGCGCCGATTCCCACAACGGCTCGACGCCCGGCACCGCGATCGCGGTGTCGACGATCAGCCAGCCGCCGCTCGCGCCGCGCACGAACCAGCAGTGCACGTGCTGGAAGCCCAGCGGCAGGTCGAACCTCAAGCGCCGGATGCCGGGGACCGGCTCGGAGACCTCCGCCGTGACCGACGTCACGCCTCGCCGGCCTGCTGCACCGCCTCGAGCACCTCGTCCGGGTGGGCGTCGTTCGCATCGCCCGTCCCGACGTTCCAGATCCGGAGGATCGTGCCGTCGGGATCGAGGAGGTACGAGTAGCGCGCCGTGCGGATGCCGTGGTCGCCGGTCTCCTTCAGCAGGCCGAGCTCCTCGGCGAGCTCCTTGCCGGGTCGGACACGAGCTCGTACCCGAGACTCTCGGCCTCGCAGAAGCTCGCATTCAGGTCCGGCTCGTCGACGCCCGCGCCCAGGATGTCGACGCCGACGCGATCGAAATCGACGAGGAGATCGTCGAATCGCCGCACCTCGCGGGTGCAGCCGCCGGTGAGCGCGACCGGGTGGAAGGAGACGACCGTGCGGCGATCGAGCCGCCTTCCGAGGCGCTCGACCGGGAACCGGGCGCCTTCGCGCAGTTTCAGCTCGACCATCGGGCCAGCCTAGCGATGGGCCTCAGTCCGCCCAGAAGGCCTCGAACGCCTCCGGGTCCGTGGGCAGAGCCAGGATCTCGCGCCACCGCCCCTCGTGCAGCGTGATGAGCAACACCTGGTCGATGTCGATCTCCCGCCCGAGCCGGCGGCCGCGCGCGCGATAGACCGCGACGGCATGGTCGCCCTCGGCCGCCGCCCAGCGGAGCTCGCTCCGGTAGGTGCCCTCGGTCCGGCGTCGTGTCTCGCGGAAGAGCTCGAAGATCACGTGACGGCCGCGGTACTCGCCGGCGACGGGCGCCGACCCGGCGACGCGCCAGACGGCGTCGTCGGCGATCACCTCGAACAGGGCGCGCGGGTCACCGCCGCCGAAGGCGTCGAAGACGCGGTGAATGTCGCCGAGCGCGCTCAGCGCTCGAGCGGCGCCATGGTGAGCCCGTAGCCGCCGAGCTGGGAGTGGTAGAGCTCGGCCGCCTCCTGGTGGCCCGACCAGACGACGGCCTGCCCGCCCGTGTGGATCTTGTTCGCCAACCGCATGCCCTTGTCGTAGTCGACGCCGGGGATCGTCTGGGCGAGCGCGAAGGCGACGCCCTCGAACGTGTTGTGGTCGTCGTTCAGCACGATCACCCGCCAGGGCTCTCCGAGCCCCGGGCCGGTGCCCCGCGAGAGCCGCTCCTTCGGAGGCGTGGCCGTCGTCATGCGGGCTCGAACGTATCGATCACAGCCTCTGCGATCACCCGCAAGGGCCGCCCCGAAACCTGGCTCGCCCGCCGTAGCCGCGCGAACGCGTCGGCCTCGGACAGCTTCTCCTTCTCCATCAGCAGGCCCTTCGCGCGCTCGATCGACTTGCGTGCCGCGAGCGCCTCCGTGAGGGAGTCGGCCTCCGCGCGCACGGCCATCAGCTCCTCGTGCCGCGCCCGCGCCGTCTCGATCGCCGGTACCACGTCCTGCTCGCGGAACGGCTTCACGAGGTAGCCGTAGACGCCGGTCTCGGCCGCGCGGTCGACGAGGTCGCGCTGCCCGAAGGCAGTGAGCATCACGATCGGGATCGGCCGCTCCTCGAGGATCCGGCGGGCGGCGTCGATCCCGTCGAGCCGCGGCATCTTCACGTCCATCACCGCCAGATCCGGCTCGTGCTCGCGGGCGAGCGACACCGCCTCCTCGCCGTCCTTCGCCTCGGCGACCACGTCGTACCCGGCGCGCTCGAGGAGCCCGCGCAGGTCGAGGCGGATGATCGTCTCGTCCTCAGCGATCAGGATCTTCATCCCGGAAACCTAACCTCTGCCCGGGTGCCGCCCTCGCCGCCTGCGAGCTCGAGTGTCCCGCCGAGCTCGTCGCGCACGAGCGCCCGCACGATCGAGAGCCCGGTCCCCTTCGCCTCGGCCGTGATCCCGGCGCCGTCGTCGACGACCTCGAGCACGACTTCTCCGTTCGACCCGTGCAGGCCGATCGAGACGTGGGCGCCGCCGTGCTCGAACGCATTCCCGAGCAGCTCGGAGAAGACGAGCGCGAGCGCAGTCGCGCGCTGCCCGGCCAGCGTGACCGACTCGAGCTCCGCCGTCACCTCGTGCCCGGCCGCGCCGACGTCCTGCACGAGCATCGCGCGCAGCCTGCCCAGGAGCTGCGCCAGGTCGACGTCCTCGTCCCGCTGCTCCGTCAGCACCTCGTGCACGGCGGCGATCGCGAGGATCCGGTTCACCGAGTCCTCGAGCGCCTTGCGCGGATCCACGCTCCCCGCCTCGCGCGCCTGCAGCCGCAGCAGCGAGGCCACCGTCTGCAGGTTGTTCTTCACGCGGTGGTGGATCTCCTGAGCGAGCACGCCGCGCATCACCGCGCGCCCGTGCTCCAGCGCGACCGCGGCCTGCTGCGCGATCGACGCGAGCAGCTCGCGGTCCGGGTCGGTGAACGGGGTCGGCCGATCGGCCACCAGCTCGCCGATCTGCCGGCCGCGCCAGCGGAGCGGCTGGCGGATCGCGTGCTTGTCCGCCGTCCCCTCGGGCCAGGCGATCGCACCGTCCTCGAGCACGAGCGCCGCTCCCGTCGCCCGGAGAGCGTCCATCGTCGTCTTGACGATCGCCTCGAGCGACTCCTCCAGGTACAGCGCCTCCGACACCGCCTCCGAGATCCGCGCGAGCGCCTCCAGCTCGTGCACGCGCCGCTGCGCCTCCTCGTAGAGCTTCGCGTGCTCGATCGACTGCGCGACCTGCGCCGCGATCGCGAGCAGCAGCTCGACCTCGTCCTCGGTGAACTCGCGCGGGTCGCGCGTGCGGATGTTCAGCGCGCCCTCGAGGCGTTCGCCGCGGGCGAGGATCGGCACCGCGAGGATCGACTCGTACTCGTCCTCGGGCAGGTTCGGGAAGTTCTTGAAGCGCGGGTCGACGTTCGCCTCGGTGGCGATCATCACCGGCTCGCGCGACTCGGCCGCCGACCCGGTGATCCCCTCGCCGGGACGCATCCGCGGCCGCTGCGTCATCTCCTCGACACGCGTCCCGTGCGTCGCCCGCAGCACGAGCTCGGAGGAGCGGTCGTCGAAGAGGTAGACGAAGCACGCGTCGGCGTGGAGCGCATCGGCCACCTTGGTCGCGACCTGTGTCAGCACCTGCTCGAGGTCGAGCGTCGAGTTGACCGCCTCGATCGTGTCGGTGAGGAGCTTGAGGTGGCGTTCGCGTGGATCCATCCACGGCAGAGCGTACGCTCAGGCTCGTGACCACCCTTCAGTGGCTGCTGGCCCTCCATGTGAGCGGCGCTTTCCTGCTGCTCGGCGGCACGGTGATGTCGGCCGCCCTCGTCGTGCTCGCCTACCGGGCGAAGCACCCGTCGGAGGTCGCGCTCTATCTCGGCCTTTCCCGCTTCGCCGTGCCGTTCATCGTCGCCGGCGCGCTGTTGACGCTCGTCCTCGGCCTCTGGCTCGTTCACGAGGCCGGCTACGACTACATCAGCTTCTGGGTGATCGCCTCGATCGTGCTCTGGCTCGCGGCCACCACCACCGGCAAGAGGGGCGGCGACCACGAGGGCGAGGTGCGGGCCTACGCGCTCGAGCTCGCTGCGGCCGGCGACGAGCCCAGCGCCGAGCTCTCCGCCCGCCTCCGCGACCCGCGCGGAGCCGCCCTCTCGTGGGGCTCGACGATCGGCACGCTCGCCGTCCTCGCGCTGATGGTGTGGAAGCCCGGGGCATGAGCCGTAGGCTCGACCGAGGCTCGATGCCGGAGGTGGCGCCTCCGCCGGCACCGGAGCGGAAACTCATCGGGCGACCGAAGGTTGTCCGCTGAGGCCCGACGCGCAGCTCTACCTGCACATCCTCGCCGCGACGGCGCTGTTCGGGGCGACGATCACGCTCGTCGCCTTCGCGGTCGCAGGCCGGCGCGGCGCGCAGCACCCGCTGGCGCTCGGCTCCCTCGCCGTCACCCTCGCCGTCGCCGTGCCGTCCTGGGTGGTGATGCTCGTGTTCGGCTCGTGGACGAAGTCCCGCGAGGGGTGGCCGAACAACCTCGAGTGGCTCCGCCTCGGCATCGGCATCGCCGTCGCGGGGATCTTCGTGCTGCTCGCCATCGCCGCGCTCTCGTTCGCCTGGCTGCGACGACCGTCGACCACGTGGCTGCCGACCGCCGTCGGCGCTCTCTCCGCCGGGTACGCGGTCGCGCTCGGAGTCGCGTGGTGGGTGATGACGACGAAGGTCCCTCGTGACGGATTTACGAACTCCTTACGGAGCGCGTGGGAATTCGAAGACGAACGACGAATAGCGTCCGGAGGTGAGCGCCTTGGCCCTGGATCTCAGACATACGACCGGCTATCTCGTCGCCGACGCCCGCGGGCGCGTCGTCGGCAAGGTCGAGTGCCCGATGTACGGGTCCTCGCCCGAGACTCCCGACGCGCTCGCGGTCCGCTCCGGCTTCTTCTCGCGCCGCAGGCGCCTCGTCCCCGCCGAGACGATCGAGCAGATCGACGGCGGGTCGAGGGTGGTCGGCCTGCGGATCGACCGCGAGTCGGTCCGGACGTTCCTGTAGCCCCGGCTACAGCACCGACAGGTAGCGGTCGACCTCCCACTGCGTGAGCTGCACGCGGTAGTCGTCCCACTCCGCCCGCTTCAGCTTCACGTACGCGTCGAAGATGTGGTCGCCGAAGGCGCGGCGCATCAGGTCCGACCTCGAGAACTCCTCGACCGCCTCGCCGAGCGTCTCCGGAAGCGAGACGATCCCGCGTTCTGCCCGCTCCTCGGAGGAGAGGTGGTACAGGTTCGTCTCCATCGGCGGCGCGAGCTCGTAGCCGCGCGCGATGCCCTCGAGCCCCGCATGGAGCAGCGCCGCGAACGTGAGGTACGGGTTGCACGCCGGGTCGGGGCACCGGATCTCGGCCCGGGTGCCCTGCTCCGAGCCCGGCTTGTAGAGCGGGATCCGGACGAGCGCCGAGCGGTTGCGCTGGGACCACGCGACGTACACCGGCGCCTCGTAGCCCGGCACGAGCCGCTTGTAGGAGTTGACCCACTGCGCGAACACGGCGGAGAGCTCGCGCGCGTGCTTCAGGAGGCCCGCGATGAACTGCTTCCCCGCCGGGGAGAGGTGGTAGGCCTCGTCGCCCGAGAAGAACTGGTTGCGGCCGTCCTTGAAGAGCGACATGTGCGTGTGCATGCCCGACCCGTTCTCGCCGAAGAGCGGCTTCGGCATGAACGTCGCGTAGACGCCGTGCTTGGCGGCGACCTCCTTCACGATCAGGCGGTAGGTGACGGTCGAGTCGGCCATCTCGAGCGCGGACTGGTAGCGCATGTCGATCTCGTGCTGCGAGGGAGCGACCTCGTGATGGTGATACTCGATCGGGATCCCGACCGCCTCGAGCGCCTTGATCGTCTCGTAGCGCAGGTCGGTCGCCGCGTCGAGCGCGGTCATCGCGAAGTAGCCGCCCTCGTCGAGGCGCTCCGTCCCCGTCGAGTCGGCGAACAGGAAGTACTCGAGCTCGGGGCCGACGTTGAACGTGTCGAACCCCATCTGACGCATCCGCTCGAGCGCGCGCTTGAGCACGTAGCGCGGGTCGCCCTCGTACGGCTCGCCGTCGGGCTTGACGACGTCGCAGATCATCCGCCCGATGCGGGGCTCGCCGTCGGCCTGGGGCATGATCTGGAAGGTCGCCGGGTCGGGGATCGCGACCATGTCGGACTCCTCGATGGCGTTGAAGCCGGTGATCGACGAGCCGTCGAAGCCCATCCCGTCGTCGAGCGCTCCCTGTAGCTCCGCGAGAGTGATCGCAAAGCTCTTCAGGTGCCCCTCGACGTCGGTGAACCAGAGAAGGAGGTACTCGACCTTCTCCTTCTCGACCCGGGCCAGCACCTCGCGGCGCGCCTCCGGGTCCGACGTCGCCCGTGCCCTGCTCTCGATCATGCCCATGACTGCCTCCAACGCTCGATTTCGATCGACTGGCCGACTCTACCCTGCTAGGCTCCGCCATAACGCGGTCGTCGGCGACGACTGCGGAGGCAACGAGGCCTCGCGAGTTCGGCCCAGACCGGCCGAAGTCGCGGGGCCTTTTTGCTGCTCCGAGAGGAACAGGTCAAGCGAATACAACCGCGGGAGGCGGCATGTCCGAGATACAGCATTACCTGGCGAACGGCGCCGAGACGGCACCGGAGCCGGCCGAGGCGCTCGAGTTCACGCGCAAGACGCAGGCGAAGCTCATCGACCTCAAGTTCACCGACCTGCTCGGGTCGTGGCAGCACATGACGCTTCCGATCGCCGCGTTCGACGAGTCCTCGTTCGAGGACGGCCTCGGCTTCGACGGCTCGTCGATCAGGGGCTGGCAGGGGATCTCCGAGAGCGACATGCTGCTGATGCCGCAGGCCGACACGGCGATCCTCGATCCGGCGACCGCCGAGCCGACGATCTCGATCATCTGCGAGATCCTCGACCCCGTCACGCGCGAGCCGTACCACAAGGACCCGCGCCGGCTCGCCCGCCGCGCCGAGGAGCACCTGCGCTCCACGGGCGTCGCAGACACCGCCTTCTTCGGCCCCGAGAGCGAGTTCTTCGTCTTCGACGGGGTCGCCTACGATCTCGGCGTCAACCGCTCGCACTACGAGGTCGAGTCCGAGGAGGGCCACTGGAACTCGGGCGCGATGGGCCTCGGGTACACGGTGCGGCCGAAGGAGGGCTACTTCCCGCCGGCGCCGCACGACACGCTGCACGACCTGCGCAGCGAGATGGTGCTCACCCTCGAGCGGCTCGGGATCGCGTGCGAGTTCCACCACCACGAGGTGGCGACCGGCGGCCAGTGCGAGATCGACATGCGCTTCGGGACGTTGACCCGGATGGGGGACCAGGTGATGACGTACAAGTACGTCGTCAAGAACGTCGCCCGGAAGCACGGCAAGACGGTCACGTTCATGCCGAAGCCGCTCTTCGGCGACAACGGCTCGGGCATGCACACGCATCAGTCGCTCTGGAAGGAGGGCTCGACGCTGATGGCCGACCCGTCCGGGTACGCCGGCCTCTCGAAGCTCGCCCGCAACTACGTCGGCGGGATCCTCGCCCACGCCCCGGCGCTGCTCGCCTTCTGCGCTCCGACGACGAACTCCTACCGCAGGCTCGTCCCCGGCTACGAGGCGCCGGTCAACCTCGTCTACTCGCAGCGCAACCGCTCCGCGTGCATCCGCATCCCGATGTACTCCGAGTCGCCGAAGGCGAAGCGGATCGAGTTCCGCTGCCCCGACCCGACCGCGAACCCGTACCTCGCGTTCTCGGCGATGCTGATGGCGGGGCTCGACGGGATCGAGCGCGAGCTCGACCCGGGCGCGCCGGCCGACTACGACCTCTTCGAGGAGTCGCGCGGCGAGATCGCCCAGGTCCCCGGCTCGCTCGAGGCGTCGATCGCGGCGCTCGAGGCCGACCACGCGTTCCTGCTGAAGGGGAACGTCTTCAGCCAGGACCTGATCGACACCTGGATCGACTGGAAGCGGACGAACGAGATCGACGTCGTCCGGCTCCGCCCGCACCCGGCCGAGTTCTTCCTCTACTACGACGCATAGGCGCGACAAGCCGGCAGCGGCTCTCCCGCGCGCTGCCTGCGCTTCCGGCCCGCTCCGGCCGGCCGGAAGCGCCGGTCAGGGGGCGAGCTGCGTCACGAGCTCGTCGCGGAGGGCGGGCTCGGACGAGGGCTTCTCGAAGATCAGGCTGCCGAGCTTGAGCACGGCGACCCGATCGGCGACCTCGAGGCTCAGGTCGAGGTTCTGCTCGACCATGAGGATCGTGCAGCCGTGCTTCTCGCGCAGGCTCTTCAGCGCAACGCCGACCTGCGTGATCACGGCCGGGCCGAGCCCGTCGCTGATCTCGTCGAGGACGAGCAAGTCCGGGACCGACACGAGGGCCTTCGCGAGCGTCAGCATCTTCTGCTCGCCGCCGCTCAGCGTCCCGGCCTTCTGACCGAGCCGCCGGCCGAGCACCGGGAAGTAGGAGAGCACCTCGTCGCGGATCTCGGCCGGGCACTTCCGGCCCTTCCCGACCGTGAGGTTGTCGTCGACCGAGAGCTCGCCGAAGAGCGAGCGCTCCTGGGCGGCGTAGGCAACGCCGAGCCGTGTCAGGCGGTAGGTGGGCCAGCCGGTCACGTCGCGGCCGGCGACGCTGACCGTGCCCCGCGACGGCTTGAGGTAGCCCATCACCGCCTTGAGCAGCGTCGACTTCCCCATCCCGTTGCGGCCGACGATCGCGAACGCGCCGTGATCGGGGACGCCGAAGCCGACCTCCTCGAGGATCGTCGCCGAGCCGTAGCCCGCGCGCAGGCCCGCGACGTCGACCTTCACGCCGCGCCGTCCCGCTCGGCGCCGGCCAGGCCGGCGCCTCCGTCCGGAGCGGCGTGCGCCGACGAACCGCGGCCAGGTCGGAGCCTCCGTCGAGCCCACGGCTCACGTGACCGCGGTCCCCACGTAGGCCTCGCGGACGACCGCCGACTCCGAGACCTCGGCCGGCGTGCCCGACTCCACGACCTTGCCGCCGTGGAGCACGACCACGCGGTCGGCGACCCGGGCGACGAAGTCGAGGTCGTGCTCGATCAGCACGATCGTCATCCCGGCCTCGACGAGTCGGCGGAAGACGTCGCCGATCACGTGCCGCTCGTTGCTCGTCAGCCCGGCTGTCGGCTCGTCGAGCAGGAGGATCTCCGGTCGGACCGAGGTCGCCGCTGCGAGCTCGAGCCCCTGCTTCAGGCCGTGCGCCAGGGCCGGCGACGGCGTGTCCTCACGCCCGTCGAGACCGGTAGCGTCGACGATGTCGAGCACCGAGCGGGCCACCGGGATCTGCTTCGTGCGGCGCCAGAGCGACGGGACCCGGCCCTTCCGCTGGGCGAGCAGGATCGTCTCGGCCACGGTGAGGCTGTCGAAGAGATGCGGGATCTGGAACTTCCGCGCGATCCCCGCCCGGGCGATCTTGTGGATCGGCTGGCCCTTCCGCTCCAGGTCGCCGCCGTGCAGCTCGTAGCCGATCGAGCCGCGCGTCGGGAGCTTCCCGTCGGTGAGGACGTTGAGCAGCGTGGACTTGCCCGCCCCGTTCGGGCCGACGATGCAGAGGAGCTCGCCGGCGCTCGATCTCGAAGTCGACGCCGCGCAGCACCTCGAGCGCGCCGTAGGCGAACTCCAGCTCGGAGACGGCGCAGACGACCTCGCCGCGTGGTCGCAGCTCGGGCCGCCCGGGCGGCGCGGCGACGAGCTGGCGGGAGAGCCGAGGCGGCCGCCGGCGATGCAGGAGCCGCCTCCCCTGGCGCACGAGCGGCGGGAACACCCCGTCGGGCACGAACACGACGACGGCGACGAAGAGCAGCCCGAGGAAGAGCGCCCACTCAGTCGGGTACGAGGCGCTGAGCTTGGAGGTGACGAAGCTCAGGCCGATCGCGCCGATGATCGGGCCGATGATCGTGCCGCGCCCACCGACGGCGACCCAGATCACCATCTGCGTCGAGAAGAGGAACCCGAAGAGCGGCGCCGAGACGATCCCGACGATCGTGGCGTAGAAGCCGCCGGCGAGCGCCGACAGCACGGCGCCGAGCACGAAGACGCCGATCTTGGCGTGCTCGACGTTCGTCCCGAAGAAGCGGACGCGGCGCTCGTTGTCGCGGATCGCTCGCATCACGAGGCCGAAGTCGCTGCGCACGAGCACGAGCGCGCCGCCCGCGACGACGACGAGCAGCGCCGAGGCGACGTAGTACCACGTGTCGCCGGAGAACCCGTGATAGGCGAAGCCGAAGAGGCCGCTGTCGCCGCCCGTCCACTTCGTCTCCTGCGTGTAGACCGTTCCGGCAATCAGCGTCAGCGCAAGCGTCACGATCGCGATGTAGAACGGGTCCGACTCGCCCTGCGAGAACGACGCGAGCCCGACGAGGAGCGCGACGGCTCCTGCGACGGCCATCCCGATCGCGATCCCGGCCACGTGGGCGCCGAGGCCGCCGTGCGTCCCGAGCACGAGCCCGGTCGGGTCGACGTCCGTCGTCATCATCCCCACGGCGAGCGCGCCGGTGCCGAACCACAGTGCATGGCCCAGGTCCGGGATCCCCGTGTAGCCCCACACGAGGTCGAGGGAGAGCGCGGCGATCGCGAAGAGGATCGACTCGGTCAGCAGGCTCAGGTAGTAGGTGCCGAGCAACTGCGGCATCAGGACGACGACGCCGAGGAAGACGAGCGCGCCCGCCAGCAGGAGCAGCCGCTGTCTGCTCATGAGCGCCGCAGCGCGAGTCCCTGCGGCCGGAAGCGCAGGATGATCACCGCCACCCCGATCACCACCGCGTTCGCCCAGACGGCGTTCTCGTACCGGGCATAGAGCGTGCCGATCGTCCCGAGCAGGACGCAGGAGAGGACGAGGCCGAGGAGCGTCCTACCGGAGAGGAGGACGGCGAGGAAGCCCGTCCCGACGAGCGTGGCGCCGAAGTTCGGGTCGACGCCCTGGATCGGGCCGAGCACCGCGCCGGCGAACCCGGCGAGCGCCGCGCCGGTGATGAAGGTGAGCTGCCGCACCCGCACCGTGTTGATGCCGTGGCTGCGCGCGAGCGGCTCGTTGGTCATGACCGCGCGGATCGTCAGCCCGACGGTCGTGAACCGGACGATCAGCGCCAGGGAGGCGAGGAGGCCGCACGCGAGGAGGACGATGATCAGCCGGTAGTTCGAGTACGGCGTGCCGAGGACGTCGGTCGCGCCGACCGTGGGAAGGTCGAGGAAGCGCTGGGTCGCGCCGTAGATCTCGGTGATCCCCTGGACCAGCACGAGAGAGAGCCCCCACGTCGCGAGGATCGTGTCCAGCGGGCGGGCGTAGAGCCGCCTGATCACCACCACCTCGATCACCGCCCCGGCTGCGCCCGTGACGAGCGCCGCGAGGATCACGCTCGGCCAGAAGGGCATCCCGTGGCGCCGGAAGCTCCACTCGGCGTAGACGCCGACGGCCATCAGGCCGGTGTGCGCCAGGTTGATCACATGGAGCAGCCCGAAGATCAGGAAGAGGCCCGTGACGACGAGAACCAGCGTCGCGATCGCGACGATCGTGTCCAGCGTCAGGCTCACGGGCCTCTACCCTATGACTTCTTCTCGCCTAGCAGGTCGGGTTGACAGGCAGCGGTGTGATCCGAAGCTGCTTGCCGACGAGCTTGGCCGATCCGTCCTTCTGCTCCTGGACGAGGTAGGTGGTCATCGCGACGTAGTGGCGGTTCTTGAAGGCCAGGTCGCCGCGCGGGCCCGACGTCTTGGCGTTCAGAGCGCCGCGATCACGTCGGCTCCGCCGGTCGACTTCGCGTTCTTGAGCGCGTGGGCGAGGATGAAGACGCCGTCCCAGGCCGCAGCTGCGGCACCCGAGATCTCCGCCTTGTCGCCGTACTTCTTGGTCATCGCGTTGATGAACTGCTGGTTGCCCTTGCCGGGGTTGTCCTTGAAGTAGCCGGTCGAGAGGACCGTCCCCTGGAGGAGCTGGCCGCCGATGGCGGCGGCGATGCCGTCGTCCATCAGGAAGCTGGCCGTCTTGATGCCCTTCGAGCGGGGGTCGGTCTTGAACTGCTTGTAGAAGGCCGTCTCGTCGCTGCCGACGAGGATGTCGATCACCGTGTCGGGCCCGGCGGCCGCGATCTTGCCGATGTCGCTCGAGAAGTCGGTGGTGCCGAGCGGCTCGTACGAGGTGCCGACGACCTGCGCGCTGTCGCTCGTCGCCCGTGCCTGCACCTGGCCCGCGCCGATGTGGCCGGACGAGAAGTCGCTCGCGACGATGTAGATCTTCTTCGTCCCGAGCTTGTGGGTGAGGTAGTCGACGAGCGGGTTGACCTGCTGGTTGCCGACGTTGCCGAGCGAGAAGTAGTTGCGGCAGGCAGATCGAGCCGGACGTCGAGGTCTGCGCCAGGATGTACGGCATGTTGTTGTTCGTCAGGTAGGTGTTGCACGCGGCCTGCGACGGCGTCGACTCGAAGCCGACGATCGCGTTCACGTGCGATCTGGTTGACGAGCCGGTTGCAGACGTCGGCGGCCGTGGTCGGCGTCGCCGCGTCGTCGGCATAGAAGACCTTGATCGTCCGGCCGGCCACGTTGTTCTTGTTCACGTTCGCCAGCGCCGCCTGGAGCCCCTGCGTCGCCGACGCGGAGTTCGTCGCCTGGCTGCCGGTCAGGCCGGAGACCCAGCCGATCGTGTACGGAGCGGGCGCGGCCTTCCGGGCCGAGAGCCCGGTCGCCGCGAGCGCGCCGGCGAGCACCGCCAGCGCAAGGACCGCCGTCATCGTCCGGCGGCCCGGGAGTGAGACTTTGAGAGCCGACATGTTGCGCGCCTCCTCGAAGAACGTTCGCTGGTCCGCGGTCCGCCCGGAGCGGGGATGACCGGGTGGTGACAGCGGCTTTTAACCCAGCCGGGGGTTGTTTGTCAAGTAACCTGATACTCGTTCGGCGTCGTTCCTGCCTTCCGAACCGGAGCCAGTGTCCGGTTTCCTGCGTCATGCGGAAGCCCCGCTGCGATCCTCGCTTATGACGCCGCCGCGGCGATTCAGATAGCGCCGGCGGCGCGGAGCGCGTCGATGCGCTCGGGCGGATAGCCGAGGAGGCCGCCGAGGACGAAGTCGTTGTGCTCGCCGAGCCTCGGGGCCGGGGCGTCGTACCCGGAGCCCGCTCCCGAGAACCGGACCGGGAAGCCGCTGCCGTAGAGATCCTCGACGGGCCCGACGTCGGGGTGGACGAGCTGCACCGTCTCGCTGCGCCGGAGCGAGCGCGGATCTCGTACCGCGCTCGCGGTGTCGCGCACGATCGCGGCCGGGACGCCCCGCGCCTCGAGCGCCGCGGCTGCCTCCACCGAGGTGAGAGCCGCGGCCCACCCGGCGATGAGGTCGTGCAGCTCCACCGAGTTGGCCACGCGCCGGTCGCGGGAGCGGAAACGCTCGTCCTCGACGAGCGCCGACGCGCCGATCGCCTCGAACACGCCGCGCGCGAACGCGTCCGTGGGCGCGCACAGCGCGACGTGGCCGTCGCGCGTCGCGAAGATCCCGAACGGCGCGAGGCGGGGGACGACGTTCCCCGTGCGCGTCTCGATCCCCGCCCGCTGCATCGTGTCCCACGGCTCCGTGGCGACCAGCGAGGTGAGCGCGCCGAGAAGCGCCACGTCGACGTGCTGGCCGCTGCCGGTTCGCTCGCGCATGAAGAGAGCCGAGACCGTCCCGATCACGCCGAACAGGGGCCCGACGAGGTCTCCGAACGGGACGGCGTTCCGCACCGGCGGGTCGCCGTCGCTCCCCGGGGTGGTCATGAGGCCGCTCAGCGCCTGGAAGATCGTGTCCATCCCCTTGCCCGGCTCTCCGGTGCCGAACCCGCTGATCGACAGGTAGACGAGGCGCGGGTTCACCTCGGCGACGCGGCCGTAGCCGACACCGAGCCGGTCGGCCGTGCCCGGGCTGAAGTTCTCAACCACGACATCCGCCCTGCGGGCGAGGTCGTCGAAGACCTCGCGGGCCTCGGGGCGCTTGAGGTCGAGCGTCACGCTGAGCTTGTTGCGGCCGCGCTCCAGCATCGACACCGACAGGTCGGACGCATCCGCTCGTGCCAGGTGCAGCCCGGTCTCGCCGACGTAGGGCGCGTTGTTGCGCGCCGGGTCGCCCGCAGCCGGATTCTCGACCTTGATCACCGTCGCGCCCAGACCGGCGAGGAGCTGGGTCGCGTACGGGCCGGCGAGGGCGATCGTCATGTCGATCACCGTGACCCCGGCGAGCGGCTTTGGAGGCGACTCCGGCACGGCGGCACTATCTCAGGTTTCCGGCTCGAGCCTGCGTCTAGGGTTTCGCGCATGGCGGAGCACTCGCGAGCTCGTGCGGGTGGGCTGGATCGACACCGACGCGAGCGGGCGGATCCACTTCACGGTCGCGTTCCGCTGGGCCGAGGTGGCGGAGGCGAGCCTCTACCGCAAGGTCGGCCTGCTCGACGAGTGGAGCGGCGACTACCCGCGTCGCCACGTCGAGGCCGACTACCTCCGCGTGCTCCGGTTCGACGACGAGGTCGAGCTGCGGATCAGGGTGGCGTCGGTGGGGCGGACGTCGATCACGTTCACCTGGGAGGGACAGGCCCGCGGGGAGATCGCCGATCACGGGCGGTCATACGATCGTCCGCGTCGACGAGAACGGCCGGCCGGAGCCGATCGACGATCGGACGCGGGCGCTGCTCCTGTCGTAAGCGAGTATCAAGGAACCTGATACTCTCCGGGCCGCGGAGGACGAGACGGGCGACTGGGATCCCAACATCGCCTGGCAGCCGGTCGTGGCCGACCAGGTTCCCGACGCGACCCTCGCGTACGCGGAGGCGCGGGCGAGCTGCCCGGTCGCCTGGGTCGACGGCGTCCTCGGCGGCTTCTGGGCCGTCCTCGGCCACGACCTGCTCGTCGAGACGGCGCTCGACACCCGGACGTTCAGCAACGTCGTGCCGTTCTTCAACACGCGGCGGCCTCCGCTCGAATGCGACCCGCCCGAGCACCGCGTCTACCGGCGCCTGCTGAACCCCTACTTCTCCCGCGCGCGCCTGGCCGCGCTCGAGGAGCCGCTGCGGCGCTACGCAGAAGAGATGATCGACCCGTTCGTCGAGGCCGGGGGCGGCGACTTCGCGGTTGCCTTCAGCCACCCGTTCCCGACCCGCGCGCTCTGCCTGCTGCTCGACCTGCCCGCCGACGACTGGCGCCTGATCAAGGACTGGTCCCGCCGCGTCGACGAGATCGGGGGACAGACCCCCCCGGGAAGCCCCGAGCGGATCGCCGTCGGCGAGGAGCTCCGGCCGTGGATGACGGGGTTGATCGAGGAGCGGCGCCGCAACCCGGGCCACGACGTCGTCAGCGCGCTCGTCCGCGGCGACCCGGAGCTGCCGCCCCTCGACGACGAGATGGTGGTCGGGATCGTGATGATGTTCATCTCGGCCGGGCACAACACAACGACGAGCGCGATCGGGAACGCAGTGCTGCGGCTGGCCCGGGACGGTGAAGCTCAGGCGCGTCCTCCGCGCAGCCCCCGGCGCGATCGCCGCGTTCGCCGAGGAGGTCGTACGGGTCGACGCGCCGCAGCAGGCGATGCGCCGGATCGCCACGGCGGACACCGAGCTCGGCGGACGCGCGGTCGGGGCGGGCGAGTTCGTCTGGCTCGTGTTCGGCTCCGCGAACCTCGACCCGGAGGCGTTCGAGCGCGCCGCCGAGCTCGACCCGGAGCGGGTGCCGAACCGCCACGTCGGCTTCGGACGTGGGATCCACCAGTGCATCGGCGCACCGCTCGCCCGCCTCGAGCTGCGGGTCGCGCTCGAGGAGCTGCTCGCGCGCACCCGGGCGTTCGCCGTCGACGGCGAGGTCGTCCGGGCGTCGTGGCCGCGCATGGGTGTCGACCGCCTCCCGCTCCGGCTCTCGTGACGCGAGGATCGTTCGAGCTCGGCGACGGGCTGTCGCTCTCGTTCCTCCGCTGGGGCGACGACGGCGACCCGGACGTCCTGCTCCTCCACGGCGGCGGGCTCGACGCGACCGACTGGCAGGAGGTCGCGCCTGTGCTGGCCGCGGGCGGCCGGCGCGTCACGGCGCCGGACCTGCGCGGCTGTGGCGAGAGCGACTGGGATCCCGAGGCGCGCTACGGCGTCGAGCAGACCCTCGCCGACCTCGACGAGTTGATCGACGCGCTCCGGCTCGACACGTTCGACCTGGTCGGCCACTCGCTCGGAGCCGTGACGGCGTGCGTCTATGCGGCGCGTCGCCCCGAGCGCGTGCGGAGGTGCGTGATGGAGGACGGCGGCCCGGCCGACCACACGCGTCCGGCATCGCTCGAGAGCCCGACGATCGTCTTCGACTCGGACGAGCACGCTCTGGCCGCGCTCGCGAAGTCTCTGCCTCGCGGCGTTCCCCCCTGGGTTGCCGCGTCGCGGTTCCGCGAGCTCGACGGAGGCCGGTTGACCTGGCGCAGCGACATCGAGGGCCGGGTGCGTTGGTCGGCGGCAGGCGGCGAGCCGCTCATCAGGGGGCTCTGGCCCTCCGTGGAGGCAATCAAGTGCCCGACGCTCGTCGTCCGCGGCGCCGAGTCGCCTCTGTTCAAGGTCGAGTACGCCCAGCGCATGACCGCCGTGAACCCGATGATCCGCCTCGTGACGATCCCCGACGCGGGCCATCTCGTCCACTGCGAGCAGCCGGCCGCGTTCCTCGAAGCGGTGATCCCGTTCCTCGAGTGAGCGCGCTCGACGAACTCGTCGCCGCCTACGAGAGCCCGTCGCTTCCGGCCGTGGGCGTCGTGGGCTACCTCGGCGACGACGTCCCACGGGAGCTGGTCGCGGCCGCAGGGCTCCTGCCGGTGCGTCTGAGGGGGTCTGTCCCCAGCTCGGGGCGCGCCGATTCCATCCTCGGGCCGGGCGTCGACGCGCCGGTGCGGGCCGTCCTCGCCGGGTTGCTCGAGGGGCGGCCACGGATCGACTTCCTGCTCCTCTCGCACGACTCCGACAGCGCCGTGCGGCTCTTCACCGCGCTCCGCGTCCTGTCCCGCACCGAGCCCCTTCCCGAGCTCTGGTTCCTCGACCTCCTGCACCTCCCGACCGAGACCACGGCGAGCTACAACCACGACCGGCTCCGCGAGCTGCTCGGCGTGCTCGAGCGCTGGTCGGGCCGCCCGGTGAGCGACGAGAGCGTGGCGGCGGCGGCCGCGGAGGCCGCAGAGACGAGACGCCTGCTCGCCGGCGTCGAGAAGCTCCGACGCGCCTCGCCGGCTCGCTTGCGCGGCAGCGAGGCGCTCGCCGTCGCCGGCGCCGTCGACACCCTGCCTGCCGCCGAAGCGAACCGGCTGCTCGGGGAGCTTCTCGCCGATCCGCCCGAGCCGTTGCCGGAGCCGGCCCGGCGTGTGTTCGTCACCGGCAGCGCCCTCGTGGGGACAGACCTCTTCAGGGCCCTCGAGGCGCACGGGCTCCACGTCGCCGGGGAGCACTTCGGACGGCACGACCCGGCCGGTGTGGCGGACGCGGCCAGGGCAGCCGGCGCCGAGGTCGTCCTCGCCTGGATCAGGTCCGGCGACGACGCCCGCGCGTGGAGCGTCCCGGCACTCCGGGACTCGCTCGATCTCCCGCTCGTGGTGCTCGACCGCCGCCGGGGCGAGAACCTCGCCGGCGCCGACCTGGCGCTCCTCGCATGAGCACGTTCCGGGGAGCTCACGGCACAAGGCGCCTGGCCGCATCGGGGGCCGCGCTGGAGCACCAGCGCGCCTGGTTCGCCGAGCTGCACGAGCGCGTCGCGGCCGGGGAGCCGCTCGTCCTCGCCGACGCAGACGTCCCCCACGAGCTGCTCCGCGCGATGGAGATCCCCTACGTCGTGAACCAGTGGTGGGCCTCGATCTGCGCGGCGAAGCAACGCGCGCCCCACTACCTCGCGAAGCTCCGCGAGCGCGGCTATCCCGACTGGATCGAGCAGTACAGCGCGATCTCCCTCGGCTCGACGCTCGAGGACGATCCGGCGCAGGCGCCCTGGGGCGGGCTGCCGCCCGTGTCGGCCTTCGTCACGCAGGTCTGGACGGACGCACACCTCGGCATCGCCGAGGCGTGGAGGCGCGAGCGCGACGTCCCCTACTTCGCGCTCGAGAAGGCGGTCGACCCCGTCCTGGCCGACCGCTGGTGGGAGCGGATCGCCCGCGACTGGGAAACGGTGGTCGGGACCGCGCGCCTCGACCTGATGAGCGCCGAGCTCGAGCGGCTCGTCGGGTTCCTCGAGCAGGCGACCGGGAAGCGGCTCGACGGGGCGCGGCTCGAGCGGATCCTCGAGCTCGCGAACGAGCAGCAGGAGTGGAGCCGCCGGACGCGCGACCTGCTCGCGGCCACCGCACCGGCGCCGCTCGACATCGTCGACAGCATCCCCGCGGTCATGCTCCCTCAGTGGCACCGCGGCACCGAGTGGGCCCGCGACGCGGCCCGCGCCTTCCACGAGGAGGTCGTGCAGCTCGTGGCCGAGGGCGGCGCCGTGTGCGAGGACGAGCGCGTCCGCCTGATGTGGATCGGCCGCGGCCTCTGGTTCAACCTCGGCTTCTACCAGCGCCTCGCCGAGGAGCACGGCGCCGTGTTCGTCTGGTCGATGTACCTCGCGATCGCCGCCGACGGGTACATCCGCCACGGCGGGCCCCCGCTCCGCCAGCTCGCGGCGCGGTTCGCAGCCTTCACGGACTTCCTCGGAATGCCCGGCTGGGCCGACCCCTGGTACCTGAAGGAGGCCCGTGCCCACCGCGTCGACGGGGTCGTTCAGCTCGTGTCCGCAGAGTCGCGCAGCCCGTACTTCGTCACCCGGGCCCTCGAGGATGCGGGGATCCCCGTGCTCGAGATCGACGCCGACAACGCGGATGCGCGTGACTGGGACGAGGCCGCGTTCACCGCCTCGCTCGAGGAGTTCGTCCGGACGAGGGTGGCCCGGTGAGGCTGCTCCTCCTCGGCGACCTGATCCTCGACGAGCCAGATCCCGACTCGTTCTTCGAGCCGAGCCGAGCGCTCCTTCGCTCCGCCGACCTCGTCGTCGGCCAGGTCGAGGTGCCGCACACCGCACGCGGCGTCCCGAGCAGCGTCGACATCCCCGCGCCGCCGGCCGATCCCGCGCACCTCGAGGCACTCGGCCGCGCCGGGCTGCGGATTGCGACGCTCGCCGGGAACCACATCTACGACTCGGGCCCGAACGGGATCGAGGACACGATCGAGGCCCTCCACGAGCTCGGGATCGAGACGACGGGCGCGGGCATGAGCCTCGAGGAGGCGCGGCGGCCCGCGGTCGTGGACGGCGTCGGCGTGCTCTCGTACAACTGCGTCGGGCCGCGCGAGAGCCGCGCGACCTCGCGCAAGGCGGGCGCCGCTGCGCTCGACGTCCTCACCCATTACGAGCTGGACTACGCGGGCCCGGGCGGCCCGCCGCGGGTCTACACGTTCGCCGCCGCGGCGAGCCTCGACGCGCTCCGCGCCGACGTGCTCGCGCTGCGGACGGCAGTCGACGTGGTCGTCGTCGTCTTCCACAAGGGCATCGGCCACGTCCCCGTCGTGGTGCACGACTACGAGCGGGAGCTCGGCCGGACGGCGATCGACTGCGGGGCCGACGTCGTCGTCGGACACCACGCGCACATCCTGCGCGGGATCGAGATCTACCGCGGCAAGCCGATCTTCCACGGCCTCGGGAACTTCGTCGCCGTCACGCGTGCCCTGACGCCGTCCGGTGCAGGCGCCGACGAGCTCGCCGCCTGGTCGAAGCGCCGGCGCGAGCTCTTCGGGTTCGAGCCCGACCCCGCGATGCCGTTCTACCCCTTCCACCCGGAGAGCCGGAACACGATGATCGCCGACTGCCGGATCGGGGAGGGAGCCGTCGACGCGGGCTTCGTGCCGTGCTGGATCGACGACGCCGGCCGGCCGGTTCCGCTCGAGCGGCGCGACGAGGTCACGGCCTACGTCGAGCGGATCACCGCCGAGGCCGGCTTCGACACCCGCTTCACGCCCGCCGGCGACCGCGTCGCGGTTCAGGCGGGGACGCAGGCCAGCGGCAGCGTCTCGGGCCCGTAGACGGGCCAGCCGAGCATCTCGGGCTCGCCGGCCCGCTCGAACGACGACGTCCGTGCGAGCAGCTCCTCGAGCGCGATCCGGAGCTCCGATCGCGCCACCGCCGCGCCCGCGCACTTGTGCGGCCCGTGGCCGAACGCGAGATGCGGATTCGGCGAGCGGCCGAGCCGGAACTCCTCGGGCTCCGCGAAGACCTCGGGGTCGCGGTTGGCCGACGGAAGCACCAGCGCCGCCATCTCGCCCTCGTGGATCGCGCGGCCCCTCACCTCGAGGTCGCGGGTCGCGGTCCGGGCGAAGCCCTGGTTGGGCGCGTAGAGCCGGAGCAGCTCCTCGAGCGCCTCCGGGACGAGGGCCGGGTCGGAACGCAGGCGCTCCTGGAGCCCGGGATCCCGAGCGAGGTGGTCGACGGCGCTCGCGAGGAGGGCGGTCGGGGCGACATGCGCGGCGATCAGCAACTGGCGGAGGCTCCCTGCGACGAGCTCGTCGTCGAGCGGCTCGCCGTCGATCCGCACCTCGAGCAGCGCGCTCACGAGGTCCGCGGCGGGGTCCAGCGGCTCGGCCTTCCGCGCCGCGACGATCTTCCGGCACTCGGCGTAGAGGTGCTGGTTCTCGCGCTCGGCCGTCTCGACGTCGAAGTGCGCCTGGGCGTGCTCGAACCGCTCGCCGCTCGCGTTCAGGCCACGGGCGAGCTCCCGCGGGAGCCGGAGGATGTCGGTGAACACGAGCCCTGCGTAGGGTGAGCTCACCTCCGATACGAACTCCCCGCCGCCCGCGGCCGCGAACGGCCCGATCAGCTCGGCCGCGAGCTCGCGCATCGCCGGCTCGAGCTCGGGGAGGCGGTCCTCGTCGAGCACGCGGTTCAGCGGCCGGCGGTAGCGCGGGTGCTCGGGTGGATCGAAGTGGAGCGGCGCCCGGCGGCCCGAGACCGGGTTGCGCGGCACCACGATCCCGAGCGAGCTCGTGAAGTCGCTCGGCCGCGAGCTGGCCGCGACGACGTCGTCGTAGCGCGTGAGCGCCCAGAAGTCCCAGCGAGCCCCGCGCGCGACGGGGCACTCCGCGCGCAGGCGCGCCCAGACCGCGTGCGGGTCGCGAACGAACGCCTCGTCGAGCGGGTCGAAGTCCGCCTCGCTCATGCCACGAGGCGCGTCGGCACGGAGAGCGTCCCCCACTCGGGCCAGCCTGTCATCGTCACCTCCCCGACGAGCTCGATCGACGACGTGCGCGCGAGCAGCTCCTCCAGGGTCACGCGGAGCATCAGCACGGCGAGGGGTGCGCCGGCACACCGGTGGGGCCCGGCGCCGAAGGCGAGGTGACGGCTGATGTTCGTCCGGCCCAGCACGAAGCGCTCCGGCTCGGGGAAGACGGACTCGTCGCGGTTGGCCGAGGCGTACACGAGCGCCACCGGCTCGTCCTGGCGGATGAGACGGCCGCCGATCTCGACGTCCCGGGTCGGGGTGCGCGCGAACCCGCGGTAGGGGGTGAGCAGCCGCAGGTACTCCTCGATCGCGGCCGGCACCAGCGACGGATCCCCGCGCAGCTGCGCCTGCAGCTCGGGATGCTCGGCGAGATGGACGACCATGCTCCCGATGAACACGCACGGCGCGACCATCCCGACGACGATGAACTGCCGGATCGTCCCGAGCAGCATGTCCTCGGGCAGCGGCTCGCCGTCGACCCGCGCCGCGAGCAGGCCGCTCACGGGATCCTCGGCCGGATCGAGCGGCTCGGCCCGGCGCATCTCGATGATCGTCCGCGCGATGTCGTAGAGGGCGAGGCTCGTCCGCTTCACGTCCTCGCCACGGAAGCGCTGCACCGCGTCGACGAACTCGCGCGTCGCCTCCCGGATCCTCAGCCCGAGCTCGGGCGTCAGGTTGAAGAACTCGGCGAAGACGTAGCCCGGCAGCCGGTGCGTGAACTCGGCGCAGACGTCCCCGCCGCCGGCAGAGACGAGCGGGTCGAGCAGGTCAGCCACGATCCGCCGCAGCTCCGGCTCGATCGCCTCCATCTTCGCGGGCGTGAAGTACGGGTTCAGCGCGCGGCGGTAGGGCGTGTGCTCGGGCGGATCGAGGTGGAGCGGCGGGCGGCGGCCGGTGAACGCGAGCTTCGGCACGACGTTCTGGACGGCCGTCGTGAACAGCGCGGGGTCAGCCGCGGCGGCAAGGACGTCGTCGTACCGGGTCAGCGCCCAGAACCCGTTCCAGGCGTCGGCATGAGCCACGGGGCAGCGCTCGCGGAGCTGGGTGAACTCGCGGTGGAAGCTCTCGAAGCTCTCCGGCGCGAGCGGGTCGAAGTCGGGCGCCGTGGTCATTCCTCGACGATCTCGATCGCGAGCGTCGGGCAGGCGTCGACGGCCTCGCGAACCGCCGCCTCCTGCTCCGGTGTGGGCTCGGGCTCGTACACGAGCTCGCCGTCCTCCATCCGGAACACGTCCGGCGCGGCATAGGTGCATTCCGCGTTGAGCGAGCAGACCGAGCGGTCGACGACGATCCTCACGAGAACCGCACCGGGAGATACGCGACGCCTCGGCGGATGAACGTCGTGCGCACCGGCTCACCCGCGAGCTCGATCCATTCGGTTCGCGCGAGCAGCTCCTCGACGGCGACGCGGATCTCGAGCCGGGCGAGGTCGATCCCGATGCAGCGGTGGATCCCGCGCCCGAACGTGACGTGGTCGTTCGGCGAGCGGTCGAGAACGCACCGGTCGGGCTCGGGGAAGTGATCCGGGTCGCGGTTCGCGGCCGCCCACACGAGCATCACCATCTCGCCCTCGCGGAGCCGGCGGCCGTGCAGCTCGACCTCCTCGTTCGGCCAGCGCGGCATCGCCTGCACCGGCGTCTCGAGGCGCAGGAGCTCCTCGACCGCCGTCGGGATCAGCTCCGGCTCTGCACGCAGCCGCCGCTGGATCTCTGGCTCCTGCGCGATCCGGAGGATCGAGTTCCCGATCCCGCCGGTGGTCGAGTTGTGGCCGGCGGTCAGCAGCAGCCGCACGAGCTCGACGCAGCTCTCCTCGGTGACGGCGTAGACGCCGTCGGTCTCACCGAGGATGCCGCTGATGAGGTCTGTCCCCGGGTCTCGCGGCTGCCGGGCGCGCTCGTGCACGAGGCGGCGCGAGTACGCGTAGAGCTCCTCGTTGCAGGCCGCCCGCATCGCCGGGTCGTCGCCGCGGCCCTCCTCGGCGGCGAACAGCCGCTCCGAGACGCCTTTCAGCACCGACCACTCCTCGTCCGGCAGCCCGAGCCAGAGGCAGAGCGTCCGCGCCGGAAGCGGGTAGCTCAGCGCCTCGGCGAGGTCGGCCTCGCCGGCCGCGAGCGCAGGCGCCAGCATCTCGGAGACGAACCCCCGCACCCCGGGCTCGAGCAGCTCCACTCTGTCCCTGGAGAAGTGCGGCTGCAGGACGCGCCGGAAGAACGTGTGCTCGGGCCGGTCGACCTCGAGCGGCGGCCGGCTCGTCCCGAACTGCGGCCCGCCCGAGTTGTTGAAGCGCTCCGAGGCTCGCGCGATCGCGACGACGTCGTCGTACCGCGACACGGCCCAGAAGCCCGACATGCGGTCGCTCCAGGCAACCGGGCAGCGATCCCTGAGCTCGGCCCAGGACGCGTGCGGGTCGACCACGGCCTCCGGGGCGTACGGATCCCATTCGACGGTGCGGCCGCTCATCTCGGCAGGAACGTCTCGCCGGCGGCCTGGCGCTCCGGGAGCTCCTCTCGGCGGAAGAGGCGAAAGGCCTCGAGCACCGGCCGGTCGCTGAGGACGAAATGGTCGGCCTGCTCGTTCGCCTCGTGGTCGGCCGGCGCCCAGGAGGGGATGACGAAGATGTCGCCCGGGCCCCACTCGAACACGGTCCCGTCGACCACCGAGCGGCCGGAGCCCTGGAAGACGACGTGAACCTGGCTCCCGGTCTGGCGACGGGTCGGCGTGCGCGCGCCGGAGACGAAGCGGGTCATCTCGGAGGCGAACGTCCGGATCGCCGGGCCGCCCGTCGCCGGGTTCCGGTACTCGACCGTCGCCTCGTGCCCGCCGCGGGACGCGAGCAGCGCATCGAGCTGGCGCTCCGTGCTCGCCCAGGAGTAGCGGAGGAGGGGCGAGTTGAGCGGGTCGCGCTCGTCGCCCGCGGGCGCGAGCCCGCCGGCGGTGTGGAGCTCCTCGGACAGGCCGTGCCCCCGCACGGCCTGCTGCGCGTCGGGGTGGTTCTCGAAGAAGATCGACTCGAGTGTGACCATCAGCGGCAGGTCGAGCCCGTCGAACCAGACCATCGGCTCGTCGCCGTAGTTGTTGTGGTCGTGCCACATCCAGTTCGGGGTGAGGATCAGGTCGCCCGGCTGCATCTCGCACGCGTCACCGTCGACCGTCGTGTAGACGCCCGAGCCCGTCATCACGAACCGGATCGCCGAGGGCGTGTGCCGGTGCGCAGGTGCGTTCTCGCCCGGGCCGAGGTACTGGATCGCGCCCCAGAGGGTCGTGCTCGTGAACGGCAGCCCGCCGAGGCCGGGGTTCGCGAGCGCGAGCACGCGCCGGTCGCCGCCACGCTCGATCGTGATGATCTCGCCCGCTCGCTTCGCCAGCGGGAAGATCGTGTCCCACTTCCAGAGCCACGGCCGCGTGGACGGAATCGGGACGTCGGGCATCAACTTGCGCTGCAGGCTCCACAGCGCCTGCAGGTCGTGCGCTGCGAGCGCACCGCAGAACTCGTCGTATCCGACCTCGACGGTGTGGGCGCTCGTGACGTCGATGGTGCTCATTTGCTCCTCCTGGGACGTTGATTCAAGGACTAGGGCCCCGCTCCGTCGAGCGCCGCGAAGTGCGCCTGAGCGTCTGCGTGCCAGGCGGCGTTGCGGCGCCTGAAGAGCTCGTAGGCCCGCGGTCGCGGCCAATCCGGCGGAAGCAGCTCGCCCGGAAGGTCGGGGTCGAGGAAGGCGAGCCGGCGCCAGCCGTGCACCAGCTCGGTTTGCGCGCGGAAGGGCGAACCACCGGCCGCGGCGGTGAAGCGCCGGATGAAGTGCTCGTACTCCTGGGCCAGCTCGGCGAGATCCCACGCCGCCGCGAGGTCGCCGGGCGACCCGAGCGAGCCCGGCTGGGCGAGGAACGAGACCGCCTCGTCGGTCGCGCCCGCGGCCTGCAGCACCGCCGCGACGAGCGGCTCACGATCTGCATGCGGGGCGATCCAGACGCCGCCGCCGAGCGGGCCGATCCCGGCCCGCGCGAGCCGGCTGCGCACCCTGGTGCGGACTCCGCGGCGGTCTTCGGGGATGCGGAGCACGACGACGAGCCACCGGCCGTCCCAATCGTGCTCGGGCCCGAACCCGAAGATGCGCTCTCCGCCCTCCTCGAGCATCCGCGCCGTGACCGGCGTGACGGTCATCCGCGTGCGGCGCCCGACGCGCTCGCCGGTGAGCCAGCCGTCGCGCGTGCTCCGCGCCACCGCCTGGCGTGCGGTCTGCTCGGAGTGGCCTAGGGCGACGAGCGCTGCGACGAGCGACTCCTGCCAGACGACGCCGCCCCTCGGCAGCGCATACTCGCCGAGCACCGTGAGGAGCAGGGAGCGGGCCGCGGGCGGCCCGACGCTACGGCGCCGAAGCGCTCCGTCGGAATGAGCGACGGCGCTCACTCCACCTCCAGCACGAGCGCGGCGCCGGTGTCGCCCGCCGCGCATCCGGTGAAGAGCCCGATGCCGCCGCCCCGGCGGACGAGCGCGTGCATCAGCTCGACCACGCCGCGGGCGCCTGTCGCCGCCTGCGGGTGGCCGTAGACGAGCGAGCAGCCGAACGGGTTGACCTCGTTCGCGTCGACGCCGAGCTCGCGCGCGAGCCACACGTCGTTGACCGCGAACGGGTTGTGCGTCTTGATCACCGCGATGTCGGCGATCCCGATCCCGGCCGCGTCCAGCGCCTCCCGGGCAGCAGGGACAGGCGCCTTCGGCATCGCCCCGCGCTCCACCCGCGAGAAGCCGGTGGAGCGCACCCGGGCGAGCGGCCCCCGGTAGCCGGCCCGCTCGATCGCGGCACGGGTCCCGACGACCATCCCGGCGCAGCCGTCGGCGGGATGGGTCTGCGTCCCGTAGCTGACGACGCCCCCCTCCTGCACCGGCGTCAGGGCAGCCAGGGCGTCCTTCTCGATCGGCCGCACCCCGAAGTCCTCGGCGATCTCGACGGGCCTGCGCTCGCTGCCCGCGCGGATCGGGACCATCCACTGCCGCTGGAAGGCGCGATCGTCGGCGAGCGCGTCGAGGTACTGCTCGTAGCGCCGCACGGCGAGATCGTCGAGCTCGGCCTTCTCGATCTTCCCCTCGGCGGCGACGGCCTCGGCCGTGGACAGCATCCCGCCGCCGGTCACCGGGTCGCGACCGAAGCTGTCGAACACCCAGTTCTCCGAGTCCGGAGACGCGCCGGGCGCAGTCGTGCTCGGGTAGACGAGATGCGGCCCGTTGCTCGTGCGGTCGGCGGCGACCACGAGCCGCGCACCGTCTCCGTCGAGCTGCTGGGTCGCCGCCGCCCAGTTGATGCACGCGACGGAGGTCGCGCAGGCCTGGGCCAGCATCGGCCCGCTCGTGTGGCCGAGCCCGAGCCTGGCCGCGAGCGTCGGGCCGCCGTAGAACGACTCCTTCTGCGGGACGGTGATCCCGAAGACGAGGTCGGAGAGCTGCCAGTCGATCCCTGTCCGGACGAGCGCGTCAGCGGCCACCTGCGCGGCGAGGTCGACGGCGGGGATGTCGGCGGCCGGCCCCTGCCAGCGCACGAACGGGCTCGACCAGGCAGCCTCCACCGGGATCAACACATCTTCGAACCGCATCGGGCCTCCTCTCGCTCCTCCTAGATTATTGACACTTTATTCGCCTACCGTCTAGTGTCTGTCACATGACAAGGCTGGTCACCGTCGCGCTGGCCGACGGCTCGACCGTTGCCGCGCTCCGGGAAGGCGAGGCGCTCCACGCCTTCCGCGACCTCGTCGGCGAGCGCTACCGCGACGTCGGCGCGCTGCTCCGCGGCGGCCTCGACACGGCGACTGCGGAGGAGGGCACGGTCGAAGGCCGGCTCCTCAGACCGGTGCTCGAGCCGGGGGCCGTCGCCTGCGTCGGGATCAACTACGGCGCGCACATCGCCGAGATGGGGCGCGAGACGCCGACGAGCCCGACGTTCTTCCTCAAGCTCGCGCGGGCGCTGACCGATCCCGGCGAGCTCGTCGTCCTTCCGCCGGAGTCGGCGAAGGTCGACTACGAGGGCGAGGTGGCGGCGGTGATCGGCCGCGGCGGCCGGCGGATCCCACGCGAGTCGGCGCTCGACCACGTGGCGGGCCTCACGCTCGTGAACGACGTCTCGATGCGCGACTTCCAGAACCGCTCGCTGCAGTGGTTCGCGGGGAAGTCGTGGCAGGCCTGCACGCCGGTCGGGCCCGAGGTCGTGACCCTCGACGAGCTCGACGGCCTCGGCGGGCTCGAGCTCACGACGACCGTCAACGGCGAGGTGCGCCAACGGGCCCGGGTCGACGATCTCGTCTTCGACATCCCGACGCTCGTCGCCGATCTGTCGCAGATCGTCGAGCTCGAGCCGGGAGACCTGATCGTCACGGGGACCCCGGGTGGCGTCGGTCACGCGCTGGAGCCGCCCAGGTACCTGGCGCCGGGCGACGTCGTCGAGGTCACGGTCGACAGCCTCGGGACGCTCCGGACGGTCTTCGCCGCCGGGTCGTGATCCTCGATCCCGCCACGCTCGACCGGCTGTTCGGCGCCCGGTCGGTCGCGGTCATCGGTGCGTCGGCCACCCCGGGGAAGGCGGGGAATGCGCTCGTCGGGAGCCTCGGGAGCTTCTCCGGTCAGGTCTACGCGGTGAACCCCCGCGGCGAGGACGTCGCCGGACGGCCGGGCTTCGAGCGGATCGGCGACCTCCCGGAGACGGTCGACCTCGCGCTCTTCGCCGTCCCGGTACCGGCGGTTCTCGGCGTGTTCGCCGAGTGCGCCGAGGCGGGGGTCGGCGCAGCGGTGATCCACTCGGGCGGCTGGGCGGAGGCGGGGGGCGAGGGAGAGGGGCTCCAGGCGGCGCTCACGTCGCTCGGCCGCGAGTCCGGGGTCAGGATCCTCGGCCCGAACACCTCGGGTTTCTTCGACCCGGCCGCCGGGCTCTGCGCCAGCTTCGTCCGGACGGCGGCAGCTCTACCCGCAGGCGGCGTCGCGATCGTCGCGCAGAGCGGCGGGGTCAACCACGCGCTCGCGTTCCAGGCCGCGGGCGAGGGTCTCGGGATCCGTCTCGGCGTCGGGCTCGGGAACGCGGTGGACGTCGGCTTCGCGGAGGTGCTCGACCACCTCGCCGGGGACGACTCGGTCGAGGTTGTGGCGCTGGCCGTCGAGGGGGTCGCCGACGGGCGACGCCTGGTCGAGGCGGTCGAGACGGTCGCCGCCCGGGTGCCCGTCGTCGCGCTGAAGGCCGGCCGCACCGACGTCGATGCCTTCTCTCGCTCGCACACGGGCGCGCTGACCGGCAGCTGGCGGGTGACCCGCGCGGCGCTCGCCCAGGCCGGAGCCGTCGTCGTCGACGACGTCACGGCGCTCGTCGACGCGGCCCAGGCGCTGCGCCTCGTGCGGCTGCCTGCGTCTCGCGATCCGGGGATCGGCGTCGTGACCGGCCAGGCGGGCCCGGGCCTTCTGCTCGCCGACGAGCTCGCCTACCGCGGCGCGGCGCTGCCGGAGCTCCCGGCCGCCACGCTGGCGCGGCTCGCGGGGCTGCTCCCTCCCATCACCTACCAGCGCAACCCGGTCGACACCGGCCGGCCTACCGAGACCTTCGGCGCCGTCCTCGAGACCGTCGGCGCCGCGTCGGGAATCGACCTGCTGGCCGTGTACCTGCTCGACGAGCCCGACGCCGTAGACCCTGCGGCCCTCCTCGCGGCAGGAAGCGGCCCGGCCGTCCTGGGGCTGACGGCGGTCCCCGGGCGGCTCGCGGAGGTCCGCGAGGCGCTCGCGCCCGCCGGCGTCCCGGTGCTCCCCACCCCGGAGCGGGCCGCACGGGCGATCGCCGCGGTCGTCACCGACGCGCGGCAGCGGGCCAGGCGGTCCGCGCCTGCCGGTGCAGCGGCGCCCGGCTACCGGCCGGACGGCCCCTGGGACGAGGAATCGGCGAAGGAGCTCGTCGCGGCTCTCGGGATCCGGACGCCTCGGCGCATCGTGTGCTCGACCCGGGCCGAGGCGCGCGACGCGCTCGGCCGACTCGGGCCTCCCGTGGTCGCGAAGGCGCTGCTCGCCGGCCTCGAGCACAAGACGGACGCCGGAGGGGTCCATCTCGGCGTCGACGGCAACGAGCGGCTCGAGGCCGCGCTCGCTGCGATCGACGCCATTCCGGGAACGCGCTACCTGCTCGAGGAGACCGCGCCCTCGGGCCCGGAGCTGATCCTCGGGGCCCGGCGCGATCCGGTGTTCGGGCCGCTCGTCGTGCTCGGAGCGGGCGGGACCGGCGTCGAGGCCGCTGACGACGCCGTCGCGCGTCTCGCGCCCGTGCCGCCGCTCGAGGCGGCCGCGATGCTCGACGAGCTGACGGTCGCCGCGACGTTCCGCGGCGCACGTGGCGCCCCCTCGGTCGACGGGGACGAGCTGGCCCGCGCGGTCGTGGCCTTCGGCGCGCTCATCGCCGGGCGCGACGACATCGCCGAGGTCGAGGTCAACCCGCTCCGCGTGACCGCGGACGGCCTGGTCGCACTCGACGCCCTCGTCGTGCCGCGGTGAAGGAAGGCCGCACGATCGTCGTCGGCGCCGGGCCGGTCGGGCTCACCGCTGCGCTTGCCCTGCGCTCGGTCGGGCTCCCGGTGACGGTCGTCGAGGCGGGCGGGGCCGACCGCGTCCGTCCCGGCAGCCGCGCGATCTTCATCCACGGCGCCTCGATGAAGCTGCTCGAGGCGATCAGCCCGGGCCTCGGCTACGAGCTGGCCGACCACGGCCTCATCTGGCTCACGAAGCGAACCCTGTACCGGGGGCGGGAGCTGTACGCGAAGTCCTATCCGCCGCCGCCCGCCGGGGACATCCCCGCGGCGACGAGTCTTCCCCAGGTGGTGACCGAGCAGCTTCTCCTCGCCGCGGCGATCGAGGCCGGCGTCGAGTTCGCCTGGGACTCGCCGGTGACCGGCGTCGAGGTCGCGGGCGACGGGGTGGCCGTGCTGACGAAGGCTGCCGACAGGCTCGAGGCGGACTTCGCGATCGGGGCCGACGGCGCACGATCGGACGTCCGGGGGTCGCTCGGCATCCCGCTCGACGGGCCGCGGACCGAGAACGCCTTCGTCATCGTCGATGCGTCCGACAACCCCGAGGCGCCGATGCCGGTGGAGCGCGTGTTCCACTACGAGCATCCGGCGGTGGGAGGGCGGAACGTCCTGCTCGTCCCGTTCGCCGGGCACTGGCGGATCGACCTCCAGTGCTACGCCGACGACGACCCGGAGGCATTCAGCGGGTCTGACGGCGTGAAGAGCTGGCTCCCGCTCGTGATCGACCCGTCGTACGTCGACTGCGTCACCTGGGTCTCGACCTACGTCTTCCTGCAGGTGCTCGCGCGCGAGTTCGCCGACCCGAGCGGGCGCGTGCTCCTCGTCGGGGAGGCGGCGCACCTGTTCGCGCCGTTCGGCGCCCGCGGGCTCAACTCCGGGATCCCGGACGCGATCGTCGCCGCCCGGGCAATCCGGGCCGCCGTCGACGCCGGCACCGCCGCCGAGGCGCGCGCCGCCGTCGAACATTTCGCCGCGGTGCGGCGCAACGCCGCCGACCGGAACCGCGCCGCGTCGAGCGCCGCGCTCGCGCACCTCGCGCCGAAGAGCGCGACGAAGCGGCTCGAGCGGCGGGCGGCCGCCTTCGCAGCCCCGAGGGTCACGTCGGCAGCTCGCTGGCTCGACTCGGCGCCGTACGGGCCACGCCTCGGCCCGCCCGACGCGGACGGGATGCAGTACTAGAGGCCCAGGTCGCGCGCGAGGGCGTCGCGGTCGATCTCGCGCTTCACGATCTTCCCGGTCGGCCCTGTCGGGAGGGTGTCGACGAGGACGACGTGGCGGGGGTACTTGTACGCGGCGACGCGCTCGCGCACCCAGTCCTGCACTGCGACCGGGTCGCAGGCCGAGCCCGGGCGGGGCCGCACCAGCGCGACCACCTCTTCGCCGCTCCTCGGGTCGGGAACGCCGACGACGGCCGCCTCCAGCACGTCGGGGTGGGCGTAGAGGGCCTCCTCGACCTCGCGCGGGTACACGTTGTAGCCGTTGCGGATGATCAGGTCCTTGAGTCGGTCGACGAGGAAGAGGTAGCCGTCCTCGTCCCGGTAGCCGAGGTCGCCGGTCGCGAGCCAGCCGTCGGCGGAGAGGGGCGCGAAGGGGGCGCCGTCTCCCGCCCAGTAGCCGGGGATGACGCTCGAGCCGCGAAAGCGGATCTCGCCGACCTCGCCCGTCCGGGCATCCGCCCCGTCCTCCCGCACGACCCGAAGCTCGGTGTCCCCGAGCGGATAGCCGACCGAGCCGGGCTTGCGCGGCTGCCCGGCCCGGTAGGTGGTGGCGATGCCGGAGATCTCGGTGAGCCCGTAGCCCTCGAAGACCTCGGCGCCGAGCAGCTGCTCGAACTCGCGGGTGACCTCGACGGGAAGGGGCGCGCCGCCGATGTGCGCGAGACGGAGCGGCGGCCTCTGGCCGCCCGAGCGAACGGCCTCGCAGAGGGCGGTGCACATCGTGGGGACGCCGAGCATCACCGTCGTGCCGGTCTCGGCCATCGTCGCGAGCGTCTCGTCGGGCTCGAAGCGCCGGACGATCGCGACCGCGCCTCCCGCCGCGAGCGTGGCGACGAGCCCCGTCGACGATCCGAGGACGTGCGAGAACGGCGCCGCGCCGAGCATCACGTCGGCCGGGCCGAGCCCGAGCGCCTCCGCCGCGTTCCCGGCGGCCGCGGCGATGCTCCCGTGGGTGAGGACGGCGCCCTTGGAGGAGCCCGAGGTGCCCGAGGTGAAGAGGATCACCGCGGGATCAGACGGGGCCCGCTCGACCGGCGGTCCCGCCGCCTCGCCCGCGAGCTCGTCGACCCGGATCACGGGGATCCCGCGCTCCGCGGCGACGCCGGACACGAGCGCCGCGCGCCCGGCGTCGGTCACGACGGCGCCGGGCGAGACCGCGGCGAGACGCTCGTCGATCTCGCCCCCTCTGAGGAGGAGGTTGAGGGGCGTCACGACCGCGCCCGCCCCGAGCGCGCCGAAGTACGCGACAACGAAGCCGGTGGTGTTCGGGAGGACGAGCGCGACGCGATCGCCGGGCCGGATCCCGCGGCGCGCGAGGGTCGCGGCGGCTGCCGAGGCGAGCGTCGCGAGCTTGCCGTACGTCACGGCAGCGCCCTCGTCGATCAGGGCTGTCGCGGCCTCGCGGCCCGACGGCCGGAGGAGAATGCTCGCGAGATTCGCGTTCACTCGGTCCCGAACAATGTCAGGTTATCTGACACTATGCGCAGGTTGCCTTCTCAACTTCCGACTTCGACGCACCCGGGAGAACCGGCGAGATGAGCGTAGGCTCGACGGAGCCCGTGAGCGAGCCGGCCGTCGCCGTGGAGCGCGCCGAGACGACCCCGGCCCGCATCAGCTACGTGATCGCGCGGCTCGAGCGCGCCGTCCGTGCCGCGGTCAACGAGCGGGTGCGCCCCTACGGCCTGACGACGCTGCAGTACACGACCCTGAGCGTGCTCGGCCGCCGTGGGGCCCTTTCGAACGCGCAGCTCGCGCGGCGCTCCTACATGACCCCCCAGTCGATGAGCGAGGTGATCGAGGCGCTCGAGAGCAAGGGGCTGATCGAGCGGAAGCAGCACCCGAACCATCGCCGCGTCCTGCCCGCGCAGCTGACCGCGACGGGGCGCAAGGTGCTCGAGGCGTGCGAGGAGACGGTGGCGGCGATGGAGGAGGAGATGCTCCGCGACCTCGGCCCGGAAGAGCGGGAGACCTTCTACCACGGGCTCGTCTCCTCGGTGCGCGCGCTCCACGCCGGGTTCCCCGATCGGTGATTCCGTCCGAACCGAATGTCAGGTAGCCTGACGCGCCGTGAAGGTGCTGGAGGGCAAGGCCGCACTCGTCACCGGGTCGGCGCGGGGAATCGGACGGGCGGCGGCGACGCTTCTGGCCGAGCAAGGCGCAAGCGTGATGATCGCCGACCTCGACGAGGAGATCGCACACGAGACGGCCGGGTCGATCGACGGGACGGCCGCGGTCTTCGCAGGGGACCTGACGAAGGACGGCGTGTGCGACGCTCTCGTGGCCTCGACGGTCGAGGCGTTCGGGAAGCTCGACATCGTCGTCAACAACGCCGGCTACAGCTGGGACGGGATCGCCCACAAGATGGGCGACGATCAGTTTCGCGCGATGCTCGAGATCCACACGGTCGTCCCGTTCAAGATCCTCCGTGCGGCGGCACCGCATTTCCGCGAGCCGGCAAAGGAGGAGGCGGCGGCGGGCAGGGAGGTCTTCCGCAAGGTCGTCAACGTCACCTCGATCTCGGGGACGCAGGGGAACGTCGGGCAGGCGAACTACTCGGCCGCAAAGGCCGGGCTGGTCGGGCTGACGAAGACCCTCGCGCGCGAGTGGGGCCCGTCCAAGGTCAACGTCAACGCCGTCGCCTTCGGGTTCGTCGAGACGCGGCTGACGGGGCCGCCCGGCCGTGAGTCGTTCACGAAGGACGACGTCGAGATCCCCCTCGGGATCCCCGACCAGATGCGGGAGACGGCCGCGAAGATCATCCCGCTCGGCCGCGGGGCGACGCCGGAGGAGGCCGCGGGGCCGATCTTCTTCCTCTGCTCCCCCTGGTCGAACTTCGTCCACGGCCAGGTGATCACCGCGAGCGGCGGCCAGATGACGGGGATGACCTGACCGTATGAGCACGCAGCTCGAGCAGCTCCGGCTCGACGGGCTGGGGATACGTGGCGCGGAGGTGCGCTACGAGGTGACGGAGACCGCGGTCCGCGCCTACGCCGAGGCGACCGATGACGATTCGCCGTCGGCGCTCGAAGGGCGCGTGGCGACGCCCGTGTTCGCGATCGTCCCCGTCTGGGAGGCGATCGCGCCGGCCTCGAGGTCGATCGCGACCGACGAGGCCCGCAAGCGGGTCGTCCACTTCAGCCAGGACATGCTGCTTCACCGCCCGATCGAGGCCGGCACGATGCTCGTCTCGACCGCCACCCCCGTCGCGCTGCTCCAGCGCAGCAGCGGCACCGCGCTGGTCATCCACACGGAGACGCGGACGACGGACGGCGAGCTCGTCAACGAGCAGTGGGTCACCGAGTTCTTCCGGGGCGTCGACTCGCCCGCGAGCCGCGGCGACCAGCCTGCCGACCACCGGCTCCCCGCGGGAGTCGCCGACACGGGTCCGATCGGGGAGGTCGTCCAGGCGATCGCCGACGACCAGCCCGACCGGTACGCAGCCGCCTCGGGCGACCACTTCGTCATCCACCTCGACGACGAGGCCGCCCGCGCGCTCGGGCTGCCCGGCCGCATCCTCCACGGCTTCTGCACGCTCGCCTTCACGGCCCGCGCCGTGTGCCAGGCGGCCGGTGGCGGCGACCCCGCGCGGATCGCCGCCCGCTTCTCGGCGCCCGTGTTCCCGGGGGACGTGCTCACGACGCGGGTGTGGGAGCTCGGCGACCACAGGTACGGCTTCGAGGCCTCGTGCGGGCCCGACCGCACCGTGATCAAGGACGGTCTCGTCCAGCTGCGCTGAGTAGCGTGCGCCCGTTGCGTTACCTCTTCGCGGACTGCCGGTGGGCGCTCGAGGACCCCGAGCTCGGGTGGACGCAGTACCTCGCCGGGCACATCCCCGGCGCGGTCTTCCTCGACGTCGAGCGCGACCTCTCGGCCCCACCCGGGCCCACCGGGCGCCACCCCCTTCCCACAGCAGAGGCCTTCGCCCTCACCGCGGGCCTCGCGGGGATCGGGTCAGAGACATTCGTCGTCGCCTACGGCTCGATGGGGGGCGCCGAGCGGCTGTGGTGGCTGCTCCGCCACTTCGGCCATCTCGACTGCGCCGTGATCGACCTCGAGGCCTGGCGCGGGCCGCTCGCCGCCGGCGAGGAGACGACCGAGCCCGCGTCCTTCGAGCCCCGCGAGCGCTCCGACGACACGATCCTGATCGACGAGCTGGCGGACCGCCGTGCCGGGCTCGTCGTCCTCGACGCTCGCCTACGCGCCCGCTGGCGCGGCGAGCCGAACCCCCTCGACCGCGTGCCCGGCCGCATCCCGGGCTCCCTCAACGCCCCGTGGCCCGACCCCGTGCCGGAGGTGCCCGACGGGGAGCTCGTCGCCTACTGCGGATCCGGGGTGACCGCCTGCGTGACCCTCCACCGCCTCCATCTCGCCGGGCGCGAGGGCCGCCTGTACCCCGGCTCGTGGTCCGAGTGGGAGCAGCACGGCTCGCTTCCGGTCGAGCGGGGCTAGGCGGCGGCGCCGAACGCCGCGAGGTACTGCTCCCACCGCGCCGGGATCTTGGGTGCGGCGAGCCTGATGAAGAGCACGGGAGCGGGCGGCCGCGGCGGATGGGCAAGCTCCATCTGCGCCTCGTGGAGGAGCCTGTTGCCCTTGCGCAGGTTGCACGGAGCGCACGAGGTGACGACGTTCTCCCACTCCGATCCGCCCCCTCGCGAGCGGGGGATCACGTGATCGAGCGTCAGGCGCCCGCTGGCCGAGCCGCAGTAGACGCAGCGCCAGCCGTCACGCGCGAAGAGCGCGCGACGCGAGATCTTGCGCTGGACGATGCGTGGAACGCGGACGTACGAGAGAAGACGAATCACGTGTGGCCACGGGAACCGCGCCGCGGCCGAGCAGAGTGGTCGGTCGAGTTCTTCGACCACCTCCGCCTTGCCCTTGAAGACGAGCACGTGCGCGCGGCGCAGCGAGCACACGTTCAGCGGCTCGAAGCTGGCGTTCAGGACGAGAACCTGATGCACGCGCCTGAAACGTAGCGGATGAGCCAGTTGTGCGGCTGGCGGCCCTAACGCCCCATCGCGCGCTCGACCGCCTGCTGTTCCTCGGGCGAGAGGGCGACGGCCGGCGAGCCGCGGTCGATCTCCTTCATGTAGATCCGTGCGTAGTCCCGACCCTGGATGGCGGTGATGACGACGCCGGTGCGCGCCGCGTCGAGGAGCGCGAGAGACGCGGACTGGTGCCCGCCCGTGTCCTCGTAGGCGTCGTAGCGGACGATCGCCGTGTTCGCGACCGTCTCGTCCACGCGCCGGTCGACCCGCGCAATCCCGGCCGCGACCTCGTCGACCGCGCGGTGGAGGTCGTCGATGCGGGCCTGCAGCGAGATCGCAAACTCGACGAGGTCCTTCCGGCCGCCGCCGACGAGCGTGCGCTGCGCGTCACGGAGGCGGCGCGACCGCGTCCACGCGATACACGCGACCACGATCGCGGCGACTGCGAGCACGACCGCGACGGCGGCGACGATCGCGGCGGCGTTGCCCGAGAGGTGCATCCCTACGACGGGAGCGAGAAGATGACGTTGTACTCGGCGTGGTTGTTCGCGACGTTGATCTCGCCGGGCACCTTGGCCACGTCGACGGTCACGGTCGTGGGGGAGGCGAACGGCACCGAGCCGAGGTCGCTGAAGGTCACCGACTGGTCGGTGCCGGGGTCGATCAACTGGATCTTCTCGGTCTTGGTGATCGGACCGCCCTGGGAGGCCGGCCGCCCGATCGTGAGCGTCACCGGGATCTGCACCTCCTGCGAGATGCCGCCGTTGTGCACCGTGACCTGGAAGACGAGGCTCGAGCTCGTCGTCACCGTGTTCAGCTGCCCCGCGACGAGCGCCGCGGAGGTGCCGCCAATGCCGTTCGGAAGCGCGGAGACCGACTGGATGTTCGTGCCGTGCAGGCCGGTCGGCGTGGTCGTGGACGACGAGGTCGAGATCCGGTCGAGAATCTGCGACATCGCGTGCGCGGTGATGACGAGGTCGGGCTCTGCAAGGAAGTGCGAGCCCGGGACGGTGACGCCGCGGACGCCCTGGTTGTCGAGCACGGTCTCGGACGGCGCCTTGAAGAGGTCGTCCCACGCGACGTCGCTCGCGAGCAGCCGGTAGGCCTGCTGTGAGAGCTCGAGCGCCTCGACGGACGGCTTCGTCTTCGAGCCGATCGTCTTCTGGAAGCCGCTCGCGAGGCCCTTCACCCCGCTCTCGCGGAGCGCCAGCGCCTCGATCAGGTTCATGTGCTCGCCCCGGAGCTTCCCGGGGGGCGACATCCCCTGCACCGCCGCGACGTTCTGCGCCTCCTGCGCGGCGATCGCGTCGAGCTTCTTGACGATCGCGGCCGCGCCGAGGCCCGGCGTCGTGAGCGCCTTCACGGTGTTGGCGCCGTCGGTCGACGACTGGCTCGCGATCGTGGCCACCCCGTCCATGTAGTTCCCGTAGGTGCTCTTCTTCGACTTCCCGGCGCACGACGAGATGAGCAGCGCGAAGACGAGCAGCAGGAAGACGGAGCAGAGAACGAGGGCCAGCAGGCGCAAGAGCGGCTTCAGCTGATGGGGCGGCTGCGACGGCCCGCCCGGCTTGCGGCGGACGCGCGGCACACGTGACTTTCCGGGGGACTCGGCGGTGACCGGCTCGTCGTCGAAGAAGTCGAACTGGATGTCGTCGTCGGGCGGGTCCATGCCTAAGCCGAATCTATCGCGTGCTTCGGCGGCTAAAGGAGTTCTCCTCGGCGTGAAGTAGAACCGGACGTGGGCTCACCGGCCGTTGCACAAGAGCTGATCCTCAGACGGTACAGACCGCTGAGGCCACTGGGCTCGGGTGGGATGGGGCACGTCTGGCTGGCCCGGGACGAGCGCAACGGCCTGGACGTCGCTCTCAAGATGGTGGTCAGAGAGGGACGAGTCGCCGAGCGCGCGGAGCGTGAGGCCCGCGCCGCCGCGGCGCTCCGCCATCCACGCTGCCAGCGCATCTACGCGCTCGCGCGCGACTCGGGCCACGTCTACATCGCGTACGAGTACGTGCCGGGCCGCACGCTGCGCCAGGCGATCGCAGCCGGCGAGATCGGCGACCGCGAGGCTGTCGAGGTCGCGGCGCAGGTGCTCGACGCGCTCGCGCATGCTCACGGCCGCGGGATCGTGCACCGCGACGTGAAGCCGTCGAACGTCCTCCTCGCCGAGTCCGACCTGATCGACGTGCGCCTCCTGGACTTCGGTCTCGCGCAGATGGCCGAGTTCGACACGCTGACCGCCGTTGGAGACGTCCCCGGCACGCTCACCTACGTCTCGCCCGAGCGGCTCGACGGCGAGCAGGCGACCGCCGCGGCCGACATCTGGGGCGTCGGCGTGATCCTCTGGGAGGCCCTCGCCGGCCGCCACCCCTTCCGCTCGAGCAACGCGACGGGCACGACGCGCCGGATCCGCGCGGGCTCGCCGCCGCTCGCCGAGTTCCGGCCTGACCTCGCCCCGGCACTCCTCGAGCTGGTCGACGCGGCGCTCCATCCCGATCCGAACGCGCGCCCGTCGGCCGCGCGGCTCGCGACGGACCTGCGGGGACAGACCTCGAGGAATCGCCGCCGGACGCCGGGACAGGCCGAGCACAGGGAGCCGATCGAGGCGGCTGGGACGGTCGTCGTCCGCGCTGCGAAGGAGCGCGCCCCGGCCGCTCTCGCCGCCGCGCTGTGGACGGCCTGGGTCGCGTGGGCGCTGCCGTTCTACCCGGCAGGCTGGCCGGTCGGGCTGACGGCTGCCGCCGCGGCGACCGGACTCGTCTTCCCTCGCGCGGCGCTGGGCTTCGCGTTCCTGGTCAGCTTCTTCCCGCTCTGGAATATCTCGTTGGGGCTGGCGATCGTCTTCGGCATCCTCGGCGCGGCGTGGGTCGCGCTGACGTGGCGCGACCCGCGCGGGAACCTCGCGCTGCTCGCCGGGCCGCTGCTCGGACCGGTGGGCGCCCTCGCCCTGCTTCCGCTCGTCGCGCAGTTCGCCCGCGGGCCTGCCCGGCGCGCGGTGCAGGCCGCGTCGGGCGCGCTCCTCGCCGTTCTCGTCGCAGGCCTCCGTGGGAACCGCCTCCCATTCGACGGCACCGCGCCGCCGCTCGGGCTCGGCATCGCCGGCAGCGACAGCCCCGGCGCCGTCGCGTGGGCGCTCGCACGCGAGGCCTGGGCCCACCCGGTCGCGCTCGGCCAGGGCGTCGTGCTGGCCGCCGCCGCGGTCGCGCTCCCCTACCTGCGAGGTCGCGGGCCCTGGCCCGCCGCGCTCGCGGGCTGCGCGCTCATCCTCGCGACGGGGCTCGGTGCCCCCACCGCGCCGTTCCTGCCGCTCGCCGCCGCCGGCTGGGTCACCGCGGTCTTTCTCGCCGCAGGCCCGCTCTCGCCGAGGAAGGCGAGCCCTGCCCCGACGGCGGAGTCGACGGCACCGCGGTCGGGCCCGACCAGGAAGAGGGTCTCGCGGTTCCGCAGGCGCGAGATCGCCCCGACCTTCTCGCCGGAGGGGTTGTAGATCCCGATCTGCGCGCCGACGTACCTCTTCGAGTCGACGTCTATCCGACCCACGTAGCCGATTCCGGTGAGCAGCGCCTCGACCTCGTCCACGCCGTGGAAGCCCTCGTCGGAGACGGAGACGAGGAGCCAGCGAGCAGGGATCGAGGCGAGCAGCCCGGCGAAGGCGGCGGGCGCGCGCTTCCTGGAGTTGTAGGCGCTCCGGGTCTCGCGGCAGTCGACCCGCTTGCAGGCGACCCCGTAGGTCTCCGGCGCGTCCCAGCGCACGAGGGTCTCCCACACGTGGTAGTTCGAGAAGAACGAGTGCTGGTTGTAGGGCGGGTCGACGTAGACGAGGTCGACCTCCAGCGCGGGCGCGAGCTCGTTCGCGTCCAGGCGACTCACCGTGCCCGGAGGGCCGGGGACGGCATCGGGCAGCCGCAGCTCGAGGTCGTTGAAGGAGCGCGGAGCCCACGACTTGAGGTAGGCCATCTGCAGCCCGGTCGTGCTGTCGACCCGGTCGGCGGCGAGAAGGAGCGACGTGAGGAGCAGCGCCCGCTCGACGGAAGGCAGCGGATACCGATCGATCGCCTCGCGGATCGCCTCGATCCGGGCGCCGTTCCGCGGCTGGAAGTAGCGCGACCGGACACAGAACGCCTCCGTGAACCACCCGTCGCGGCCCGCGAGCGCCTGGAGCTCCCCGAGGATCGCACCGACACGTTCGCGATCGACGTCCGGCCCCGCCGCGACGAACGCCCGCCCGAGCACCTCGGAGTAGGTCGCGAGGTCGTTCGAGTGGACGACGAGCCCGAGGCGGCGGAGCGCCTGCCCGACCCGCGTCGTGCCCGCGAAGAGGTCGCAGGCGGAGCGCACCGGCAGGTGCGCGACGACACTCGTGATCAACGGCACGAGCGTCCGCTTCGACCCGATGTACTTGATCACGAGGCCGAGCCTAATCGGCGCCGCAGATGGTGTCTTTACACTGGTCGGGCAACCTTTCGGCTGCAGCTATGAGCGTGCTCAGAACCCTCGAATCGAAGCTCGAGTCCCTCTTCGAGGGGGTCTTCGGGCGAGCCTTCAGATCGAACGTCCAGCCGGTCGAGCTGGCCCGAAAGCTGGTGAAGGAGATGGACGACCACCGCAGCGTGTCGGTCTCCCGCGTGTACGTGCCGAACGAGTACACGGTCTACCTCTCGCCCGGCGACCGCGACCAGTTCGCGGACTACGAGGACTCGCTGAGCGAGGAGCTCGCGGACTACCTGACCGAGCACGCCAGGCGCGAGCGGTACGTGCTCCTGACCACGCCCGTCGTGAAGCTCGAGACCGACGCCGACCTCGACGTCGGCGAGTTCGGGATCGCGACCCGGCTCGTGCGCGGCCCGAAGCCGCCGCCCGGCGCGCCCGCCACCGCGGAGGCCGGGGCGACGATGGTCTACAAGTCCCCACCGGCCGAGGCCGTCGAGGAGGACGAGCTCGCCGACGAGGCGGAGGCGGCCGCCGTGCTGACGATCGAGGGCGAGGACCACCCGCTCCCGCACCACCCCGTGGTGCTCGGACGGTCGAAGGACTGCGACATCCGGCTCGCCGACCCGAACGTCTCCCGGCGGCACGCCGAGGTCCGGCCCGAGGGGCCGGGTTGGACGATCGTCGACCTGGACTCGACGAACGGCATCGAGTTCGACGGCAAGCGTGTGAAGGAGCTCGCTCTCACCGACGGGGCGCACTTCACCGTCGGTTCGACCGAGGTATCATTCTCCCAGAGGAGCGACTAACTCAGTGCCGACCGCGTCGGTAGGAGTCGAGACCACTCTCCTTGTTCTCAAGATCGCCTTCCTCGTCCTGCTGTATCTCTTCATCTGGCGCATCGTGCGCTCGGCCTCACGCGACCTCAGACTGCACCAGGAGTCGATGATCCTCTCGCCCCAACAGGCATCCGCTCTCCTCGCTCAGCCCGTCGGACGCGAGCTCGGCCGCCTCGTCGTCGTCGACAGCGACGCGCTCGAGGAGGGTGGCGTGTACACGATCGACTCGAGCGCGCTCACGATCGGCCGCGGCCGCGACAACGACCTGCCCGTCCCCGGCGACGAGTTCGCCTCGGCGCGCCATGCCCGCTTCGAGCCGCGCCGCGACGGTGTCTACGTCGAGGACATCGGGTCGACCAACGGGACGTTCGTGAACGGGATCAAGCTGGCCGGCGACCGGAAGCTCGTCCCCGGCGACGTCGTCCGGATCGGCGAGACCGACCTGAGGTTCGAGCGGTGAGGGTCGCCGCCTCGTCCGCGGAGTCGAATGTCGGGCGCAAGCGCCGGCACAACGAGGACTCCTATGTCTCGGCGCCCCCGGTCTTCGCGGTCGCGGACGGGATGGGGGGTGCCCAGGCAGGCGAGGTCGCCTCGGCTCTTGCGGCAGGCACCGTCAAGGAGACGGCCTCCGAGCCCGGCGCCACGCCCGAGCAGCGGGTGGTCTCGCTGGTCAAGGCCGCGAACCTCCGCGTCCACGAGCGCGCCGCGACCGACGCGTCGGTCTCCGGGATGGGCACGACGATGACCGTCGCGATGCTGACCGACGACGGCCAGGTCACGATCGGCCACGTCGGCGACTCCCGCGCGTACCGCCTGCGCGACGACCGGCTGGAGCAGCTCACCGACGACCACTCGCTCGTGGCCGAGCTCGTCCGGCGGGGCGAGCTGACCCCGGAGGAGGCCGCCGTGCACCCGCAGCGCTCGGTGATCACGCGCGCTCTCGGGACCGAGGCCGACGTCGACGTCGACGTCTTCAGCGTGGAGGCGGAGGACGGAGACCTCTACCTGCTCTGCTCCGACGGGCTCTCGACGATGGTCGACTCCGACACGATCGCGGAGATCCTCCGCAGGCACCGCCGCAGCCTCGAGTCGGCCACGCACGCCCTGATCAAGGCCGCCAACGACCACGGAGGCGACGACAACATCACCGCGATCCTCTTCGCGGTCGCCGACGGCGACGCGGGCGACGCCGCGACGCTGATGGTCCCGGTCGCCGTGGCGGCCGTCGACCCGGACGACGAGGACACGCTGCACCCCGAGGACAACGTGCGCCTGCCCGACGACGTGGTCGCAGCACCGCCCGCCGAGGTGACGATGGTCGTCTCGGCCGCCGAGATCGCACAGGCGCTCGAGCAGGGCCGGCTCGACAGGCCGCCTGCGGAGGAGCACGCCCCCGACCTGACCGTCCAGCAGCCGGCGGTCGCCCCGCCGGCCGAGACGGTGGACGAGACCGAGAGCGAGGCCGAGCCGGACGAGGAGGAGGTGGAGAAGGCCTCGCCGCTTCGAGTCGCGATCGCGCTGCTCGTGATCGTCCTGCTGGCGGCAGCGATCGTGCTGCTCGTGCTGAACGCACTCCCGCGATGACCGAGAGGAACAGGGAGCTCGGCTACCTGGCCGCGGTCGCGGCCCTCACGGGCCTCGGCTTCGCGAGCGTCTACATCGCACGCCAGTCGGTGATCGGGTGGGGCTCGCTCACCTACGCGGCGTTCTTCATGGGCCTCTACCTCGTCGCCCACATCGTCGCGCGGGTGACGGTGCCGAACGCCGACCCGTACCTGCTCCCGATGACGGGCTTCCTGACCGCGGTCGGGCTCACCGAGATCTACCGCCTCGGCCCGAGCGACGCGTTCAAGCAGGGGCTCTGGGTGGTGATCGGCGTGGCCGCGTTCGCGATCACGCTCGTCGCGCTGCGGCGCGACTACCGCATGCTCGAGTCCTACAAGTACCTCTTCGGCGTCGGCGCGATCGCGCTGCTCTTCCTGCCGCGGCTGCCCGGGCTCGGCGAGACGATCAACGGCGCGCGGCTCTGGATCCACGTCGGCGGGCTGCAGCTGCAGCCCGGCGAGCTCTCGAAGATCTTCCTGATCGTGTTCCTCGCCGGCTACCTCCGCGAGAAGCGGGAGGTGCTCGCACAGGGACGGCTCAAGGACCTCGGCCCGCTGCTGGCGATCTGGGCGGCGACGATGCTCGTCCTCGTCGCCACCAACGATCTCGGGAGCGCGCTGCTCTACTTCGGGATCTTCGTGGCGATGCTCTACATCGCGACCGCGAGGCTCTGGTACGTCCTCCTCGGGCTCGGGCTGTTCGCCGCCGGCGGCCTGGCCGCCGACCGCACGATCCCGCACGTCCACGAGCGGATCACAAACTGGCTGCACCCGTTTACGTCTACGAAGGTGTTCTGCCCGCTCAACGGGCAGATGGAGCTCCGGCAGGACTGCCAGAGCTACCAGCTGGTGAAGTCGCTCTACTCGATCGCAAACGGCGGGTTCGGCGGCACGGGCCTCGGAAAGGGCACGTTCACCACCACCGGCGGACAGTCCCTCATCCCCGACGTGAAGACCGACTTCATCTACTCCGCCCTCGCCCAGGAGCTCGGCCTGGTCGGCGTCTCCGCCCTGCTGCTCGTGTTCATGGTGTTCGTGGCCCGCGGGATGAAGGTCGCGCTGCGAGTCGACGACGGCTTCTCGAAGCTGCTCGCGGCCGGACTGACCTTCGGCTTCGCCCTCCAGACGTTCACGATCGTCGGCGGGATCCTCCGCCTGATCCCGCTGACCGGGATCACGCTTCCGTTCGTCTCGTACGGCGGCTCGTCGATCGTCGCCAACTTCGTCCTGCTCGCCGGGCTCCTCCTCGTCTCCCACCGCGCGAACTCCGTCTCGTGAACCGGCGCATCTCACAGGTCGCGCTCGTCGCCCTCGTCCTGCTCGCCTCGCTGGTCATCGCGACCACGTACTGGCAGACCTGGGCCTCGGCGGGGCTCGCGGCCCGCCAGGACAACGAGATCCAGCGCGTCGCGCAGTTCACGATCGACCGGGGCGTGATCCTCGCCTCGAACGGCAAGACGGTGCTCGCCAAGAACGTGAAGAAGAAGGTCAACGGGCAGACGCTGTACTTCCGCACCTACCCGACGAAGGGGCTCGCCTCGCAGATCGTCGGCTACTCGACCCAGAGCCGTGCGCGCTCCGGTCTCGAACAGTCGCAGAACAGCTACCTGACCGGGTCGAACGCCGACCTCTCCACGATCTTCGACACCGTCGGCGACCGCCTGAAGGGGACGACGGTCAAGGGCAACAGCCTCGAGCTGACGATCAAGCCCGGCGCGCAGTGGCTCGCCCAGCATCTCCTCGAAGGCAAGTGCGGCGCGATCGTGGTGATGAACCCCCAGACCGGCGCCGTCTACGTGATGGCGTCGTCACCGGGCTTCGACCCGAATCTGATCGAGAAGGAGAACGGCTACGCCCAGGTGCAGGCGACGAAGAGCCCGTGCGCGCCCGAGCCGGCGTCGCCGCTTCTCGACCGAGCCACGCAGGGCCTCTTCCCACCGGGCTCCACGTTCAAGACGATCACCGCGGCGGCGGCGCTCGACGACGGCGTCTACAAGCCCGACTCGACCTTCTACGACCCGGGCTACTGCACCGAGTACGGCAAGCAGGTCAAGAACGCGCTCGACCAGTCGGGCCCGGAGGCGTTCGGCACGGTGAACATGGTCGAGGCGTTCCAGCACTCGATCAACGCCGTGTTCTGCAACATCGGCAAGGCGCTCGGAGCGAAGCGAATCCTCGCGGAGGCGAAGAAGTTCGGCTTCTACTCGACACCGCCGTTGGAGACGCCGGCCGACGCACGCTCGCCTTCGGGGCTCTACTCGGGCAGCAAGCTGTTCGACCCGACCACCGGCGAGGGCTTCTCGAGGGTAGACCCTGGCCGCCTCGCGTTCGGACAGGACAAGATGCTGGCCACCCCGCTGCAGATGGCGATGGTCGCCTCGGCGATCGCGAACAAGGGCGTGATCATGCGGCCGACGCTGATCAAGCAGGTCATCTCACCCGGCGGCTCGGTGATCAAGAAGCTCAAGCCCCACGTGTACAAGGTGGCGACGAAGCCCGCGACGGCCGGTGCGCTGAAGAACATGATGGTCGAGGTGGTCCAGGCCGGAACCGGAACAGCGGCTCAGATCCCCGGCGTCGTCGTCGCCGGCAAGACCGGCACCGCCGAGACGTGCTCGTGCAACACCGTGTACGACGCCTGGTTCATCTTCTTCGCCCCGGCCGACAACCCGACGATCGCGGGCGCTGTCGTCGTCGAGCACCAGAAGGACGGGTTCGGGGGCGCGGTCGCCGCGCCGATCGCGAAGCAGCTGATGCAGGTCCTCCTTCCGACCGCGTCGAACGGATAGCCGGGACGACCATGGCCACGAACACCGAAGACCGACTGATCGGCACTCTCTTCCACGGCCGTTACCGCGTGGAGCGCAAGCTCGGCTCGGGCGGGATGGCCGACGTCTACCTGGCCGAGGACGAGGAGCTCGGGCGGAAGGTCGCTCTGAAGGTCCTGAACGAGCGACACGCGAACGACGAGCAGTTCGTCGAGCGGTTCAAGCGGGAGGCGAGGAACGCCGCCGGGCTGAATCACCCGCACATCGTCCGCGTGTACGACCGCGGCGAGGTCGGCGGCACCTACTACATCGCGATGGAGTACCTCGACGGCCCGACGCTGAAGGAGCTGCTCGTCCGCAAGGGGCCGACGCCGCCGCTCACGGCGATCAAGTTCGCGCGCGAGATCCTGAGCGCGCTCTCCGAGGCGCACAAGCACGAGATCGTGCATCGCGACATCAAGCCGCACAACGTGATCGTGAGCCCCGACTGGAACGTGAAGGTCGCCGACTTCGGAATCGCCCGCGCCGGTGCCTCGCAGATGACCGAGGCCGGCTCGATCGTCGGGACGGCGCAGTACCTCTCGCCCGAGCAGGCGCGCGGCAAGCCGGTCGACCAGCGCTCTGACCTCTACTCGCTCGGGATCGTCCTCTACGAGATGCTGACCGGGAAGGTGCCGTTCACGGGCGACGCGGCGGTCGAGATCGCGATGAAGCACCTCTCGGTCGTGCCCGAGCCGCCGTCGAAGCTCCGGCCCGAGGTATCGCACGACCTCGACGCGGTCGTGATGCGCGCGCTCGCGAAGGACCCCGACGACCGCTACTCCTCGGCCGAGGAGATGGACGCCGACCTCGCTCGCGTGGCGCGCGGGGCGTCGGTGTCGAACCGCACCGAGGAGGCACTGACGCGGGTCATGGCGGCCGACACGGCCGCTGCGACGGCGATCGTGCCACGTGGGGCGGTGACGCCGGTGCCGGCGCCGCCCGCCTACCGGCCGCCTTCCTTCTACGAGGACAGCGGCCGCCGGCGCTCGCCGTGGCCGCTGCTCCTCGGGCTGCTCGCGGTCGCGATCGCCGCCGTCGGCGGCTACCTCGTGTACCAGAAGGTCAACACGGCGATCGACAAGAACGCGCCCGTCGCGGTTCAGAACGTCGAGCAGTCGCCGGTCAAGAACGCCGAGCTGATCCTGCATCAGCAGGGCCTGCAGACGCGCGTCGTCGAGCAGGCGAGCACCAGCGTCGCCGAGGGGCTCGTGATCAGCCAGAACCCGGCTCCGGGCGACCGGGTTGCCCAGCAGACGGTGGTGACGCTCACGGTCTCGAGCGGCGCACCGAAGGCGACGGTGCCCGCGCTCGCGAACCTGCCCGCGGCCCAGGCCCAGACCCTGCTCGAGAACGCGGGGCTGAAGATGAAGGTGCACTACGTTCCCTCGGCGACCGTGCCCGAGGGCGCGGTGACCGCCTCGAGCCCGGGGAAGGGCACGACGGTTCTCGTCGGCTCGACGGTCGACGTGAACGTCTCGACGGGCCCGGAGCAGGTCGGTGTCCCCGGCGTCGTCGGTCAGCCGTACGAGAACGCGGCCGGGCAGCTGAAGGGGGCGGGGTTCGGCGTCTCGCGCGTCGACGCGTCGAACGCGGCGCCGGTCGGCCAGGTCATCTCCCAGAGCCCCGGGGCCGGCGCGACCGCCGCGAAGGGCACCACGGTGGCCCTGACGGTCTCCAAGGGCCCGGAGACGGTGAGCGTGCCGAGCGTCACGGGCAACGACGTCGACACGGCGAAGCAGCGCCTCGGGCAGGCCGGGCTCACGGTCTCGGTGATCGAGCAGGACGTCACCGACCCGACCCAGGACGGCCTCGTCCTCGCGCAGTCGCCCTCGCACGGGAACCTCCAGCAGGGCTCGACCGTCACGATCACGGTCGGGAAGCTCGTGACCGTCACCCAGCCGACGACGGCGACCACCACCACGTCGACCACGTCGACCGCGTCGACGCCGACGACCTCGACGGCCTCGACGGCCGCCGCGCCTCTGCTGACCACGCCGGCCACACCGACGACGCCGGCCACACCGACGCCGACGACACCGACGACGACCACACCGACGACGACGACGACACCGACGACGACGCCCGCGCAGACCACGACGCCCGCGCAGACCACCACGCCCGCGCAGACCACGACGCCCGCGGAGACCACGACCGGGACCACGACGACGGCGCCGCCGACCCTGCCGACTCCTTGACCCGGCGGATCGCGGTGTTGTCCGGGGGCCGCTCGAGCGAGCACGAGATCTCGCTCGCCTCGGCCCGCAGCGTCGCAGCGGCGCTCGCCGAGCGCGGCGCCGAGGTGATCACGGTGGAGATCGGCCGCAGCGGCCGGTGGCAGCTCGCGGCGGGCGGGGGCGACGAGGGCACTCCCGGAACCGAGCTCGAGCCGCGCCTGCCGGGACGCGCGGTCGCGGCGACGCTCGCCGACGTCGACGTGGTCTTTCCGGTCCTGCACGGGCCGTTCGGCGAGGACGGGACGGTGCAGGGCCTGCTCGAGCTGGCGGGCGTGCCCTACGTCGGCGCCGGGGTGAACGCCTCGGCGCTCGCGATGGACAAGGACCTCTTCAAGTCGGTGCTGCGCGACAACGGCATCCCGGTCGCGCGCAACATCACGCTCCGCACGGGTGAGGCGCCGCACAACCCGTTCACCTACCCGGTCTTCGTCAAGCCGGCCCGACTCGGCTCGTCGGTCGGGATCTCGAAGGCGCACGACGACGTCGAGCTCGCCGCCGCGGCCGAGGTCGCGTTCGCACACGACGAGAAGGTGCTCGTCGAGGAGTTCGTCGACGGGATCGAGGTCGAGGTCGGCGTGCTCGGGAACCGCGACCCGATCGCCTCGGTCCCGGGCGAGATCGTGGTGACGCACAACGAGTGGTACGACTACGAGGCGAAGTACGTCGAGGGCGAGATGGACCTCGTCGTCCCCGCCGGGGTGACGCCCGAGCAGCTCGAGCGCTGCCAGGAGCTCGCCCTGCGTGCGTTCCTCGTCACCGACTGCGAGGGGATGGCACGCGTCGACATGTTCGTACGATCGGACGGCGAGGTGCTCGTGAACGAGCTGAACACGATCCCCGGCTTCACCCAGACGAGCGTGTACGCGAAGCTCTTCGCCGAGTCGGGGATCGCCTACGGCGAGCTGCTCGAGCGCCTCGTCGAGCTCGCGCTCGAGCGGCACGCCCGCCGGGCGGCGCTGCGGTTCTAGCACCGATGGTGGGTTCCCTCGAGGAGCGCGCACTGCGGCTGCTCGAGGCGAACACGCGGACGGCGGTCGAGAACGGCACGACGTACCGCTACACGATCCCCTCGCCGCCGGCGTACCGGCACCAGTGGCACTGGGACTCCTGCTTCCACGCGATCGTCTGGGCCACGTTCGACCGGGATCGCGCGAAGGACGAGCTCCGCTCCCTCGTCGCGAGGCAGCTCGGAGACGGGCTCCTGCCGCACGTCGTCTACTGGGATGCACGGGAGGTCCCGCCCCTCGGCGGGGAGCACCTGGAGGCTCCTGGTTGGTCGACGCTCGTCCACACGCCGCGGTCCAGTGGGCTGATGCAGCCGCCGGTCGTCGCGCAGGCGCTCGAGGTCGTCGCCGGCGACGACGAGGCGTTCGTGCGCGAGCTCCTTCCCGCGGTGGCGCGGCACTACCGGTACCTCGCAGACAGCCGTGACCCGGACGGCGACGGGCTGCTCTCGATCATCAGCCAGTTCGAGAGCGGGCTCGACTTCAGCCCGGTCTTCGATCCCTCGCCCGGCGAGCGTGAGCCCTCGCCGGGAAAACTTCGCGCGCTCGCGAGGGGCTCACAGGTGCTGAACAAGCTCTGCGGCAACCGTCCGGAGCTCGTCTTCCGGGTGAACCCGCGGCACTGGGAGGACGTGCTCGTCAACAGCATTCATGCCGACGGCCTGGCCTCGCTCGCGCGGCTCGCCGCACGCATCGGCGACGAACGGCTCGAGCGCTGGGCGACGGCAACCGCGGGACGCACTCGCGACGCGCTGCTCGAGCGCTGCTACGACGAGCCGCGGGGCCTCTTCTTCAGCCTCCTGGGCCGGCGGGAGCGAAAGGTTGGAGTGAAGACGCTCGAGTCGCTCATGCCGCTCGTCGTCGAGTCCCTCGACGCGGGCGTTGCAGCACGGCTGGTCGAGCACCTCGCCGACCCCGGGTCGTTCTGGCCGCGGTTCCCGGTCCCCTCGGTGGCCCTCGACGAGCCGTGCTTCTCGCGCGACTCGAGCTTCCGCGGGCGGCGATGCATCTGGCGCGGGCCCTGTGCTCCGAGCACGAACTGGCTCCTCTGGCGAGGGCTCGGGCACCACGGGTACCTGGATCTCGCCGACCGCCTCGCCGACTCGTGCCGCGAGCTCGCCGACGCGGGCGGCTTCAACGAGTTCTACGATCCGGTCGGCGGCAAGCCCGTCGGAAGAGCTCGGTTCGGGTGGGGGACCCTGCCGGTCGTCATGGAACGTAGTCCGCACCCTCGAGCTTGAGGTCGCCCGTCGGGAGCTGCACCGCGAGCCGCTGCGTCGCGGAGCCGGTCGCGGTCGGCCTGATGAGCCAGGAAGTCGCCGTGAAGCTCCGCGCCGACGAGGATCTGGTCGGCCGCGGCGGCGAGAGCGAGCGCCTCACTTCGCGGTGACCTCGTTGACCGAGACCTTGTCCGACGGGCTCAGCATCGTGATCCAGACGAGGTAGTAGCGCGCCGTCGTCCCGTTGAGGTCGAACGTCGTCGTCGTGCCCCCGAGCTCCGAGGCGGAATCGTCCGCAAACGGGCCGGTCTGGCTGTCTCCCGCCTTGATGACCGCGGTGTAGCCGGGGGTGTCGGAGAGGATCGTGAGCGAGCGGGCCTTGACGGCCGAGCCGGCATCGAGGACGAGCCCGACGCCGGACTTGAGGTTGCCGAAGTCCGACGTCGCATAGTGCTCGGTCTGCCACGCGGTGCTCACGCTGCGGTCGGTCGCCAGGGGCACCTGGCCGTCGTTCTCGTGGCCGTCTCCTTCGGGGTCGAAAGCCGAGACGGCGGTCAGCCGGATCGCTCCACCGATCGTCGCCCCACTTCCCGTCGCAGGCGGCGAGGCGGTGTCGTGGATCGCCACGTACGCGGCGGCGGCGATCGCGGCGGCGGCGAGGAGGGCGAGCACGGCGACGAGCCATGCCCGGCGCCGATGTGAACGAGCTTGCCGTTGCGCCCTTGGCTGCGATCGGCGGGGCTTGACGATCGGCAGGATGCCGGTAGCGCCCGTGTCGCCGTCGGAGCGCACCTCGGCGAGGCAGGCCTCGAGCTCCGCCTCGAACGCCGCCATCGTCTGGAAGCGCCCCGCGGGGTCCTTCGAGAGCGCCTTCTCGATCGCAGCCTCGAGCCGGCGCGGTACCTCGGGCCGCTTCAGGCTGACGGGCGGCGGCGGGGCGTTGATGTGCTGCATCGCGATCGCGACGAAGTTGTCGCCGGTGAACGGCACCTCGCCGGTGAGCAGCTCGTAGAGGACGACGCCGAGCGAGTAGACGTCGGTGAGCTCGTCGACGTGCCGTCCCTGGGCCTGCTCGGGTGAGATGTAGTCGCAGGTGCCGAGGACGGTGCCGGTCTGCGTCTCGCCTTCGCGCGCCTCGATCGGGCGCGCGATGCCGAAGTCGGTCACCTTCGCCTCGCCGTTGCCGTTCAGCAAGACGTTCTGCGGCTTCACGTCCCGGTGGACGAAGCCCTTCTCGTGTGCGAACGAGAGGGCGCGGGCGATCTCGATCCCGAGCTCGAGCGCCCTGGCGACCGGCAGCGGGCCGTCCCGGCCCAGGAGCTGCTTGAGGTTCTCGCCGGCGACGTACTCGAACACGATGAACGGGCTGCCGCCGGCGTCGCCGCGGTCGATGACGGCGACGATGTTGTGGTGCGAGAGCCCCGCGACGAGCTTGGCCTCCCGGCCGAACCGCGCGACGATGTCCTGATGGGACGTCAGGCGCTCGTGGAGGACCTTGAGCGCGACCGTCCGTTCCAGCACCCGGTCATGGGCGCGGAAGACGCTCGACATGCCGCCGGAGCCGACGAGCTGCTCGAGCTCGTAGCGCTCCGCGACTACGTCGCCGGCGATCACTGCTCGTTACCTCCCCGGGTGGGACCTCAGCGGAGAGCCGCCTCGAGCGCCTCTTCCCAGGCGCCGAGGGCCTCCTCGAGCTCTGCATCGCCGATCACGAGCGGCACCAGGACGCGGATGGCGTTCCCGTTGACGCCGCAGGTGATCAGCAGGAGCCCGCGCTGGAGCGCCTCGCCCGTCACGCGTTGTGCGAGCTCCTTCGACGGCTTCTTCGTCGCCGGGTCGGCGACGAGCTCGATCGCGAGCATCGCACCGAGGCCGCGCACGTCGCCCACCGCGGGCCAGCGCTCCTGCCAGCGCAGCATGCGCGCGCGCATGACCTCGCCGATCGCCTCCGAGCGCTCCAGCAGGCCCTCGTCGTCGATGACGTCGAGGACGGCGAGCGCGGCGGCCTGGGCGACCGGGTTGCCGACGAAGGTCCCGCCGACGCCGCCCGGCACCGGCGCGTCCATGATCTGAGCACGCCCGAGCACGCCCGAGAGGGGCAAGCCGTTCGCGATCGACTTGGCGACGCAGACGAGGTCGGGCTCGACGCCCATGTGCTCCATCGCGAAGAAGCGCCCGGTGCGCCCGAAGCCCGTCTGGACCTCGTCGGCGACGAGCACGATCCCGTAGCGGTCGCAGATACGGCGCAGGCCCTGGAGGAACTCGGGAGGCGCCACGATGAACCCTCCCTCGCCCTGAACGGGCTCCACGACGATCGCGGCGACGCTCTCGGCCGCGACCACGGTCGTGAACGCGCGCTCGAGCGCCGCGAGCGCCTCCGCAGTCGAGATCCCGCGGTAGTCATGCGGGAACGGGACCCGGTACACCTCGGGTGCGAACGGCCCGAGCCCGGCCTTGTACGGGTGCACCTTCGAGGTCATCGTCAGCGACATGTAGGTGCGGCCGTGGAAGGCGCCGTCGAAGACGATCACCGCTGACCGGCCCGTGTAGGCGCGGGAGAACTTGACCGCGTTCTCGACCGCCTCGGTGCCGGCATTGAAGAACGCGGCCTTCACAGGGCCGGAGATCGGCACCCGCTCGGCCAGGCGCTCGGCCAGCGCGACGTAGGTCTCGTACGGGACGATCGTGAAGTCGGTGTGGGCGAAGCGATCGAGCTGCTCGTGCGCAGCGGCAACGACGTCAGGGTGCTGGTGGCCGACGTTGAGCGTCCCGACCCCGCCGGCGAAGTCGATGAACGTGTTCCCGTCGACGTCGGTAAGGGTCGCGCCGCGCGCGGACGCGGCGACGATCGGGAACGTGACCTGGAGCGGGCTCGCGACCGCCCGTTCGATCCGCTCGCCGATCTCCCGAGACCTTGGGCCCGGGATCTCGGTGACGAGCGCGATCGACTTCGTGGCCTCCATTTCGCCAGCGTAGCGGACGCAGATGAGGCCCAATCAGACCGAGGCCAGGGCCGGCTTGCCGTGTCCGACACCCGGGAAATGAGAAGGGCCGCCTCGCGGCGGCCCTTCTCTCGGCTACTAGCTTGGATTTCGTAGGGGCGCTTCCGGCCGACCAAAGATCCGGCGGCGCGCATGCGCGATATCCCCCACGCTGGCTAGGCGATTCCCCGTCAGGTCCCGGGGACACGCCCCTACGAGCTAGTACCTCCACTGCCCGTACTGGAAATCTCCATCTACCGGACCACCTCCTTTCCGCGGTTAATCCGATAGTAGCCCCCCGGTCAAGACGGTGGTCACCTCGAGGCCGTTGTCGAGGGGCACGGTGACGCTGACGAGGCCCGTGTCCGACTGACGGGACGCCGAGTACGCGGCGAGCCCGGCGTGCGAGGACACGTTGTCGGCGACCACGATGGCGCCTGCTTCCATCCGGGCGCGCGCAAGCCGATAGAGCGCCTCGTAGTCGTCCTTCCACGCGTCGAGGAAGACGAGGTCGTACGGGCCGTCGAGATCCTCGAGCGACCGGAACGCGTCGCCGGGGACGACGTCGATCCATTCCTCGAGGCCTGCGTCGGCGATGTTCCGCGCCGAGGCCTCGAGCTTCGCCGGGCTCGCCTCGAGCGAGGTGACGTGCCCGCCGTGCGTCCGGACGGCCGCGCCCAGCCAGATCGTCGAGTAGCCCCGCGAGCCGCCGATCTCGAGCACCTCGCAGCCGGGCCGTCCCGAGGCGAGCGCGAAGAGGAGCGCTCCGCTCGACGGCGGGACCTGGAGCGACCGGTCGTCGGAGGGGGCGGACGGGTCGTCGTGCTCGGTCTCCTCCTCGAGCCTGCGCAGGACCGCTCTGACGCGATCGTCCAGCATCAACCGAGCCGCTCCCGCTCGACCTCGGCGCGCACCCAGCAGTCGCGAATGTGGTCGTTCACCACACCGCATGCTTGCATGGCCGCGTACACCGTCGTCGGACCGACGAAGCGGAAGCCGGCAACGCGGAGCCGTTTCGCGAGAGCGACCGACTCGGGCGTCGTGGCGGGAAGGTCGGCAAGGGACGCCGCCGCGGGCCCCGCCGGCGGCGCGTGGCCCCAGAAGAGCTCGTGCAGCGGCTCGCCCGAGCCTCGCAAGGCAACGGTGGCGCGGGCGTTCGCGATCGCCGCCTCGATCTTCCCGCGATGCCGGACGATGCCGGCGTCGCCGAGGAGCCGCTCGACGTCGGCGGCACCGAACGCGGCCACGCCGTCCGGGTCGAACCCGGCGAATGCCTGGCGGAACGCCGGTCGCTTCCTGAGGATCGTCAGCCACGAGAGCCCCGACTGGAAGCCCTCCAGGCAGAGCCGCTCGTAGATGCCGCGCTCATCGCGGACCGGCCGGCCCCACTCCTCGTCGTGGTAGCGGGTGTACCCCTCGTCCGTCGTCACCCAGCAGCGGACGGTCACGTCTCTCTAGGCGAGCTCGACGACCACGACGCCGTCGTCGACCCGGACCGGGAAGGTGCGGACCGGCAGGTAGGCGGGCAGAGTCAGCGCCCGGCCGGACCCGAGGTCGAAGCTCGCGCCGTGGCGCGGGCACACGACCGTGCAGGCCTCGGTGTCCCAGTTGCCGAGGCAGAGCGGCCCGTCGTCGTGGGAGCAGCGGTCCTCGATCGCCCGGAGCTCGCCCCTGCAGTTGTAGACCCCGACCTTGAAGGGCTCGTGGTCGACCAGCTTCATCGTCCCGGGCGGCAGCTCCGCGAGCGGCCCCACCACGAGCTCAGTCAATGTCGAGGCCCTGCCATTCCTCGGGCAGCGGTGTCCCCTTCGAGCGGTTGAGCGCGACCTTCACGACGCCGAGACCGAGGATCGCGCACTTCATGCGCACCGGCGTGAGCGGGATCCCGACCTCGCCGAGGATCTCCTCCTTCGGGAGCGCCGCGACGTCGGCGGCCTTCCGGCCCTTGACGAGGTCGGTGAGCATCGAGGTCGCCGCCTGCGAGACCGCGCAGCCGCGGCCCTCGAAGCCGATCTCCTCGATCGTCTCCCCGTCCTCCGCGAACCGGATCGAGACCGTCACCTCGTCGCCGCACAGCGGGTTCTGGCCTTCCGCGTGCGCGTCGCTCGGCTCGAGCAGCCCGTAGTTCCTCGGGTTCTTGTAGTGGTCGAGGATGTTCTCGCGATAGAAGTCCTCGAAGGAGTCGCTCATGGGCCAACGCTCGCTTGGGCACTCATGTCATGAGCTCCCGGGCGCGCCGGACGCCCGCGGCGAGCCGGTCGATCTCCTCGGGGATCGTGTAGAGGTAGAAGCTCGCGCGATTGGTGGCCGGCACGCCGAGCTTGCGCATGAGCGGCTGGCAGCAATGGTGGCCGGCACGGATCGCGATCCCGTCGAGGTCGAGGATCTGCGCCATGTCGTGCGGGTGGACGCCCTCGACGTTGAACATCACGATCCCCGCGCGCCGCTCCGGCGGCGGCCCGTACAGCGTGATCCCGGGGATGTCGGCGAGCGCATCGAGCGCGTAGGCGGCGAGCCGGTGCTCGTGCGCCTCGATCGCGTCGAGCCCGACGCCGTTCAGGTAGTCGATCGCGGCGCCCAGCCCGACTGCCTCGGCGACCGGCGAGGTGCCCGCCTCGAACTTCGCCGGCAGCTCTCCCCAGCTCGTCTTCTCGTCGCCGACCGAGCGGATCATGTGGCCGCCGAGCAGGAACGGCTCCATCTCGAGCAGGAGCTCGGTGCGGCCCCAGAGGAACCCGATCCCGCTCGGGCCGAGCATCTTGTGGCCCGACACGGCGATGAAGTCGGCGCCGAGCGAGGAGACGTCCAGGCGCACGTGGGGCGCTGCCTGGGCGGCGTCGCAGGTGAGGATCGCGCCGCGCTCGTGCGCCCAGTCGGCGAGCCTGCGGGTGTCGGCGATCGTGCCGAGGGAGTTCGAGACGACGTTCGCAGCGACGACCTTCACGTTCTCGACGTCCGCCACCGCGTCGAGCAGCAGGTCGCCGTTGTCGTCGATCGGGATGATCCGGAACTCGGCCCCGGTGCGACCGGCGACGTACTGCCAGGGCACGAAGTTGGAGTGATGCTCGAGCTGGGTCGCGAGCACCACGTCGCCCGGCTTCAGCCGTGCGAGCCCGTAGGCGTAGGCGACCAGGTTGAGCGCCTCGGTCGCGTTGCGAACGAAGACGATCTCGCGCTCGCTCGGAGCGTTCACGAAGGCCCGCACCTTCTCGCGGGCGCCCTCGAGGCCGGCGGTCGCGCGCTCGCCGAGCGTGTAGACGCCGCGATGCACGTTCGAGTACGACGTCTCGTAGAACTCGGTCATCGCGTCGAGCACCGCTCTCGGCTTCTGCGACGTCGCGGCCGAGTTCAGGTACGCGAGCGGCTTCCCGTTGATCACCTGCTCGAAGATCGGGAAGTCGGCGCGCAGCTTCGCAGCGTCCAAGACAGGTTCCTGCACCCCGACGGCCATGGGACCACTGTACCGAGCGGCGTGTCGTGGCTGGCACCGCGTAACCTGGCGGCGTGTCCGAGTTCGTCTACTCGATGTATCGCGCCGACAAGTTCTACGGCTCGGACAGACAGGTGCTCGCGAACATCTCGCTGTCGTTCTTCCACGGCGCAAAGATCGGCGTGCTCGGCCCGAACGGCGCCGGGAAGTCGACCCTCCTCCGGATCATGGCGGGCAAGGAGGACACCTCGAGCGGGGAGGCGCAGCTCGCCCCCGGCGCGACCGTGGGGCTCCTCGAGCAGGAGCCCGAGCTCGATCCCGCGAAGGACGTGCGCGGGAACGTCGAGGACGGCGTCCGGGAGCTCCGCGACCTGCTCGACCGCTTCAACGCGATCTCGGCCGCGTTCGCCGAGCCGGACGCCGACTACGACGCGCTCCTCTCGGACCAGGCGAAGGTTCAGGACGAGATCGACCGTCGCGACGCGTGGTCGCTCGACGCGACCCTCGACCGGGCGATGGACGCCCTCCGGCTCCCGGAGGGTGACCGCGACGTGACCACCCTCTCGGGCGGTGAGCGCCGCCGCGTCGCGCTGTGCCGCCTGCTCCTCTCGGGACCCGACCTCCTCCTCCTCGACGAGCCCACGAACCACCTCGACGCCGAGTCCGTCTACTGGCTCGAGCGCTTCCTCTCCGAGTACAAGGGCGCCGTCATCGCCGTCACCCACGACCGCTACTTCCTCGACAACGTGGCGGGCTGGATCCTCGAGCTCGATCGCGGCCGGGGCATCCCCTTCCAGGGCAACTACTCGTCGTGGCTCGAGCAGAAGCAGGAGCGGCTCGCCGCCGAGGAGAAGCAGGAGTCGGCCCGCCGCCGGACGCTGGCGCGGGAGCTCGAATGGGTGCGGATGAGCCCGCGCGCGCGACAGGCGAAGTCGAAGGCACGCCTCTCCGCCTACGAGAAGCTCCTGGCCGAGGAGGAGAGCGTCAAGCTCGACCGGGTCGAGATCCACATCCCGCCGGGCCCCCGCCTCGGCGACGTCGTGATCGAGGCCGAGGGACTTGCGAAGGGCTACGGCGAGCGGCTGCTCTTCGAGAACCTCACGTTCTCGCTCCCGCCCGCGGGGATCGTCGGCGTGATCGGCCCGAACGGGGCCGGCAAGACGACGCTCTTCCGCCTGATCGCCGGCGAGGAGACCCCCGACGACGGCATGCTCCGGCTCGGCGACACCGTTCAGCTCGCGTACGTCGACCAGTCGCGCGGCGGCCTCGACCCGAAGAGCACCGTCTGGAAGGAGATCTCCGGCGGACACGACACGATCGAGCTCGGGAGGCGCGAGGTGAACTCCCGCCAGTACACGAGCTGGTTCAACTTTCGCGGCAGCGACCAGCAGAAGCCGGTCGGCCAGCTCTCGGGCGGCGAACGGAACCGCGTGCACCTCGCGAAGCTGCTTCGCAGCGGCGGCAATGTGCTCCTGCTCGACGAGCCGACGAACGACCTCGACGTCGACACGCTGCGCGCGCTCGAGGAGGCGCTGCTCGACTTTGCCGGCTGCGCCGTCGTGATCACCCACGATCGCTGGTTCCTCGACCGCGTCGCCACCCACATCCTCGCCTTCGAGGGAGACTCGGAGGTGACGTGGTTCGAGGGCACCTGGGGCGAGTACGCCGACTGGGTCACCGAGACGAAGGGCCCCGAGGCCCTCGAGCCCCACCGCATCAAGTACAAGCCGCTCGTCCGGTCGTGACGCGCCGACTGGGGCGGAACGCCCTCGTCCTCGCGGGCTACGCCGCCGTGGCGTTCGCGTACTTCGGCGTGCGCCTCGTCTCGCATCCCGGGCGCGACCTGCTCGGGCACGGGCGCGACCCGCAGATCTTCGTCTGGTCGTTCGCGTGGTGGCTCCACGCGCTCGAGACGTGGCAGAACCCGTTCTACAGCCATGCGATCTACGCGCCCGACGGGGCGAACCTCGTCTGGGCGACAACCGTCCCAGGGCTCGCGTTCCTGTTCACGCCCGTCACCGCACTCTTCGGCCCCGACGTCTCGTTCAACGTCGCCGAGCTGCTCGTGCCGGCGGTGTCCGCGTTCACGGCCTACCTGCTCTGCCGGCACCTCACCCGGTCGCTGTGGGCCTCGCTCGTCGGCGGCTACCTGTTCGGCTTCTCCTCGTACATGCTCGGGCAGGAGCAGGGGCACATGCACATGACGGCGGTGTTCCTGCTGCCGCTGATCGCGCTCGCGGCGATCCGGTACCTGCAGGCCGAGCTCGACGGGCGCGGCGCCGCCTGGCGCCTGGGCGTGCTCTTCGGACTGCAGTTCTGGCTGTCGACCGAGTTGCTGCTGACCGCATCGCTCGCGCTGGTGGTCGGGCTCGCCCTCGCCTGCTGGCTCGTCCCGTCGACGAGAACGCGGCTGCGAGCCCTCGTGCTCCCGCTGCTCGCGGCGGTCGGGATCGCGGCGGTCGTAGCCGCTCCGCTCCTGTACTTCGCCCTGACCGGCTTCCAGTCGGGCTCGATCAACGAGCCGGCCACGTTCGACGGCGATCTCCTCAACTTCCTGCTGCCGACCCGCCTGATCCTGATCGGCGGCTCGACCTTCGAGCACCTCACCCGGGGGTTGCGGGGGAACGACGCCGAGCAGGGAGCGTACTTCGGCATCCCCGCGCTCGTGATCGTCGGCTGGTACCTGCTCGGCGTCCGGCGATCGCATGTCGTCAGGTTCCTCGGGGTCGCACTCGCCGTGGCGTTCGTACTGACACTCGGCACCGGGATCGTCTGGAGGGGGCCGATCTACCGCGCTCTCCCCTGGAAGTACGCCGCGCGGCTGCCGCTCCTGAACAACGTCCTCCCGGCGCGGATGAGCGTCTACATCGCCCTGATCGTCGCCGTCGTCGTGGCGCTCTGGACCGCCCGCCGGACGGGGTGGACGAGGTGGGTGCTTCCGGCGCTCGCCGTCGCGGCGCTCGTCCCGAACCTCGCCAGGGGCTACTGGACCGTGCACCCGGAGCGCTGGGCGTTCTTCACCTCGAAGACGTACGAGCTCTGCTTCCCGAAGAACGAGAACATCGCGATCTTCCCCTTCGGCCAGTGGGACGACTCGACGCTGTGGCAGGCCGAGTCGGGGTTCTACTTCCGGATTCCGGAGGGATACCTCGCCCCCGCCCCGCCCGAGAAGAACTACCGCAGCGACCCGCTCATCCGTCTGGTCACGAACACGATCGAGAACCCCACCACCCAGGAGATCGTCGCGTTCGCGAAGAACAAGAAGGTCGACCGGATCGTCTCGGTCGACATCTACATCCACCCGAACGGGGACCAGATGCGTCGATTCGGCGCGGTGCAGGACACCGGAGGCGTGCTCGTCTCCCCCGCGTGCGGCTACCCGTCGATGCAGAAGGGCATCCACCCCACGACGGCGCCCTGAACGTGGCGCATCGAGACGTGGCAGGCGACGAGTTGATCCTGCGTCTCTCGGCGCTCGGACGGTCCGGCGGCTTCCGCGGCGACGCCCGCATCCGCCGACGGCTCGGCTGTCCGCGGCCGGGTGCCCTTCTCGTGGTCGGCATCCGAGGCGTCGCTCGAGGAAACGGCGCGGGCATGGTTCCCGGCCCGTAGGCGTTGGGCCTGAACACCCGCCGAGCCACCCCGCTGAAGAAAGTTTCGTGTGGCACTTGAAAAGATCGGATGAATTCCGTACATTCTGGCACCGATGGGCAGCGGGTCGCCAGCTACTGCACAAATCGTCGGGTCTTTGCGGTGAGCAACCGGCGGACCGTCGCGCTCGAAGCCCGTGCGGCTCCTGTCCCGACATCGCTCGGGCTCAACGGCTCCGAGGCACGAGATCCGAACGGCACCGTCTCGCTCCCCGACGCCCTCCTGCTCGAGGAGGCGTGACGTGGGCACCTCCGAGACACATGACGCGATCGTGAACCGTGAGAGCCGCGCCGATGTCCGCGACGGGCTCCTCCGCGCCGCGCTCTTCAGCCTGCGCCTCGGGCCGGCGCTCATCCTCCTCCTCCTGTGCGTCGTCGTGAGCCTGACGACGCCGTTCTTCTTCACGAGCCGCAACATCGGCAACGTCTTCTCGCAGACGGCCGTGATCGCAGTGCTCGCGCTCGGGCAGCTGCTCGTGATCATCACCCGCGGAATCGACCTCTCGGTCGGATCGACGATCGCGCTCTCGTCCGTGGTCGGCGCACTCGTCTTCCAGCACGTCGACTCGTCGGCGCTCGTCATCCTCGCAATCCTCGGAACGGGCGTGGTGGTCGGGGCGGCGAATGGACTCGTCTTCGTCTTCGGCCGCGTGCCGCATGCCTTCATCGTCACGCTCGCGAGCCTGAGCATCGTCAGCGGTATCGCACTCTGGGCCTCGAACGGTCAGCCGATCCCCGGAATGCCTCACGCGGTCCAGGTGATCGGCGGCGGCACGATCGGCTGGCTGCCGTACTCCACGTTCGTCGTCCTCGGGCTGGCGCTGGCTGCGCTTGCGCTCATGAGCACACTCGTCTGGGGGCGGTGGCTCTACGCGGTCGGCGGGAACCCCGACGCCGCGCGGCGAATCGGCGTCCCGGTGCGGATGCTGCTGGTGTCCGTGTACGTCTTGAGCGGCCTCGCCGCCGGAGTCGGCGGGCTGATCACGGCAGGCATGACCGACACCGGCTCGCCCACGTTCGGGCAGCTGTCGGAGCTCGACTCGATTGCGGCGGTGATCATCGGCGGCGCGGCGTTCGCCGGCGGGCGGGGCAACGTCGGGAACGCCTTGGTCGGAGCGTTCACGATCGGCGTCATCCGCAACGCGCTGAACCTGCATGCGGTCAACGCCTACTACCAGCTGATCGTGATCGGGGTGGTCATCATCCTCGCGGTCGAGGCTGACGTGATCCGGGGCCACGTCGAGGGGCGGCTGCGACTGGCAGCCGCAGCAAGGGAGGCATGAGCGCCGCCCCGCCTGCGCTGTCGATCCGCGACGCGACGAAGCGATTCGGCGCGGTCACCGCGATCGACAAGATCGACCTCGACGTCCACCGCGGCGAGGTCGTTGCGCTTCTCGGTGACAACGGCGCCGGGAAGTCGACGCTGATCCAGTGCGTCAGCGGCGCTCACCGGCTCGACAGCGGCACGATCGCGATGGACGGCCGCCAGGTGAGCATTCACTCGCCGGCAGATGCCCGCGCCCTCGGGATCGAGACCGTCTACCAGGATCTGGCGCTCTTCGACAACCTCAAGGCCTCCGACAACTTCTTCGCCGGGCGGGAGGTCGCCGGACCTTCGTGGCTTCCGCGTTCCCTGCGCGTCCTGCGGCGGAGGCGGATGACGGAGGCGACACGAGACGTCCTCGAAAGACTCGAGGTATCGCTGGCGAGGCTCGACACGACCGTCGGCCTCATGTCCGGTGGCCAGCGGCAGGCCGTGGCCGTGAGCCGCGCCGCCGCCTTCGCCTCGAACGTCGTCATTCTCGATGAGCCGACTGCGGCACTGGGCGTGCGGGAGTCACGAAGCGTGCTCAACCTGATTCACCGCCTCCGTGACGGCGGGAAGGCCGTGATCGTGATCTCCCACGCGCTCGACCACGTGATGGAGGTGGCCGACCGAGCCGTCGTGCTCCGACGCGGCCGCAAGGTGGGCGAGCTGCCGGCCTCTCCCGAGGCCCACACGCAGATCGTCTCGCTGATCGTGGGGGGTGGCGACCACAGAGGAGGCTGACTCACTGCACGAGCAAGGACGTCGCCGTCACCCGGAGCCGATCGCGTTGGGCGCCCAGAGCGGCTCCGGGCGGACGGCCACGAAGACCAAACAGAGACGAACTCAGGAAGGAGAGCTCGAACATGACGAGATCACGTTTCTCGCTCACGGCGTGCGTGGGCGTAGCTGTGCTGCTCCTCACCGTAGGGGCGGGAGGGGCAGCGGCCCGGACGCAGAACGCGACGCACGCGCAATCGGTGATCAAGCTGGGTGTCATCACCAAGTTCCCGGTCGGCTTCTACACGACGCTCCAGGACGGAGCGAAGAAGTTCGACGCCCAGACGCCGGGGGCGCAGGTCGTCTTCGCGCAGGGGAAGAGCGCGACCGACGACGCGGGTGAGATCGCGGCGATCCAGGACATGGTCACCTCGGGGGTGAAGGGGATCGCAATCGCCCCGACGAGCCCGGCCGTCGTGCCGGCGCTCAAGGCGGCCGAGAAGGCCGGCGTGAAGGTCGTGCTGATCGACAACGACATCCCGAACTGGAAGGGGAAGGCGTCGGTCGTCGCGACCAACAACTACAACGGCGGCGTGCTCGCCGGCAAGTACATCGCCGCGCGGTTGAAGGCCGGTGACAAGCTCGGGATCCTTGCCGGAGTTCCAGGTGTCCCGTCGCTGGACGACCGCGTCAACGGCATGCTGGCCGGCCTCGGCTCGATGAAGTCGAACCTGAAGATCGTCGGCAAGCTGGAGACGGACTGCGACCAGACGAAGGGGTTCAGCCAGGCGCAGACGATCCTCACGGCCAACCCAGACCTGAAGGCGATGTACTCGGCGTGCGGTCCCCCGGCCGTGGGCGCCGACCAGGCGCTCGACGACGCGCACGTCTCGCCCGGGTCCTTCGTGATGGTCGGATACGACGCGCAGCCGGACGAGGTCGCACAAATCGTGAAGGGCCGCGAGAACGCGAGCGTGGCGCAGTTCCCGTTGAACATCGGCTACCTGGGCGCCAAGACCTTGTGGGCAGTCGTCCAGGGGAAGCCGGTGACGAAGAGCGTCGACACCGGCACCGCGCTCGTCACGAAGGCGAACGCAAGCAAGTTCGGAGGCTGATCAGAAGAGGATGGGGCGGGCTAGCCGCCCGCCCCATCCTCGCTCACGGACTGGAGCAACCGCTCGCCGGCGGCGCGGCGGACGAGGCCGGTCGCGGCCGCGATCTCGGCGGGAGACTCAGCCCGGGACGGATCCGACCGTTGGCTCGCTGCTATGCGACCTGGGGAATGCGCGCCTCGAGGGCGGCGCCGAGCGCCTCGCGAACCGGCTCGAGGTCGATCCGGTCGAGGATGTCCTGGAAGAACCCGCGGACGATCAGCCGCTCGGCCTCGGCGCGGGAGAGGCCGCGCGTCATCAGGTAGAAGAGCTCGTTGCGGTCGACGCGGCCGATGGTGGCGCCGTGGGTGCAGCGGACGTCGTTGGCCATGATCTCGAGGCCCGGAATCGAGTCTGCGTGCGCGCCGTCGGAGAGGAGCAGGTTGCGGTTCTCCTGATAGGCGTTCGTCTTCTGCGCATCCTCCTCGACACGGATCATCCCGCGCCAGACCGCGTGCGCGTGCTCCCGGAGCGCTCCCTTGAACGCGAAGTCGGACTCGGTCGACGGCGCCATGTGCTCCTGGAAGGTGTCGTAGTCGAGGTGCTGGTCGCCGTCGGCGAAGTAGGCGCCGGTGACCCGGGAGGTCGCGCCGGGGCCGCTCAGGTCGTTCTGAATGCGGATCTTCCCCTTCTTCGAGCCGAACCCGCCGGCGACCCAGTCGAGCTGGGCGTCCCGCTCCACGCGGGCGTGATGGGTTGCGAAGTGCCAGGTCTCCTGTGAGAGGTTCTGGATCGAGACGTACTCGAGCTTCGCCGCCGGTCCGACGAAGAGCTCGGCGACCGCGTTCGAGTAGCCGTGCAGGTCGGGAGCAGCGGACGAGTACTCCTCGATCAGCGTGCAGCGAGAGCCCTCCTCGGCGACGACGAGGAGGCGCCAGAACAGGCTGCCGCCGTCGATCGTGTTCTGAAGCCGGACGTAGATCGGCTTCTCGACCTCGACGCCTTTCGGGATGTGGACGAGAACGCCGTTGCCCCACATCGCCGCGTTGTGGGCGGCGAACTTCTCGTTCCAGCCGACGAGCGTCCCGAGCAGCGGATGATCCTCGCCGAGCGGCTCGACCGTGACGCCTTCGGGAACACGGGTGAAGTGGACACCCCGCTCCCCGACGATCACCTCGCCGGCGACGTCGAGCTCGACGAGAGACACGGGCTCCCCGGCGACGCCGCTCGTCGCCGAGAACGTCTCGGGATCGAAGCCGCGCAGATCGGTGAAGCGCCAGGCTTCCTCGGTCGTCGAGGGAATCGGCAGCTCTTGATAGCGCTCGAGCGCCTCGGCCCTGGCCACGGATGCCTTTCCTAGGCTCCGTCGGCGCTAGCCGACGGAGCCTTCCATCTGGAGCTCGATCAGGCGGTTCATCTCGATCGCGTACTCGAGCGGGAGCTCCTTGGTGATCGGCTCCACGAAGCCGGAGACCACCATGGCGCTTGCCTGCGACTCCGTGAGGCCGCGCGACATCAGGTAGAAGAGCTGCTCCTCGCCGATCTTGGAGACCGTCGCCTCGTGCCCGATGTCGACCTTGTCCTCGTCGATCCGGATGTACGGGTAGGTATCGGAGCGCGAGTCCTCGTCGAGGATCAGCGCGTCGCAGACGACCTTCGACCTCGCGTTCTCGGCGCCCTTCGCCACCTCGAGCAAGCCGCGGTAGCCCGCCCGACCGCCGTTCTTCGAGATCGACTTCGACGTGATCACCGAGGTCGTGTCGGGCGCGAGGTGCACGCACTTGCCACCCGCGTCCTGATGCTGCCCGGCGCCGCCGAACGCGATCGAGAGCACCTCGCCGTGAGCCCGCGGGCCGGCCAGGTAGATCGCCGGGTACTTCATCGTCAGCTTCGACCCGAGGTTCCCGTCGACCCACTCCATCGTCGCGTCCTCGTAGGCGATCGCACGCTTGGTGACGAGGTTGTAGACGTTGTTCGACCAGTTCTGGATCGTCGTGTAGCGGCAGCGTCCACCCTTGTTGACCACGATCTCGACCACCGCCGAGTGCAACGAGTCGGAGGAGTAGATCGGGGCGGTGCAGCCCTCGACGTAGTGCACGTAGGCGCCTTCGTCGACGATGATCAGCGTGCGCTCGAACTGGCCCATGTTCTCCGCGTTGATGCGGAAGTAGGCCTGGAGCGGTAGCTCGATCTTCACGCCCTTCGGGACGTAGATGAACGACCCGCCCGACCACACGGCACTGTTCAGGGCGGCGAACTTGTTGTCGTTGTTCGGGATGATCGTCCCGAAGTACTGCTTCACGAGCTCCTCGTGCTCACGCAGGCCGGAGTCCATGTCGAGGAAGATCACGCCTTGCTTCGCGAGCTCCTCGTTGATCTTGTGGTAGACGACCTCGGACTCGTACTGGGCGCCGACACCCGCGAGGTACTTCTTCTCCGCCTCCGGGATCCCGAGCTTGTCCCAGGTGTCCTTGATGTCGGCCGGCAGGTCCTCCCAGGAGTCGGCCTGCTTCTCGGTCGGCTTGATGTAGTAGTAGATGTTGTCGAAGTCGATGCCCGAGACGTCGCCGCCCCAGGTCGGAAGCGGGCGCGCCGTGAAGTTGTCGAGCGAGGCATGGCGGAACTTCCGCATCCACTCGGGCTCGTTCTTGTGCTCGGAGATCGCCTCGACCAGCTCGTGCGAGAGACCGCGGCCGGACTTGAAGAAGTAGTCCTCGGCCGAGTCGGAGTTGTGGAAGCCGTACTTCGAGGCGTAGTCGGACCCGATCTCGCTGACGATCTCGTGCTCAGTCTGCGCCATGGTCAGCCTTCCTTCCCGTTGCCGTTCGAAACGCCCCACTGCTCGTACCCGAACTCCTCCAGGGTATCGGCCAGCTCGGGGCCCCCGGACTGGACGATCTTCCCGTCCACGAACACGTGGACGCGATCCGGGTGGATGTAGTTGAGGATCCGCTTGTAGTGCGTGATCACGAGCGCGCCCATCTGCGGGCTGACGAGCTCCTTCACGCCGCCGGCGACGACCTTGAGCGCGTCGATGTCGAGGCCCGAGTCGGTCTCGTCCAGAACCGCCATGCGCGGCTTCAGCATCGCCATCTGGAGGATCTCGACGCGCTTCTTCTCGCCGCCGGAGAACCCGTCGTTGAGGTACCGCGAGGCGAGCTCACGGGAGACCTTCAGACGGTCCATCTGCTTGAACAGCTCCTCGCGGAACTCCTTCACCGGAATCGGGTCGTCGGTGCCCTGAGCCTTGGCCTTCCGGATCGCGTTGATCGCGGTGCGCAGGAAATCGGTGACGCGCACGCCGGGAATCGCCTGGGGGTACTGGAACGCCAGGAACAGCCCTGCGCGGGCTCGCTCGTCTGCGCCCGCCCGGGTGATGTCCTCGCCGTCCAGGAGGACCTGGCCCTCGGTGATCTCGTAGGCGGGATGGCCCGCGATCGCGTACGACAGGGTCGACTTCCCCGAGCCGTTCGGGCCCATGATCGCGTGAACCTCGTTCGTGTCGACCGTGAGGTCGACGCCCTTGACGATCTCGGTGCCGTCCTCGAGCGCGACGTGCAAGTTCTTCAGCTCCAGAAGTGCCAATGATCTCCTTCGAAGGTCGTCTGCAGGCCGCCCTCCGCGGCAGCAACAGCAACCATGGTAGCCCGCTTCGGGCGCCGTGCGGGCTCAGGCGGACCTGACAAGCGCGCGGCGGAACGCCGCACGGGAAGCCGAAACGACTGTGGTACCATCGTTCGCATGGGAACAGGACTTCTTCAACCGACTCACCTGATCTTTCTGCTGATTCTCGCCTTGCTTCTCTTCGGCGCGAAGCGTCTGCCCGAAATCGGCCGCTCGCTCGGAGTCGGCATGAGGGAGTTCAAGGACTCCGTCACCGGCGTCCAGGAAGCAACGAAGATCGATACCTCCCGCTCTGAGCTTCCGCCGCCGCAGCCCGTTCAGCAGGCTGCCCCGGCGCCGGCCCCGGCTCCAGTCCCTGTGGCTGCTCCGGCCCACGTCGAGGCTCCTGCCCCGGTCGAGGCCCCTGCAACTTCGGGCGACGCTGCCCCGGCCGCTGCTCCTGAGCAGGAAACCGAGCCCGTCTCCTAACCAGGCGAGCGGAGGGTAGGGTGCCGCGGATCCGGCTGCCGCGTCGCCTCGATCATGGCGAGGAGGCCTCGCTCGTCGAGCATCTCGACGAGCTGCGCTCGCGCATATTCATCATCATCGGCGCGGTCACGATCGGGACCGTCGTCGGCTTCGTCATCCACAGCCGTCTGATCCACTGGCTGATGATCTTGCTGCCGAAGGACCGGCAGGATCAGAAGCTGACGACGCTCAGCCCGCTCGAGAACTTCACCACGGTTCTCTGGATCTCGATCTACTTCGGCATCGTGATCGCGCTCCCGATCGTCCTCTGGCAGGTCTGGGCGTACTTCATCCCGGCCATCAACAAGGACCGGACGAAGCTGATCAAGTGGCTCGCGGGGCTCGCGGCGCTCCTCGCGGTCGGCGGCGTCGCGTTCGGCTACTTCATCGTGCTCCCGCACGCGCTGAAGTTCTTGACCGACTTCGACTCGAACCAGTTCAACAACATCCTGCAGGCGAAGCCGTATCTCGGCTTCTGCGTGCACGTGCTCCTGGCGATGCTCCTCGTCTTCGAGCTGCCGGTGTTCCTGGTGGCGCTGACACGGCTCGGGATCATGACCACCGACAAGCTCCGCAAGAACCGCCGGATGGGCTACTTCGCCTGCGGGGTCGTCGGGATGGCGGTCGCTCCCAGCGTCGACCCGGTCACGACCACCCTCCAGGCGGTGCCGCTCTTCGTGCTCTTCGAGCTCTCGATCATCCTCTGCGCGATCCTCGACCGCAGAGCGACCCGACTGAATCCCGCTTTCGACGCGTGACACGGGCGATCTCCGCCGGCTGGGTCGTCCCCGTGGACGGCCCCCCGGTCGAGGACGGCTACGTCGCCTGGGAGGACGGCCGGATCGTCGAGATCGGCCGCGGGCGAGCCGACCGCCACCACGAGGGTGCGATCATCCTCCCCGGGCTCGTGAACGCGCACTCGCACCTCGAGTACGCCGTCTACGCCGGCTTCGGCGACGGGCGGCCGTTCGGCGACTGGCTCGCGACGCACATCGGGCGCAAGCGCAAGCTCGACCGCGAAGGGATGCTCGCGAGCGCACGCCTCGGAGCGGCCGAGTCCCTCGCAGCGGGGATCACCGCCACGGCCGACTACAGCTTCTCCGGGACCGCCGCGGCCGCGGCCGACGACCTCGGGCTGCGCGCGATCGTCTACCTCGAGGTCTTCGGCGGCGCAGACGACGCCGAGGCCCGGTTCGGGGAGCTTCGCGCCGGCGTCGAGGAGACGGAGCTCGTCCGGATCGGGATCTCGCCGCACGCGCCCTACACGTGCACGCTCGACGCCTACCGCTACTGCCTCTCGCTCGGGATCCCGGTCGGCACGCACCTCGCCGAGAGCGACGGTGAGAACGAGTGGCTCGAGCACGGGACGGGACCGCTTTCGGTGGCACGCGACGTCCTCGTCGAGCCGACCGGGAAGCGGGCCGTGGCGACGCTCGAGGCCGTGCTTGGCCCCGAGCTCCTCTCGGCGCACTGCGTGACGGCCGAGGCCGGCGAGATCGCGGCGCTCGCGGAGGCCGACGTCCCCGTCGCGCACTGCCCTCGCTCGAACGCCCTCCTCGGCTGCGGCACCGCGCCGCTCGGGGCGATGCGCGACGCCGGGATCCGGATCGGGCTCGGGACGGACTCGCCGGCCTCGACACCGTCGTTCGACCCGTGGGAGGAGATGCGAGCGGCTCTTGCCGCCGCGCGGGCGCTCGAGCGGCGCCCGGATGCGCTCGACGCCGCTTCGGCGCTGCACCTCGCTACCCTTGGGGCAGCGTCGACGCTGGGCCTCGGAAGCGAGCTCGGCAGCCTCGCTCCCGGCAAACGCGCCGACATCGCCGTCGTCTCAGTAGCAGGAAGCCCGTACCATCCCATTGAAGATCCAACCGCCGCAGCTGTCTTCGCCGGGTCTCCCGGCCGCGTCGTGGAGACGATCGTCGATGGAGAGACCCGCTACCGCCAAGGAGTGACAGAGTGGCCAGAGGTACGCAGCACCGCAAGCGCCGCCCGCAAGCGAATGCTCGCGTAGCGCAGCCGAGCCACACCCCGGCGCCGGCGAAGCCGAAGCGCGTCCAGCACCAGAAGTGGGAAGACCAGCTCTTCTTCGCCCGGCTGCGGAACCACGGCAAGTTCCTCTGGTACCTCCTCGCCGTCGCCCTGATCGCCGCGTTCGTGCTTCTCGGCGTCGGCTCCGGGTCGACCGGCATCAGCCAGATCGTCCAGAACTTCTTCAGCGGCAGCTCGTCCTCGGGCACGTCGGTCTCCGCACTCCAGAAGAAGACGGCCGAGCAGCCGAAGAACGCGGCGGCGTGGCTCGCGTATGCGAACGCACTCCAGGCGAAGAGCAAGCTCGACGAGGCTGCTGCCGCGCTCACGACCTACACCACGCTGAAGCCGCGGAACGAGGACGCGCTGCGCCAGCTCGCCGCGCTCTATCTCCGCCGCGCCACGGACTGGCAGACGATCTACACGTTCCAGCAGCAGCGGACGCAGGCGATCGCCCCGGCCCCGACGCTGGCCCCGAAGACGGGCACGCCGCTGAGCCAGGCCGTCAGCTCGCTCACGAGCCCGCTCGCCACCGCGGTGTCCTCCGGCACGAGCGCGGCCACGACCAACGCCTACGAGCAGTTCGTGTCCGCCCTCACCCAGCGCGAGGACGCCTGGAAGAAGATCGCGGCGCTCGCCCCGAAGGACGCCTCCACACAGCTCTCGCTCGCCCAGGCCGCGCAGGACGCCGCCGACACCAAGACCGCGATCGCGGGCTACAAGGCCTACCTCAAGCTCGCGCCGGACGATGCCGGCGTTCCGGCGGCCAAGAAGGCGCTCGAGCAGCTCGAGGCCACTCTCAAGTCGAGCGCGAGCTCCAGCACGACGGCGACGGGTAAGTAGACTTCCTCACAGGCATGAAGAACCCGTTTCGGACCGAAGCGGCGGCATTTCATTTCCTGTGGGGCACGATCGCGTATTTCGGCCTCATCGCGATCGCCTCGCTCGTCAACACGTGGGCAGGCGTCGTGGTCTTCGTGCTCGAGACGGGCGTCCTCATCGGGTGGTGGCTGACGACGCGCGGCGACGGATCGGAGCCCGAGAAGCAGGTGCCGCCACCGCATCCTCCCGGTGAGAGGCGTCTGCTCGTGATCGCGAACGAGACGGTCGGGGGCTTCGAGCTCCTCGCCGAGCTGAAGCGGCGCGCCCGCGGCCGCACGACCGCGGTCCTCGTCGTCACGCCCGCGCTCAACACGCCGATCCGCCACTGGGTCTCCGACGAGGACGGCGCCCGTGAGGCGGCCGCTGCCCGGCTCGAGGCGTCGCTCGAGGCGATGCGCGCTGCGGGCATGAACTCGCGCGGCGAGGTGGGTGACTCCGATCCGGTGCAGGCGATCGCCGATGCGATCAGGACGTTCGCGCCGGACGAGATCGTGATCTCGACGCACCCGGAAGGCCGTTCCAACTGGCTCGAGCGCGGCGTCGTCGAGAGCGCGAAAGAGCGCTTCGACCTGCCGGTGACCCACGTGGTCGTCGATCTCGACGCGGTGGGCGAGCCGGCCGCAAGCTCCGGGACGACCGCTTCCTGACCGGGCGCAGGCGCTAGCCCGGGACCTTGACGGTCTCGTTCTTCGTGCTGCAGGCCGGGTCGGGTCGGAGCTCCCCGGTCTTCGGGTTGAGGATCTCGGTGCAGAGGCCGACGAAGAGCGAGATGTCCCTCGCCTCCTGGCCGTGGACGAGGTTGGCGGGCATGCCCTGCGTCGAGGTGCAGCTGAGCCCCTTGCCCACCTTCGTCCGGATCGACTTCCGGCACACGGTTCCGGGCCGGGTGTCGGGATAGGCGATCTGGCCGCGCACGACGTCCACGACCGTCGAGACCGCGAACCCCTCGTCCTTCGACGAGGCGAACGAGTCGTCGAGATTCGGCCCGATCATGCCCTGGGTCTTCGCCTGCGCGAGCGTATGACAGGACCCGCACTTCGCGATGAAGAGCGACCGGCCCTGCGCCGGGTTGCCCGAGGTCACGCGGGACACGGCGCCGCAGCCCGCCGCGGCAAGCACGACCACGCCGAGTGCCACCAGGCCGAGGAGGGTGCGCCGGCTCATGCCCGACTCCCGGCTCCGTCACACCTGCGGCTCACAGGATGTACACCGTGACGTAGACGACGATCCACATGACGTCGACGAAGTGCCAGTAGATGCCGCCGACCTCGATCCCGTGGTGGTGCTCCGGGCTGAAATGGCCCCGGAACGACCTGATCGTCATCGCGAGCAGGATCATGAGGCCGATGAAGACGTGGCAGGCGTGGAGGCCGGTGAGCCCGAAGAACGTCGCCGCGAACGCCGTGTCGCCCGTGTTGAAGCCGATCCGGTGGTACTCGATCACCTGAGTGAGGAGGAAGGTCGAGCCGAGGAGCAGCGTGAGCACCATCCCGGCGCAGAGCCCCGCGCGATTGCCGCGCTTGACCGAGGTCGTCGCCCAGTGCATCGTGAAGCTCGACGTCACGAGGATGAAGGTGTTGACGAGCGCCAGGAACCACGGCCGCTCGAACTGGATGTGCGTGCCCGGGATGTACGGCGGCCACGGGCCCGGGTGCGACTGCGCGTTCACGACCCGGTCGAAGAAGTAGACGGTGAAGAACGAGCCGAACAGCATGATCTCCGACCCGATGAAGAGGAAGATCCCGACGATCGGCGGGAAGATCCGAGAGCTGTAGTGGATCGGCGGCGGATGGAGGTTCGCGTCGGGCTTGTGCGCGTGCCCGACCGGCTCTGCGTGGGCGCTCATGACCTGCTGGAGCCTCCGTCATCGAGCTTACGGCTCATTCGCCCCCCTCCGAGACGACGTGGTCGACCGGCAGGCCGGTCTCGGCCTTGAGCCGTTCGACGAGGTCGCGGCGCAGCCAGCCGGAGTGCGCGTGCGGGAACGTCGAGACGATGATCTCGTCGACCCGCTCGTCGTTCGTTGCCTCCATCGACGCGGTGAAGGGGTCGGGGTGCACGACCTGGCCGTGGGCGTCGATCCCCTCGGACCGGAGCACCGTGAGCGCGCGCCTCAGGCGCCGCGCCGCCTCGGGGCTCGGAACGTCGCTCTCCTGCGGCGAGACGATCAGGAAGCTCGCGGGGCCCTTCGCGGCGCGCTCGCGGATCCGGTCGAGGAGCTCCTTCGAGATGACCGTCTCGTTCGCGACCACGAGGATGTTCCGCTCGAGCTCGACCGGGTCGTCGGCGCCTGCGGCGACGTGCCGGACGGGGATGCCCCTCGCGGCCTTCGCGATGTCATCGATGACGTCGCGCCGGAGCCAGCCGGAGCGGAGCTCCGGGTGGGTGGAGACCACGATCTCGTCGGGCACGGGCTCTAGCTGCGCGAGCGCGTCCTTCGCCGCCTGCGACGGGCTCGTCTCGACGACGAACCCCATGGCCGGGATGCCCGAGGTGCGCAGGAGCTCGAGCGTCTTCTCGAGCCGGCGGCCGGCGGAGGCCCGGCGTGTGTCCTGGTACACGACGTAGCCGTGCCGCGGCTCGCTGACCGGGGCGATCACGGTCACCTGGAGGTCCGTGCCGCCCGCCGCCTCCCGGCGCAGCGAATCGAGCAGGGTGGACGACGCGGCTGTTTCGTTCGCGATCACGAGCACGTGCTTCAAGCCGTCAGTGGCCGCCCGAGGGGACGGGTTCGGGGGCGGTGGTGCCGCTCAGGATCGCGTGACGTGCACCGGGGACGCCGTACTCGTACGGGCCTCCGACGATCTGCGGGATCTCGTCGAAGTTGAAGATCGGCGGCGGCGAGGCGACCTGCCACTCGAGCGTCATCGAGTGCCACGGGTTCGCCCCGGCCTTCTCGCCGTACTTCCAGGAGTGGATCATGTTGTAGAGGAAGATCACGGTCGAGGCGCCGAGCCCGAACGAGGCGATCGAGATGAACAGGTTGAAGTCGGCGAAGCGGCTCGCGTAGTCGGCGACGCGGCGCGGCATCCCCTGGAGCCCGATGTAGTGCATCGGGAAGAACGTCAGGTTGAACGCGACGAACGTCAGCCAGAAGTGCAGCTGGCCGAGCCGCTCGTTGTACATGCGGCCGGTCATCTTCGGGAACCAGTAGTAGATCCCGGCGAAGACCGTGAACATCGAGCCGCCGAAGAGCACGTAGTGGATGTGGGCGACGATGAAGTACGTGTCGCTCGCGTGGACGTCGATCGGCACCGAGCCGAGGTAGATGCCCGAGAGCCCGCCGATCGTGAACACGGCGATGAAGCCGACGGCCCACAGCATGGGCGTCGTGAAGTGGATCTTCCCGTTCCAGATCGTCGCGACCCAGGAGAAGATCTTGATCCCGGTCGGGACCGCGATCAGGAGCGTGGTCACCATCATCGGGACGCGCAGCCAGGAGGCCATGCCCGCGACGTACATGTGGTGCGCCCAGACCGAGAACCCGAGCACCAGGATCGCGAGGAGGCTCAACGCCATCAGCCGGTAGCCGAAGATCGGTTTCCGGCTCATCACCGAGACGACCTCCGAGATGATCCCGAAGCCGGGCAGCATCATGATGTAGACGGCCGGGTGCGAGTAGAACCAGAAGATGTGCTGGTAGCCGACCACGTAGCCGCCGTTCGCCGTCTCGAAGAAGTTCGTGTGCATGACGCGGTCGAACATCACGAAGAACTGCGAGCCGGCGATGAACGGCGTCGCGAGGACGACGAGCGTCGAGGTCGAGAAGTTGGCCCAGACCAGTAGCGGCATGCGCCAGAACGTCATGCCCGGCGCGCGCATGGTGATGATCGTGACGAGGAAGTTGAGGGCCGTCACAATCGACGATGCACCTGCCCACTGCACGCCCATGTTGAAGAACACCTGCCCGAGCGGCTGGTGCGAGCAGAGCGGCGCGTAGCACGTCCATCCGGCCGAAGGGCCGCCGCCCGGTGTGATCAGGCCCGCGAGCATCACGACGCCGCCGATCGGGAGCAGCCAGAACGAGAGCGCGTTCAGGCGCGGGAACGCCATGTCGGCAGAGCCGATCATCAGCGGGATCACGAAGTTCCCGAGCCCTGCGAACACCGGCACGACGACCGTGAAGATCATCAGCGCCGCGTGCTCGGACACGAGCACGTTGAAGGTCTGCGGGTTGAAGTACTGGTCGCCCGGCTGGGCGAGCTCGGCGCGGAACATCATCGCGAGGAACCCTCCGATGACGAAGAACACCATCGTCGTGACCAGGTACTGGATCCCGATGACCTTGTGGTCCGTGTTGGGGCGGAAGTAGTCCTGCCAGCGGCGGGCGCCGTGGCCCGAGTGGTCCTCCGGCCGTGTCGGCCTGCCCGAGAAGTAGTAGGCCCAGTAGTCGAAAGCGCCGATCCCGATCAGGAAGCCCATCGGGAAGGTCACCGTCGAGACGGTGACGAGCGGGACGCTGTACCAGATGGGGTGCCAATGGGCCGCCCAGCGGATCAGGCAGACGAGCCCGAGCCCGGCGAAGCCGACGAGCGGGGTGGTCCAGGCGGCGCGGAGCCAGCCGGGCGCCGTGAACCGATGGATGCCGGTCGGGGGCCGGGGCGGCGGCGGCGAGTGGTGGCCGTTCGAGGTCTCGAGGTGGGGTTCGATTGCCGTGTCGGTCATCGTTCTGCTCTTCCTTCTTACTTCGTGTTCGCGGCTATGTAGGCGACAAGGGCATTGAGCTGCCTGGGCGGGATGGTGCTTCCGAAGGTCCCGGGCATCACGCCGGGCTGGAAGCCCTTCGCGATGACGGCGTTCGGGTCGACGATTGACTGATGAATGAAGGGCACGAGCTCCTGACCGGCAGCCTTCGCGCTTGCCGAGAGGCTGTCGAGGTCGGGGCCGACCTTACCGGTGGCGGCCGGGACCGGTTTGAAGGTATGGCAGGCGCCACAGCCGTTGTTGGTGAAGATCACGGCGCCGATCGTTCCGCCGCCGCCGCCCGGCTGCGGCCTCTGTGCGGTGCCGACGAACCAGCTCTTGAAGGCGGCCTCGTTCATCACGATCGTCGCGGTCCGCATCGTCGAGTGGCCGAGCCCGCAGAGCTCGGTGCAGATGACAGGAAACGTGCCCGTGCGTGTGGGCGTGATCACGAGATCGTTCACCTGTCCGGGGACCGCGTCCTGCTTCTGCCCGAACTGCGGGACCCAGAACGAGTGGATCACATCGGCAGCGGTGATCTCCAGCCTGACCGGCCGGTCGAGCGGCAGGCGCAGGATCGGGGAGGTCTTGCCGTTCGAGTAGGTGAACGTCCACGCGAACTGCTGCCCGAGGACGCGGACGACGAGCGGGTTCGAGCCCGCGTTGCCGTTCTGCGCGAGGACGATCGCGCTCGCGATCGAGATCGCGGTGACGAGCACGGCCGGGATGATGGTCCAGATGATCTCGATCGTCGTGTTGCCGTGAACCGGCGGGCCGTCCGACCAGTCGCCGGGCTTGGCCCGGAAGTTGATCACCGCGTAGATGAGGATCGCCGCCACGACCGCGAAGATCACGAGGCAGATCACCGTCGCGAACCAGTACGTGAAGTCGATCCGGTCGGCCTGCTTGGACGCCGAGGTGGGCAGCCAGGGGACGGCGATGGCGACCGCAGTCGCGATCGCCCCGGCCGCGACACCGATTGCAATCAGCTGGAACCAGGAGCCCCGACGCACCGCCCGGAACCCTACTCGATTGTCACAAGCTCTCTGCGAAGAACCATGCAGCAGGGCTATTCGGTTGTCTCGATCGTCACGTAGTCAGCCTCTGACGTGTGCTCCCGTCCGCAAGACATCGGAGGCCGTCCGGTCCAACCGCCATGATCACGCCCGTTGGAGGAACGGACGGCAACGATGCTCCCAGGCTCGACCGAGCGCATCGCCGAGGAGGCGCTCGCCGGGGCGGTTCGCCGCCTCTGCAGAGGGGGGACCTGGCAGGCGCTCGCCCGTGAGCTTGCATGGCGTGCGGTGACCGGCGGCCTCCGGGACGCCCGCATGGTCGAGGGCCTCGCGGAGGCTGCGGAGGCGATGCTCGCCGCCGCGATCGACGACGCGCTCTGGCTGGTCGAGCAAGCCGCGATCCACGGCCGGGACGCGCTGCTGGTCGCACGGCCGGGCGAGGTCGACGCGGCCCTCGCGGCTGCGCGCCTCGACGCCGAGGAAGAGTCGGAGAGCCTTGTCGCAGCGGCCTACGACCGGGTGCTGGACACGCTGCTCGCCGGCTCTCGCCGAGCGGCCTAGAGACCGAGAGGAGCTCGAGCTCCGCACGCCTCGACCCGGCGAAAGCGCGGGCCCGACCGTGGCTTTTCTTTCGGCCCGCAACGTTGTATACATCGCCAATCCGGCCAGACAACGAGGAGGGTTGAGATGAGTGAGGACGCGGCAGGCAGCGGGGCCCACATCACCGACGACGAGAGGGCCCTCCACCGACTCGGCTACGCCCAGGAGCTCTTCCGCGCGATGGGGGGGTTCCAGAACTTCGCGATCTCCTTCACGATCATCTCGATCCTGGCGGGGTGCCTCACCTCGTACTACATCGCGTTCGAGAGCGGCGGGCCGATCGCCGTGACGTGGGGCTGGCTGCTCATCGGCCTCTTCTCCACGATCATCTCGCTCGCGATGGCCGAGATCGCCTCGTCCTTCCCGACGGCGGGCGGCCTCTACTACTGGTCGTCGAAGCTGGGCAGCCCCGGCTGGGGCTGGGCGACCGGCTGGTTCAACCTGATCGGCCAGATCGCCGTGACCGCCGCGATCGGCTACGGCCTCTCGACGTTCGCCACGGTGCTCTTCGACGACCTCTTCTCGCTCGAGAAGCACACGAACGACTGGTTCGGCTGGAACTACAACGAGACCGTCTACGCGCTCTACGCGCTGTTCCTGCTCGCAGCGTGCCTGATCAACGTCTTCGACGTGCGGATCACGTCGTTCCTGAACACGATCTCGGCGTACTGGCACATGGCCGGCGTGGCGGTCATCGTCATCGTCCTGATCGTGGTGCCGGACCACCACCAGTCGATCTCCTACGTCTTCGGCTCGCAGGTCAACGCGACCGGGTACGGCCACAACCACACGGGCTTCCACCATGCGGCGTTCTGGCTCGTCTTCGGGCTGGGCCTGCTCATGTCGCAGTACACGATCACCGGCTTCGACGCCTCGGCGCACATGGCCGAGGAGACCCACCAGGCCTCGCGGATGGCGGCAGTGGGGATGTACATGTCGGTCGTCGTCTCGGTGATCTTCGGCTTCGTCCTGCTCGTGGCGGTGACGTTCGCGATCCCGAGCACGCAGGGCGCCCTCGGCAACATCGGGGCGGTGGTGCCCTGGATCTGGGCCACGTCGATGAGCCAGAACTGGTCCGACCTCCTGCTCTTCATCTGCGTGGTCGCGCAGTTCTTCTGCGTCACCGCGTCGACGACCTCGGCGTCCCGGATGATGTTCGCCTTCTCGCGCGACGGCGCCGTCCCCGGCCACCAGCTCTGGCGGCGCGTCTCCAAGCGCCGCGTGCCGGTGTACGCCGTCTTCGCGATCGGCGTGCTCTCGGCGCTGCTGATGGTCCCGGCGATCTGGAACTACCTCGTCGGGTATGCCGCCGGAACCGCGATCGCCGTGATCGGCCTCTACATCGCCTTCGTCCTCCCCGTGTTCCTCCGCCTGCGCCTCGGCGACAGGTTCGAGAAGGGCGCGTGGAGCCTCGGCCGCCACTACAAGTGGATCGACGTCGTCGCCCTGCTCTGGGTGGCCGTGATCGCCGTCCTGTTCAGCCTGCCGCTCTTCTACGACGGGCTGCCGTGGTCCCCGAACTTCTCCTGGTCGCTGACGAACTACACGATCCTCTGGTTCATCGGGATCGGCGTCTGTTTCGGCGGCTGGTGGGTCATCTCGGCCCGCCACTGGTTCAAGGGCCCGGTGCGCATGGGCACCGAGGAGGAGCTGGCGCAGCTCGAGGCCCGCAGGGAGGGTGACTTCGCGCTGCCTGCCGACACGGAGTTCGGAACCTCCTAGCGACAGGCGGGGCATAGACTCGCCGCATGCTGACGCTCGACGAGCTCGAAGAAGAGGTGGAGGCGGGGACGATCGACACGGTCGTCTGCGCCTTCACCGACATGCAGGGGCGCCTCATGGGCAAGCGCGAGGAGGCGCACTTCTTCGTCTCCGAGACCGCGGAGCACGGGCTCGAGGGGTGCAACTACCTGCTCGCGCTCGACATGGAGATGGACCCGCAGCCGGGATACGCGATGGCGAGCTGGGAGCGCGGCTACGGCGACTTCCACCTCCTGCCCGATTTCGCGACTCTCAGGAGGATCCCGTGGCTCGAGGGAACCGCGCTCGTCCTCTGCGACGTGGCCTGGGAGGGCGGCTCGCCGGTCGTCGCCTCGCCCCGCCAGGTGCTCGCCGCCCAGGTCGCGCGCGCGCGGGCGGCGGGCTTCGAGCCGATGGTCGGCTCCGAGCTCGAGTTCTACCTCCTCAAGGAGACCTACGCGCAGGCGCACGAGAAGCACTACCGCGACCTCACCCCGTCGGTGCCGTACATCCTCGACTACCACGTCCTCGCGACGACCTACGACGAGGACTTCATCCGCCAGATCCGGAACGGCATGCAGGGCGCCGGGATCAAGGTGGAGAGCTCGAAGGGCGAGGCGTGGCCGGGCCAGCACGAGATCAACTTCCGCTTTGCCGACGCGCTGACGATGGCCGACAACCACGTGATCTACAAGAACGGCGCGAAGGAGCTCGCCCACCGGAACGGACGGTCGATCACGTTCATGGCGAAGCCCGACCACACGTGGATCGGCAACTCGTGCCACATCCACGCGAGCCTCTGGCGCGACGGCCACAACGCCTTCGCAGCGGACAACGCGGTGTTCGACCGGTTCCTCGCCGGGTGGATCGCCTGCGCACGCGAGCTGGCGCTCTTCCTGGCACCGAACGTCAACTCGTACAAGCGCTACGCGGCCGGGAGCTGGGCACCGACGACGCTCGCGTGGGGCCGCGACAACCGCACCTGCGGGTTCCGGACCGTCGGCCACGGCGGCTCGAAGCGCGTCGAGACGAGGATCCCGGGCGGGGACGTGAACCCGTACCTCGCGTTCGCGGCCCTGATCGCGGCGGGCCTGCACGGGATCGAGGCCGGGATCGAGCTTCCGCCGGCACTCGAGGGGAACGCCTACGAGTCCGATGCCGCGCGGTTCCCCTCGACGCTCCGCGAGGCGATCGGGGCGCTCGAGAAGGGCACGGTCGCGCGGGCCGCGTTCGGCGACGAGGTCGTCGACCACTACCTGAACTACGGGCGCACCGAGCAGCGGCTGTTCGACGAGGTCGTCACCTGCTGGGAGCGCGAGCGGCTCTTCGAGCGCGGCTAGGGTCGAACGCGCCGTGAGCATCACCGTTCTCAACCCGGCCACCGAGGAGCCGATCGTCGAGCTCGAGGAGGCGGGCGTCGAGGAGGCCGACACCGCCGTCGCCCGCGCGAAGGCGGCGTTCCCCGGCTGGCGCGCCGTCGCGCCGGCCGACCGGGCGCGGCTGCTCCGCCGGCTGGCCGCCCTCGTCGAGGAGCACACTGAGGAGCTCGCGCGCATCGAGTCCGAGAACGTGGGCAAGCCGATCTCCGGCGCCCGCGGCGAGGTCGGGATGGTCGCGCAGGTGCTCCACTTCTACGCAGGCGCCGTGGACAAGCACTACGGCGAGACGATCCCCGTCGCGGGCGGGATGGCGGCGACCTTCCGCGAGCCGCTCGGCGTGGTCGGGCTGATCGTGCCGTGGAACTTCCCGCTCAACATCGCCTCCTGGAAGCTCGGCCCCGCGCTGGCGTGCGGCAACACGGTCGTGCTGAAGCCGGCGGCGCTCACTCCGCTCTCGGCTCTCCGGCTCGCCGAGCTCGTGGTCGAGGCAGGCATCCCGGAGGGCGTCGTCAACGTCCTCGTGGGGCCCGGCTCGGTGGTCGGGAACCGGCTCGTCGAGCATCCGGACGTGGCCAAGATCGGCTTCACCGGCTCGACCGAGATCGGCCGAGACGTCATGACGCGCGCGTCGGGGACGATCAAGCGCGTCACCCTCGAGCTCGGCGGCAAGTCGGCGAACGTCGTCTTCGCCGACGCCGACCTCGAGCGCGCCGCGGCCGCGGCGCCCTACGCTGTGTTCGACAACGCCGGCCAGGACTGCTGCGCGCGGTCGCGCATCCTCGTCCAGAAATCGGCTTACGACCGATTTCTGGGCTTGCTCGTCGAGGCCACCCGAAACGTGAAGGTCGGCGACCCCTCGCGGGAGGACACGGAGATGGGGCCCCTCATCTCTGCCGCGCACCGGGAGACGGTGGCGTCATATCTCGAGGGCGTCACGAGCCTCTTCCGGGGCGAAGTCCCGGAAAAGGCAGGCTTCTGGTACCCGTGCACGCTCGTGGAGGCCTCGAACGACGAGCGGATCGCGCGCGAGGAGGTGTTCGGCCCGGTCGCGGCCGTGATCCCGTTCGACGACGAGGCCGACGCGATCCGCCTCGCCAACGACACCCCCTACGGGCTCTCCGGGTCGATCTGGACGCGCGACGGCGCCCGTGCGATCCGCGTCGCCCGCGCGCTCGAGACCGGGGTGCTCTCGGTGAACTCGAACAGCTCGGTGCGGCCGTCGACGCCGTTCGGCGGCTTCAAGCAGTCCGGCTTCGGCCGGGAGCTCGGCATGGCGGCGATGGACGGCTACTCGGAGCTCAAGAGCGTCTTCTTCTCGACGGGGGAGTGAGCATGGGCAGGCTCGACGGCAAGCTATGCGTGATCACCGGGGCCGGCGGCGGGATGGGCCGCGAGGCGGCGATCCTCTTCACCGCCGAGGGCGCGAAGGTCTGCGTCGCCGACGTCGCGATCGCCGCCGCGGAGGAGACGGCGACGATGTGCGAGGGCGAGGCGTTCGCCTTCCCGGTCGACGTCGCCGACGAGGGCCAGGTCGCAGCGATGATGGCGGCTGCTGCCGAGCGCTTCGGCGGCATCGACGTCCTCTACAACAACGCCGGCATCTCGCCCGACGACGACGCGTCCATCCTCGACACCTCCGTCGAGGCCTGGGAGCGCGTGCAGGGCGTGAACACGAAGGGCGTGTTCCTCTGCTGCAAGCACGGCATCCCGTACCTGCAGCGCCGCGGCGGCGGCTCGGTGATCAACGTCGCCTCGTTCGTCGCGATCCTCGGCGCCGCGACCTCGCAGATCTCCTACACCGCCTCGAAGGGCGCGGTGCTCTCCATGTCCAGGGAGCTCGCGGTGCAGTTCGCCCGCGAGAACATCCGCGTGAACGCGCTCTGCCCGGGCCCGGTCGAGACGCCGCTTCTGCTGAACATCTTCGGCGACAACCCGGCGGCGCTCGAACGGCGGCGAGCCCACTGGCCGACCGGGCGCCTCGGCAAGCCGCGCGAGATCGTCAACGGGGCGCTCTTCCTGGCGAGCGACGAGTCCTCCTACGTGACGGGCTCGACGTTCCTCGTCGACGGCGGCCTCACAGCCGCGTACGTCACCCCCGAGTGAAGGGGCGCGCCCGCGTCGTCGTGATCGGCGGCGGGGTCGGCGGCTGCTCGATCCTCTACTGGCTGACGAAGCTCGGCTGGAGCGACGTCGTCCTGGTCGAGCGGGCGCAGCTCACCAGCGGCTCGACCTTCCACTCGGCCGGGCTCGTCGGCCAGCTGCGCGGCTCGCTCAGCCTGACGAAGATGATGATGAGCTCGGTCGAGCTGTACCGAGCCCTCGGCGAGGAGGTCGGCCTCGAGACGGGCTGGCGCGAGGTCGGGTCGCTGCGCCTCGCGTCGTCGGAGGAGCGGATGGAGGAGCTCTCGCGCCAGTCGGGCTGGGCGAAGACGTTCGGGTTGCCGCTCGAGCTGATCTCGGCGGCGGAGGCGCAGAGCCTGTTCCCACCGATGACGACCGGGGGTGTGCTCGGCGCGGCGTACCTCCCCACGGACGGCTACATCGACCCGTCCCAGCTCACCTTCGCGCTCGCGGAGGGCGCGCGGCGTGGGGGCGCCGAGATCCGTCAGCAGACGCGCGTGACGGCGATCCCGGTCGAGCGCGGCCGTGTGACCGGCGTCGTCACCGACAGGGGCGAGATCGAGGCCGACGTCGTCGTCAACGCCGGCGGGATGTTCGCGAAGGAGATCGGCGCGCTCGCCGGAGTGAACGTCCCGGTCGTGCCGATGGCGCACGAGTACCTGATCCTGAAGCCGTCCGGGCTGCCGCTGGACATGCCGACGATGCGCGACCCGTCGCTCCTCGTCTACTTCCGGCCCGAGTCCGGGGGCCTGATCATGGGCGGCTACGAGCGCCACCCGGCGCCCTGGTCGCTCGACGGGATCCCCGCAGACTTCAACGGCAAGCTCCTCGCGGAGGACTGGCCGCGGTTCGAGGAGCTGATGACGAACGCCGTCGTCCGCGTCCCCTCGCTCGAGGAGATGGAGGTCGTGAAGCTGATCAACGGGCCGGAGGCCTTCACGCCCGACGGCGAGTTCATCATCGGGCCGACCGAGGTGCGGGGCCTGTGGACGGCGGCCGGATTCTGCGCCCACGGGCTGGCGGGCGCCGGCGGGCTCGGGCAGCTCGTGGCCGAGTGGATCGTCGACGGTGTCCCCTCGCTCGACGTGTGGCACATGGACTCGCGCCGGTTCGGCCGCGCCTACCGCTCGCCGTCCTACACGCTCGCCCGCACACTCGAGGTCTACGAGACCTACTACGACGTCAAGTACCCGGGTCACGAGCGCACCGCCGGCCGGCCGCTGCGCGTGTCGCCCGCGTACGGCCGCCTGGCCGAGCTCGGTGCGGCGTTCGGCGAGAAGTCGGGCTGGGAGCGCGCGAACTGGTTCGAGCCGAACGCCGCGCACGGGGACGAGTCGCTGCGGCCGCGGGGCTGGGCCGGGCGGCTCTGGTCGCCCGCGATCGGCGCCGAGCACGTCGCGTGCCGGGAGACGGCGGCGCTCTTCGACGCGACCTCCTTCGCGAAGATCGAGGTCTCCGGCGAAGGCGCGGCTGCGCTCCTCGAGCGGCTTTGCGCGAACCGGGTCGCGCGCGACGTCGGCGCGATCACCTACACCTCGATGCTGAACGCGCGCGGCGGGATCGAGTGCGACTTCACCGTCACGCGGCTCGCCGGGGACCGGTTCCGGATCGTGACCGGGACTGCCTTCGGCCAGCACGACCTGGCGTGGATCCGCGAGCACGCGCCGGACGACGTCTCCGTCGCGGACGTGACCTCCGCGTATGCGTGCCTCGGGTTGTGGGGCCCGCGGGCCCGCGACATCCTCCAGCCGCTCACGACGACGCCCCTCGAGTTCCCGTACATGCACGCCCGTGAGCTCGCGGTCGGCAACGTACCGTGCCTGGCGCTTCGGGTCACATACGTCGGCGAGCTCGGCTGGGAGCTCTACTGCCCGTCGGAGTTCGGCCTCGCGCTCTACGACGCGATCTGGGAGCCGGGGCAGGACCTCGGCCTCGTCGCCGGCGGCTACCGCGCGATCGACTCGATGCGGCTCGAGAAGGGATACCGCGTCTGGGGCGCGGACATCACGCCGGACGACAACCCGGTCGAGGCGGGGCTCGGATTCGCGGTCAAGCTCGACAAGGAAGGCTTCGTCGGGCGGGACGCGCTGCTCGCCGCGGGCGAGCCCGCGCGGCGCCTGTGCTGCCTTGTCCTCGCAGACCCGCGGGCGGTTGCGCTCGGCTCGGAGCCCGTCCGGCTCGAGGGCGCCGAGGCGGGCCGGGTCACGAGCGGCGGGTACGGGTACACGGTGGAGCGCTCGATCGCCTACGCCTATCTGCCGGCGGGATCGTCCGACCCGGGCCAACCGGTCGAGGTGGAGATCTTCGGCGACTGGGTCGCCGGCGAGGTCGCAGCCGAGCCGCTCTTCGACCCGAACGGGGAGCGAGTGAGGGCGTGATCGACGCCGTGGTCGAGCGCGTCTGGCCGGGCGGCGTCGAGTCGGTCGAGCCGCTCGGCGGCGGGATCACGAACCACAACTTCAAGGTCGTCGCCGGCGACGAGGCGTTCGTGCTCCGGATCGGCGGGAAGGACACCGAGCTGCTCGGCATCGACCGCGGCGTCGAGCGCGAGGCGACAGCCGCGGCCGCGCAGCTCGGCATCGGGCCCGAGGTGGTCGCGTTCGTCGAGCCCGAGGGGTACCTCGTGACCCGCTTCGTCGAGGGCGAGACCGGGAAGGTGACGGTCGCCCGGGCGGCGGAGCTGCTCTCGCGCCTGCACGCCGCACCGGCGATCACTGGCGGGTTCGATGCGTTCCGCGTCGTCGAGGCCTACGCCGCCACGGCGGCCGGACGCGGCGTGATGCCGACGGCCGGATACACGACCGCGAAGGCGATCGCCGACCGCATCGAGCGGCGCCGCGGCGGCCACGACCTCGTCCCGTGCCACAACGACCTCCTGGCCGCGAACTTCGTCGGCGGCGACGACCGCACCTGGATCGTCGACTGGGAGTACGCGGGGATGGGCGACCCGGCGTTCGACCTGGCCAACTTCGCCGTGAACAACGGCCTCGACGAGCCCGGGGACGCCGAGCTGCTCGAGGCCTACGGCGGGGCCGACCGCGACATCCATGTGCTCATGCGGTTCATGTCCGATTTCCGGGAGGCGATGTGGGGCGTCGTCCAGGAGGCGATTGCGGAGCTCGCCTTCGACTTCGCCGGCTACGCCGACGAGCACTTCGACCGGCTCGAGGCGACCGCCGACGAGCCGCGGTTCGCCGCCGCGCTCGGCTGACCTGTTGCGGACCGATCGCTGACGGTCATCCGTCGAGCTCGTGACCGACCGGTTTCGGGCCGACGGGCGGCTTGCGCCGCGGGCAGTCAGCCGATCGGCGGGCGGACGTAGATGACGCCCTGGTGCTTGATCGGCACGAAGGGGTCGCCGATCGTCATGACGGCGTCCTCGACCTCGGAGTAGATCGCCGGGCCGGCGCCCGCAGCTCCCGGGACGCAGTGCACATCGATCTCGACGCCGTTGACGGGGCGTGCGTCGTGACCGTTCTCGGAGAGCAGCGCCAGCAGGCGGTTCCGGTCCGGGATCCGAGCCGCCACAACGCGAACCACCTCAGCCATGCTGCACCTCCTTCTCGATCTGGGTTCATCTCGGTCGTGCTCGGATCCAAGAACAGCGATCCGACCACACAACCGTAGCAGATACCCGATGATTGGATCCAGTCCGAGCCGAACTGGATCCAATCAGCCGCTCTGCGGGCTGCGGTTCCGACGCCACCCTGATGCGAGCCGCCGCCGGCGAGGTCTTCCGCGAGGTGCTGCGCTACTGCCGTCGACCAGAACGGGCGGTCGACGACCTCTTCCCGCGTGTAGCCGCTCGCCGTGGGGGCGAGATCGTTCGCCTCGCGGAGGTTGCCGTCGAGATCCATGATCCCGGCCGTAGTGCTCGATGTAACCGCCCGCACGGAGACGGCTCAGGATCTCGTCCTCCTCTGGCTGCAGCTCTGGCGGGATCAGCAACCGGATGTTCTGCCCGATGATCTCCTCTGGCCCGTAGCCGAACGTGCGCTCGGCGCTCTTGTTCCAGCTCGTGATTCTCCCGTCCAGCCCCTTGCTGACGATTGCGTCGGTGGATGTGTCGACGACCGCCGCGAGATAGGCGAGCTGCTCGTCGGTCGGCGAACGCGACCGCGCCGTCTCGGCTTCATCCGCCCCGGCCGTTGCCGCATCCTTCACCCTCTCGCCCCTTGGCTCGTGGACCGACCGGGCGGTCGCGCCGCGACCGAGAACGTCGAATCGATGGCGCCCCGGAAGCTCGTGATGCTATGCGGTGTCCTCCCCGTGAGGTGTCGGCACCGGTGACTCCCGATCGTGGGCCGGAGAAACTCCACGGCGCCAGGCTCGGTGACGGTGCGGCGGTTCCGCGAGGTTCTCCGGTGCCGAAGGTTGCACCGCTGGTGAACAGCCCGACGATCTGGTGACGGCGCTCACCGTCGCGTCGAGGTCGGCAAGGGTCGTTGACAAAGCCTGGTAGTCGACTAAGATTCACCAGCGCGCGTGCTCCTGGCGGAGGCTCGTCAGGATGCACCTGTGTGTCAGTTGCACGTCTGCGGTATTGGCCCGGTGGAATCCGCCTGGGTGATCCGAGACAACCGAGGCGGGCAGCGACGAACCTGGAAGGGGCAAGGGGTATGAAACTACCTTCGTTGAGTGGTGCCTGGAGCTTCTCGACAACCGCGAGCAGCACGCGAGCACGGTCATGAACAGACACGATCTTCTCCTGCGAACGGCGGCCTTGGCGGGCGCGCCCGGTTTCCCGTCTTCTTCTTCGGCTTCGGCCCTCGCCAACCTCAATCCTCTGTCACTCCTCGGGAGCGGAGGATTGAATCTCACCACGTTCTACGGCGTCTCGCCAAGCCGCTCGGCGAGCCAGAATGCAGCAGCTATCCAGAAGGCGTTCGCCGACTCGGGCGGGTTCACGGCGCTGTACCTGCCGGCGGGTCGCTATCCCTGCGACCCGATCCTGCTCCCGAACACGCCGATCACCTGGACGGGGGACGGCAAGGACCTCAGCGTGCTGGTGTTCCCCCCGTCGGTCCCCTACGGCCTCAGCTACGACAACAGCAGCGCGGGTCGCATTCCGTCCAGCAGCCCCTGGTTCCCGTCGAAGAAGGGCGGCGCGAACTCGAACCACGCCTGGACGCTTCGCGGTCTTGGTTTCGAGGGCGGCGACTGGACCGGCTCCGAGGTCAACGGGGGCCTGTATTTCCCCAACTGGTCGCCGTCCGGTGGGCACGACGCGATGGCGCTCCGCATGTTCTACGTGGGCGTTTACCTCTTCAACGGGCCAGGCATCGTGTACGAGATCAGCGGGCTTGTCGGAGACTCCGAGTTCGTCGACGTCGACGTGGCCTCGTGCAGCGGTGTCGGGCTCATCCCCGGCAGCGATCAGCGCTGGATCAACATGCTCGCCCACGACTGTGGTAGCTGGGGGGTGAAGCCGAACACTCACCGCAACACCCAGCTCCTCGGTGGCAAGGCGTACGGCAACGGCCAGCTCGACGATGCAGGCGGCTACTTCATCAGCGGGAACGAAACACTTCTCAGCAACCTCTACACGCAGGACAACGCCGGGACCGGCTTCCGGATCGACGGCGCGACGCTCGTGCAGGGGGGCCAGCTCTTCGCCGATCGGAACTGTGTCAGCGGCATCGATAAGTCCGGGATGATCATCAACAACTGCGACGGCATCCTCATCGACGGTTACGGTGCGACGGACACGGAGCGGAATGTCCAGCTCCACGCCCTGAAGGTCACCGGCTCGAACAGCCAGGGCGTCGTGCGGCTCATCCAGGTCCAGACGAACTCGCCTCTGGGTTCCGCTGTGGAGAGCAACTCCGGGGGGGTCACCGTCTACGATCCCACCTGAGTGACCGACCCCGAGTCCTCCCCGACACCTGCTTGTCGGGAGTTGTTCGGGCTCGTCTTCTCGAATCACCGACGCCACCCGCTGCTGCGGGTGGCGTCGTCGTAAGCGGCGCTCGAGGTCGGCTCGGAGGACGAATGCGATCTCGTCCACGTCCGGCAACCCGTCGTCAAGTCCAACTCAGAGGAGCGCGGGATCTCCGGAGACGGCCCGTCCCGACCTCACTTCGCGACGTGGGCTCGGAACGGAGGGCTGACCTATCGGCGCCGTAGCACGCGGCGGAGAACGGCTCGCCGTCGCGCACGTCGGGCCTCTACTGCGGCCTCGTCGAGAGCGAACTGCTCAGGCGTGCGTTCAGCTCGCGCACGCAGTCGACGCAGCTCGGGCCCGTACCCGGCGCGGGGATCGTGCTGTGGGGGCATGGACATCCGTCGAGCGTACTCCGAGGCGGCTGCGTCGTCCACACTGGCCGCTGAAGATTCCGTAATCGCTCGATTTCGGCCCGCGTGGGCACCGGTGGGATCACGCGGGGCGCCGAAACGAGCACACCGGGCATGTCTGGCGCCCCGGCCGTCTCATCTCCCGGCTTTGGGCGAAGCCGCTGCGCGCATCACAGAAAACGCGACCGCCTTGTACCCTCAGGGTTCTTTGCCCGGTGGCGACGCCTGCCGGGATGACGCCGAGATTGCAGGCGGCGACGGCGTTAGGCTCAGGCCGAAGCGAGAGGCTACGCGTGCTCCGTTTCTGCCTCGGCCAGCGCGTAGGCAATCGACTGGTCGAGGGTCATCGCCTTGCCGTGGGCCCAGGCCTCGGCAAACGCCAGCTCGCCCAGTACAGAGCGGACGTGGGCGATGTGTGGGGCGGGGTCCGGCCAGACCTCGCCCTCGAACATTTCGCGTCCGACGGATTCGCGAGAGACGCTTGCCGCTGCGAAGAGGCGAGCGGCGCGGCGATTGCGATCCTGTGCGGCTGCGAGCCTGGCGGAGAGCTCGAGGCTTTTCGCTACTCGATAGTGGTGTCGGCGGATCCTCAGAAGCTCGAGGCTCTCGTCGAGCAGGCGCCGCGCTGCTTCGTTGTCGCCTTCTTCCAGGGCGAGAAGCGCGAGGCTCGAGATCGCGCCCAGGGTTCCCCATGCGTCGTCGAGGCTGCGGTGGATGGCGAGGCTTTGCTCGAACAGATCGCGAGCCCGAGGGTAGTTCTCCTGTAGTAGCGCGATCCCGCCCAGGGTGTTTGTCCACAATCCGACCGCGCGGAAGTTTCCGAGCTCGCGCGCTCTCCGCACGCTCTCCTCGAGCGCGCGCTGCGCGCCATCTAGCTCCTTTTCGACCATGAGCACGGCGCCGAGATGTGACAAGGCATACGCCTCGCTCGACTGATTGCGCGTCGTCCGCGCTAGCTCCAGTGCTTCCTCAGCCAGAGCACGCGCCTGATCGGGGGCACCTTCGGCGAGGGCGTTCATGGTAAGAACCTGGAGCCCGAGCGACAGGTTTTGGTTGTCGCCCGACTCGCGGTGGACCGGAAGGCTGGCCTCGAGGTAGCGCCGCGCGGCGCCGAAGTCGCCCTGGTAGTAGGCGAGTGACGCCGCCGTGGTTTGCGCCTTGGCACGGATCGACGGCGAGCCTGACCCCACGGTCAGCAAGCGGTCCAGATGCTCGCGGCCTTCGACGTCAGCAGCCCGCATCTGCCAGAACCGCCACAGCGCGCCGGCGGTTCGGAGACCGACCTCGGTTTCTCCACTCTGTGCGGCCCAGGTCAACGCGGAGCGGAGATTGTCTCGCTCGCTGTCGAGCTTCCGTGCCTGACGCTTTTGCTCGGGGCCGAGCAGCGCCGGCTCGGCGTCCTCGACAAGCCGGAGGTAGAAGCCGGCGTGGCGGCGTCGGACGGCGTCGCCGTCGCCACGCTCGGCGAGGCGCTCGAGCGCGTATTCGCGCATCGTCTCGAGCATTCCGAAGCGCGGTTCGCCCTCGGACATTCGCTCGGTGCGCAGCAGATTGTTGTTCAGGAGAGACTCGAGCCCGTCGACTACGTCCAGGTCGAGGTCGCCGGCGACGGCTGCCGCACCGTCGAGCGAGAAGCCGCCGACGAACACACCGAGGCTCGTGAAGAGCGCCTGCTCAGCGGCCGGAAGGAGGTCATAGCTCCAGTCGACCGCGGCGCGGAGGGTTCGGTGCCGCTCGGGCAGACCCGCGCCCGGCACCGCCTTCAGCAGTTCAAGTCTCCCGCCGAGCCGCTCGAGGAGCTCGCGTGGTGAGAGCAGCTTGATCCGCGCTGCCGCGAGCTCGAGCGCGAGTGGCAGCCCATCGAGGCGCCGGCAGAGCTCCGCGACCGCCTCGGCGTTCTCATTGGAGAGCGCGAAGTCCGCGCGCGCGTCGCGCGCACGATCGACGAACAACTGGATCGCCTCCGTCTTCCGGAGGAGGGCGAGCTGAAGGGAACGAGACGCGTCGGCGAGCTGGAGCGGCGGCACCGGATAGATGCGTTCCTCGGGCAGGCCGAGGGGAGCACGGCTGGTGATGAGGAGCTGCGTACCTGGCGCGCCGCTCAGGAGCCCCGCGAGCATGGGTGCGGCCTCGAGCACCTGCTCGAGGTTGTCCAGGACGAGAAGCGTACGCCGCCGGCTCAGGTAGAGCACCAGCGCCTCGGCCGCCCGTTGCCGCGAGGTCTCGCTCAGGCCCAGCGCGGAGGCCATCGCCGACGCCACGAGCCCGGGATCGAGTATCGGCGCGATCTCGACGAACGCCGTCTCGCGCGACCGGTCGTCCGTCGTCGACTCGACCGCCAATCGCGTCTTACCGGTTCCTGGCGGTCCCGTCAGCGTCAGGAGTCGAACATCGGCGGAGCCGAGAAGCGCGCGGATCTCTCGCAGCTCCTTCTCACGACCAACGAACGAGCTTGAACGTGCGGCCAGGCCCGACTTCGGTCGGCCGGTTGCGACGACAGGTTCGGCCGTGCGAGCCTCGAGCTCTGGATCCTGGTCGAGGACTGCACGTTCGAGTCGTCGCAGCGCGAGCCCAGGCTCGATCCCGAGCTCGCCGACGAGCGCCTCCCTGGCCGCCCGGTACGCTCCCAACGCGTCGGCCTGCCTGCCCGAACGGTAGAGGGCAAGCATCAGTTGGCCGCGCAGTCGCTCGCGCAGCGGGTATTCGGCGACGAGTGCTTCGAGCTCGCCAACGAGCTCGGCCGAGCGACCGAGAGCGAGGTCGGCGTCGATCCGATCCTGGAGCGCATCGAGGCGGAGCTCCTCGAGTCGACCGATCTCGGGCTGCGCCCACAGCTCGAAGGCGAAGTCGACAAGTGCCGGCCCTCGCCACAACGCGAGAGCCTCTCGCAACCTGTCGCTACCAACCGTTGGCTCCGCCCCTTTCGCCTCGGCGAGGAGCCGCTCGAACCGGTACGCGTCGAGGCCGTCTCGCTCGACGTTCAGCTGGTAGCCGGCCGGGCCGGTCACGATCGTGCGGTCGCCAAGCGCCTTGCGAAGCTGCGAGACGTACGTCTGCAAGGTCTTGCCGGCCGTTGCCGGCGGCCGACCCGCCCAGAGATCCGCCGTCAGCCGGTCGACCGAGGCCGGCTCGCGCGCGTGGAGCAGCATGATCGCGAGCAGCGCACGCGGTTTCGCCGCCCGCAGCGAAACGCCACGGCCTTGGAGGAGGACCTCGAACGGCCCAAGGATCTGAAACTTGATCGCGGTGATCGCAGCTGACCGTAACACCCTGGCTTCGCGCGCGAACGCCCGCTACACCGACGCTCCACCGACCCTCGACCGACGAGGCCGATGATCGCGAGATGGACGCCGACACACCGCGGTCAGGAATCGACTGGCCCATCGGCCGGACAAGGCATACCGTGTCGCCACACGGACGCAGGCTCCGTTGGCGCCGCCTCGTGGTCGCAGCTACTGGAATCGCGGTGCCGCTCTGGCTGCTGACGGTCGCGGCGCCTAACGCCCACACCGTAACAACCGCGTTTGCCTTCACCGGGACCTCCCAGCCGTATGTCGTGCCGGCGAACGTCTGTCGGATTCGGATCGAGGCGATCGGAGCCGCGGGCGGCGAAGGCGGAACCGCCGGAACCCCCGGTGCCGGTGCCTGGGCGACCGCGTCCTTCGTGGTCACGCCCAGGGAGACGCTGTTCGTCCACGTCGGCGGCGTAGGCGGCGCGGCGGCCGGGCCGATGCCGGGCGACGGCGGCTGGAACGGCGGCGGGGCCGGAGGCAGAGCCTCCGACGAAACGGAAGGACGCCGAGGAAAGGCCGGAGCGGGCGGTGGCGGCGCCACAGACGTTCGCCGCGGAGGTGACGGGCTAGATCACCGCATCGTCGTCGCCGGTGGAGGATCCGGCGGTGCCGGCGGCGCGATCGGCGGGCCCATCGGCACATCCAGCGGCGACGGCGGCGACCTGGTCGGGCAAGACGGCTTCGCTGCCCTCGGATCGGTAAACCCAGCAACCGGGGGAAGGGAGGGAGCCAGACCATGGGCGGCGGCCCCGGCACAAACGGCCCCGGGCTCTCGATCCCCGCAACCGCTGGCTCTCTCGGAGTCGGAGGCGACGGCGCCTCGGGCGGGATCAGCGGCGGAGGCGGAGGAGGCGGAGGCCTTTACGGCGGCGGCGGCGGCGGGTCCACCAGGAGCCCGATCGGCGGCGGCCACGGTGGCGGCGGCTCTGGATCCGGCCCGCCAGGAACAACCTTTCGAAGCGGCGTCGCGGGCAGCTATGGAGATGGACGAGCGAACATCAGCTACGACCGCGACACCGACGCCTGCAACACGCCACAACCGCGACCCTGACGGAAGACCGGCGCGATCGAGAGTCGCAGAAACTGACGGAGGCGAACGAACCCTTCGAGCGGCCGCGGCCGGCGCCTCGACCGCCGCGACCGGGTAGGCGGCAGTGCGAACATCCCGGACGCCGGCGGATGCGACGTTGCTCCGGCTGATGCATTGCGCTTAGTCGCCGCGACCGATCGTGATCGGCTGCGCAAAGACCTCATCGATCGGCTGCCCGCGTCGATCTACGGGTGCAGCTGGCTCTCGCACGTCAGATCGCGCCGCCGGGCAGACGAGACCGCGGCACTAGCCATCGAGCCGAACCAGCTCGTATTGGCCCGCGCTTCGGCACGTCCTAAGCTTTGGCCATGGTTACGTGTCCGACCTGTGGCCATTCGAACCCGGAGGGGGCTCGCTTCTGCAACGAATGCGCAAGCCCGGTTCAGGCCGAGCAACGTCCATCCGGTGAGGAGCGGAAGACCGTCACGGTGGTCTTCGTCGACCTCGTGGGATTCACCGGGCAGGCCGAGAACCTCGATCCGGAGGATGTTCGAGGCATGTTGTCGCCGTATCACGCTTACCTGCGGGCAGAGCTCGAGCGGCACGGGGGCGTGGTCGAGAAGTTCATCGGCGACGCGGTGATGGCCGTGTTCGGCGCGCCGGCAGCGCACGAGGACGATCCGGAGCGGGCCGTTCGTGCGGCGTTCGGGTCGGACACGTGGCTCGCGGCGCGAGCAGTAGTAGGCATGACGTGATCGAGGCCGTCGAACGCGGCCGAGGCCGAGGAGCTCGCCGTCGCCGGATGGCTTGCTGCTCGGCCCGACCTCACCTTCGCGCCGCTGATTACCGCGGCGGCGCAGCACTTTCGGGCTTAAGGGACTCGCCCAGGCCGTGTTCCTCGGCCCCGGCGTTTAGATCGGGTCACACCGCTCTATCATCCGGTCATGGTTCCTGAGGCTGCGCTCGAGATGACTGAGGCGGGGCTTGTACCCGCCGGCGAGGGATGGTTCGTCATGAACGCGTGTGACGCGCGCTGGATTGAACGCGCGGGCCGAGGCGTGAATTTGCCGTTCACCGGCTGGACGGAGATCGAGGCCGAGACGTACTTTCCCCAGCTCGGGATCACCCTGGTCGTTCTCGGGTCGGGCGAGCCGATCGGGATGTACCACTGGGAAGCCGATCAGGAGGACTTCCTCGTGCTTTCCGGCGAGGCCTTACTGATTGTCGAAGGCCAGGAGCGATCGCTGCGGCGATGGGACTTTGTGCATTGTCCGCCCCGTACAGGGCACATGATCGTGGGAGCTGGAGACGGTCCCTGCACGATCCTTGCCGTCGGCGCCCGCGAACATCAGGCAGGCGCGTGGGGTGCGTACACGGTGGACGAGGTCGCGCTCCGTCATGGCGTGGGTGTCGAAGAGGAGACGACGGACTCGGAAGTTGCATACGGGCGTTTTGCGGGATCGAAGCCGACGCGATATCGCCACGGCTGGCTTCCGAGCGGCTAAACCGCGGACGGGTTCCCGCATCAGAGGTTCCAGTGGTTCGACTGAGCCCAACGAAACAACAACTTTCATTAAGCAGGGCCGGCCCGCGCGGGCGTGAGAGGACCTTCTACGGGCCCGGCGCGAGGTACCAACCGGGGTACCAACGCCGAGGCGTTTCTTGACCGTCACGGCTCGAGCGACCCGCATGGCCATGCGGTTTTCGCTCTACCGTTGAACCGAGAATGGGCCGTGAAGGATTCGAACCTTCGACCTTGGGATTAAGAGTCCCCTGCTCTACCAACTGAGCTAACGGCCCGGAACGGCCTCTAGCCTAGCGTCGTGCGTGTCGTCACCGTCGTCGGCAATCGGCCCCAGTTCATCAAGTCGGCGCCGCTCTCGGCCGCGCTCCGGGCTGCCGGGATCGAGGAGGTCATCGTCCATACGGGGCAACACTACGATCGAGAGCTTTCCGGGGTGTTCTTCTCCGAGCTCGGCCTCGGCGAGCCGAGGTACCGGCTCGGGCTCGAGACGGCGGACCCGGAGGCGATGCGGCCCGCGATCCGGGCTGCCGTGAAGATCGAACGGCCCGACTGGGTGCTCGTCTTCGGCGATACGAACTCGACCCTCGCGGGCGCACAGGCGGCGGGGGAGACGCCGCTCGCCCACATCGAGGCGGGCCTGCGGAGCTTCGATCTCACGATGCCGGAGGAGCGCAACCGGATCGAGGTAGACCGGCGCTCCGCGCTTCTCTTCTGCCCGGACGAGCGTTCCGCGTGGCAGCTCGAGCTCGAGGGCGTGGCGGGCAAGGCGCTCGTCGTCGGCGACGTCATGGCAGACGCGAACCGCCTCTTCGGGCCGATCGCACGCGAGCGCTCCGGCGTGCTCTCCCGACTCGGCGTGGAGGCCGGCGCCTACGTCCTCGCGACCGTCCACCGGGAGGCGAACGTGCGCCCCGAGCGGCTCGCGCGGATCGCCGAGGGGCTGAACCGGGTCGCCGAGCCCGTCGTCTTCCCGGCCCACCCCCGCACCCGCGCCGCACTCGAGGGGCTTGCGCCTCCCTCGGGCTCGTCGACCCGCTCGGCTATCTCGACTTCACCGCCCTCGCCTCGCAGGCACGCGTGATCGCGACCGACTCGGGCGGCGTGCAGAAGGAGGCGTACTGGCACCGCGTCCCGTGCGTCACGCTCCGGGCCAACACGGAATGGACGGACACCGTCGCGACCGGAGCGAACGTCCTCGTCGACGACGATCCCGACGCGATCGTGCGCGCGGTCGCCGAAGCCCGCTTCCCCGAGCATGCGCCGGCCCTCTACGGCGATGGGGAGGCGAGCGGCCGGGTAGCAGCCGCTCTGTACCCTTCCACGCCGTGAGCCGGACCTGGGACGTTGCGATCGTCGGCGCCGGCTATGTCGGCCTGCCACTCGCGCAGACCTTCGCAGACGCGGGGAAGCGCGTGCTGCTCGTCGACGCCGTCCCGGAGGTCGTCGAAGGCATCAACGCCGGCCGCAGCCACATCGGGGACGTCTCCTCCGAGGCGCTCGAGGCGCTCGTCTCGAACGGCCGCATCACCGCGACCCTCGACTACGAGCAGCTCCGGCACGCCGACGCGATCCTGATCGCGCTTCCGACGCCGCTCACGAAGCAGCGCGAGCCCGATCTCGGCTACATCGAGCGCGCGTCGCATTCGATCGCGGCGAACCTGCAGCCCGGGCAGCTCGTCGTGCTCGAGTCGACGACCTACCCGGGCACGACACGCGACGTCGTCAGGCCGATCCTCGAGCAGGGAAGCGGGCTCGAGGCCGGCAAGGACTTCAACCTCGCGATGTCGCCCGAGCGCGTCGATCCCGGCCGCACCGACTGGACGACGAAGTCCACCCCCAAGATCGTCGGCGGCCTCACGCCCGCCTGCACGGCCGCCGCGGCCACGTTCTACCGCAGTGCTGTCGACACCGTCCACGAGGTCTCGGCGCCCGAGTCCGCCGAGCTGACGAAGCTCCTCGAGAACATCTACCGGTCGGTCAACATCGCGCTCGTGAACGAGCTCGCGCAGCTCTGCGACCGGATGGGCATCGACGTCTGGGAAGTGGTCGACGCCGCCGCCACCAAACCGTTCGGCTTCCAGTCGTTCCATCCGGGACCCGGTCTCGGCGGCCACTGCATCCCGCTCGATCCGTACTACCTCTCCTGGAAGGCGCGCGAGTACGACTTCTCGGCCAGGTTCATCGAGCTCGCGGGCGAGGTGAACAACAACATGCCGTACTTCTGCCGCTCGGTCATCTCGCAGGCGCTCAACCACGGGCTGCAGCGGTCGGTGTCGGGCTCGAAGATCCTGATCTCCGGGGTCGCCTACAAGGCAGACATCGGCGACGTCCGCGAGACGCCCGCCGAGAAGCTCGTCCAGCTGCTCAGGACGGCGGGCGCGACCGTCGCCTACCACGACCCCCACGTGCCCGAGTTCGACGGCATGACCTCCTCGCCGTTCGAGCCCGAGGCATACGACTGCGTCGCAATCGTCACCGCGCACTCGTCGATCGACTACGCCGACCTCGTGCAGCGGGCGAAGGTCGTCGTCGACTTCCGCAACGCCACCCGCGGGCTCGAGGTCGAAGGGAAGGTCTGGAAGCTATGAGCGGGGATCCCGTCCGCGTCGCGCAGGTCGGGCTCGGCGCGTGGGGCCAGAACCTCGTCCGCAACCTCGACGTCCTCGGAGAGCTGACCTGGATCTGCGACGACTCCGACGCGCGCCGGGAGACCTTCGCCCGCCGCTTCCCGAACGCCATGCCAACGAACTCCTACGAGGAGCTCCTGGCCGACACCGATCTCGAGGCGGTCGTGATCGCCACGCCGGTGCCGACGCACTACGCGCTCGCGAAGCAGGCGCTCGAGGCGGGCAAGCACGTGTTCGTCGAGAAGCCGCCCTCGATGCGCGCCGCCGAGATGGAGGAGCTCGTCCAGCTCTCCGAGGCCCGCGGCAGGGTGCTGATGCCCGGCCACCTGCTCCTCTACCACCCCGGTGTCCGGAAGCTGAAGGAGCTCGTCGACACGGGCGACCTCGGCGAGGTGCTCTGCATCTACGGCAACCGCCAGAACCTCGGGACGATCCGCAAGGACGAGAACGCGCTCTGGTCGCTCGGCGTCCACGACGTCTCGGTCATCCTCCACCTCGCGGACGAGGAGCCCTCGGAGGTCTGGGCGCGCGGGAACGCCTTCCTGAACCCGGGCGTCGAGGACGTCGTCTTCTGCTTCCTCAGGTTCCCGAGCGGCAAGATCGCCCACCTCCACCTCTCGTGGCTCGACCCGCACAAGATGCGGAAGCTCACGGTGGTCGGCCGCGACAAGATGGCCGTCTTCGACGACATGGAGCTCGAGCGCAAGGTGACGATCTACGAGAAGTGGCCCGAGCAGGCCGCGCAGACCTTCGGCGAGTGGCAGACGCGCACGGGCGACATCCTCAGCCCGAAGATCCCCACCGACGAGCCGCTGCGACTCGAGCTCTCGCACTTCCTGCGGCTCGTGCGCGAGGGCTGGGACGGGGCCGAGGCGCGCGACGGGCTCGCCGTGGTGCGGGTGCTCGAGCGGCTCCAGAACTCGCTCGTGACATGAGCGCGGGCTCGACGGACCTCGAGATCGAGCGGAGAGGCCGGCTCGGCCGGGCCGCTGAGAGGGAATGAGCGCCGAGGTTCACGAGACGGCGGTCGTCTACCCGGGCACGGTGCTCGGCGAAGGCGTGAAGGTGCTCGAGCACGCCGTCGTCGGCAAGCAGCCGGCGCTCTCGCCGCGCTCGACCGCGAAGCGCGAGCCGCTGCCGCCGGTCGAGCTCGGCGACGGGACGATCGTCTCGACGGGCGCAGTCGTCTTCGCCGGCTCGACGATCGGCGCGCGCGTGATCCTCGGCGACCAGTCCTGCGTCCGGGAGCGGGTCACGGTCGGCGACGACGTCGTCCTCGGGCGCGGGCTCGATCATCGAGAACGACACCACCGTCGGCGCGATGACGAAGATCCAGGCCGAGGCGTACATCACCGCCTACTCGACCCTCGAGGAGCACGTGTTCATCGCCCCTTGCGTGGTCACCTCGAACGACAACTTCATGGGCCGGACCGAGCGCCGCCACGATCTGATCGAGGGGCCGACGATCCGGCGAGGCGCACGCATCGGCGCGGGCGCCGTCCTCTGCCCCGGCGGTCGAGATCGGCGAGGAGGCGTTCGTCGGAGCCGGCGCGGTCGTCACGAGAGGACGTGCCGGCGAGAACGCTCGTCGTCGGCAACCCGGCGCGGAAGCTCCGGGACGTGCCCGGGACGAGCTGCTACCCGGCTGACCCGGGCTTCCTGACGTGCGACCGAGAGCCCGTACTCGTCGGCGCCGCGGGACTTGCCGCCGGCCTTCACCTCGAGGTAGTAGATCCCCGCCGCCGGCGCGACGAACGCGAGCCGCTGCTGGCCGGCGATCGCGATCGAGCGGGCGGCGCGGTCGTTGCGGATCTCCATCCCCGAGCCGTTCACGGTCGTCGTGCCCGGCCGCCACAGCAGGAGCGTGTTGGGAACCGGGCTCCCGAGCCCGAGGCGGGCGAAGAGCTCGTCGCCGGCGTCCAGCTGGACCGAGTAGACGTCGACCGGATCGTCCCAGTAGTCGAGCGTCGCGACGAGCGTGCGGGGAACCGTGCCGAACGGATGGGCCGCGCGGCCCGCGTCGTCGTTCGTCTCGAGCGCGTCGGGCGGCGGCAGGAGCTTGGTGCGCGCCGCCAGCTCGAGCGCGGCGGACACGTCGAGCGTGCCCCAGCCGGTGAACGAGTCGCGCCCGACCGGGCACGCCGGGCAGCCCGTCGCCGGAGTGGCGTCGGTCGCGCTGCGCTCGAGCACCCACTCGAGCTGGGAGCTCGAGAGCCTCGGATACTCGCCGAGCAGGAGCGCTGCGGCCGCGGTCACCTGCGGCGCCGCGAACGACGTCCCGATCCCGTCCTTGAACTCGGACGGGCCGCAGTTCGCGTACGCGCTGTTCGGGCCGCTGCATCCCGGCACGGAGGCGTCGACGAGGTTGCGCGGGATCGTCGAGAAGATCGGCCCGCCCGGGGCGGCGACGTCGACGAACTGCCTGTCGCGGTTCGAGTAGGCGGGCACGTTGCCGCTCTGGGTGACCGCCGCGACGCCGAGCACGTGGGGCAGCGCGGCCGGGTAGTCCGCGAACGGCCAGGGTGTCCTCGGCGCCTGCGGGCCGTTTCCGACGGCGGCGACCACGAGAACGCCCTTCGACCAGGCGTACTCGACCGCGGCTTGCTCTGCCGGTGAGTACGAGTCGATCTGCGGGTCGTCCGGGTCGCGGTTGCCGCCGATCGAGAGGTTGATGATCCGCGCGCCGTGGTTCACCGCCCAGGTGATCGCCCGAACCTCACCAGTGGTCGAGACGTTGCAGTCGGACTGGACGACCTTCGCGACCAGCAGCTCCGCGTTGAGGGCGATGCCGGCGATCCCGATGTTGTTCACGGGATTCGCGGCGATCTCGCCCGCGACGAAGGTGCCGTGACCGCAGTCGTCGGTGCGCCAGGGGCTGTCGACGTACGAGATCCCTGCGAGCACGCGCCCGGCGAACTCGGGATGGCTCGCGTCGATGCCGGAGTCGATCACGGCGACCTTCACCGGGGTGAGGTTCGTAGGCGCGGTCGCCCAGTGGCTCCAGGCATTGTCCTGCGGCAGGTACCACTGCTGGGACGCGTCGGGCTCGGTGTTGTCGAACGCGAGCCGCCGATGCTCGCGGCCGAGGTCGACCACGTACGCCGCCCCTCGAACCCGCGGGCGCGCGCCGTGGACGAGGAGGGCCCGACCGGGCACGAGCGTCTGCGCGTACGGAAGCTGAGCGCGGATCGCAGCGCATCCCGCCGGGGTGTGCACCGACCGCCCAGTCGGCGCCGAACGCGGCCGAGGGCGCCAGCAGCGCGGCGGCGAGAAAGGCGATGAGCGTCTTGGTCACTGGGAGATCGTCAGCACGGACGTCGCGCCCGAAGGCAGTCCGTGCCCGGGCCTACACCGCACACGGTACGTGCCCGCGGTGGGCAACGGGCGGAACGCGAACGTCCCGTCCGTGCCCGCGATCGCCGTCGAAACAGTGATCCAGCTCTTTCCGTCCTTGCGGTCGAGGAAGATCGGCGCTCCGGCCGCCTTCGCCGACACCGCACCGGTGACGGCGTCGGCCACCACCTCGGCCGTCACGACGCCACCGGTTTCCACCCGGATCAACGCCGCGCGCACCGGGCCGCTCGCCAGGCGGTACCAGGTGGTCCCGACCGGCGAGACCCGAACGGTGAACGCGCCCGTCGAGGCCGCACTCACCGGGCCGAGCGTCTGCCACCTCCCGCCCGGCACCCGCATCTGAAGCGTGACGCCGGTCATGCCGCGAGCGGTGCCGGAGAGCGTCAACGTGCCGCCCGTCGGCACCGGCGCCGGCGGCGGGGTGAGCGACAGCCAGCCGAGCTCGAACCACGTCGAGCGGAGCCCGAGGTCGCTCTGGACCTGGGGGCCGGTCAGCGTCGTCGCCCCGTCCGCCGCGACGGCGGTCGCCGTCGCGACGTGAGCGGAGTCGGTCTCGTCGGCCTGGAGGTCGAGGAGCGGTGCGTCCAGGCCGAGCGCGTTGCCGGCGGCCTTCGCGCTCACGAGGACGGGCCCCCAGTCGTGATAGGGCGAGAGGGTGTCGTACGGGTCGGGGACCGGCGCGAGGTACGGCAACGGCCGGCCCTTCCGGTCGACACCGGGCGCCGACTCCCCGCCGGTCGACGAGGAGAAGTACGTGGTCGCGACCTTGCCCTTGTAGAGGACGACCTTCCCGGCGGTCTCCTGGACGGCCTTCGTCGTCGCCGGGGTCTCCGCTGCGATGCCGCCGTACACCTGGCTGCGTGCGTCGGAGTAGAGGCTGAACGGGCTCGCGGTGACGACGGTGCGGAGCCTCGCGAGGGCGTAGGAGCGCGCCGCGATCGCCTGCGCCTCGAGCGCGGCCTCCGGCCAGGTCGGGGGCACCTCGGAGCCGACGACGCCGTCGAGGTACGACTCGAGGGCGACGACGTTCACGACCTGGAGCCGCTTGCCGCTCGAGACGACGAGGAGGCCGCCGCGATAGGCGTTCTGGCCCACCTCGACGGGTGAGCGCCCCGGCGTGAACATGACCGGCGAGACGAGGGTGCGGCCCTGCAGCTGCAGCGAGGCCGGGACGTCGAGCGGGCCGGCCGGGAGGTTCATCTCCTGGCCGACGCCGTCCACGAGGCTCCACGCGCCCGCCGAGCCGAGCCTGACGGAGCCGTTCGCCTCGTCGAGGAGCACGCGCACGATCTGGGTCGGCGCCGTGCCGACCGTGGTGCCCGTGTAGTAGTGAGCGAGGATCCTCTCGGCGCTCCAGCCGTGGCGCGCGTACCCGTACGCACCCCACTGGCCCATCCCGACGCCGTGGCCGTAGCCGTGGCCGGTGATGACGAGGGTGCTCGACGCGGAGCTCGTCGCGATCGCCGTGCTCGAGGGGGCGCCCGAAGCCGCGCCGCCGATCGCAAGCGCGCCGAGAACGGCTGCTGCGAGCCAACGCATGGTTGCTAGTTCGGCCGCGAAGGCCGGATGCCTCTAGAGCCCGAGCCGCTTGCCGTACTGCTGCTCGTAGTAGGCGAGGTACTCGCCCGACTTGATCGGCTCCCACCAGTCGCGGTTGTCGCGGTACCAGTCGACGGTCTCGGCGAGGCCGCCGCCGCCGAACGAGTGCTTCGGGGCCCAGCCGAGCGCACGCACCTTCGAGGAGTCGACCGAGTAGCGGCGGTCGTGGCCGGGCCGGTCGTCGACGTGGCGGACGAGGTCGGGCGACGCGCCGGTCAGGTCGAGGATCTTCCGCACGACGTCCATGTTCCGGTGCTCCTGGCCGCCGACGTTGTAGACCTCGCCGGGAGGGGCCTCGCGCATCACGAGCTCGATCGCCGAGGAGTAGTCGTCGGCGTGGAGCCACTCGCGCTGCTGCCTGCCGTCGCCGTAGACGGGGAGCTGGAGGTTGTCGAACGCGCTCGTGATGAACAGCGGGATGAGCTTCTCGGGGTATTGCCGCGGCCCGAAGTTGTTCGCGCCGCGGGTGATGCAGGCGTCGACGCCGTACGTGCGAACGTAGGCCAGGACCTGCAGGTCGCCGCCGGTCTTCGAGGCCGCGTAGGGGCTCGAGGGCCTGAGCGGTGCGTCCTCGGAGCAGGGGAGCGCGTCGAGCGGGATGTCGCCGTAGACCTCGTCGGTCGAGACCTGGACGAGCCGGATCCCGGCACGGCGGGCGTGGTCGAGCAGGACCTGCGTCCCGAGGACGTCGGTGAGGATGAACTCGGCGGGCCCGAGGATCGAGCGGTCGACGTGCGACTCGGCGGCGAAGTTGACGATCGCCGCGCAGCCCTCCGCCGCGGCGGCGACCGCGTCCGGGTCGCAGATGTCCCCCTGATGGAACTCGTGGTCGACGCCCTCGAGGTTCGACGGGTTGCCGGCGTAGGTCAGCTTGTCGAGGACGGCGACCTCGTCGCCCGCCGCCGCGAGGCGGCGCACGAAGTGGGAGCCGATGAACCCGGCTCCGCCTGTCACGAGCACGCGCATGGCCGCAGGCTACTCGTCGCGCACCGCGCGGATGGGCGGGAGCGCCGCGAGCACGAGCGAGGAGCCGACGAACCAGCAGCCGGCGATCGCGAGCGTCTCGCCGGTGCCGATCGCGTTCGCGACCGGGCCGGCGACGACCAGCCCGACCGGGTTGAAGAGCAGCGAGCCGAACCAGTCGTACGACGAGACCCTCGAGAGCGAATCCTGCGGGATCCGGCGCTGGAAGGTCGTTTCCCAGAGCGTGTTGCCCGTCGTCTGCCCGGCGCCGCCCACGAACGCCGCCGCCACGGCCACCGCCAGCGGCAGCACGAACGCGAACGCGAGGCTCGGGAGCGCGAGGAGGAGCCACCCGAAGCAGGCGACGACGAGCGGCGTGCGTGCTCGAAGGCGGAGCGCGAGCAGCGCTCCTCCGAGCGCGCATCGCGTCGCCGAACACGGAGACCGTCTGGCCGCCCCAGAGGAGCGCGTACCGGCGTTCCCTGAGGACGGCCGGGATCACACGTGCCTTCCAGCCAGACGGCTCGTCAGAGCAATCTGGCCAGGCACTCGCGCAGGCCCTCGCGCCAGTGCGGCAGCTCGGGAGCCGCCTTCTCCGACCTCAGCACCGAGTACGCCGGCCGTGGAGCGGGCGCGCCGAGCTCCGCGGTGCTGATGCGCCGCACCGTCGTGTCGAGGCCGGCCTCGGCGAAGATCGCCTCGGCGAAGTCGGCCCATGTGCAGTCTCCCCGCGCGGCCACGTGGTACACGCCGTAGGGGAGCCGGACGACCTGGGAGGTCGCCGTCGCGAGGTGCCCGACATACGTGGGTGAGCCTCGCTGGTCGTCGACGACCGCGACCTCCCGGCGCTCGGCGCCCAGACGGAGCATCGTGCGGACGAAGTTGCTCCCGGTCGCTCCGAAGAGCCACGAGGACCGCACGATCCACGCCTCGCGACCGGCGGCCGCCTCGCCGCGCAGCTTCGTCCGGCCGTACGCGCCGAGCGGCACGGTCGGGTCGGACTCGACGTACGGCTCGTCCTTCCGGCCGTCGAACACGTAGTCGGTCGAGTAGTAGACGAGCGGCGCTCCGAGCTCTGCGGCGTGGCGGGTGCCGCCGACGTTGACGGCGGCCGCGCCCTGTGGGTCGTCCTCGGCCGCGTCGACCGCCGTCCACGCCGCCGCGTGCAGCACGAGCTGGAGGCCCTCCGGCCTCGCCGGGAGCGGCAGGCAGACGTCCCAGAGCTCGCGCGGGAGCGCCAGGGCCTCCGGGTACGTCTCGGCGAGCGCGGCCCCGAGCTGGCCGCCCGCCCCCGTGATCAGACTGCCGCGCCCTTGTCCCGTTCGGAGAGAAGCGGCGATCGGGTGCTCCAGACGTCGACGACACGAGGGTCGTTCCAGGGGATGCCCTGCTCGTCAGGGTCGACCGGGTCGAACTCCTCGGTCACGAGGTAGCAGAAGAGGCAATCGGTGAGGGCCTCGTAGCCGTGGGCGTGGTGGCCGGGGACGTAGACGGCGACGGGGTTGTCGTCGCCGATGTCCTCGGTGAAGACCTCGCCGGTCGCGCGGTCGAGGACGACGACGCGCACCATTCCCTGGAGGCAGAGGAAGAGGTCGTCCTGCCCGCGCTCGTGGTAGTGGAGGCCGCGGATCACCCCGCGGCGAGACGAGGCGAGGTTCGCCTGGCGGATCGGCTTCGGCAGGTTGCTCGCCCGCGCGAGCTCGGCGAACCAGCCGCGGTCGTCCTCGTGCCGGCGCAGCTCGATTCGCCGGACGATCACTTGTTCACGCCCGTCTGCTCGATCAGCCGGCCCACGTCGGCGAGGTCGCCCCAGTGCTTGCCACCGTCGTGCCACCAGCCCTCGACCCGGCAGACGCTCAGGGCGCCGCGCTGCGCGTAGGCGCGGTTGACGTCGGTGATCTCGAGCTCGCCGCGTCCCGACGGCTCGAGCGAGTCGATGATCTCGTAGACGTCGGGCGGGTAGCAGTAGAGGCCGACCACGGCGTCGCGGGAGGGCGGCTCCGGGTAGCGCGTGTCGACGACGCCTGCCTTCTCGACGATGTCGGCGACGCCGCCGGACTCGTCGTAGGCAACGACGCCGAAGCTCACCGGGTCGTCCACCTCGCTCACGAACACCATCGCGCCGTCGTCCCACCCGGCGATCGCGTCGACCTGCGCGTTCTCGAAGATGTTGTCGCCGAGGCAGACGACGAGCTTCTCGCCGCGCGCGAAGCCGCGTGCCATCCCGACGACCTGGGCGATCCCGCCGGGCTCGACCTGCACCTTGTAGGAGAGGTCGACGTCGAAGAGCGCCTCGTCGGTCGAACGCGCCCGGACGTGCCCGTCGCCGAGGAGGTCGATGAAGTCTCCGGCGTGGCGGGAGCCGGTGACGAGCAGCACCTCCTCCACCCCGACCCGCTGGAGGAGCTGGAGGGGGTAGTAGACCATCGGCCAGCGGCCGACCGGGAGCAGGTGCTTGTTGGTGACCCGGGTCAGCTCCTCCAGCCGCGTTGCGGACCCGCCTGCGCAGATGAGCCCCTTCATCGCCGTGACGATGCTACAGCGGCCGGTTCGAGCCCCCGCGCCGACGAGGGCTTCACCCGGACGAGCCGCGCGAACGACGCCGGGAGCCACCAGTTCCAGCGGCCCAGGATGGCCATCATGCTCGGGACGAGGAGGCACCGGACGACGGTCGCGTCCACGAAGATCGCGACCGCGAGCCCGAGCCCGAACTCCTGCAGCCCGACGATGCTCCCGGCGAGGAAGCCGGAGAACGCGGCGCACATGATGATCGCCGCCGCGGTGATGATCCGGCCCGTGCGCTCGAGCCCGTGCACGACCGCGCTCTCGTTGTCCTCGCCCTCGTCCCATGCCTCGCGCATGCGGGTCACGAGGAACACCTCGTAGTCCATCGAGAGGCCGAACAGCATCGCGAACAGGAAGATCGGGATCCAGCCCTCGATCTGGTCGAACTGGTACAGGCCGAGGAGGCTCTGCCCGACCCCGTACCGGAAGAAGAGAACGAGCATCCCGTAGGCGGCCGCGACCGAGAGCAGGTTCAGCAGGACGGCCTTCAGCGGCAGCAGCAGTGACCGGAACGCCCGCATGAGCAGGAAGTAGGTGAGGATCAGCACGGCGCCGATCAGCGGCACGAAGTAGCGGTACGCAAGGTGCAGGAAGTCGACGCCCTGGGCGGGACCGCCGCCGACGAGAACGCGCGTCGGCGCAGGGAAGCCGGCGGACGGGATGATCGTGTCGCGCAAGCGCTTCACGAACGCCTGGGACTGCGGGAACCCGTAGTCGTGGCGGCCGGCGACGAGCACCTGGCGGAAGCTGCGGCTCGAGTCGACGAACGGGCTGCCGGTGCCGGTGTAGACCCTCGCGACCTCCGGGTCGCGAGAGAGCGCGGCGACGAGCCTCTTCACCGCGGCACGGGTGGCAGGGGCGTTCACGGCGCCTGCCCGTGACTCGACCAGGATCTGCGACGGCGCGACCGCCCCCGACCCGACCGCCTGCCGGAGGACGTCGAAGCCCACCACCGACTGGGAGCTCCGGGGGATCCCGAACGTCGACCCGGGCGTCAGCTGGAGCCCCAGGGCCGGCACCGCCATCAGGACGAGCAGCGCGGTGCCGCCGACGAGGAACGCGACCGGCTTCGCCATGATCGTGCGGGCGAGATACGACCAGAAGCCGCGCTCGGGGCGCGGGGCGCGGCTCGGGAGCGCACCGTGCCGCATCGTTCCGCGTCGGCCGTAGAAGCTGAGCAGGACCGGTTGGAGCGTCACGGCTCCGACGATCGAGACGATGGGGATCAGGAAGCCCGCCACGCCGAGCATGCGGATGAACGGGAGCGGCATCGCGACGAGCAGCGCCAGCCCCAGCGCGACGGCGATCCCGGAGAAGACGACGGCCCGCCCGGCCGTCTGCATCGTGCGGACGACCGCGTCGGCCGGCTCGAGCCCCTTCGCGAGCTCCTCGCGGAAGCGGTAGACGATGAGCAGGGAGTAGTCGACCGCGATGCCGAGGCCGATCAACTGGACGAGGTTCGTCGCGTAGGTCGGGGTCGCCCAGATGCTCGCGACGCCGTAGACGATCCCCAGCGTCCCGGTGATCGTGCAGGCCGCGAAGACGAGCGGGATCGTCACCGCCCAGCTGAGCCCGAACACCGCGAGCAGCACCAGGAACGCGATCGGGACGGCGATCATCAGCTCGCCGTGCTTCAGATCCGAGTTGAAGACCGGGTCGAGGTCGTGCTGGATCGCTGCGGCGCCGGTGACGTAGATCTGCTTCACCCCGGCCGGGTGGCCGAGCGCCGCGATCACGTCATCGGTGTAGCCCTTCGCGTCTGCGAGATCGAGACCCGACTGGACGTCACCGTAGACGATCGCCGTGCCGCCGGGGGTGCGGGCGACGTTGAACTGGCCCGTGCTGCCGTGGGGGACGACCGCGACCGCGTGCCCGACCGCCCGGGTGAGCGAGGCGCGGAGCTCCGCGGGCGAGGCATCCTTGTCCAGTGCGAAGACGACCGTGAACGAGCCGTCGGAGCGGTCGCCGAAGTGCGTCTGGAGGGTGTGCCTGACCTGCTCGGAGGCCGTCCCCGGAACCGAGAAGGTGTTGGAGAGGATCGCGGAGAGCTTCGAGCTCGCGAAGCCGCCGAGCAGGAAGACCACGATCCACAGCGCGAGCACGCTCCGGCGGTGCCGGATCACGAAGCGCGTCCACGCGGCCACGGCCCCCAACGCTAGCGATAGCTTTAGGGGCGATGACCCGGCGCGAGCGGATAACGCCGCAGAACCTGCATGCGGAGATCGAGGAGCTCTTCTCGGAGCTCTGGCACGTACCGCGCTTCGCAGGGATGCGGCGCGGGTTCCGGCCGATGGTGGACAGCTACCGCACCGACGACCCACCGCAGCTGACGGTGATCGTCGAGGTACCGGGGATCGAGCCGAAGAGCCTCGGGATCGTCGTCACCGAGCGGATGCTCGCCGTCTCGGGGGAGCGCGTGCGCGACCGCTCCGACGGGCGCGTGTACCAGCAGATGGAGATCGAGTACGGACCGTTTTCCCGGCAGATCCGGCTGAGCGAAGACGTCGATCCCGACGGCGCGACGGCGCGCTACGAGCACGGGATCCTCACGATCTCGCTTCCTGTCGCCTCCAAGCCTCTCGTCATCGAGCGGTACACGATCGTGGTGGAACGCCGATGAGCGACATCGAGTTCGAGCTCCCGGAGGATGCGGGCGAGACCGAGATCGACCTCCCGGCAACCCTGCCGATCCTGGCGCTCAAGGACACGGTCGTCTTTCCGCAGTCGATGATGCCGCTCGCGATCGGCCAGGAGCGCTCGATCAGGCTGATCGACGACGTCGTCGCCGGCGACCGGTTCCTCGCGCTCGTCACCGCGAAGGACCCCTCGATCGACGCGCCCGGGTTCGACGACATCTACGACGTCGGGACGGTCGCGGTCGTCCACAAGATGCTGAAGATCCCCGACGGGACGCTCCGGATCCTCGTCGGCGGGCTGCACCGTGTGGAGCTCACCTCGGCGGTCGCCGCCGATCCATACCTGGTGGGCGAGTTCGAGGCCCTCCCGGACACGAACGACGACACGCCAGAGGTCGAGGCGCTGACCCGGAACGTGCAGGGGCTGTTCGCGAAGATCATCGGGCTCTCGCCGTACCTGCCCGCGGAGCTGCAGCTCGCGGCGACGAACGTCGACGACCCGAGCGCGCTCGCGCATCTCGTCGCCTCGACGCTCCGCACTATCCCGACCGAGGAGCGCCAGGGCCTGCTCGAAGAGGCAGACGTGGAGAAGCGGCTCCGGCACGTCTCGGCGATCCTGTCACGCGAGGCCGAGGTGCTCGAGCTCGGCTCGAAGATCCAGTCGCAGGTGCAGTCCGAGATGGAGAAGGGCCAGCGGGAGTACTTCCTGCGCCAGCAGCTGAAGGCGATCCAGGCCGAGCTCGGCGAGGGCGATCCCGAGCAGGCGGAGGTCGACGAGCTCCGCGAGCGGCTCGGCGAGATCAAGCTGCCGGAGGAGGTGCGGAAGGCCGCAGAGCGCGAGCTCGGGCGGCTCGAGCGGCTGCCGAGCGCGGCCGCCGAGTACGGGGTGATCCGCACCTACCTCGAGTGGATGATCTCGCTGCCGTGGGACGAGGAGACCGACGACAACCTCGACCTCGATCACGCTCGGTCCGTGCTGGACAAGGACCACTTCGACCTCGACAAGGTGAAGGAGCGGATCGTCGAGCATCTCGCCGTCGCGAAGCTCCGGAACGAGATCTCGGGGCAGATCCTGTGCTTCGTCGGGCCGCCCGGCGTCGGCAAGACGTCGCTCGGGCATTCGATCGCGAACGCGCTCGGGCGGAAGTTCGTGCGAATGTCGGTCGGCGGCGTGCGCGACGAGGCTGAGATCCGCGGGCACCGGCGCACCTACATCGGCGCGATGCCGGGGACGATCGTCCGCTCCCTCCGCGACGCGGAGTCGCGAAACCCGGTGCTCCTGATCGACGAGATCGACAAGATGGGCTCCGACTACCGAGGCGACCCGTCGAGCGCGATGCTCGAGGTGCTCGATCCCGAGCAGAACCGGTCGTTCCGCGACCACTACCTCGACCTGCCGTTCGACCTCTCGAAAGTGCTGTTCATCTGCACCGCGAACACGCTCGACACGATCCCCGGGCCGCTGCTCGACCGGATGGACACGATCGAGCTCTCGGGCTACACCGAGGCGGAGAAGCTCGCGATCGCGAAGCGGTACCTGCTTCCGAAGCAGCTCGCGGCGGCAGGGCTGAAGCGGTCGCAGCTGTCCATCTCGGACACGGTACTGCGGACGATCATCCGCGAGTACACCCGCGAGGCCGGGGTTCGGAGCCTGGAGCGGCGGCTCGCCGACGTCTGCCGGAAGGCGGCGACGCAGGTCGCGCGCGGGAAGACCCAGAAGACGCGGGTCGACGACAAGCGGCTGCGGGAGTGGCTCGGGCCACGGCGGTTCTCCGGCGAGGCCCGGAAGCGAACCTCGCAGGCGGGCGTGGCCACGGGGCTCGCGTACACCCCGGCCGGCGGCGACGTGCTGTTCATCGAGGCGGCGGCCTACCCGGGGAAGGGCGACATGATCGTGACCGGGCAGCTCGGTGACGTGATGAAGGAGTCCGCGAAGGCGGCCCTCTCCTGGGTGCGGTCGCACACGGCCCAGCTCGGAGTGCCCGAGAACTGGTTCGAGGAGCACGACATCCACATCCACGTGCCGGCCGGCGCAGTGCCGAAGGACGGGCCGTCGGCCGGGGTCACGATCGCGACCGCGATCGCCTCCCTGGTTCGCGGCGAGCGGGTCGCGGACGACGTCGGGATGACCGGGGAGATCACGCTCACCGGGCAGGTGCTCCCGATCGGCGGGATCCGAGAGAAGTCGCTCGCGGCGCAGCGGGCAGGGCTGAAGCGGATCATCCTGCCGCGCGAGAACGAGAACGACCTCTCCGAGCTGCCACCCGAGGTGCGCGACGGGCTCGAGTTCATCCCGGCGGACACGGTCGAGGACGTCTTCGCGGCCGCGTTCGACGGCGCCAAGCAGGGCCAGGGTCGACGCGGCCTGAGCGCGGTCGACCGCCAGGCCGCGCGCGGCGGCTGAGCTACTCCCGAGCGAGGCCGAGGACGAGCTGCGCCGCTTCGAGCGGGACGTCGAGCTGCGGGCAGTGGCCGACGCCGTCGAGGACGACCCACTCGGCGTTCGGGAGCCACTCGTCGCGGTAGCGGGCCGCCCTGTCCGGCCAGGGAAGAACGCGGTCGGCGGCCCCCCACACGATCCGGACGGGGCAGGTGACAGCCTCGGACTCGAGCGCCCAGTCGGCTCGTCGAGCGAGCTCGAGCAGAGCCGGGGCGTCACATCCGGCGGCGCCGCGAACGAGGTGGACGATCAGGCCGGGCGGGATGTGCTCGTAGTGCTCGACGACGAGCGCCGTCGCGGCCCGCCGGCCGTCGGGCGTGGCGAGGATCTCGTCGAGCGCCGGGAGGAGGGTCTGGAGCTGCTCGTGCAGGGTCTCCTGGCTGTCGAAGAGGGCGGCGGCGAAGCCCGGATCGGCCCAGCCGCCTGCGGGGGCGAACGCGACGACCGAGCGCGCACGGCCGCGCACCGCGAGCTCGAGCGCGAGGCGGCCGCCGAGCGAGTTTCCGGTCACGTGGGCGGTCTCGAAGCCGGCGTCGTCCATCGCGCGCTCGATCGCGTCGACGAGCAGGTCCTCGGTGAGGACGTCGGGAAGCGGCTCGCCGCCGACGTGGCCGGGCAGCGTCGGCGCGAGGACGTCGTGCCGCTCCTCGAGCGCCGGCAGAGCCAGCTCCCACGTCCGCCAGGTGTCGAGGAACCCGTGGACGCAGACGAGCGGCGATCCCGACCCACCGCGATGCGAGGGAGTGAACAAGCTAGACATCGAGCTCCGGTAGTCGCTCTCGTAGAGCGGAGACGACAGCGCCGCTGTAGGGGTAGACGCTCAGATGCCTCTTGCCGGCGTGGAACCCGATGAGCGCCTTTCCCTCGTACGTCAGCGCCGGGACGCCGTAGCCCATCCCCTGCCCGACTCCCGGCGCGAGCTCGACCACGATTTTCCGAACGCGGTCGAACGCGGCGCGCGCGTCCGGCTCCAGCGTCCCGAAGTACTCGTCGACCGTGCCCAGCTGTGGCTCCTAGCCGACGGCGAAGGTCGAGAACAGCTGCGCACAGGGGTCGTTGGTAGCGCTCGCGTCGCGGCGGCAGAGGAGCTGGAACTCGTTGCGGCCGGAGAGGACGAAGGCGATCTCCTGGGTCTTGCCACCGTAGTCGATCGTGTACGAACGCGCCTTGCGGCCGCCCAGCTCAGCGGTCGAGCTCGACGAGACCTTGCCGGAGAGCTGGCCGGCGAGGCGGTTGGCGACACCGTCGAGCTCTTTCGCCGCCGCAGTGAAGAGCGCCGCCTTGTACGGCTTCTCGAGCATGAACCGCACCACCTCGACGCGGTTGACGTCCCCGTTCACGGCGGCGACCGACGGTCCCTTTCGGACGACCGTCCAGTCGGCCGGCGCCACGTACGAGAATCCGTCCCCCCTCACCGTTTGCGTCTTCGCCGACGTGGAACCACCGCATCCTGCAAGGATGACGAGCGGCACAACGCCGAGGAAGCGAAAGGAGCGAAGGCTCATGGGACGACAGAAGGACACTCTGCTCACGAAGGCCGACACCGTGCGCCCGTATGTCGAGCGTGCGATGAGCGACGAAAACCTGCGCCGGGAAGTGCTTCGCGCCTTCGGGATGGCGCGCGATCTGTACGGCGAGCTCGCGCGTGACCGCGACAAGCCGATCACCATCGCGAGCCGCGTCGCCACCGACGACGACGTCCGCGACAAGCTGCGCGACGTGATCGAGGACCTGCGCCGCGCCAGCGACCGCCTCCAGGGGAAGAAGGAGCGCTCGGGAGCGCGGAGCTCGACGCTCCTCGTCACCGGGATCGCGCTCGGGATCCTCTTCAACCCGGTCACGGGGCCGGAGACTCGCCGGTTCATCAAGGACATGTTCTCGGGCGGCGGGGGTCACCACGACCACCCACACGGGGAGAACGGCCGCTAGCGCTCCGCTCGATCTGGAGCTCCGTCGAGCCTACGCTCATCTCTTCGTCCGCGGACGGACGGCCCGGCGCAGCGACGCCGGGTCGAGTCCGTCGGCTGTCGAGATGTCGCTGGACCCGATCAGCACGGCGCCGGGCGTCGGAGGGCTGATCGTCCCGGGCACCTTCGGGGCCCACCCGGCCGCGATCGGGAACGCCAGGCCCGAGAGGTGCCGCCACCCGGCGAGGTATGAGCCGGGATCGACCGCCCCGCCGTTGCCCAGGAAGAGCATGGACACAGGGTGCAGCTCGAAGTGCATCCGGACACGCGACCCGGCCGATGTGCCGGTCGAGCCCATGAAGCCGATGACCTGGCCCGCACGTACGTGCGCCCCGTTCGACGCGAGCTTCGAGAACGCCGAGAGGTGCGTGTAGAGGAACTCGTTCCCCTGCGTGTCGCGGAGCCAGAGCTTGTTCCCGGAGGCGCGGTTCCAGCCGACCCCGTAGAGCGACCCCGCCGCGACCGCGACGACCGGCTGCCCGAGCCGGCCGTAGATGTCTGCGCCGCGCACCCAGCCGCCGCCCGCAGTCGGGCTCCCGTATCCATCCGAGACGGTCGTCCCGCCGAAGACCGGGTACACGTACGGTGTCGCCGTCAGCTCGGGCGTCGATACCTGCGGCAGCCCCACGAGCGGGCCCGTCGGGGGCGGGAGGAGCTGCGGGCGGTCGCCGGCGACCGGCCCCGATGCGGGGACCACGGGCGGGGCTGTCTGCGCCCCCGCCGACGCGTAGCCGAGCTGGATCTCCGTGCCCGCAGGAAGCCCGCCGTGCGCGGCTGTCAGCGTCACGTCCACCGCGACCGTCGCGCCGGTGTAGCCCTTCGTCCCTTCCGCCGAGCCCCGGTCGACGAGGTGGTGCGAGATCGCGAGCGTCCCCCAATCTCCCAGCGTCGCCCGCCCGAAGGCATGAGCGCGGCCGAGCGCCTGCAGGTGCACGACCTCGGTTGCCCTGAAAGCACCGCCGGCGTGGTGCGCGGTCGCCGCGGCCGAGCTGCCCGACGCGACGGAGTCGGCGGTGATCTCGCCCTCGAACAACGAGACGTTCGACGCCCTGGTCGACGCCGTCCCGTTTGCGGTCTTGCCCATCTTCGTCGCCGCAGCCGCCCCGATCGAGCCCGTCACGACCACCGATCCGGACGCCGGGTACGCGTAGCTCGCAGCGGCGACCGTCCTCGGGCCCTTCACGGCATCGGCCGCCCGGGAGCCGACGACCCGTCCGTCAGGGAACACGATCCGGACGGCGAGCGCCCGCGCGGTCGCGGTCGCACCCGGCACCGGCGCAGTCGCCGCGCCCGCACCCACGACGAGCACGGACGCGAGCACGGATGCAAGCACGGGGGGCGAGACGAGCCGAACCCACACGACGCGCTTCATTATGGTGAAGGCGCCGGAGCGTTCAGAGCTTTCTCGCACGCACAGCCGTGCCGTAGGCGCAGATCTCGGTCCAGGTACCGCCCATCTCCGAGGTGTCGAAGCGCATCGCGACGACGGCGTTCGCCCCCTTCGCCTCCGCCGCCTCGACCATCCGCTCGATCACCTCCAGGCGGCTCGTCTCGAGCGCCTTCGTCATCCCCTTGAGCTCGCCGCCGAGAATCGACTTCAGCCCGGCGCCCATCTGCGAGCCGAGGTTGCGCGAGCGCACGGTGAGCCCGAACACCTCGCCGTAGACCTCCTCGACCGTGTACCCCGGAATGTCATTCGTCGTCGTGATCAGCACAGCTCGAGCACCTCCTCCATCGATCGGACCCGTAACCCCCGCCATCCCCGCACCTCCGGCCAGGGCGGCGACACACCGTCGGGCAGGAAGAGCACAGGGGTCATGCCGACCCGCCGCGCGCCGCCGAGCTCGTCGTTCGCGCCGTCGCCGACGAAGAAGCAGTCGGCGGGCTCGACGTCGAGCGCGTGCGCCGTGCGGAGGTAGATCTCGGGCTCGGGCTTCATCAGGCCGCACTCCACCGAGAAGGTCTCCGCGTCGAAGAGACCTGCGAGCTCGGTCTGCGGCCACTGGGCCGGCACCTCTTCCGAGCACACCGAGAGGACGGCGAGCTTCAAGCCGCGGTCTCGGAGCCTCGCGAGGACGCCGGGCGCCCCCGGCCGCGGGCGCAGCACTCGGCGGGCGAACTCGTGGCGCTCCGCGACCTGCGCCTCGACGTGGTCGCGAGGGACGCCTAGCGCGAGATAGGCGTCGGCCAGCGGGCCCGTCTGCGACGGCCGGTACATCGCCGTCCAGCGGCGCAGGAACTCGTCCTCCTCGACGCCCACGAGCGGCGCCACCTGCTCGCGCATCCGAGCGGCCTCGTCGGCAGGCCACTCGACGAGCGTGTCCCAGAGGTCGAAGATCACCGCGCGCATTCGCGCAGCACCTCCCACGCGACGCGCACGTCCTCCTCGGTCGTGAAGGCGTTCCCGACCGCGAGCCTGATCACGCTGCGGCCGTCGAGCCTCGTCGTCGCGACGAAGATCCGCCCGGACTCCGTCGCTCGGCGCGCGATCTCGTCGTTGTCGGCGCTCTCGTGCCGAAAGCACACGGTCGAGAACGGCCGAGGTGCACAGATCTCCCAACCCGGCTCGGCGCGCACCCACTCCTCGAAGAGCGCGGCGAGCCGGACGTGCTCGCGGATCAACGCCTGAAGCCCCTCGCGGCCGTAGCAGCGCAGCACCGCCCAGAGCTTGAGGGCCCGGAAGCGCCGCCCGAGCGCCGGGCCGTAGTCGCGAATGTCGATCGCACCCTCCGTGCTCGCCATGTAGGCCGCCGACGCCCCGAACGCCTTGTGGAACGACTCGGGCCTCCGCGTCCAGATCGTCGAGCAGTCCACGGGCGTGAACAGCCACTTGTGGGGGTTGACAACGATCGAATCGGCGCGGTCGGCGCCCTCGAGGCACCAGCGGAGCTCGGGGCAGACAGCGGCTGCGCCGGCATAGGCGGCGTCGACGTGGAGCCAGACGGCTGCCTCCTCGCATCGTGCAGCGAGCTCGGGGACGGGATCGACGGACGTGGTCGAGGTCGTCCCGACCGTGGCGACCACCGCGGTCGCCTCGTCGAGCGGGAACTCCGGGATCATCCGGAACGCGCCGTCCACCGGGACCGTCCGAAGCTCGAGACCGAGGATCCGCGCGGCCTTCGCGACCGAGAAGTGCGCCTGCTCGGAGGCGATGACGACCCCGCCGGGACGCTCCGCCCGCGCCGCCGCCAGCGCCGCCAGAGTCGAGGTCGACGCGGTGTCCTCGATGTGCCCGTGGAGGCCCGCCGGGAGGCCGATCAGCTCCGCCAGCCAGTCGAGGACGACCTGCTCGAGCTCGGTCGCAGCCGGGGAGGTGATCCACGCCATCGCGTTCACGTTCAGCGCCGCCGTCAGGAGCTCCGCGAGGATCCCCGGCTCCGAACCGGTGTTCGCGAAGTACGCGAAGAACCGCGGGTGGTTCCAGAAGGTGAGGCCCGGCATGATCAGCTCGTCGAGGTCGCGCAGCACGTCGGCGAACGGCTCGCCCTGCTGGGGCGCAGACCGAGGCAGCTTCGCCCTCACCTCACCGGGCGCGACGGCCGGGAAGACGGGGCGCTCACCCGCCGTCTCGAGATAGCCGGCGACCCACTCCGAGGTGGCCAGGAGATCGTCGCGGAAGGTCACCGTTGCCGCTTCCGCAGCGTCTCGACCTGTTTCCAGGTGCGCGTGTTCACGACGTCCGCCGCGGTCAGCCACGCGCGGCGGGCCTGCCCCACGCCGAGCTCCACGTACCCGAGCGCCGAGATCTGGTGGCCGTCGGAGTCGATCACGAGCTTCACCCCGGCCTCGCGTGCGGCGCGCGCATGGACGTCGGAGAGATCCATCCGGTCCGGCTGGGAGTTGATCTCGAGGAACGTCCCCGTCTCGAGCGCCTTCTCGATCACACGCTCGACGTCGACGCCCGAGGGCTCACGGCGGCCGATCTTCCGGCCCGTCAGGTGACCGATGCAGTCGACGTGCGGGTTCTCCATCGCCGCGAGGACGCGACCGGTCGGATCGCTGTCGAACGAGTTGTGCACCGACGCGACCACCCAGTCGAGCCGGGCGAGGTCCTCGTCGGCGATGTCGAGCTCCCCGTTCACGCGGACGTTCGCCTCGACCCCCTTGAGAAGCCGCACGGGGACGAGCGCGTCGAGCTCGTCGATCGCCTCTGCCTGACGGGCGAGCCGCCCGTCGCGGAGCCGGTGCGAGTGGTCGCAGATCGCGTAGTAGGCGTAGCCGCGGCGCACCGCTTCGGCGACCATCGCCTCGAGCGTGTCCTTGCCGTCCGACCAGGTCGTGTGGGTGTGCAGGTCGCCCCTGAGGTCCGCGAGCGTGACGAGATCCGGGAGCGACCCACTGCGCGCCGCGTCCAGCTCGCCGCCGTTCTCGCGCAGCTCCGGGGGGATCCACTCGTAGCCGAGGAACGCGTACACCTCCTCCTCGGTCGCGAACGCGTGCACCGTCCCGCTCTCGACCTCGGCGATCCCGTACTCCGAGACCGAGAGGCCGCGTCTGACCGCGGCCTCACGCAGCGCGACGTTGTGGTCCTTCGACCCGGTGAAGTGCTGGAGGAGGTTCCCGTACGACTCGGGCGGGACGACCCTGAGGTCGAAGCGGAGCCCGTCCTGCCCGACCACGGTCGCCTTGGTGGGTCCGCGGGCGGCCACCTCGACGACCCACGGCGCCTCGCAGAACGCGGAGATCAGGGCCGACGCGTCGGTCGCGGTGGCGATCAGGTCGAGGTCGCGGACGGTCTCGCGGAAGCGGCGGGCAGAGCCGGCGATCGACACCTGCACGGCCGCCGGGTGGGCGGCCACTTCGGCCTCGACCGCGCGGAGCCGCGGAAGCACGTTGCCGAGCAGGGCGCGGCGTGGCCCCTCGACCGCGCGCGGCTTGGCCAGCGCCGCCAGGATCTTCGCCTCCGACCTGGCGCCGAGCCCCCCGAGGTCGCGCAGCCGGTGCGCCTCCGCGGCGACACGCAGCTCGTCGACGGTCGTGATCCCGAGCTCCCTCCAGATCCGCCGCGCCGTCTTCGGCCCCAACCCCGGCAGGCGCAGGAACGAGGCGACCTCGACCGGAACCTCGGACTTCCGCTTCGTCAGAGCATGGATCTCGCCGTCGTTCACGATCTCGACGATCTTCTCCTCGATCGTCTTCCCGATCCCCTGGAGCTCCTTCGCGCGGCCGCCGAGGGCGAGGCGCGCGACCGAGCTCCCGGTCTCGAGAATCCGGGCGGCCGCACGCCGGTACGCCGCGATCCGGAACCCGTCGGCGCCCTCCAGCTCCATCAGGTCTGCGAGAAGCTCGAACTGGGCCGCCAGCTCGCCGTTTCGCGGAAGCTCGGCATCCCTGGGCAGCGTGCCGCTCACATCGCCGATGATACGCACGCCTCTTTCGCGAGACTTCCGTTCGCCGGCCTCATGCGCGCCACGGTCTGCCTCCCCACCTACAACGAGCTCGAGAACCTCGAGACGATGCTTCGCGCGCTCGGCCTCGTCTTCCGCAAGGGCGACCGCGTGCTCGTGATCGACGACAACTCGCCGGATGGGACGGGCGAGCTCGCCGATCGGCTCGCCGTCGAGCTGCCGTACGTCGACGTGCTCCACCGGACGACGAAGGAGGGCCTCGGCCCCGCCTACATCGCCGGGTTCCGGCGCGCTCTCGGCGACGGCGCCGAGCTCGTCCTGGAGATGGACTGCGACTTCTCGCACGACCCGGCTGCGGTGCCGGCGCTGATCGCGGCCGCGGAGGGCGGCGCCGACCTCGTGCTCGGCTCCCGGTACGTCCCCGGCGGCGCGATCCCGAACTGGGGCGCCGGGCGGCGCTTCATCTCGCGAGGCGGAAACGTTTACGCCCAGTTGTGGCTGCAGAGCCCGCTGCGGGACCTGACCGGCGGATTCAAGTGCTTCCGGGCGAAGGTGCTGGAGACGATCGACCTCGACGCGATCGGCGCCCGCGGGTACGCGTTCCAGATCGAGACGACCTATCGCGTCGTGCGGGCCGGGTTCGAGGTGGTGGAGGTGCCGATCTCGTTCTCCGACCGCGAGCTCGGTCACTCGAAGATGAGCCGCGCGATCGTGCTCGAGGCGATCTGGAAGGTTCCCCAGCTGCGGCTCAGGGCCCTGCGAGGCCGTCTCTAACGTCTAGCCTGGCCTGCGTGCGGCACGTGACCGACGCCAGCTTCCGGCAGGAGGTCCTCGAGGCCGACCGGCCGGTGGTCGTCGACTTCTGGGCCCCGTGGTGCGGGCCCTGCAGGAACGTGACCCGCGCGCTCGAGGAGCTCTCCGGCGAGACCGACCGCGTGGACTTCGTCATGTTCGACATCGACGAGAACCCGGTCACCGCCGCGAAGTACGACGTGCTCTCGATCCCGACGGTGATCCTGTTCGCCGACGGGCTGCCGGCCGAGACCGTGATCGGCGCCCGGCCGGCGGCGCATTTTCGGCGTACCTTCGAGCGTTTTCTCGCGGTGTCGGAGTGACCTCCGACCGCGTGCTGTCAGTTCCTGCGCGGGTTGCGGATCCGGCCCGACCGGAGCCGCCCGCCGCGCAGCTGCTCGATGCGTGAGTCGATCAGGATGTTGATTGCTCCCGGTTCTGTCAACATGATCGTCATATCTCCTCCAACCCGAGAATCTTGATGTCGAGAGACTACACCCATGCTATCTTGATGTCAAGAGATTTATGGTGGAGAATGTGACCGTGAAGAAGACGACCGTGAAGTCGAGCGTGACGGCTCCGGCTCGGGCCGAGACCAGGGACCACGTCGACACGCGGCTCGACGAGATCGGCCACGACCTGCCGGACCTCGACCTCGACGTCGAGGGGATCGTGGAGCGGATCCAGGGGCTCGAGAAACGCTTCCGCCAGGCGATGGAGGAGACCCTCGACGACCACGGGCTCTCCTACGGCGAATGGCGGCTCCTCTGCAACTTGCACCGCGCGCACGACCGCACGTCGACCCCGGGAGAGCTCTCGGCCAAGCTCGAGCTCTCGAGCGGCGCGATGACGAACCGGATCGACCGCCTCGAGGAGGACGGCCTCGTCGCCCGCCACCGCGACCCCGACGACCGGCGCGGCGTCCGGGTGGCCCTCACCGATGCGGGCACTCAGGCCTGGGTCGAGTCGACCAACACGCAGGCGATCAAGGAGAAGCTGATCGCAGGCGCGCTCTCGAAGGCCGAGCAGCACCAGCTGAACACGCTCCTGCGCAAGCTCATGCTCTCGTTCGACGACGCGGTCTGAGCAGCGTTGTCACTCGTGTCGACCCGAGACGAGGAGGACGTATGAAGCCGGCTCTCGCTGCCGCCGTCGTCACACCCTGAAGTGCTCCCAGCCGGGAAGCTGACGAGGCTCTCCGTACAGGCGCAGCTCGACGCCCTCGCCGTCCTCGACGCACCCGATCACCGTGAATCCCCCGGCTCGGCGACCGCAGCGAGGAGCTCGTAGTCCTCGCCGAAACCGAGGTCGTCGAGCCCCGCTCCAGGGGCACGGGGGACTGCCTCGAGCTCGACGACGCAGCGCACACCCGACCGGCGGGCGAGGTGACCGGCATCGACAGCGAGGCCGTCCGAGAGGTCGAGCATCGCGTGCGCCACCGCGCCGAGGCGCCTCCCTTCCTCGACCCGGATCGGGGGGCGGACGTAGCGGCCGGCCCGGAACGCGGCGCCGGCAGCGCCGAGGGGGCCCGTGACGACGAGCAGGTCGCCGGCTCGCGCGCCCGACCGGCCCGGGACGCGAGCGGAGCGGCCGACCGCAGTCACGGTGATCACGACGGATGGCGCCGCGGTCGTGTCGCCGCCGGCCACCCGCACCCCGGCCTCGGCGATGCCCTCGTAGAGGTCGAGCACGTCGTCCGACTCGGTATCCGCAGGCAGGGAGAGGCTGACGATCAGCGCCTCGGGCGAGGCGCCCGAGGCCGCGAGGTCGCTGATGTTCACCGCCGCGGCGCGGAAGCCGAGCTCCCGCCAGGAAAGCCGGTCGAGCCGGAAGTGGACGCCCTCGACCAGGGTGTCCTGCGTGACGACGAGGCCGCCGCCGAGGTCGGCTGCGTCGTTCTCGACCCCGGAGATCAGCCCGCGGCGCTCGAGCTCCGCGAGCAGCGCCGAGCTCACCGAGCTCCGAGAGCCTCATCGACCGCCTTCCTGACCTCCGGGTCGGCGGCTGCGCGGATGACCGCAACACCGGCGGCTCCGACGCGGATGCAGTCGCCCGCGTTCGACGCGTCGATTCCCCCGATCGCGACCACCGGGACGGCGACCGCCGCGCAGATGCGCGCCAGCTCGTCGAGCCCGATCGGCGCGGCCGCGCCGTCCTTCGACGGCGTCGGCCAGACCGGGCCGACGCCCAGGTAGTCCGCGTCGGCGCCAACCGCCTCGTCGAACGAGGTCGCCGAGCGCCCGAGGAGCAGGCCCCGCGACCGCGCGAGCTCTGCGCCCTCGTCGGCCTGGCCGAGGTGGACGCCGTCGGCGGCCAGTTCGAGCGCCGCCTCGACATCGTCGTTCACGACGAAGGTCGTGCCCAACCCGCGGAATCCCCGCCCGCGCTCCACGACCTCGTGCGTCGGTGCCTTCACGCGCAGCTGGACGACGGTGGCGCCTGCCTCGATCGCCCGCTTCGCCGTCTCGAGGTCCGCGACGATGGCGTGCATCCTCACGTGACGCGCGCCCTCTCGTCGAGCGTCGCCGGATCGAGCGCGGCGAGGGCATCGTAGAGGCCTACGTGGAAGGAGCCGGGGCCCTTCGCGCCTCGGGCCGCGTCCTCGCCGGCGACGCCGAAGGCGACGAGGGCCTCGACCGCGGCGTCGAACGGCGACTCGGCGACCGCGAGGAAGCACCCGGTGACGGCGCTCGACATGCAGCCCGTCCCGGTGATCGTCGCGAGCATCGCGTCACCGTTCGCGACCGCGGCAACCCGCTGCGCCGTCCGAGACATGGTCGACGGCACCGGTCACCGACGCGACGACGCCGAGCGATCGCGCCGCTTCGCGCGCCACCTCGGCGGCCTCCCCGCCGGCGTCGACCGACTCGACGCCTCGCACCTCGGCCGAGACGCCGACGAGTGTCGCAACCTCGCCCGCGTTGCCCCGCAGGACGGCGACGTCCACCTCGTCGAGGATCCGCCTGGCGGTTTGGGTGCGGTACGCGGTCGCCCCCACTCCGACGGGGTCGAGCACCACTGGAACGCCGCGCTCGTTCGCGGCCCTGCCCGCGACGAGCATCGCCTCGACCCAGTGGCGCGAGAGCGTGCCGATGTTGAGCACGAGCGCCCCGGCGAGGCCGACCATCTCCTCGACCTCCTCGGGCGCGTGCGCCATGACCGGGAGCGCGCCGAGCGCGAGCGTCGCGTTCGCCGTCTCGTTCATGACGACGTAGTTCGTGATCTGATGGACGAGCGGCTTGCGCTCGCGGATGGCGGCAAGCGACCCTCCCGCGTTCATAGGGCTCCCCGCAGGTCGAGGACGTCGACCGGACCGTCGCCGGCGCCGAGCTCGGCGAGGCCGTGGGCGACCGCGGCCGAAGCGGCGGCCGACGCTCCGCGTGCGGCCTGCTCGAGCGGCTCGCCGCGGGCGAGCAAGGCGGCGAGCGTCGCCGAGTGGGTGCAGCCGGCGCCGTGCGTGGCCGCGACGGCGTGGCGCGCGACCGGGATCTCGACGTGACGCTCGCCGTCGAAGAGATGGTCGACCGCGGTCTCGCCGTGGCCCCCCGTGACGACGACGGCGGGCGCGCCGAGCTCGTGCAGCCGCTCGGCGAGCGCAGCGCGTGGGCCGTCGAAGCCGGCGAGCGCCACCGCCTCGGGCAGGTTCGGCGTCACGACCGTCGCGAGCGGGAAGAGACGGGCGACGAGGATCTCGACGGCGTCGTCCTCGAGGAGCTTCGCCCCCGAGCTCGCGACCAGCACCGGATCGACGACGAGCGGCACCGGGTGAGCGGCGAGGAACGAGGCCACCGTCTCGATCAGCCGCGCCGAGAAGAGCATCCCGGTCTTCGCAGCGTCGACGCCGATGTCCGAGAACACCGCCTCGAGCTGGGCGACGACGAACGCCGAAGGCACCTCGTGGATGCCCGTGACCTCGCGCGTGTTCTGCGCGGTCAGCGCGACGAGGGCCGACGTCCCGTAGACGCCGGCGGCGGCGAACGCCTTCAGGTCGGCCTGGATGCCCGCGCCGCCGCCGCTGTCGGAGGTCGCGATCGTCAGTGCTCGTGGAACTCGCAGGAGCCACTCCCTTCGCCGGCATGATCCGGATCAGGTTCGACGGGTGTGATCTCAGCCCCGATCGGGGCACCCCGGTGCCCGAAGCGTATCCTCGAGTGCCTGACTACCGCGCCGTCGATCGCCGACTCGCTGCTCCACGGCGAGGAGCTTGCCCACCGGACGGAGGAGCCGGCCCGCGTTGCTCGAACCGGCCCGGTACCGCTCGAGCTCGACGCGCGGGTGCGCGAGGCGATCGGCGTCGAGGCCCTGTACCTCCACCAGATCGCGGCCTGGGAGGCCGCCTCCCGCGGTGAGCATCTCGTCGTCACGACCGGGACCGCGTCGGGGAAGACGCTCGCCTTCAACCTGCCGGTGCTCGACTCGCTCGCCCGCACGCCGCGCAACCGCGTCCTCTACCTCTACCCCACGAAGGCACTCGCGCAGGATCAGTTCCGGACGCTGAACGCCCTGCAGCTGCCGCGGCTGCGTCCTGCGATCTACGACGGCGACACGCCCACCGAGCAGCGGTGGCAGATCCGCAAGTGGTCGAACGCGATCCTGACCAACCCCGACATGGTCCACATCGGCCTCCTCCCCAATCACGAGCGCTGGGGCGAGGTGCTCGCGAACCTCAGGTACGTCGTCGTGGACGAGGCACACGTCTATCGCGGCGTGTTCGGCTCCCACGTCGCGAACGTGCTGCGCCGGCTGCGCCGGATCGCGCGGATCTACGGGGCCGAGCCGCAGTTCCTGCTCGCGACCGCGACGATCGCCAATCCGGGCGAGCTCGCCCACGAGCTGCTCGGGGCGCCCGCGACGGTGATCGGCGACGACGCCGCGCCGCGCGCAGAGCGCACCGTCGTCCTCTGGAACCCGCCGCTCCTCGACGCCGAGCTGGGCCTGCGGGGCTCGGCGCTCGCAGAGGCGGCGAGGCTCCAGGCAGGGCTCGTCGAGCATGGCCTGCGAACGCTCACGTTCGCGAAGAGCCGGAAGGCCGCGGAGCTCATCCACCGCTTCACCGCCGAGCGGCTCGGGGACGACTCCCGCCTCTCGCCCTACCGGGCGGGCTACACCGCCGGGCAGCGCCGCGAGATCGAGCGCCGCCTCGCCGAGGGCGATCTCCTCGGCGTCTCCTCGACCGATGCGCTCGAGCTCGGGATCGACATCGGGCTCCTCGACGCCGTCGTCTCCGTGGGATTCCCGGGCACGGTCGCCTCGCTGCGCCAGCAGTGGGGCCGGGCCGGGCGGCGCGGGCACGGGTTGGCCGTGCTCGTCGCGACCGAGGACGCCCTCGACCAGTACTTCATGCGCGAGCCGGACAAGCTCCTCGGCCGCCGCGTCGAGGCCGCGATCCTCGACCACGCGAACCCTCGCGTTCTCGCCGGCCATGTCCGCGCGGCCGCGTACGAGGCGCCGATCGACGACGCCGACAGCGCCGTCCTCGGCGAGGAGGCCATCGTCGCCGCGAGCGCCGATCCCGAGCTCCGCAGGACCGCGCGCGGCTTCGTCTGGGCGGGCAGGACGACCCCGGCGGCCCGCATCCCCCTGCGCTCCGCCGACCCGGAGTCGTTCACCGTCGTCGACGGCTCGACCGGCTCCCTGCTCGGCCACGTGGAGCGCTCTCGCGTGTACTCGACCGTGCACCAGGGCGCCGTGTACCTCCACGGCGGCGAGTCGTTCCTCGTCCGCGAGCTGGACGAGCCGACGCTGCACGCCGTCGTCGAGCCGTTCCGCGGCGACTGGTACACCCAGCCGAAACGCGAGACGGAGACCGCCGTGCTCGGGCCGCTCCGCCGGGAGCCGCGGGCGGGGCTCGACCTGATCTTCGGGGAGGTCGAGGTCACCGACCGGGTCGTCGGCTATGAGCGGAGGACGATCGCCTCACAGGAGCGGATCGAGCTCGTTCCGCTCGATTGCCCTCCGCAGGCGTTCGCGACCGAGGCGATCTGGTTCTGCCCCGAGCCTGCCCAGCTCGAGGAGCTCGACACGATGCCGAAGCTCCTCGCCACGCTGCACGCCGCCGAGCATGCACTGATCGCGATGCTGCCGCTCTGGGCGATGTGCGACCGCTGGGACATCGGCGGCCTCTCGACGAACCTCCATCCCGACACCGGCCGCCCGACCGTCTTCGTCTACGACGGCCATCCCGGCGGGATCGGGATCGCCGAGCGAGGCTTCGAGCAGTTCGAGGGCTGGGTGGCCGACACGGCCCGGATGGTCGCGGCGTGCCCGTGCACGGACGGCTGCCCCTCGTGCATCCAGAGCCCCAAGTGCGGCAACCTCAACGAGATGCTCGACAAGAGCGGCGCCCGCATCTTGCTCGGGCGGCTCGCCGCCTAACAGGTGACCGTCAGCTTCAGGTGGAGCTGCCGAGCGAGCTTCCCGGCGGCGTCCTGGGTCATCGCGCCGCCGCGCTGGTCCTTCGGGCCGTGCGGGTCGCTGGTGGCGATCAGGAACGGCCCGATCCGGACGTGGTCGGCGTTGTAGGTCTTGCACTGCCAGATCGCGTGCTTCGCCGCCGCTCTCTGAGCCTTGGTCGTGAAGACGCGAGCCCCCTGCGGGGGGTCGACGAGCTGGCACATCCACTTGACGCTCCCGCCGGCGTTCGGATAGCAGTCGAACCACACCTTCGTCGGCGCGAAGCGGGACGCGCAGGGTGCGGTCGTCCCCGCCGTGCACGGGCCGAGGATCGGCTGAGCGCTGCAATCGAAGTTGCCGGCGATCGCCGCGGGCTTGCACACCGGGGCGAGCACCCCGGTGAGGCCCACGTTGAAAAGCCCCGCGACCTGCTTCACCCCGAGCGCCGCCTCCAGCGCGCTCGGCTTGGAGCTGTGGCTCGTGCCACAGGCCGCGAGCGCCGCGCAGCCGACTGCGACCACCGCGACAGCTCTGACCCGGCGAATGCTCAAGCCGGGCCAGGGTAGCGGCGGGGGCTCACCTCAGGGCCCGCAACGCCTTCGACAGCGACTGGCGCGTCTCGAGCAGGCCGGAGTACAGGTCGCCGCGCCTCTCGACCCGCTCGAGCACGGCGGCCATCGTGAACGCGGACGGGTCGAGCTCGGGCACGACCTCGTCCCACGCGAGCGGCGAGGAGACCGGCGCGCCGGGATGCGGCCGCACCGAGTAGACGGACGCGATCGTCTTCCCCAGCCCGTTCTGATTCGCGTCGATCAGCACCCCCCGACGGCGCGACTTCGCCCATTGCGTGGTCGCGAGCTTCGGATAGGCGCGCGCGACCGTGCCGGCGACGAGCTCGGCGAACGAGCGCGAGTCGTCGTAGGTCGAGCGACGGTCGAGCGGGACGAGGACGTGAAAACCCTTGCCGCCCGAGGTCTTCGGGAACGACGCGAGCCCGACGCCGTCGAGGAGGGTCTTCACGTGAAGTGCGACCTCGACGGTCTGCGCGTACGACACCTCAGGGGTCGGGTCGAGGTCGAAGAGGACGAAGTCGGGCCGGTCGGGCTTGTCGACCCGCGAGTACCAGGGGTTCATGTCGATGCAGCCCATGTTCACCATCCAGAGCAGCGCGAGCTCGTCGTCGACGACGGGGAAGTCCACCTCCCGCTCGGCCCCGCCGCGTGTCGAGACCGGCGCGCGGAACGTCCTGATCCACGACGGCATGTGAGAGGGGGCGTCCTTCTGGAAGAAGGCCTTGCCGAACGCGCCGTCGGGATAGCGGCGCATCGTGAACGGCCGTCCGCGAAGGTGCGGCACGAGCGCCGGCGCGACCTGCCGGTAGTAGTCGAGGAGATCGCCCTTCGTGATCCCCTCGTCGGGCCAGAAGAGCTTGTCGAGGTTCGAGAGCCGCAGCTCGCGCTTGCCCTCGCGAACGACGTCGGCCGCCGGGCGCTCGTGGCGGACCTCGGCGACCGGCTTGTCGTCGCGTAGGCCCTTGTAGGAGGGCTGACGGACGTGCCCGTCGTGCGTCCACTCGCTGAACTCGACCTCGGCGACGAGCTTCGGCTCGACCCAGACGACGTCGCCGCGGCGGACGCGCGGCATCTTCGGTACCGAGGGGAACGGCGGGTCCGGCCGTTCGAGCGGCCGGAGCTTCTCGAGCAGCCTGCGGATCTCGCGGTCGTCGAACCCGGTGCCGACGTTGCCCGCGTACCGGAGCTCGCCGCCCTCGTTCACGCCGAGCACGAGTGCGCCGAACGTCGCGGCGCGGCTGCCCGAGCCGCGGGTGTACCCGGCGATCACGAGCTCCTGGCGCGCCGTCGCCTTCAGCTTGAGCCAGTCGCGTGCCCGGCGACCCTGGGCGTAAGGCGATCCGCGGCGCTTGGCGACGATCCCTTCGAGGCCCTGGCCGGTCACGGCATCGAACAGCGAGGAGCCGTCGTCGAAGGCGGCGGAGAGCATCACGGTCGAGTCGGGGCGCACGAGCTCGACGAGCCGGGCGCGGCGCTGCTCGAGCGGCTCGTCGACGAGCGGCTCGCCGCGCGCCTCGAGGCAGTCGAACGCGTAGTAGACGAGCGTCCCGGTGCCGGTCTGCATCGCGGAGAAGCTCGGCCGGCCCTGGTCGTCGAGGGCGCAGACCTCGCCGTCGAGGACTGCGTCGTCCCGGGTGGCCCTGTCGATCGCAGCCGCGACGTCCGCGAACCGAGCCGTGAGGTCGTTGTCGGTGCGGGACCTCAGCTCGCAGCGGCCGCCGCGGATGTATGCGATCGCGCGGTAGCCGTCGAACTTCACCTCGTAGAGCCACTCCCCGGCCCGCGGCAGCTCGCCGACGAGCGTCGCGAGCATCGGGCGGTAGCGCGCCGACGAGGGCGGCGCGCCGCCGTCCTCGTCCCGCTTGCGCAGGATGAGCCAGTTGCGCTCCTTGCCGTCGAGGTGGGCGGGGACGAGCGTCCAGACGCCCTGCAGCCGCTCCCCGGCAAGCCGGACGGTCAGCCCGCCGTCGGGCTTCTCCTCGAGGAGGTCGTAGGTGCCGTGGTCCCAGATCTCGACGGTGCCGGCGCCGTAGGAGCCGGCCGGGATCTCGCCGGCGAAGGTCGCGTAGTCGAGCGGGTGGTCCTCGACGTGGACGGCCAGCGCCCTGGCGCCCGGCTCGAGCGGGATCCCCTTCGGCACCGCCCACGAGGCGAGGACGCCGTCGCGCTCGAGGCGGAAGTCGTAGTGAAGGCTGCGTGCCGCGTGCTTCTGGACGACGAAGATCGGGGCGTCGCTCGTCGAATCGCCGCCGAACGGCTCCGGCGTCTTCGCGGGGTCGCGCTTTCCCTTGTAGGCGCCGAGCTTCGCCATCGCCCCATTGTCGCCTCTTCACACATTTTCAAGAGACGGTTGAAAACCCTGTGGATGATGTGGAGAACATGGTCAGGCGAAGACGCCCATGGCCCGGAATTTCGCGCGCCTCGCCCTCCGGAGGGCGTCCTCGGGCGTCCCTTCCAGCTCTGCGAGCGCGGTTGCGAGCGCCTGGTGGAGGCTCGCGGCGGCAGCGTCGGGATCCTCCTGCGCGCCGCCCTGGGGCTCCGAGACGATCCCGTCGATCACCCCGAGCTCGTAGCAGTGGAACGCATCCGGCTTGAACGCGGCCGCCGCCTTCTTCTTCTCCTCGCGGTCGCGCCAGAGGATCATCGCGCAGCCCTCCGGCGAGATCACCGAGTAGATCGCGTTCTCCTGCATCAGGACGCGGTCGGCGACCGCGAGCGCGAGCGCCCCTCCGGAGCCGCCCTCGCCGATCACGCAGGCGACCGTCGGCACCCTGAGGGCGACCATCTTCGCCTGGGAGCGTGCGATCGCGCCGCCCTGGCCGTGCTGCTCGGCAGCGACGCCAGGATACGCGCCCGGCGTGTCGATCAGCGCCACGACCGGGAAGCCGAATCGCTCGGCGATCTCCATCACCCGTACGGCCTTGGCGTAGCCCTCGGGGCTCGGCATCCCGAACTGCCGTTCGACGCGCTCCTTGGCGTCCCGCCCCTTCTGATGGCCGACGAGCGCGACCGTGCGGCCGTCGAGCTTCCCCAGCCCGGCGACGACCGCGCCGTCATCGGCCCGTCCGCGGTCTCCGTGCAGCTCGACCCAGTCCTCGAGGATCATGTCCACGTAGTCGAGCGTGTAGGGCCGGTCGGGATGGCGCGCGAGCTCGACGAACGACCAGATCTCGTCCTCGGAGGCGTCCTTCCGCGAGACCTGGTCGAGCTGCTTGCGCAGCCGCTCCTCCTCCCCCGAGACACCGGTGCGGTGGAGCAGCGGCAGGCTCTTGAGCCGGCCGAGCCGCTCCCGCAGCCCGCGCTCGGCCTCAGCGCTCAAAGAGCCTGAGGAGCCGCGCGAGGTAGGCGCGTTGCTCGGGTCGGGGGACGATCGCGTCGATCTGGCCGAAGCGCAGGTTCTGCTCGGCACGGCCGAAGTCGTCGGAGAGCTTCTCCTTGACGAGCTCCTGCACGACGCGCGGGCCGGTGAACGCGAGCAGCGCGCCCGGCTCGGCGACGACCACGTCGCCGAGGGTGGCGAAGCTCGCCATCGCGCCGCCGGTGGTCGGGTCGGTGAGCAGGCAGAAGAGCGGCAGCCGGTCGTCGTGGAGCTCGTCGATCGACGAGATCACCTTCGGAAGCTGCATCAGCGACAGGATCCCCTCCTGCATGCGCGCGCCGCCGGAGCCCGTGACGAGCAGGAGCGGGGTGCCGTTCGCGATCGCGGAATCGGCAGCGCGAACGAACTTCTCGCCCACCGCGCTTCCCATCGAGCCGCCGAGGAACGAGAAGTCCATGACGGCGAGCTCGAGCGGCAGACCGTCGAGCGTGCCGGAGCCGACGACCATCGCGTCCGTGAGGTGCGTGTTCAGCTCGGCCTCCGCGAGGCGCTCGCGGTAGGGCTTCAGGTCGAAGAACGTGAGCGGGTCGGCCGAGCGAACCTCCCCGGCCGCCTCGGCGAACGACGCGGGGTCGGTGAGGAACGCGATCCGGGCGTGCGCCGACATGCGGAAGTGGTGCCCGCACTGCGCGCACACGAAGAGGGCGGCCTCGAGCTCGTCGTCGCGGTAGTGCGAGCCGCAGCTCGGGCAGGTATTCGGGTGCTTCTTGGCTGCCGGAGCGCTCTCGACCTGCTCGACCTTGACGTCGATCCTGGTCTCACTCATAGGACGACCTCGGCTGCGCGGTCGATTCCCGTCTCCTCGTGAGGTCCGTCCAGCCTACGCTCATGCGAACTGATGTTAGACCCGGCCGGGGTCGATGCCGGTTGCAGGCTAGGCAGGGACGAGCCCGTCCAGGATGTCCGCCAGGTCGACCAGATCCTGGCGCTCCAGGGTCGGCGCGGTGAGCGCGGCCTCGTCGTCCCGGTTGATCCAGACGTTCGGGATGCGAAGCTTGCTCGCCGGGACGATGTCGTGGTAGCTGCTCGCCGCGACGTGGACGTGGCGGCGCCGGTCGGCGCGGGTGCGGGCCTGGAACTCGAGCCAGTGGAGGAACGCAGGCTTGTAGGAGCCGATCTCCGAGGCGACGATCACCTCGTCGAACGGCACTCCGATCTGCGCGATCGAGGCGGCGATGAGGTCGGGGTCGGAGTTCGAGAGGATCGCGAGCCGCCAGCCGCGCTTCCGGGCCTCCTCGAGCGCCTCCGGGACCTCCCAGAACGGCTTCCACGAGGGAAGCGACGCCGCGAGGCCGCTCTCCTCGCCGTCGGGGGCCCCGAGCCGGCGCATCGCCTCGGCCATCACCTCGCGGTAGGTCAGCGCGCCGTCGCGCTCGAGCTCGCGCTCGGCGCCGTGATAGGCGCGGAGCCTGGCCTCTGTCTCCGCGTTCGGCTCTGGCTCCTTCTCGGGCTCGGCCTCGTCGTCGTCCTCGGCCTCCTTCGCCGCTTCATCCTCGGCCTCCGGCTCTTCTTCCTGCTCGGGAGCCGGCCAGAGCCGCTCGATCTCCGCCCGGATCCCGCCGTTCCAGTCGATCAGCGTCCCGTAGCAGTCGAATGTCGCCCACCTGTCAGCCATGCGCGGCCGAAAGATAGTCCGCGAAGCCCTCGTCGCGTAGCCGGACGTCTAACGCTCCGGCAGTCGCAGCCAGAGGACGCTACCCGTCGAAGCGACGCAACACGATGGTCGCGTTGTGGCCGCCGAAGCCGAACGAGTTGGAGACGGCGGTGTGGAGGTCCGGGACCTCGCGCGCGACGTTCGGGATGTAGTCGAGGTCGCAGGCGGGATCCGCCTCCTCGAAGTTGATCGTCGGCGGGACGACCCGGTCCCGCAGGGCGAGCGTCGTGAAGATCGCCTCGATGGCGCCCGCCGCGCCGAAGCAGTGGCCCGTGGCGCCCTTCGTCGAGGAGACCGGCGTCCGGCGGGCGTGCTCCTCGCCCAGGGCGACCTTGATCACCTTCGTCTCGGCGGCATCGCCGAGCGGCGTCGAGGTCGCGTGCGCGTTGACGTAGCCGACGTCGCTGGGGGCGATGCCGGCGTCGGCGATCGCGGAGCGCATCGCGCGGGCGGGGCTCTTGCCCGTGGGGTCGGGCTCGGTGATGTGCGACGCGTCGGCCGACATGCCGTAGCCGATCAGCTCCGCGTAGATCCTGGCGCCGCGCGCCTTCGCCCGCTCGAGCTCCTCGAGCACGATCGCCCCGGCCGCCTCGCCCATCACGAGCCCGTCGCGGCCTGCGTCGAACGGCCGGGAGGCGCGCGTGGGCGCGTCGTTGCGGCGGGACAGCGCGCGCATCGCGTCGAAGCCCGCGACGCCGACCCGGGTGACCGGAGCTTCGCTTCCGCCGGCGACCATCGCGTCGGCGCGGCCGAGCCTGATCGCGTCGAGCGCGTCGCCGATCGCCATGTTCGAGGCGGCGCAGGCGGTGCACTGGCTCATCAGCGGGCCCTTGGGGCCGAGCTCGATCGACACCCAGCCCGCACCCATGTTCGGGATGATGGACGGGATCGAGAACGGGCTCACGCGGTCGGGGCCGCGGTTGATCAGGACGTCGTAGCAATTCTGGAACGAGCCGAGGCCGCCGATGCCGGTCGCGATCGAGGCGCCGACGCGCTCCGGATCGGCTGCGATGTCGATGCCGGAGTCCTGCTCGGCCTGGCGCGCCGCGGCGAGGATCATCTGCGCGAAGCGGTCCATCCGCCGCGCCGACTTGTGGTCGACCCAGTCGGTCGGGTCGAAGTCCTTCAGCTCACACGCAAAGTGGACCGGGTAGTCCCCGGAGTCGAACTGCGTGATCGGGCCCGCGCCGGACTCGCCGGCGGTCAGCCTCGCCCAGCTCGTCTCGGCGTCGTTCCCGAGCGAGGAGACCATCCCGACGCCCGTGATCACGACCCTTCTCCTGCCGTTCTCGCTCATCGGCCGACCTCCGGTTGCCCGCTCGATCTCTGCCTCTTCGTGAGCTCCGTCGAGCCTACGCTCATCACATCCCCAGTCCACCGTCGACGAGCAACACCTCGCCGGTGATGAACGAGGCCTCGTCGGAACACAGAAACCGTACCGCCCCGGCGACGTCTTCCGGATCCCCCAGGCGCCCGAGGGGCGTGTTGGCGAGCATCGACGCCTTCCCCTCCTCGGGGATCACGTCGGTGAGCCGCGTCTTCACGTAGCCGGGAGCGACCACGTTGGCCCGCACGCCCCGGGAGCCCAGCTCGCGCGCGAGGGACTTCGTGAACCCGATGATCCCGGCCTTCGCGGCGCCGTAGTTCGTCTGCCCGAAGTTGCCGTGCAAACCGACGATCGAGCTCAGGTTCACGATTGCGCCGGCGCGCTTCTTCATCATCGGCCGCGTCACGGCGCGGCACGTGTAGAAGACAGAGCCCAGGTTCGTCTCGACCACCTCCCGCCAGTCCTCGTCCGACATCCTCGCGAGCAGCCCGTCCCGGGTGACGCCGGCGTTGTTGACGAGGATGTCGAGGTCGCCGGCCTCCCCGACGAGGCGGGCGGCCTCCTCCGCACTCGAGACATCGGCCTGCACGGCGCGGCCGCCGATCTCGGCGGCGACCTCCTCGGCCTCGTCAGCGCCGGAGTTGTAGCCCACGACGACCTGCGCGCCCGCGCGCGCGAGCTCGACCGCGATCGCACGACCGATGCCACGCGAGGCGCCGGTGACCAGTGCCGTCTTCCCTTCGAGGGAGCAGAACGTGGACCCCCTCGTGCTAGCCAAGCTCGTGCGCCGCCGCGTTCAGCGACTTCAGGTCGTTGACCGAGATCGCCTTGACGGAGCTGTCGATCCTCTTCAGTAAACCGCTCAGGACGTTCCCCGGCCCGACCTCGACGAAGGTCGTGACGCCGCCCGCGATCATCTCGCGCGTCGACTGCGTGAACCTGACCGGAGCGGTGAGCTGCTCGACGAGCAGCGTGCGGAACCGCGTCGCGTCCTCGAGCTTCGCCGTGACGGTCGAGACGAAGTGCGCCGACGGGACCTTGAACTCGATCTTGTCGATCGCGGGGCGGAAGCGCTCGGCTGCGCGCTCGACGAGCGGCGAGTGGAAGGCACCGGACACCTTGAGCCGAACCGCGCGGCGCGCGCCCTCGCGCTGAGCCTCCTCGCAGCACTCGTCCACGGCTCCCGTCTCACCCGAGATCACGAGCTGGCCGGGGCAGTTGTAGTTCGCCGGCCACACGTTGTGGATCTTGTGGCAGAGCGACTCGACGACCTCGTCGGCGAGCCCGAGGATCGCGGCCATCGCGCCCGGGGTCTCCTTGGCGGCGGCCGCCATCGCAAGGCCACGCTCGCGGACGAGCCTGATCGTGTCGCGCACCTCGATCGCCCTGGCCGAGCCGAGCGCCGAGAACTCGCCGACCGAGTGGCCGACGACGTAGTCCGGGTGGATCCCCCGCGCACGGAGCGCCGCATCGATCGCGAGGCTCGTCGCGACGAGCGCAGGCTGCTGCAGGTCGGTTCGCGTCAGCTCCTCGGCGGTGCCGGTGAAGCACAGCTCTCTGAGGTCGAGGCCCGAGGCTTCGCTTCCCTCGTCGTACACCGCCATCGCCGCGGGCTCCGCCTCCGCGATCTCACGCCCCATGCCGAGCTCGAACGAGCCCTGGCCCGGGAACATGAACGCCAGCTTGCTCATTCGATCTCTCCCTTCGTCGGATGTGTCCAGCGAATCACGGCCGAGCCCCACGTGAGCCCGGCTCCCATCCCGGTCATCAGGACGACGTGACCGGGCTGAAGCCGCCCGCCGCCGAGCGCGTCGGCGAGCCCGAGCGGTATCGACCCCGACGAGGTGTTTCCGTATCTGTCCACGTTGACGACCACTTTCTCCTCGGGAAAGCCTAATCTGCGGACAGCGTGGTCGATGATCCGGACGTTCGCCTGGTGGGGGACGTAGAGATCGACGTCGTCCACGGTGAGGCCGGCGGCGCCGAGGGCCTTCTCCGCCGAGCTGACGAGAACTCTTGTAGCGAACTTGAAGACCTCGCGGCCGTTCATCTGCAGGAAGTGCTTGTCTCCGGGCTCCATCGGTCGGGTGCCGCTGCCAGGGTAGTTCAGCTGCGGGCCACCGCTCCCGTCGGCGCCCAGATCGAACGAGAGGAACCCGGGGCCGGCGGCGGGCTCGAGGACGACTGCGCCTGCGCCGTCACCGAACAGGACGAGGGTCGAGCGATCGGTCCAGTCGAGGATCTTCGAGAGCACGTCCGCGCCGATCACGAGCGCGCGCTGCGAGACGCCCGAGGCGACGGCGGCATGGCCCTGGAGGAGCGCGTACATGAAGCCCGTGCATCCGGCCGAGACGTCGTAGGCAGCGGCTTCGCCGCACCCGAGCCTGTTCGCGACCACTGCCGCCGTGGCGGGGAACCCCATGTCGGGGGTGATCGTCCCGAGGATGACGAGATCGATGTCCGTCGCATCGACGGCGGCGTCCTCCAGCGCTCTCCGCGCAGCGCTGAGCGCGACGTCCGACGTGAGCTCGTCCTCGGCGGCGATGCGCCGCTCGCGGATCCCGGTCCGCGTCCGGATCCACTCGTCCGAGGTCTCGACGATTTCCGAGAAGTCGTCGTTCGTGACGATCCGCTCGGGGAGATACGTGCCGAGGCCGGTGATCGTCACCGGCTGCCCCGTCGCTGCAGAGATCACTGCGGCGCCACCGCGAAGGTCAGCGTCCCGCGGACGGCCAGCTCGCCGTCGACGGTTGCCTTCACCTTCCCCTTGCCGACCGGCCCGCGGACCGCCTCCACCTCGCAGAGGAGTTCGAGCATGTCGCCGGGCTTCACGATCCGCTTGAACCTGACGTCGTCGATCCCTGCGAACAGGACGAGCCTCCCCTCGTTCTCGGGCTGCGACAGAACCGCGACGGCGCCGCACTGGGCCAGTGCCTCGACCATCTTCACGCCGGGCATGATCGGGTTGCCCGGGAAATGGCCGGCGCAGTCCTCGTCGGTGACGAGCTTCCGAGCGGCGACCCGCTCGCCGGGGACGAGCTCCGTGACCTCGTCCACGAGCAGGAACGGCGCGCGATGCGGGATGATCTGCTCGATCTCGTCCCTGCCGAGGACCGTCATGCGCTCAGCCGCTCCCTGAGGGAGGCGCGGCCGCGATGCGCGTAGCACTTCGCCGTTCCCACCGGAAGGCCGGTCGTCTCCGAGATCTCGGCGAAGCCGACGTCGAAGGCGTCCTTGAGCGCGACGACGGCCGCCTGGGCCGGGGGGAGCTCGGCGAGCCGGCGGCCGAGCTCGCGGCGGGTCTCGGACGAGGTGAGCGCCTCGACCGGGTCGCCCTCGCGCGCAGGGCGCTCGTCGGCGACGAGCGGCTCGGTGCGCCGGACGGCTCGTGCCTGCGCGAAGTCCTTGCAGGTGTTCACGACGAGGCGATGGAGCCAGGTCGAGAACAGCGACTCGCCGCGGAACTGGCGGATCCGGACGACGAGCTTCGCGAGCGAGTCCTGGGCGGCGTCGCGTGCGTCCTCCGGGTCGCGCAGCAGGTGCAGCGCGAGCTTCTCCACCCGCGGCGCATGCCGCTCGCAGAGCGCGGCGAGCGCCCGCTTGTCCCCTGCCTTCGCCCGCGTCACCAGGATCGGATCGGAGAGCCGCTCGTAGGCGAGCGGGGCGTCGAGATGCTCACGGCGGCTTGGACGACCTTGCGGCAAGGGGGGTTGCACGGCGGGCAAACTCTAGTCCCCGTGGCGCTCGTGCCAGAGATCGTGCTGCCCCGCCTCCGTGGGGCCTTCGGCCGCCCCTACCTGCACGCGACGGAGGCGCCGACGACGATGCGGATGGCCGCCGAGGACGCATCGCACGGGACGGTCGCACTCGCCGAGCACCAGACCGCAGGCCGCGGGAGGCTCGGGCGCATCTGGGTCGACGAGCCGGGGACGGGCCTCGCGCTCTCGGTGGTGCTCCGCCCGCCGCCGCCGATGGCGCGCTGGCCCGAGCTGACATTGGTCGCCGCCCACGCGGTCGCAGGCGCGATCGGGGTCGAGGCCACGATCAAGGAGCCGAACGACGTCCTTCTCGACGGCCGCAAGGTCGCCGGGATCCTCGCCGAGGCGGCCGACCATGTCGTGCTCGGGATCGGGGTGAACGTCGGGGAGGCGCCGTGGCCCGGCGCAGGCGCCGTCGAGCGCGACCGGCTCGAGCTCCTGGTCGAGATCCTCGAGCAGCTCGAACGGGGATACGACGCCTGGCTTGCCAACTCGTGACTTGCATCACAAGCGGGGTCCGAGCCTACACTGAGGCCAGGTGAAACGCTGGCTCGTCCTCGTGACCCTGCTCGCGGCGGTCGTCGTGCCCGGCGCGAGCTCCCTGCGTGATCCGTCGACGCCCCGCGTGCTCGCGATCCACTTCTCGCAGGAGGTGAACCCGGTCACGCAGGGCTGGCTGAACCACCAGCTCGACCGGGCGCAGAAGGACCACTACGACGCGGCGGTGATCCTGCTCGACACCCCGGGCGGGCTCGACGACTCGATGCGGAAGATCGTCCAGAAGGAGCTCGCGGTCAGCGCGGCCGGGACGCCCGTGATCGTCTACGTCTCGCCGCAGGGAGCCCGAGCGGCCTCGGCCGGCGTCTGGATCTCGCAAGCGTCCGACCTGCTCGCGATGGCGCCCGACACGAACATCGGCTCCTCGACGCCGATCGACTCGAGCGGGGGGAACATCGGCAGCGACCTCCGGCGCAAGGTCGTGAACGACGCTGCGGCCTCGCTGCGTGGGCTCGCTTCCTCCCATGGGAGGAACGCCGCCTGGGCCGACAAGGCCGTCCGGGTCGCTTCGAATCTCACCGCCGCCGAGGCCCTGAAGATGAACGTGATCGACACGATCGCACCCACGCTGCCCCGGCTCCTCGACAAGGTCGACGGCTCGAAGACGACTCCCGCCGGACACGTGCTCCACACGAGGAACGCCGAGATCGTGGAGACGAGCCCCGGGTTCCTGACGCGCTTCCTCACGACGATCCTCGACCCGAACCTGCTCTCGCTGCTCTTCCTCGCGGGGATCGTCGGGATCGGCTTCGAGATCTTCCACCCGGGCGTCGTCCTGCCGGGCGCGCTCGGCGCGGTGTCGCTGCTCCTGGCGCTGTTCGGCCTCGCGGTGCTGCCGACCTCGTGGACCGGCCTCGGGCTCGTGCTCCTGGGCGTGCTGCTCCTCGGGCTCGACACGTACCTCCCATCGCACGGCGCACTGACCGTGTCGGGGCTGATCGCGCTCGGCTTCGGCCTCGCGACGCTCTTCCACGACTCGTCGGGCCTCTACACGACCTCGGTGCCGCTCATCGTCACCCTGACCGTCGTGATCGGCGGCCTCTGGGCGTGGGCGATCTCGAAGGCGATCGCGGTGCGACGGCAGCCCGTCCTCGCGGGCCCCGAGGAGATCGTCGGCATGCAGGGCATCGTCCGCGAGGGCGGCCTCGTGCAGGTCCACGGCGAGCTCTGGAAGGCCAGGGCGCCCGAGCCGCTCCGCACCGGCCAGCGCGTCGAGGTCGACGAGCTCGACGGGCTCACCCTTCGAGTGCACCTGCTCTGAGTAGGATCGTCTCGTGACCGCACTCGCAATCGCGCTCGTCGTGATCCTGCTCGTGCTGGTGCTGTTCCTGATCGGAGCGCTCAAGGTCGCGCGCGAGTACGAGCGCGCCATCGTCTTCCGGCTCGGCCGACTGCTCCCCGAGCCGAAGGGCCCGGGTCTCTTCTTCTGATCCCCGTCGTCGACCGGATGGTGAAGGTCGACCTGCGTACGATCACCCTGAACATCCCGCCGCAGGAGGTGATCACGAAGGACAACGTCCCCGTCCGGGTGAACGGCGTCGCGTACTTCAGGATCGTCGACCCGAAGGCGGCGATCGTGAACATCGAGAACTACATGGTCGCGACGTCCCAGATCGCGCAGACCACGCTGCGGTCCGTGCTCGGCCAACACTCGCTCGACGAGCTCCTCTCCGAGCGTGAGAAGATCAACGGGATCCTGCAGGGCATCATCGACGAGCAGACCGCGCCGTGGGGGATCAAGGTCTCGATCGTCGAGCTGAAGGACGTCGAGATCCCTCAGGGGATGCAGCGGGCGATGGCCCGGCAGGCGGAGGCCGAGCGCGAGCGGCGCGCGAAGGTCATCGCGGCCGAGGGCGAGTTCCAGGCCTCCGAGCGGCTCAAGGACGCGGCCCTCGTGATCGAGACGCACCCGATCGCGCTCCAGCTCAGGTACCTCCAGACGCTGATCGAGATCAGCAGCTCGCCGGCGACGACGATCGTCTTCCCCGCGCCGGTCGACGTGATCGCCGCCTTCCTGCCCAAGGGCGACGCGCCGAGCTAGACCGCGGCCTGGAAGCGCCGCGCCGCCTCGATCGACGCGGCGAGCCCGAGGCCCTTGTCGCGGCCCTGCTTGATCAGCATCACCGTCTCGATCGCGCGGCGGTCGTAGATCCGTTGCTTCCGGCCCTTGGTCGGGATCTGCGCCTTGTTCGTCCAGTAGTCGAGCTGCATCTTCGAGATGCCGGCGAGGCGGCACACCTGGCTGAGATACAGCTCGAGCTTGTCGAGATGCGCGGCCATGTCGACGGGGTCCAGCTCCAGCTCCGTCCGTTCGCGCGTCGCCATGCGCCGACCATAACCCTCAGCCGCGCGAATTTGAAGCGCGCGGCGCTAGTCGTCGGTCGAGGGATCCTCGTCGTCGGTGGCGATGATCTCGTCGCTCTCGTCCTCGTCGGGCTCGACCAAGTCCTCCAGCATGACAACGTCGGTCGTTCCCTCGAGGCCCTCGCCGACCTCGTCGTCGGTGGTGTCGCTGTCGACGACAGGGGCGAGCGAGGAGACGATCTCGCCGTCGCGCAGGCGCATCACGATCACGCCCTGCGTCGAGCGGCCGAGCCGCTTCACGTCCTCGACCGGCATCTTGATCACCGTGCCGCCGGTGGAGATCAGCATCACCTGGTAGCCGTCGCGGACGACGCGGGCACCGGCGAGACGGCCGCGGGCCTCCGTGAGCTGCACGGTCTTCACGCCCATGCCGCCGCGGCCCTTGCGCGGGTACTCGGAGACGCGGGTGCGCTTGCCGTAGCCGTTCTCGGTGACGACGAGCAGGTCGGCATCCTCGCGGGCGATCTCGGCGGCGATCACCTCGTCCTGGCCGCGGAGGAGCATCCCGCGGACCCCCTCGGTGGCGCGCCCCATGGCGCGGGCATCGGCCTCGGAGAACCGAATCGCCTGGCCGTTCCGCGACACGAGCAGGATGTCGTCCTCCGTCGAGACGTGCCTGACGGCGACGAGCTCGTCGCCGTCGCGCATCTTGATCGCGATGATCCCGTCCGCCTTGAGCGGCGTGTTGTACTCGGCGAGCTTCGTCTTCTTGACGACGCCGTTCGCGGTCGCGCAGAGCAGGTACTCCGCCTCCTCGAAGCTGCGCGTCTGGATGACGGCGCGCACCTGCTCCCCCTGGCGGAACGGCAGCAGGTTGACGATCGCGCGCCCCTTCGACTGGCGCGAGCCGAGCGGCAGCTCGTGCACCTTGAGCCGGTAGACCTTCCCGACGGAGGTGAAGAAGAGGATGTAGTCGTGCGTGGAGGCGACGAACAGGTGCTCGATGTAGTCGTCCTCCTTCATCTCCATCCCCATCACGCCGATGCCGCCCCGGCGCTGCTCCCTGTAGGCCGTGGTCGGGAGCCGCTTGATGTAGCCGGAACGCGTGATCGCGATCACCATCTTCTCGTCGGCGATCAGATCCTCGAGCTCGAGCTCCTCCTCGGCGGCGATCACCTCGGTGCGGCGGTCGTCGTGGCGCCCGTACACGTCCTTGACCGCGAGGAGCTCGTCCCTGATCAGAGCGTCGATCTTCGCCTCGTCCGAGAGGAGCTCGCGGAGCTCGGCGATCCGGGCCTGGAGCTCGGCGTACTCGTCCTCGACCTCCTTGCGCGCGAGGCCGGTCAGCCGCGCGAGCCGCAGGTCGAGGATCGCGCTCGCCTGGCGCTCGCTGAGCGCGAAGCGCGCCATCAGCTGCGTGCGTGCTTCCTCGGAGTCGGCGGCGCTCCGGATCAGCGTGATCACCGCATCGAGGTTGTCGAGCGCGATCAGGTAGCCCTGGAGGATGTGGGCGCGGCTCTCGGCCTTGCGCAGCTCGTGCTGGGACCGCCGCGTGACGATCTCGCGCTGGAAGTTGAGGTAGTGGGTGACGAGCTCGAGCAGCGAGAGCGTCCGCGGGACGCCGTCGACCAGCGCGACGGCGTTGTACCCGAACGTCGACTGGAGCGCCGTGTGCTTGAAGAGCTTGTTGAGCGCCACCTGCGGGACCGCGTCCCGCTTGAGCTCGATCTGGATCCGCATCCCCGTGCGGTCGGTGTGGTCCTGGATGTCCGAGATCTCGGTGAGGACCTTCTCGTGGACGAGATCGGCGATCTTCTTGATCACGCCGCTGTCGCCGCCCTTCTTCACGCCGTACGGGAGCTCGGTGACGATGATCGCGCTCTTGCCGCCGCGTAGCTCCTCGATGTGCGCACGCGCGCGCATCACGATCCTCCCGCGGCCGGTGCGATAGGCGTCGCGGATCCCCGAGCGGCCGACGATGATGGCCCCCGTCGGGAAGTCGGGGCCGCGCAGGTGCTTCATCAGGTCCTCGACGTTCGCGTCGGGCTTGTCGATGAGCGCGACGACCGCGTCGATCGCCTCGCCCAGGTGGTGCGGCGGCATGTTCGTGGCCATCCCGACGGCGATGCCGGCGGAGCCGTTCAGGAGCAGGTTCGGGAGCCGCGCCGGGAGGACGACCGGCTCGCGCTCGGACTCGTCGTAGTTCGGGACGTAATCGACCGTGTCGAACTCGAGCTCGCGCAGCATCTCCTCTGCGATCTTCGCGAGGCGGGCCTCGGTGTAGCGCTGGGCAGCCGGCGGATCGTCGTCGATGGAGCCGAAGTTGCCCTGGCCGTCGACGAGCGGGTAGCGGAGCGAGAACGGCTGCGCGAGGCGGACGAGGGTGTCGTAGATCGCCTGATCGCCGTGCGGGTGGTACTTACCCATGACGTCACCGACGATGCGGGCGCACTTGACGGGAGGCCGGCCGGCGCGGTTTCCGTTCGACCACATCGAGTAGAGGACGCGGCGGTGAACGGGCTTGAGGCCGTCGCGGACGTCGGGCAGCGCACGGGAGACGATGACCGACATGGCGTAGTCGAGGAAGCTCGCGCGCATCTCCTGCTCGAGCTCGCGGGGCTCGATGCGCCCGCCGCCCAGCCCGCCGGTTTCGAGTTCTGACATTTCGCCTCTCCTAGATGTCCAGGAACTTGACGTTGCGCGCGTTCTGCTCGATGAACTCGCGGCGCGGCTCCACCTGGTCGCCCATGAGCATCGAGAACACGCGGTCGGCGCCGCTCGCGTCCTCGACGTCGACGCGGATCAGCAGCCTGCGCGACGGGTCCATGGTCGTTTCCCAGAGCTGCTCGGCGTTCATCTCGCCGAGGCCCTTGAAGCGCGACACCTGGAGCCCTTGCTTCGCCGCGTCGAGCACGCGCTCGCGCAGCTCGTCGTACGTCTCGGCGACGACGGCGTCCTTGCCGACCATGACCTTGAACGGCGGGCGACCGACGATCTCGACGAGCTTCGCGTACGCCTTGCGAACGTGGCCGTAGATCGGGGAGCCGAGCAGCTCGACCGGAACGAAGATCTTGCGCGTCGTGCTCGTCTCCACCTCGACGAGCTTCAGGCGGAAGCCCTCGTCCTGCTGCTCGAGAATCGAGAGCTCGTAGCCGTTCGGGCCGATCTCCGCGATCGCGCGCCCCATCGCCTCGGCGTCCTCGATCTCGTGCTCGACGAGGCGGTGCTTGACCATCAGCTCCGCGGCGGGCACGCCGAAGTCGGCGCGCAGGCGGCCGAAGTACCCGTCGTACTGGGCGGCCTCGCGCGACAGGCGCTGCCACTTCGCCTTCGTGAGCGTCACGGCGGTGCCGTCGCGGTCGGCGAGCTGCACCTGAGGGATGCGCTCGTCGGCGAGCAGATCCTCGAGCTGGGCGTCCTTCTCGAAGTAGTAGTCGCGGTTGCCGAGCTTGACCTTGTAGAGCGGCGCCGCGGCGATGTAGACGTGGCCGCTCTCGAGCAGGTCCGGGAGCTGGCGGTAGAGGAACGTGAGGATCAGCGTGCGGATGTGCGAGCCGTCGACGTCGGCGTCCGTCATCACGATGATCCGGTTGTAGCGGAGCTTCTCGAGGTCGAACTCCTCGCCGATACCCGTGCCGACCGCGGTGATGATCGCCTGGATCTCGGTGTTCGAGAGAACCTTGTTGATGCGGTTCTTCTCGCTGTTGATGATCTTCCCGCGCAGCGGCAGGATCGCCTGGAAGCTCCGGTCGCGGCCCTGTTTCGCCGAGCCGCCCGCCGAGTCGCCCTCGACGATGAAGAGCTCGGTCTGCGCCGGATCGGAGAGCTGGCAGTCCGCGAGCTTGCCCGGGAGGCCGCCGCCCGACAGCGCGCCCTTGCGCTGGATGTCGCGCGCCTTCCGCGCCGCCTGCCGGGCCCGCGCGGCGTCGATCGCCTTGCGGACGATGCGCTTCCGCTCGGTCGGGTGCTCGCCGAACCACTCCGCGAGCTTCTGGTTGACCGTCTTCTGCACGAATCCCGTGACCCAAGGGTTCCCGAGCTTCGTCTTCGTCTGCCCCTCGAACTGGGGCTCGCGGATCTTGACCGAGATGACCGCAGCGAGGCCCTCGCGCGCGTCCTCGCCCTCGAGCCGGGGGTCCTTGCCCTCCTTGAGCAGGGTGTCGGCGCCGAAGGCGACGTCGTTCATCGTCTTCGTCAGCGCCGAGGCGAACCCGGACAGGTGGGCGCCGCCCTCGTGGGTGTTGATGTTGTTCGCGAACGAGAAGACCGACTCGACGTACTTCGAGTTCCACTGGAGCGCGATCTCGACGCTGCCGCGGCCCTCCTCGTCCTCCGCCTCGAAGTAGGCGATCTCGCCGTGGATCGGGTCCTTGCCCTCGTTGACGTGCTTGACGAAGTCCTTGATCCCGCCCTCGAAGTGGAACTCCTCGCTCCATTCGCCCTCGCGCTCGTCGGTCAGCTTGATCCGGAGGCCGCGCGTCAGGAACGCCGTCTCGCGCAGGCGCTGCCGCAGCGTGTCGCGGGAGAACTCCCGCTCGTCGAAGATCTCGGAGTCCGGCAGGAACGAGATCGTGGTGCCGGTCTCCTGCGAGATGCCGACGGTCTTCATGTCGCCCTGCGGCACGCCGCGCGCGAACTCCTGCCGATAGACCTTGCCGTCGCGCTCGACCGTGGCGATGAGCCATTCCGAGAGCGCGTTCACGACCGACACCCCGACGCCGTGGAGGCCGCCCGACACCTTGTAGCCCTCGCCGCCGAACTTGCCGCCGGCATGGAGCTTCGTCAGGACGACCGTGACGCCCGGCAGGCCCGTCCCCTCGACGACGTCGATCGGGATGCCGCGCCCCTGGTCGACGACGGTGATCGAGTTGTCGGGATGGATCGTGACCTCGATCGTCTCGTTGAAGCCGGCCATCGCCTCGTCGACGGCGTTGTCGACCACCTCGTAGACCAGGTGGTGAAGGCCGCGCGAGCCGGTCGAGCCGATGTACATGCCCGGCCGCAGGCGGACCGGCTCGAGGCCCTCGAGGACGGTGATGTCCTTGGCGGAGTAGGACGGGTCAGGGACAGGCTGGGACATACGCTCCTAGGGCAGGGGGGCAAAAGTAAAAAATGCCTGCAAAACACCGGTTTTGCGGGCTGGATACAGTGTATCAGAGCGAACGGCCCGAGCGGCTGCTTGCGAGGCTCAGCGCAGCAGCTCTTTCTACCGTCCTGCGTAGCTTTTCATCGGCGATCTCCGCGGCGATCCCGGCCGCCGCGCGCAGCTCCTCGCCGGTGGGCTCGACGGGCGGCCGGGCGGGTGCGGCACGATCGGTCGACGCGAGCGGGCCGGGCGCGAACCTGATGCCCGGAACGGCGAGCCGCTCGGCGATCTCGGCGCCGCGGTGCGAGAGCTCGAACGCCCACACCGAGTCCGCCGTGTTGACGTGGAGGGTCCCGTCGCGGGAGATCCGCGAGGGCCAGGCGTTCCGCGCGATCCCCTCTCCGACCGCGTCCGGCCAGCGCTCGAGGACCTCCGCGAGGTCGCCCGCCGCCCCGAAGCGGCCGAGCTCGACCCGGACCGTGTCAGACAGCCGTTCCACGGCCCACCTCCACGAGCCGGGCCGGCTCGACCGGCAGGGCAGAGGGATGCGTCGCGGTGATCAGGGTCTGGCCCAGCCCTGCGAGCGCCTCGGCCAGCGCCTCGCGGCGTCGCGTGTCGAGCTCCGAGAGGACGTCGTCGAGAAGGAGGAGCGGCGCGGGAGAGAGAAGCTCGGCCTCGGCCAGGAGGAGCGCGAGGACTGCCAGCCGCTGCTCGCCCTGCGAGCCGAACCCGCGCAGCTCGCGTCCGGCCGAGATCGAGAGGTCGTCGAGGTGAGGGCCGGCCCCCGTCGTGCCGCGCGCAACGTCGGCGTCGAGGCGCGACTCGAGCGCGTCGGCGGACGGAGGCTCGCCGTCGTACGAGAGCGTCCCCCCGAACAGGCCGAAGCGCTCGAGGTGGTCGCGGAACCCGGGCTCGAGCGCGGACGCGGCTCTGCGGCGGGCCTCGACCAGCCGTGTGCCCAGCTCGGCGACGCGGGCCGTCCACGGAGCGACGACCTCCTTCGGCGCGAGGCCGAGCTGCACGCGGCGAAGAGCGGCATTCCGCTGCGCGAGCGCCGCGGCGTAGTCCTGAGGAAGGCCGCTCTCGGTCGGGACCAGCCGTGAGAGCGCGCGGTCGATGTAGGCGCGCCGAACCGCGGGGCCGCCCTTCACGACCGCCAGCCGGTCGGGCGTGAAGACGAGCGTCGGGAATTCGCGCCGCAGCGACTCTGCCGACGGCAGGCGCGTCCCGTTCAGCTCGGCGACCTTCCCCGCGCCCGCGGCGAGCTTGACGCGCACCCGATGGCGGACCGCTGCGCGGGTCAGCTCGAGCCCGACCGCGGCCGCCTGCTCGCCGTCGCGGATCATCCGACCGTCGTTGCGTGTCCGCGGCGAGAACCCCTGTGTGCCCAGGTGGATCGCCTCGAGCAGGCTCGTCTTGCCGGCGCCGTTCTCCCCGGTCACGAGCACGACGCCGGGCGTGAGCGCGAGCTCGAGTGATCCGTAGCTGCGGAAGCTCCTGAGCGTGACGGCGTCGACGACCAGACGTTCGCCGTGTCAGCCCGCCAGGCGGATCGGCATGATCAGGTAGGTGTAGTCGGGCGACTCGCCCTGCAGGACGGCGGGGCGGAGCGGGCTGATCAGCTTCACGCGCACGGTCGAGGAGTCCACCGACTCGAGCCCGTCGCGAAGGAATTCCGCGTTGAACCCGATCTCCAGTGCGTCCGCGGCGAACGGCGCCGGCAAGCTCTCGCTCGCCTCACCGACATCCTGTGTCCGCGCCGACACCGTGAGCTCGCCGTCGGCGAAGCGCAGCCGCAGCGGCGAGTTCCGCTGCGCGAGGAGCCCGACGCGGCGGACGACGTCGAGGAGCTCCTCGCGGGGAAGGTCGAGTTCGTGCTCGAACTGCTCGGGCAGGAGCTGCTTGTAGTTCGGGAACTGGCCGTCGATGCGGCGCGAGGTCAGCCAGGTGCCGTCGACGCCGAACACGACGTGGTTCTCCTGCAGGGCGAGCTCGACCGAGTCCGAGCCGGACGCGATGCGGGTCAGCTCCTGGAGCGCGCGCGCCGGGATGATCGCCTCGATCTCCGGGAGCGGCTCCGGCGAGGCGGTCTCCTTGACCGCGAGGCGGTAGGAGTCGGTGGCGGCCATGACGAGCTTGCCGGCCTCGAAGCTGACGAAGATCCCGGTGAGAACGGGGCGGCTCTCGTCGCGCGAGGCCGAGCGGCCGACCCGCGCGATCGTGCTGAGGAGCACGCCGGCGTCGACCTGCTGCAGCGCGGAGTTCCCCAGGTCGGGCAGGTGCGGGAAGTCCTCGGCCGAGTACGTGTGGATGCGATACGCGGCCGACCCGCTCGTGATCACGAGCACCGACTCCTCCGGCAGGTGCTCGAGCGAGACGTCGGAGTCCGGGAGCGCCCGGGCGATGTCGAGGAGCAGGCGGCCCGGAACGACGACCGTGCCCTCGCCGGACACGTCGGCCGCAACGGTGGCGCGGAGCGAGAGCTCCATGTCGGTGGCGGCGAGCTCGAGCCGTCCGTCGGCTGCGCGCAGCTGCATCCCGCCGAGCACGAGCACCGAGGCCCGGGTCGAAAGAGCACGAGCGACGACCGCAACGCGGTCGGCGAACTGCTCGCGGGGAAGGGATGTCTTCAACAGATCCACCGTGACTGTTTCTGAGTCAATCATGAATTTCAAAAATACGTAGTAGTCATAGGGCTGTGGACTCCTGGGAAAACCTGCGAGAAGGGGCACGGGCGGCCATTTTCGCTGTGGGACCGGACGGGCAGCATCTCCACAGGTCCGACAGGGCGGCGGCTCTAACGGACCTGCTTGACACGAGCTGTGAGTTCCTGGACGAGGTTGTACACAGACCTGTCCTCCTTGATCAGGCGGGCGATCTTGGAGGTCGCATGGATGACGGTCGTGTGGTCGCGGCCGCCGAAGTACTTGCCGATCTTGGGCAGTGAGGAGTCGGTGAGCTCGCGCGAGAGGTACATCGCGACCTGTCGGGGATAGACGATGCTCTGCGACCGCCGCTCGCTCTTGAGCTCGGTCAGTGTGACCCCGAAACGGTCGCAGACGAGCTCCTGGATCCTCTCGATCGAGACGACGGCCGGCTCGCCCTGTGGGAACACGTCGCGAAGGACGTCCTGGGCGAGCTCGACGTCCATCTTCCGCCCTGTCAGGGAGGCGAAGGCGACGACGCGCGTGAGCGCGCCCTCGAGCTCGCGGATGTTCGTCGTCACGCGCCCGGCGATGTGGGTGAGGACCTCGGGGTCGGAGACGTCGATCCCGTCGTACTTCACCTTGCGGCGAAGGATCGCGATCCGCGTCTCGAGGTCGGGAGGCTGGATGTCGGTGATCAGGCCCCACTCGAACCGTGAGCGCAGGCGGTCCTCGAGCGTCTGGATATCGCGCGGCGGCCGGTCGGAGCTCATGACGATCTGCCGGCCCGCCTCGTGGAGCGAGTTGAACGTGTGGAAGAACTCCTCCTGGATCCGCTCCTTGTGCTCGAAGAACTGGACGTCGTCGATCAGGAGCACGTCATAGGCGCGGTACCGCTGCTTGAAGCCCTCGATGCGCTTGTCGCGGAGCGAGTTGATGAAGTCGTTCATGAACGTCTCCGAGGTCACGTACCGCACCCCGAGCGAGGAGGAGTGGAGCCCGATGTAGTTCGCGATCGCATGGAGCAGGTGCGTCTTCCCGAGCCCGGTGTGGCCGTAGATGAAGAGCGGGTTGTACGCCTGCGCCGGCGCCTCTGCGATCGCGAGCGCCGCGGCGTGCGCGAACCGGTTCGACGAGCCGATCACGAACGAGTCGAACGTGTACTTCGGGTTGATCGCCGCGCCGTCGGGCCGTGGCAGCACCGGCGGGCTCGGCAAGGAGGTCGCGGCCGCGGAGGGCCGCACGACGAGCTCGAGCCGGCGATCGCTCCCGAGCGCGTCGGTCACGCCGGCGCTCATGAGGTGGGCGAACCGGCGCTCGATCTGCTCCCGGGTGAGATCCGTCGGGACGGCGAGCACGAACGAGTCGTCGTCGAGAGACACCGCGGCCACCTCTCCGAACCAGTTCCTGAACGTCTTCTCGTTCAAGGTGCCGCGCAACCGAGCTGACAGGTCGCCCCAGAGGGTTTCGGCAGTCGGCTCGCCACGGTCGTCCACGCGGTCGGTTCGCTCCTTCGTCGGGGTAGGGGCGGCGGCGAGGATAGCACCCTCCGCAGGGGTTGCTCATGAGGATTTCCCGCCCGAGCGCGGGTGCAAAAGACCGCCTTTTGCAGGAAAAACCCTCTCTCCACACGACTCTCCACAGGTGTGGAAAGCAGTAGGTGCCGGATCGGTTCGACCGCACTTTCCTCGACTTTCCGGTGAGCCGCGCCTGTGGACAACCGGCGGTCACCGCGTTGAGCGTATACTGGCGCTTCGGCTAGGCCCCGGGGCCCTCCCGGAGCCGGTCCTCGAGCAAATGAAGCGCACCTATCAGCCAAACGTCCGCCGGCGCAAGCGCAAGCACGGCTTCAGGGCCAGGATGGCGACGCGCGCCGGACGCGCGATTCTCAAGCGCCGCCGCGCGAAGGGCCGCAAGCGGCTCTCCGCCTAGCGCGTGCAGCGCAAGAACCGTCTCTCCCGCTCCCGTGACTTCGACACCGTCTACCGGCATGGCCGGTCGGTCTCGACGCGGTTTCTCACCCTCTACTGGTTCCAGCGCGACGACGAGCCCGGCGAGCCTCGGCTCGGCCTCGCGGTGCCGAAAGCGGCCGGAACGAGCGTGACGAGGAACCGGATCAAGCGGCAGCTCCGCGAGATCTGGCGCTCGCGGCTCGCCGACGAGTCGCTCGCGCCGACGAACGACTACGTCCTCGTCGTGCGCCCGGGGCTGCCCGAGGCCGCCGAGGCACGTGGGCACCTCTGGCTCGTCGAGCGCGTCGACGAGGTGCTCGGCAAGGCCGCGGCGTGAGCAGCGTCAAGGCCGCCCCGGCATCACTCGGGATCGGGCTGGTCTGGCTCTACCGCTGGACGTTCGGGCTCCTCGTCCCGACCGGGACCTGCAAGTACCACCCGAGCTGCTCCGAGTACGCGATCCAGGCGCTGCGCAGGCACGGCCTGGTCAAGGGCTCGCTGAAGGCCGGCTGGCGGCTTCTCCGCTGCAACCCGTGGTCGCACGGCGGGGTGGACCACCCGTGATCGCGGTGATCCTCTTCAGCATCCTCTCCCCGCTCGAGAACGCCGTCCGGTGGCTCCTCGAGCGCTTCCACTACGACGTCGGAGTCACCTGGGCCTGGGCGATCGTGGGGACCACGCTCGTCGTGCGGATCCTGCTCGTCCCGCTGACGGTGCGCCAGATCCACTCGATGCAGGCGCTCCAGCGACACGCCCCGGAGATGAAGGAGATCCAGCGGAAGTACAAGGGCGACCGGCAGCGGATGAACGAGGAGATGATGAAGTTCTACCGCGAGAACAAGATCAATCCGGCCGCGTCCTGCCTGCCGCTGCTCGCCCAGGCGCCGGTGTTCATCTCGCTCTACCTCGTGCTCAAGAACTTCTCGAAGCACGTCCCGGCCGGCTCCGACCTGTCGTGGCTCCACTTCGTGCCCGACATCACCGCGAAGGCGAACTCGGGCTGGTACGGCTACGTGCTCCTCGCGACCTACGCGGCGAGCCAGGTGTTCTCGACGTACTTCATGTCGCAGGCGATGGACAAGCTCCAGCGCCGTCTGATGATGGTGCTGCCGCTCATCTTCATCACCGTCATCGCCCACTTCCCGATCGGGCTCGTCATCTACTGGGTCACCACGAACCTGTGGACGGTCGGGCAGGGCCTGATCACGCGCCGCCTGGTCCCGAAGACGGCGCCGGCCGCCGCAGGCGCCGCGGCCGGCCCTCGACGCTCGTCGCGGACGCCCTCGCCGCCCGCCGGCGAGGACGGCGCGGGGAACGGGGCGAACGCGAAGACGGCTCCCGAGCCGGCTCCGGAGCCAGTTCCGGAGCCGGCCGCGGAACCGAAGCCGCGGCAGCCCTCGACGACGCCCCGCCGCGTCAAGCGCAACCGCGGTCACGGCCGCCGATGAGCGAGCGCACGGTCGAGGCCACCGGCGAGACGGTCGGCGAGGCGAAATGGAGGGCCCTACGCGAGCTCGAGCTCCTCGTCCCCTCGCTCGACAAGGCCTCGGTGCGCTTCCAGGTGCTGTCGGAGGGCGAGCGGGGCCTGCTCGGCGTCGGCTACACGCCGGCGCGCGTGGTCGCGACGGCTGCTGACGGCGACGGTCGACGAGAGCGGGCGACGGTCGACGAGAGCAGGCAGGCCTCGAAGCTGCGGGAGGTGCTCGAGCACGTGACCGGCGCGATCGGCGTCAGGTGCCGGATCGAGATCGACGAGCTGGACGGGACGCTCGCGGCGACGTGCTACGGCGACGACCTCGGGCTGCTGATCGGCCGCCACGGCCAGACGATCGACGCGGTGCAGGTGCTCGCGTCGGCAATCGTGGGCGCGTCGGGCGGCGAGCGCCGCGAGGTGGTCGTCGACGCTTCCGGCTACCGCGACCGTCGCCGCCGGACGCTCGAGTCGCTGGCCCTTCGCAGCGCCGAGGAGGCCGTCCGCACGCACTCCCGGGTCGAGCTCGACCCGATGAGCGCCGCCGAGCGCAAGATCGTGCACACCGCGCTGCAGGATCGTGCAGACGTGACGACCGGGAGCGAGGGCGACGAGCCCAACCGCCGCGTCGTCGTCGAGCCTGCAGTCGTGGGCTCGACGGAGGCGAGCGGGTAGCTCCCGCGGCCGGCAGCGGAGTTCGTGAGTCACCTCGACGAGTGGCTCCGGGCGGTCGTCGAGACTCCCGGGCTCACCGCGCTCGATCTCGACGCTGCCCGCGCGATGCTCGTGGACGACGCGCTCCGGGCGGTTCCCCTGCTCGAGGAGTACGACGGGCCGGTCGTGGACGTCGGCTCGGGGAACGGCTCCCCCGGCATCCCGGTTGCACTGGCACTGCCCGACCGCGAGGCCGTCCTGCTCGAGTCCGAGGCCAGGCGGTGCGTGTTCCTGGAGCGCTGGGCGCCTCCGAACGCCCGCGTCGTGAACGGCCGCGCCGAGGAGCAGGAGACCGACTGGGCAGGTGTCGCGCTCGCAAAGGCGCTCGCGCCGCCGCCGGTTGCGGCCGAATGGTGCCTTCCGCTCGTGCGACCAGGCGGCGCCGCGATCCTGTGGGTCGGCGAGCGCGTCGATCTCGACTCGCTTGCCCGCGCCGCCTTCCGACTGGCGGCGGAGCCGGCCGAATCCCCGCGCGGGCTCGCCGTCCTGGTCAAGACGGGCCCGACGCCGGCTGGATTCCCGCGCCGTCCGGGGATCGCCCGCAAGCGGCCGCTGGCTTAGAGAGGACGTCCGCGGCCGTCTCTAGGCTGGCGCCGTGTCGGGCATGGTCTACGCGTTTGCGAACCAGAAGGGCGGCGTCGGGAAGACCACCACCACCGTCAACCTCGCGGCGTGCCTGGCCGAGGCCGGCGAACGGTCGCTCGTGGTCGACCTCGACCCCCAGGCCAACGCGACCTCCGGGCTCGGGATGAAGGCGAACGGCACCTCGAGCTACGACCTCCTCGACGGCGCCGCGGTCGGAGACCTCGCGAAGCCGACCGCGTTCCCGAACCTCTACTGCATCCCTGCCAAGCCCGAGCTGGCGGGTGCCGCGGTCGAGCTCTCGCGCCGGTCCGACGGCGAGGGCTACCTCGCCGCGTCCCTCGCCGGGGCACGCGGCTTCAGCTTCGTGCTGCTCGACTGCCCTCCCTCGCTCGGCCCGCTCACGGTGAACGCGCTGGCCGCCGCCGACCGCGTGGTCGTGCCGGTCCAGGCCGAGTACTACGCCCTCGAGGGCCTGGCCCAGTTGATGCGCTCGATCAACCTGATCAAGGCGCGGCTGAATGCCCGGCTCGCGATCGGCGGAGTCCTGATCACGATGAGCGACGCCCGCACTCGTCTCGCGGCCGAGGTGGAGCGCGAGGTACGACGGCACTTCGGGAACCTCGTCTTCGAGACGGTTGTCCCGCGGTCCGTGCGCGTCGCCGAGGCGCCGAGTCACGGCCTTCCGATCACCCACTACGACCGGCGCTCCCGCGGCGCCGATGCCTACTGGAAGGTGGCGATGGAGCTTGTCGAACGCAGCTGAACCGGCGCGCCGCGGCCTCGGCCGCGGCTTCGAGGTCCTGATCGGCGGCTCGGAAGGCGCCGAGCTCGCGCACGTCCCGCTCGAGCAGATCCACGCCAACCCGAGGCAGCCCCGGAAACGCTTCGACCACGAGGCGACCGCGGGCCTCGCCGACTCGATCCGCCACCAGGGGGTCGTCCAGCCGGTCGTTCTCCGTCCCCGCCTCGAGGGCGGGTACGAGCTGATCGCCGGCGAGCGCCGCTGGCGCGCCGCCCGTGAGGCCGGCGTCCCGACCGTCCCGGCGGTGATCCGTGAGGCGGACGACCGCGAGACGCTGCTGCTCGGCCTCGTCGAGAACGTCGCCCGCGAGAACCTCTCGGCCGTCGAGGAGGCGCGCGGCTACGCGGTCCTGCTCGACACGTTCGAGCTCTCGCTGGGCGAGGTCTCGGAGCGGGTCGGCCGTTCCAAGCCGGCTGTCTCGAACAAGCTGCGCCTGCTCGAGCTCTCCGACGACGTGCTCGCGATGGTCGAGCGCGGCGAGCTGACCGAGGGCCATGCGCGGGCTGTCCTCGCCGTGCCCGACCAGGCAGAGCGCCGCCGTCTCGCCCGCAGGATCGTCGCCCAGGGCATGTCGGTGCGCGCCGCCGAGCGCGCCGCCCGCTGGTCCGGCGCCCGGACCAAGCCGAGGACGAAGACTCCGGTCGATCCCGAGCTTGCTGCCCGCGTCCGCGCCGGCCTGGCCCGCGTGACGGGGCTCGAGGTCAGGGTCGCCGCCGGCAAGGTCGAGATCACCTGGGACGACGAGCGCCAGCTCGAGGGCCTCGCCGAGGCGCTCGAATCGCTTCCGGGCTGAGCTACCATCCCCGCGTCGCACGTCGGCTTGAAGGGAGCCTCGACGCACCGCTGCGGGACACGTTCTTCAAGACCTCGGCGTTCCGCGCCCCGCGCTGCCCGCAGACGTGCTTCGCAACCGAGCTCGATTTCTACGAGTTCCGGCTTCGGAACGTCCAGGCCGCGCAGGTGAACGACGGCTTCGGGCAGTGGCGTGACGTCCTCGCCGCGGTTGCCGACCTCGCGGCCTGGGAGCCGCGCCGCGCCGCGCCCGCGATTTCACGTGAAACGATCGTGCGCGGCCGCGGGATCGCGGTCGGCGGGTTCGCGAGCTCCCAGGCGGGCGTGGTCGCCGAGATCGAGGTGAACACGCCGGGGCGCGCGCGGGCCGTCCTGGCCACTTCCATCGGCTCGCTTCGCGGACCACCCGGTCTGCGAGTGGGCGATCCTGGATTCGAACCAGGGGCCTCCGCCTTATCAGAGCGGCGCTCTAACCAACTGAGCTAATCGCCCGCGCGGGGCAGTGTAGCGGCCGGTGTGAGCCAAGAGAGCGAGGGTAAGCTAGGGGGCAGATGGTCGAGATGTCGATCTACGGGGTCTCGTTCGACCTCGTCGGCAAGCAGCCGATCGTCCTCCTCAAGACCGCCGACGGAAACCGCTACCTGCCGATCTGGATCGGCCATCCCGAGGCCGCCGCGATCCTGATGAAGCTCCAGGATCGACCCGCGCCGCGGCCGCTGACCCACGACCTGCTCGTGAACATCCTCAACGAGCTCGAGGTCGAGGTGCTCAGGGTCACCGTCACCGAGTTGCGCGAGAACACGTTCCACGCCTCGATCACCGTGCAGCACAACGGCTCCGAGCTCGAGATCGACTCCCGCTCGTCCGATGCGATCGCGGTGGCCGTCCGGGCACAGGTCCCGATCTACGCGGCCGACGAGGTGATCGAGGAATCGGCGATCGAGTTCGAGGGTGAGGACGTCAGCGAGGAGGACATCGTCGACGAGTTCAAGCGCTTCCTCGACCGCGTCTCGGCCGAGGACTTCGCCGAGGCCGAGTCCGAGGTCGAGTCCGACCTGGAGGACGAGGAGGATTAGCCGTCCCGCGGCGGCGAGACGGCTAGTGCCAGAAGACGCTCGCCAGCGCGAAGCTGTTGAACGCGCAGTGGACGAGCATCCCCGGGAACACGCTGTCGACTCGTGAGCGCAGCCACGCGAGCGCGAAGCCGAAGATCGCGAGCTCCGGCAGCGCCTCGAGCAGCCCGTGGCTCGTCGCGAACACGATCCCGGTCCCGAAGATCGCGAACCAGAGCCCGAGCCGGGCGTAGAAGAGGCTGAAGCCGAGCCCCCGGTAGGTCGTCTCCTCGACGAACGGGGCCACGCCGGCGATCACGACCCAGTTCGCCGCGTACTCGGCCGCGTGGCCGTGCATGAAGTGCTTCGGCACGACGCCCTGCTCCCGCCCGCCGTGCAGGAACGAGTCGATGACCGAGATCACGAGCCCCGCGACGAGGAGCGTCGCGGCCGCGAGGCCGAGCGCCCGAAGCCAGCTCTGCGGTGGGCGGAGGGCGAGCAGCGGGTTGCGGATCCCCTCCCACGGCAGGCACACCCGTCCCGCCGCGATCCACACCACGATCACGAGGATCACGGCGTAGACGACGGCCCCGCCGATCGCGGTCGAGTAGTGGAACAGCGCCGTGTCGGTGCTCTCCTTGCTCGAGCTCCCGGCGTAGTTCCCGATGTAGTTGAGCGCGGAGACGAACCCCACGAGCCCCAGGAACGCCGCGAGCTTGCCGGGCGTGGCCCTAAGATCCGGGCCGGGCATCGTGGTCGCTTCCATCACTTCCTTCGAGGCTAACAGCGCCCTGACGTGAGGCGCCGGTGACCCACGAGTTCTGGGTTCGACTGGCCGTCGCGTCGGTCGTGATCGTCCTCACGTTCGTCCTCGCGAAGCTGATCGACCGCCGTCTCGCTCGTCGCGAGCTCGCACCCGGAACGGTCACGCGCTACCGGATCCTCCGCCAGTCGATCCTCGGCACGGTCGTCTTCATCGGCGTTGCCTCGGCGTTGCTCGTGATCCCGGCCGTCCGGGGCGTCGCGGTCGGCATCCTCGCCTCCTCGGCCGTGATCGGCCTCATCCTCGGCTTCGCCGCGCAGCGCACGATCGGGAACTTCATCGCGGGCCTCCTGATCGCGTTCACCCAGCCGGTCCGGCTCGGCGACGAGGTCGAGATCGAGTCGGCCCGCGGGATCGTCGAGGAGGTGGGGCTGATCTACACGTGGGTGCGGACGCCCGACAGCGACCGCCTCGTCATCCCCAACGAGAAGCTCGTCTCCGAGACCCTCCGGAACGCGACGATCCGAAACGAGCGACCGATCGCCGAGGTGATGGTGCAGCTCCCGATCAGCGCCGACCTGCGCGCCGCGGTCGAGGCGCTCGAGCCCGAGGTGAACGAGGTCCGGGTGACCGACCTCGGTGCGCAGGCGACGATCGCGGTCCGCCGCGTCGTCGGTGGCCGTCAGTCGGTGGAGCAGGCCCAGAGCGACCTCCGGATCGAGGTCGCCGAGCGGCTTCGCGAGGCAGGGATCCTCGTGCCCGGCGAGTAGAATCCGGCATGGCCGACAACCGCGAGCTCGAACGGTTCCTGGCCCACCACTTCGCCCGCAAGCGGAAGCGCGCGCACCGGCAGCGTCGCCGGCATCGCACCGGGGTCGTCATCGCGGCGTTCTGCGTCGTCCTCGTGGCCGTGGTGGGCGGGGTCGGCTTCGGCGCCGGAGCGGCGCTCTCGGCGTCGTGCAGCCTCGACAGCCTGAAGCCGGTCGACATCGGGGCGAACACCTTCGTCTACGCCGCCGACGGCTCGTTCCTCGGTTCGATCCCGGCCGACCGCAACCGCGAGCCGGTCGCCCTCCGCCGCATGAGCGCATGGCTCCCGAAGGCGACCGTGGCGGTCGAGGACAAGCGCTTCTACGAGCACGGCGGCGTCGACTACGTCGGCATCCTGCGTGCGCTCTGGGCCGACGTCCACGCCGGGAAGGTCGTCGAGGGCGGCTCGACGATCAGCCAGCAGCTCGTCCGGAACATGTACGTCGGCCGCGAGCGGACGTTCGAGCGGAAGATCAAGGAGGCCTGCCTGGCGATCAAGCTCAGCAACCGCTGGTCCAAGGACAGGATCCTCCAGACCTACCTCAACACCGTCTACTACGGCAACCACGCCTACGGCGTCGAGGCTGCGGCGCAGACCTACTTCTCGCGGCGCGCGCAGAACCTGAACCTCGCCCAGGCGGCGCTCCTCGCCGGCCTCCCGCAGGCGCCTTCGATCTACGACCCGCTGCACAACCCGAACGCGGCGCTCGTCCGCCGCGGCGAGGTGCTGCGCGCGATGCTCGCGGACAACACGATCGCGCGCGGGCAGTTCCGCTGGGCCATGCGGCAGCCGTTGCGCCTGAAGCCGGGCAGGATCTACACGCGCATCGAGCAGCCGTACTTCTTCAGCTACGTGATCGACGAGCTCGAGAGCGTCTACGGCGCGAACACCGTCCGCGAGGGCGGCCTCCGCGTCTACACGACGATCGAGCCGAAGCTCCAGGTCGCCGCGAACGGCGCGATCCGGCAGACGCTCGACCAGCCCAACGACCCGGCCGCGGCGGTCGTGTCCGTCGAGCCCGGCACCGGCTTCATCCGGGCGATGACGGCGGTGATCCCGGGGAACGCGCACAACCAGTTCAACCTGACCTCGCAGTCGGCTCGCCAGGCGGGCTCGACGTTCAAGACGTTCGTGCTCGCGGCCGCGATCGAGAAGGGGATGGACCCCGACTCGACCTACTACACCTCGGCACCGTTCACGTGCACCACGGGCCCGTGGTGCGAGGACGACTACCAGGCGGGGAAGCCGTGGACCGTGAGCACCTACGACCACACCTACGCCGGGACGATCTCGGTCACGAGCGCGACGCTCCGCTCCGACAACACGGTCTACGCGCAGTTGACGCTCGACGTGGGCCCGGACAACGTCTGGAAGCTGGCCCGCCGGCTCGGCGTCCACCTGACCCAGAAGCCGGTCGCCTCGATCGGCCTCGGGGCGCTGTCGGTCTCGCCGCTCGACATGGCGGCGGCATACGCGACGTTCGCCGCCGGCGGCATCTACGCGAAGCCCACGGCAATTCGCAAGGTGATCCTCCCGAACGGGAAGATCGACAAGACCTGGAGCAAGCCGCAGACGAAGCGCGTGCTCTCGCAGGGCGTCGCGTGGGAGGTCACCCACGTGCTCGCCGAGAACGCCCAGTACGGGACCGGTGCCGGCTCCGGCGACGGGATCCACCCGAACGCGGGCAAGACGGGCACGACCAGCGATCACGCCGACGCGTGGTTCGACGGCTACACGCGCGACTTCTCGACGGTCGTGTGGATGGGCTATCCGCGCGGCGAGATCCCGATGCTCGACGTGCACGGCCAGGCGGTGGCCGGGGCGACCTTCCCCGTGCCGATCTGGCGTCTCTACATGGAGCAGGCCGAGAAGGGACGCCCGGCCCGGGAGTTCGCGACGCCGACCGCCTACCCGACCTTCACGTACTTCCAGAAGGGCTACTGGGGCTATCTCGCCGTCCAGACGCCGCCGGCGCCCGCCACCACGACCACGACCACGACGAAGTCGGTCCCCGTCAAGACGCCGCCGAGACCGGCTTACCCGCCGGTGCTGACGCCGGGCGGCGTCAGAATCGTTCATTGACCGACGACAGGCTGCCGACCGTCTCCGAGGCGCTCGAGCTCGTGCTCGCGCGCGTCGTGCGGCTCGACGCGGAGGAGGTCCCGCTCACCGACGCGGCGGGCCGCGTGCTGGCCGCCCCCGCCGCGGCCGCCGTGGACCTGCCGTCCTTCGCGGCCTCGGCGATGGACGGCTTCGCGCTCCGCTCCGCCGATGTTCCCGCCACGCTGCCCGTCGTGGGCCGGATCGCGGCGGGCCGCCCGGCCGCCCACGCGCTGCAGGCCGGCCAGGCGATGGCGATCGCGACGGGCGGAGTCGTTCCCGACGGCGCCGACACGGTCGTTCCGATCGAGGATGTCGAGGAGCGCGATGGAGTCGTGGTCGTCCCGGCCGTCGAGGCGGGCGCGAACGTCAGGCCGCGCGGAGGCGACCTCGGCGTCGGCGACCTCGTCGTCGCAGCGGGGACCCGCCTCGGCCCCGTGCACCTCGGCGCGCTTGCCGCTGCCGGGGTGACGCAGGTGAGCTGCTCCCGGCGGCCGCACGTCGTGGTGGCCGTCACCGGGACCGAGCTGCGGTCCGCAGGCGAGCCGCTCGCACGCGGCGAGATCTACGACGCGAACGGCGTGATCCTGGCCACCCAGGTCGTGAGCACAGGCGCGTCGGTCGACAGGGTCCCTCCCGTGGCCGACGACGAGCAGGCAACGCGCGCCGTCGTCGAGCGCGGTCTCGCCGCCGACGTCCTGATCACGAGCGGCGGCGTCTCGGTCGGCGTCCACGACCTCGTGCGCGCCGCCGAGGCGGAGCTCGGCGTCGAGGAGGTCTTCTGGCGGGTCGCCGTGCGCCCTGGCAAGCCGATCGCGTTCGGCGTGCGCGGCCACACACTCGTTTTCGGGCTTCCGGGCAACCCGGTTTCCTCGCTGGTCGGCTTCGAGCTGTTCGTGCGCCCTGCTCTGCTCGCGCTGCAGGGGGTTGCCGAGCCGAGGCCCGTGTTCCGGCCGGGGCGGCTCGGGCTCCCGGTCAAGCTGGTGAGCCGCGACTCGCTGTTACGGGCGCGTGCGCGGGTCGAGGAGGGCTCGGTCGTGCTCGACCCGCTGACGGGACAGGAGTCGCACATGATCGCCCGCGCCGCGACTGCCGACGCCCTCGTCCTCGTGCCCCGGGGCGAGGGGGAGCTCGCCGCCGGCACCGCCGTCCGCTACCTGAGCCTGTAGCTCACGCCGGGAGCGCACGGCCAGGACGCTCCGGCGCACGGCTTCCCGGAACGGCCCCCGAGGCCCGCGCTCGGCCGGCGCCGGGTACGGCGAGTACCGCCCGGCTGCGGCCGCCGCGAGCTGGGCTGCGGCCGCGGTTCCCGCCAGTACGAGCACGACGGCGATCGGCTTGATGTATCCGATCCCGACCAGCTCGAGGAGGTACCACGGCGTGTCGAGCCCGAGCCCGTAGCGCCAGCCGACCGAGACGACCAGGAGCGCCGGGCCGGCAAGCCCGAGCAGGAACAGGCCGAGGCGGACGGGTGCACGCGCGATCCGGATCTGCGGCAGCCAGAGCCAGGCGTGCAAGGCGGGGAGCGCGAACAGGAGCGCGAAGGCGTTCGTGGCGGTGATCCCGAGCGCGACGACGAGCAGGGCGACCAGCGCGACGGTGTAGCCCGCGATCTCCTCCTCTGGCGTCACCCGCCTGCGCACGGCGAGGCGAGGCCGCGAGAGCGCCCAGCCGATCCCGGCGACCACGAGCAGGCCGACGAGCGCCCAGGCGGGCCAGTCGCCGGCGACGGCGGTTGCGGGGTTCGGTGGGCGCGGCACGCCCGACGGCCAGGCGCCGAGCAGCCGAAAACACGTGAAAACGAGGCCGACGAACAACCAGAAGAGAAGCCGGGTGCGGAGCGACCGCAGCGCCGGCCGCAATGCGACTGCCTGGCGGCGGCAGAGCGCGTAGAGATCGACGATCGCAACCACGAAGGGGACGAGGAGCGCGACGAGGACGAGCTCGATCGCCCAGCCCCGGACGACGCGCCCGCCGACCCACACGTAGCTTCCGGAGCTCGGCGCGAGCGAGATGCTCTGGTCGAGCGAGCCTACGAGCTGCTGGGCGGCCGCGCCGAGCTGCCCGAGCCGGGCGGAGTCGAGCGCCGCGCCGCGGTCACCGAACGCGGGCGGCGGCCGATCGCCGCCCGTCGTGATCGTGACGGCCGGGAGACCGGCTGCGAGGAACGGCCCCTGCTCGTAGAGCGTGTACGGGAAGGCGAGGTCGACGAGCTGGCCCAGCACGCTCACGTGGCCCGGCGCCGCGCCGGTCTGCTCGGCGATGCGCGCGATCGCCGTCGCGACGAGCGCCGCGTTCGGCGAGCGCGGCGAGTCGCCGGCGATCTCGATGCTCGGGGTTCCGTGCCCCGCGATCGCGTCGAGATCGACGACCGCGACGATGCGGCCCTTGTACTCGGGATCGGCGATGAAATGCCGGGCTCCGAGCCCGCCGTAGGCGCCGCCGTCGGTCGAGAGGAACACGATCGTGCGCGGAGAGGCCACGTGCGCAGCGCCCTCGTTCAGCGGCTGGGCGTAGGCGCGGGCGAGCTCGATCAGGGCGGCGGTCCCGCTCGCGTTGTCATTCGCGCCCGGCCCGGTCCCGATGTCGTCGCGGTGGGCCATCACGACGATCACGTCCCGTGACTCGCCCGGCGCGACGGCCGCGACATTCCTCAGCTCCACCCGGCCGAGCCCGGGGATGCGCTCGTTCCACGTCGAGGTCCGCGTCGCGAGCCCGTACACCTGCGGCGGCAACTGGTCGCCGAACCAGCTCCAGGCGCCGATCGCGCCGGCGCTCCCGGGCCGCCGGTCCGGGTACTGGCTCGAGAGGTCGTTCGCGAGCGCGAGCGCCGACGCGGTGTCGAACGACCCGGGCAGGGCGGGCTTCGCAAGCGGGACGGGCCGGGAGACCGCGAAGGCGAGCACGACGAGCGCGAGCAGCACGACGGCGAAGGAGGCGCGGTAGAGACGGCCGTTGATCGGGCGCGCGAGCGACCCGCGGCGGGGCCGGCGGCGACGTCGCCGCTCCGGAGGCTGGGAAGCCGCCATCAGAGGGCTATAGTAGGAAGCGGGGAGAACAACGGCGCCCGGCAGGCGACCGAGCAACTGATGAGTGACTCATCGACCATCCTCCTAGTGGACGACGACGAAGCCGTCCGGAAGTTGCTCAGCTTCCCGCTCGAGCGAGACGGATACGAGGTGATCCAGGCCGCCGACGGCATCGAGGCCCTGGAGCGGTTCGGCGAGGGCCCGGTCGACCTGGTCGTGCTCGACCTGATGCTGCCGAGGCTCGACGGCCTCGAGGTCTGCAAGCAGCTCCGGGCCCGGAGCTCCGTTCCGATCATCATGCTCACGGCCCGCGACGACGAGCTCGACAAGGTGCTGGGCCTGGAGCTCGGCGCCGACGACTACGTCACGAAGCCGTTCTCGATCCGCGAGTTCCGCTCGCGCACCCGCGCGCTGCTCCGCCGCGCCAGGGCGCCGCGGCACGAGCCCGCGAACGCCGAGGGCCAGGTGATCTCGCACGAGGGGCTGGTGATCGACCTCCCGCGCCGCGCCGTCGAGGTCGACGGCCGCGCGGTGCAGCTGACGTTCGTCGAGTTCGAGCTCCTGGCGCGGCTCGCCTCGCGGCCGGGCCGGGTCTTCAGCCGCCGGATGCTGCTGGAGGCGCTCTGGGGCAGTGCGGAGTTCCGGGACCCGCGCACGATCGACGTGCACGTGCGCCACCTTCGCGAGAAGCTCGAGCGCGACTCGCGCAACCCGGAGCTGATCCTCACCGTGCGCAGCGTCGGGTACCGCTTCAGGGACCGGTGAACCCGCTCCGCACCGTCGGCGGACGACTCGCGCTCGCGCTGCTCGTCGTCGTCGGAGGCTCGCTCGCGATCGTCTACCTGATCGTCGTCCCCCTCTACCGGAGCTCGCTCGTCGACAGCCGGCTCAAGGACCTCCGCCACCGGGTCGAGGCGATCGCCGACAAGCCGAGGAGCGCGCCGGGCGAGGTGTTCCCGAGCGCGACCTGGATCGAGGACGAGGCGCTCCCGTCGGCGGACGGCGCCCGGGTCGTCCTCTTCAGCGCGCCGCCGCTCGTCGAGCCCGTCGCCGACTCGAACGGCGGGACCTCCCGCGACATCGAGCACGACCCGCTCGCGCTCCGCGCCGCGAGCTCGCGGGGGATCGTCAGCGACGCCGTCGACCGCGACGGCTCGACCTACGCCGAGGCCGCGGTCTCGCTCAAGGGCACGGTGCTCCTCGTCGCGACTCCGCTCCACGACGACCTCGCCTCCGTCTCGGTCGTCAGGTCCCGTGTGCTGCTCGCGGCGAGCCTCGCGACGGCGTTCGCGATCGCGCTCGGCTACGGCCTCGCGACCCTGTTCGCGCGCCGGATCAAGCGGCTCGAGGCGGCGGCGGAGCGGATCGCCGGCGGCCGCTTCGACGAGCCGGTCGTGGACGATGCGCCCGACGAGCTCGGCCAGCTCGCCCGCGCCTTCGAGCAGATGCGGCTGCAGCTCGCGATGCTCGACCGGGCGCGCGGCGAGTTCATCGCCAACGCCTCGCACGAGCTTCGGACGCCGCTCTTCTCCCTCGCCGGGTTCCTCGAGCTGCTCGACACCGCCGAGGTCGACGACGCGACTCGCGACGAGTTCCTCGCCGAGATGCGTGGTCAGGTCGAGCGCCTGACGAAGCTCGCGACCGATCTGCTCGACCTGTCGCGGATCGACGCGGGGCGTCTGGCGGTCGAGGACGACGGCATCGACCTCGCCGTCCTCGCGGACGTGCTCGCGACGGAGCTCGGGCCGCGCGCGTCGGCGGCCGGGCATCGGCTCGAGCTCGACGACAACCTGCCCGTCCACGCGCGCGGAGACGAGTCCCGCGTGCTCCAGATCGGGCGGATCCTGGCCGAGAACGCGATCGTCCACACTCCGCCCGGGACGACGGTGACCCTCGCGGTCGCCGGCGAGGACGGTCGCGCGACGCTGTCGGTCGCAGACGACGGCCCGGGGATCCCCGACGACGCCCGAGATGCGGTCTTCGACCGGTTCGTGCGCCTCGGCGGCAGGGTGGCCTCGGGCAGCGGTCTCGGCCTCGCGATCGCGCGGGAGCTCGCCGCCCTCATGGGCGGCAGGATCGAGCTGCGCTCCCGCCCCGGGGCGACCCGCTTCACGCTCGTGCTCACGGCCGACGCGCCGGTGCGCGAGCCGGCCGTCCCTGCGCGATAGGGGATGAAATCCGCAGTGGAAACTGCTTTCATCCAGGGTGCGTGCGCCCGGCACTCGTAGTCGCCCTGTGCGTCCTCGCCGCGTCGGCAGGCGCGGGAGGGGTGTTGTTCGCCGTGGAGTCCGGCGGCTGGGACAACGGAGGGGCGCAGACCGTCCTCGTCCGGGAGCCGCTCGTCCGTTCCTCGGCTCCCTCGACCGTGGTGGTCTCGAAGCCGGTGCTCGCGAAGGGATTCGCGCCCCGGAGGATCTTCTCCGAGCGCTCGCCGGGAGTGGTCACGGTGTTCTCCTACTTCGGTGCGAACTCCGGGGCCTCGTCGCTCGAGGAGGGATCGGGGTTCGTCGTCGACGACTCTGGGGTGATCCTCACTTCCGCGCACGTGATCGTCGCCACCACCGGCTCGGGCCTCCTGACCCAGCCGGCGAGGACCGTGTACGTGCAGTTCGGAGACGGCGATCGCGTGAACGCCGAGGTCGTCGGCTGGGATCCCTACGACGACGTCGGCGTCCTGAAGGTCGCGCCGAAGGCCCACGCGCTCGTCCCCCTGCCGCTCGGCACCTCGGCCGGTCTCGCGGTCGGGCAACCGGTCGCGGCGATCGGGTCGCCGTTCGGGTCGGAGACGTCGCTCTCCGTCGGCATCGTCTCCGGTGTCGGCCGCACCATCCCGTCGCTGACGACCTCGTACGACCTGTTCGACGCGATCCAGACCGACGCGCCCGTCAACCAGGGCAACTCGGGCGGCCCACTGCTCGACGCCGCCGGGCGCGCGATCGGGATCAACGCGCAGATCCGCTCGAGCCTCGAGTCGGGCTTCCAGGGCGTCGCGTTCGCCGTGCCGATCGACTCGGTGAAGCGCTCGCTCGAGCAGCTCCTCCAGTCCGGGCACGTCGACTACGCCTATCTCGGCCTCGAGACCGCGGACCTGACGCCGTCGATCGCGAAGGCCTTCGGCTACCCGGCTACCCGCGGCGCCATCGTCGACGCGGTCGCCCGGGGCGGCCCGGCGGCGAAGGCCGGGCTGGAGGCCGGGCACCAGAGCGTCGTCTGGCAGAACCAGCGGATGACCGTGGGGGGCGACGCGATCGTGGCGATCGACGGCATCGCGGTGACGAGCTCGAACGACGTCGCCCGGATCGTCGCCGAGCGGATGGTCCCCGGAGAGGCGGCCTGGTTCACGGTCATGCGCGAGGGGCGCAAGCTCGTGATCCCGGTCACGCTCGGCGCGCGTCCCTGACGCCGGCGGGCTCGGCGTAGACTGGCGCCGGTGGACAAGCTGTCGCATGTCGACGAAGGGTCGGGCACGGTCCAGATGGTCGACGTCGGGCGCAAGCCGCCGGTGCGCCGGAAAGCTGTCGCCCGCGGCGCAGTGCTCATGGCGCCCGAGACGGCGCGCCGACTCCGCGACCTGCCGAAGGGCGACGCACTCACGACCGCGAAGCTCGCCGGGATCATGGGCGCGAAGGAGACCAGCAACCTGATCCCCCTCTGCCATCCGCTGCCGCTCGACCATGTCGACGTCGAGCTCGAGGTGGGTGAGGGCCGGGTCGACATCACTGCCTCGGCCGAGGTGACGGCCAGGACCGGGGTCGAGATGGAGGCGCTGACGGCGGTCGCCGTCGCCGGCCTGACCGTCTATGACATGGCCAAGGCGATCGACAAGAGCATGACGATCACCGAGATCACGCTCGTCTCGAAGGAGAAGGCGGCCGAATGAGGGCCGGCGTGCTGACCGTCTCCGACCGCGTGTCGCGCGGTGAGGCGGACGACGGCAGCGGCGCCGCGCTCGAGCAGCTCCTGCTCGCCGACGGGTTCGAGGTGGTCCGGCGGCTCGTGCCCGACGAGCAGGACGAGATTGCGCACGCGATCGTCGACCTGGCCGCCGCGGCGGCGCTGGTGCTCACGACCGGCGGCACCGGCCTGGCCGCGCGAGACGTGACCCCCGAGGCCACACTGTCGGTGCTCGAGCGCCAGGCGCCCGGGATCTCTCAGGCGATCCGGGCCGACTCGATCGCGAAGACGCCGCACGGGCTCCTCTCCCGCGGCGCCGCGGGGACGATCGGCCGCGCGCTCGTCGTCAACCTGGCCGGGTCTCCCGGTGCCTGCCGCGACGGCTACGCCGTGCTGCGACCCGCGCTCCCGCACGCCTTGAAGCTGTTGGCTGATCAGACAACAGCAACCGATCACGTCCACACCTAGGTGCCGGACACCGGTCCGGGACAGAGCGAGCCGGCGGGAGACGCGGGGTGTCCGACACCCTCTCCGGCGGCTTCGCCATGAGCAAGGCGAGGCTCTTCGCCCGCCTGATCAAGGTCGAGCACACGATCTTCGCGCTGCCGTTCGCCTATGTCGGCGCGTTCCTCGCCGTCGACGGGGTCCCGACGGCGCACGACCTGCTCTGGATCACGGTCGCGATGGCCGGGGCTCGCTCGCTCGCCATGGCGCTCAACCGCCTGATCGACGCCGGGATCGATGCGCGCAACCCGCGCACGGCGGCCCGGGAGATCCCGGCGGGGAAGCTCACGATCGGCGCCGTCCTCGCATTCTCGCTCGCCTCGCTCGCCGTGTTCCTCCTCGCCGTCTGGCAGCTCGATCCGATCGTGCGCCTGCTGTGGCCGATCCCGGTGATCATGTTCGTCGTCTACCCGTACCTCAAGCGGTTCACGTGGGGCTGCCATCTCTGGCTCGGCGCGGTCGACGGGCTCGCGCCGATGGGTGCGTGGGTCGCGATCACCGGGACGCTTCCCTGGCAGGCGTGGGCGCTCGGCGGCGCCGTCGCCACCTGGGTCGCGGGGTTCGACATCTTCTACTCGCTCTTCGACGTCGAGATCGACAAGGCCCAGGGGCTGCACTCGTGGGCCGTACGGTTCGGTGAGCGCGGCGCGTTCCTGGGCGCCCGCTGGATGCACGTCGCCACCGTCGCGTTGCTCATCGCAGCCGGCCTCGGGCTCGACGTCGACTGGTGGTACTGGGCTGGCGTCCTCGCCGTCGGCGGGCTCCTCGCCTACGAGCACTCGCTGATCCGCCCGGGGGACCTGCGACGCCTCGACGCCGCGTTCTTCACCATGAACGGCGTGATCAGCGTTGCCTTCTTCGCCTTCGTCTTCGCGGACGTCCTGTGATCCGCGGGACGAAGCTCTCCCGGAGATACGGCCTGAAGCGCGTGTTCGACAAGGTCGAGGTCGAGCTCGACGCCGGCGCGTTCCTGCTCGTCACGGGCCCGAACGGCTCCGGGAAGACGACCCTGCTGCGCATGCTCGCCGGCCTCGACGCCCCGACGAGCGGCGAGCTCGAGCTGCCCGACCGCGGCGTGATCGGCTATCTCGGTCACGAGCCGCTCGTCTATCGCGAGCTGACCCCGCTCGAGAACCTCCACATGTTCGGGCGCCTCTACCGGCTCCCGGAGCGGGGCGAGCGGGTCGGGATGCTGCTCGAGCGCTTTGGGCTCTGGGAGGTCCGCGACCAGCGGGTCTCGACGTTCTCGCGCGGGATGCGCCAGCGGCTCGGCCTCTGCCGGGTGCTGCTCCACGACCCGGAGCTCGTGATCCTCGACGAGCCGTTCAACGCGCTCGACGATGCCGGCTCGACGCTCCTCGACGCGACGCTCGACGAGCTTCACGGCACGCGTGCCTTCGTCGTCGCCACCCACGATCCGGCCCGCGTCGAGCGGCTCGCGACCCAGAGGCTCGCGTTCGCGTGAGGGTGGGCTCGACGGGGCTCGAGCTCGACCGGGAGCGAGGATGAGGTACTTCTCCGACGTCGGCGCGCTCGCCCGCAAGGACCTGCTGATCGAGCTGCGGGCCAAGGAGACGGTGCCGGCGATGCTCCTGTTCGTCCTCTCGGCGCTGACGATCTTCCACTTCGCGGTGCCCGCGAAGGCGAGCCCGCAGGTCTCGCTCGGGCTGCTCTGGACGGCGATCGTGTTCACGGCCCTGCTCGGGCTCACCCGGGCGTTCGTCCCGGAGCGCGAGCAGGGCGTCTTCGACGCGCTCGTCCTCGCTCCGTCCGACCGGAGCGCGATCTGGGCCGCGAAGAGCCTCTCGGTGCTCGCGTTCCTCGGGATCGCGGAGCTGATCGCGATCCCCGCCTTCGGCCTCTTCTTCCACGGCGTCGACCGCCGCACGCTCGCGGCGATCGCCCTTGCCGACGTCGGCATCTGCGCCGTCGGCACGCTCACCGGCGCGATGGCCGTCGTCAGCCGCGCCCGCGAGCTGATCCTCCCTTTGCTCTTCCTGCCGCTCGCGATCCCGATCGTCGCCGGCGGGGTCGCCGCGAGCGTCCGCGACGAGCCGAGGTACCTCGCCTTCCTCGGCCTGTACGACCTCGTGTTCGTCCTGCTCTCCTGGGGCTCGTTCGAGTATGTGGTCGCGGAGACATGACCTAGGCCGCGCCGGTACGGCCCGGTCTACCATGCGTTCGTGACCGGTCGCGTGTCCCTCCCGGCGCTTGCGGGCATCACCGCCGGCCTGTTCGCGGCCTCGATCGCGCTCGTGTTCTTCTACGCGCCGTTGGATCCCGACCAGGGCCTCTCGCAGAAGATCTTCTACTTCCACGTGCCGATCGCCCTGACCTCGTACGCCTGCTTCGCCTGGGGTGCGTGGAAGGCGCTCATGCACCTCTGGAAGCGCAAGCCCGGCGCCGACCTCGAGAGCTACGTCGCGATCCACCAGGGGGTGATCTTCGGCTCGCTCACGCTGATCACCGGCTCGATCTGGGCGCGCATCTCGTGGGGCGTCTGGTGGGTCTGGTCGGACGACCAGCTCGTCCTCTTCCTGATCCTGTTCCTCTTCTACTGCGCGTACTTCATGCTCCGGTACTCGGTCGAGCCGGGCCTTCAGCGCGAGAACATGTCCGCCGTCTTCGCCCTGTTCGGCGTGGTGCTGATCCCGATCTCGTTCCTCGCGATCCGGATCTCGCGCAGCATCATCCATCCCGAGGTCTTCACCCGGCACGGGCCGCAGATGACGCACTCGCAGTTCCTCGCCTTCTGCGTCTCGTGGGGAGCGATGCTCTTCCTGTTCGCGACGCTCTACGGCATCGAGCTCGCGGGGAAGCGGCTCGACAGCCAGCTGCGCGAGCTGAGGGAGCTCCTGGCGTGAGCCCATCCGAGAAGTACACGGCCGCGGCGTACCTCGTCGTCTTCGTCGGGGTGCTCGCCTACGTCCTGATCATCGCCTCGAAGCTCCAGCGGCTCCAGCGGCAGGTCGCCGAGATCGTCGAGGACCTGCGCGAGCGCGAAGCGGCCGGGGTGGGGACCGATGGCTGAGCTCCTCTTCTGGCCGGCGGTGCTCGGCTACGGCGAGGCGGCGATCGCCTACACCTCGTCGCGGCATACGCGGCTCGCGACGTGGGGTGTCCGGATCGGCTGGCTCGCCCAGACGGGTCTCCTCGTCTATCAGGCGAGCCGCGTCGACGGCTTCCCGTGGACCTCGTGGGCAGGCTCGCTCAACCTCTTCGTCTGGTTCACCGTGGGCGCCTATCTGATCTGGGGGTGCCAGGCGCGCTACCGCCTCGTCGGGCTCACCGTCATGCCCCTGGCGGTCGGGCTCTTCATCGCCTCGCGGATCGGCGGCGGCACCACCGCCGGCGAGAAGTCGAACTACTCGAATCTCTTCCTCACGATCCACGTCGGGTGCGTGCTGGCCGCGTTCGCCGGGTTCACCCTCGCCGCCTCGCTCGCAACCCTCTATCTGATCGAAGAGCGGGGCCTCAACCGGCATTCGCCCGGCATTCTGCGGACGGCGCTGCCGTCGCTGGTCGTCCTCGAGAAGCTGACCGTGCGCACGATCGCGGTCTCGCTCCCGCTCCTGACGATCGGCCTCGCCGCCGGGCTCATCCGCCTGCGCGAGGAGGACAAGGGGCCCGACACCCTGATGGCGGCGACGATCGTCGCCTGGGCCGTCTACGCCGGCCTGCTCGCGCTGAGGCCGAAGGGGCGGCGCACCGCATACCTCGCGCTGGTCGGGTTCGCGATCGTCCTCGTCGCCCGCATCATCCTCGCCGGGAGCCACTTCTGAGCCGTAGGCTTGACGGAGGCTCCGATGTGGCCGCGGTTGTCGAGGTCGCGAGCGCCGTGCCCGGAGGCGCCGGCTTGGCCGGCGCCGGAGCAGGACGGTTCGTGCCTTGAGCCGTAGGCTTGACGGAGGCTCGATGTGGCCGCGGTTGTCGAGGTCGCGAGCGCCGTGCCCGGAGGCGCCGGAGCAGGACGGTTCTTGCCTTGACCCTGTCGCTCGTCGGGATCTCGCACCACGTCGCGCCCGTCGAGTTGCGCGAGCGGGTGGCGCTGTCGCTCGAGCACGCAGCCTCGCTCGCCCGCTCGCTCGGCGGCGCGGTGTGCCTCTCGACCTGCAACCGCACCGAGGTGTACCTCGAGGGCGACGACGGGGCGCGCGCGCTCTCCTCGCTCGAGGAGATCGCCGGCGAGCCGCTGCGCTCGGTCGCCTACCGGATGCACGACGACGCTGCGGCGCTTCATCTCTTCCGCGTGTCGGCGGGCCTCGACTCGCTGATCCCGGGCGAGAGCGAGATCCTCGGCCAGGTGCGGGCCGCGTTCGACGCCTCCTCGCCGGGGCCGCTGCTCGACCGGGTGTTCCGGCAGGCGCTCCAGCTCGGCAAGCGGGTCCGCACCGAGACCGCGATCGGCGAGAGCCCGGCCTCCGTCCCGGCCGCCGCGGCCGCTCTCGCCGCGCAGGTCTTCGGCGACCTGAAGGGCCGGAAGGTGCTCCTCGTCGGGGCGGGCCGGATCGGGGAGCTGGCCGCCGGCAGCCTCTCGGCCCGTGGTGCGTCGATCGCCTACGTCGCGAACCGCACCCAGGAGAGCGCCGCCGAGCTCGCGACGCGCTTCGGCGGCGTCGCGATCTCGCTCGCTGACATCCCGCTCAAGCTCGGCGAGGTCGACGTCGTGCTCGCCTCGTCGGCTGCGCCCGGCCTCCTGATCGAGCGGCGCGACGTGCCGTCTCGCCGCCGGCACCCGCTGTTTCTCATCGACATCGCGGTCCCGCGCGACGTCGACCCGGCCGTGCACGGCCTCGACGGGTGCTTTCTCTACGACATCGACGACCTCGAGGCGGTCGTCGCCGAGACGCTCGACGGCCGGCGCGCCGAGGCCGCGGTCGCCGAGCGGCTCGTCGCTCAGGAGACCGAGCGCTTCCGCGAGTGGCGCGCCACGCTCGACGTCGTCCCGGCCATCTCCGCGCTCCGCGCCCGCGCCGAGGAGATTCGAGCGACGGAGCTCGCCAAGCTCCCTGCGCTGCCCGACGGCGAGCGGGAGCGTCTCGACCAGGTGACGGCCCAGATCGTCGCGAAGCTGCTCCACGAGCCGACGGTGCGGATGAAGGAAGCCGCCGCGAACGGAGGCGGCGAGGCCTACGCCGCCGCCATCCGGCGCCTGTTCGGGCTCGAGGAGCCCCGCTAGCAGGGGCGGCCGGGTGCTCGTCCGGATCGGTTCGCGCGGCTCACGGCTCGCGCTGACGCAGGCCGAGCTCGCGGCGGAGGTGATCCGCGCGGGCGGCCACCAGGTCGCGTTCGTGCCGATCACGACCGCGGGCGACCGCGACCGCTCCAGCCCGTTCGGCCAGATCGGCGAGCGCGGCGTGTTCGTCAAGGAGATCGAGGAGGCCCTGCTCGCAGGGCGGATCGACGTCGCCGTACACTCCGCGAAGGACATGACCTCGACGGACACGGCCGGCCTGGCGGTGGGCGCCTACCTCGAGCGCGACGATCCACGCGACGCGCTCGTCGGCGCCGACGCGATCGAGCCGGGGATGCGCATCGGGACGGCCTCGGTGCGCCGCCGGGCACAGCTGCTCGCCTTCGACCCGACCCTGTCGATCGAGCCGCTCCGCGGAAACGTGGACACCCGCCTCCGGAAAGCATCCGAGCGCGGGCTCGACGCGCTCGTGCTCGCGGCATGCGGCCTCGACCGGCTCGGGCTCACCGACCGGATCGGCCTCCGGATCCCCGTCGCGACGATGCTGCCCGAGGCCGCGCAGGGCGCGCTCGCGCTGCAGGTCCGCGAGGGCGAGTCGGCGCTCGTCGCGGACGGCGACTCCGCCGAGACGCGCCGACGGGTCGAGGCCGAGCGCGCAGCGGTCGCCAGGATCGGAGCGGGCTGCCTCGCGCCGGTTGCCGCGCATCACGACGGAGGGTCGCTCACCGCGCTCGTCGCCGCGGAGGACGGGAGCTGGGTCGAGCGGCGCAGCGGCTCGGATCCCGACGCGCTCGCCGACGAGCTGATCGCGCTCGCCGAGGCGCGGGTGGCGTGAAGGTCATCGTCACCCGTCCCCGCGCCCAGGCGCAACCGCTCGTCGGCCGGATCGAAGCGCTCGGGCACGACGTCGTCGAGTGCCCGCTGATCGAGGTCATCCGCACCTCCGACGAGCCGATCGACTGCGCGGGCTACGAATGGGCCGTGGTGACGAGCCCGAACGGCGCCGACGAGGCGGCGCTGAGGGCGCGGAACCTCCCGAAGGTCGCCGCAGTCGGCCCCGGCACGGCCGAGACGCTCCGCGGCCACGGGATCGAGCCCGCGTTCGTCGCCTCGGTGTCGACCGCCGAGCACATGGCCGACGAGTTCCCGGACCACGACGGCAGGGTGATCTACCTGGCGGCGGAGAACTCCCGCCGTGGCCCGATCGACGCGCTCGAGGCCGACTTCGTGCCGCTCTACAGCACCGTGCTCCTCGAGCCCGAGCCGCCCGAGGGCGACGTCGTCGTCCTCGCGTCCGGGTCCGCGGCGCGCGCGTACTCGTTCGTCGGCGGCTCGGCGCCCGCGATCTCGATCGGGCCCGAGACGACCCGGGTGGCCGGCTCGGTCGGGATCGAGGTCGTCGGCGAGGCGAGGACACACGACCTCGACGGGCTCGTCGCGGCCGTCGAGGAGTACGCGGCGGCCCTGAATCGGTGAGTGGTCGCTCGCGGATGTTCGACTACATCACGTTCCTGACCGACTTCGGGCTGCGGGACGACTTCGCCGGGGTCTGCCGGGGCGTGATCAAGGGGATCGCGCGCGACGCGGAGATCATCGACGTCACGCACGGGATCGCGCCGCAGGCGGTGACGCAGGGGGCGCTCGTCCTGGCGCGATCCGTGCCGTATCTCCCGGTCGCCGTGCACCTCGCCGTGGTCGATCCCGGCGTCGGAAGCGAGCGCCGCGGCGTCGCGATCCGCAGCGCCTCCGGCCGGGTCTTCGTCGGGCCCGACAACGGCCTGCTCGCGATCGCGGCCGACGCCGACGGCATCGAGGGCATCCGCAGCCTGACGAACCCGCACTACCACCTCGACGAGGTCTCCCGGACGTTCCACGCCCGCGACGTCTTCTCGCCGGTCGCGGCTCATCTCGCCGCCGGAGCGAGCTTCGACGACCTCGGCGATGAGGTCGACCCCGCGACACTCGTCCGCATCGACCTCCCGGCCGCCCTGGTCGAGGCCGGAGAGCTCGTCGCCACGGTGCTCGACGTCGACCGCTTCGGCAACCTCGGGTTGAACGTCTCCTCAGCGGAGATCGAGGCGCTCGGACTCAGCCCGGGCGATCAGGTGGAGCTCTCGTTCGCGCTCACCCCGTACTACGCCGTCGTCGGCGGGACCTACGCGGACGCCGCCCGCGGCGAGCTGATCCTCTACGAGGACTCGTACGGCTCGTGGGCGATCGCGATCAACGGCGGCAACGCCGCCGCCCTGACCGAGGCCGGTGCGGGCGACGTCGTCCGGATCGCGTCCACGTGATCATGGCGAGGGCCGGACTTGAACCGGCGACACCACGGTTTTCAGCCGTGTGCTCTACCAACTGAGCTACCTCGCCCCGCGCGACCAGTCTAGCCGCGCCGCCGTTAGCCTTCGCCCATGAGCGGGAAGCCCGTAGCGGTGATCGGTGCCGGGATGGACCTCGGGCAGCGGCGTCGCGGCGTCGACATGGGCCCGTCGGCGATCCGGTACGCCGGGCTCCAGGAGCGGATCGGGGCGCTCGGCCGGGAATGCGTCGACTGGGGCGACGTCGAGGCGGGAGTGCCCGAGGCGACCGAGATCGGCGACCCGCAGGCCCGCTACCTCGGGGCGATCCTCCGCTCCTGCGGGCAGATCGCCGCGCGGGTCGAGAACGCGGTGGCCGAGGGCCTCATGCCGGTGGTTCTCGGAGGCGACCATTCGGTCGCAATGGGGACGCTCGGCGGAATGGCACAGGCCCGGGGCCCCGGCGCCGTGCTGTGGGTCGACGCGCACGCGGACATGAACCGCCCCTCGACCTCTCCGAGCGGCAACGTCCACGGCATGCCTCTTGCAGAGGCGCTCGGCGCGGCGGGGAAGGAGTTCTCGTCCCGTTCCTGGCCGGTCCCGTCCGTCGAGCGCGCCGCGATTCTCGGCGCCCGCTCGATCGACGCCGGCGAGCGGCTGCTGATCGCCGAGCTCGGCGTTCGTGTGTTCACGATGAGCGACATCGACCGCCACGGGATCGAGCGCTGCATGCGGGAGGCGCTCGCGTACCTGCAGGGCGCGGCGTTCCTGCACGCGAGCGTCGACCTCGACGCCGTCGACCCGATGTTCGCCCCGGGCGTCGGGACGCGCGTGCAGGGCGGCCTCTCCTACCGCGAGGCGCATCTCGCGCTCGAGCTCCTCGCCGAGTCGGAGCTCGTCGACTCGCTGGAGCTGGTCGAGGTGAACCCGATCCTCGACGAGGAGAACCGGACCGCCTCACTCGCCGTCGAGCTCGCCGCCTCCGCTCTCGGCGCCCGCATCCTCTGACTCCTCACCCCGGCCGGAGGGCCGGTAGTACACGCTTCCGGCGAGCTCGTCGGGGAGGTGGTCGACCTCGAAGCCGGCGGGATCCTCGTGCGGGTAGAGGTAGCCCTTGCCGCGGCCGAGCTTCGCCGCGCCCGGGTAGGCCGACGAGCGGATCGCGTCCGGCGGGCTCAGGTGCCCGTGCTCGCGGACGTCGGCCGCGGCGGCGTTGAGCGCCTTGTACGACGCGTTCGACTTCGGCGCCCGGGCGAGGTAGACCGCAGCCTGGGCGAGGTTGAGCCGCGCCTCGGGGAGCCCGACGTGCTCGACGGCCTGGGCGGCCGCCACCGCGACGAGCAGGGCCCGCGGATCGGCGTTCCCGATGTCCTCGGAGGCGAGGATGATCATCCGGCGGGCGATGAAGCGCGGATCCTCTCCGCCCTCGAGCATGACGGCGAGGTAGTAGACCGACGCCTGCACGTCGCCCGCGCGGGTCGACTTGATCCAGGCCGAGATCGTGTCGTAGTGGCGATCGCCGGCCCGGTCGTAGAGAAGCGGCCGCTTGCGGGCGGCGTCCTCGACGTGGGCCGTCTCGACAGGCCCACCCCGCGCCGTCTGGACGGCGAGCTCGAGGATCCCGAGCGCGCCGCGCCCGTCGCCTCCGGCCCGGGCCGCGACGAGCTCCTCGACCTCCGGGTCGAGCGCGACGCCGAGCTCCGCGGCCCCGCGGCGCACGATCTCGCGCAGCTCCTCGTCCGTCAGCGCCTCGAGCTCGTAGACCTGCATCCGTGAGAGGAGCGCCGAGTTGAGCTCGAAGTACGGGTTCTCGGTCGTCGCGCCGATCAGCGTCACGAGGCCCTCCTCGACCCCGGGCAGCAGCGCATCCTGCTGCGCCTTGTTGAAGCGGTGGATCTCGTCCAGGAAGAGCATCGTCCGGCGGCCCTGCGCCCCCAGCCGCTCTCGCGCCGAGGCGAGCACCTCGCGCACGTTCCCGACCGTGGCCGACACGGCGGAGAGCTCCACGAACTCCGCGCCCGTGATGCCGGCGACGATCCGCGCGAGAGTCGTCTTCCCGCTCCCCGGCGGCCCGTAGAGCACGAACGAGGGCACCCGGTCGGCCTCGATCGCGAGCCGGAGCGCGCGGCCGGGGCCGACCACGTGCTCCTGGCCGACGAAGCCGTCGAACGCGGTCGGGCGCAGCCGCTGGGCGAGGGGCGCAGCGGTCTCGAGGCGCCTGCCGGCCGCTTCGTCGAAGAGATCGGGCACGAGGTCAGTATGCTGCCGGAGCGGCGTGGGGATGGATCTCTGGAACGAGGGCATGTACGAACGGCTGACGTCGGTGCTGGAGCCCGTTCACGACGAGCTCATCGAGCGCCTCGCCCCGCAGGCGGGCGAGCGGCTCCTCGACCTCGGCTCCGGGAATGCCGCGAGCGCGGCCCGGGCCGCCCGCGCCGGGGCCGTGGCCGTCTGGTTCGACCATTCCGCCCCGCTCCTCGACGAGGCGCGCGAAGACGTCGAGGACGAGGGGCTCGCGGTCCAGCTCGACGTCGGGAACGTCGAGTACCTGCCGTACGAGGACGGCGAGTTCGACGTGATCGCGTCGGCGTTCGGGTTCATCTTCGCCGCCGACCATGCGAACGTCGCGGGCGAGCTCGCGAGGGTCGCCCATTCCGGGGCGCGCCTCGGGTTCACCGCCTGGAAGCCGAACCCGAAGCTCGGCGAGCTCTACCGCCGCTTCACCGAGGAGCCGCTCGAAGGCCGCGAGGCGACCGAATGGGGCCGCGAGGACCACGTCGAGGACATGCTCGGCGACGACTTCGAGCTCGAGTTCGTCGACGGGACGCTCTGGATGGACGCCGGTTCCGGCGAGGAGCTGTGGGAGGTCTTCTCGACCTCGTCGCCGCCGGTGGCGGCGCTCGCCGCAAAGCTCGATCCCGAGCGCGGCGAGGCGTTCCACCACGCCTTCGTCGATCTCTACGAGACCTACCGCGAAGGCGACCGCATCAAGGCCCCACGGCGCTACCTGCTGACGCTCGGCACGCGCCGTTAGCAGGGCTAGGCTCCGTTCGTGCTCGAGCTGCACGAACCGGAAGGCGCCGTCGAGGCGCTCGAGGACTACCTCGAGAGCTTCTGGGGCCGAGCGGGGCTCGTCGCCGACCTCTACCTCGGCTACGGGCTCTCGGCCTCGATCCGCCGCGACCGCGCCGCCGCCCCGCCCGAGCCGTGCCCACTGCCCGTCCTCGCCTGCCGGGTGCGTCCCGTCGAGCACCGCGCGCGCGTGTCGACGGTCGGCTACGAGGTCGGGAACTGGGAGCGCAGCTGGGACGACGAGGGCTACGCCGCCGCGATCGGGACGGTCCGTGCCGCGATCTCCCGTGGTGACGTCTACCAGGCGAATCTCGTCCAGCACCTCTCGGCGCGCTTCGCGGGCGACCCGTCCGCGCTCGCGCCGGCCCTCCGCCACCTCCGTCCTCTCCACCCGCAGCCGTTGGCCGGCCCCGGCTGGGCCGTCGTGTCGGCCTCGCCCGAGCTCTACCTCGCCCGCCGCGGCGACCGGCTCGTGACGATGCCGATCAAGGGCACCCGGCCCGCCGGAGTCGACGTCGAGGGCGACAAGGACTTCGCAGAGCACGTGATGATCGTCGACCTCGAGCGAAACGACCTCGCGCGGGTGTGCGAGCCCGGCTCCGTCCGCTGGCCCGAGCTCATGGCCCAGCGCGAGCTCGCCGGCGTCACGCACCTCGTCTCGACCGTCGAAGGCAGGCTCCGCGCGGAGACGCGGCTCGGCGAGATCCTGGCGGCGACCTTCCCCGGCGGCTCCGTCACCGGGGCGCCGAAGATCGCCGCCGTAGACCTGATCGCCTCCGTGGAGCCGGTCGGCCGCGGAGCCTCGATGGGCGCTCTGGGCGTCCTGCGCCCCGACGGAGACTTCGAGCTCGCCCTCACGATCAGGACGCTGGCGGTCGCCGAGGGCCGCGTGCACCTCTGGGTCGGCGGCGGCATCGTCTGGGACTCCGACCCCGAGGCCGAGATCGAGGAGTCGTGGGTGAAGGCGCGGCCGCTGCTCGCCGCGGTCGGGAGCCTGGTGCCGGTATGACCGCGCTGCTCGCCGCCGCGGTTGCAGGGGTCGGCCTCGTCGACCCGTCCGCGCCCGTGTTCTACCCCGACGACGAGGCGCTCCTCCGCGGTGCGGCCGCCTTCGAGACGGTGCGCATGCGGGGCGGCGGGCCCGTGCTCCTCCGCCGTCACGTCGAGCGGCTCGGCCGCTCGGCGCTCGCGCTCAGGCTTCCCGCGCCGGACGGCGCCGCGGAGCTGGCGCAGGAGGTCGCCGCGGCCGCGGGCATCGACGAGGGTGCGATCCGCCTCTTCCGCACCGGCCGCACGCTCGTTGCGACCGCCGGGCCGCTCCCGGCGGGGCTCGAGGAGATGCGACGACGCGGGATCGCCGCCGTCACCATCCGGACGACGAGCGCCGGGCTCCTCACCGGCGTCAAGGCGACGAGCTACGCGACCGCGCTCGCAGCCGTCGCGCAGGCGGAGAAGACGGGTGCCGAGGACGCGATCTACCTCGGGGAGGGCGAGACGGTGCTCGAGGCGACGATGTCGAACGTCTGGTGGCGCGAAGGCGACGTCCTCGTCACGCCGTCCCTCGCCACCGGCGTGCTGCCGGGCGTGACCCGCGGCGCCGTCGCGGCCATCGCGCGCGCGGCCGGCTACCGGATCCGGGAAGGGTCCTTCACCCTGCCGCACCTGCTGCGCTCCGACGAGGCGTTCACGAGCTCGGCGGTGCGGGAGATCATGCCGCTCGTCGCGGTCGACGGAAGGGAGCTGCCCCGCGCCGAGGCGGCGCCGAAGCTGCAGGGCCTGCTCGAGGAGCTCACCGACGACTACCCTGGAGCGCATGACTGAGAAGCTTCGCCTCGGCGGGATGGCACTCTCCAACGGCGTCCTCGTGCACGGGCCGACCGCCTGGGCGTGCGCGGTACGGACGGACGACGGCGAGATCAGGATCGCCTCGGGACGCAAGCAGCTCGTCGGCTCGCGCGTGCACTGGCCGCTCCTCCGCGGCCCGGCACGCCTGCTCGAGGCGGTCGCCGTGCTTCCACGGCTCAAGCGGGCGCTCCCCGAGGCTCAGCTTCCGTTCGAGGGGCGGCGCTCGTTGGCCGCCATGGCCGGAACAGCCGCCGCGGTTCAGGTGCTGCGCCGCTCGCGGCTCGGCGAGACGACGCAGGAGATCCTTGCGGGGGTGCTCGCGATCGGGCCGGCGATGGTGTCGGTGCGGAGCGGCGCTCTGGCCGCCTACCACGGCGCCGAGCACGTCGCGATCGGCACGTACGAGCACGGGGAGACGGCTGCGAAGGAGCATGAGCGGTGCGGCTCCCATCTCGTCGGCCCGCTGGTCCTGACCGGCGTCGCTGGGAACCTCCTCGCTTCCCGCGCGCCGCGCGAGATGCGCCCGGCGGCACGGCTTGCCGCGTCGGCCGGTTCGCTCGCGGCCGCGACCGAGATCTTCGGCTGGATGACCCGCCACCCCGACCGCAGGCTCGCCCGCGCCCTCGCCCGGCCGGGCCACGAGCTCCAACATCGCCTCTCGACCGCCGAGCCGAGCCCCGAGCAGCTCGCGGTCGCCGAGGCCGCCCTCGCGGCGTGCCTCGAGCTCGAGGACGCCTGAGGCTTTAGACCGCTACCCCTGCTGCCGATGAGGGCCACATGGGCCTGGCAGCTTCGCGTGCAGCGACCGTGCAGACCTCGCCGGGTCTCGGCCTCGCTGCTCGAGAAGGAGACGCTGGGGCGCGAGGAGCTGCTCGAGCTCTTCGGCGACGTGCAGCCCGAGTCACGCGCAGCTGGTGGCGGTCAGGCGCCGGTCAGCTTCGCGTAGTCGATCGAGTCCTTCGGCGCCGTCAGCGTGACCGGCTGGTCCCAGTCGGTGAAGGAGATCGAGCCCGAGTTGTTCTTCCCGGGCCTCAGCTCGAGCGGGTAGGCCGGGCCCGTGGTCGCGACGTAGAGGATGCCGCCGTTCTTCGTGTCGGTGAGGGCGATCGCCGGCTGGTCGTCGACCTTCGTCTCGTCGCCCTTCTCCACTCGGCCCGACGCGGTCAGGATCTGGTTCATCAGCTTCTGGAGGTCCGTGAACGGCGTGAACGAGCCGAAGCCGCTCGAGCCCGCCGGGACCTCGAACCACTTCCCGGCGAGGAGCTTCGCGACGACCGAGCCCGCGTAGTGGTTCAGCGCGGCCTCGTCGGCCTTGAAGTAGAGCTTGTCGTCGATCCGCACGATGTCGAAGCCGTAGCCGTTGATCTCGATGTGCCCCGAGCCGCCGGTGCCCTTCTCGAGCTGCAGGTCGAGCGAGAGCCGGGTGCCGCCGGTCTTGCCGGAGCCCGTGATGTGGACGCTCTTCGCGGTGTCGACCGCCTTCTGCATCTCGCTGATGATCTGGGTCGCGGTCATGTCGGCGACCCCGTTCGACTTCGCGCCGCCCCCGCCGCCCCCGCAGCCCGCGACCGCGAAAGTGACCGCGAGGCCGAGCATCGCGAGCCAGCACGTCCCTGCCCGACGCATGGTGCGACGGTAGCATCGTCCGCGTGCGGACGTCCGGGATTCACCACGTCGGCGTCGTCGTGACCGACCTCGACGAGGCGGTGGCGACCTGGGGCCGGCTCTTCGGGGCCGAGCTCGAGGTGCGCGAGACGGTCGCGGACCAGGGCGTCGAGACCGCGCTCCTGCGTATCGGGGACGGCCGGGTCGAGCTGCTCGCCTCGCTCGCCGACGACACGCCGGTCGGCAAGTTCCTCGAGCGGCGCGGCCCCGGCATGCACCACCTCGCGTTCGAGGTGGACGACGTCGCTGCGGAGCTGGACCGCCTCGCCGCCGGCGGTGCCGAGCTGATCGACGAGCATCCCCGCCCCGGGCTCGAGGGGCGCAACGTCGCGTTCGTCCACCCCCATGCCACCGGCGGCGTGCTCGCAGAGCTGGTCGCCCGTGGGTGACGCAGAGCGCATCCGGCTCGAGATCGCGTTCCGGTACGGCCAGTCGCTGACGGTCAACGTCACGCCGAAGATCGCAGACGAGCTCGAGGCCGCGCTCGCGAGGGGCGAGCCGGACGCGCTCACGTTCGACGCCGAGGACGGCCGCTACACCGCGGTGGTCAAGATGATCGCCTTCGTGAAGCGCCACGCACGCGAGAGCCGCGTCGGGTTCGGCGCCGGCCTCTAGCAGGCGCCATGGCACTCGAAGCCGGGATCGTCGGCCTGCCGGGAGCCGGCAAGACGACGCTCTTCCGCGCGCTGACGCGTGCCTCGGCCGGGGAGTACGGCAAGACGAACCTCGGGATGGCCGAGGTCGCAGACGCCCGGCTCGACGCGTTGGCCCGGGTGGTCTCGGCTCGCAAGATCACTCCCGTCGCGCTTCGCGTCCAGGACGTCCCGGGCACCGGGCCCGCGCTCCTCGGCAACCTCCGCCAGGTCGATGCGCTGCTCGTGGTGCTCGACGGCTTCTCGCCGGGGGCGGATCCTTCCGGCGACCTCGAGAACCTCGGTCTGGAGCTGCTCGTCGCGGACCGCGACCACGTCGCCGGGAGGCTCGAGCGGGTCGAGAAGCAGGCGAAGTCGGGCGACCCGAAGCTCCGGGCGGAGGCAGAAAGGCTCCGCGAGGTGCTGGCGGCGGTCGACGCCGGCACACCCCTCTCCGGCGTTTCGGGCGAGCTGCCCGAGGGGCTCGAGCCGCTGACGACGAAGCCGCTGATCGCGGTCGAGAACGGCCCGGGCGGAATCGACCTCTCCCTGGAAGCCGAGCTGGCCGAGCTCTCCGACGAGGAGGCCGCGGCCTTCCGCGACGGTGCACCCTCCGCGCTCGACGAGGTCGCCCGCCGGCTTCGGGACGAGCTCGACCTGATCACGTTCTTCACCGCCGGTGAGAAGGAGACACGCGCCTGGCCGCTCCGCCGCGGCGAGTCGGCGCTCGACGCCGCGGCCGCGATCCACTCCGACATCGCGCGCGGCTTCATCCGCTGCGAGGTGGTGGACTGGGCCGACCTCGTCGAAGCCGGCTCGCACGCGGAGGTCTCGAGGCGCGGTCAGCAGCGCCTCGAGGGCAAGACCTACCTCGTCCGAGACGGCGACGTCCTGAACATACGGTTCAACGTCTAGCGAAGTACAGGCTCACTCCTACACGCTGATCAGCACGATGCCGGCGAGGGCGAGCGCCGCTCCGGCGCGCTGGACCGGCGCCACGCGCTCGTGCAGGACGAACGCGGCGAGCATCACCGTCACGACCGGGTAGAGCGAGGCGAGCACCGAGGTGAGGCTCTCCAGGCCGCCCTGGCTCGATGCCGCGGCGAAGAGGAGGTTCCCGAGCGTGTCTCCGAGGCCGACCGCGAGCACGACGACGAGCTTCCAGCCGGTGAGGCGGAGCGCCGGCCGACGGACGGCGACGGCGGCCAGCACCACCAGGGTCGAGACGGAACGGAAGATGAGCGACGCCCACAGGGGGTCGGCCTTGCCGGCCGCGTGCATCGGAGGGAAGTAGAAGCCGAACCCGACGGCGGCGAGCAGCGCGAGGCCGACTCCGGCGGCGACCCGGCCCTGGTGGCCCTCCTGGTGCTCCCGCGAGGCCAGCACGACGCCCACGAGCGCGCAGGCGATTCCGGCGTACTGGATCGGCTTCGGCCGGTCGCCGGTCAGGATCCCGAAGACGACGGGCACGATCGCCGAGGCCCCGGCGATCGGAGCCACGACGGCCATCGCCCCGATCGCCATGCCCCGGTAGTACGCATAGAGGCCGAGCGTCCCCGAGATCGCCGCCGGGACGGCGAACAGCACCGTCGCGCTGTTCGGCCCGTCGCCGCGGGCGAGGACGACGAGCGCGACGACGCTGACTCCCGCGATCTGGGCCCAGAACATGACGCGGAGCGCTCCGAGGGTGCGTCCTTGCCACGGGCCGACGAAGTCGGCGACGCCCCAGGCGAGGCTCGCGCCGAGCGCGAGCGTGAGGCCGTTCACTCGATCGGGAGGGTGGCGGCGCCCGCGTCGAGCTGGTTTGCGTAGTAGAGGACGGCCGCCTCGGCGCTGCGCGGCGCGCGACCGTCGTGATGCGACGCCACGCAGTGCAGGAGCTCCGCGAGCTGGGTCGTGGTGAGGCCGTCGGCGCGCTTCTCGATCAGGCGCAAGCCGAGGTGGACGTGGCCGAGCAGGCGGCCCTCGTCGCTCGGCGTGAACGCCGGCCCGCGGCCGAGCTCGATCGTCCGCCCGATGTCGTGGAGGAGAGCCGCCGCGAGCAGGAGCTCCGAGCGGAGGCGGGGGTGGAGCTGCGACGCCTCACGGCAGATCGTCGCCACGGCGACGGTGTGCTCGAGGAGCCCGCCGGCGTAGGAGTGGTGGTCGTCGGGAGTCGCAGGCCAGGCGCTCAGGTCGCGGTCCGAGAGCACCGCACGAACCGTGGCGGAAAGGCCGGGATGCCTGATCTCCTCGGCGAGGAACTCCAGGAACCCCTGCAGCTCGTCGCCGTCCCGCCGGAGTCTCGGCGTGAGCGTGGCGGGGTCGACTTCGGCCGCCTCGAGCGTCCGCACGTCGAGCTGCAGCCGGTCGCGGAACTTCTCGACTCGACCGAGGACCCGCACGGCGTCGCCCTCGGCGAAGCGGCCGTCCAGCAGCTCGACGTCGTTCCAGACCCGCGCGTCGATGCGGCCGCTCGGGTCGACGAGCTCGATCGCGAGATAGGGCGCACCCCCCTTCGTCCGCAGCCTTTGCTTCGTCTTCACGGCGAAGACGCCCTCGACGACGCGGTCGGCTTCGAGCTCGGAGATCACCGGCCGAGTCTATTCGCTGCTTCGGTACCCTCCGGCCGTGTCCACGATCACCCCTTTTTCCGCGCTCCGTTACGACGAGAGCGTCGCCGGGCCGCTGAAGGACGTCGTCGCCCCGCCGTACGACGTGATCTCCGAGGACGACCACTTTCGGCTCTGGCACCTGAGCCCGAACAACATCGTCCACCTGACGAAGCCTGTCAAGCCGGATGACGCCGGCCGCGCCCTGGCCGAGTGGCTCCGCTCCGGCGTGATGGTCGGCGACGAGCCGGCGATCTGGTGGCTGACGGAGGAGTACGAGGGCCCGGACGGCGTCCGCCGCACCCGCGAGGGGATCGTCGGGCGCGATCGAGGCGACGCCGTACTCCGAGGGCAAGGTGCTGCCGCACGAGCGGACGAACCCCGAGGTGAAGCAGGAGCGGCTCGAGATCCTTCGCGAGACGAAGACCGAGCTCGAGCCCGTCCTGATGCTCTACGACGCCGACCCCCCGGTCTCGCGGCCCCCCGGCGACCCGGTGATCGAGGTCGACGAGGCGGGCGTCCGGTGCCGGCTCTGGAAGCTCGAGTCCGACGGGATCGACCTCGACGTGCCGCTCATGATCGCCGACGGCCACCACCGCTACGAGACCGCCGTCGCCTACCGCAGGGAGAGCCCGAAGGCCGAGCGCACGCTCGCCGTCCTCGTCTCGGCCCGCGACCCGGGCCTGCAGATCTTCCCCACCCACCGGGTCGTCCAGAACGTCGAAGTGCAGCCGTTCGGGTTCATGACCTCGACCTGGGACACCGACTCGCTGGCGATGTACCGGACGGGGAACTTCTTCCGGCTCGACAGTGACGACGAGCTCGACGTCGTCGACATCGAGCAGTACGAGCTGGACGGGATCGAGTTCACCCCCGACGCCGAGGAGGCGATCAAGGCCGTCGACGAGAACCTGGCACAGCTCGTCTTCCTCGTGCGCGCCCCGAGCGTCGAGCAGGTGCTCGCCTACGCCACGCGGGGCGAGACGATGCCGAAGAAGACGACCTACTTCTATCCCAAGCTCACCTCGGGCCTGCTCCTCCTTCCTGTCTCGTGAGGCCTTGGCTGGATCTGTGCCGCTCGGCTGCGGCCGACGTGAAGGCCGTGCTCGCCGCGATGCCCACGCGCGAGGAGCGCGAGCGCCCGGTCGGCCAGGGCAAGGGCGGGGACATCACCGCCGCGCTCGACGAGGCCGCCGAGCGCGCCGTGCTGCCGTACTTCGACCGGCCCGACATCCGGATCGTGTCCGAGGAGATCGGGATCCGCGGCGACGGGCCGATCACCGTGGTCGTCGATCCGATCGACGGCTCGCAGAACGCCGAGCGTTCGATCCCGTACTTCGCGCTCTGCGTCGCGGTCGCCGAGCAGGGCCGGACGATGGACGACGTCGTCTTCGGGTTCGTCCACGACTTCGGGTCCGACGAGGAATGGACGGCAGTGAAGGGCGGCGGCGCCTTCCTGAACGGCGAGCCGCTGACGGGTGCGCCCAAGGATCACATCGAGTTCCTCTCGATCGAGGCGACGCGCGCGGCGCTCGTGCTCGACCGGCTCGAGAAGCTCGCGCCGCTCACCGACCGCGTGCGGGTGATGGGCGCGCAGGCGATCACGTTCTGCCACCTCGCTGCCGGACGCACGGACGCGGTGGTCTGCCTGAAGCCGTCGCGGCCGGTCGACTTCGCCGCCTCGCAGCTGCTGATCCGCGAGCGCGGGTTCGCCGTGCATGCGATCGACGGGCCCCCCGTGCCCGAGATCCCGCTCGACCTCGTGGCGCGCTCCCGCATCTGCGCCGCGGGCACCGAGGAGCTGGCCGAGCGGATCGCCGCGGCGGTACGCTCATAGCGTGGAGCCGTCCCGCGATGCGATTCTCGCCGCGCTGGCGAACGTCATCGACCCCGAGCTGCGTAAGCCGGTCACCGAGCTCGACATGGTCCGCGACGTCGAGATCACGGGCGGCGAGGTCACCGTCACGATCGCGCTGACCGTCGCCGGCTGCCCGCTCCGCAACTCGTTCCAGGAGCAGGTCTCGCGGGAGGTCGGCGCCGTCGAGGGCGTTACCGCCGTGAAGCTCGAGTTCGACGTGATGAGCCCGGCGGAGCGCACCGCGCTGACGACGAAGCTCCGCGGCGGGCGTCCGGCCGCCGACAAGGCGATCCAGCTCGAGCCGACGACCCGGGTGATCGCGGTCGCCTCCGGCAAGGGCGGCGTCGGCAAGTCGTCGCTGACGGCCAACCTGGCCGCGGCGTTCGCCGCCACGGGCCGGCGCGTCGGCATCCTCGACGCCGACATCTACGGCCACTCGATCCCGCACATGCTCGGGATCTCGCAGAAGCCCGTGCTGGTCGACAAGCTCATGATCCCGCCCGTCGCGCACGACCTGAAGCTGATGTCGATCGGCTTCTTCGTCGACGACAACAAGCCGCTGATGTGGCGCGGGCCGATGCTGCACCGGGCGCTCGAGCAGTTCCTGCAGGACGTGCACTGGGGCGAGCTCGACCTGCTCGTCGTGGACATGCCGCCGGGCACGGGCGACGTGTCGATCTCGCTCGGCCAGATGCTGCCGCGCGCCGAGGCGGTCGTGGTGACGACGCCGCAGGTGCTCGCGCAGGAGGTGGCGAGCCGTGCCGCGCAGATGGCCCGCAGCACCGGGATGCAGCTCCTCGGCGTGGTCGAGAACATGAGCTCGGAGATCTTCGGCACCGGCGGAGGCGAGCGGCTCGCGAACGAGCTCGGAGTGAAGCTCCTCGGCAGCGTCCCGCTCGACGTGCGGATCCGCGAGGCGGCCGACGTCGGGACGCCGCTCGTCGTCTCCGACCCCGGGTCGGAGCCCGCCCGCGCGATCGTCGCCCTGGCCGCCGCGATCGACAAGAGCCGCGGCGCCGGGTTCACGAGGACGCTCCCGCTCGTCTCGTAGTGGGCGACGAGACGCTCGCGCGGCTCGAACGGCTCGGGTTCTCGGCGGACGACGCGGCGGTGCTCGCCGCTCACTTCCTCGACGCCGAGGCGCGCGGACGCTCCGGGCACGGGCTCGTCCGGCTGGGCTTCCTCGCGGGCCTGCCGGACCTCGATCCATCCGCCCGGCCGCTCCGGGTCATCGCCGAGCCCGGCTACGAGCGCTGGAACGGGAACGGAGCCGTCGGGTATCTCGTCCTGAACGCGATCGTCGAGGCGCAGCTGGCCTCGCCGCCCGCGGCGGCGCGGCTGGTGGTGGCGGGACGAACCTTCCCCACGGGCGTGCTCGGGTACTGGGCCCGGAAGCTGGCCGACCGCGGGCTCGTCGCGGCAATCACGGCCACCTCGCCGAGGAGGCTCGGCCATCCCGAGGGCGGGGAGAAGCTGGTCGGGACGAACCCGCTCGCGATCGCGATCCCGTCCTCGGACGGCAGCCCGGTCGTCACCGACGTGTCGATGGGGAATCTCACCCACGGCGACGTGCTCTCCGGCCGGGCCGCCGAGGGCGACCTGGCCCCGTTCGGCGGAGAACAGGCGCACAAGGCGTTCGCGCTCGCCGTCGGTCTCCAGTTGCTCGTCGACTCGCTGACGCCGGACGACGACTTCGGCGCCGTCCTCGTCGTCGCGAGCCCGCTCGCAGACCCGGTTCCGGCATTCCGCGAGCTCGCCGCGGACGTGAGGCTCCCGGGCGATCGTTAGGCCGGAAAGCCGGGCTCGCGGCGGATCGGGTCGAAGTCCGGGTCCTCGCGGGCGCGCTCGGCGTACTTGGCGTCGCCGCGAACCGCGGCCTGCAGGTGGGCGAGCGCGTCGAGCGGTCTGCCTCCACGCGACTCGGCGCAGGCGAGGTTGTAGAGGATCGCCGGATGGCCGGGCCTCTCCGCCAGGCCGTCCTCCATGAGCTCGATCGCGTCGTCCCAGCGCTCCTCCCGGAAGGCGGGCATGGCCGCGAAGTACGACTCCCACGCCGACGGCTCGTACGGGACGCCGGGCTCGGCCCCGATCGCGAGCACGAGCGTCCCGTCCTCCTCGGCGATCGCGTGCCGCTTCACCTTCGGGTCGGAGATGTGGACGAGCGTTCCCGCGGGAGCGGCGAGCTGCTCGCCGTCGAGTGTGAACGTCGCGCGGCCCGCGATCACGACGTAGACCTCCTCGTGACCGCCGGCGCCGCCGCTCGTCTCGTCGTGCTCCTCGATCACCTGGTGCCCGACGCCCCCGGCCGTGTAGGCGTTGATCCCGAACGCGCGGACGCCGAGCTTCCGCCTCACCGGGTGCCAGACGATCCCCTCGAACAGCGGGATCGAGTCGAGCTCGCCGAAGCTGGTCGCACTCCAGCCGCTCATGCGCGGCGCAGCTCCTCGAGCACGACGGGGTCGATCCGCTCGATCCCGTCGATACGTTCCTCCAGGTTCTCCCGCCCGGCCCACGACCTGTACGCCTGGGTGAGATCGCCGTCGAACCCGAGCCGGCCGAGCCGGTCGCGGAGCTCCTGCTCGAGCTCGGCGTCCAGCTCGAGCCAGTCCTCCGGCGGGGTCTTCCCGAAGAGGGCCTGGTGGCCGCGGTAGAGCCGCGCAAGCTCCTCGACGGGCGCGGGGTGGTCGTCGACCCGGAGGTCGACGACGGAGTCGGAGAGGCCGGCGTAGCCGCCGTTGTGCTCGACGACGAGGAGCGCCGCCGACTGCTGCCCCCTGCGGTCGCCGCCCGCCGCCTGGGCGACGGCGAGGGCGTCGATCAGCCGCTCGGCGAGCGGTTGGCCGCCCGAGTCTTCGAACGACGCGGCGAGCCCCTCGACCGTGTCCGCGGAGACGAGGATGTTCCCCTGGGCGGCAAAGCCGGCACCGGCGACCCCTCCGGCCCAGTCCATGCACTCGGCGCCGGTGAAGGTCGCGCTGCCGCCCCTCGAGTCGACGACGCCGAGCTGGCGGTGCTCGCGGCCTTCGTCCGCCGAGGTGAGCCGCTCGACGACCTCGTCGGCGGAGAAGCCGTCGTCGAGCAGCGCGAGGCCGTCGGGGCCGTACCGCGGGTTGGCGTAGGCCTGCGTTGCGACCGCGCCCGCCCCGGGCCTGGCCCACGGCACGACCGACCCGACGGCGAGGAACTTCGACTGCGTCGCGACGCCCCACTGCCCGGCGGCCAGGTCGCAGGCCGCGATCGAGTAGGTCGCGACGACGGGCGTGCGCATCAGAGGACGAGCGTCTCGCCGGGCTTCAGCGCATGGATCGCGGCACCGGGCGCCTCGACCCTGAGCTGTTCCGGGGTCCCCGGCAGGAACGGGAACGTCCCGTAGTGGCAGGGGATACAGGGCGGGTTCCCGAGCAGCTCGAGGGCGAGCGCGGCCTCGCGCGGGCTCATCGTGAAGAAGTCGCCGATCGGCAGCACGGCGTAATCGGGCGCATAGAGGCGGGCGATCAGGGCCATGTCGCCGAAGACGCACGTGTCTCCGGCGAAGTAGATCGCGCGGCCTCCTTCGAGGCGGACGACGATCCCGCACGCCTCGCCCGTGTACTCACGCGCGTCGGAGCTGGAGGAGTGGAACGCGTTGACGAGCGTGAAGTGGACCCCGTCGAACTCGCGCGTTCCGCCCTTGTTCAGGCCGGGGAGCGGGTCGTCGATCCGGGCGCCCTCGTCCACGAGCCAGGCCTTGAGCTCGACCTGGGCCACGACGTGAACGCCTGGGAAGGCCTTGGTCAGCGCGACCGCGTCGCCGACGTGGTCGCCGTGGCCATGGGTGATCGCGATCATGTCGACGTGCTCGGGCTCCCTGAGCTCCTCGGGTGTCGCCGGGTTGCCCGTGAGCCACGGGTCGACGTAGATCTTCTTGCCCTCGTCGCTCTCGAGCAGAAACGACGCGTGCCCGAGCCAGGTGAGTGATGCCATCCCTCTTCGCTCCTTTCGTTGCCGACGTGGCGGAGAATAGAAGGATCGTCCGGTCCTGGGGCGAAGCTATTGCCCGTGGGACGTCGTGCTCTTCCGGTCTTCCTCGTCGTCGCTGCCATGTTCGCCGACTCGGCGGGCGACCACGGGCTCGCCCGGAACGCGCTCCTCTTCGCGCTCCCGTTCGCCGCGGTGGCAGCGCTCGTGCGGTTCGGCGAGGCCCTCGACTCCCGGGCGCGGACCACCGGCGTCCAGGCACTCTGCTCCGGTGCGATCGTGGCGCTGCTCGTGCTCTCGTGCGCCGTCCGGTCGAGCGCCGTTCACGGCGTGCCGCCGCTCGCGATGTCGTCGCTGGTCGCGGTCGTCGGGCTGTTCGCCCTCGAGGGCGCGCTGTCCGTGGTGCCGCACCTGCGCCGCCTCGGCAGCCTCTCGCCGGCCAAGCCGTAGCCGGCCGGTCGAGGGAAAGCCGTCTCACCTGGTGCCGGGACGGGTCTAGTAGCCGCCGCCCCCACCGCCGCAGGCGGCGAGGAGGAGGGGAACGGCGACGACGAGCGCGACGAGCGCGAGTGAGCGAATGAGCGTCATATGGAGGCCTACGCAGCGACGAGCCGAGCGGATCCCCGAGTAGCCTCGCGGCCTGTGCCCGCGGCATCGGCCTGAGATCAATGCACGCGATAGGCCCCTTCACTTCACCTCCTAGAGGAAGCCCGCCGGGCCGACGCGCTCGGCCGGGACGAGCCGAGCCGGGACCCGTCAGAACGGCAGAGCTGCAGCGGCCTTCGCCGCGAGGTCGACGAGCGGCTGGACGAAGAAGAACGAGCCGACCGTGACGATCACGCAGACGGCGACGCCGTTTCCGAGCAACAGCTCCCGCGGCGGCGAGCCGCCTGCGGGGGCGAGATGGAGCTCGGCGCCGTCGCGCAGGAACATCGAGCGGACGACCGCGAGGTAGTAGGCGGCCGAGACCATCGTGAACACGACGCCGATCACGATCAGCCACCACCAGCCCTTGTCGTACGCGGCCGAGAACACGTAGATCTTCCCCCAGAACCCGCCGGTGAGCGGGAAGCCGAGGAAGCCGAGCATGAACACCCACATCGAGACGCCGAGGAGCGGCCGCTCCCAGCCGAAGCCCGAGAGGTTGTCGAGGGTCACCGGCGCGCCGAGCTCGCGTTCGCGGGCCGCGACGACGGCGAACGCGCCGAGCGACATCGCGCAGTAGGGGATCAGGTAGTAGACGAGCGCGCGGGCGCCGGTCTGGTTCGCCACCGCGACGGCGATGAGCATGAAGCCCGCGTGTGAGATCGACGAGTACGCGAGCAGCCGCTTGACGTTCCTCTGTGCGAGCGCCGCGACGTTGCCGACGGCGAGCGAGGCGATTGCGATCGCGGCCACCGCCCACGTCCACAGGTGCTCCTCACCGGGGAACGCGACGAGCAGGACGCGGAGCATCACGACGAGCGCGGCGACCTTCGTCGCCGACGACATGAACGCCGTGACCGGCGTGGGCGCACCCTGGTAGGCATCCGGCGTCCACATGTGGAACGGCGCCGCCGAGGCCTTGAACGCGAAACCGGCGATCATCATCGCGAGCCCGAGGACGAGCATCGAGTCGTGCGTGTGGCCCGCGGCCGCGATCTTGTCGAAGCTGAGCTCGCCGGTCGCGCCGTAGACGAGCGCCGAGCCGAAGAGGAGCGTCGCCGAGCCGACCGCGCCGACCACGAGGTACTTCAGCCCGGCCTCGAGCGATCCGACGAGGTCGATGTCGATGGCGCACATCACGTACAGCGCGATCGAGAACCACTCGAGCCCGAGGAAGAGCGTCAGGAGGCTCGCCGCCTGGACGAAGAACGCCATGCCGGCCCCGGCGGCGGCGAGGAGGATGTAGTACTCGGCGACGTTCTCCTCCCGCATCTGCTCCGAGTAGGCGACGAGCACCGCGACGACGCCGCACGCCGCGACGAGGATCTGCGCCATCGCGGCCCAGCGGTCGCGGAAGATCGAATCGGCCACGACGGCCTGGCCGTTCGGGCTCTTGTCGAAGACGAGGATCGCGAACACGAGGCCCGTGACGAACCCGGCTGCGCAGACGATTGCCGAGGCGGCGCGGCGCGAGCGCCGCGGCCAGAAGACCGCGACGAGCATCAGCAGGCCGGCCGCGCCGATCATCGACAGCGACGGCGAGATCGCGAACCAGTCCACATGGGGTTTCGTCATGGCTGCCTCGTAGCGAAGGCCTTCGAGACCTGGACGCCGCTCGAGCCGCCCGCGAACGAGTGCCCGCTGATTGCGTCCGGCCACGCCGAGAGCACGAGCAGGATCGCGACGAGCGGGACGATCACGGCGAGCTCCCCGATCCGCAGGTCGAGCGCGGCGTCGCTCACGGCGGGCCCGACCTCGCGGTGGAGGACCGCCGAGATCAGCCGCAGCATGTACATCGCCGCCAGCACGATCGCGACCGCGCCCACGACGGCCCAGCCCCACCCTGTCTGGAACACGCCGGCGAGGATCAGGAACTCGCCGGCGAAGTTCGACGAGAGCGGAACGGCGAGGGCCATCACGCCGACCGTCATGAGGATCGTCGCGAGCACGGGTCGGCCGCGCGCCATCCCGCCGAGCAGCGACAGCTCGCCGGTCGCCGTCCGCCGCTCGACCATCGCGGCGAGCAGGAACATCGACATCGAGAGCAGGCCGTGGTTGACCATCTGCAGCACCGCGCCGTCGAGGCCGAGGTCGTTGACCGCGAAGATCCCGAACATGATCAGGCCCATCTGCGCGAGGGACGAGTACGCGACGACGCCCCGCACGTCCGGTGCCCGGAACGCGAGCAGCGATCCGTAGACGAGCCCGATCGCGGCGAGCGTGAGGATCAGCACGCGGAAGTCCTGGACCGGCTCCGGGAACTTCGCGATCCCGATGCGGATGAACCCGTACGCGGCGACCTTCGAGATCACGCCGGAGAGCAGCCCGGAGACCTCGGGCGGCGACTCGCGGTAGGCGTCCGGAAGCCAGCCGTGGAACGGCCAGAGCGGGGCCTTCACGGCGAACGCGATCGCGAACCCGAGGAAGAGCCAGTCGTTGGTGCTCGTCCCCATCTGCGTCAGGTCGAACGTGCCCTGCTGAAGGCCGAACCAGATGATCGCGGCCAGCATCAGCAGCGACCCGGCGACCGTGTAGACGACGAAGGTGATCGTGGCGCGCAGCCGTCCGGCCCCGCCCCAGAAGCCGATCAGGACGTACAGCGGGATCAGCATCGCCTCGAAGAACGCGTAGAAGAGGAGCAGGTCCTGGGAGGCGAAGACGCCCACGACGGAGCCTGTCAGGAAGAGGAGCAGCCCGAAGTACGCCCGCGGCCGCTCGCGGCCGACCCACCACGCGTAGATCGTCGCCGCGGCCCCGCAGACGGCCGTCAGGCCGACCAGCCACACCGAGTAGCCGTAGAGGCCGACGTGGTAGCTCGAGTTGATCTCCTTGAACCACGTCGTCTGCTGGTCGAACTGCAGCTCGCCGCTGCCGAAGTCGAACCGCTCGAGCACGAGGATCCAGACCGCGACCTCCGCGAGGGCGACGAGCCCCGCCAGCGACCCCGCCGCCTGCTTCGACAGCGGCAGCAACCAGACGACGAGCGCACCGGCCATCGGCAGGAAGATCAGGATCGTGGTCAGCCAGTCGCTCATGCCGAACCGTTCCGCCCCGGCGCCGGCCGGGCCGGCGCCTCCGTCCGCACGCGGGCGACCTCACGAGCCGCGGCCACGGCGGAGCCCCTGTCGAGCCTGCGGCTCATCGTGTGGAGATGAAGACGAGGGCGAGGACGGCGACCCCGCTCGCGAGAGCGAGAACGTACGCGCGGACGAGGCCGTTCTGGACTCGGGCGAGCTCACCGGCGCCGAAGCGGAACCCGCCCTTCAGCTCGCCGATCGAGCCGCCGATCACCGGCCGCTCGAAGAACCGGCCGAGCCCCCGCGAGATCAGGTCGGCGGGCCGGTAGAAGACGGCGTCGTAGAGCTCGTCCCAGTAGAACTTCTTCTCGAACAGCGTCACGGGCTTCGGCACCTTGATCCGCTTCGTCACGTAGGCGGCGTACGCGACCCAGATGCCGGCGAGCCCGAGTGCAACCGCGCACACCGAGGCGACTGCCTCCTGGGTGTCGCTCGGGTCGGCGGTGTTGGGGACGACGGGGTCGAGCCAGGTCGTCAGCGGGTGCCAGAGCGGCGTGAACTGGAGCAGGCCCGCGGTCGCCGAGAGGATGGCGAGGACGCCGACCGTCCAGATCATCGAGATCGGCCCGTCGAGGTCGCCCTCGAGGTGGAGGTGCTCCTCTGCGAATGCCGAGCGTGCCCCGCTGAAGACGAGGAAGAACATCCGGAACGCGTAGAGGCCGGTGAGGAACGCGCCGACGAGGCAGGCGGCGAACAGGCAGTACCCGAACGCGCCCTTGGTGAGGGTGGCCGCGATGATCGAGTCCTTCGAGAAGAATCCGGCGAGCGGCGGGATGCCGACGAGCGCCAGCGCGCCGACCAGGAACACGTTGCGCGTGTACCTGAGCGGCGTCCCGAGCCCGCCCATCCGGCGCATGTCCTGCTCGCCGGCGAGCGCGTGGATGACGAGGCCGGCGGCGAGGAACAGGAGCGCCTTGAAGAACGCGTGCGTCATCAGGTGGAACATCGCGCTCGAGTAGGCGCCGACGCCCGCGCCGACGAACATGTACCCGATCTGGGACATCGTCGAGTACGCGATCACACGCTTGATGTCGACCTGGACGAGCGCGATCAGGCCCGCCATCAGGAGGGTCACCGCGCCGAGCCCGGCGGCGAGATCCTCGACCTTGGGAGCATTCTCGAACAGCGGAGCAGTGCGGACGATCAGGTAGACGCCCGCCGTGACCATCGTGGCTGCGTGGATCAGGGCGCTGACCGGGGTCGGGCCCTCCATCGCGTCGGGAAGCCAGGTGTGGAGCGGGATCTGCGCAGACTTCGCGACTGCGCCGCCGAGCAGGCCGAGCGCGATCAGGTTCGCGACCGTGCCGCCGTGCGGCGCTGCGGCGAACACACCGGCGTAGTCGAGCTGCCCCGTGTGCTGGATCAGCAGGAAGAGGGCGAGCGCCATCGTTGCGTCGCCGAACGCGTTCATCAGGAACGCCTTCTTGGCAGCCGCGATCGCGGACTCGCGCTCCTGGTAGAAACCGATCAGCAGGTAGCTCGAGAGCCCGACCATGCCCCAGCCGGCGAGCAGCAGCAGCAGGTTCCCCGCCTGGACGAGAAGGAGCATCGAGAAGACGAACAGCGACATGTAGGCGAAGAAGCGGCGCTCCTCGTCCTCGCCTTCCATGTAGCCGAGGGAGTAGGCGATGATCAGCGAGCCGACCCCGGCGACGATCAGCATCATCATCACGCTCAGCTGGTCGGTGAGCAGGGTGAAGCCGAAGCTGTACGGCCCGGCGGAGAGCCACGTCCACGAGGTGGTCGCGTGCGCCCGGGCCTCGGGCGAGTCGCCGAGCATCGACACGAACGCGGTGACCGCGGCGGCGAACGAGAGCATCGTCGTCGCCGTCGAGACGTAGCCGGCCCCGCGCCGCGAGATGCGCGTGCCCGCGAGTGCGAGCGCCACCGTGGCGGCGAGCGGCGAGAGCAGGCAGACCCAGGCTGCGGTGTTCATCCCCGCAGGGTCCTCAGCTTGTCGACGTCGAGCTCGAGGTTGCGGCGGCCCATCGCGACGATGAGCCCGAGGCCGACGACCACCTCCGACGCCGCGACCGCCATCACCGCGATCGCGAACACCTGGCCGTCCTCGCGGCCGACGTGCCGTGCGAACGCGATGAGGGCGAGGTTGGCGCCGTTCAGCATGATCTCGACCGAGAGGAGGATGATCAGCGGGCTGCGGCGAACCAGCACGCCGACGGCGCCGATCGCGAACAGCATCGCCGCCAGGACGACGTACCAGGTGATGTCAGGTCCGTGCAACGTCCGTCTCCTGCGCCCGGGCGGAGCGGAACTCGACCGCCTCGACCTCCTTGCTGCGTGCGTGCGAGCCGAGGACGACGCCGCCGACGGCCGCCACGAGCAGGACGATCGAGGTGACCTCGAACGCGATCAGGTGATCGGTGAGGAAGAGCTCGCCGATCGCCGCCGGCGAGCCGAACGAGCGCCCGATCGAGGCCGAGTGGGAGAGCGAGCCGCCCGTCGAGAGCCCGATCGCCACCGCGACCTCGACCATGATCGCCCCTCCGGCGAGGCACGCGGCCACGATCTGCCACGACGGCCCGCCGGCCCACGGCGTCTCGCCGACCTGCTCGCCGAGGTAGGCGATGACGAACAGGAACATGACCATCACGGCCCCGCCGTACACGAGCACCTGGGCCGCCGCGACGAACTCGCCGCCGAGCAGCAGGTAGAGGACCGCGAGCGAGGCGAGGTTCCCGATCAGGGCGAGCGCGGAGAAGAACGGGTTCCGGAACGTGACCACGCCGAGTGCGCTCGCGACGCACCCGAACGCTGCGACGACCCAGACGCACCAGACCAGGAAGTCAGCCATCTCGTCCTTCGGCCGAACCGGCCGGCAAGGGGGTCGCGGTGATCGTGGCGCTTGTGGTGGGTAGGCCCACGAGCCAATTCGTGGCCCGAAGGGTCACGAATTGGCCTCGTAGTAGGGGATCGGCGTGTCGTAGAGGTCACGGTCGGCGACCGGCACCCGCTTCACGGGCTCGGCGAGCAGCATGTCTTTCGTGTAGATCAGGTCGTCGCGGTTGTACTCCGAGATCTCGAAGTCGTTTCCGAGCGTGATCGCGTCGAACGGGCAGGCGAGCTCGCAGTAGCCGCAGAAGATGCAGCGGCTCATGTTGATCTCGTAGATCCGGGCGTAGCGCTCGCCGGCGGAGACCCGGTTGTCGGCGGTGTTCTCCGCCGCGACGACCCGGATGCAGTCGGCGGGGCATGCCGCCGCGCAGAGCGAGCAGCCGACGCACTTCTCGAGCCCGTTCTCGTGTTTGTGGAGCCGGTGCCGGCCGCGGAACCGCGGGTACACCGGCCGCAGGTACTCGGGGTACTGCTGCGTGATCGGCTTCCGGAAGACCTGCTTGAGGGTGACCCCGAAGCCCTTGAGCGTGTTCGGGACGAGCGCGCTCATGACCCGTGCCACACCACGACCAGGGCCGTGACGAGGGCGTTCAGCGTGGCCAGCGGGAGCAGCACCTTCCACCCGAAGCGCATGAGCTGGTCGTAGCGGAGGCGCGGCTGTGAGGCCCTCAGCCAGATGAAGAGCGTGACGAGGATGCCGAGCTTGAGCAGGAACCAGATCGGCCCGAAGCGATCGAGCGAGTGGATCCACGGGAACTGCCAGCCGCCGAAGAAGAGCGTCACGCAGAGCGCCGAGAGGACGATCATGTTGATGTACTCGGCGGTCTGGAACAGGCCCCAGCGCATGCCGGAGTACTCGGTGTGGTACCCGGCGACCAGCTCGGTGTCGGCCTCGGGGAGGTCGAACGGCGGCCGCGAGGTCTCGGCGATCCCGCCGAGCAGGAAGATGACGAGCCCGACGAACTGCGGGATGAAGAACCAGAGGGTCTGTCCCTGCCGGTCGACGATGTCGACCAGGTTGAGCGAGCGGCCCATGATCACGACGCCGAGCACGCTGAGCGCGAGCGAGACTTCGTAGGAGACGAGCTGCGCGCAGGTGCGCATCGAGCCGAGCATCGAGTACTTCGAGTCGGAGGCCCAGCCTCCGACGATGAAGCCGTAGATGCCGATCGAGCCGAGCGCGAAGATGACGATGAGCCCGATCGGGAGGTCGGCGATCGAGCCCTGGACGTGGTACCCGTCGACAGTCCAGCCGGGCCCCCACGGGATGACCGCGAACGCGAGCAGCGCGGTGAAGCACGAGACGACCGGCGCGAGGATGTAGGGCAGCTCGTGGGCGGAGGCCGGGTAGAAGGCCTCCTTGCGGACGAGCTTGATCAGGTCGGCGATGGGCTGCAGGAGGCCGAACGGGCCGGCGCGGTTCGGCCCGTAGCGGAGCTGCATCCGGCCGAGGACCTTGCGTTCGAGCCAGGTCGTGTACGCGAACGCGGCCATGACGAGGTTGACCACGATCAGCGCCGCGATGATCGAGATCCACCAGGGCTGGGTCACTTCGACACCTCGACGTGCTCGTGCAGGCCGGCGGCGTCGTCGCGTGGGATGCGGACCGCGCCGGGCGGAAGGTCGCGGGCGATCCGCGCGCGTAGCTTCAGCGAGGTGCCGTTGGACGACACGGTCACGGTGTCGCCCTCGGAGATCTTCCTGGCCCGCGCGTCGGCGCGGGCCAGCTCGACCTCGCCGTCGCGGCGCTGGAAGTCGAGCTCCGGCGTCCGCTCGACCGCGGGCCCCGAGAAGAGCGGCTTGAAGGTGAGCAGCCGCAGCCCCTTGCCGCGGGAGGCGACCTTTGCGGGCGGGCTCTCGACGGCGTGGGTGCGCGTGACGCGGGCGGGCAGGGACGCCTGCTCGCCGACCTCGCCGAACGAGATGCCGCCGTAACAGGTGGACGAGATCTCCTCGAAGACGAGCGAGGCGTGCGGGGAGAGCGTGACGCCGAAGCGCTCCGCGAGCTTCGCGATCCAGGCGAGCTCGTCGGGGCACGGCGCGATGACCGCGCGCCGCTGCCGCTGGAGGCGGCCCTCGAGGTTGACGGTGGTGCCGTCGCGCTCGAGGTAGCTCGTACCCGGGAGGACGAGGTCGGCGAGGCTGCGGAACGATGCTTCGAACATCCCGATCCCGATCACAGCGTTCGCGCGCTCAGCGAGGGCCCGGACGCTCGGGTCGAGAGCCGCCTCGTCGCCGGAGATGACGACCAGGGCCGGCTCGACATCGACCGGCTCGCCGTCGCCGGAGCAGCTCCAGGCGTCGGCGACGCCGCGGCCGTTCGGCGTGCGGGGAAGGTAGAACGCAGCGGCGGCGCCGAGGTCGCGCGCGAGCCACGCTGTTCGCTGGGCGTCGTCGCAGATGAGCACAGCCCCTTCGATCGGCTCCTCGGGCTGCTCGCAGAGCACTCGGGCGCCGTTGCGGCGCGCGGCCTTGATCCAGAGGTCGACGACCGGCGCGCGCTCCACGACCGGCTCGTCGCAGAGGACGACGACCGCGGGCGCGTCCCGGATCGTGGACAGCGGCGCACGGAAGGGGTCGAGGTCGTCGGGGACCTCCTCCGTCAGCACCGCCTCGTGTGCGCCCAGGCCGGCTCGGAGGAGGCGCCCGAGCCCGTAGGCCTGCTCGACCGTCTCGCTGCCGGAGAGCGCAGTGACGATCGCCGCGCCGGCAGCGGACAGCATCTGCTCGGCGAGGTCGAGAGCGTCGGCCCAGCCGAGCGGCTCGAGGTCCCCGTCGCGGCTTCGCCGCAGCGGGTCCTCGAGGCGGTCGCCGGCCTTCAGGTGCGAGAACGCGAAGCGCCCCTTGTCGCAGAGCCAGCCCTCGTCGACCTCGGGGTGGTTCCGGGAGAGGATCCGCTTGACCTTCCCCTCTCGGACGGTGGCGCTGATGTTGCAGCCGACGGGGCAGAGCCCGCAGACGGTCGGGACGTTCTGGATCTCCCAGGGGCGGCCCTCGAACCGGTACTGGGTCGAGGTGAGGGCGCCGACCGGGCAGAGCTCGACCACGTTGCCGGAGAACGGGGCGCGGTAGGGCTCGTCCTCGAACGTCGCGATCATCGAGCCGGCCCCGCGCTCGACGGCGACGAGCTGGCCGTCCTCGGCGACCGACTCCGAGAAGCGGGTGCAGCGGTAGCAGAGGATGCAGCGCTCGCGGTCGAGCGCGATCGTCGGCGAGATCGGGATCGGCTTCTCGAACGTCCGTTTCGGGAAGGTCATCCGCGTGTTGCCGGGGCCGTACCGGAAGGTCAGGTCCTGGAGCGGGCACTCGCCGCCCTTGTCGCAGACCGGGCAGTCGAGCGGGTGGTTGACGAGGATGAACTCGAGGGTGGAGTTCTGGGCCTCGGCGGCCAGCTCCGAGGTGGCGGCGGTCTTGACGTCCATTCCGTCGGCGGCCGTGAGCGTGCACGCGGCCTGCGGCTTCGGCGGCCCCGGGCGCGACCTCGCAGAGGCACATCCGGCAGGCGCCGACCGGCGGCCCGAGCCGGGGCTCGTAACAGAACACCGGGATCTCGATCCCGGCCGCGAGCGCCGCCTCCACCAGCCCCGTGCCCTTCGGCACGGTGATCTCGCGCCCGTCGATCGTGAGCGTCACCAGCTCGGCGGTCATCCCGCGCACCCCCACCCTGTCATCCCGCGCACCCCCACCCTGGGTGGGGTCGCAACCCCTCCGCCCTCGAGATCGATTCTAGGCCGGAAGGTGTGTCGTGTCCGTCACGGTTCGCGAACATCTCGTCCACAGCGTGCGGGATCACGCGTGCACTCCCACCTGCGCGTGGGCGTCGCTCGGCGCGACGATCCCCTCGATGCTCGACTCGCCGTCGAAGGGGCAGCGGCCGAGCTCGACGTGGGCCTCGAACTCCTCGCCCCACTTCGCGACGTAGCTCGCGACCGGGTACACGGCGAAGTCGCCGAGGGCACAGAGCGACCGGCCCAGCATCCGCGACCCGACCGAGCGGAGCAGCTCGATCTCGTCGTGCGTCCCACGGCCGTCCTCGAGCTTCTCGAGGATCTGCACCATCCAGCGGGTCCCTTCCCGGCACGGCGTGCACTTCCCGCACGACTCGTGCATGTAGAACTTCGTCGACCTCAGCGCGAGCTGCACCATGCAGCAGCGGTCGTCGACCACGATCAGCGACGCCGCGCCGAAGAAGGTCCCGATCGCGCCGAGCGAGTCGTAGTCGAGCGGCACGTCGATCTGGTCGGGCGAGAGCGCCGGCACGGACGACCCGCCGGGGATGACCGCCTTGAGCTCGTGCCCGTCGGCGATCCCGCCGGCGAGGTCGTAGATCAGCTCCCGCATCGGCGTGCCGAGCTCGAGCTCGTAGTTGCCCGGCCGCGCCACATTCCCCGAGATCGAGAAGATCGCCGTCCCCGGGGAGCTCTCGACGCCGATCTTGGCGAACTGCGCCGGCCCGAGCTCGATGATCGACGGCACGGTCGCGATCGTGCACACGTTGTTGATCTGCGTCGGCGCGTTGAAGAGGCCCTGCACCGGCGGGAACGGCGGCCTCGGCCGCGGCTGCCCGCGGCGGCCCTCGAGCGAGTCGAGCAGCGCCGTCTCCTCGCCGCAGATGTAGGCGCCGGCGCCGCGGTACACCGTGATCTCCACGTCCTCGAAGAGCCCGGCGGCGCGGGCCTCGGTCACCGCCCGCTCGAGGATCTCGTACTCGGCCAGGTACTCGCCTCGGATGTAGACGAAGACGTCCTTGCACTCGATCGCGTGGGCGGCGATCAGGCAGCCCTCGATCAGGCGGTGGGGCACCCTGGCCATCACCTCGCGGTCCTTGAACGCGCCCGGCTCGGACTCGTCCGCGTTGACGACCAGGTACTTGGGCTTCGAGCTTCCCGGTCGATCAGCGAGGCCTTGCGGCCCATCGGGAACCCGGCGCCGCCGCGGCCGCGCAGGTTCGCCTCGAGCAGCGTCTCGATCAGCTTCTCGGGTTTCAGCATCCGCGCCTTCGGAACCTGCGCGTAGCCGCCGATCGCCTGGTACTCGGCGAGCTTCGTCAGGTCGCGCTCGTCGGCGCCGGCGAGGAGCACGCTACGAGCGGCCACGGATCCCCTTCACGATCGCCGGAACGTCCTCGGGCTTCACGTCCTGGTGGTAGCGGCTGTCGACGGCGACGACGGTCGCGTACCCGCAGCCGCCGAGGCACTCGACCGTCCGGAACGTGACCCGCCCGTCGTCGGTCGTCTCGCCCGCATGCAGCTTCAGCTCGGACTCGAAGGCTTCGACCACGCGCTGCGCGCCGACCAGCGCGCAGGAGAGGTTCGTGCACACCTCGACCAGGTGCTGACCGACGGGCTCGAGCTGGAACATGTCGTAGAAGGACGCGACCGCGCGGCAGTACGCCGGCGTGAGGTCGAGCGCGTCGGCGACCTCGCGGATCGCCGCGGGCGGCAGCCACCCGTACTCCTCCTGAGCGAGGCGGAGCGCGGGAATGGTCGCCGAGCGGGATCCCTCCGGGAACCGCTCGCGCTGTCGCTGGATGCGGTCGAAGAGCGTGGGCATCAGCGGTCGACCTCGCCCATGACGGTGTCGAGCGAGCCCACGATCGCGATCATGTCCGCAACGAGCGCGTCGCTCATGCAGGTCGCCGTCGCCTCGAGCGCCACGAACGACGGCGCCCGGAACTTGACGCGCCACGGACGAGGCCCGCCGTCGGAGACGACGTAGCACCCGAGCTCGCCGCGCGGCGACTCGACGGTGACGTACACCTCGCCCTCGGGAACCCGGTAGCCCTCGGTCACGATCTTGAAGTGGTGGATGAGGGACTCCATCGAGGTGTGGAGCTCCTCGCGCGGCGGCAGGACGACCTTGCGGTCGTCCGCGATCCACGGCTCCCCCTCCATCTCCTCGAGCCGGTCGAGGCACTGCGAGACGATGTTCACCGACTCCCGCATCTCCTCCATGTGCACCCGGTAGCGGGCATAGACGTCGCCCTCCTGGTAGACGGGGACGCGGAAGTCGCACTCCCCGTAGGAGAGGTACGGCTCGGCCTTGCGTAGGTCCCAGTCCACGCCGGAGCCGCGCAGGACGGGGCCCGACTGCCCGAGCGCGATCGCGTCCTCGGCGGAGAGCAGCCCCAGCCCGACCGTCCGCTCGAGCCAGATCTTGTTCCTGTCGACGAGCGCCTCGTACTCGTCCACCGCCTTCGGCATCCAGGCGGCGAAGCGCCTCGCCTCGGGGAAGAACCCGCGCGGGATGTCCTCGGCGAGCCCACCGGCCTGGAAGTAGCGGGTGTGCATGCGCGTCCCGCAGACCATCTCGAACAGGTCGAGGATCTGCTCGCGCTCGCGGAAGCAGTACCAGAACATCGAGATCGCGCCCAGCTCGAGCGCGGCCGTTCCGAGCCAGACCAGATGGGAGTGGATCCGGTTGAGCTCGCACAGGCAGGTGCGCATCCACTGCGCCTTCGGCGGCGTCTCTAGCTCGAGCAGCTTCTCGATCGCGAGCACGAACACGAGCTCGTTGGCCTGGAACGACAGGTAGTCGATCCGCTCCGGGTAGGTGATCGCCTTCCACCAGCTCTTCTGCTCCATGTTCTTCTCGAACCCGGTGTGGAGGTAGCCGACGACGGCCTCGAGCCCCACGACGTCCTCGCCGTGCAGGTCGACGATCAGGCGCAGCACCCCGTGAGTCGAGGGGTGGTTGGGCCCGAAGTTGATCGGGAGGACGTCGCCGGTCGCCGCGATCTCGCCGGGGACGCGGAGCACGGTCGGGATCGGATGCGGAATGCGCGTGCCCTCGTAGATCGCCGCACGCGCCCTCGGTGGTGAGATCGCCACTACTCCTCCTCCGAGAAGCGAACCGGCTCTCCGCCGATCGGGTAGTCCTTGCGCAGCGGGTGCCCCTCCCAATCGTCGTCGGTGAGGATCCGCTCGAGGTTCGGGTGGCCCTCGATCGGGATCCCCATCATGTCCCAGGCCTCGCGCTCGTGCCAGTCGGCCGTCGGCCACACCTCGATCACCGACGGCACCGGCTCTCCGTCGGCGACCCACGTCTGCACGCGCACGCGCCGCGGCTCCTCGCCGACCGAGAGGAGGTGGTAGCTGACGGAGAAGCGCTTCGGCTTCGGCTTCGGCAGCGTCTGGAGGCCCTGGGTCATCGGCAGGTTCAGGTCACGGCCGGCAGACGTCCCGATGTACCCCGACACGCCCGTTCTCTCCCCAGCCGAGGTAGTCGGCGGTCGCGACGTCCGAGAGGAAGTTGAACCCCTCGTCGTCGCGCAGGTGCGTGCAGGCCTCGACGAGGTGCGAAGGGTCGACGACGAGGGTTCTCTCACCGTGGTTCTCGTGGACGCGCTTGACGCCGGGGATCTTCGTCCAGGCGGTCAGGGCGCGACGCTCCGCAACTCGTGGGCGGGGGGCACTCCTGCCTGGACCGCCTCGTGCAGACGGATGATCCCCTCCATGAGCTGCTCGGGTCGCGGTGGGCAGCCCGGGACGTAGATGTCGACCGCGACGATCTTGTCCACCGACTGGAGGATCGCGTAGTTGTTGAACATGCCGCCCGAGCTGGCGCAGGCGCCCATGGCGATCACCCACTTCGGCTCGAGCATCTGGTCGTAGATCTGCCGGAGCGGCGCCGCCATCTTGTGGGAGACGCGGCCGGACACGATCAGCAGGTCGGCCTGGCGCGGCGAGGAACGGAAGGCCTCCATCCCGAAGCGGGCGATGTCGTAGCGCGCGGAGACGATCGACATCATCTCGATCGCGCAACACGCGAGCCCGAACGTGTCCGGCCACATCGACTTCGTCTGCGCCCAGGCAACCGCCTTCGAGAGCGTCGAGAGCCCGACCTCCTTCTCGAGGTCGTTCACCTCGGTCTCGAACTTGCCCGGGCCCTTCGTCGGCCAGAGCAGTCGCTCGGAGTGAAGCCCCAGGTCGCGGAGCCGCTTGTCCTTCTCTATCGCCACTCGAGCGCCCCCTTGCGCCAGATGTACACGTACGCCAGGAGCAGGATTCCCAGGAACACGAGGAACTCGACGAACCCGAACCACGCGAGCGTGTGGAGGATCACCGCGAGCGGGTACAGGAACACGATCTCGATGTCGAAGAGGATGAACAGCATCGCGGTGAGGTAGAAGCTGACCGTGAACCGCTGGCGCGTGGGCGGGCCGGCGGAGACGCCGGACTCGAACGGGATCGTCCTCGCGCGGACACGGCGCTTCGGCCGCGTTGCGAACAGGAAGCTCGCGACGATCATCGTCGAGGGGATCACGAGGGCGAAAAATCCGTAGATCGCGAACGGCAGCCAATCGTCGAACAAGCGTCTCTCCTCCGCGCAGAATCGGCTCTTTGGACGCTACCACGGGTAAACAGCCGCCTCGTCGGTACACTCCTCTTGCGATGGCAACTGTCGAGACGAGAGAGGCCGCGGGCGTCACCCTGACCGAGGCGGCCGCCTCGAAGGTGCGCGAGCTGATGGCGCAGGAGCCGGCCGGCGAGGCCGAGGTGCTGCGCGTCGCGATCCAGGGTGGGGGCTGCGGCGGGTTCGAGTACCAGCTCGGCTTCGACCGCGGTGCGACCGGAGAGGACGCCGAGTTCGACTTCTACGGTGTTCGCGTGGTCGTCGACCCCGCCAGCTCTCAGTACCTGAAGGGCGCCACGATCGACTTCGTCGACACGCTCAAGGAGTCCGGCTTCAAGGTGGACAACCCGAACGCCTCGGGCTCCTGCGGTTGCGGCCACAGCTTCCACGTCGCCGAAGAGGGCGACGAGCACGTTCACGGCTCCGGCTGCTCGCACTAGCCGTCTCCCCGTGCCGGCCGAGATGGCTGAGAGGTATCCGTGCGCTCTGATGTCGAAGCCGGGCTCTCGCTAGCCACTTGAGCGGCGCCGCCGAGCAACGGGCCGTCGCGGTCGTCGGCTCCGGCCCGGCCGGGTTCTACGTCGCCGCGCCGCTGCTCGCGGCAGGCGCGCGCGTCGACCTGATCGAGCGGCTCCCGACGCCCTGGGGCCTCGTCCGCTTCGGCGTCGCGCCCGATCACCCGGAGATCAAGGCGGTCACCCGCGTGTTCGAGAAGACCGCGGCCGAGCCCGGGTTCCGGTTCTTCGGGAACGTGGACGTCGGGAAGGCCGTCTCGGCGGCGGATCTCGCCGGGCTGTACGACGCGGTCGTCTACACGGTCGGCGCGCAGACGGACCGGCGCCTCGAGATCCCCGGCGAGGACCTGCCGGGCTCGTGGCCTGCGACCGCGTTCGTCGCCTGGTACAACGGCCATCCCGACTTCCAGGAGCTCGAGTTCGACCTGTCGGGCGAGCGGGCCGTCGTGATCGGGAACGGGAACGTCGCCGTCGACGTCGCCCGGATGCTGGCGCTGACGGCCGAGGAGCTCGCGCCCACCGACACGACGCATGCCGCGGCGGCGGCGATCGTCGACTCCGGCCTGCGCGAGATCGTGATGCTCGGCCGTCGCGGCCCTGCCCAGGCGGCGTTCACGAACCCCGAGCTGAAGGAGCTCGGGGAGCTCGCGGGCGCGGACGTCCTCGTCGACCCGGCCGACCTCGTCCTCGACGAGGCGAGCGAGGCCGCGCTGGCCGACGCGCGCGGCACGGCGCGACGCAACGTCGAGCTGCTCCGGGAGTACGCCGCCCGCGAGCCGTTTGGCAAGCCCCGCCGCCTCCGCCTGCGCTTTCTCCTCTCGCCGGTCGAGATCCGCGGCGACGGCAAGGTCGAGGAGGTCGAGGTCGTGCGCAATGCGCTCGTCGACGACGGCCGGGGCGGGATTCGCGCCGTCGCCACCGAGGAGCGCGAGACGATCCCGTGCGGGCTCGTCCTCCGCAGCGTCGGCTACCGCGGCGTCGCGCTCCCCGGCGTGCCGTTCGATCACGACCGGGGCGTGATCCCGAACGCCGACGGTCGTGTTCTCGCCGCCGACGGCCGGCCGATCGGGGGGATGTACTGCGCCGGCTGGATCAAGCGCGGCCCGAGCGGCGTCATCGGCACCAACAAGAAGGACGCTGCCGAGACCGTCGCCAACGTCCTCGAGGACGCCGAGGCCGGGTTGCTGACGCCGGGAAAGGGCGACCTGGGCGAGCTCCTCGACGCGCGCGGCCTGTCGTACGTCGACTACGAGGGCTGGCAGGCGATCGACAGCCACGAGCAGAGCCTCGGCGCTCCCCACGGCCGTCCGCGCGTGAAGCTTCACCGCTGGGACGACCTGCTGCACCACGGCCGCCGCGGCTAGCCCGACGGCGGGCCGAAGGGCGCTCTTCGCGGTTCGCCGGCGAATGCCGTGACTAGACTCGGCGGATGGCCGAGCAGCTCTGGGGCGGCGAGACGGCGAAGGCGATCGACAACTTCCCGGTCTCCGGCGAGCCGATCCCGGCGCCGGTCGCGCAGTGGCTGGGGCGGATCAAGGCAGCAGCCGCCCGCGTGAACGCGGAGCTCGGGCTGCTCGACGTCGGCAAGGCCGAGCGGATCGCCGCCGCGGGCGAGCGGATCGCGCACGGCGAGCTCGACGACCAGTTCCCGATCGACGTCTTCCAGACCGGCTCGGGCACCTCGTCGAACATGAACGCCAACGAGGTGATGGCCAGGCTCGCGGGCGACGACGTGCATGCGAACGACGACGTGAACATGGGCCAGTCCTCGAACGACGTCTTCCCATCGGCGGTGCACCTGGCCGCGCTCGACCAGCTCGTGAACGACCTGCTGCCGGCGCTCGAGAAGCTTGCCGCCGCCCTCGAGGCCAAGGCGGAGGAGTTCGGCGACGTCGTCAAGTCGGGGCGGACACACTGGATGGACGCCGTCCCGGTCACCCTCGGCCAGGAGTTCGGCGGTTACACGGCGCAGGTGCGCGAAGGCGCAGAGCGCGTGAAGGGCACGCTCGAGCGGCTCGGGAAGATCCCGCTCGGCGGCACGGCCGTCGGCACCGGCCTCAACACCCATCCCGAGTTCGCCGCCCGCGTGCGCGAGAAGCTCGCGGCCGAGTCGGGGCTCACGATCAACGCGCCGGCCGACCCGTTCGAGTCCCAGGCGGCGCGCGACGGCCTCGTCGAGGCGTCGGGCGCGCTCAGGACGCTCGCCGTCTCTCTCACCAAGATCGCCAACGATCTCCGCTTCATGGGCTCGGGGCCGCGTGCCGGGCTCGCCGAGATCTACCTGCCGGAGCTCCAGAAGGGCTCGTCGATCATGCCGGGCAAGGTCAACCCCGTCATCCCGGAGGTGGTGACGCAGGTCGCCGCGCAGGTGATCGGAAACGACGCCGCGATCGCGATCGGCGGTATGCAGGGCCACTTCGAGCTCAACGTCTTCATCCCGCTGATGGCGCGGAACCTGCTCGACTCGATCAGGCTGCTCGCATCTGCGTCGCGCCTGCTCGCGGACAGGTGCGTCAGCGGCATCGAGGCGAACCGCGAGCAGTGCGAGCGTTACGCCGAGCTGACTCTCTCGGCCGCGACCGCGCTGAACCCGTACATCGGGTACGACAGGGCCGGCGAGATCGTCAAGGAGGCGTCCCGGTCGGGGCGGTCGCTCCGCGAGGTCGCGCGCGAGGCCGGCGTCGACGACGACGTGCTCGACAAGGCGCTCGACTACCGCGCCATGGCAGAGCCGAACGCATAGCCGATCCGAGTATCGGCGGCGCGGTGCCGGGTCAGTAGGCGAGCGCGCCGCGGCCGGTCGCGGCCGCGTGGCGCTGCTCGTCGGCGCGGTAGCTCGACCTGACGAGCGGCCCCGAGAACACCGAGCCGAACCCGAGCTTCTCACCCTCCTCGCGGAACCAGCGGAACTCGTCGGGGTGCACCCAGCGGTCGATCTTCGCGTGCTTCGCGCTCGGCTGGAGGTACTGGCCGATCGTGACGACGTCGACTCCGTGCTCGCGAAGGTCGCGCATCGTCTCGACGACCTCGTCGTTCGCCTCGCCGAGGCCGACGATGATGCCGCTCTTCGTCATCACCTGGTACTCGGCGACGTCCTTGGCGCGGGCGAGGAGCCGCAGGGCGCCGTCGTAGCTCGCCTTCCCGCCGCGCATGCGTGCGTGCAGCCGGCGGACGGTCTCGATGTTGTGGCTGAAGACGTTCGGCCGGGCGCCGAGGACCTTCGCGAGAGCTTCCTCCTCGACGTCGAGGAAGTCCGGGGTGAGCACCTCGACCGTCGCCTCCGGAACCTGGTGGCGCAGCGCACGAATCACGGCCGCGTAGTGGCCGGCGCCGCGGTCGGGGACGTCGTCCCGGTCGACCGAGGTGACCACGACGTGCTTCAGCCCCATCTCCTTCGCGGTCTGCGCCAGCCGGAGCGGCTCGAGCGGGTCGACGGGCTCGGTCGGCGTGCCCGAGTGCACGTAGCAGTACCGGCACGCGCGGGTGCACGTGTCGCCGAGGATCTGGAACGTCGCCGTGCCGCGACCCCAGCACTCGGCGATGTTCGGGCAGCGGGCCTCCTCGCAGATCGTGTGCAGGCTCGCGCCGTGGATCAGCTTCTTCACCTCGAAGTAGCGCGTGTTCGCGCTCGGGGCGCGCACCTTCATCCACTCGGGTCGGCGCGGCCGCTCGGCGACGGGCACTGAGCTCTCCATCCGACCCAGTCTACGGAGTGCCTGCGAGCTGGGCGTGCAGCGGCTGCGCCCACAGGCCGGGGTCGTCGCCGGGGAGCTCGTCGAGCACGAGCTCGAAGACCGATGCGAGCGCGTCGGCCGCCGGGCCGCGCACGTCGTCGACGGCCACCGCTCTCCCGGCTTCGCGCGCGAGCGTCGTGAAGGCGGCGTCGTCCAGGCCGCAGGCGGTGATCCAGTCCGTGAACGGGGCCGGGTCGAGGTCGACGTTCAGCGCGTAGCCGTGGGTGGTGACCCAGCGCGAGATGTGGACCCCGATGGACGCGAGCTTCCGCGGCGGCGACTGGAGCCAGACGCCGGTCAGCCCGGGGATGCACGCCGCGCCCACGCCGTAGAACGCGACGGTCTGGACGATCGCCTCCTCGAGGTCGCGGCAGTACTTCTTGACGTCCTTCCCGTGGCGCTTGAGATCGAGGATCGGGTAGCAGACGAGCTGTCCGGGGCCGTGGTAGGTGGACTTGCCGCCGCGGTCGGTCTCGATCACCTCGACCTCGACGCCGTCGGGCAGGTGCAGCTCGCCCGGGTCGGTTCGGCGGCCGAGCGTGATCGTCGGAGGGTGCTCGAGCAGGAGCACCGTGTCGGGGATCGCGCCCTGTGCCACCGCGGCGGCGAGGGAGCGCTGGAGGTCCCAGGCCTCCTGGTAGCCCGTGACGCCGAGATTCATCAGGTAGGCGCCGCGCGGCATCTCGATTCACCCTAGCGGCCGCCGAGCGTTTCACACCGGATGCTCAGCCTCGACCCAGCTGGCTCCAACGCCGCCCGCGGATCCTGGGCTCGACAACCGAAGCGAGACGAAAGGACACGAACATGGACACGAAACCGAACCCCGTCACGCGCTACGCGGCGCTCGGGGCGATCGTGCTCGGACTCGGGGCCGGCAGCTACGGGCTCGCCTCCGCGGCAAGCGGGTCGGGCTCGTCGACCGGCTCGATCGCCGCGACCACGCCGACCACGGGCTCCTCGACGGCGGCCGCCCCGCAGGGCTGGGGCCCGCAACGGTCCGACGAGACGCCGCTCACGGGCGACGCGCTGGCGAAGGTCACCGCCGTCGCGAAGGACGCGCTCCCGGGCGCGACCATCGTCCGCGTGGAGACCGACGCCGACGGGAACGCGAAGTACGAGGCCCACGTGGTGAAGTCGGACGGCACTCTGGCGACGGTCTACGTCGACGACAGCTTCGAGCTCGTCAGCGTCGAGACCGGCGGCCCGGGAGGGCACGGCGGCCCGCCGCCGTCCTCGAGCAGCGCGACCGCGTAGCTCCCGGTCGTACACGGCCCGTCGCGGGGGATCGAGCCCGCGGCGGGCCCGGGGCGGTACGCTCAGGCGGATGGACGGGAGCCCGCGCCTGGTGGTCGGGATCACCGGGGCCTCCGGTGCGATCTACGGCATCCGCCTGCTCGAGCGCCTCCGGGAGCTCGACGTCGAGACGCATCTGATCGCCACCCGCTGGTCGCGCGTGACGATCGAGGACGAGACCCCGTACAGCTTCGCCGACGTGAAGAAGCTGGCCGACGAGGTGCACGCGGAGAACGACCTCGCGGCGCCCGTGTCCAGCGGCTCGTTCCTGACGCGGGGGATGGTGGTCGCGCCCTGCACCGTGAAGACGCTCGCCGCCGTCGCCACGGGCTTCTCGCACAACCTGGTCGCCCGCGCCGCCGACGTGACGCTCAAGGAGCGGCGGCCCCTCGTCCTCGCCGTCCGCGAGACGCCGCTCTCGAGCATCCACCTCCGCAACATGCTCACGCTCTCGGACCTCGGCGCCACCATCCTCCCGCCGGTGCCGGCCTTCTACCACGGCCCGAAGGAGATCGGCGACATCGTCGACCAGACCGTGCTCCGGATCCTCGACCAGTTCGGGCTCGACCTCGACGCGAGCTCCTCGCGCTGGCGCGGCTTGACACCAGAGGCCGAGCGGGACTAGTAGTCGCTCTCGCCCCAGCTCGTCAGCCGGGCGGAGAGGTCGCGGAGGAACTGTCCTGCGTAGGCGCCGTCGACCAGGCGATGATCGTAGGTGAGCGTCAGGTTCATCATCGGCCGGATCGCGATCGCGTCGTTGCCCGCGTCGTCGGTGACCACCCACGGGCGCTTGACGAGGGCGTAGGTGCCGAGGATCCCGGTTTGCGGCTGGCTGATCACGGGCGTGCCGATGAAGGTGCCGTAGCTGCCCGGGTTCGTGATCGTGAACGTGCCGCCCTGGACGTCGTCGGGGAGCAGCTTCTTGGTGCGCGCGCGGTCTGCGAGGTCGGCGACGCCGCGGGCCATGCCGAGCAGGTTGAGGCTCTCGGCGTGCTTGAGCACCGGCACGATCAGCCCCTTCCCGCTGTCGAGCGCGACGGCGAACCCGAGGTTCACGTAGTTGTGGGTGACGATCGACTCGCCGCGGATCTCGGCGTTCACGAACGGCCACTCGCGCAGCGTCTCCACCGTCGCTCGCGAGACGAACGCGAGGTAGGTGAGGTTGACCCCGTACGACTCCGTGAAGGTTCCCTTGAGCGCCTGGCGGATCGCGACGACCTTCGACATGTCGACCTCGATCGCGCTCGTCACGTGCGCGGCGGTGTCGAGCGACCGGCGCATGTGCTCGGCGATCCCGCGGCGCATCGGGGTCATGGGGACGATCTCTTCTCCGGGCTGGCCAGACGCCTGCTGCGTCCGGCCGGTGGGCGGGGGAGCTACGGGAGCTATGGGAGCGGGACCCGGAGCAGGCGGCGGCGGTGACGCTGCCGCCGGCTCATCGGCCTTGATCGAGGCTGCAGCCTCGACGAAGGCCAGGATGTCCTTCTTCGTCACTCGGCCGTCGCGGCCCGTGCCCGGGACGGTCGACGGATCGACGCCGTGCTCGGCGGCGATGCGGGCGACGACCGGCGAGACGAACGTATGGCGCTCCTCCGTCGAGGCGCCGTTCCCGGTCGGCGCAGCGGGCCCTGTGGCCGGCGGAGGTGCTGCGACCGGGGGCGTGGGCTTCTCTGGCACGGGCTCGGCGACGACGGGCTCCGGCGCGGCGGCGGCCGGCTCGGGCGTGGCAGCCGGCTCGGGCGCAGGCTCTGGCTCCGTGGGCGCTGCGGGCGGCTCGGGAGCAGTCGCACCCGGTGTGCCGCCGGCGCCGATGCGTGCGAGCAGCGTCCCGACGGGCACCGTCTCGCCCTCCTGAACGAGGATCTCCTGGAGAACGCCGGACCCGGGGCTGGGCACCTCGGTGTCGACCTTGTCGGTGGAGATCTCGAGCAGCGACTCGTCGGCCTGGATCTGGTCGCCGACGTTGCGGAGCCAGCGGGTGATCGTGCCTTCGGACACCGACACGCCCATCTGGGGCATGACGACGTCGACGACGGTGCCGGTTGCCATCAGTAGCCGCCGACCTCGCGCAGCGCGGCCACCACGTCCGATACCTGCGGCAGGAAGGCCTCCTCGAGCACCGGCGCGAACGGTACCGGCGTGTCGGGCGCGGCGATCCGCTTCGGCGGCGCGTCGAGGTCCTCGAACGCCTCCTCGGCGATCGTCGCCGCGATCTCGGCGCCGAACCCGCCGGTGCGCGTGTCCTCGTGGAGGACGATCACCTTCGAGGTCTTGCGCACGGAGCGGAGCACCGCCTCCTTGTCCCAGGGCAACACGGTCCGCAGGTCGACGATCTCGACGGACAGGTCGTCGATCTGGGCAGCGGCCTCCTCGGCGGTGTAGACCATCGCGCCCCAGGTGACGATCGTGACGTCGTCGCCTTCCTGGTGGATGCGTGCCTCACCGATCGGGATCGAGTAGCGCTCGTCGGGCACCTCGCCCTTGATGCGGCGGTAGAGGTGCTTGTGCTCGAAGAAGAGCACCGGGTTCGGGTCCTCGATCGCCGCGACGATCAGGCCCTTCGCGTCGGCCGGCGTCGCCGGGCACACGCACTTGAGGCCCGGGATGTGCGCGAAGGTCGACTCGGGGTTCTGGGAGTGGAAGGGGCCGCCCGAGAAACCGCCGCCGGACGGAAGCCGTACGGTCATCGGCACCGGCGTGCCCGCGCGCCAGTGCTGCTTGGCGGCGATCGTCACCAGGTGGTCGTAGGCGCACGAGATGAAATCCGAGAACTGCATCTCGGCGACGGGGCGGAGGCCGGCCATCGCCGCGCCCGTGGCGCCGCCGACGATCGCGGTCTCCGAGAGGGGCGCGTCGATCACGCGCCAGCTGCCGAACTCCTCCTGGAACCCGGCGGTGACCTTGAAGGCGCCGCCGTACACGCCGATGTCCTCGCCGATCAGGACGACGCGCTTGTCGTGGCGCATCTCCTGCCGGAGGCCGTCGCTGATCGCCTGGAGGTAGGTCTTCTCGGCCACGGCTACCTCACATGTGGTGGGGGGTGTCGAGCTCCTCGGGCAGCGCGTACACGCCCTTGAGCAGCGTCGCCGGGTCGGGCTGCGGGGAGGCCTCGGCACGCTCGAGCGCCTCGCTCAGGTGGCGCTTCACGTAGCTCGTGATCTCGTCCTCCTCCTCACGCGTCAGCTCGGCGTGCTCGAACAGCCAGCGCCGGTAGCGCTCGACCGGGTCCCGCGCCTCCCACTGCTCGAAGACCTGCCTCGGCACGTATGAGGCGTCGTCGTGCACCGCGTGGCCCTCCATCCGGAGCGTGAGGCTCTCGATCATCGTCGGGCCGCCGCCCTGCCGGGCCTTCTCGATCGCGCGTTTCGCCTCCCGGTAGACGGCGAGGGCGTCGGTCCCGTCGACGACGACGCCCTCGAAGCCGTACGCGGCGGCGCGGTCGGCGAGGTGCTCGACGGCGTACTCGAGGTGAGCGGGGGTCGAGTACGCCCAGCCGTTGTTGTCGCAGACGAAGACGACGGGGAGCTGCCGGACGCCGGCGAAGTTCATCGACTCGTGCGCGTCGCCCCGGGCGGAGGCGCCCTCGCCGAACCAGGTGACGGCGACGCGCTTCTCCTCCCTGATCCGGAACGCGAGCGCGCAGCCGACGGCGACGGGCATCATCGCCGGGAGGTGGGAGACCATGGCGACGAGGCCGAGCTGGATGTCGGCCATGTGGACGTTGCCGTCCCTGCCCTTGGCCGGCCCGTCGGCGCGCCCCATGTAGTTGGCGAGGATCCGCCACGCGTCGACACCGCGCGTGATGTGCACGCCCATGTCCCGGTGCAGCGGGGTGCCGACGTCGTTACGTCCCATCGCGGTCCCGATCGCGACCGACGACGCCTCGTTGCCGCGGCCCGTGTAGAACGAGCCGGGGATCTTCCCCTGCTTGTAGAGGATGTGCCCACGGTCCTCGACCCCGCGGGTGAGGAGCATGTTGCGGTAGATGCCGAGGAGATCCTCGCGGTCGAGGCCCCATTCCTTGGCCTCCTGAAGTGAACCGCTCGGCTCGGCGACGCGGGCGATCGACATGCGTGGTCCACTCTAACCAGATGGGATGATCTGACACCCGGCGAGTTGCGGCACCCGCACCGGGCTCGCGCGCGACCCGTGGACGGTGCAACGATGTGGGCGTGATGGGCAAGGCCTCCGACTGGCTTCGCGAGGAGCGGCGCAAGGTGCTCGGCGACTGGACGTCGATCTGCGTCCGGTGCGGGGCCGCCCGCCGCTGGTTCGAGGAGTTCGAGAGCGAGGTGCCGGCGGAGTGCGCGTCCTGCGGCGGGAAGGTGATCCACCGCTGCCCGTCGTGCTCGGCGCCGATCTCGTCGACCTTCGCCGTCGACTGCGAGGAGTGCGGAGCGCGCCTGCGTGAACCGACGCTCTTCGGGGTGAAGATCAGGAAGAGCGGTTGATCGCCGAGAACCGGATCACCGTGACGACGTCCTCGTCGGTGACCACGCGGTTGTAGAGCTGGCTGAGGAAGCGCGCCATCTCCTCGGGTCGGCGCACCTCGGGGTTGTCGTGCTCGATCTCGCGCGGCGAGAGGTCGGCGAGCCGTTTTACGTCGACCTTGTCGATCACCGCGTCGAACACGTGCTGGCGCGGGCCGTACCTCGCACCCACGAGGACCGACACGATCATCCCCTTCTGGTACTTCCGCGACTTGTCGCCGAGGCGGATGGTCGCGGTCTTGCGATGTGTGCGGAGCTGCGCCTCGACGACCGGCGAGTAGAAGTTGAGAGCGAACGCCGTCACCGGCCGAGGATCATACGTTCTCCCCGGCGGCGAGCACCTCGATCGCCTTCTCGGCCATCTCACGCTCGCCGCGGTAGGCGAGGAGGCTCGGCGCCTCGGCGAGGGGCAGCCAGCGCGCCTCGTCGACCTCGTGCCGGAACTCGTCCGCGATCTCGCCGAGCTGGCCGCCCTCGTAGCGGACGAGAAAGAACGACACGACCTTGAACACCCGCTCGCCGTCCCAGCTGAACCAGTAGCGGGTGTCGCCGAGCTTGCCGAGCGAGTGCCCGTGGGCGCCCGTCTCCTCGGCCACCTCGCGGAGCGCCGCCTGCTCGCCGCTCTCACCGGGATCGATCTGCCCCTTCGGAAGGACCCAGAGCCCGTCAGGCTTTCCGGCAGGCCGAATCGCCGCCAGAACCCACTCGTGCTCGAGCCGTCTGACGAGGACTCCGCCCGCGGAGAAGTCCCGTCGCACCGGTCGGGATCTTAGCCCGCGCGACTCAGATCACGTTAGGTATTCTTGCAGCTGGCACTCGGGAGGAGAGAGTGCCGATGAGTGTCACAAGCTTGTCACGAACAACCACGAAAGCGGAGGTCGAAGGAATGAATCTGACGCCCCTGGGAGACCGCCTGATCGTCGAGCCCCTCGAAGAGGAGCAGACGACGATCGGGGGGATCGTCCTCCCGGACACCGCGGTCGAGAAGCCGCAGCGCGGCAGCGTCATCGCAGCGGGGCCGGGCGCACGCAACAGCGAGACCGGCGAGCGCATTCCGCTGGACATCGCCGAAGGCGACACCGTCGTCTTCTCCAAGTACGGCGGCACCGAGATCCGGGTCGAGGGGACCGACTACCTGATCCTGCGCGAGAGCGACGTTCTCGCCAAGGTCGTCGGTACGCCCGCCAAGGTCAAGGTCAAGGCCAAGGCCTAGAGAGGAAGGAACGAGGAGAACATGGCTCACAAGGAACTGAAGTTCAGCGAGGACGCACGCAGATCGCTCCAGCGCGGCGTCGACATCCTCGCCGACGCGGTCAAGGTCACGCTCGGCCCGAAGGGTCGTTACGTGGTCCTGGACAAGAAGTACGGCGCGCCGACGATCACGAACGACGGCGTCACCATCGCCCGCGAGATCGAGGTCGAGGATGCGTTCGAGAATCAGGGTGCGCAGCTCGTGCGTGAGGTCGCGACTGCGACGAACGATGTCGCTGGTGACGGTACGACGACGGCGACGGTGCTTGCTCAGGCGATCGTGCGTGAGGGGTTGAAGAACGTGTCGGCGGGTGCGAACCCGATCGCGTTGAAGCGCGGGATCGAGAAGGCGGTCGAGTCGGTGGTGAAGAACCTGGCCGATCAGTCGACCGAGGTGAACGGTAAGGAGGATATCGCGCGGGTGGCGACGATCTCGTCGCGTGAGCGTGAGATCGGTGATGTGATCGCGGATGCGATCGAGAAGGTCGGGAAGGACGGCGTCGTGAACGTCGAGGAGGGGCAGACGTTCGGGCTCGATCTCGAGTTCACCGAGGGGATGCAGTTCGACAAGGGGTATCTGTCGCCGTACATGGTCAACGACGCCGAGCGGATGGAGGCCGTCCTCGACGATCCCTACATCCTGATCGCGAATCAGAAGCTCGGCGGGATCAAGGACCTGCTGCCGCTGCTCGAGCAGGTCATCCAGGCCGGCAAGCCGCTGCTGATCGTGGCGGAGGACGTCGAGGGTGAGTCGCTCGCGACGATCGTCGTCAACAAGCTGCGCGGCACCTTCCAGGCCGTCGCCGTCAAGGCGCCCGGCTTCGGCGACCGCCGCAAGCGGATGCTCGAGGACATCGCGATCCTGACCGGCGGTGAGGTGATCACCGAGGAGATGGGGTTGAAGCTCGAGAACACGAAGCTGTCGCAGCTCGGGCGTGCCCGCAAGGTCGTGGTCGACAAGGACTCGACCACGGTGATCGATGGTGCCGGTGAGTCCGACGCGATCAAGGCGCGGATCAAGCAGTTGAAGGCCGAGATCGAGACGACCGATTCGGACTTCGATCGTGAGAAGCTGCAGGAGCGCCTCGCAAAGCTGTCGGGCGGGGTCGCGGTCGTGAAGGTCGGTGCCGCGACCGAGACGGAGATGAAGGAGAAGAAGCATCGCGTCGAGGACGCGCTCCAGGCGACCCGTGCGGCGCTCGAGGAGGGAATCGTCCCGGGCGGCGGGGTCGCGCTTCTGAACGCGGCGGACAAGGTCAAGGACTCGCTGCTCGACTCGCTCGAGGGTGACGAGAAGACCGGCGCGAGGATCGTCCTGCGCGCGCTCGAGGAGCCTCTCCGCCAGCTCGCGACCAACGCGGGCCTCGAGGGCTCGGTCGTGATCCAGTCGGTCCGCTCGGCGAAGCCCGGGCAGGGCCTGAACGTCGACTCGGGTGAGGTCGAGGACCTCGTCAAGTCCGGGATCATCGACCCGACCATGGTCACCCGCTCGGCGCTCCAGAACGCCGCCTCGATCGGCAAGAACATCCTCACCACCGAGGCGATCGTCACGGACGCACCCGAGAAGGCCGGCGCGGCCGCCGGCGCAGGGATGCCCGACATGTCGGGCATGATGTAAGCAGAGCTTCGCTCTGGCTTTCGCGGAGGCGCGGGGAGACCCGCGCCTCCGTCGTTTGAGGATCCCCCGATCTGCTGTTCACGGGAGCGCTCGAGAAGCGGGATCGGGACGGAGCGCTCCGGGCGGGCCTAGAACGAGTAGCGCTCTTCCTTCCAGGGGTCGGCCTCGTTCGAGTAGCCGTAGCGCTCCCAGAAGCCGAGCTGGTCGTGATCGAGGAGCTCGATGCCGCGCAGCCACTTGGCGCTCTTCCAGAAGTACTTGTGCGGGATCACGAGGCGCAGCGGGTAGCCGTGCTCGAGGGTCAGCGGCTCGCCGTCGGCGTGGGTGGCGAGCAGGGCGAGATCGTCCTCGAGCGAGGCGTAGGGGACGTTGGTGGTGAAGTCGTGCTCGGCCCAGGCCACGGCGAACCGTGCGCTCGGAAGCGGGCGGCAGAGCTTTGCGATCTCGTCCCAGTGGACACCCTGGAACGAGGTGTCGAACCGGCTCCAGCGCGTGACGCAGTGGATGTCCTGCGTGTTGCCGGAGCGGGGGAGCCGGTTGAAGGCCTGCCAGTCGAGCTCGATCTCCTCCTCGACCTCGCCCCACACCCTGAACCTCCAGGCGGCGAGATCGACCTGCGGCACCATCCCCGCGTGGAGGACGGGCCACTTCACGGTCATGTGCTGACCCGGCGGCAGACGATCCGGCTCGATCCCGGCCTCGCGGACCTTCCTCTCATCCCTCGACCGGAACACTTCGACCTACACTAGCCCGGTGGGGTCGGTGGCAACCAAGGCATACATCCGGCCGCGGGCGTGCGTCCGCGTGCAGGGACCCGACGCCGCCGACCTGCTGCAGCGGATCGTCTCCAACGACGTCCTCGCGGGCGAGTCGTGCGAGGCGCTGATCCTGACGGCGAAGGGCCGCGTGATCGCGCCACTCCTCGTCTGGCGCCGCGGTGACGACGACTTCCTGCTCCTGACCGAGCCCGAGCTGGGCGAGACGGTCCGTGCGCACCTCACGAGGATGCGCTTTGCCTCGAGATGCTCGGTCGAGGCCGAGGAGCACTCCTCCGCGATCGTGCTCGGGGGCTCCGGCGGGATCCCGACGCGGGACTACGGGGTGCCCGCGGTCGAGGTGCTCGACGGGGTGGAAGCCGCCGAACCGGCCGACGACGAGCTCGAGCGGCTGCGCATCCTCGCCCGTACGCCCCGCTGGGGCCGCGAGCTCGACGAAGGGATCCTGCCCGCGGAGGCCGGCCTCGACGAGCGCGCCGTCTCGTTCACCAAGGGCTGCTACCCCGGTCAGGAACCCCTCTCGAGACTCCAGCACCGGGGGCACGTGAACCGCACGCTGCGGGTGATCGAGGTCGACGATGCCCACCCGGCCGACGAGGTCCGCGACGGCGACCGCGTCGTCGGCCGCGTGACGAGCGCCGTCCCGGGGCTCGCGCTCGCCTATGTCCGGGTCGGGATGCCGGAGGGCGCCGGGGTCACCGTCTCGGGTCGACGCGCCCGGATACACTGACCTCCCCGCGCCCGTAGCTCAGGGGATAGAGCGCTGCCCTGCGGAGGCAGAGGTCGCAAGTTCGAATCTTGCCGGGCGCATCGCTAGAGAACCCTGCACAGGGGTTACTTCTCGATTAGCTAGTCGGCGCGGTTGTCAGTCGGCCGTGTCCAAAAGATGTCCACGCGACGATGAAACGCGCGCGTCGAAGGCCTCGAGCAGGCCAAGTAACACGGGATCAATGCTCGTAATGAAGGGTCGCGGTTCGAATCCGCGTGTCGGCTCTCTCGATTTGCAGGGGTTTCTCGTCCTGATGTGACCCAGCGCGAAACAGGCCGAGAACGTTCCGGGGCACCGACTACCGAGTCGTAAAATAGTGTCGTGGTTCCGAGCCGGAGGGTGAGGGTGACATTGGGCGGCGGGCTCCCGATCGTGCCACTGTTGCTGTGTCTTGCTCAACTGGCGTCGGCGTCCGTCACGGCGTCGACGCCACAAACAGTCGAGAACTCGGTCCGGAAGCTCGCGAGTCAGGCTGCATACCTGCCGACGTCGCTCCCGGCCGGGTATCGCTTCCTCGCCTGGAAGAACGAATCGCCCAACCACATCCCGCAGGTCGACGAGCGGTGGTTCATGGTCACGTTCGACCACCGCGGCATCCGCCTCCTCTGGACTGTCACCGTGATCGACGCTGAGCCGGGCATCGACGCCTGCCAGGCCACTTCCGTCGGCCACTCGAAGCTTGCCGGAAAGACGATCTACTGGGGCCCGCTCGACACGTACGAACCGCTCGGGAGCGGAGCGAAGGGGCGCCATGTGTGGCGCTGCATCAATGCTCCAGGTGGCGGCATCGGGGCAATCAAGCTCGATGCGTTCGATCAACACGCGGCGCTCCCGATTCCCGAGACGGAAGGTGTCGTCGCGCGGGCCTCGAACAGCTAGGCCATCTGAGACAACTAGACAGGATGGAGCCGTGGCCCGGTGGGGTGTCCACGGGAGGTCTACGGGCTTTTCGCCGGTCTTCGGGCGCCGCCACCGCAGCAGCCCGAAATCTCTGAATTCATGCGGCTTCCGACGACCAGGCACGACGGGCGACGACAGAGGAACAACGCTCGTAACGATGAGCCGACAAGATCGCGTCCGACACGCACGATGTGACCTGACGCGACAGGACGCGACGCGTTAAGCCTGCTGGGTAAGCAGCACTGACAACGAAATGTCCAAAAGATGTCCAGGAGCGCCGAAACAGCCCTCAGGTGAAGACCGGCGAGTACGAGCCGGAAACAAGCGGCTTGGCTTGCAGAGCCAACTTGCGCCACACATCTCCAACTTCCTCCAGCCGTCGGAGTGCCCTGCGGAGGCAGAGGTCGCAAGTTCGAATCTTGCCGGGCGCATCGCTCCACCCAGTCGAATCGCCAGCCGATCGCACGGCGCCTCCGGCGAGCGTTCATGATGCAATGCCGCGCATGCAGACGCTCTTCCTCACGGAGCAGGAGGTCGCCGACCTTCTGACCCCCGGCGATGCGCTCGCTGCGGTCGAGGAGTCCTTCCGCCGGCTCGCTCGAGGCTCGGTCGAAAACCGGCCGCGAGAACGCCTCCCGCTGGAGGACGGCCAGTACGCCGTGATGGCCTGCGTCGACCACGAGCTCGGTTACGCGGGACTCAAGTCGTACGCGTGGACGATGACCGGGACGCCGTTCGTGGTGCTGCTGTTCGCGCTCGACGCGCCGACACGGCTTGCCGCCGTGATCGAGGCCGACAAGCTCGGCCAGATCCGGACGGGCGCCGCCTCGGGTGTCGCCGCCAGGTACCTCGCGCGGCCCGGCGCGGCGAGCCTCGGGGTGATCGGCTGCGGCCGGCAGGCGGCCTCGCAGATCGCGTGCATCCGCGAGGCCGTGCCAACGATCCACCAGGTCACGGCCTACTGCCGGAACGCGGAGCGGCTTGCCGCGTTCTGCCGGGAGAACCGGTGTGAGCCCGCCGAGAGCCACCGGGAGGCGGCCGACGCCGACGTGGTCGTGACCGTCACCACCTCGAAGGACCCGGTCCTCCGCGGCGAGTGGCTGAGAGAGGGCGCGCTCGTCTGCGCGGTGGGCGCGAACGACCCGAAACGTCGCGAGCTCGACAACGCGGTGCTCGAGCGGGCCGCGTTCGTCTGCTGCGACTCGCGTGCGCAGTCCAGGCTCGAGTCGGGGGACCTGATCGAGCCGGTCGAGCGTGGCGTCCTCGACTGGCTCGAGGTGCACGAGTTGCAGGAGGTCGTCGCGGGCGCGCTCGACGGGCGCGCCTCCGACGCCGACATCGTGGTGTTCAAGTCGAACGGGATCGCGGCCTGGGATCTCGCCGCCGGCGCGCGCGTCGTCGAGCTCGCGCGGGCACGCGAGAGCACGCCCTAGCGGTGCGCTTCCAACCGCCACGACTCCCGGCGCGCGGCACTCCGCGCCGCGGGCTGACCGTGCTCGCCGCCGTCGTCGTCGCGTGTGAGCTCTGGGCGGCCACGGCGCACATCGGGCACATCGCGAGGAAGGGCTACGACGCGCTGACCGCCCCCGGGTACCCGGCATCCGAAGCGGACATCGACGCCCTCGCGTTCTACGTGAGCCCCGAGGCCCTCGGCCGCGCACGCAGCATCATCCCGCCGCACGCCACCTACGCCGTCATCGTCCCCAACGGGAACGAGCACGGTGCGGCCCTCGCCTTCAAGCTCGCGCTCCTGCCGAGGGTCTACCGTCGCTCGCGCCACAGGGCCGAGTGGGTGATCGCCTACCAGGTCTCCTCGGAGCATCAGGGCCTTCACTACAGCCGTGAGATCGGCCTCGCCCCGGACGTGAACCTCCTGAAGATCGAGCGGTGAGGAGAGCCTCGTGACGACGACGCTCGGGCTGCTCGCCGGCCAGCTCGTCCTCGCCGCCCTGGGGTATGCGCTCCTCCGCGGGCTGGGGGTCGCATCGCTTCGGCGCGGCGATCTGAAGCTGCTCGGCCTCAGCTACTTCACCGGCTGGGCGGCGATGGGGGTCCTCGCCTCGTTCGGGCTGATGCTCGGGGCCGGCGAGAGCCTGCCCCTGCTGCTCGCGATCGCCGGTGCGGCGATCGCCCTGTGCCTGTGGCTCGGCCGGTCGGCGAAGCCGCCTCCGATGCCGAGGGTCGTCCAGTCGCGCGAGCCGCTCGCCGTGGCCGCCGAGGCGTCGAGCTGGGCCCTGATCGGGATCGCGGCGACGAGCGCAGCGGTCGTGTCGGCGAAGTCGGGCTGGAACGCGACCCGGGACTTCGACGCCTTCAACTTCTGGATCCCGAAAGCCGCGGTGATCTACACCTCGCACGGCCTCGACGCCGAGCTGTGGCGCACCTTCCCGCACCCCGAGTACCCACCGCTCGCCCCTGCGTCGGATGCCTACACGTTCTTCTTCGCGGGCCTCCACCCGTCGCTGCTCCCGACCCAGCGGACCCTGCTCGGGATCTCGTTCCTCTTCTCGCTCTTCGTGCTGCTCGGCCGCTGGGCGCCCCGCTGGGTGCTGCTCCCGTTCCTCGCCGCGCTCGCGACCGCGACGTGGTTCTGGGGAGAGCTCGGCTGGGTCATGGTCGACCTTCCCGTCGCCTGCCTCGTCGCGGGCGCCGCGACGACGGGGTTCCTCTGGCTCGCCGAGCGCCGCCGCGGCGTGGCTCGCCCTCACCTGGATCTTCGTCGCTGCGGCCTGCCTCACCAAGTTCGAGGGCTTCTTCTTCGCGGCGCTCCTCGCGGTCACGATCCTCGTCGCAGCGGTTCTGAGCTACGGGCGGCGGGGGCTTCCCGCCGCATGGCTACTCCTCGCCCCGGCGTGCATCCTCGGCTGGCGGCTCTGGCTGAGCCGTCACGGCCTCCCGACCTCGAACTCGAACGACTACCACCTCAGCGACGTCTCTCGACCCGCACTTCCTGTCAGAGCGCACCTTCCGCCTCGGCCGGGCGCTCTCGGCCATCCGGCAGCAGGTCGGGGCACTCGCCGGCGACGCGCTGGGCGCACACGGCGCCGAGATCCTCGGGCTCGTGCTCGTGCTCCCGTGGGTCGGCGTGCTCCTTCTCGCCGGGCGGCGAGCACGCGCTCTTGCCGTCGCGACGGCTCTCTGGTTCGTGGCAGCGCTCGGCGGGCTGGCGGTCATCTACTGGATCGGCCGCCCGCCCATCGACTTCTACCTCGCGGTCACGCTCGACCGCGTCGCCCCCACGGTCGTCCTGACGGGGGCGGCCCTGACCACGTTGATACTCGGCCTCGCGCTGGCGGAGGACACACCTGCGGTGCCTGCCGGAGCCGACTCGCCTGCCAGGGCCCGGGCGCGGCTCGTCGCCGTCGTCGCAGCTGGCAGGCGCTCTCGTGCTCCTGCTGCTCGCAGACGTCCGACCGGCCGTCGGCCGCAGCGGGAAGCCGAGCGCGAGCGCGATCCGCCGGCAGCTCTTGACGCAGTTCGCGCAGGAGCTTCGCTTCGGCGGCTACGAGTACAACCTGACCGCGTCGTGCGACGGCACGACGCCCGACGGGCTCTCCTACCTGTGCCTCATCTCGACCACGAAGCCGGAGGGCTCACCGCCGAAGGTCCTCCAGTGGAACGTCATGGTGACGTGCCTGCCGCGGACGACGAACGTCCCCCGCTGCGTCACCGACCACGGTGAGGCGCTCGGCTAGGCGCCGCCTGCAGCGCGGTGCGCCGCGAGCATGTCTTCGCCGATCGCGTGGATCACGTCGCTCCGCTCGAGCACCCGCTCGACCTTGTCGGGCGTGAGGCGGTTCGTGACGTAGGCGTCGTCCAGGATCTCGTCGAGCGCGCGCCCGCGTCGATGCTCGCGGATGATGTGCTCGGCCACGAGCTCCTCCTTCCGCGACTTCGGGATGAGGAATGAGAAAAGCGTCTTGACGGTATCGGCGACCGAGCTCAACGCGGCCAGTCTAGTGAGAGCCGCTTCGCAGCTCGTCGGTTGGCGGCCACTCGAGGTTCGCGTCGGGGATCGGGTCGCCGTGCGGGTCGTGGGTCGGGAACCCGAGCGCCCGGTCGATCCGCTCCTCGAGCTCCTCCGAGATGTGGTGCTCGAGCCGGTCCGCCTCGTCGTGCACGTCGTCGACCGCGACCCCGAGCGTGCGCGCGAGATAGAGCTCGAGCAGCCGGTGATGGCGGATCACCTCGAGCGCGACCTTCTCGCCGGCCGCGGTGAGCCGGGCGCCGCGGTACGGCTCGTGCTCGAGCAGGTCGAGCACCGCGAGCTTCTTCAGCATCGCCGAGGCGGAGGCAGCCGACACGCCCTGGTCGCGGGCGAGCGCGGTCACCGTCGCGCGCCCGCCCGCAGCCTGGAGCTTGTAGACGCCCTTGAGGTAGTCCTGGATCGTCTCCGAGAGCGGCTGCCCGGTCACGGAGGTAGCGTGGCAGAAATGCGGATTCGCGTCGGGCACAGCGCCGACCCAGACGACGCGTTCATGTTCTGGGCGATCGAGGCCGGCCGCGTCGACACGCGCGGGCTCGAGTTCGAGCCCGTCGTCTCCGACATCGAGACCCTGAACGGCTGGGCGCTCGAGGGCCGGCTGGAGGTGACGGCCCTCTCGATGGGCGCGTACCCGAGCGTCGCCGACCGTTACGTCCTGCTGCCGCACGGCGCCTCGATGGGGCTCGGCTACGGCCCGGTCGTCGTGACGCGGCAGCCGCTGCCCCTCGACGCGCTGCGCGAGACGGAGATCGTGATCCCCGGGAAGCTGACCACCGCCTATCTCGCGCTCCGCCTCGCTCTCGGCGAGCACCTGGGGGTGCGCGAGCTGCCGTTCGACGAGATCCTCGACGAGGTCACGTCGGGCCGCGCCGAGGCGGGTCTCGTGATCCACGAGGGCCAGCTCACCTACGCCGCCGCCGGGCTCCACAAGGCGCTCGACCTCGGCGAGTGGTGGACCGCGGAGACCGGCCTGCCGCTGCCGCTCGGGGTGAACGCCGCACGCCGCGACCTCGGCGCCCTGCTTCCCGACGTCTCGGCCGTGCTCTCGGAGGCGATCCGGGCGGGGCTCGACCACCGCGACGAGGCGCTCGCCTATGCGGAGCGCTTCGGCCGCGGGATCGACCGCGACACCGCCGACCGCTTCGTGGCGATGTACGTGAACGAGCTGACGTGCGACTACGGCGAGACCGGCCGCCGTGCCGTCGCCGAGCTGCTGCGCCGCTCGGGCTCGGGCGTCACCGCGACCTACGCGTGACTGCTCCGTGAGCAGAGCGCTCGAGCGCCTCGACGAGCTCTACGCGATCGGCGCGACCCGCATCGGCCGCTCGGCGGAGGAGGACGCTGCTCACGCGCTCGTCGCGCGCTGGCTCGAGGAGGCAGGGCTCGAGGTCTCGGTCGACGCCGGCGGGAACACGTTCGGGCGTCGCGGCGACGCCCGAGTGTGGACGGGGTCGCACGTCGACTCGGTTCCGAACGGCGGGCGGTTCGACGGCGCGCTCGGCGTCGTCGCGGCGATCGAGGCGGCGGAGCGCACGCAGGCGCAGCTCGCCGTCGTCGCCTTCCGCGACGAGGAACGCGGGTACGGAGGCAGCCTCGCCGCGGTCGCCGCGGGCGGCCTGCCGGATGCCTATCTCGAGCTCCACGTCGAGCAGGGACCGGTGCTCGAGCGGCTGGGGGTGCCCCTGGGGATCGTCACGGCGATCGCGGGCCAGGCCCGCGGCGAGGTCGTGATCGAGGGGCGTGCGGACCACGCCGGGACGACGCCGATGGACGCCCGCGCCGACGCTCTCGTCGAGGCCGCCGCTCTCGTGCTCCGGGCCCGCGACGCCGCAGCCGCAGCCGGCGCGGTCGCAACGGTGGGCCGGCTCGAGGTCGAGCCCGGCGCCGACAACGTCGTGCCCGCCCGGGTGACGCTGAGCGTCGATGCACGCGCGGCGACCGTCGAGGAGCTCGAAACGCTCGTCGCCGCGATCGGCTTCGCGCCTGCGCGCCGCACCGAGCCGGTCGCGATGACCGGCGCCCCGCTCGAGGCGCTCCGCGCAGTCGTTCCGGGCGCTCCCGAGCTCGTCTCGGGCGCCGGCCACGACGCGGCGATCCTCGCCTCCGCGGGCGTGCCGAGCGGGATGCTCTTCGTCCGCAGCCTGAACGGCGGGATCAGCCATTCGCCCGACGAGCTCTCGAGCGACGACGACATCGAGCTCGGCATCGCATCCCTCGCGGCGGCGCTCGCTAGGATCAGCCGATGAGCGAGCGCGAGGTGATGAGCTGGGACGACCTCGGCGAAGGTTCCCGCGAGCTTGCCGAGCTCGTGCACTCGAGCGGCTACAAGCCCGACATCATCCTGGCGATCGCCCGCGGCGGGCTCCTCGTCGCCGGAGCGCTCTCCTATGCGCTCGGCGTCAAGAACACCTTCACGATGAACGTCGAGTTCTACACCGGGATCGACGAGCGGCTCGACGTGCCGATGATCCTCCCGCCGGTCCCCGACCTCGTCGACTTCACCGAGACGCGGGTGCTGATCGCCGACGACGTCGCCGACACGGGCGCCACGCTGGCGCTCGTCGAGGACTTCCTCGCCGGCAAGGTCGCCGAGACGCGCTGCGCCGTCCTGTACGAGAAGCCCCGCTCGACCGTCCGCTGCGAGTACGTCTGGAAGCGGACCGAGCGCTGGATCGACTTCCCCTGGAGCGTCCGGGCGCCGGTCTCCGAGGGACTGCTCCAGCGCGCTTAGCCCGAAAGGGGCTGCTCGAAAGGATCTAGTCCGGGGCGCTGCGATTCCCTATAGTCGGGCCGTACCTGTCGTTCCGCGGACGGTTGAGGAAGGAGCAGCATGAGTGGAGGGAGATTCGCGCGCGGCGCGCTCGCGCTGGCGGTCGTCGCGCTGGCGCTCGGCGTGTCGGGTGCCGGGTCGGCGACGCACGGCGCGACGCCGTACAAGGTGGCCTGGATCTACGTCGGGCCGCACAACGACGGCGGCTGGTCGCAGGCGCACGACGAGGGCCGCCAGTACGTCGAGAAGATGCTGGGGAGCAAGGTTCAGACCACGTACAAGGAGAACATCGCGCCGGGCGCGCAGTTCGACCAGACCGTCCAGAGCCTGCAGAACCAGGGCTACCAGATGATCTTTGCGACCTCGTACGGGATGGTCACGAAGGCGGTCGCGGCGAAGTACCCGAACATCAAGTTCGAGCAGGCGACGGGCACCGACCTCGCCCCGAACCTGGCCGAGTACTTCGGTGCGGCCGAGGACACGGTCTTCCTGTCGGGGATCGCGGCCGGCGCGGCAACGAAGAACGGCAACATCGGCTACGTCGTCGCGTACCCGATCCCCGAGGTCATCCGGCATGCGAACGCGTTCACGCTCGGCGCGGAGCTCGCGCATCCGGGCGCCAAGGTGCATCTCGTGTGGACGAACTCGTGGTACGACCCCGCGAAGGAGAAGAAGGCCGCCCAGAGCCTGGTGTCGCAGGGCGCCGACGTCCTCGGTCAGAACGTCGACTCGCCGGCGACCGGCCAGTACGCCGAGTCGCAGAACATCAAGTGGGTCGGCTACGACTCCGACGCGTCGAAGTTCGCGCCGAAGGCGTGGCTGACGGCCTCCGTCTACAACTGGGGGCTGTACTACCTGAAGCGGGTCAAGGCGGCAATGGCCGGAACCTGGAAGACGGGCTTCTACTACGGCTCGATCAACGACGGCTTCACGAAGCTGGCGCAGTTCGGCCCGGGCGTGAGCGCGAAGACGAAGGCGCTGGTCGCCAAGTACCAGGGCATGATCCGGACCGGCAAGTTCTACGAGTTCACCGGGCCGCTCAAGGACCAGAGCGGCAAGCTGCGGGTGCCGAAGGGCGTCCGGATGCAGGTTCTGAAGGGCGGCACGAACAGCCTCTACGGCATGAACTGGCTCGTTCAGGGCGTGGTCGGCAGCCCGAAGGGCTAACCGGCTCGCGCTCGCGCTTGCGGCGGGACCCGGCGCTGGGCATGAGCATCGAGCCTGAGCAAAGTCAACTAGCCAAAGCCGCCCCGTCCGGGGCGGCTTTGGCAGTGGCCATGCACGGCATCTCCAAGCGGTTCCCCGGGGTTGTCGCAAACGACGGGGTCGACTTCGAGGCGGCCGTCGGCGAGGTGCACGCGCTCCTCGGGGAGAACGGTGCCGGCAAGAGCACGCTGTCGAACATCCTCACCGGGCTCTACCGGCCCGACGAGGGCGAGATCCGGCTCTACGGCGAGGCGGTCGAGTTCCAGAGCCCCCGCGATGCCCTCGACGCGGGGATCGGGATGGTTCATCAGCATTTCCGGCTGGTGCAGCCGTTCACGGTCGCCGAGAACATCGCCCTCGGCGAGCATCGGGCAGGACAACGGGGATCCTTCCGGATCGACCCGCGTCGCATCGAGTCGCGGGTGATCGAGCTCGGCGAGCGCTACGGGCTGCCCGTCAACCCGAGGGCGCGGATCTTCCAGCTCTCCGTCGGCGAGCAGCAGCGCGTGGAGATCCTGAAGGCTCTCTATCGCGACGCGCGCATCCTGATCCTCGACGAGCCGACCGCGGTGCTGACCCCGCAGGAGGCGCGGATGCTGTTCGGGACGCTTCGCCAGATGGTCGGCGACGCCCGGACGGTCATCTTCATCTCGCACAAGCTCAACGAGGTGACCGCCGTGTCGGACCGCGTCACCGTGCTGCGCGGGGGGAAGTCCGTGGCGACGGTCTCGGCGGTCGATGCCACGCCGCGATCGCTGGCGGCGCTGATGGTCGGCCGGGAGCTCTCCGACGCGCCCCGCGAGCCTCGCCCTCCGGTAGGGGACAGGGTGCTCGAGCTCGACGATCTCTGGGTCTCGGGCGCGGGCTCGAGGCCGGCAGTTCGCGGCGTGTCGCTGACGGTCTGCGCGGGCGAGATCGTCGGCGTCGCGGGTGTCTCGGGGAACGGTCAGCGCGAGCTCGGCGAGACCATCGCCGGGCTGCGTCCGCCGGCGCGCGGCGGTGTTCGCGTGGACGGCGCGCCCATCCGCGCCGGCGATCCCCGGGCGGCGCTCCAGGCTGGGATCGCGTTCATTCCCGAGGACCGGCTCGCAACCGGGGCGGCCCCGGGGCTCAGCATCGCCTCGAACCTGATCCTGCGCGGTTACCGGAGCAGGGCGCTCTCTCGCGGCCCGATGCTGCTCTTCGACCGGATCCGGGAGCGGGCCGTGCAGCTGATCGCGCGCTACAACATCGCCGCGCCCGGGCCCTCGACCCCCGCGCGCGTCCTCTCCGGCGGGAACCTCCAGAAGGTCGTGCTGGCCCGTGAGCTCTCGGGCGAGCCCCGCGTCATCGTCGCGGCGTCTCCGACGCAGGGCCTCGATGTCGGCGCGACCGAGTCGGTGCGGGCGTATCTGCGCGAGGCAGCCGCCTCGGGCGCCGCGGTGATCGTGTTCAGCGAGGACCTCGACGAGCTGCTCGAGCTCTCGGACCGGCTCGCCGTCATCTACGAGGGGTTCATCCTCGGCGAGATGCCGGTGGAGGGCGCAGACGTGGACGAGATCGGCCTGCTCATGGCGGGCCGCCACTCGAATCCCGAGGTCAGCCCTCCCGAAAGCTGATCGGCTGCGCGCCCTCCCAGAGGGTGAGCCTGCCGAGCTCGGCGAGGTGCTCGTGGCCCTCGACGACGGTCGCGAAGTGGTTTCCTGCGAGCGCGCCGGCCTTGGAGCCGAAGGCGCAGTGGCCGTACGGGAACAGCAGCTCGGTCTCGCTGATCCCGGCCGGGTAGAGCAGGAGCTGGCCCGGTGCCGGATAGCGGGTGGCGTTCTCGGGGCCGATGCCGAGCTCGCGGTCTCCCCACGGGATCCAGTTCGACTCGCCGCTCCAGCGGCAGTGGATGATCCGCTCCTCGAACGGGAGGATCGCCCGGAAGGCCGCAACCGTGGCGGGGGCGTCGGCCTCCTCGAAACGGGCGCGGAAGCTGAAGCCGGCGGCGGCGATCTCGAGCACGCCGGGAAGCTAGCGCGACGCGAGCCACCGCGCGAGGGTGTCCCGCTCGGGCTGGGTCATCCTGGTCGCGTTCCCGAGGGGCATTGTCTTCGAGTCGACCGCCACGGTCTGGATCAACGAGGCCGCGGCCTCGATCTGGGCGGCGGTCTCGAGGACGATCCCCGACGGCGGTGAGCTGTAGCCCGGCTCGGTCGGATTCAGCGAGTGACAGGGCGCGCAGCGGCTCGCGACGATGGCGTGGACGGTCGTGAAGCTCGGAGGGGGGCCGGACGCGTTCGACGAGCCCGACTGAGGCCGGATCGCGACCGCGAGCGCGAGCGTCCCCGCGCCGGCGGCCACCAGGATCCACCAGGCGCTCCGTCCGGTGTGCCTGAGGTTGAAGTAGTGGCGCGTGAGGGCCCCGAGCGCCATCAGGCACACGAGGATCAGCCAGGAGTCGTCATGACCGTAGGTGAACGGGAAGTGGTTCGAGAGCATCGCGAAGACGACCGGCAGCGTGAGGTAGTTGTTGTGCACGGAGCGCTGCTTGCCGCGCGCGTTCCAGGCCGGGTCGGGCTCCTCCCCCGCCTCCTTTGCGTGGACGAGCTTCCAGTGCATCGGGATGATCACGAAGAAGACGTTCGCGGCCATGATCGTCCCCAGCATCGCGCCGACCTCGATGTAGGCGGCACGCGGGGCGAAGAGCTGCCCGGCGCCCCAGGCTGCAAGGACGACGAACGCGGCGACACAGACGGCGAGCAGGCGGTCGTTCGAGCCGAGAAGACGGCAGAGGGCGTCGTAGACGATCCACGCGAGCGCGAGCCCGCCGATCGAGAGGGCGATCGCCTGGCCGTTCGTGATGTCGGCGACGGAGGGGTCGACGAGGAAGGTCGAGGCGTGCGCGTAGTAGACGACCGTGATCAGCGCGAACCCGGAGAGCCAGGTCGTATACGCCTCCCACTTGAACCAGTAGAACGTCTCCGGGAGCCGCTCGGGCATGACCCGGAACTTCTCGACGCGGTAGAAGCCGCCGCCGTGGATCTCCCACACCTCGCCGCCGACCCCGCGCTCGGCGTCGCCCGGGGCTGCGGGAGGCTCGAGATGGTTGTCGAGGGCGATGAAGTAGAACGACGAGCCGATCCAGGCGATCCCCGCGATCACGTGGAGCCAGCGGAAGACGAGGTCGCCCCAGGCCCACCAGTAGTCGCGGGAGGCTAGGAGCGCCGCCACCGGTCCTCGGCGATCGAGCAGAGCTCGTCGAGCGCCGTAGCGAGCTCCTGCTCGCGGGTGCGCTCGAGGCGCTCTCGGAGGACGGGGACGATCGCGCTCTTCGGCCTGCGGTTGACGAAGACGACGAAGCGGAAGCCGAATCGTTCCTCGTACTGCCGGTTCAGCTGCTCCAGCTCGACGGGGTCGAACTGGTCCCGCTCGTCCGCTCCCTGCTCGGCGGCGCTCCGGGCGGAGAGGTTCCGCCTGGCGCCGACCGCCGGGTGGACGTCGAGCACCTCCTTCTTCTCGTCGTCGGGGAGCGCAGCGGCGACGTCGCGGGCCCGGCCGAGCGGGTCGTCGAGCTCGGCCAGCCGCTCGACGAAGCGCGTACGGCCCTCGAAGAGCCCGGCCAGCTCGTCGACGGTCAGCTGCCGCGGTAGGTCGCGCACGCGTACGAGGAGAGGAGCAATGGGATGTGGTGGTGGCCGTCGCCCAGCACGATCTCGAGCTCGACCCGCCGGAAGAACGGCGAGGGCGGGTGGAAGACGAGACGGTAGGTCCCGGGCTCGCCGCCGCCGAGCTCGCGGATGCGGCCGTCGGCACCGGTCTCGCCGGAGCCGACGAGCTCCCCGGCCTGCCACAGCTCCACGCGGACGCCTCCGGCCGGGCGCCCGCGCTCGGTGTCGAGGACGTGGGTGGAGACGGTCACGGGCCGACTCTACGCCGGAAGCCGGGCGGCGGCGAGGCGGTGCTCGCGCGCGATCTCGGCCTCGTCGGCGTTGACGAGCGCGCCGCCCCGCACGACGTCCTCGCCGGCCACGATCAGTCTCTCGACCCGGTGCGGCCCCGCGAAGACGAGGCCTGCGACCGGGTCGGCCGCGCCACCGAGCTCGAGGCCGTCGGTGCGCCATACCGCGAGGTCGGCGCGCTTCCCGGGCTCGAGGGTCCCGAGGTCGGTGCGGCCGAGCGCCCGAGCGCCGCCTGCTGTTGCAAGCCGCAGGCTCTCGCGCGCCGTCATCGCGCCGGGCCCCCCGCGGCCGCGCGCGACGAGAAGCGCCTGCTTCACCTCGAAGAAGAGGTCGCTGCGCTCGTTCGAGGCGGATCCGTCCACTCCGAGCCCGACGTCGACGCCCGCGTCGATCAGCTCGCGCACGGGGGCGACGCCCGCGCCGAGACGGAGGTTCGAGGTCGGGCAGTGCGCGACCCCGACGCCGTTCGCGCCGAACCGCTCGATCTCCCCAGGTGAGAGATGGATGCAGTGCGCGCACCACACGTCGTCGCCGAGCCAGCCGACTCGCTCGAGGTACTCGACAGGCGTGCAGTCGAAGAGCTCGCGGCAGTAGGCGTCCTCCTCGACCGTCTCGGCGAGGTGGGTGTGGAGCGGGAGGCCGAGCCTGCGGGCGAGCCCGGCGGACTCCTCCATCAGCCGTGTCGTGACCGAGAACGGCGAGCAGGGCGCGACGACGATCTGCGCCGCGGCGCCGTCGACGAGGCCGGCGAGGCGCTCGGTGTCGGCGAGCACGTCGTCGATCTGCTCGACGAGGTTGTCGGGCGGAAGGCCGCCGTCGGAGACGCCGAGGTCCATCGAGCCGCGCGAGGCGACGATGCGGACACCGATCTCGGCCGCGGCCCGCAGCTCGGCCTCGACGATCCCGGAGGTGCCGCGCGGGAAGACGTAGTGGTGGTCGAAGACGGTCGTGCAGCCCGAGAGCGCGAGCTCGGCGATCCCGGTGCGCGCGGCGGCGTACACCATCTCCTCGTCGATCCGGGCCCAGACCGGGTAGAGGGTGCGGAGCCAGGTGAAGAGGTCGGCGTCCTGCGCCCGGGCCCGTGTGAGCGTCTGGTACAGGTGATGGTGGGTGTTGACGAGCCCCGGCGTGACGACTGCCCCCCGGAGGTCGTCGGCCGGCCCGGGCGGGCTTCCGGCGCCGAGCTCGGCGATCAGGCCGGCCTCGAGCCGGATCCAGCCGCGCTCGTGCTCGGTGCCGATCGCGTCCATCGACAGGAGGTGCGCGTTCGCGAGGATCACGGCGACGCGAACCGTACAGTTCCCCCATGGACGTCCTCACCCCGCGCTCTCTCGTCGAGGCGCTCGAGCTGAGGGCCGCGTATCCCGGCGCGTTGCCGATCCAGGGCGGCACGGACGTCATGGTCGCGCTCAACTTCGACCGCGCCCGGCCCGAGGTCGTCCTGAACCTGAACGAGGTCGCCGAGCTGCGCGGCTGGTCGCGCGAGGACGGCGAGCTCCGGCTCGGGTCGGGGCTGACCTACAGCGAGGCGATGGAGGGCGAGCTCGGTTCCGCGTTGCCGGCTCTGGCGGAGGCATCGCGCACCGTCGGCTCGCCGCAGATCCGCAACCGCGGCACGCTCGGCGGGAACCTCGGCACGGCGTCGCCGGCGGGCGACGCGCTGCCGCCGCTCGTCATCGAAGGGGCGGAGGTCGAGTGCGTGTCGGTGCGGGGATCCCGGCGGCTTCCGCTCGTCGAGTTCGTCACCGGCGTGAAGCGGTCGGCTCTCGCGCAGGACGAGTTGATCGCAGCCGTCCGGCTGCGGCCGTCGGGCGCGCCGCAGACGTTCATGAAGATCGGCCCGCGGAACGCGATGGTGATCGCCGTGTGCTCGCTCGCGTTGTCGGCCGGCGACGAGCTGCGGGCCTCGTTCGGGTCGGCGAGCCCGCGCCCGGTGCTCGTGACCGCGCCGCTCGGAGAGGCCGACACGTTCGCCGAGCTGGTCGCGGCGGCCGCCTCGCCGATCGACGATGTCCGCGGCAGCGCGGCGTACCGGCGGCATGCGCTGCGGGTCCTGACCGAGCGAGCGCTGGCGAGGACGCTGGCCCAGTAAAGGATGTCGCCGTGAGGATCTCGCTGCGCGTGAACGGCGTCGGGTGCGAGGCCGACTGCTGGGAGGGCGAGTCGCTGCTCTATGCGCTGCGCGAGAAGCTCGGCTTCCCGGGCTCGAAGAACGCCTGCGAGCAGGGCGAGTGCGGGTCGTGCTCGGTCCTGCTCGACGGGACGCTCGTGTGCTCCTGCCTCGTGCTCGCGGCGCAGGCCGACGGGCACGACGTGACGACGGTCGAGGGTCTTGCCGCCGGGGAGGAGCTTCACCCGGTGCAGGAGGCGTTCGTCGAGGCGGGCGCAGTGCAGTGCGGGTTCTGCACGCCGGGGCTCGTGGTCGCGACGGCGGACCTGCTCAGCCGGACGCCGGATCCCAACGACGACGAGATCCGCGAGGCCCTCTCCGGGAACCTCTGCCGCTGCACCGGCTACGAGAAGATCTTCGACGCGGTCCGCCTGGCGGCAAAGGACGGCTGGGGATGAATCGTCACAGAACTGCCACGAAGGACACCTTGCGCACGGGCGCGCGCGCGGGCGATGATCCCGGCGGGTGGTGGGTGGAGCCGCACCCCACCCAGGGTGGGGGTCCGGCTGCCGGCAGAGGGCCGGGGTCGACGACGACCGAGACGCCGGTTGCGCCGCGCCGGTCGAAGGTCGGCCGGATCGGCGAGAGCCTGCTTCGGGAGGACGGCGGCCCGAAGGTGAAGGGCGAGTTTGCCTACTCGAGCGACCTCACCGCGCCGGGGATGCTCTGGGGCCACACCGTCCGGAGCCCCCACGCCCACGCGCGGATCCTCGCGATCGACGTCTCGGCCGCCGTCAGGATGCCGGGCGTCCACGCCGTCCTCACCCACGAGGACGTCCCGGGTGAGAAGCGCTACGGGCTCGAGTTCCGCGACCAGCCGGTGCTCGCGATCGACCGCGTCCGCTACCACGGCGAGCCGGTCGCGCTCGTCGCCGCCGACCACCCCGAGCAGGCCCGCCGCGCGGCCGAGGCGATCCGCGTCGACTACGTCCCGCTCGAGCCGGTGACCGACATGGAGCGCGCCACGCAGCAGCCCGACCTCCATCCCGACCGCCCGACGCAGGGTCACGGCTACCGGGACGACCCGCGCCCGAACGTCGTCCGCTCCATCGTGATCCGCCACGGCGACGCGACCAGGCAGGGCGAGGTGGCGGTCGAGGGCGTCTACGAGACCGGTATCCAGGACCAGGCCTTCCTCGGCCCCGAGTCCGGCCTGGCGGTGCCCGACGGCGAAGGCGGAGTCGACATCCATGTCGCGACCCAGTGGCTGCACGTCGACCGCGCCCAGATCGCCCCCTGCCTCGGCCTCCCGGCGGAGCGCGTGCGCGTGCACCTCGGTGGCGTCGGCGGCGCCTTCGGGGGGCGCGAGGACGTGTCGATGCAGATCCATGCGGCGATCCTCGCCCTCCACACGCGTCGCGCCGTCAAGATCGTCTACAACCGCGAGGAATCGTTCACCGGCCACGTCCACAGGCATCCCTCGCGCACCTGGGCGCGGCACACGGCGACGAAGGAGGGCCGCCTGGTCAGCGTCGAGATGAAGATCCTCCTCGACGGCGGCGCGTACGCCTCGAGCTCGACCGCCGTCGCCGCGAACGCCGCCTCGTTCGCGGTGGGGCCGTACAACGTCGCGAACGCCCTCCTCGAGGCGACGGCCGTCTACACGAACAACCCGCCCTGCGGCGCGATGCGCGGCTTCGGCGCCGTCCAGACCTGCTTCGCCGGTGAGGCCCAGATGGACAAGCTCGCCGGGGCGCTCGGGATCGACCCGATCGAGCTTCGCCTTCTCAACGCGATCGGGCCCGGCGACACGCTCCCGACCGGCCAGCGGATCGAGGGCTCGCTCCCCACCGCCGAGGTCATCCGCGCCGCCGCCGCGCTCGAGCCGCCCGCGCCCGAGGAGCTCCCGCGCGACCCGCTGCGGCTCCCGGGCGGCGCCGGCAACACGACGCGCGGCGAAGGCGTCCGCCGTGGAACCGGCTTTGCCGCCGGTTTCAAGAACATCTGCTTCTCCGAGGGCTTCGACGACTACTGCACCGCCCGCGTCCGCCTCCTCGCCGACGGATCCGCAGAGGTGCACTGCGCCGCCGCCGAGGTCGGCCAGGGCGTCACCAACGTGATCCTGCAGGTCGCCCGCACCGAGCTCGGCATCGACGACGTCCGGCTCGCGCCGCCGTCGACCGCGACCGTCGACTCTGCCGGATCGACCTCCGCCTCCCGTCAGACCTACATGGTCTCCGGAGCCGTCCGCGACGCGTGCCGCGCGGCGCTCGCCCGTCGCGACGCGCAGGGGGGCGGCGAGGTCGACGTCGAGCGCGTCTTCCGCCATCCCCGCACCACCCCGCTCGACCCGGTGAACGGCCAGGTCACCGGCGCCCGCGCGCACGTCGCGCTCGCCGTCGCCGCGATGCGCGTCGTCGCGGAGGTCGACGTGGACCTCGGCCTCACGCGCGTCGTGTGGATCGGCACGGCACAGGAGGTCGGCCGCGCGATCGACCCACTCTCCGTCGAGGGCCAGATCGAGGGCGGCATCGCCCAGGGCCTCGGGCTCGCGCTGATGGAGGAGATCCAGACCCGCGACGGGCTGATCACGAACGCGAGCTTCACCGACTACCTGATCCCGACGGCGCTCGACATGCCTCCGGTCGACACCGTCCTCATCGAGGACCCCGACCCGGACGCCCCGTTCGGGGTCAAGGGCGTGGGCGAGCCGCCGACGGTCGTCTCGACCGCGGCCGTCGTGGCGGCCCTCCGCGACGCCACCGGCCGCGAGCTGCCCCGCGCCCCGGTCACGTTCGACGCCATCCTCGGCCTGTGACGTGGGCTCGGAGCCGGACAGAACCCCGGCGCGGTGCGTCTAGCGCACCTCTTCCGGCACAACCGCCGAGGGCGGCTCCCGCCGCACCACCATCGCCACCGAGCCCACGACGATCGCGGCGCCGACGAGCATCCGCACCGATACCGACTCGTTCCGGAACAGCACGCCGAGCGCGATCGCCACCACCGGGTTGACGTAGGCGTAGGTCGAGACGAGCCCGAGCGGCGCCTTCGCGAGCAGCCAGGTGTACGCGGTGAACCCGACCACCGACCCGATCGTCACGAGGTACAGCCACGCGAGCGCCGACCCCGCCGAGACCGAGAGCGAGCCGAGCTCTGGAACCCCGAGCGGAAGCATGAGCAGGCCGCCCGCCAGCATCGTCCAGGTCGTCGCCGCGAACGGATCCTCGGGCATCGGCAGCCGCGCCGAGGCGACCGACCCCAACGCCCACATCACCGCCGAGAGCACGCAGAGGGCGATCCCCGCCGAGGTCGCGCCGCCCTCGGGCTGCAACAGGACCGCGACCCCGACGAAGCCGGCGCCGACGCCCGCCAGCACCCCCGTCGACTGCCGCTCCCGCAGCCCCAGCCGGATCAGCACCACCCAGAGCGGCACCGAGGCGATGATCAGCGACGCGAGCCCGGTCGGAACGTCCTCCTCCGCGTAGAAGAGCACCGCGTTCGCGCCGGGCAGGAGGCAGCCCACGAAGACGCAGGACAGAAGCGCGGTCCGCGAGGCTCGAAGCGTCCCCCCGCGCGCCACGACGATCCCGGCCATGATCGCGCTGGCCGCGATGAAGCGCGTCGACACGGCGAGCAGCGGCGGGATCGTCTCCACCGCGATCGCGATGAAGAGGTAGGTCGAGCCCCAGATGATGTAGACGGCCCAGAGGGCGGTCCACACCTTCGTCCTGTGGCTCACCGAGAGAGCGAGAGCGCCGCTCCGGCGGCGAGCAGGCCGATCCCGAGCAGGCGCGGCCAGGTCAGCGCGATCTGGTCGACGCCGAAGAGCCCGTACCGGTCGATCACGGCGCCCATCACGAGCTGGCCCGCGATCAGGATCCCGATCGTCGCCGTCGCCCCGATCCGCGGCTGCGCGAACGTGATCGAGAACACGACGAGCAGCCCCATCAGGCCGCCCACCCACATCCACGGCGGCGCCGAGAACGCGTTCCCGAGGCGGCCGAGCCCCTGTCGCGACACGAGCAGGACGACCGTCGCCAGCAGCAGCTGGACCCCGGTCGCGAACGCGAGCGCCTCGACCACGCCGATCCGGCCCCCGAACCGCCCCATCACCGCGACCTGCACCGACCCGGCGAGGCCGGCGAGCGTCGCGAGCGCGACGGCCAGGGCATTCACAGCGCGAGTGGGGTCGACGCGGGCATCCGGTTCCTCCTGGATCGAGTGAGCAGAACGCGGTAACTCTATGCACCTGGTTCCTCGGGTCCGAGCTTCAGACCTACCTCACGTGGCGGGATCCGAGCCTCGCGGGCGCGCCGCAGCTTCCGACCGAATTGAGGTTGTGCATTTCCGCACGATTCCCGACATCGTGCCTCTTGTCACGAACGAATCACGCTCGTGTATTTCGTCACGAATACGCCGTTGAATTCGCACCGGCCCGGTCGCTTGTGCTAGACATGTGAGACGAGAAAACCGGCGCGGTGACTGCGCCCAACCCTTTGGAGGAACGAATCATGAGCGCAGTCGCGACTGCCGAGAACGTGACGACGGTCGACGCCCCTCATCTTCACGCGGTGGAGACGGGCCCGTCGGCCGAGTACAAGATGCACGCCGCGGAGATGAACCGGTGGATGGTCTACTTCGGCGTCCCGGTCCTGATCGCCGCGTTCTTCGTCGGCATGGTGTTCGCGACGGGCGACGCGTGGTGGATGGGCCTCGCGATCAGCGCGATCGTCTGCGACATCCTGGTGCTCGTGTGGCTCGCGATGAGCTCCGACACGAACGGGCTCATCGGAGACTCGCCCGTCCACTGAGCCGGCCCTACGATTCGGCGCGTGAGGCGCCGGATCGTGTTGATCGTCAACCCGTACTCCACCGGTGTCACGCGGCGCCGCGTGGCCGAGGTCACGGCTGCGCTCGCGCGCCGCGCCGACGTCGTGATGCGCCAGACCGAGGCGAAGGGCCACGCGGTCGAGCTCGCCGCCGCCGCGGCGGCCGACGACGCCGACGCCGTCGTCGTCTTCTCGGGCGACGGCACCTACAACGAGGCGATCAACGGGGCGGCGGGGAGGCTCCCCTTCGGGTTCGTTCCTGGAGGCGGTGCGAGCGTGTTCCCGCGGGCGCTCGGGCTTCCGCGCGACCCCGCGGCCGCGGCCGACCGCGTCGCCGAGGCGCTCGAAGCCGGGCGCACGCTCTCGATCGGGCTCGGGCGTGTGAACGGGAGGCTGTTCTGCTTCTCCGCGGGGATCGGGTTCGACGCGGAGGCGGTGCGCCGGATCGACCGCCGCGGCCGCGACGACGACGGCCGTCGTGCCGGCAACGCCGTCTTCGCCGCCACCGTCGTCGCGATCCTGGTCGAGCGCCGTCTGCGCATGCCGGCCCAGCTCACCGTCGCCGGCTACGGGCGCGCCGCCTTCCTCTTCGTCGCCAACGGCCACCCGTACACCTACGCGGGCCCGCTTGCGGTCACCATCTCGGCCGACGCCGACTTCGGCGGCGGGCTCGACTTCGTCGCGCCTCGCGAGATCTCGCCCGGCGCGCTCCCGGCGCTGGCGGTGAAAGGCTTTCGCGGCTCGCTCACGACCGATCCGCGCGTGATCTCGGGGCACGACCTGGACGCCTTCGAGGTGCACTGCGACCGGTCGCTTCCGCTCCAGGCCGACGGCGAGGACCTCGGCGACGTGACCCGGGCGAGCTTCACGGCCGAGAGAGACGCGCTCGACATCCTGATCTAGTGCACTAGCGATCGAACTCCAGCTGCGTCGTTCCGATCAGCCCCGTCCCCTGGATCCCGAGCCGGCAGATTCCGCGGCCGGACGCAACCGGGATGGCGACGTCCCACTCCGTCGGGCCCGGGAACGAGCGGCTCCGTACCACGCGGTCGTCGAGCGTGACCGACACCCGTCCGGGCTGCTTGACGAGCAGGGTCAGGCGGAACGTTCCCTTCGTGCATCCGTAGGCGTCCAGGACGGCTGTCGTGCCCGGCGCGATGTCCCCGAACGGCTCGAGGCCCCTCACCTCGCTCGCGATCCGGAGCGGCTTCGCGACCTTCCAGACCGCGTAGCCCAGGCGGTCGGCGTTCCGCGGCGAGTACCCGACGGGCTGCCCGACGAGCGCGTATCGCTGCGAGACGACGGCGTACGACGGCAGCAGCGGCGCTCCGTCCAGGGTACGCACGAGCCCGCTCGGCGCGATCCGCACGAGCTGCTGTGGCGCAGGTCCCGACAGGAACGACGGCGGTAGGTCGAACACGCGCGTGATCGAGCGGTTCCAGAAGAGCGTCTGCCACACCTGGTTTGCCGGCGTCTGCTGGTCGAACAGGTAGTACGTCGGATCGGCCGCGGCCGCGTCGACCCACCGGCGGACGGGGCCGGCAAACAGGGCGCGCTGGGCATTCGACTGGGCGACTGCCTCCCTGCTCGCCGCGACCGACCCGCCGACGAGCGCGGCGCCGACCAGCAGGGGCAGCACGAACGCATGGCGCCGGGGCAGGAACACGAAGAGCGCGCCCGCGACGCCGATGCCGACGGCGAGCACCCCGCTCGTCACGGCCACCGAGGTCAGGCCGCGAAGCTCGTAGAGGGGGATCAACGAGAACGCGTCGACGATCGACACCGGCGTCGCGAACGAGCCCAGGGGGATCAGCAGCACGAGGAGCGCCGCCACCGCCGCGACGGCACCGCGCGCGACCGGGCCGGCGCCGCCGCGCGCGAGCCAGACGACGAAGCCGAGGAAGAACAGCGGTGCCAAGGCGATCAGGTCGCGCTCGGCGAGGTGGTGGACGTTTTGCGACGCGAAGACACCCACCTCGAGCACGAACGTGAAGGCGACAGCGGTCACGACCGCGAGGTACGCCCGTAGCCGCGGGTCGTCCTCGCGGCGCGCGACCGCGCCGACGAGCAGCACCCCGACTGCGCAGAACGGCACGAATCCGGTCAGCAGGGCCAGATCCCCGAGGTGATAGAGCACGTAGCGCAGCGCCGCTCCGAACGGGTAACCGCGGGCGGCACCGCCGTAGCCGCCGTAGCCGCCGAGAGGCGAGCCGCCGCCGGCCGCGCTTGCGACGAGGCGGGCCGCGACCAGCACGACGATCGCGGCGAGGGTCGGTGCGAACACGCGCACTCGCAGGCGCCGCGCGAGCAGCGACTCGAGGCCCACGGCCCCTGCGAAGGCGACCACGAGCACGATCGCCTGGACGCGTGTCAACACCGCGACGACGAGAAGCGCGATGAACAGGAGCTGCCGTCGCCACGTCGGCGACTCGATCGCCGCCGCGAGCGACCACGCGGCGCACACGAGCACGGGGTAGAAGACGACCTCGGTCATCACCAGGCCCGAGTAGGCGAGCCCCGGAAGAGCGAGTGTCAGGGCCGCGGCGACGCACGCCCATCCGCGCGAGACCAACGTGCGCCCCCAGAGGTACACGGGGACGGCCGCGAGCGACATGACGCAGGCGCCGACCACCTTCGCGACGCCGTAGCCGAGCTCGAGGTTGCCGAGGCTCAACGGCAGCCCGTAGAGCGCCGGGACCGTGGCGCTCAGGAAACCGGTGGGCCCGGTGAGGATCCTCAGCCGGCCGGTGGAGTAGAGGCTCCGGCCCAGCAGGGCGTAGGCCGGCTCGTCGGGCGAGACCCACGGGGTCGTGAGGGCGTGACCGGCCCAGGCGCGCACCGCTGCCGATGCCGCGACAAGCCCGACGAGCAGGACAGAGCTGCGGCCCAGCCTCACCCCTGGAGTCTTAGCAGCGCAGAAATGCGCATCGGCCGGCCTGCCCTCCGGGGTACACTCGGTCCGTGGGTGCCTGGTACTGGATCGGCGTGCTCGCCGGTCTCGGCGCCGCTCTCGGCGTCGGGGCGGCGGGAATCCTCCTCCGTTGGCCGCTCGCCGCGCTCCTCGCCGTGATCGCCGGCGCCGCGATCGGGCTCGGCGTCCTCCACTGGAGCGAGGCGGTTGCAGGAGCCGTCGGAGGCATCGCGGGCGCGTTCGGTGCCTCGCCGCTCGTGAACGGCGCGCTGCGGCGCGGCGGCACGCGTCTCGGGCTCGCCGTCTTCGTGCTCCTCGGCGGGCTCGTCGCCGCCGGGCTCGCGTTCATCCCGATCGTCGGGTACGTGGAGGCCGTCCTCCTCCCGGGCATCGGTCTCCGGGCGCGCCGCCGCACCCCGGAACAGCACGCGGGTCTGCGCATACTCGCCCGTGACTGAGCGCGGAGCCGCGAAGCCGGTCATCCTGATCGTGATCGACGGGCTGACCCCGTCGATGCTCGAGGCGACCGACGGGCCCGCCCTCCGCTTCCTGCTCGACCATGGCGACTATCGGCGTGCCGTCTCGACGTTCCCGTCGCTGACGCCCGTGTGTCTCGCCTCGATCGCCACCGGCGCGCATCCCGACGTGCACGGGATCCCGCATCTCGTCTGGTGGAACCGCGAGGAGCAGCGGCTCGTCGAGTACGGGTCCTCCTTTGCCGCCCTGCGCGCCTCCGGGCTCGTGCAGGGTCTGCGCGACACCGTCGTGAACCTCAACGAGCGGCACCTGAGCCGCAGCGCCGAGACGGTGTACGAGGCGCTCGAGAGCGCCGGCCTCACCACCGCCGCGATCAACATCACGACCTACCGCGGGCGCCACCGGCACCTCTCCCCGATCCCGGGGTTCCCGCCCGTGCACGGGCCGAAGCGGTTCTTCTTCTACAGCGTCTACGAGTCGGACCGGACGGGCGCGCCGATCGCCTGGCTGAATCGCTCGCTCGGATCGATCGACGCCTACGCGGCGTCGATCGGCCGCTGGCTCGTGACGCGGGACGGCTTCGACCTGCTCGTCCTCTACCTCCCCGACTACGACTACGCCTCGCACGCACTCGGGCCCGATGCGGCGCACGAGGCCCTCGGGCGGGCCGACGACGCAATCGCGGCGCTCTTCGACGCGGCGGGCGGACCGGACGAGTTCCTCGACCGCTACGCCGTCGTCCTCTGCTCCGATCACGGCCAGTCGCTCGTCAAGGAGACCGCGCAACTCGAGGTCCCCGGCGGCCTCGTGACCGCCTCGAACCGCGCCGGGATGGTCTACGGCGACGATCCGAGGCGCCTCGCCCAGGCGCTCGACGGCGAGGTCGCCGTCGACGTGGCGCTCTTCCTCGAGGACGGCGAGGTGGTCGCGCGGCGCGACGGCGCCGACGATCCGCGGATCCTCGACTCCTTTCCGGACGGCCGCGCCCGCGCCGAGGCCGCGCTTCGCAACCCGAATGCCGGCGAGGTGCTGCTCTCCGCCGCGCCGGGCTACGAGTTCGCGGACCTGGGAGGCCGCCACCACGCGGGCGGCGGCAGCCATGGCTCCCTGGCCTCCTCCGACTCCGAGGTGCCGATGCTCACGGTCGGCACGGGACCGCCGCCGGGGTCGATCACGGAGATCAAGCGGCTGCTGCTCGAGCACTTCGGCGTTGCGATAGCGGCAGCGGCCTGAGCACGTGGCCTCCCCGTCCTGGATCGAGCGCCAGCTTGCGCGGAGGGGGATCGGCGACGAGCGGGTGATCGCCGCGATGGAGCGCGTCCCGCGCGAGCTCTTCGTCCCCGAGCAGCATCGCGAGATCGCCTACGAGGACGGGCCCGTCCCGCTCGCGTTCGGCCAGACGATCTCACAGCCGTACATGGTGGCGCTCACGTGCGAGGCACTCGGGCTCCGCGGGGACGAGAAGGTCCTCGACGTCGGGACCGGCTCCGGCTACGCGGCGGCCGTGCTCGCCGAGCTCGCCGCCGAGGTGCACACGATCGAGCGCATCCCGGAGCTCGCCGAGGCGGCGCGGTCGGCCCTCGCGGCTGCGGGCTACGAACGGGTGCACGTGCACGTCGGCGACGGCGCTCTCGGGCTGCCCGAACAGGCGCCGTTCGATGGCATCGCTGCCGCCGCCGCTGCCGCCGAGCTGCCCCCCGCGCTCTGGGCCCAGCTTCGCGTCGGCGGGCGAATCGCGATCCCGCTCGAGACCGGGCGTCGCGCCCAGCACCTCTGCGCGCTCGAGCGCACGCCCGGCGGACCAAGGCTGATCACGTCGGTGCCTGCCCGCTTCGTTCCCCTGGTCCGCGATGACCGCTAACAAAACCCGCAGGAGGCGCTGCTAGCCTCGTCGTGTGAAGGGAACGCCCGCGTAGTGACGATGCTCGACAATCGCGCCGTCCAGGCTCTTCGGCGGCCCGCAAACTGGATCCAGCTCGCCAAGTTCGGCGTCGTCGGCGTCAGCGGCTACGTCGTCAACCTCATCGTCTACGCCTCGCTCCTCGAGGGCGGCGGGTTCCACTACCTCGCGGCCGCGACGGTCTCGTTCCTCGTCGCGGCGAGCTGGAACTACTGGTGGAACCGTCACTGGACGTTCAGGGCTCAGCGCGGCCACTTCGCCTACCAGGGGATGCGCTTCTTCACGGTCGCGGGGACCGTGTACTTCGCGAACCTCGGGGTGCTGACGCTGCTCGTCTGGCTCGGGGTCGGCGAGATCGTCGCCCAGGCGGTCGCGATCGTCGTCGTGACCCCACTGAACTTCCTCGGGAACAAGCTCTGGTCGTTCCGCCGCTGAGAGCGGTCGCAGCGGCACTCGTCGGCGTCGGCGCGCTGGCCCCGGCAGCCCTCGCCGCCAAGCCCGTGCCGTCCACCGACGGCTTCACGGTCACGGCCCCGTCGACCCCCCTGACGAGCCCGCCCGCGGCGGAGACGAAGGCGCGGCTCTCCGGGCAGCAGGCGCAGCGGATCCTCCTCCGGTTCCCGAAGGTCTCCGCCTGGCTCGAGCGCTACCCGAAGCACCCGGAGGTCGAGTCGAGCTTCGACAAGGGCGTGTGGACGGTCAACGTCTTCTCGGGCAACGCCGGCGAGATCGCGACCGGCACCATCGACGACGTCACCGGCGCGGTGACGACCGCCTACACCGGCCCGCAGGTGGCGTGGGGGATGGCGCGCGGCGGCCCGGGCGCGTTCGGCGGCACCAAGATCAACTCCTACTCGGTCTGGCTCGGGCTCTGCGGGGCGTTCCTGATCGGCCTCGCCGACTGGCGGCGGCTCTTCTCGCTCCGGAACCTCGACCTCGTGATGATGCTGTCGTTCTCGGTCTCGCTGTGGTACTTCAACCGCGGCGACATCTTCACCGCGATGCCGCTCGCCTACCCCGGCATGGCATGGCTGCTCGTGCGCTGCATCTGGATCGGTCGCAGGGATCGGACGCCGCGCGGCTCGACGGTCTGGCCCGTCTGGCTCCTGATCGGGGCGACCGTGTTCCTCGCGGGCTTCCGGATCGGCCTCAACGTGCGCGACTCGAACGTGATCGACGTCGGCCTCTCCGGCGTGATCGGGGCGCAGCGGATCGCGACGTTCGTCGACCCGTACGGGAACTTCCCGATCGAGGGCACCCGTCCCGCGTGCGGCCCCGCCGACTCGAACGGCGAGATCCGCGACCACATCCAGACGAACGGCCGTTGCGAGGCGGCAGACGCGCAGGGGGACACGTACGGCCCGGTGTCCTACGAGGCGTACCTGCCCGGCTTCCTCATGTTCGGCTGGAGCGGGAAGTGGGACACCCTTCCGGCGGCGCACGCGACCTCGATCATCTGGGACCTCCTCTGCATCATCGGACTGTGGCTCGTCGGTTGGCGCTACGGCGGGGCGCGCCTCGCGGCGACGCTCGGGTTCGCCTGGGTCGCGTGGCCGTTCTCCCAGTACGCGTCCAGCTCGAACACGAACGACATGATCCAGCCGGCGCTGCTCGTCCTCGGCTTCTACTTCCTCGGCTCGCCGTGGCTCCGCGGCGCCTTCGGCGCGCTGGGGGCGCTCGTGAAGTTCTCGCCGCTCGTCGTGCTGCCGCTGTGGTCCGGCTACCCCGACTCGCGCGATTCAGGGTCGCGGCGGCGGTTCGTCGTCGGCGCGCTCGTGGCCACCGCGGCCTCCTTCGTGATCCTGTTCTTCGACCCGAGCCCGCTCCACGGCGCCGAGACGTTCGTCCACCACACGTTCGGGTACCAGTTCGGCCGCTCGTCACCCTTCTCGCTCTGGGACTGGCGGCAGTACCACGCGAAGGGGCTCCCCGACCTGCACTGGGTCCAGCGGGTCCTCCAGCTCGCGCTGCTGGTCGGCGCCGTCGTCCTCTACCGCTGGCCGCGCCGCCGCTCGCCGCTCCAGATCGCCGCGTTCACCGGCGCGCTGCTCGTCGGCTTCGAGATGGTGCTGACGCACTGGTTCTACCTCTACCTGCCCTGGTTCTTTCCCTTCGTCGCCTTCGCCGTGCTGGCCCCGCGAACGGCCGAGGCGACCGTCCCGGTGACCGAGGAGGAAGAGGAGGAAGAGGAGGAAGAGCTGCCCGGCTCGCTGGTACCTGCCTAGCCGGCCTCGACGGAGACGCGAACCGACTCGCAGCTCGTCGCCCTGCCGTCGGCGCCGCACTCGACGAGGACGCCCTCGATCCGGATGTCGCCGTCGCCCACCTCGAGGCGCTCCGGGTACCCGGTCAGGAAGCGGCGGATCGGGCCGGCCGGGTCGCTGCCGATCACCGAGTCGTGCGGGCCCGTCATGCCGGCGTCGGTGATCGCCGCCGTGCCGCCCTTCAGGACGCGCGCGTCGTTCGTCTGGACGTGCGTGTGCGTCCCGAGCACGGCCGTCGCGCGGCCGTCGAGGTGATAGGCGAGCGCCACCTTCTCGCTGGTCGCCTCCGCGTGGAAGTCGACCACGATCACGGGGGTCGCGCGCGCGGCCTCCTCGACGAGCCGCTCGGCGGCGACGAACGCGCTCTCGAACGGGTTGAGGGTCATGTGGCCGAGCAGGTTGACGACCGCGACGCCGTCGTGGACCGCAAGCCCCTGCCCCGGTGTGTTCGGCGAGAGGTTCGCAGGGCGCAGCACCCGGTCGGTGCCGCTCAGGTACGGGGCGAAGCCGCGCTGGCCCCACACCCAGTTGCCGAGGGTGATCACGTCGGCCCCGGCCGCCAGCAGCCGCTCGGCGATCTTCGCCGTGATTCCCCGCCCGTCGGCGGCGTTCTCGCCGTTGACGATGCAGAAGTCCACGCCGAGCTCCTCGCGGAGCGACGGCAGCCTGGATTCGACCGCACGCCTTCCCGGGGCGCCGAAGACGTCGCCCACGAAGAGGATCCGCACCGGCGCTACCGGATCGCCAGCGTCGCGGCCGGGTGCACTTCCAGGAGGACGTGGTTCCCGGCATCGTTCGTGTAGCGGGCGAGCGCCTGCGTCTCGAGCTTCGAGAGGTCGAGCAGCTCTCCGAGCTTCGAGCTTCCCGCGACCACGACGGAGCCCACCGTGAGCGACGGGTCCGCGGCGATGTTCGCGACCGACACGACGAGCGACGGCGCGCTGGTCGGCTGGATGTCGATCCGCTCACCGTGCACGGCGCCGTCGAGGATCACCTTCTCGATCCCGACGATCGTCCCCGCGACGGGCGCGTACACGTCGGTGCCGGGCGGCGCGCCGACGTCGAGGGCCGTGGTGCCGGTGCCCTGACTGCCGGAGAGCAGGTACCAGTGCGGCCAGCCCGACCCGCCTCCGAAGACGGCATGCGCCAGGCGCTTCAGGAGGCCCTGGTTGGCCTGGCTTCCGAGCGGCGCGAGGGTGAGCGCCCCGTCAGCAGCGGCGTGGTAGCCGATCGCCGTGATCCGCTGCTGGTTCACCGGCAGCTCGATCGTCAGCGAGCCGAGCTTCGCGACGGGCTGCAGCTCGGGTGGGCCCGCGGGGAGCAGGCGCGAGGCGCTCGCCGGAGCCGTGAGCACGACCGCCGGATGGTCTCCGTCGCCGAATGCGGTCACGAGCAGGACGCCTACGCCGATCGCGGCGACGACGACGAGGACGGCGAGGCGGCGCCTACGCAGGCCGTGCGAACGACGTTTCGGGCGCGCTGCCCGACGATGGTCGGGGGGCGGCGACATCGGGAGGACCGTAGCGCAAACGACCACCGCCCATCAACCGGGAGCGGTCAGCGCTTGGCCGCCCGGGACCCGACCGGTGGGAAGGGTCAGGGGAAACCGGGAGGTCTCACGGCTTCCCTCGCCGGGAGCGGGGACCCTTGTACGATCGACGCGATGAGCGCCCCGGCCGCCCCGCCGCCGCGGATCCAGATCCCGCGCTGGATCCAACTGGTCGGCCTCCCGGTAGCCGTGTTCTTCGGCTGGGCGTTCGGCCAGGCCGCGGGTCACACCGTCTTCCTGTTCCTCGTCGCGGCGCTGATCGCGCTGCTGCTCGACCCGATCGTGCTCACGCTCGGGGCCTTCAGGGTGCGCCGCGGTTTCTCGGTCGCTCTCGTCTACCTGACCTTCGCAGCGGCGATCCTCCTCATCCTCGTGGCGGTCGGCACCGTCGTCGTCAGCCAGACGAAGACGGCGGCCACGCGGTTCAACGACTACTTCACCGTCAAGCACGGCCAGAGCCAGGCCAATCGGGACGTGAACCGCCTGCAGACGTGGCTCGACGACCATCACCTGCAGAGCATCAAGATCGAGCAGAGCGGCCACCGCGTCGTCAAGCGCATCCAGCAGCGCGACGTCGGCCGCTACACCCACCGGATCGTGAACTTCGTCGAGGGCGCCGCGATCTCCATCGGGCGCGCCGTCTTCGACTTCGTCCTCGTGATCGTCGTGTCGATCTACATGCTCCTCGACATGCAGCGGCTCTCCCGAGCCGTGGACCGGCGCTTCCCGCCGCACGGCGGGAGACCTCTGATCGCACGGATGGAGCACGCGCTCGTCTCGTACGTCCGCGGTCAGGTCGCTCTCTCGCTGATCATCGGCTCGAGCGCGGGGCTCGGGCTCTGGATCCTCGGCGTGACCGGGCTCGTGCCCGGGGCGGACGAGTACGCCCTGCTCTTCGGGGCCTGGGTCGCATTCACCGAGGTGCTGCCGTACCTCGGGCCGTGGCTCGGGGCCATTCCGCCGGCGATCTACGCTCTCGTCATCCATCCGTTCTCGGTGGTCTGGGTGCTGCTGCTGTTCCTCGGCATCCACCAGGTCGAGGGTCACGTCGTCGTGCCGAAGGTGATGGGAAGCGTCCTCCGGCTTCACCCGCTGCTCGTGATCTTCGGCCTGCTCGCGGGCTCGAACATCGACGGCCTGGTCGGTGCTCTTCTCGCGCTGCCGCTGCTCGCGGTCGGGCGCGCGGCATGGGAGTTCTTCTCCGAGCGGATCACGTTCGAGTCGTGGTCGGCCGGCGGCGCGATCCCGGTCGAGGTCGAGCCGGTCGAGGAGCCGGCGCCGCCCGAGACCGTGGCCGGGCGCTGACAAGCCAGTACCTTTTGGGGATGAGCTTTCCAGCCACCCGTCTGCGGCGGCTCCGCCGTTCGGGCGCGTTGCGCGACCTCGTCCGCGAGACGACCGTCTCGCTCGACGACCTGGTCATGCCGCTCTTCGTCGCCCCGCAGGACGCTGCCCAACGAGTCGCTCCCGGCGATGTCGAGGCACACCGTCGAGGGCGTCGTGCGGGAATGCGAGGACCTGCTTCGCGCCGGGGTCCGCTCGGTGATCCTGTTCGGGATCCCCGAGGACAAGGACGACGAGGGCTCGGGCGCCTGGGTCGCCGACGGGATCGTCCAGCAGGCGCTTCGCGCGCTGAGGGGGCGGTTCCCGGAGTTGCTGCTCCTCACCGACGTGTGCCTCTGCGAGTACACCGCGCACGGCCACTGCGGGGTCCTGCACGACGGCGAGGTCGACAACGACGCCTCGCTCGAGCTGCTCGCGCGAGCCGCCGTGTCGCACGTCGAGGCGGGAGCAGACGCCGTCTGCCCGAGCGACATGATGGACGGCCGCGTCGCCGCCATCCGCGCCGAGCTGCCCGAGACGCCGATCGTCTCCTACGCCGCCAAGTACGCGTCCGCCTTCTACGGGCCGTTCCGCGAGGCCGCCGGCTCGGCGCCCTCCTTCGGTGACCGCCGCGGCTATCAGATGGATCCCGGGAACGTCCGCGAGGCGCTTCGCGAGTGCGAGCTCGACGTCGCGGAGGGCGCCGACGTGCTGCTCGTGAAGCCCGCGCTGCCCTACCTGGACGTCGTCCGGGCGGTGCGGGAGCGCTTCGACCTCCCCGTCGGCGCCTACAACGTCTCCGGCGAGTACGCGATGATCAAGGCGGCCGCGGCGGCGGGCCATCTGGACGAGCGAACGGCGGCGCTCGAGTCCCTGACCGCGATCCGCCGGGCCGGTGCCGAGATCGTGATCACCTACTGGGCCAAGGAGCTCGCAGCCTGGCTGTAGATCCCACCGACGACCCCTCCGAGCTCTGGGCGCGGGCCCAGCGGCTGATTCCGGGGGGCGTCAACTCGCCCGTCCGCGCGATGGGCGCCGTCGGCGTCGACGAGCCGTTCTTCGTCACGCGCGGCGAGGGCGCGTACCTCGAGACGGCCGACGGCCGCCGCCTGCTCGACTGGGTGCAGTCGTGGGGGCCGCTCGTCGTTCGGCCACGCCGATCCCGAGACGGTGGAGGCGGTCCGCGAGGCGGCGCTCGCAGGCACGAGCTTCGGCGCCGCGACCGAGCGCGAGGTCGAGCTCGCTGCGGAGATCGCGGACGCGGTCCCCTCGGTCGAGATGGTGCGGCTCGTCTCCTCGGGCACCGAGGCCGCGATGTCGGCGCTACGCCTGGCCCGCGCGTGGACGGGGAGGACGGCGGTGATCAAGTTCGCCGGCGGCTACCACGGCCACGCCGACTCGTTCCTCGCGCAGGCGGGGTCAGGGCTCGCGACGCTCGCCATCCCCGGCTCGCCGGGAGTGCCCGAGGCCGTTGTCGCCGGCGACGTCGGTCGTCGATTACAACGACGTCGACGCCGTCACCGCCGCAGTCGAGCTCGCCGGGAGCGACCTCGCCGCGATCTTCGTCGAGCCGGTCGCCGGGAACATGGGCTGCGTCCCGCCGCTGCCGGGGTTCCTCGAGGCTCTGCGCTCGCTCTGCGACGCCTCCGGCGCATTGCTCGTGTTCGACGAGGTGATCACCGGCTTCCGCGTGGCACGCGGCGGGGCGCAGGAGCGGTTCGGCGTCCTGCCGGACCTGACGATCCTCGGAAAGATCGTCGGCGGGGGTCTCCCGCTCGCCGCGTTCGGCGGGCGCGCGGAGCTCATGTCGCGCCTCGCCCCGGTCGGCGACGTCTACCAGGCTGGCACGCTCTCCGGGAACCCCCTCGCGACCGCGGCCGGCATCTCGGTGCTCCGCCGGCTGCGCGACCCGGCGGTCTACGACGAGCTCGAACGCAGGAGCGCCCGGCTCGAGGAGGGGCTCTCGCCGTACGGTCTCGTCCAGCGTGTGGGCGCGATGCTGACGCTCTTCCTGAGAGGGGCCGGCCCCTTCACGGCGGTGACGCGGATGCAGCGGCTCGAGGCCGAGCGCTACGGCGCGCTCTTCCGGCACCTCCTCTCCGAGGGGGTCTACGTGGCTCCGAGCCAGTACGAGTGCCTGTTCCCGTCGCTCGCCCACGGCGAGGCGGAGATCGAGGCCACCGTCGCCGCCGTCGCCGCGTTCTAGGACGGCGGGGAGTCGGCCGGATGGCCTGGCCAGGGGGTCGCGATTCCGTCGACCCGCCCGCCGGAGCCCTCGGCGATCAGGCGCACGCGTTCGAGGCAGCCCTCGACCTCGGATTCGAGCATGAGCCGCTCCGCGGTGACCGACCAGGTGGGATCCTTCGTGTCCTCGGGTGGATCGACGTGACGGCAGCCGAAGCCGTCGACCGTCAGCGCTGCGAGGGCATGCTCGGCATGCTCTCGGTCGTCGAAGTACAGGAAGAAGGTCACCGCTCCCGTGGCCTGCACGCGGCAATTGTAAGACTGCGGCCGTGGACGTGTTCGCACAGATCGCCCAGGGGGCCGAGACCGAGAGCCCGCTGTGGGTCGCGGCGCTGCGGCCCGACGCGGAGCGCGCCCGGATCCGGGTGTTCTCGCCGCTCGCACCCGAGATCTACGCCCTCGGGCTCGAGACCGTCTACGAGGCCTACCTCGTCCACTACGGGGTGCCGCGGCTCTTCGCCTCCGGCGAGGAGAGCGAGCGCATCCTCCTCGGCGACTACCTCTACGCCCACGGCCTCGTGCGCATCGCCGCTGCCGGGGGCGTGGACGCCGTCGCGGCGATGGCGGAGCTCATCTCGCGGTGCGCGTCGCTGCGCGCGGCCGGTGAGCCGGGCGACGGCGAGGCCTGGGTCGCAGCGGCGCGGTCGCTCGGCGGCGACCCGACCGGCGTCGAGATCGCGGCCGCGCTCAGGCTCCACGTGACCCGGATCGAGGCGCAGTCCACGGGTACGATCCCGCGGTGATCTTCGACGCCGCCGGCGACGGCCTGCACATCATCCTCGGCATGCTGATCGTCGGGCTGGTCTTCCTGGCCGTGATCGGCCTCGGGGAGCTCGCGAAGTCGATGTCGCACCGGCGCAAGGCCCGCCGCCCCGGCTCGTACTGAGCGCGCTGGTGGCCCCGCCGGCGGACCTGCGCGCGTGGATCGCGCTCCTCGAGCGCGAAGGAGAGCTCGTCCGTATCGCCGCAGACGTCGACCCGCATCTCGAGGTGACCGAGATCGTCGACCGCACGGTCAAGGCCGGCGGTCCGGCGCTCCTCTTCGAGCGGCCCGCCGGTAGCACGCACCCGCTGCTGATCAACCAGTTCGGCACCGAGCGGCGGATGTGCCTCGCCTTCGGGGTCGAGCGGCTCGACGAGGTCGGAGCGAAGCTCGCCGACGTCCTCGAGATGCAGCCACCCTCGGGCCTCGTCGACAAGCTCCGCGGCCTCAGGCAGCTGAAGTCGATTGCCGACTCCCTCCCGAGCACGGTGCGGAAGGGCGCCTGCCAGGAGATCGTGCTCCGGGGTGACGAGGTCGACCTGGGCGCGCTCCCGGTCCAGACCTGCTGGCCGCTCGACGCGGCGCCGTTCATCACCCTCCCGGCGGTGATCACGCGCGATCCGCGCACCGGGCAGCGCAACCTCGGGATGTACCGGATGCAGGTGCTCGGGCCGCGCTCGACCGCGATGCACTGGCAGCTCCACAAGGACGGCCGCGCCGACTTCGGCGCCGCCGACGGCCGGATGGAGGTCGCGGTCGCGCTCGGCCTCGACCCCGTCACCGCCTACAGCGCCAGCGCCCCCCTCCCCAAGCACATCGACGAGCTCATGTTCGCGGGGTTCCTGCGCGGCGAGGCGGTCGACGTCGTCAAGGGCGTCACCGTCGACCTCGAGGTGCCCGCGTCGGCCGAGATCGTCCTCGAGGGGTACGTGGAGCAGGGCGACCTCGTCGAGGAAGGCCCGTTCGGCGACCACACGGGCTTCTACACCGCGGCGGAGCCGTTCCCGGTGTTCCACCTCACCGCGATGACCATGCGACGGGACGCGATCTATCCCTCGATCGTCGTCGGCAAGCCGCCCGCCGAGGATGCCTGGCTCGGGAAGGCAACCGAGCGGATCTTCCTGCCGGCGATCCGCGCGTCGGTCCCGGAGGTCGTCGACTACGACCTCCCGGTCGCCGGGGCGTTCCACAACTGCGCGATCGTCTCGATCAGGAAGAGCTACCCGGCGCAGGCCCGCAAGGTGATGCACGCGATCTGGGGGCTCGGCCTGCTCTCGCTCACGAAGGCGGTGATCGTCGTCGACGAGCACGTCGATCCGCACGACTACGCCGGGGTCGCGTTCTACGCCGGCGCGAACGTCGATCCGGCCCGCGACGTCGTCCTCACGGCGGGTCCCGCCGACCATCTCGACCACGCCACCACGAGCCAGTTCGTCGGGGGTAAGCTCGGGATCGACGCCACCGCGAAGCTACCGGAGGAGGGAGCACGAGAGTGGCCGCCCGAGATCGAGATGAGTGCCGGAGTACGCGACCTCGTCGATCGGCGCTGGGATGAGTATGGCCTGGGTGAGAGAAAATAAGCTCCCGGAGCGGGCGGCGCCCGGTTCGGGCATAGTTGCCGGCCTGGTTGCCCCCAGACTCGGGGTGGCCAATTGTGATATTCGTCGCTAGCGACTTGGACCCGAGCCGCGAACACCAGCACGCTCCAGGCCCCAGCCTCTGGCCCGTCGGCTTCGCCGTGGGCGTGGTCGTCCTGCTCGTGGGGTTCGTCGTCTCCTGGGCGATCGTCGCGATCGGCGCCTTCATCACCGTCTTCTTCGCGTTCCTCTGGCTGAGGGAGCTCGCTCACGGGAGCCCGCTTGCGGAGAAGCCGGAGAAGGTCGCGCCCGAGAAGCGACCTCCGCCGACGCCCGCTGCCGTTCCCCGGGCCAAGCGGGAGGAGTCGACCGTCGAGCGCTACCCGCGCAACGTCTTCCTCGAGGCCTCGACCCTCGGGCTCGGCGCCGTCATCGGCGGGATCGTGACGCTTCCCGTGCTCGGTTTCACGATCGGGCCGGCGTTCCTGAAGCAGGGCGCCCGCCACAGCGACCTCGGCCCGATCGCGACCTATCCCGAGGGTGAGTACATCGTCACCACCTTCACCTCGAGCAACGAGGGCGACGTCTCGCGGCGCACCGCGTTCATCCGGAACAACGGCTTCCTGGGCAACCAGCCGAGCTTCACGATCATCTCGAACCACTGCGCCCACCTCGGTTGTCCGGTCCAGCCGAACGGGGCGATCCAGTACAAGAAGGTCACGTCGTATCGCGGCGTGAGAAAGCTGCCGGTCAATCCGTCGGGCTTCGGGTGCCCATGCCACGGCGGGCAGTACGACACCGAGGGCAACCGCACCGCCGGCCCGCCGGTCCGCGCGCTCGACCGCTATTCGTTCTCGATCGTCAACGGCCACCTCATGGTCGGCAAGCCGTTCTCGGTCGCGTACGTGGACGGTACGGGCGCCGGCGCCAAGATCCACACGGCGACGTACTCGTTCCCGGGGGAACCGGTGAGCGGCCTGGAGTCCTGGTTCTACCCGATCCAGCCTCCCCACTGATGGCAACGAAGAAGACCACGCAGGAGCGGATCCTCTACCCGCTCGACTGGCTGGAGGAGCGCTCCGGGCTGGTCGGGGCGGTCAGGTACTTCCTGTTCCGGAACGTCCCGTCGGACACCAACTGGTTCCAGACCCTGGGCTCGGCCACGCTCACCGCGTTCGTCGTCCAGGCCGCGACCGGGGTGATCCTCGCGATGTACTACCAGCCGGGGCCGACGACCGCGTACAGCTCGATCCAGCACATCACGAACGACCTCTGGGGAGGTTGGCTCGTCCGCGGGATGCACAAGTGGGGCGCCTCGGTGTTCATCATCCTGATGTTCCTCCACATGGGCCGGGTGTTCCTCTTCGGCGCCTACAAGTACCCGCGGGAGCTGAACTGGATCATCGGCGTCCTGCTGCTCGCGCTCGGCCTGGCGGAGGGCTTCACCGGCTACTTGCTCCCGTGGGACCAGACCTCGTACTGGGCGACGGTCGTCGGGATCAACCTGAACGGGACGGCGCCGTTCCTGGGCCCCTTCATAGCGCAGTTCCTCCAGGGCGGCACGTACATCAACGCGGACACGATCAGCCGCTTCTACGCGATCCACATGCTCCTTCTCCCCGCCGCCATCGGCGGCCTGATCGCGCTGCACCTGTACCTCGTGATCCGGCTCGGCGTCACCTCGCCGCCGTGGTCGAAGGAGGCGGCGGGAACGGGCCCGCTCCCGACCCCGTCGGCCAACGGGTCCGGCCCCGCCGGCCGCGAGCGCGCCGCCGCGAAGGAGGCCTCGCGTGGCTGACGACCGGATCGTCGAGCGTCAGCGGGTCTTCAAGCAGTACAAGGAGGACGTCAAGGAGCGCGGGAAGCCGTTCTTCCCGTTCGCGATGTGGCACGACACGATCATGTCGTTCGTCGTCGTGCTGGTCATCGTCGTGCTGGCCTGCCTGTGGAAGTGGTCGGTTCCGGGCGACCACTCGGGCACGGCTTCCGGGTGGCTCGGCAAGCTCTACGACGAGCCGGCCGATCCGGGCACGTTCAACTTCGTTCCCCGCCCGGATTGGTACTTCTACTTCCTCTTCTACCTCCTGCGCATCTTCAAGTGGCCCACCTCGGTCTTCCTCGGCACGGTCGGGATCCCGACGATCCTCCTTCTGCTCCTGATCTCGATCCCGTTCATCGACACGAGGCCCGAGCGCCATCCCCTGAAGCGGCCGGTCGCGATGGTTGCGAGCGTCCTCGTGATCCTCTCGATGGGCATCCTCACCTACCGCGGCGCGACGGCGAAGGAGGCGCTCGGGACGGAGCTCCTGAAAGAGGTCCCGAAGTGGGCGCAGGAGCAGGGCTTCGTGCACAACAAGCCGGCGGTGGCCGGGGCCAAGCTGTTCGCCCAGCTCGGCTGTCTCAACTGCCACACCTACCTCGGAAGCGGCAACCACAACCTGGGCGCCCCGGACCTGAGCGCCGAGGGCGCGAAGGGGCGGGGCGTCTTCTTCCAGATCGCGCACCTCAAGTGCCCGTCGTGCGTGACCAAGGGCAGCCCGATGCCGCCGTTCGCGAGCCAGGGGAACGTGAACCTCGCCAAGCTCGCCGCCTTCCTCGAGGCCTCGAAAGGGCCCAAGTAGCCGCCGCGGGCCCGCCGCCGGTCCATAGGCTTGGGGACGTGGAGGAGCTCCGGTGACACTCGCGCCCGAAGCGGTCAGGTCGATGTTCGACCGCATCGCGCCGGTGTACGACGCGATGAACCGGGTCATGACCGCCGGGCTCGACCTCCGCTGGCGGCGGCTCGCGGCTTCCGAGGTCGTGAGGCCCGGCGATCGCGTCCTCGACGCCGCCTGCGGCACCGGCGATCTCGCGCTGGCCGGCCATCGCGCCGGCGCGCTCGAGGTGACGGGGCTCGACTTCTCACCGCGCATGCTCGAGCGGGCGCGGCGCAAGGCGCCGGGGCTGCGCTTCGTCGAAGGCGACATGCTGGCGCTGCCGTTCGCCGACGGGTCGTTCGACGCCGCAACGGTCGGGTTCGGGGTCCGGAACGTCTCCGACCTCGAGCTCGCGCTGCGCGAGCTGCACCGGGTCCTGCGCCCGGGTGGCCGCCTCGCGATCCTCGAGATCACGCGCCCGCGCGGGCTGCTGCGGCCGTTCTTCACGATCTGGTTCGACCGGCTCGTGCCGTTGCTCGGGCGGCTCCTGCCGGGCGGGGACGCCTACGCGTACCTGCCCGCGTCGGTGGCCCGCTTCCCCGCCGCCGAGGAGCTCGCCGGGCTGCTCGAGCGCTCCGGGTTCGGCGGCGTCCGCGTCCGGCTCCTGGCGGGTTCGATCGTGGCCCTGCACACTGGAGCGGCATCCGGCGTAGGCTCGCCCGAGGCGGAGACAACCCAGTGAACGCATTGTCCGTATCCGCGACCCCTGGCCTCGCGGCCTACATGGCCGAGCTCGAGGCACGCCTGGCGCAGGCCGTCGGGCGTCGCGAGGGCTATACGTCGCTCGTCGCGTCGGAGGCGCTCGCGGCCGGGGGCAAGCGCCTGCGGCCGCTGCTCTGCTTCCTCTCGTCGGACGGGAACGAGAGCGAGGTGCTGCTCGCGGCAGGCGTCGCGACGGAGCTCGTCCACATGGCGACGCTCGTGCACGACGACCTCGTCGACGGCGCGCGCATGCGCCGGGGCGTACCCGCGGCATGGTCGGTCTTCGGGCCCGGCGCAGCGCTCTCGGCCGGCGACTACCTCTTCGCGTGCGCGTTCGCCGAGCTCGCCGCCTCGGACGACTCGCAGGCGGTCGAGATCCTGGCCGACGCCTGCCTGGCGCTCGCACGCGGCGAGGCGATGCAGCGGCGCCAGACGCGCTGTCCCGAGACGACGATCGACGACTACCTCGAGCGCTGCGGGCTGAAGACGGGGAAGCTCTTCGAGGCCGCGTGCCGGCTCGGGTCGGGCGGCGACCCGGATCTCGGCGCCTACGGCCTCGCGCTCGGGATCGCGTTCCAGATCGCCGACGACATCCTCGACTGCGCGGGCCAGACCCAGGAGACGGGGAAGATCCCCGGCACCGATCTGCGCGAGGGGACCCCGACGATGCCGCTCCTGCTCGCGGCGGCGGAGGACGACGTCGTCCACCGCGCGCTCGCCGGCGGGCCGCTCGAAGGGGCGCTCGTCCGGGTCGCCGGCACGACCGCGCTCGAGCGCTCGCGCGACGCCGCGCTGGGCTACGCCGCCAAGGCACGCTCGTGCGTCGGCTCCGCCGCGCACCGCGAGGAGCTCGAAGCCCTGACCTACGCCGTCGTCGACCGCGCATCGTGACTGCCGTCGCGCACGACACCGCGCTCGAGCTCGTCCGCGAGAAGGTGCTCGACGGTGTACGCCTCGATCTCGACGACGGCCTTGCGCTGCTCGAGTCCGACGACCTGCTCGCGATCGGCGAGCTCGCCGACCTGGCGCGCCGCGAGCGCGGCGGCGACGACCGCGTCTACTTCATCCAGAACCTCTACCTCTACCAGACCAACGTCTGCCGGGTGAAGTGCAAGTTCTGTGCCTTTGCGGCCACCCAGAAGCAGGCCCACGCCTACACGCTCACGCCGGACGAGTTCGTCGCCGAGGCCGTCGGCCAGCACGAGGCGACCCCGTTCACCGAGATCCACCTCGTCAACGGCGAGAGCCCGCACGTCGACTTCGACTACTACCTCGACACGATTCGCGGCCTCCGCGAGGCGCTCCCGGACGTGTTTCTCAAGTGCTACACGGCCTCCGAGATCCACCACATGACGACGCTCTCGGGGCTCTCGCACGAGGAGGTCCTGCGCGAGCTGCAGGCGGCGGGGCTCGGCGCGCTGACCGGCGGCGGCGCCGAGGTGTTCGCCGACCGCGTTCGGCGGCTCGTCGCGCCCGGCAAGGAGCACCCGGACATCTGGTTCCACGTGCACGACACCGCGCACCGGCTCGGGATGCCGACGCACTGCACGCTCCTGTACGGGCACGTCGAGACCTACGAGGAGCGGGTCGAGCACCTGCTCCGGCTGCGCGACCAGCAGGACAAGACCGGCGGGTTCCTCGCGTTCGTCCCGCTCGCGTTCCACCCGGCCAACACGGTGTTCGAGCGCCGCGGCTTCACGTTCCAGGAGGGCGCCGCCGACCTGAAGATGCTCGCCGTGTCGCGGCTCGTGCTCGACAACATCCCGAACATCAAGGCGTACTGGATCTCGCTGACGCTCCCGATCGCCCAGGTCGCGCTCCATTTCGGCGCGAACGACGTGCAGGGGACGCTCGTCCGCGAGGAGATCTTCCGCGCCGCCGGCTCGAGGGCCGGCACCGAGCAGAAGACGGAGGAGCTCGTCCGCACCGTCAAGGCCGCCGGCCGGATCCCCGTCCAGCGCGACACCCTCTACAACGAGCTGCGGCGGTGGGACTGATGTCGGGAAATCGTCACGGACACGCCACACCTTCCGCGGTAGCCTCGTCGGCATCAGGGGCGGGAGGTGGGTCCCCGGAAACAGCACGCCGAGGGGACACGTCCGAACGGGACACGGAAGCGCGATCGTGATCCGCCTCGGCCGGATCTCGTACGCGAACATGGCGCCGGTCTTCTTCCGGGTCGACGCCGAGTTCGAGGAGGTGACGGGCGTCCCGACGGAGCTCAACCGGCGCCTCGTCGCGGGTGAGCTCGACACCGCGCCGATCTCGTCGATCGAGTACGCCCGCCACGCCGACACGCTGCTGCTCCTTCCGCGGCTGTGCGTCTCGAGCGAGGGCGCGGTCGACTCGATCCAGCTCGTCTCGCGGCTGCCCCTCGACTCGATCCGGACGGTGGCGGTCACGCCGGAGTCGGCCACCTCGGTGGTGCTCACGAAGGTGCTCGTCCCCGGCGCCACGCACGTCTCGCTCGGCGAGGAGGCCGACGCGAAGCTGCTGATCGGCGACGCTGCGCTCAAGTCGGCCTTCGAGGACCCGACGCCGCACCACGACCTCGGCCGGCTCTGGCTCGAGCGGACGGGGCTCCCGATGGTCTTCGCCGTCTGGGCCGTGAAGATGCCGCCGCATCCCGACCTTCTCGACCTCGAGGAGGCGCTCGTCACCTCCGTCCGCGCGGCCCGGGCCGAGCCCGAGACGCTCGCCTTCGAGTCCGCCGAGCGGTACGGCTACCCGGCCGGGTTCCTCGCCCGCTACTTCGAGAAGCTCCGCTACCGCTTCGGCCCCCGCGAGCGCGCGGGGCTCTACACGTTCCTCGAGCTGGCGCGCGACGTCGGGGAGCTAGACGAGGTGCCGGAGCTGCGCTTCGTCACCACCGGAGCCCCGGTCCCGTGAGCGTCGCGGCGATCCTCGAGAACGCCCTCGCCGGCCGGCGGATAGACGACGCGGACGCGGTCGAGCTCCTCGAGTCGCGCGACCTGATCGCGATCGGCCGCGCCGCGAACGAGCTCCGCGCCCGCCGGACGGACCCCGACCGGATCACCTTCATCGTCGACCGCAACGTCAACTACACGAACGTCTGCGTCACCGACTGCGACTTCTGCGCCTTCTACCGCCGGCCCGGCGACCGTCGCGAGGGGTACCTGCTCCCGAAGCCGGTCATCTACAAGAAGATCGAGGAGACCCTCGCGCTCGGCGGTACCGGCCTGCTGATGCAGGGCGGCCACCACCCCGACCTCGGGATCGACTACTACGAGGACCTCTTCCGCGGGATCAAGGAGCGCTACCCGATCCACCTGCACGCGCTCTCGCCGCCGGAGATCCAGCACATCTCCCGCCGCTCCCGCCTGTCGGTGCCCGACGCCCTGACCCGCCTTCGCGATGCCGGGCTCGACTCGATCCCCGGCGGCGGCGGCGAGATCCTGGTCGACCGCGTCCGCGACATCATCGCCCCGAAGAAGACGAAGTCGGCCGAGTGGCTCAACGTGATGCGTCACGCGCACCGCCTCGGCATGTCGACGACGGCGACGATGATGTACGGCCACGTGGAGACGCTGCCCGAGCGCGTCGAGCACATGCGCCGGATCCGGGACCTCCAGGACGAGACGAGCGGCTTCCGCGCCTTCATCTCCTGGACGTTCCAGGATGACGGCAATCGCCTCGGCCCGAAGGTCCCCCGCGAGACCATGCCGACCTCGTTCGACTACCTGCTCACCCAGGCGGTCTCCCGGATCTACCTCGACAACGTCGACCACATCCAGTCGAGCTGGGTGACGCAGGGGATGAAGATCGGGCAGGTCGCGCTCGAGTTCGGCGCCGACGACCTCGGGTCGATCATGATCGAGGAGAACGTCGTCTCCGCCGCCGGCACGACCTACCGCGCCTCGACGGACGACTTCGTCCGCACGATCAAGGGCCTCGGGAAGATCCCGGTACAGCGCGACACGTTGTACCGCGAAGTCCGCGTCTGGAACTGACGCCGCTCCCCGACAGGACCCGCACCCGCCTCGGCTACCCTCGACGGGGGACATGCGTCGCCTTCTCGCCTGCGCGCTCCTCGCGGCCGCGCTCGTCCCCCTCGCCTCCGCCCAGGAGCCCGCCACGCTCATGCCCGGCGTGACCTACCAGTCCTACGTCCAGCTGACCTCGCACGGGCCCGTCGCATACTCGGTGATCACCGCGCCCGCGCCGACCGGCCCGACCTCGATCGGCCCCGTGCTCGGCGCCGGCACCGTCACCGGCCCACGTGAGACGCTGACCCAGCTCGAGCAGAGCGTCTCGGCGGTCGCGACGGTCGCCGGCGTGAACGGCGATTTCTTCTCGCAGAGCGCCGGGCGCTCCTACCCGTCCGGGATCGTGATGCAGAACGGCGCGCTCATCCGCGTCCCGACCCCTGCCCACTCGTCGATCGGGTTCGACTCGAACGGGACGATGCACGTCGCCCGCATCTCGTTCAGCGGCACCTGGAAGGGCGCCGGGCAGCGCCGCCCGGTCGAGGGCGTCAACCAGCAGCCGCGGGGCAACCAGACGATCCTCTTCACGCCGGCATGGGGCGCCTCGACGCCGAACCTCCCGAACGCCGCGGTCGCCGTCCTCGAGCCGTTCCCCGCTGCCGCGACCGGGACCGACCTGAACGCGGCCGTCTCCGCCGTCGGCAGCGGGCAGGTGCCGATCCCGCCCGACGGCGCCGTGCTCGTCTCGACCGGCTCGGACGCGGCGAAGCTCGAGGCCGAGGCGCCCCAGGGGGCGCAGGTCACCGTGCGGCTGATCCTCCCCGACGCGTGGAGCTCCGTCGTGTCGGCGGTCGGCGGCGGCCCGCAGCTCGTCAGGGGCGGCAAGCCGCTCTTCACGACCGGCGAGAACTTCGACCCGGCCGACCTCACGACGCGGCAGCCGCGCACCGCGGTCGGCCAACTCGCCGACGGCCGCGTGATCCTCGTGACGGTCGACGGCGGCCGGCCCGGCTACAGCGTCGGGATGACGAGCTACGAGCTCGCGAAGACGATGGCCGGCCTCGGCGCTGTGACCGCAGCCGGGCTCCAGTACGGCCGGTACGTGACCTCGGCCTTCGACGGCGAGGTGATCAACCGCCTCAGCCAGGCCCGCCAGGTGCCGGTGAAGGAGGCGCTTCTCGTCCAGTACTCGGGCGTGTACGCCCCGCCTCCGTCGGTAGCCGTCGTCGGGAAAGGCAACGCGAGCACCGGAGTGAAGCTGGCCTACCGGCTCACCCGGCCCTCGACGGTGACCGCGAACGTCGTCGGGCCGGACGGCACCGTCCACACGCTCGACTCCGGCAGCCGCCAGCCGGGGACGTACTCGTTCACGTGGAGCTCGTTCGACTCGGAGGGCACCTGGCACTGGACCGTGAACGCGACAGACGTCGGAAACAACGCCTCGACCGCCGACCGGACGTTCTCCTACGACCTCACCCTCACTGACCTCTCGGTCCCGCGCTCCTCGAGCGGCGGCGTGAAGGTCGGGTTCACCCTGTCGCGTCCGGCCTCGGCCGTCCTGTCGATCTCTGCCGCGAACGGCACCGAGGTCGCCGCTCTCCCTGCCGCGAGCCTCCCCGGGGGCGCGCAGTCGATCGACTGGGACGGCCTCACCTCGACCGGCGTGAAGGCGCCGCGCGGCAGCTACGTCGCCACGGTGACCGAGGCGAGCTCGGTGGGAACGGCGTCGTACTCGGGGCGCTTCGCGCTCGCCGGCTAGTACCCTGCGCCCGTGACCTCGCTGATCGGCGACCACGGCCTGCTCGCCGTGTTCCTCCTCATGACCGTCGCCGCCGTGCTGCCGGCCGCCAGCGAGGTGACGATGCTGTACGGCGGTGCGCTCGCCTCCGGAGCGCTTGCCGGGCACATCGCCCTCTTCGGCCACGAGTTCTCGTCCGGCCTCCCCGCCTATCTCGCCGTCGTCGTCGCGGGTATCGCAGGGAACACGGTCGGCGCGGCCGGAGGCTGGTGGGTCGGCGTCCGCGGCGGCCACCCGCTCCTCGAGCGCTACGGACGCTATATCCACGTGACCCCGGCGAGGATTGCGCGGGCAGAGCGATGGTTCGAGCGCTTCGAGGGCGTCGCGGTGCCTCTCGGCTTCGCCACGCCTGTCGTTCGCTCCTTCGTCGCCATCCCGGCCGGCATCCTCGAGGTGCCGTTCCGGAGGTTCATCGTCCAGGCGGCAGCCGGGGTGACCGTCTTCTGCGCCGTGCTCGCCGGGATCGGCTGGGCCGCGGGCTCGAGCTACAGCACCGTGCACCACGACTTCCGCTATGTCGAGCTCGTCGTCGTCCTCGCGGTCGTCGTCTTCGCCGCGATCCTGCTGGTACGCCGCCGCCGCTCGATTAACATGAGTCGAAGTGCCGATTCCCCACGTTGACGTCAGGGCGCAGTACGCGCCGCTCGTCCCCGAGCTGAAGGCCGCGTTCGAGCGCACGCTCGAGAGCGGCCGGTTCATCTTCGGCCCCGAGGTCGAGGGGTTCGAGCGCGAGGCGGCCGAGCATCTCGGCGTCGAGCAGACGATCGGAGTCGCGAACGGCACCGACGCGATCGTGCTCGTCCTCGACGCGATGGGGATCGGCCCCGGTGACGAGGTGATCTGCCCGGCCTTCACGTTCTACGCGACGGCGGAGGCGATCGCCCGCAGAGGCGCGACCCCGGTCTTCGCCGAGATCGATCCGTTCACGCTGAACATCGACCCGGCAGACGTCGCCGGGCGCATCACGGACAGGACGAAGGCGATCATGCCGGTGCACCTGTTCGGCCGCCCGGCCCCGGTCGAGGATCTGCGTGCCTTCGGGATACCGATCGTCGAGGACGCGGCGCAGGCGTTCGGGGCCCCGGGGATCGCGACGAGCATCGTCTCGACGTTCAGCTTCTTCCCGACGAAGAACCTCTTCGCCCTGGGCGACGGCGGCCTCGTCGCCGTCAACGACGCGGAGCTCGCCGACCGCATCCGCCTGCTCCGGTTCCACGGCTCGAAGTCGAAGAAGGACTTCGAGCTGATCGGCTACAACTCGCGCCTGGACGCGCTCCAGGCAGCGATGCTGCGCATCTTCCTGCCTCGGCTCGACGGCTGGAACGCCGCCCGCCGCGCGGCCGCGGTGCGCTACGAGGAGCTCGGCCTCGGCGAGATCGTCGAGCTCCCGCCGGACGAGCCGGGGCACGTGTACCACATGTACTGCGTCCGCTCGTTCGAGCGCGACCGGCTCGCCGCGGCGCTCGCGGAGGACGGGATCGGCTTCGCGTCGTACTACGATCCGCCGCTCCATCTCCAGCCCGCGCTTCGCGACCTCGGCTACTCGGAAGGGGCGTTTCCCGAGACCGAGAAGGCCGCGCGCGAGAATCTCTGCCTGCCGATGTGGGGCGGGATCTCGGAGGAGCAGCAGGCCGAGGTCGTCGCGGTTCTGCGGCGGGCCTCGAGCCTGGTTCAGGCGTGAAGATCGCGGTCCCGGTCACGCGGCACCGTCTCTGGCAGCTCGCCGCGGATGCCGCGCTGATCTCGCTCGCGTGGTGGGGTGCCTTCTTCCTCTGCTTCGACCAGGACGTCCCGCGCTACTACCAGCACTTCCTCTCGTGGCAGGTGTTCGCGGTGGTGATCGGCCTCGACCTCGGCACGTTCGTGCTGTTCGGCTTCTACAACCGCTGGTGGCGGTACGTGTCGACGCGCGACATGTGGGGCGCGTTCCGCGGAGTCACGGTCGCGTGTGTCGCAACCACGCTCGTGCTCTACGTGTTCCCGCCGGAGAGCACCTCTCCGCTGCCCAAGCGCATCATCGCGCTCGACTACCTGCTCCTGCTCGCGTTCATCGCGGGCACGCGCCTGCTCGCCCGCTCGCTGATCGAGCGGCCGTCGGGCGGGATCGTCGCGCGCGGCCGCGAGGTACTGATCGTCGGCGCCGGCGATGCCGGCCAACTCGTCGTCCGCGAGATGCAGCGCAACCGGCGGCTTGCCTACACGCCGGTCGGGTTGGTCGACGACGACCCGCGCAAGAAGCACATCCGGATCCACGGCGTGCGCGTGCTCGGCACGACCGACGAGCTCGCGCGTCTCGTTCGCGAGCACCGCCCCGACGAGGTGCTGATCGCGATGCCGTCGGCGCCCGGCGAGATGCGGCGCAAGGTCGTCGACGCCTGCCGCGGCGGGGGCATCGTCGTGAAGACGCTGCCCGGCCTCCACGAGCTGATCGCCGGGGACATCGACCTCGCCGGGCAGATCCGGCCCGTCGCGATCGAGGACGTCCTCGGCCGCGAGCAGGTCGAGGTCGACCTCGAAGCGATCTCGGCATACATCAGAGACAGGGTCGTGCTCGTCACCGGCGGCGGCGGCTCGATCGGCGCGGAGCTCTGCCGGCAGGTCGTCCAGCTCGGCGCCAAGCGACTCGTCCTCGTCGACAAGGCGGAGTCCGCGCTCTACGAGATGCAGCGCGAGCTCGTCGACGAACGGCACTTCACGGCCGTCCTCCCCGTGCTCGCCGACTGCGGCGACGCGCCAAAGATGCGCGACGTCTTCGAGCGGCACCATCCGCAGGTCGTCTTCCACGCCGCCGCCTACAAGCACGTGCCGATGCTCGAGACGAACCCGATCCAGGCCGTGACGAACAACGTCCTCGCGACGCGCGTGGTCGTCGAGATCTCGGCCGAGTTCGGCGTCGAGCGATTCGTCTTCATCTCGACCGACAAGGCGGCGAAGCCGAAGAATCTCCTCGGCCAGTCGAAGGCGGTGTGCGAGTGGATCGTCGAGTCCTACGCCCGCCGCGACGACGTTCCGACCAGGTTCGTGGCAGTGCGGTTCGGGAACGTCCTCGGCTCGTCGGGGTCGGTCATCCCGATCTTCCGCCGTCAGATCGAGCGCGGCGGACCGGTGACGGTGACGAACCCCGAGATGACGCGCTTCTTCATGACGATCCCCGAGGCGGCGTCGCTCGTGATCCAGGCCGGCGAGATGGGCGGCAAGGGCCAGGTGTACGTCCTCGACATGGGCGAGCCGGTCAAGATCCTCGACCTCGCGCGCCAGATGATCGAGCTCTCGGGCCGCACCGAGGTGGAGATCGCGTTCGTCGGCTCACGCGCCGGTGAGAAGATGCACGAGGAGCTGTGGAACGAAGGCGAGGCGGTCGGCACGACCAAGCATCCGAAGATCATGCGGGCCGCCCGGCCGCCGATCGACGCCGACTGGCTCGACCAGCAGCTCGCGGAGCTCGAGGGCCTGGTGGCCGAGAACGACATGTTCGGCGTCACGACCAAGCTGAAGCAGATCGTCGACCACCCCGAGCGGGTCGGCGACGCGGTGCTCGAAGACACCCTGCATTAGCCGCTCGGTGCGAGATCGTCGGAAACCCGTGATGGTTTTCGGCCGGGGGCATGGCTAGGGTGCCCCGGTGGAAGTCCTGGACGGCCTGAACGCCGAGCAGCGGCGCGCGGCAGAGGCGGTGCGCGGGACGGTTTGCATCCTCGCCGGGGCCGGCTCGGGCAAGACGACGACCATCACGCGGCGGATCGCCCACCAGGTGGCGATCGGCGCCTTCGCACCGGGCCAGATCCTCGCCGTGACCTTCACCGAGAAGGCCGCGGGCGTGATGAAGTCGCGCCTCGCCGCGCTCGGCGTCTCCGGCGTCGCGGCGCGCACCTTCCACTCGGCGGCGCTCGCGCAGCTCCGCCACTTCGCACCCGGGACGGTTGGCCGGATCCTGCCGACGAAGGCCCTGACGCTCCGGCAGATCGCAAACGGGTTGCCCGCGCCGTTCAAGTTCCGGCCGGCGGCCGATCTCGCGACCGAGATCGAATGGGCCAAGAATCAGCGCCTCGGGCCCGGCGAGTACCGGGCACGGCTCGGCGACCACGAGCCGCCGATCCCGGAGGACCTGATGGCGCGCGTCTACGGCGAGTACGAGCGCCGCAAGGAGGCCCGCGGCGAGATCGACTTCGAGGACCTGCTCGAGCTCGCGGTCCGCCTCCACGAGGGCAGCGCCGAGGTGCGGACGGTGTTTCGCGACCGGTACCGGGCCTTCACCGTCGACGAGTACCAGGACGTGAACCTGCTCCAGCAGACGCTCCTCGAGCTCTGGCTCGGCGAGCGCGACGACCTCTGCGTGGTCGGCGACGACTACCAGTCGATCTACGGCTTCACCGGCGCCTCGCCACGCTGCCTGCTCGGCGTCCCGGAGCGCTACCCGCACGCCGAGGTGGTGCGGCTCGAGGAGAACTACCGCTCGAGCCCCGAGGTGCTCGAGCTCGCGAACCGCCTCGTGCCGCTGCTCGGCGGGGCCGAGAAGGTGCTCAGGGCGACCCGCCGGCCGGGGCCGGAGCCCGTCCTCCGGCCGTTCCCGGGCTCCGAGGTCGAGTACGAGTGGATCGCCGCCGAGGTGAAGCGTCTCGCGGACGCCGGGACGCCGCTTGACGAGATGGCGGTCCTTGCCCGGACGAACGCGCGGCTCGCCGACCTCGAGGAGGCGTTCCACGACGCCGGGATCCCGTTCCAGGGCTCCTCGCTCCTCGAGCGCGAGGCCGCGAGGAGAATGCTGAGGCTGCTCGAGCGCGACAACTCGGGCGGCGTCACCGAGCGCGTCCGTCTTCTCGCCGAGGAGGCCGGGATGCTCCACACGCTCCCCGACAAGCTCGGCGAGCGGGAGCTCACGCGCCAGACCGACCTGGCCCGGCTCGTGCGACTCGCGGCCGAGATCGACGACGGCGAGCTCACCGGCGCCGCGTTCGCAGCCGAGCTCAGGCGGCGCTTCGACTCCGGCAGCCGCGCGGTGCGGGGCGTGAACCTGTTGACGTACCACCGGGCGAAGGGGCTCGAGTTCGACGCGGTCTTCCTCCCCCGCCTCGACGAGAAGGAGCTGCCCACGCGCATGGCGAGGACGGACGAGGAGCGCGCCGAGGAGCGCCGGCTCTTCTACGTCGGCATCACGCGGGCGCGGCGCAACCTGGCGATCACGTGGTCGCGCGACCCGAGCCCGTTCCTCGCCGAGCTCGGCATCGAGACCCGTCCGGCCCGGCCGCCGAAGGTCGCCTTCACTCCTTCCGACCCGATCCTGTACGACGCGCTCGCAGCGTGGCGGAAGGACCGCGCGAGGGCCGAGTCGGTCCCTGCGTATGTCGTCTTCCACAACACGACGCTCGAGGCGATCGCGGGCGCGAAGCCGCGCTCGATCAACGAGCTCGCCCGCGTGCCGGGCGTCGGGCCGGCGAAGCTCGATCGCTACGGCGACGAGGTCCTCGCCGTCGTCGCTGCGGCGTAGCTCGGCGAGCGCAGGGCAGGGTCACACCGTTGCCCGCCTCACCGCTCGGCGTATGCCGCCAGCAGGAGGTCGAGCAGGAGGTGCGGGTCGCGGCGGATGCGCTCTCCGGCGCCGGCCTCCCGCTTCTCGAGCACGAGCGCCCGCGGGTCGGTGAGCGGGCGCAGCCTTCCCGAGCGGATCAGCTCCTCGTCGACGCCGCCGAGTCGACCCCCGTAGGTCGTGTAGACCGGCACGCCGAGCGCGGCCGCCTCGCGATTCATCGTCCCACCCGCCGACACGACGAGATCGGACTCCGCGATCAGGCTCTGCGCGTCGACGGCCCGCTCCGGGACGATCACGGAGGGGAGCGCGAGCGAGCGGACGTAGTCGCGCTGCTCCTCCGTGCGCGGGATCACGACGGCGTGGACGGTCTCGAGGCTGCCGAGGTGCCGCAGGGTCTGCGGGAAGAGCGGGTTCGAGTGCCGGTGGTAGAGCGAGACGTCCGGTGGGGGGCGAAGCACGACGAGCGTGCGAGCCGGGTCGACTCCCAGCGAGGCGGCGACGCCCGCATCGGGCTCGAAGTCGGAGAGGTAGTACTCCTCCTTCAGGCCCGGGTAGGTGAGGAGCTTCGGTGGGACGGCGCCGTACTTCGCGAGGCGGTCGGCCGGGATCGAGTCGGGGACGACGACCTTCGTCGCCGCGCGGCATCCGAGCTGGTGCTGCAGCCAGGCGAACTCGTAGTCGAACGTCGTCGAGCTCGGGATCCCGAGCCGGTGCGCCGTGATGGTCAGCTCGTGCGATCCGTGCGCGAGTGCGACGTCGAACCCGCGGCCGCGCGCCCACTGCTTCAGGGCGCCGAGCCGCGACGACAGCTGCCGCGCCTTGCCGACCCGGGAGCGGCCGCCGTGATGGCCGATCGGCGTCGCCGTCATCCCGTGCGACTCGATCAGCTGGAGGGTCTGCGCGTAGTCGCGCGCGGTGATCTCGACCTCGTCCCCTCGCGCCTCGAGGATCTCGACGAGCGGCCGGAACACGAGGGGATGCGCGCTCGCGGTCATGTCGATCCAGACCCTCACAGCCGCCCCTCGCAGCCCATGACGTCGCAAAGCTGGCACGGACACGTCACGAATTTCCGGCTAGCCTCGACGGCATCAGGGGCGGGAGGTGGGTCCCCGGAAATTGACAGCCGAGGTGCGCGGCGCGGCCCGGTCCTCATCCCGCGACCAGCGCCCCGAGCTCGACGTCGCGCCGGATGCCCTCGACGTGGCGTTCGTACCAGAGCGTGAAGGAGAGCAGCCCCCAGAGCTGGCGCGAGAGGTCCTCGCCCCCGGAGACGTGGCGGTCGATGACAGAGGTCACGGCTGCGGGCTCGAGGTACCCCTGCCGCCGCAGCGCCTCGGGCGCCAGCGTCTCGCGCGCGAACGGCTCGAGCTCGCCGCGCAGCCACGCCGCCGCGGGGATCGAGAACCCGCGCTTGCGCCCGTGCACCACCTCGTCCGGCAGGAGCGGCGCCACCGCCTTCCGCAGCAGCCGCTTCTTCTCGAGCCTCCGAACCTTGTGGCGCGCAGGCAGCGAGAACGCGAACCCGGCGACGACCGTGTCGAGAAAGGGGACGCGGGTCTCGAGCGACCACGCCATCGAGGCCCGGTCGGTCTTCACGAGCAGGTCGTCGACGAGGTAGCCGCCGAGGTCCACGTCCTGGAGCCGGTCCAGCAGCTCGTGCCCCTCGGTCTCTGCGAATCGCGCTCGCGGCAGCGACAGGGGATCGAAGCCGTGGCGTCGGCCCGTCAGCTCCGCCCGGGCGTCCGTGGAGAAGATCTCCTTCCACCCCTCGTGCCGCTCGAGCGGAGGCAGGTGCGCCGCCCGCACGAACCGCTTCGCGCGGTAGTCGAAGCTCGCTCGCCGCGTCGAGGAGGGCAGCCGCTCGACCACGGGACGGACGGCCCGAGCCACGCCGCCCCAGCGGTCGGCGATCGCGTCGGCCGCGTAGGTGTAGTAGCCGCCGAAGAGCTCGTCGCCCCCCTCTCCCGACAGTGCCACCTTCACGTCCTCGGCGGCGAGACGGGACACGAGGAACGTCGGCAGGGCCGACGAGTCGGCGAACGGCTCGTCGAAGGCGTCGGCGAGCGCGGGCAAGAGCAGCGCCGCGTCGGGGCGGAGCACGAGATCGCGATGCAGCGTGCCGTACCGGGCCGACACCGCCCGCGCGCCGTCGAGCTCGTCGAACGAAGCCTCCTCGAACCCGATCGAGAACGTCCTCACGGGCTCCGACGAGAGCTCCGACGCGAACGCCGTCAGCGTCCCCGAGTCGACCCCGCCCGAGAGAAGCACGCCGACCGGCACGTCGGAGACGAGGTGCGCCGCGACCGAGTCGCGCAGCCGCGCACGGCACTCCTCGAGCAGCTCGGCCTCGTCGTCGTGGCGCACCGGGGCCGGGCCCGGCCGGGCGAACCGCTCCAGTGACGCGGCTCCGCCCTCCCACACGAGCACATGGCCCGGGGGGAGCTTGCGGATCTCGCGGAAGATCGAGAGCGGCCCCGGGACGCAGTTGGTCGCCAGGAACGCCTCGAGCGCGTCGAGGTCGAGGTCGCCCTTCGGCAACGCGTCGAGCTCGGAGGCGAACGAGAGCTCGCCGTCGGCGGCCCGGTAGTAGAGCGGCTTGATCCCGAACCGGTCGCGCGCGAGCACGAGCCGCTTCTCGTTCGCGTCCCAGATCGCGACCGCGAACATCCCCCGCAGCCGCTCGGCAAACCCGAGGCCCCACTGCTCGTAGGCGTGCACGATCGTCTCGGTGTCCGAATGGTCGGTGGCCATCCGGTGCCCTGCCCGCAGCGAGCTCTCGCCGGAGCTCGGCGTGGTTGTAGATCTCTCCGTTCTGGACGACCGTGCACGACCCGTCCTCGTTGGAGATCGGCTGGTCGCCCGACTCGAGGTCGATGATCGCGAGCCGCCGGGCCGCGAGCCCGACGCCGCCCCGGACGAACGTCCCGTCCGAGTCCGGCCCGCGGTGGACGAGCGTCTCCGACATCGCGGCAAGCCGCTTCCGGTCCACCCGGCCGCGCGTGCTGACGATCCCGCAAATCCCGCACATCGTCGCCCGAGTCTAGAGAGACGAAGAGCCGCCTCAGGCGCTATGCCGTGTCGTACGCGGCGTCGCCCGGCTTCGGCTCGCGCACGAGAAGCACCTTCGCGGCCGGCTTCGGCAGCCACCAGTTCCAGACGCCGAGGATCTTCATCAACGAGGGCACGAGCATCACCCGGATCACGGTTGCGTCGAAGATGATCCCCGCCGCGAGGCCGATCGCGAACTGCTTGATGTCGAGCCCCGGACTGAGGGAGAGGGTGAAGAACGCGAACATGAGCACGAGCGCGGCGCTCGTCACGAGCTTGCCGGTGCGGGCGAGCCCGACCCGGATCGCGGTGTCGGTGTCGCCGGTCTCGTCGTAGATCTCGCGCATCCGGGTGAGCAGGAACACCTCGTAGTCCATCGAGAGCCCGAACAGGAACGCGAAGATCATCAGCGGGATCCACGGGATGATCGACTGGGTCGCGTGGATGCCCCAGATCGTCTCGGAGCCGTGGCCCTTCTGGAAGATGAGCACGATGATCCCGTAGGCCGCCGCGAGCGAGATCAGGTTGAGGAGCGCCGCCTTCAGCGCCAGCACGACCGACCGGAACGCGCGGGCGAGCAGGATCAGCGTCAGGATGATCACGAACGCGAGCACGTACGGGAAGTTGCCGTAGACCGCGCTCACGAAGTCTCGCTCCTCGACGGCAACGCCGCCGAGCGAGGCCTCGGAGTCGTTCAGCTCGGACCTGACCGTCTTGATCGCCGTCTTGCCCGCGCTCGAGGAGCCGTCGGCGGCCGGGAACGCCTCGATCAGCCGGTAGCCGTCCTTCTGCCAGGCCGTCGGCGCGGCGGCTCCGGCGATGCCGGGGGTCGCGTCGAGCTTCTTCACGATCGTCGCGCTCGACGTGCCGGGATTCACGAGCACGACGAACGGCTTCATCACGCCGGCCGAGATGCCCGCCGCGGTGAGGGCCTGGCGGCCGTCGATCGCGTCGCCGGTGCCCGGGTAGTACTTGACCTGCGCCTCGCTCGCGTTCAGCTGGAAGCCCTCGAAGACGAGCGCGCCGACGATCACGAGCCCGACCGCGGCGATCGGCCACGGATGGCGTACGACGAACCCGGCCCACTTGCCCCACCAGCCGTCCTCCGGGTGGCCGTCGTCCATGAAGCGCTTCGGGAGCACGCGGAGGCTGTTCACCTTCGTGCCGAGCGTCGAGAGGATCGCCGGCAGGAGCGTGATCGCCGCGATCACCGAGACCAGCGGGATCAGGAGGCCGCCGATCCCGATCGAGCGGATGAACGGCAGAGGCAGGAAGACCATCGAGAGCAGGCCCACGGCGACCGTCGAGCCGGACACGATCACCGATCGCCCGGCGTGGGTCATCGTCTCGACCATCGCCGTCTCGACGTCGGAGCCGTCGCGCAGCTCGTCGCGGAAGCGGAAGATCATCAGCAGCGCGTAGTCGATCGCGACCCCGAGCCCGACGAGTGCGATCAGGTACTGGACGATGATCGACACGTGGGTGATGTACGTCAGCAGGTAGACGAGCGTGAAGGTGTTCAGGATCGACGCGATCGCGATCGCGATCGGCATCAGCACCGCGGGCATCGTCCCGAAGACGAAGAGCAGGATGACGAGCGCGCCGAGGCCGCCGATCAGCGACTCGGTGAGGACGCTCGGGCCGCTCGTGCTCGAGGAGGCGAAGACGAGCGGATCGCGGCCCGTGAGGTAGGCCTGCGTGCCGGCCGGGGTCGCGGTCTTCAGCTTGGCGCGTATCTGGTTGACGTGGAGATTCGAGCTGAAGTCCTGGTTCCCGGCCGGGTAGATCGTCGCGAACGCGGTGTGGCCGTCCTTCGAGATGTACGCGTGGTTCCCGGTCGTCCAGTACGAGGCCGAGCGGGACTGCGGAAGCAGCGAGGCGGCGGCGTCGACCGCCTTCTGGAGCCCGGTGACCTTGGTGATGTCCCCGTTCGAGTGGAACACCGCGATCATCGGCGGGAACTCGCCGCTTCCGAAGAGCTTGAGCGTCTTCTGGTTCGTCTCGTAGCCGGAGTAGCCCGGGATCGAGAAGCTCTGGAACCAGCGCTTCGAGAGCTGCCCCGCGGAGAACGCTCCGACGACGGTGAGAGCGATCCAGACGCCGATCACCCACCACCTGCGCCGGACGATGACGTGAGCCAGACGTTCCAGCATCGGGGCGCAGGATACCCACTTGCCGTGAGATGTCAAATGATTTAGTATCTAACGAGATGATCGGGCCGCCGGAGAGGCTGGAGCCGCTCGGGCGGCAGCTCGTCTTCACCGCCAAGGCGATGCGGACCGCGTTCGAGGCCGCGCTCGCGCGCGCCGGCGGCTCGCTCGGAAGCTGGATCGTCCTGAGTGCGATCGCCGAGACGCACGGGATGACGCAGGCGGCGCTCGCCAGTCACGCTCATCTCGAAGGGGCGACGATCACGCACCACGTCGACCGCCTCGAGAAGGCGGAGCTCGTCCGCCGGGTGCTCGACCCGGATGACCGCCGCGTTCGCCGGCTCGAGCTGACGCCCGCCGGCGCCGAGCTCCACGGGCGGATGATGTCGGCCGCGCTTCGGCTCCAGGAAGTGATCCTGGCCGGGCTCACCGAGGACGAGAAGGCGGCGATGCGGCGCTGCCTGGACGCGATCCAGGCGAACCTCGCCGCCTCAGGCGCTCCCGCTCCCGCCCCGGAGCGTCTGCCCTAGCACGCGGATCCCGGTCGAGGCGAGCGTCCGCAGGTACAGACGCACCGAGCGGTCGGCGATCCACTCGAGGTCGTGTGAGAGCTTCTCGGCCATCGAGGTCTCGTAGCCGCGCCGCACCTGAGCGAACCCGTCAGGCCGGGACGGACGACCAGGCGCTGCCAGTACGCCGGGAGCTCGGCCGCAAGCTCGGCGAAGAACCGCGCCCTGATCGGGCGGGGGCCGACGAACGACATGTCGCCGCGCAGGACGTTCCAGAGCTGCGGGATCTCGTCGAGCTGCGATGCCTTGAGCCAGCGGCCCGACCCGGGTGTATTCGGCCTGAGTGCGGCGGACGAGCTCCTCGCCGAGGTAGGGGCCCAGGCGGCTCTCGGCGTCGCGTTCGAGCGTCCGGAACTTCAGCATCGTGAAGAAGCGCGCGCCGCGCCCGACACGCTCGCCGCGATAGAGGATCGGCCGTCCGCTCGAGCACAGGATCGCGAGGGCGATGACGGCGCCGACCGGCAGGAGGACGGCGCCGAAGACCGTCGCGAACAGCAGGTCGAGGACGCGGATCTCGATGTCGATCCGGCGGCGAGGCGTCTCGGCGGCGAGGCGGCGATACCCACCGACGAGGGTGTCCTCGAGCTTCACCGCCACCATCCACTGATGGTAGAGCTTGGGCCATGACGGTTCTCGGGATCGACCACGTCCAGGTTGCGGCGCCGGCCGGCGGCGAGGACGACGCACGAGCGTTCTACGGCGGGGTCCTCGGGATGGAGGAGCTGCCGAAGCCCGAGGTGCTCCGCGTCCGCGGGGGCTGCTGGTTCCGTGCGGGCGGCCAGGAGCTCCACGTCGGTGTCGAGGAGCCGTTCACGCCGGCCCTGAAAGCGCACCCCGGCCTGGTCGTCTCCGACCTCGACGCGCTCCGCGCGCGGCTCGCCGCGGCCGGCGTGGCACACGAGGACGACGCCGGAATCGAGGGCGCCGATCGGCTCTTCGTGCACGATCCGTTCGGGAATCGACTCGAGCTGCGGCAGTCCGTATAAGCTGCGCTTATGGACACGCGCCAGCTCGAGACGTTCGTCGCGGTCGTCGAGCGGCGCAGCTTCTCGCAGGCGGCCGAGCGGCTCGGCGTCACCCAGCCGGCGGTCAGCCTCCAGATCCAGGCGCTCGAGAAGCGACTCGGGACGAAGCTCCTCGACCGCTCCGGCCGGCGCGTCGAGCCGACCGAGGCGGGGATGCGGCTCTATCGCGGCGCGCAGCGGCTGCTCGCGCTCGAGGAGCAGGTCGTCGCAGAGGTGGCCGAGGAGGCGACGGCCGAGCTCGAGGGCCGGTTCGAGATCGGTGCCTCGACCGGCCCCGGTGGGATCGTGCTCTCGCACCTCCTCTGCGAGTTCGCCGCGCTGCATCCGAAGCTCCACGTGCTGCTCTGGGTCTTCGACACCCAGACGATCGTCGACCGGGTCGCCGGGCGCGAGCTCGAGCTCGGCGTCGTCGGTGCCGGCGCGGCGCCACCGCGGCGTCGTCTTCGAGCCGTTCCTCCGCGACGAGGTCGTCCTCGCCTGCCCGCCGGGGCATGCGCTCGCGGGTCGCACGGTGACCCTCGACGACGTGCGCGAGACCGGTCTGATCATGATGCAGGAGGGCGCCGGCGTCCGCCTCATGATCGAGGACGAGCTCCATGCAGCGCGGCCTGAGGCTGCGCGATCTCGACGTCCGGCTCGAGCTGGGGCTGCAGGAGTCGGTCGCGAGCGCCGTCCGCGCCGGCTACGGCGTCACGTTCATCTCGAGGACCTCGATCGAGGCGGAGCTCGAGGCAGGGACGCTCGCGGAGGCGCGGGTCGAGGGGCTCGACCTGCAGCGGGAGATCCAGCTCGTGCGGGCCGCCGGCCGTGCCGAGACGCGGGCGAGCCGGTCGTTCGTCGAGTTCGCCCGGGGCCGCCTCGCGTGATCGTCCGCTGGTCGCTCGACGAGCTGCCCGGCGTGCTCGAGGCGCTCGGGATCGAGCGGCCGTTCCTCGTCGCGAGCCCGCGCTGGGAGGGCCTCGTCGGGCACCCGCTTGCCGGGGTTTGGACGGAGGTTCCGTCCGACCGGATCGAGGTGCGCTCCGGGCTCCGACGGGATCCTCGCGATCGGCGGCGGCTCCGCGATCGACACCGCGAAGGCGGCGTCGTCGGCCGGCGGGCTGCCGCTCGTCTCGGTGCCGACGACCTACTCCGGCGCCGAGTGGGCGCCGGGCTTCGGCGTGCGCACGCCCGGATCGCCGGATCGTCGGCGGCGGCGGCGGCGCCCGGATCGAGGGGATCGTCTACGACGCCGGCCTCACGCTCGACCTGCCGCGGCCCGAGACGGTGGGCACGTCGCTGAACGCGCTCGCCCACTGTGCCGAGGCCCTCTATGTCACCGGGCACAACCCGGCCGCCGACCAGCGGGCCCTCGAAGGAGCGCGCGCTGATCGCAGCGCGGCTGCCCGAGGTCGTCGGTGCGCCGCACGACCGCGAGGCGAGGGACGGGCTGCTGCACGGCGCGGCCTGCGGCCGGCGAAGCGCTGGCGCTCGCCGGGCTCGCCCTGGGGCACGCGATCGCACAGGCGCTCGGCAGCGCCTTCGGACTTCCGCACGGAGCCATGAACGCGCTGGCGCTCCCGCTCGCGCTCCGCTTCAACGCGCCCCTCGCGCCCGAGGCCGTCCGCCGCTTCGGCGAGGCGATCGGCGCGCCCGAAGATCCCGCCGCGAAGGTCGAGGAGCTCGCCCGCCTCGGCGGCTTCGAGCGGCTCCGCGACTTCGGCATCCCCGAAGCCGGCCTCGCCGGCGTGGCCGAGGCGGCGGCGGGACGGATGGGCAACCGGCAGAACCCCCAAGCCCGCTACACCGGCCGAGATCGAGAGCCCTTCTTCATTCGATCTACTAATCGGTGAGATTAGCGCGTTCTCTGCTAGCCTGCGGGTGTGCCCGCCGGGGACGCATTCGACGTGCTCGTGATCGGCAGCGGGGCCTCGGGCCTCGCCGCCGCCGTGTCCGCGGAGCGAGCCGGAGCCCGGGTTGCGGTCGCGACCAAGGGCTCGCTGCAGGCGAACAACTCCTCCAAGGCGCAGGGCGGGATTCAGGCGGCGTTCGGCGCCGAGGACTCGCCCGAGCAGCACGCCGAGGATGTGTGGCGCTCGTCTCACGAGACCGCGGACAGGGTCCTCGTCGAGGTCCTGACCGGCGAGGCCCCGGGCGCGATCCACTGGCTCGAGGAGCTCGGCGTCGAGTTCACCAGAGAAAACGGCGGTTACCGCCTGGCGCGCTGCGGCGGCGCCTCGCAGAAGCGCCTCCTCCAGGTTGGCGACCGGACGGGCCACGCGATCACGAAGGGTCTCCGCGAGGCCTGGGTGGCCGGCTCCGGCACGTCGTTCGAGAACGCGCCCCTGAAGAACCTCGAGCCACGGGACGGCACCTGGCGGGCCGAGTGCGGCGAGCACACGATCGACGCCGACACGCGTCGTCCTCGCCGCCGGCGGGCGCTGTTACGCCGAGGCGCAGGTGCGCGGAGAGCTCTCGACGAACCATCCGAACGCGACGGGCGAGGTCACACGGATGGCGATCGAGCTCGGCGCCGAGTCGCGCGACCTCGACGCGCTCCAGTACCACCCGAACGGCGGCGCCTGGCCCGCGAACATGCAGGGCTACTCGATCCCGGAGACGACACGCGCCTACGGCGCGGTGCTCCTGAACGCCGACGGCGAGGAGTTCACCGACTCGCTCGGGCCCGCGCGACGTCGTCTCGCAGGCGATCGTCGACGAGGTCACGGCCGGTCGCGGCGTCGAGACCCCGGACGGCCGCCCGGCGGTCTACCTCGACACCACGCGGGTCTCCGAGGCCGACGCCGCCGTCTCGCTCCCGTACATGCTCCGTCGGTACCGCGCCGCCGGCGTCGACCCGCTCGAGCGAGCGGATCCTGACCTACCCCGTCCTCCACTACCAGAACGGAGGCCTCGTGATCGACACGAACGCCCGCACCACCCTCGAAGGGCTCTACGCCTGCGGTGAGATCGCCGGCGGCACCCACGGCCGCAACCGGATGATGGGGAACAGCCTCCTCGAGTGCGTGGTCTTCGGCCGGCGCGCCGGCAAGGCAGCGGCGGCGGCATGAGCATCGACATCACGACCGACCTGCAGGGGGCGGTCGAGGACGCCGCGGCGCATCTCTACGTCTGGGCGCTGAAGGACATCCCGCAGGACCTGCGCGACGCGCTCGCCGACGCGCGCGGACGCGAGACCTCCGTCCCCGGCAAGCGCGTGCTCGAGACGATCCACCGGAACATCAACATCGCCGACTCCGAGCGCAACCTGGTCTGCCAGGACACCGGCATCGCCGTCTACCACTGCAAGGTCGGCGAGGGCTTCCCGCTCCACCCGGCGCGGATCTACGAGGCGCTGCGCGACGGCACCGCGCGCGCGACCGTCGAGCATCCGCTTCGCTCGAACGCCGTCCACACGATCACCCGCGAGAACACCGGGCCGAACATCGGCTACCGGCTTCCGATCGTGCACTGGGAGTTCGTCACGCGGCTGGGACGGGCTCGACGTGAAGTGCGTGCCGAAGGGCTCGGGCTCGGAGAACATGAGCTTCCTGAAGATGTGCGTCCCCGCCGACGGGGTGAACGGGATCAAGCGCTTCGTGCTCGAGTCGATCGTCGGCGCCGGCGGCAAGCCGTGCCCGCCGGGGATCGTCGGGGTCGGGATCGGCGGCTCCGCCGACTACGCGATGCACCTCGCCAAGGAGGCGATCATGCGCCCGATCGGGACGCGGAACCCCGACCCGCTCGTCGCGCAGCTCGAGGACGAGCTCTACGCGCTTCTGAACGAGACCGGCATCGGCCCGATGGGCCTCGGTGGAGACGTCACCGTCCTCCAGTGCCACATCGAGCACGCCGACACCCACATGACCCTGAACCCGGTCGCGGTGAACTACCAGTGCTGGGCAGCCCGCCGCGCGAGCGCCCACATCTCCGCCACCGGCGACATCGACTACGACCGGGAGGCGTGATCGTGGCCGGGGACGAGACGACGCTTGTGACGCAAGTCGCCGGCCCGGTCGCCCACGGCGGCCTCCGAGCATCCGTTGACGAATCGTCACGGACACGTCACCCCTTCGCTCGTAGAATCGATCTCGAGGGCGGAGGGATGCGTCCCCACCCTTGGGTGGGGGTCCGGGGTGGCTCGACGGGACAACGAAGGGGCGACCATGGCCGTTCATGAGGTCACGTTCCCGATCACCGATCCGGCCGAGATCCTGAAGCTCCGCGCCGGGGACGAGGTGACGGTGCAGGGGCACATCATCGGGATCCGCGACCGCACCCAGATCCGGATCTTCGACCAGGGAGTCGAGCCGCCGATGGACCTCTCCGGCGCGTTCCTGCTCCACACGGCGCCGAACGTGCGCAAGGTGGGGCCGGGCCGCTACGAGAAGATCTGCATCGGCACCACCACGAGCGCCCGGATGGTGCGCTTCACCGAGCCGCTCGGCGAGCAGTACGGCGTCCGCGCGATCTGCGGCAAGGGCGGGTTCCCCGACGAGGCGATCGAGCCGATGCAGCGGCTCGGGATGGTCTACTTCGCGATCGTCGGCGGGGCCGCGGCGCTCGAGACGACCCAGATCGAGGAGATCGAGGAGGTCGCCTGGGAGGAGCTCATGCCCGAGTGCCTCTGGCGGTTCCGTGTCAAGGACTTCGGCCCGCTCACCGTCGGGATCGACGCCCACGGCGGCTCGCTCTACCACGACGTCCAGGCCGCCGCCCAGAAGAGATTGGAGGAGATCTTTGCCAGGCTTTGACCTCGAGCTCGGCCGCGACGGCGGCCTGACCCACGTGATCGACAAGGGCCTCGGCCCGCGCGCCTGGGAGGACATCCTCGAGACGAGCGGCGAGTACATCGACATCGTCAAGCTCGGCTGGGGCACCGCCTACGTGACGCCGAACCTCGGGCGCAAGCTCGAGGTGCTCGCCGGCAAGCGCGTCGTGCTCGGAGGGACGTTCTTCGAGGTGGTGTTCGCCCGCGACAAGGTCGACGAGTACAAGTCGTGGCTCGCCGAGCTCGGCATCGACCACGTCGAGATCTCCGACGGCACCGTCGAGATCCCGCGCGAGCGCAAGCTCGAGCTCATCGCCGACTTCGCACGCGACTTCACCGTTCTCTCCGAGGTCGGCTCCAAGGACTCCGAGGTCGTCTTCGCCCCGTACGAGTGGGTGCAGTGGATCAAGGAGGAGCTGGCCGCCGGCGCCTGGAAGGTCGTGACGGAGAGCCGGGAAGGCGGCACCGCCGGCATCTTCCGGCCCTCCGGTGAGATGCGCACCGGCCTCGTCGACGAGATCGCCCACGAGATCGACTTCACCGACCTCGTCTGGGAGGCGCCCACGAAGTCGAGCCAGGCCTGGTTCATCAAGCATTTCGGCCCGAGCGTCAACCTCGGGAACATCCCGCCGGACGAGGTCATCCCGCTCGAGACCCTGCGCCTCGGGCTGCGCGGCGACACCCTCGAGGAGGTGCTGCTCGGTGGCGAGCCGGCCCCAACTGCCTGAGCTCGACTGGGAGGCGATGGAGGCCGCCCGAGATCCTCGGGGCGCTCGTCGAGGCCTTCCCCGGGCGCATCTCGCTCGCCTGCTCCTTCCAGAAGGAGGAGTCGGTGCTGCTCGACATGCTCTACACGGTCGCGCCCGACGCACGCGTCTTCGCGCTCGACACGCACGTGCTCTTCCCCGAGACATACGCCGTCTGGCGGGCGGTCGAGGAGCGCTACAAGACGAAGGTGGAGATCTACGAGGGGCCGACACTTGCGCGCCAGGCCGAGCTCCACGGCGACGCGCTCTGGGAGCGCAGGCCCGACCTCTGCTGCGCGATCCGCAAGGTCGAGCCGCTCGGGCGCGCGCTCGGCGGGCTCGACGCCTGGATCACCGGGCTGCGCCGCGACCAGTCGCCGACGCGGGCCGACGCGCCGAAGGTCGGCTGGGACGAGACCCACGAGCTCTGGAAGGCGAACCCGCTCGCCGACTGGGACGACCAGCGCTGCTGGGACTACATCAACGAGCGCGGCCTCCCCTACAACGAGCTCCACGACCACGGCTACGCCTCGATCGGCTGCACCCACTGCACCAAGCCGGGTGCCGGCCGCGAGGGCCGCTGGGCGGGCTCGGAGAAGACGGAGTGCGGCCTGCATCCCACCCCGCCCGCCGGCGCGGACGAGCCGGCCAGCGGAAAGGCGGTGCTTTGACGGGCCATTTCGCGCAGCGAGAGGGCAACGGTTTCGTCCTCTGGCTGACAGGGTTGTCCGCCGCCGGCAAGTCCACGGTCGCCGGTCTCGTCGCCGCCGACCTCGAGCAGCGCGGCGTCCTCGTCGACCGGCTCGACGGCGACGTCGTCCGGACGCACCTGACGAAGGGGCTCGGCTTCTCGAAGGAGGACCGCGACACGAACATCGAGCGGATCGGCTGGGTCGCCTCGCGGCTCGCACGAGCCGGCGCCGCCGTGATCGTCTCGGCGATCTCTCCGTACGAGGAGGCGCGGCAGAAGGTGCGGGCTCTCACCGAGGAGCACGCCCCGTTCGTCCTCGTGTACGTCGCCACCTCGCTCGAGGAGTGCGAGCGCCGCGACCCGAAGGGCCTCTACGCGAAGGCGCACGCCGGCCAGATCGCCGAGTTCACGGGCGTCTCCGACCCGTACGAGGAGCCGGCGCATGCCGAGCTTCGTCTCGCGACCGAGGGCCGGACGCCCGAGCAGTCCGCCGCGGTCGTCCTCGCGAAGCTCGAGGAGCTCGGACTGGTGAAGAACGAGGTGGCCGCGTGACCGTCACACTCGCCCCGTTCACCCTCTCGCACCTCGACGAGCTCGAGTCCGAGGCGATCCACATCATGCGCGAGGTCGCCGCGGAGCGCGAGCGGGCGGTGCTGCTCTTCTCGGGCGGCAAGGACTCGATCGTGCTGCTGCGCCTGGCCGAGAAGGCGTTCCGCCCGGGTGGCTTCCCGTTCCCGGTGATGCACGTCGACACGGGCCACAACTTCCCCGAGGTGATCGAGTTCCGCGACCGCCGCGTCGCCGAGCTCGGCGAGCGCCTCGTCGTGGCGAGCGTCCAGGAGTCGATCGACAGGGGCCGCGTCGTCGAGCAGACCGGGCCGCGCGCGTCGCGCAACCAGCTCCAGACGACGACGCTCCTCGACGCCATCGAGGAGCACGGCTTCGACGCCGCGATGGGCGGAGCGCGCCGCGACGAGGAGCGCGCCCGCGCGAAGGAGCGGATCTTCAGCTTCCGCGACGACTTCGGCCAGTGGAACCCGCGCGCCCAGCGGCCCGAGCTCTGGAACCTCTACAACGGCCGTATCCGGAAGGGCGAGCAGATCCGCGTCTTCCCGATCTCCAACTGGACCGAGCTCGACGTGTGGCAGTACATCGCACGCGAGCGGCTCGAGCTGCCGTCGATCTACTTCGCCCACGAGCGGCCGGTGTTCCGCCGCGACGGGATGCTCTACGCCGCCTCCGAGCACGTCGAGCGGCTCGCCGGCGAGGACCCGTTCGACGCCTGGGTCAGGTTCCGCACGGTCGGCGACATGACGTGCACCGGCGGCGTCGAGTCGCGCGCCGCGACGATCGACGAGGTCGTCACCGAGATCGCCGCGACGAACATCACCGAGCGCGGCGAGACCCGCGCCGACGACCGCGTGTCGGAAGCGGCGATGGAAGACCGCAAGCGCGGCGGGTACTTCTGATGGCCACGTCCGAGCAGATGATGCAGTCGGAGCTCCTCCGGCTCGTGACCGCGGGCTCGGTGGACGACGGCAAGTCGACGCTCCTCGGCCGGCTGCTCTTCGACACGAAGCAGATCCTCGCCGACCAGCTCGAGCACATCGAGGAGACCTCGCTGCGCCGTGGAGACGGCTACGTCAACCTGGCGCTCCTGACGGACGGGCTGCGGGCAGAGCGCGAGCAGGGGATCACGATCGACGTCGCGTACCGCTCGTTCGTCACCCCGCGCCGCCGCTTCCAGCTCGCCGATGCGCCCGGCCACGTCCAGTACACGCGCAACATGGTCACCGGCGCCTCGACCGCCGACGTCGCGGTGATCCTCCTCGACGCCCGCAACGGGATCGTCGAGCAGACGCGCCGGCACTCGTACATCGCGGCGATGCTGGGCACCCCGCACGTCGTGGCCGCCGTGAACAAGATGGACCTCGTCGACTTCTCGGCGGAGCGCTTCGCCGAGATCGAGGCCGACCTGCGCGACCTGGCGGACCGGCTCGGCCTCCATGATCTCCGGGCGATCCCGATGTCCGCGCTGCGCGGCGACAACGTCGTCGAGCGCGGCGAGGGGATGCCCTGGTACGACGGCCCGACCCTGCTCGAGCACCTCGAGACGGTCGAGATCGCGGGAGACCGCAATCTCGAGGACCGTCGGTTCCCGGTCCAGTGGGTGATCCGGCCGATGTCCGACGATCATCACGACTACCGCGGGTACGCGGGCGAGGTTGCCGGCGGCATCTGGCGTGCGGGCGACGACGTCGTCGTCCTGCCCTCCGGACGGCGGAGCCGCGTCGCCGCGGTCGAGCAGTTCGGCGGCGCGCTCGAGGCCGCGATCCCCGGCCAGTCGGTGACGATCCGGCTCGAGGACGACATCGACGTCGGTCGCGGCGACATGCTGGCCGACCCCGACCGGCCGCCGCTCGTGGCGCGCGAGGTGACGGCGGAGATCTGCTGGATGAGGGAGCGGCCGCTCGAGCCGCGGGCCCGGCTCGCCGTCAAGCACACGACGCGCGCGTCGCTTGCGATCGTCGAGGAGCTGGTCTCGGTCGTCGACATGCACACGCTCGAGAACGTCCCCTCTCCCGCAGCGCCTCGAGCTGAACGACCTCGGCTTCGTCCGCCTCCGGCTGGCCGAGCCGCTCGCCGTCGACCCGTTCCTGCGGAACCGGGCGACGGGAGCGTTCATCCTGATCGACGAGGCGACGAACGACACGGTCGGGGCGGGGATGGTGACGGACGCCGCATGAGCCGCAGGCTCGACGGACGCCCGGACGCGGGGGTGCCGACGCCGCCGGCGCCGGAGCAGAGACGCAGCGTTCGAGCGGCCGACCCATATCGCGATCTCGACGTGATCGACTCGCGGGCGCCGCGGTTCAACCAGACGGTGATCGGACTGCTCTCACTCCTCGCGGTCGTCACCGGCTGGTGGTGGCTGCTCGCGCTGCTCGCCGTCCAGCTCGCCCTCGGGCTGACGCTCGGACGACGCTGGTGCCTGCCTTGCCTTGCGTACTTCGAGCTGGTCCAGCCGCGCTTCGGCGAGGGGCCGCTCGAGGACTCTCGCCCGCCGCGCGCCGCCAACCTGGTCGGCCTCGCCGTCCTCACCGGCGCGTCGATCGCCTACGCGGCCGGCCTGCCCGCCCTCGGGATCGCCCTCGGGCTGCTCGTCGCCGCGCTCGCGCTGCTCGCCGCCGTCACGGGCTTCTGTACCGGCTGCGAGGCGTACAAGCTCGGCTGCCGGATCACCGGCAAGCCCTTCGTCTCCTGCCCGCTGCCGCCGAAGCCCGTATGACCTGGCAGTTCTCGCTCGCCGGCCTGCTGGTCGGAGTCCTCGTCGGGATGACCGGAATGGGTGGCGGGAGCCTGATGACGCCGATCCTGATCCTCTTCTTCGGCTTCGACGCGAAAGTCGCCGTCGGCACCGACATCCTCCACGGGGCGATCTTCAAATCGTTCGGCGCCACGCGCCACCGCATGCTCGGCACCGTCCACGCCCGCCTCGCGACGTGGATGCTGCTCGGCTCGGCCCCGATGTCGCTGATCGGGGTCGAGCTGTCGAACAGGATCGGCGACAACAACATGAACCTGCTGCAGCAGATCGTCGGCGGTGCGCTGATCGTCGGCGGGCTCGGGTTCCTCGCGAAGACCTACGTCAAGGCTCATTCGAGCGATGCACCGTTCCTGCTCCGGCCGCGCGACAAGGCGATCGCGGTCATGATCGGCGCGTTCGGCGGTTTCGTCGTCGGCCTCACCTCGGTCGGCTCGGGCACGTTCTTCGGGCTCGCGATGCTGTTCGCCTACCCGCTCACCTCGCAGAAGATCGTCGGCACCGACATGTTCCACGCGGCCGTGCTCCTCTGGGTCGCCGGCACTTCGCACCTCCTCCACGGTGATGTCGACACCCACGCCATGGCCTGGCTCCTCGTCGGGTCGATCCCGGGCGTCCTGATCGGCTCGAGCCTCTCGATCAAGGTGCCGGAGCGCTCCCTGCGCGTCGTGTTCGGCATCGTGCTGATCCTGTCGGGGATCAAGCTCGTCGGCGTGCCGTACGCGAACTACATCATCGCGGGCGGCCTCGTCTGCATGGGCATCGTGCTCGCCGTCTGGCTCGTGCGAAAGGTCCGGATCCGACGGCTCGAGCGCGTCCGGGCCCGAGAGGCGACGTAGAATCGGCCGGGCCGTGGCCCGGATGCTCTCGAACGCGTTCTGCGTCGCGCTCCCGGCCGCGACTGCGGTGGCGCTCGCCCTCACCGAAGGCGCGAGGACCGAGCTGATTCGCGCCCCCCGCAAGCCGGGGCTCTTCACGCTGTACGTGACGGCGGCGGCCCACCCGGCCTCCTCGTCGGTCGTGGTGCCCCGAAGGGGTGCGCCGTGATCGGCGGCTGGAAGCGCGCGCTCGTCCTCGCACCGCACACCGACGACGGCGAGTTCGGCTGCGGCGGCACGATGGCGCGGCTCGTCGAGGAGGGTGCCGAGGTCCGCTACATCGCCTTCTCGATCGCGACCCGCTCGCTGCCGCCCGGCTTCCCGCCCGACACGCTGCGCCACGAGGTCGCGGCCGCGACGGCAGAGCTCGGCGTCGCCGCCGAGCACCTCACGGTCCACGACTTCGACGTCCGCACGTTCCCCGACCACCGTCAGGAGATCCTCGAGCTCCTGATCGAGCTGTGGAACGACTGGGAGCCCGACGTCGTCTTCCAGCCGTCGCTGCACGACATCCACCAGGACCACCAGGCGATCGCCGCCGAGGGCCTGCGCGCGTTCAAGCGGACGACGATCCTCGGGTACGAGATCCCGTGGAACAACCTCGACTTCGCCTACCAGGCCTACATCGCGCTCGAGAAGCGCCACCTCGAGCGGAAGGCGGCCGCACTCGCGCGCTACGCCTCCCAGCAGCACCGTCGCTATGCCGATCCCGAGTACGTCCGGAGCCTTGCCCGCACCCACGGGATCAACGTCAACCGGGAGTACGCAGAGGTCTTCCAGGTCTATCGCGCAGTCCTGTAGGGGAGAGGAGGAGGAGGAGAGGAGGAGGATGGAAGGGTTGGGCTTGCGGACGAGTCTCATCGCCAATTTCGCATCGTGATGAAGGCGTCGTTGTCGACCTCGACTACACGGGCCCGGATGATCCTCGGTGCAGCGGAGGCGTCGGCCTGCTCGGCCTCGATCGTGATCTCGTTCCCGTACCGGAGCGGAACCGATGCGTGGTAGTTCTTCCGAGAGCAGACCGCCTGCTCTAATGTCACTCACCGTGGAGTCGTGGAGAGCGCCGAGCGCGTCGGGCGGCGTACCCCTTTTTGTCCTCTGAGCTTGCGGATCCCGCCGTGCGGCGGGCGGGCGCTGTGCGCGTGCGCCGGGTGCGGTGGTGGCATGTCGCGCTCATGGCTCTGGTCGTCGTCGCCGTGGTCGCCCGGTTCGCGGTCTCGCTCGGGCTCGACACGCCGTGGTTCGCGCCTGACGAGATGGACTACGCGCTGCTCGGTCGCTCGTTCTGGCTGACGGGACGCTCGCAGTATCTCGACGGGACGACGACGTTCCTGGGCGTCTACTCGTTCCTCGCGGGCGGGCCGCTGGCGGTCTTCGGGCCCGGCCCTGGCCTGGTCGTGCTCAAGGGGCTCCAGGCGCTGCTCGTGGCCGTCCCGGTGGTCGCGGTCTACCTCTGGGCGCGCGGGCTCGCTCGCGAGCGGTGGGCGCTGGCCGCGGCGGCGATGACGGCTGCGCTTCCGGCCTTCCTCTACACGGGGCTGATCATGACCGAGGTGACGTTCCTGGCGGTCGTCACGCTCCTGCTCTGGCAGGTGTGGCGCACGCTTCTCGACCCGTCCCTCCGCAACCAGGTCCTCGTCCTGGTGGGAACGTTCGCGGCGGCGGCGATCCGGCTCAAGGCGTTGATCCTTCTCCCGGCAATCGTGCTCGCGATCTTGCTGATGGCCTGGTTCTCCCGCGACCGGCGGTTCCTGCGGCGGTTCGCGCCGCTCGCACTCGTTCTGGGGGCCGGCTTCGCGGTCTCGGCCGCGGTCGCGATCGGCGCTCGGCCGGGGTTGCTCGGCCCCTACGCTCTCGCTGTCGGGCGCGGCTACGACGCCTCCGCCGTCCTGCACTGGATCGCCTATACGGCGGGTGACCTCCTCCTGCTCGTGGTGGTCATACCGGTGTTTGCGGCGCTCGTGCTCGCCGTGTTGTCGTTCCAGGGCCGAGCAGACGAGCGGGTGAGGGCGTTGGTTGCTCTGCTCCTGCCCTACGCCGTCCTGCTCGTCGTCGAGATGGGCACGTACGTGTCGCGCTTCGACCTCCGTCTGATCGAGCGCTCGCTGATCACGCTCGCTCCACCGCTCTTCATCGCCCTTGTCGCGTGGGTGGACCGAGGAATGCCGCGCACGAGGTGGACGGTCGTGATCGCGCTCGGGCTGCTCGCGCCCGCCTTCTTCTGGCCGACGGAGAAGGTCGTGACAAGCGACTCCGTCACGGACTCGTTCACCATAATCCCCCTGTTCGACCTGAGGATCCACACCTCGGCGCATGTGGTCCAGCTGGCGTGGATCGGGCTCCTCGCGATCGCGCTCGTCCTTGCCGTGCTGCTTCCGCGCCGGCTGGCGGCTCTGCTCGTGGTCGCGGTCGTCGGCTGCCTGCTGACGGCGTCGGTGCTCGCCCAGACGAAGATCGCCGGACGCGCCAGGATCGACCGGCAGAAATTCTTTGGCGAGGGGTCGCCCCGCTGGATTGACCGCTCTGCCTCGGGGCCCGTCGTGTATCTCGACGACGATCCGCTCTGGGCCGGCTCCTGGCACCTCGCGTACTGGAACCCGAAGATCGCGCTCGTGAGCGTCGTCCGCCCACCCCCCACGGGCCAGCGGCCCGACGCTGCGACGGCTGCGCCGCAGAGCGACGGAGAGCTCCTCGACCAGAACGGAAGGCCGCTCTCGCAAAGGATCGTGCTCGCCCCCTCGACGATGACGCTCGCGGGCCGGCGACTCGCGCACCGCTCTCAGGAAAGCGGCGAGCCGGGACTCGACCTCTGGGCGACGCCCGGGCCGCCCCGGCTCCTGACCTGGACCAACGACGTGCTGCCGGGAGCGCAGATCGGGGAGACGGCCAAGATCACGGTCTATGCTTGCGGATCGGGCTCCCTCGAGCTGACGCTCGTGGCGACGGACGGCCCGGCCCGGGTGGACGTGTCCGTGGATCCGCTGAAGAGCGTCCAGGCGCTGATTCTCCCGGGTGCAGCGCGAAAGCTATGGATTCCCACGCCGACGAGCGCGAACGGGCGAGGCACCTGCGCCTACTACGTCTCCCCGAACGGGACGCTTGTGGCGAAGACGATGGCGTTTCGTCCGGGCGCCTCGTCCATCCCGTCCGGCGTGCCCGTGCACGGGGTCGCCTCCGGAGCTACTACGGTCGCGACCAGGAGTCCGGTCACCCTCTCGCAAACTCCGGCCGGCTCCACCTATGCGATTCAGATCGGCTACTGCCTCGACGGCCGGTTCCTGCAGCTCGACTACAACCAGGCGCGGCAGGATCCGGCCTACAAGGGCGCCGTCTACGCGAACTTCATCGCCGGAGAGGGCATCACCTGCGCACAGCCGCCGCCGGGGTACGTCCGCCAGGGGTTCGCGACCGTGGGCGTCCCCCCGGGGATCTATCCATACTTCGCTCCGGCGCCGTCAGGCTCAACGACGACGACGACGACGGCCGGCTGATAGCCAGGACGGAGCCGTGCCCTGTGGCCATCGACGAGTGGCTGTCGCAGAGAGACCTGTCTCAGCCATTCGTCAACAGGCGGATGCGTGGGTGATGATGAGGCGTTTGCCTCATTGCGGGCGAGCGGCCGGAGGCGCACCATACGGGCATGAGCCTCAGAAGCAGGTTGTTCGCAGCGACATACGACCGGATGAGCGCCAGGACCGAGAAGGCCGGCCTGGCCACGCACCGCGAGCTGCTCCTCGCAGGCGCGAGCGGGCGGGTGCTCGAGATCGGCGGCGGGACGGGGGCGAACCTGCCGTACTACGGAGCCTCCGTCGAGTCGCTGACGCTCACCGAGCCCGAGGTGCCGATGTTGAAGCGCCTCGAGAAGCGCGCCCGCGAGCACGCGCCTCGGGCGACCGTCCTGCGCGCGCCCGCCGAGGACCTGCCGTTCGAGGAAGACTCGTTCGACACGGCCGTGTCCACGCTCGTGCTCTGCGGCGTCGCCGACCAGCCGCGCGCGCTTCGCGAGCTGCGGCGGGTGCTCAGGCCCGGCGGCCGGCTCCTATTCCTGGAGCACGTGCGCTCGGACGACCCCGGCGAGGCGCGCCACCAGGACCGGATGAACGGCCTGAACCGCTTCGTCGTCGGCTGCGACTGCAACCGGCCCACCCTCGACTCGATCAAGGCGGCGGGATTCCAGGTGAGGGAGATCGAGCAGACGGTCGTGCCGAAGGCGCCGAAGTACGTTCGCCCGCTGATCGTGGGCGCCGCAGAGTCCCCCTAGCTCAGAGCTCGATCACGAGCCCGTCGTGGGCGACCTCGTAGCCCTCGGCGGGAAGCTCCACCGGCCGGTGGGTGACGAGCAGCCGCTTCGCGTCCGAGGCCGCGAACGCATCGGCCGCCTCGTCGAGCGAGAGGTGGCCGCGCGGTGGAGCGCCGTCGGATTCGCCCGTCAGCAACGTCGCCTCGCAGATGAAGAGGTCGGCGTCGCGTGCCAGCTCGACGAGCCGGGCGTGCGGAGCCGAGTCGCCCGAGTAGGCGAGCACGGTGTCCTCGTCGGTCACCCGGAACCCGTACGACGCGATCCGGTAGTGCGGCAGCCGGAGGGCGATCACCTCGTGGCCGGCGACGACGAACGGCGCACGGGGCTCGTACTCGTGCACGGTGAACACCCTCTCGAACATGTCCGGGAAGCCGAGGTCGTCGCCGAAGTGCTCGAGCCGGGCCCGGCCGCCCGGCGGCACCCAGAGGTCCGGATGCCTCGGCTCGATCCCGCGCCCGCGGAGATGGAGAACGCCCCACACCCACGGGACGAGGTCGCCCCAGTGGTCGAGGTGGAAGTGGGTGATCGCGATCGCGTCGAGGTCGGGCCACTTGCCGCCCTCCCTGAGCAGCGACAGGACACCGGGGCCACAGTCGAGGAGCAGCTGACCGGAGCCCTCGACGAGGTAACCCGATTGCGCGCTCCCCGGGTTCGGCCAGGCGGGCGAGGAGCCGATGACGGTGATCTTCACGGCGCCATACTCGCACGTCGGTAGGCCGCGGCGATCGGCCGGCGCGCCTCCGTTACACTCGCTGGCAGGTGAGCGTCGAGGTGACCTCCGGCGGACGCGAACCGCGCCTCGTCGAACCGGCTGCTCTCGAGTCGAACCGGTCGACGGCCCTCAGAAGGGCTCTCCCACTGGTCGGGCTGTGGATCGTGGCGGCAACGACGCTCGCGGTGCTCACCACCCGTGTCCGCGACTGGTACGCGATGCCGAACGAGCTCCTCAACGAGCGCCGGGCGATCAGCGTCGCCGAGACCCTCTCGCCCCTCCCGAGCCTTCACCACCAGGTCGTCGCGAGCTTCGATCAGCTCTATCCGGTCCTGATCGCGGGCGCATTCCGGTACGGGAGCATCCTCAGCGACCTGCGGAACGCCCACGCGCTCAATGCGATCGTGATGACCTCCGCCTGCATCCCCTGCTTCCTGCTCGCCCGCCGGGTCGGCGTCGGGCGCCCGCTCGCGTACCTGGTCTCGGCGCTCTCCGTCTGCATGCCGTGGATGTTCTTCGCCGCCCTGCTGATGAACGAGGTCGTCGCCTACCCGGTGTTCGCCTGGGCCACCCTCGCGATGCACTCGGCGGTCACCTCGCCGTCGCGCCGCAACGACGCCCTCGCGCTCGTCGCCGTCGTCGCTGCCTTCTTCTCACGGACGCAGCTCGCGATGCTCGCATTCGCTTTTCCCGCCTCGATCGTCGTCTACGAGCTCGGCCGGGCCGGTAAACGCCGGCCCGGCCCGGCGCTTCGCTCGGCGGTAGGACGGCACCCGCTGCTCGGCTGGGTCTACGCAGCCGCCGTCGCCGCCGCCCTCGTCGCGTTCGCGACTCACCGGCTCCACAGCGTCCTCGGCGTCTACGGCGGGACGATCTCGGGGAACCTGCTTCCGCACGGCATTCCGCGCTCCCTCGTGTGGCACCTCGCGAGCATGGCCATCGGGCTCGGGATCCTGCCGGTCGTCGTCGGGCTGGCGTGGCTTCTCGCCGCCGCCGTTTCCCCGGGCGAGATCGGCGAACGTCACGCCTTTGCCTGTGTCGGCGCGGTCACCGCCGTGTTCCTTCTCTTCCAGGTCACGGTTTTCGATCTTCGATACGTCGACGGGCTGGTGCTCGACCGCTACCTGATCTACCTCGTCCCGCTCGTGCTCGTCGGCTTCGCCGGCGCGCTCTCCGATCCGAAACCGCTGCGTGCGTCGATCGGTCTCGTGACGGCGGCCGTGGCCATCGGGTTCGCCGTCGGCGCGATTCAGGCCGAGCCGCTGCAGGCGATCAACTCGGACTCGCCGATCGCGTCGCTCTACCCGCCGATCGTCTCGTCGGCGAAATCGCTCGCCGGTGCTCGGATCCTCCTCGTCGGGACGACCATTCTCGCGTCGGTCCTCTTCGTGCTCGGTCGGAGGCTCCTCTCCCGACGGGTTTTCGTGGTCGTGTTCTCGGCCGTGCCGCTCGTCGTGATCCCGTACGTGACCGCGGACCTGTTCGTCCGCTTCTTCCACGACCAGGGCTGGTCGATGCGCCAGGTGACGAGCTCGAGCGGTGCCCAGTACAGCTGGGTCGACCAGCGCGTGGGGCGGCGCGCACACGTCGCCCTGATCCCCTACCCGGTGTCCACGGACTACCCGGTGAGCGAGCGGGTGTTCCGCGACTACGAGTTCTGGAACAAGTCCGTCGACCGGGACGTGCAGCTGTCGCCGCCACCCGTGTTCGAGTTCACGAACGAGACGTTCCCGAAGCTCCATCCGCGCTTCGATCCGGTCACGGGTCGGTCCAGCGTCGCAGGCTGGCCCTACGTGCTCGAGTCGACCCAGGAGACGCGCGCGCGGATCTCGGGCACGGTGCTCGTCCAGAACGACGTGATGCTCATCCGCGCGAACCGCCCCTGGCGGGCCGACTGGATCTCGTCCGGGCTGTACGACGATGGCTGGACGCGGCCGGGAGCTCCTGTTCACGTCCGGGTGTTCGCGCGTCCCGCGGCACGCAGGGCGGAGGTCAGGTGGCTCACGTTCGGTCTCCACGCACTCGACGATTCGCGCGCCCATCCGGTGACGATCGTCTCGAGGGGCCGACGGACGCGTATCGCGGTGGGGCCCGACACGAGCTGGACGACCGTTTCCGTGTGCGTGCCGCGCGGGCGGTTCGCGGACGTCGAGCTCACCACGCCGGTCAGGTCGGTCATCCCCGGCGACCAGGCCACGCTGAGCGACTCGCAGAGCACCCGCATCGGGGGCGTGTTCGTCTCCCAGATCTCCGAGGCGGACGACATCGGCGGGCGCTGCAGTCCGTGAGCTCGCTTTGCGCTTTCCTTTTCCGCTGGCTACGCTTGGCGCGATGGTCGCCCAGGCACGCGTAGCCCTCTCGCTCGAGCTTTCAGGCGCGCTCTCGCTTGCCCTGCTCCTTCCCCGCTAGGGGAGCGGACCGACGACATACCCGACCCTGCGTGACGCAATGACGGGAGCAGTCCGTCCGACGACGAACCAAGGAGCGAGCCCGATGACGATGCCCTACTGGAAGTACCGCCCGTACGACACGGTCGACCTGCCCGACCGAACCTGGCCGGGCCGCGTGCTCGATCGCGCGCCGACCTGGTGCTCGACCGATCTCCGCGACGGCAACCAGTCGCTCGTGAAGCCGATGGACGCCGCGCGCAAGCAGAAGATGTTCGACCTCCTGGTCACTCTCGGGATCAAGGAGATCGAGGTCGGGTTCCCGTCGGCGTCGAAGACCGACTTCGACTTCGTGCGCCGCCTCGTCGAGGACGATCTGATCCCGGCCGACACGACCATCGCCGTCCTCACGCAGGCCCGCCCGGAGCTGATCGAGCGCACCTACGAGGCGATCGAGGGCGCCCGGCGGGCGATCGTCCACCTCTACAACTCGACGTCGGAGACGCAGCGCAGGGTCGTCTTCCGGCTCGACCGGGACGGGATCACGGGCCTCGCCGTCCGCGGGGCCGCGCTCTGCAGGGAGCTCGCCGGGCAGACGCGGACGGACATCCTCTTCGAGTACTCGCCGGAGAGCTTCCACGGCACCGAGCTCGAGTACGCGCTCGAGATCTGCGAGGCCGTCATCGCAGAGTGGGGGCCGACGAGCGACGAGAGGATGATCGTCAACCTGCCGACGACGGTCGAGGCGTTCCCTCCGAACGTCTACGCCGACCGGCTCGAGTGGTTCTCCCGGCACGTCTCCTCACGCGACCAGATCATCCTCAGCGTGCATCCCCACAACGACCGCGGCACCGCCGTCGCGACCGCCGAGCTCGGCCTGATGGCCGGCGCCGAGCGGGTCGAGGGGACGCTGTTCGGGAACGGCGAGCGCACCGGGAACGTCGACATCGTCACGCTCGCGCTCAACCTGCTGACGCAGGGCGTCGACCCGCGGATGGACCTATCCCGGATCGACGAGGCGAAGGCGATCGTCGAGGAGTGCAACGAGCTTCCGGTGCACCCCCGTCACCCGTGGGCGGGCGAGCTCGTCTACACGGCGTTCTCGGGGTCGCACCAGGACGCGATCAAGAAGGGCATGTACGCCCAGCAGCGCTCGTCGTCGGAGATCTGGGACGTGCCCTACCTGCCGATCGACCCGATGGACCTCGGCCGCGACTACGAGGCGATCATCCGCGTCAACTCGCAGTCGGGAAAGGGCGGTGTCGCGTACCTGATGGAGACCGAGCACAGCCTCGAGCTCCCGCGCGGGCTCCAGATCGAGTTCGCCCAGAAGGTGCAGGCGATCACCGACGCGCGCGGCGACGAGCTGACGGCCGACGAGCTCCTCGCGGCCTTCCACGAGCACTACCTCTCGCACATCAGTCCGTACGAGCTCGTCTCGTATGCACACTGGAGCGCCGAGGACGACCGGATCGTCGCGCAGATGGCGGTCGACGGCGAGCCGCAGGAGGTCAGCGGAGTCGGCAACGGCCCGATCGCGGCGTTCGTCGCGGCATTCGACCGGCACTTCGGCATCCAGGTGCGGGTCCGCGACTACCACGAGCACGCGATGGCTGCGAGCGCGGACGCGACCGCCGCCGCCTACGTCGAGGCGGACGTCGGCGACGACGCCGTCTGGGGCGTGGGGCTCCATCCGAGCATCGCCACGGCCTCGCTCCGAGCGATCGTGAACGCGGTCAACCGCGCGATCGCGCTGCGGGCGGCAGAGACGGCCGCAGCCGCCGCGTTCGACGGCGGCTAGACCGCTCGCGAACACGTCGGTTGTAGACGAGCTGGGCAGGGAAAGCACGGTCGAACGGAAGTCGTCACCGCCGGCGTCAGCCCGGCGCCAGGCGGCGCAGGCGGGTCAGCTCGGCGCGCTGGTAGAAGCGAAGCGGGAGCAGCACGAGCGGATAGGCGAGCGTCAGCAGGATCGCGACCGGAAGCGAGTGGAGCGAGTAGGCGATCGCGGTGAGCGCGGCGGCGACCCCCGACAGGGTCACGATCCGCCGCCACTGGTAGGCCACCGGGTAGACCGAGCGGCTGCGGACCCACATGCCGAGGAAGAGCGCGAGGTAGGCGACGAGCGTCGCGACAGCGGCTCCCATCATCCCGTAGGGCGGTATGAGCGCGATGCAGAGGACGATGTTGACGAGGGCCGCGGCCCCACTGACGATCCAGTTCAGCTGCGTCTGGCGCGTCCGCCCGACGCCGATCGCGAGCACGCTGTAGCCCGAGTAGGCGGCGACGCCGAAGCACAGGAACGGCACCGCTCCCGCCGAGCGCGAGAAGTTGCCGTGCGGCGCGAGGAGGCTGACGAGCCACGGCGCGAGCGAGCCGAGCGCGAGCGACATCCAGCAGGTGATGAAGAGCAGGTAGGTCAGGACGTAGGCGTAGGTGCGCTTGGCGGCGGAGTCGTCGCGGATCGAGTACGCGAACGCCGGCCAGGCCAGCTGGAACGCGGTCATCAGGAACACGATCACCGACGCGATCCGCACCGCGAGCGAGTAGATGCCGACCTCGGACTGGCCCTTGTAGCTGTTGATGAAGAGCCGGTCGATCAGGTTGATCGCCCAGAGGGCGAGCGCGGACGGGACGAGGGGGAGGCCGAACCGGTTCATCGCCCGCAGAAGGCGTCGGTCGAACTGCAGCCCGAGCTGGTAGCGGCGGTAGGCGAGGAGGACGATGTAGACCGCGAGCGTGCCGAGGAAGTTGCCGATCACGGCGCCGATCGCGCCCTTGTGCGCGCCGACGACGAGCGCGATCGTGGCGCCGATCGTGATCAGGACGTTCGCGACGCTCGCGATCGCGAACCCGACCGGCCGCTCCTCGACGCGGAAGAGCGAGGTCATCTGCGCATAGTTCATCTGCGCCCACAGGCCGACGAACCCGGCACGGACGAGCCAGGGGTCGCCGAGGTCGAGCCAGCTCGAGATCTGCTCGGCGAAGATCCAGCCGACCGCCAGGCCGAGCGTCGCCATCCCCATCGTGAACCAGAACGAGGTGCGCACCACGAGCGTGCGGCGCGCAGTGTCCTCGGAGTCGAAGTAGAAGCGAAAGAAGGCACTCGTGATCCCGAGCCGGAGGACGATCACGAGCACCGCGGTCAGCGCGACGATCGTCTCGATCTGGCCGAAGCCCTCGGTGCCGAGGTAGACGGTGTAGACCGGCAGCAGGAACACCGCGATCAGGCGGGAGACGATGCCCCCGAGGCCGTAGATCGCCGACTGCGTCCCGAGTCGCTTGAGCTCCCGCGCGAGCACTTACAGGGCAGCGTAGATCGCTAGGAGGCGGTCGGCGACCCGGTCGATGTCGTGGACCCGCTCGACGTATGCCCTGCTCGCTGCCCCGATCTCGCGGCGGAGCGCCGGGCTCTCGACGAGCGGGCGGAGCGCGTCTTCGAGGTTGTCTTTCGTTGCGGGGACGATCGGGACCCTGATTCCGTACCCCGCTGCGCTCTCCTCGACCGTGGCGGGGTCGAGCTTGGCGAGGACGGGCTTGCCGAGCGCCATCGCCTCGAGCGCGAACACGCCGTGCCAGCCGGCGTTCAGTTGGTCGACCACGATGTCGGCCCGCGCGTACCGCTCGCGGGCCTCGTCGTGGCGGACCCCCTCGACGATGTCGAGGTCGACCGGCAGCCGCTCGCACGCCTCGACCACGTAGCTCGTGCCCTTCTTCTCCCGGTTCGAGGGCGCGTGGACGACGAGCGGGCGCGGGTTGTCGGACGGCGGCACCGGCGAGAACTCGCGAAGGTCGAGTCCGGGCGGGACGACGTGCGCCTCGGGAACCCAGCGCAGGGCGGCGTAGGAGCCGACGATCTCGGCGTCGGCGCGCTTGCCGTCGGCGAGCTCGTCGGGGCGCTTGCCGCGGATGTCGGAGCCGAGGTAGTGGAAGACGCTCTTGCGCCGGGTCGCGCGCAGGATCGGGAACTGGAGCGACGGCGGGACGAGCGTGAGCCCGAAGTAGAAGTGGAAGACGTCGGTGCGCGGGAGCAGCCTCGCGAGCGCAACGAACTGGGTCGCGAGCCGTCGCGGGAGCCCGCCGTGCCGGTCGAGCGAGACGTCCGCCTCGGGGTGGAGCTTCCCGCGGTTGAAGACGACGAGCCGTGCGTCGATTCCCCTGCGCCGCAGCGCCTCGACGTTCTCCCACGGGATCCCGGCGACGTTGACCGGGCAGTGGGTGACGCGCAGCGTCAAGGCCGGGGGTACCTCCCGGTTTCCCCGGACTTCTTCCACCGGCCCGCTTCGCGGACAGGCGGCTTCACGGCCCCCACTCGAGCTGGTCGAAGTAGCGAAGTGCGGTCCGGCCGGGGCGGATGCGGGGGGCAAGGCTTCGGAGCTCGTCGTCGGAGATCTCGCCGATCGCGCGCTTGAGGCCGAGGTAGGGGAGGTTCAGGTCCTCCTGGTAGACGATGGTCGAGATCCGCGGGTTGATCTCGATCACGTGGTCCCCGACGAGCTGGATGTTGAAGAAGTGCTCGATCCCGAGCTCCGCGACGACGGCGTTCCCGAGCTCCATCAACCCCGCGTCGGCGAGCGTCACGAAGTACATCGCGAGCCCGGCGCGCATGCCCTCGCGCGTCTTCGGGTGGCCGAGGACGATCTCGTTTCCGTTCGCGATCCCGTCGATCGTCCGCTCCGGGCCCGTCGCGAGCTCCATCACGAGGAGCTCGGTGCGGTCGTCGACCGACGCGAGGATCTCGACTGCGTCCTCGAGCAGCATCGACACCGAGCCGGGGCGCTCGCGCAGGAGCTGGTCGGCGCGGTCGACGGTCGGGTCGAGGATCCGGAACCCGCGCGAGCCGGACGAGAACACCGGCTTGAAGCAGACCGGCCGCTCGGGATAGCCGAGCTCGCGGGCCGCAGCCTCGACCTCGGCCGCGCCCTGCACGCGGCGGAAATCGGGGGCAGGAAGCCCCATCCGCCGCAGGAACGCGTAGCTCTCGGCCTTGTCGTTCGAGCGGTGGATCGCGTCGGCCGGGGAGACGAGCACCGCGACGCCGCCGAAGAACCCGGTCGGCGCGCCCGCGAGCCCCTCGAGGTCGAACGACGACTGGGGGAGCACGGCGACCGCGCCCTCGCGCTCGGCGATCACGCGGATCGCGTCCGGGAAACGCGGGATCGGCTCCGGCCGGCACGAGATGGAAGGCGTCGCACCTGTGCCGTCCGACCGAGCGCTCGCTCATGTCGGTGCCGACCAGGCGAACCTCGCGCTCCCCGTTCTCACGGAGCGCGTCGAGCAGCGCCGCCGTTCCCGGCGCGCCCGAGGCGGTGACGACGACGGTGATGGGCTTCATTCGAGGTCGATCCTGTCGTCTCGCAGGTGCTCGAGGCGGGCGCTGCGGTCGGAGTCGAGGAACGACCGCATCGTCTGGCCCATCGTCGCGCCCTCGTAGGCCCAGATCTCGGGGTGAGTGAGGAGCTGCAGCCACTCGAGCTCGCCGCGGGCGAGCTGCTCGTGCGGGCAGCCGTGGCGCCACCGCTGGTTGGAGTCGGAGCGATAGTGCTCTGGGTCGAACCACGGTGCGGTCATCACGTTGACGGCGCCCTCGATCGGAACGGTCATGTACTCGGGGTCCGGGTTGTGCCACGCGACGACGGGCTCGAACCGGTCGTCGAGGTCGACGTCGGGCCAGACCGCGTGGTGGGCGATCCGCCCCCCGAGCTCCAGCAGCCGTGCGATCGTCTCCTGCGCCGGCCGCCGAGCCGAGGTTGTAGAAGACCGAGCGCGTCATCAGGAACCACGTCGACCACGCACCGGCTTGCGCCTCGACCTCGGCGAGCGCCACCGCGGCCTCGAGGGAGAGGTCGACGTCGTGGCGGAGGATGAGGTCGCCCGGCTCGGGCGCGCGGTCGAACCCGGCGAACCGGTACCCGCCCGCCTCGGCTGCCTCGAGCAGCTCCCGATAGTGCGTCAGCGAGAACTCGCAGCTCACGCCGGCTCGATCTCCACGTCGACGAGCCCGGCGGCTGCCTCGGCCCGGTCGAGTGCCTCGAGGTTCGTGTCGGCAACGGCGATCACGTAGCCGCGGCGGTCGCCGTCGAGGCGCACCGGGCGGATCGTCTCCCCCTCCACGAGATACGTGTCGGCCTGCACGACCCCCGGGCAGGCAAGCACCTTCTCCAGCGAGCCGACTCGCACGACGCGGCCGGGACTGAGGGGCCCCGGCGAGGCGGTGAGGAAGCGGATCGCGAGGGGCTGGCGGAAGCGGGGCGTCACGAGCTCGTCGGGGAGCTCCTCGCCGAGCGCCATCCGCAGCTGCACCTCGACCAGGTCGACGCCGACCGCGTGCCGGACGAGGTCGGTCATCTGCCCACCGGGGATGCGCGCGGCGCACTCGACGACGACGACGCGGCCGTCCTCGGCGGCGATCAGCTGAGGGAACGCGATCCCCGTCTCGAGCCCGAGCGCCCGCGCGGTGCGCGCCGCGATCCGCTCCGACTCCTCGAGCTGGTCGCCGTAGACCGTCGCCGGGTAGACGTGGATCCAGCCGACCCCGAACCCGATGCCGGGGGGCCGGAGGCGGTCGGAGAGCGTGAGCGTCCACGCTTCGCCGCCGCGCGCGATCGCGATCCCGTTCATCTCGGTGCCCTCGACGTACTCCTCGAGGATCGCCTCCTGCGTCGGCGATGCCGAGAGCGCCTCGTGGAGGTGCGCCTCGATGTCCCCGACCGACTGGACGAGGAAGATCCCGCGCTGGCCGCCCGAATCGGCGGGCTTCAGCACCGCCGGGAACCCGACCTCGTCGGCCGCGCGCCGACGCTCGGACAACTTCCGCAGGGCGGCGAACCGCGGCTGCGGCACGCCCTCCTCGGCGAGCCGCCGGCGCATCGCCACCTTGTGCGTCATCAGATGCGCCGTCTCCACCCCGATCCCGGGCAGGCCGCGCGCCTCCGCGATCGCCGCGACGACCGGGACCGCACGGTCGGCCGAGACCGTCAGCACCCCGTCGATCGACTCGTCGGCGATCGCGTCGATCACCGCGCCGGCGTCGGAGAAGTCGACCACGACCTGTCCATCGGCCTCGGCGAGCCCGAGCGCATCGGGGTTGCGGTCGACCGCGATCACGCGCAGGCCGCGCTCGCGGGCCTGGCGGATGGCGCGGCGCTGGTGGCGCCCGGCGCCCACGAAGAGGACGGTCTTCACGGCCCCGCGATCCTAGTCGGGCACCGCCGCGGCCCGAGCATCGCCCCACGTAGGCTTGGTCGTCGATGCTCGAGGGCAAGAGGATCCTGGTCACCGGCGGCGCCGGGTTCATCGCGACGACGCTCGCGCGCGAGCTCGTCGACCGCAACGAGATCGTCGCCGTGGACAACCTCCACCGCGACGCGCTGTCGGGCACCGACCTGGCAGGCCACCCGAACTTCTCGCTGCATCAGGCCGACGTGCTCGACGGCCCGCGCCTGACCGAGCTCGCGAAAGGCGCGACGCACTTCGTCCACTGCGCCGCGATCGCCGGGGTCGAGACGGTGCTCGAGAGCCCCGTCCGCACGATGCGCGTGAACGTGATCGGCACCTACAACGCGCTCGAGGCCGCGCTCGCAACGGCGGGCACGCTCGAGCGGTTCGTCGACTTCTCGACGAGCGAGGTGTTCGGAACGCATGCCTACAACGTCAGCGAGGGGCAGGTGTCGACGATCGGCTCGGTCGGCGAAGCGCGCTGGACGTACGCGGTCTCGAAGCTCGCCGGCGAGCACATGGCCCACGCCTACCACGACGAGCTGAAGCTCCCGACCGTCACCGTGCACCCGTTCAACGTCTTCGGGCCCGGTCAGATCGGCGGCGGAGCGATCCGCGCGTTCATCGAGGCCGCCCTGGGCGGAAAGAGCCTCACGGTCCGCGGCGACGGCTCGCAGATCCGGGCGTGGTGCTACGTCACCGACATGGTCACCGGCGTGCTCGCGTGCCTCGAGCGGCCGGAGGCGGTCGGCCAGGCGTTCAACATCGGCAACCCTCGCTCGTCGGTGACGATCTACGACCTCGCCCAGCGGATCAAGCGCCTCACCGGCTGCTCCGGGGAGATCGTGTTCGCGCCGCTCGGCTACGTCGACGTCGAGCTCCGCATCCCCAACGTCGAGAAGGCGCGCGAGCTTCTCGGCTGGGAACCGCGGGTCGAGCTCGACGACGGCCTCACCCGGACGATCGAGTGGTACCGGGCGAGATAGAGAAGATCCGCCTCGCCCGGCCGGACACGGGCCCGGACGAGGCTGCAGCCGTGGCGGCCGTGCTCGAGACCGGGATGCTCACGCAGGGGCCGGTCGTCGCCGAGCTCGAGCGCGAGCTCGCCGCGGCCTGCCAGACGGCCCACGCGCTCGCGGTCTCGTCGGGCACCGCCGCGCTCCATGTCGCGGTCCTCGCCCTCGGGCTCGAGCCCGGCGACGAGGTCGTCGTCCCGGCCTACACGTTCCCGGCGACCGCGAACGTCGTCGTGCTCTCGGGGCTGCGGCCCGTCCTGGTCGACGTCGACCCGGTGACGATGAACATCGACCCGGAGAAGGTGGAGGTCGGCCCGCGGACGAAGGCGATCCTCGCCGTGCACCTGTTCGGGCGTCCGTGCCGGATGGAGGAGCTGCCCGACCTGCCGGTGATCGAGGACGCGGCGGGCGCGCTCGGCGCCCGTCGCGGCGGCCGCGCCTGCGGGTCGCTGGGCCTCGCTGCCTGCCTCAGCTTCCACCCGCGCAAGATCGTCACCACAGGCGAGGGCGGCGCGGTCACGACCGACGACGAGCAGCTCGCTGCCGAGCTCGCGCTGCTCCGCAACCACGGCTGGCGCTCGCTCGCGGACGGCGACATGCCGCGGCCGAGCCTCAACTACCGCCTGTCGGACATCCTCGCCGCCGTGGGGCTGCCGCAGCTCCGGCGCCTCGACGAGCTGCTCGCGGCGCGCACGCGGATCGCGGCCGGCTACGCCGAGCGGCTGACCGGCCTGCCCGTCACCCTTCCCGTCGCGGACGAAGGAGATGTCCACGGCTGGCAGGCGTACGTGATCCAGGTCGAACGGCGTAACGAGGTGCTCGATGCGCTCCGCGCACAGGGCATCGAGGCCCAGATCGGCACGTTCGCGCTGCCGCTGCTCCAACCGTACCGTGACCAGGGATCCTTCCCGGGCGCGAAGCACGCCTTCGAGCGCGCACTCGCGCTCCCGTTCCACACGCGCCTCACGGAGTCCGAGCTCGATCGGGTCGCGGAAGCGCTGGCGGAGCTTCTGGCTTGACAGACTTGTGAGTCATCACTAACCTAGGCGCCATGGTTGTGGTACACGAACGCAAGACGAAGGACGTACGTCGTGAGGAGATCCTCGACGCGGCGCTCCTGGAGTTCGCGGAGGGCGGGCTCCACGGCGCGTCGACCGAGGACATCGCGCGGCGCGCGGGCATCTCCCAGCCGTACGTGTTCCGTCTCTTCGGGACGAAGAAGGAGCTCTTCCGTGCCGTCGTCAGCCGCTGCTTCCGCGAGACGCTGGAGATGTTCCAGCGCGCCGCCGAGGGGCTGCGGGGCGAGGAGGCACTGGATGCGATCGGCAAGGCCTACGTCACGCGACTCGAGGCGAAGCCGGTCTTTCTGAGGGCCCAGATGCAGGCATACGCAGCCTGCCACGATCCCGAGATCCGGCGAGGCCGTGCGGGCCGGCTACGGCGACCTCGTCGCCTACGCCGAACGCGTCTCGGGCCTGCCGGCGGCGGACGTGATGACGTTCTTCGCGATGGGGATGCTGCTGAACGTGTTCGCGTCGATGGAGCAGATCGGCGACGGGGCCGAGCCGTGGGCGGCACGCCTGCTCGAGGCCTGCCAGAAAGTGGATTGACGTTCTCTCTTTTTTCGGTAGGAGGTTAGTGATGAATCACAAAATAAGACAGAGCAACAAGGTCATGTGGGCGTTCGTGCTCACCTCGCTCGCGGGATTCATGGTCACGCTCGACAACCTCGTCGTCACGACCGCGCTTCCCGTGATCCGCAAGGACCTCGGGGCCGGGCTCGGCGGGCTCGAGTGGACGGTCAACGCCTACACCCTCACCTTCGCGGTGTTCCTCCTCACGGGAGCCGCTCTCGGTGACCGGTTCGGACGCCGGCGGATGCTCGCGATCGGCCTCGGGATCTTCACGATCTCCTCGGCGGCCGCAGCGCTCGCCCCGTCGATCATGGCACTCGACATCGCCCGGGCCTTCCAGGGCATCGGCGGCGCGATCGTGATGCCGCTCACCCTCACCATTCTCTCCGCGGCCGTCCCGCCGGAGCGCCGCGGCCTCGCCCTCGGCGCGTGGGGCGGCATCACCGGCCTCGCGGTGGCCTTCGGCCCGCTCGTCGGCGGCGCCGTCGTGTCCGGGATCTCCTGGCAGTGGATCTTCTGGCTGAACGTCCCGATCGGGCTCGTCCTGACGCCGCTCGTCCTGCTCCGCCTCGAGGAGAGCCGCGGGCCCTGGGGCCGGCTCGACCTGCCCGGCCTCGCCCTGGCGGCCGTCGGCCTGCTCGGGATCACGTGGGGCCTCGTGCGCGGGAACGCGCTCGGCTGGGGCTCCGCCGCGATCCTCGGGGCGATCCTCGGCGGCCTCGTCGTGATGGCCGGCTTCGTCGCCTGGGAGCTGCGCGCCCCGGCGCCGATGCTGCCGATGCGGTTCTTCCGCAACCGGACGTTCTCGCTCGCGAACGCGGCTTCGCTGTTCTTCAGCTTCGGGATGTTCGGCTCGATCTTCCTGCTCGCCCAGTTCTTCCAGACGGTGCAGGGCTACTCGCCGCTCGCCTCCGGCCTGCGGATCCTCCCGTGGACGGCGATGCCCATGATCATCGCCCCGATCGCCGGTGCGATGTCCGACCGGATCGGCGGGCACCGGCTCATGGGCGCCGGCCTGGCGATGCAGGCGGCCGGGCTCGCCTGGATCGCCGCGGTCTCCACCCCGACCACGCCGTATGTCGACATCATCGGCCCGTTCGTGCTCGCGGGCGCCGGGATGTCGCTCTTCTTCGCGCCGGTCGCGAACGTCGTCCTCTCGAGCGTCCGCGACATCGAGCAGGGGCAGGCCTCGGGCGCGAACAACGCGATCCGGGAGCTCGGCGGCGTTCTCGGCGTCGCCGTCCTCGCCTCGATCTTCGCCCACGAGGGCGGGTACGCCAGCGCCGACACGTTCGTGAACGGCATGGACGCGGCCGTGTACGTCGGCGCCGCGGTCGTCGCTGTCGGCTCGGTCGCCGCGTTCCTGATCAGGCGGAGCCGGCGCGCCGAGACGGTCGAGGCCGTGCCCGAGCTTGAGCTCGCTGCCTAGACGAGCGCCGCACAGGGGTACACATGGGCCGGCCCACAGGTACACATGGGCCGGCCCAACTCCCTTTCGGACAGGAGCGGTCGCCACCTGACGTCGCCTCCGATCGCGACAATGGGGCCGGTGGTTGCCGAGCCACCCGACCAGGGCCGTTCCCTCCTCGTTCTCGGGGCGGGCCCCGCACAGCTCGGGCTGCTCGAGGCGGCACGTGCGCACGGGATCTGGACGGCCGTCGCCGATCGCGACCCGGGCGCCCCGGGGTTCGTGCTCGCGGACAGGCGTTGCATCATCGCCACCGACGACGAGTCGGCCCTCGAGCGCCTCGCCGCGGCGCTCCCGCTCGACGGCATCGTCTCCCCGGGCACCGACGCGCCTGTCGCCGTCGCGGCGAGGATCGCGCAGAAGCTCGGGCTCCCGCACCCGATCACCGCCGCGACCGCCTTGCTCGCCACCAACAAGCTCCGCCAGCGCGAGGCGCTCGCCGAGGCCGGCATTCCGCAGCCGCGCTGGGAGGTGATCTCGCAGCACGGCCCCGAGCCGCGGCTCCCGGCGGTCGTGAAGGCGGCCGACCGCACGGCTCGCGCCGGCCTCTCGCTCGTCGAGCGCGCGTCGCAGCTCCCTGCTGCGCTCGAGGCGGCGAGGGCCGCCTCGAAGAGCGGCGCCGTGCTCGTCGAGGAGTACGTCGACGGGCCGGAGGTGACCGTAAGCGGGTTCTCCGCCGAGGGCGAGTTCGTCCCGCTCGCCGTGACCGACCGCATCTCGGCCGACGGCCACGCGTTCGGCGTCCCTCTCGCCCATGTCTGGCCGTCCGCGCACGCCGAGGCCGCCGCCGAGGTGGCCAGGCGCGCCGTCGAGGCGCTCGGCGTCCACGAGGGCCCCTCGTACACGCAGCTCCGGATCAGCCGCGGTGGGCCCGAGGTGATCCAGGTGGCGGCCAGGCTCGGTGGAGGCCACGACGCGGAGCTCGTGGAGCTCGTCACCGGGATCGACCTGAACGGGCTCGCTCTCGACGCCGCGCTCGGACGTCCGCTCGCCGCGAGCGAGGTCGCCGCCAAGCAGCGCCCCGCCGTCGGCGGCGCGGCGACGAGGTTCCTGCTCGCGCCTCCCGGCGCGCTCGAGTCGGTCGAGGTGCCGCAGGGCCTGACGGGCGTGGTCTCCATCCGGATCTACCACGAGGCCGGCCACGTCTTCGGCCCGCTGCGCCGGGCGACCGACCGAGCGGGTGCAGTGCTCGCCGCCGGAGCGACCCGCGAAGATGCTCTTGCACGGGTGACGGTTGCGGCCGAGCGCATACGCTTCGTGACCGCAGATGCCGAAGCGATCGTCTGAGCATCGATGCTGAGGAAGCGCTGGTTCCGGGTCGCCGCGACCGTGGCCGTCACCGGCATCGCCGCGGGCTACCTCATCTCGAAGGTCGACCTCGGGACGACGGTCGACACCATCGCGAACGCGAGCCTCCCCTGGCTCGCGCTGTCGGCCGTGCTCACCCTCGTGACCGTTCCGCCCCAGGCCTGGCGCTGGCAGATGCTCCTCCGCGCCCGCGGCGTCCGCGAGTCGATCGCCTGGCTCACACGCGCCTACTTCGTCTCCTACGCGGTCGGGCAGGTGCTGCCCACCGGTGTCGGCGGCGACGCCTCGCGGATGTACGAGACGACGCGCCGCCACCCCGGCCAGGGCTCGCCGATCGCAGGGTCGATCGTCCTCGAGCGCGCGATCGGCGGCGCCGTCACCCTCCTGCTCGCCGCGCTCGGGCTCCTGCTCGCGATCGGCCGGTACCCGATCGGGCCCTACCTCTGGATCGAGGCGCTCTTCGTCGTCGGCACGGTCGCCGCCGGCGCGGTCGTCTTCTCGGCCCGTCTCCGCCGCCATCTCCGCCGCGTCGTGCCGCTCCTGCGCCGCCTCAAGGTGGAACGGTTCGCGCGGGCCCTGTACGAGGGCATCCACGGCTACCGCTACCACGTCTCGACCATGCTCGGCGTCGCCGCGATCACGCTCGCGGCGCAGGTCTCACGCATCTTCGCGATCTGGGCCGGAGGGCGCGCGGTCGGAGTCGAGGTCGGGATCCGCCCCTACGTCGTGCTCGGGCCCCTCCTCTTCCTCGTGATGCTCGTGCCGTTCACGGTCAACGGCCTCGGCGTCCGCGAGGCGTTCTTCGTCAGCTTCCTCGGGCGGCTCGGCGTCGACGCAGACGCCGCGTTTGCGACCGGCCTGATCTTCTTCCTGATGACGCTCCTGCTGGCGCTGCCCGGGCTCGTGATCATCCTCTGGGAGGGATTCCGGCGGGCTCCCGTCCCGGTTGCGGATGGTTGACGGCGACGTCTCGGTCGTCGTCGTCACCTGGAACGCGGCCGAGCACGTCGAGCGATGCCTCGACTCCGTTCGGGGCCACGAGGCAATCGTCGTCGACAACGGCTCGACGGACGGCACCGTCGCCCTCGTCCGCGAGCGCTTCCCCGACGTCCGGGTAATCGAGCAGGGGAACAGGGGCATGGGCGGCGGCAACAACACCGGGATCGACGCCGCCACCGGGCGGTTCCTCCTCCTGCTCAACTCCGACGCCTGGGTCGTCGGCGATGCGATCGAGAAGCTCGCCTCCTTCGCCGAGGCCCACCTGCGCGCAGCCGTCGTCGGGCCGCGGCTCCGGAACCCCGACGGCTCCCTCCAGCGCTCGGTTCGCGGCGATCCGACCCTCTGGCGCCTCGCGACCGAGTACCTCTTCCTGCGGAAGCTCGGCCCGAGGACCGAGACCTTCAACGCGTTCTACGGCGGCGGCTTCGCCTACGACCGGCCGCGCCGCGTCGAGTCTCTCTACGGCGCCGCTCTGCTCGTGCGGCGCGAGGCGATCGACGAGGTCGGGCGCTTCGACGAGGACTTCTTCATGTTCAGCGAGGAGACGGACTGGCTCTACCGCTTCCGGAAGGCCGGCTGGGAGGTCTGGTTCACGCCCGAGGCCGAGGTCGTGCACCTCGGCGGCGCCTCGCACGGCGGCAAGCTCTACGTCGAGAACCTCCGGAGCATCCTCCGCTTCATGGCGAAGAACCGCGGCCCGCGGGACGCCGAGCGCGCGCGGCGACTGCTCCTCTGGTCGCTCCGTCTTCGTGCTCGCCTCTTCCGCGGCGACCGCGGCGTCAGCTACCGCGAGGGGGCCCGTTTCCTCGCCTCGGGTGACGTCCCTACGCTCCTCGAATGATCGGCGAGTACCTCCGGCTCGCGTTCGCGACCGTCATCGTGCTCCTTCCCGGGTTCCTGATCGCACGTGCGCTCGGGCAGCGGAGCGTCTCTGCCGGGCTCGCCTGGGCGTTCTTCGCGCTCTTCGCCGCCTGGGCGGTCGTCTTCGCGGTGCACGGCACGATCCGCCTCGCGGCGGGGATCCTCGCGGGGACCGGCGTCGCCGCCGGGGTGATCGCGGTGCGGGGGCTCGTGCAGCCCCAACCCGAGACGCCCGAGGACGACAGCCGCCCCGATCCCGTCACCTGGGCGCGGCGGGCGGTCGGCCTCGCGGGTGTCGTCCTCGGGCTCGTCCTCTGGCGGGTCGAAGGGGTCGTCACCGGCGACGCCCTCTTCCACGAGGCGCGCGTCCGCAAGCTCCTCGAGCTGAAGCACCTCCACCTGCGGTCGGTCGACGAGCTCGTCCATGGAGGCCTGCATCCCGGATACGCGTTCCCGCTCTGGCACGGCTTCCTCGCGCTCGTCGCGAAGGTCTCCCGCCTCGACCCGTCGATCGTCCTCCATCGCGAGGCATCGGTGCTCGTCCCGATTGCGTTCCTCGTCGCGTGGGAGGCCGGAGTCGCCGTGTTCGGCTCGGTCACGGGCGGGGTCTCGGTGCTCGCCGCCTCCGTCGCTCTCTACTGCCTCGCCGCGGGCCACGGGGGCAGTTACGTGTCGCTGGCGCTGCCCGCGACGGCGTCGCGGCAGATCCTCGTCCTCGCGGCGATCGCACTGTTCTTCACCTACGCCGACTCGGGCCGCCGCGCCGACCTGGCGGCGCTGGCCGTGGCCTTCGGGGCCATCGCGCTCGTCCACCCGACGTATGCCCTCTTCACGCTGATCCCGCTCGTCGCCTACTCCTTGATCCGCTGGAGGGACTGGAAGCGCTCCGGGCTGGCGCTCGCGGCAGCCGTCGTCCCGGTCGGGCTCGCCGTCCTCTGGCTGAGACCGGTAGTGGACGAGACGCTGTCGGTGAACCCGACCGAGCAGGTGCAGGCCCGGACGCTCGCGCACTACGGCAACGAGCTCGTGGTCTCCTCGGTCCACCGCTTCCGGCTCGCGGCGGAGGTCCCCGGGCGGACGGGTGCAGTCGCGATCGCAGCGCTGGCCCTGGTCCCGCTGGCCGGGCTCGCGGCAAAGCGGCGCTGGGGCGCGTACGTCCTCGGCGGCGCCGTCGCCGTCCTCGCCCTCATGCTCGTCCCCGAGCTCTTCACCCGGTTCTCGAACGCCTTGTCGCTCTCGCAGTCCCGGCGTGCCGCAGGCTTCCTTCCGTTCGCCTTCGCGTTCGCCGGCGGCCTCGCTCTCCTGGCCCGCTCGATCTGGGTGCTCCCGTTCGCGCTCGCCGCCGGCATCGTCCTCGAACGCCGGTGGCCGGGCGACTTCAGCTACGGCCTCCAGCACGGCGGTCCGCCCGGCTCCGTGACCTGGTTCGCCCTCGCCGGCGGCGCGATCGCTCTCGTGATCGGGATCGTCGCCGCCCGGACGAGGCCCGGCGAGCGCCACGGTCTCGGGGCCCTCGCCGCGCTCCTCTTCGTGCTCCCGGTCGCGGTGCACGGATTCCGGCACTGGACGCCGCTGAACAGGACCGATGCTCAGGCTCTCTCGCCGGAGCTCCTCGCCGAGGCGCAGCAGCTGCCGGTCGGAGCAGTCGTGATCGCCGACCCGGAGACGAGCTACCGGATCGCCGCGGCCGCACCGGTCTACGTCGTCGCGGCGCCCGTCGCTCACGTTGCGAACACGAAGGCAAACGACCCGGCGGCGCGAGTCGCCGACGTGAAGCGGTGGCTCGCGACCGGCGACCCGGCGATCCCGCGCAGGTACGGTGCGGGCTGGGCGGTCGTCAAGGGCCGCCTCGTCCGCCTGCCGACATGAAGGTCCTGCTCGTCACGCTGTACTTCCCACCTGCGGGCGGCGGCGGCGTGCAGAGGCCGCTGAAGATCGCGACCCACCTTCCGGAGCTCGGGATCGAGACTCATGTGCTCGCGCCGGACGACCCGAAGTGGATCCACCGCGACGACGACCTCCCGCCGCCGACGCTCGCCTGGGTGCACCGCGTCAGGTTCATCGGCCCGCAGGGGCGCAAGCCGGCCGAGGAGCTGCACGGGACGACGGGACTCGAGCGCTACACGAAGCAGGCGTCGCTCTTCGGCCGGCGCCTGCTGCTCCCCGACGAGAACGTCACCTACAACCTCACCGCGATCCCGGCTGCGATCCGGATCGCCCGCGAGGAGGGGATCGACGTCGTGATCACCACCTCACCCCCGCCGTCGGTGCATTTCATCGGCGCCGCGGTCAAGCGCGCCACCGGCGCCCGCTGGGTCGCGGACCTGCGCGACTCGGTCGTCGCCCACCCTCACCGCGACTCCGCGAAGCTCTCGGTCCGCGTCAAGGAGCAGGGAGTCGCGGCGGTCGCCTCGCTGGTCGCGCGGCAGGCCGACGCGATCGTCGCCGTCTCCGACGCGATCGCCGACGAGATGCGCGCCCGCTCGCCGCGGGGCGACGTGGTCACGATCGCGAACGGCTCCGACTTCGAGGACTTCCACGGCCTCGAGTACCGTCGGGGCGAGCAGTTCCGCATCACCCATGCGGGCTCGTTCTTCGGCAAGCGGGACCCGCGCCCGTTCCTCACCGCGCTCGCTCGGGTCGACGGCGTCACCGCCCGCTTCGTCGGCGACTTCCGCGCCGCCGACCGCGAGTGGGCCTCCGCCATCATGGACCGCATCGAGCTCGTCCCGTACGCCCCCCACCGCCGTGCCCTCGAGCTCCAGCGCGACTCCGAGGCCCTTCTCCTCCTGATCCCCGAGGCCGACGGCCGCGGGCGGGGGGTGCTCTCGGGAAAGGTGTTCGAGTATCTCGCCGCCGAGCGCCCGATCCTCGCCGTCGTCCCGCCCGACGGGGCCGCCGCCGCGCTCATCCGCGAGACGGGCGCAGGCGCCGTCGTCGCCCCGGACGACGTCGACGGGATCGAACGCGAGCTCGTCGCGATGCGCGACACGTGGCGCGCCGGCGGGCTCGACGGCTCGCCGCTCTCCGAGGACTGGTGCGAGCGCCTCGACCGGCGGACGCGCGTCCAGGAGCTCGCCGACCTGATGCACTCACTGGAGCGCGCCGAATGAGGGGCGTCGCGAGCTTCTTCTTCCTGGCGACCCTGTTCTGCTGCACCTTCGAGAAGGTGCACTGGAACTTCGGCGGCCAGCTCGCGCTGTCGGACGTCCTCGCGCTCTGCTTCATCGTCGCGTACCTCGTGATCTCCCGGCCGCGGGTGCCGCGGACGAGCGCGATCCTGCTCGGGTTCGGTGCCCTCTTCGTCGTCGTCTACCTGTTGGGCTTCTACAACCTCGACACCGCCGCCGGCCTCAGCCAGTTCGCGAAGGGCTTCGCCAAGTTCGTCATCCACTTCGTGTTCCTCGCGCTCGCCGTCTCGTGGCTCGCCCGTCGCGGCATGGCCTACTACTGGCGGGCGCTCGCGTGGTTCTTCGGCGGGATGGTCGTGAACGCCGTGTACGGCGTCGTCCAGCTCGTCCTCGCGCAGGGTGGCGTGAACCTCGACTCGCTCCTCGTGTCGCCCCTGACCGGCGGCGCGAGCCAGATCAACATCTACGGCGCGATCAACGGCGCGGACGTCTACCGGCCGAACGCCCTCACCGGCGACCCGAACCACCTCGGGATCATGCTGATCGTCCCGCTCCTCGTCCTGACGCCGCTCTACCTCCGCCTGGAGCCGGACCACCGGCTGCGCCGCAAGCTCGGCGCCCTCATCGCGTTCATGATCGTGGTCGAGATCGCGACGCTCTCGCGGAGCGGCCTGCTCGGGATCGCCGTCGGCGTGCTCGTCCTGCTGCTCCCCTACCGGGGGTATCTCCGCTCGCGGGCCCTCATCTACCCGATCGTGGGAGCGCTGGGGGTCGTCGCCGTGGTGATCGCGACGCGCTTCCACTACTTCCTCGTCATCATCAAGTCGCGTGTCCAGACGGGCCATGCGTCGCAGTCGGCCCACTTCCAGGTCTACGACTTCATCCCGCAGATCCTCCACAGCCATCCGCTGCTCGGGCTCGGGCTGAACAACTTCTCGCTGTACTACCAGGCGGCCACGGGCAAGACGAACTGGGGCCCGCACTCCTTCTACGTCTCGCTGATCGTCGAGACCGGCCTGATCGGCACCGTGCTCTTCGTGCTCTTCCTCTTCTGGGTGTTCGTGCGGCTGAAGGCGGCACGCGAGCTCGGGAACCGCCTCGCCCGCGCCGGGAGCCCGCTCGCCCGGCGTGTCCGGCCGCTCGCGTGGGGCTGGACGGCGGCGCTCGCCGGGACGATGGCTGCGAACGCCTTCTACCTGACGATGCAGTTCTACTACTTCTACGTTTTCCTGGCCCTCGCGCTCGCGGTGCCGCTCGTGTTCGGGCCATCCCTCGACGCGATGCCCGTTCGGGCCAGGCGCCCGCGCCGCCCTGCCCCGGTTCCCGAACCGGCTGCCGTCTAGCTCCCGATGCGCGTCTGCGTCATCACTACGTCCTATCCGCGGTCCGCGACGGATGTCTCCGGCGCGTTCGTCGCGGCGCAGGTCGAGGCGCTCCGCCGTGCAGGCGTGGAGGTCGACGTCGTCTCCCCGGCCGATACGCGCCACTTCGGGATCGCCTACGGTGACGGGATCGCCCAGAACCTCCGTGCGAAGCCGTGGCTCGTGCTCCTCGTCCCGCTCTTCCTCGGCTCGCTCGCGCGGGCAGCCCGGCGGAAGGCCCGCTCGGCCGACGTCGTGCACGCCCACTGGATCCCCTCGGCGCTCGCGGCGCTTGCGACGGGAAAGCCGTTCGTGCTGCAGGTCTGGGGGACGGACGCGGAGCTCGCTTCACGGGCGCGCATGCTCGTCACGGCCGCTCGTTCGCCGCGCGCGCGTCGTCGTGGCCGCCTCGCAGTCGCTGGCCGAAGCCGCCCGGCGGCTCGGCGCCCGCGACGTGCGGGTGATCCCGAACGGGGTCGAGATCCCGGTCGAGCCCGGGCCGCCCGAGGAGCCGGCGCACGTTCTCTTCGCGGGGCGGCTCAGCGAGGAGAAGGGCGTCGAGGAGTTCCTCGAGGCAACTGCGGCGCTCGCGCGCGTCATCGTCGGCGACGGGCCGCTCCGTCCGAAGGTGCCGGACGCCGTCGGGTTCGTCCCGCCGGCCGAGCTCGGCCGCTACTACGAGCGGGCCGCGGTCGTCTGCGTGCCGTCGCGGCGCGAGGGCTACGGCGTCGTCGCCCGCGAGGCGATGGCGTGGGGAAGGCCGGTCGTCGCGACCGCTGTCGGCGGCCTGCGCGACGCGGTCGAGGACGGGGTCACCGGCCTCGTCGTGCCACCGCGCGATCCGGTGGCGCTCCGAGCCGCGCTCGAGCGCCTGCTCGGCGACGCGCCGCTTCGGGCCGAGCTCGGCGCGAATGCCCGCCGCCGTGCCGAGGAGCACTACTCCTGGGCTGCTGCCGCTGACTCGCTGCTGGCTGCGTACGACGAGGCCCGCCGCACGACGTAGTTCCCGAGCACGAGCAGGTCGATCCGCGTCTTCGCGAACGTCTCGAGGGCGTCGCCGGGGGTCATCACGATCGGCTCGCTCTCGTTGAACGAGGTGTTGAGCAGGATCGGGACGCCCGTCTGGCGCTCGAACTCTGCGATCAGGCGGTGGTAGCGGGGGTTCTCCGCCTCCTCGACCGTCTGCAGACGGCCCGTCCCGTCGACGTGCGTGATCGCAGGCACGAGCCGGCGCTTCTCGGGAAGCACCGAGTAGACGAGCACCATGAACGGCGAGGGGTAGCTCTGATCGAACCAGTCGCCGGTCGCGCTCGCGAGCACCGACGGCGCAAACGGTCGGAACGGCTCGCGATTCTTGACCCGCGCGTTGAGGATGTCCTTCATGTCCTCACGCCTGGGGTCGGCGAGGATCGAGCGGTTGCCGAGCGCCCGCGGGCCGAGCTCCATCCGCCCCTGGAACCAGCCGACCACGTCGCCGGCGGCGATTCGCTCGGCGACGAGCAGGAAGAGCGTGTCGTCGTCGAGCCGCTCGGCCTCGACTTCCGCGCGCCGCGAGCGCCGCCTCTAGTTCCTCGTCGTCGTAGGCGGGCCCGGTGTAGGCGTGGCGCATGACGTGCCCGCGGGGCGCGCCGAGGATCTCGTGCCAGACGTGGAAGGCAGCGCCGACCGCCGTCCCCGAGTCGCCGGCGGCCGGCTGCACGTAGAGCTCTTCGAACGGCGTCTCCGGCCGGATGCGCCCATTCGCGACCGCGTTCAGGGCAACGCCACCCGCCAGGCAGAGGTTGGGCGAGCCGGTCGATGCCGCGAGCGAGCCCGCGAGGTGGAGGATGAGCTCCTCGAGCCGCGCCTGCAGCGCCGCGGCCACGTCGTTGTGTCGGCGACGTGAGCTCCTCGCCAGGGGTGCGCGCCGGTCCGAGCTCCTCCTCGAGCCGCTTCGAGAAGATTCGCCCGACCGTCGGCGAGCCCGCCTCCCAGGTCATCTCGACACCGCGCGAGTGGTGGGTGAAGTACTCGAGCGCGAGCCGGAACGCCGGCCCGTCGCTTGAGCGCGATCCGGCGCATCGCGGGCAGGAACCGCTCGGGATCGCCGTAGGGCGCAAGGCCCATCACCTTCCCCTCGTCGCCGTAGTGCGGGAAGCCGAGCCACTGCGTGACCGCGGTGTAGAAGATCCCGAGCGAGTGCGGGAAGAGCACGCGTCCGGTCACCTCGACCCGGTTCGCGCGGCCGTGCCCCGTCAGCGTCGAGGCGAAGTCGCCGAAGCCGTCGACCGAGAGGACGGCCGCCTCGTCGAACGGCGAGACGAGGAACGCGCTCGCAGCGTGGGCGCGGTGGTGCTCGACGGCGTGTACCTTCGCCCGAAGCTTCGGGACGCCGAGCGCTTCGGCCAGAGCTGTCTCGACGCCGCCGACCCGCGCGGCATTCCGGGCCCGCGAGCGGACATAGGCGAGGCTCGGCGGCCGGGTCGCGAGGCGGCGCAGCTTGGCGCCGAGGTTCGCGCGCGGGTCGCGGCCGATCGCGACGTGGTCGAGCTCGAGCGGGTCGACGCCGGCGTCCTCGAGGCACCAGCGGGCAGCGAGTGACGGGAAGCCGGCGCAGTGCTTGATCCGGTTGAACCGCTCCTCCTCGGCCGCGGCTACGAGCTCGCCGTCGACGACCAGCGCCGCCG
>CAWILJ010000005.1:0-370705 GCA_963836925.1 uncultured Actinomycetes bacterium
CCGGCAGACGAGTACGCGTCGTGCTGCGCGGCGACGTGATCGCCGACACGACCCGGGCACACCGCGTCCTGGAGACGAGCCACCCGCCCGTCTACTACGTGCCGCTCGAAGATGTCGCCCCGGGCTCGCTCGAGCCGTCTTCAGGTCGTGCCACGGTCTGCGAGTGGAAGGGGATCGCGTCGTACTTCGACGTGATCGGCGGCGACGGCCGCCGAGTCGAGCGCGCGGCGTGGACATACCCCGACCCGGCGCCGGCGTTCGAGACGATCCGCGACGCCGTCGCCTTCTACCCCGGTCTCATGGACGAGTGCACGCTCGACGGCGAGCTCGTCGAGGCGCAGCCGGGCGGCTTCTACGGCGGCTGGATCACAAACGACCTCGTCGGCCCGTTCAAGGGCGGCCCCGATACCCACGGCTGGTAGGGCACTACCGCGAAATCGTTCTGAAGGCCGGCCCTGAGAAGAAGGAGAAACCGTGAAGCGCATCACAATCGTGGCCACACTCGCCGTCGCCACCGCGAGTCGTGCCATCGCGGCCGGACAGTTCAAGATGCTCGCCTCGTTGCTGACGAAGGCAGGCCTCGCCGGCACGCTCGAGGGCAACGGGCCGTTGACGGTGTTCGTCCCGACCGATGCCACCTTTGCGAAGGTGCGGCAGGCGACCCTCGCCGCGCTCGCCAAGAATAAGGCGAAGCTCCGCGCGGTGCTGCTCTACTACGTCGTCAAGGGCAAGGTCACCGCCGCCCAGGCAATGAAGCTTCACTCCGCGAAGACCCTCGAGGGCAAGTCGCTCGCGATCCGCGTCAGCGGCGGCAAAGTGATCGTCGGCGGTGCCACCGTCGTCACGCCGAACGTGACGGCCTCCAACGGCGTCATGCACGTGATCAACAAGGTGCTGATCCCCTGATTCCGGATCGCGTGCTTGAACGATCGCAGGTGGTACCGGTCGACGTCGACGAGGCATTCGCGTTCTTCGCCGACGCCCGGAACCTCGAGAGGATCACGCCTCCGTGGCTGCGGTTCCGGATCCTCGAAGCACCACGGACGCTCGAGCGGGGGTCGCTGCTCGTGTACGGGCTGCGGCTCTTCGGTGTGCCGATCCGCTGGCGCACCGAGATCGTCGAGTGGCGGCCCCCGTTCGGCTTCATCGACGTGCAGCTCATGGGCCCGTATCGTCGCTGGGAGCACACCCATCGGCTCAGACGGGTCGACGGCGGGACCGAGATCTCCGACCACGTCGTCTACCGCCTTCCGTACGAGCCGCTTGCTGGAGTGGTCGCGCCGGTGACGGTGCGCCCGTGGCTTGCGGCGATCTTCGACTACCGCGCGCGACAGATCGAGGCTTCCTTGCGGTGAGAACGGCGATCGTCCTCTTCACGCGCGATCTACGGGTGCACGACAACCCTGCGCTCGCCGTGGCCGCGCGCGAGGCCGGGCGGATCGTGCCGCTGTTCGTCTTCGACGAGGCGATTCTCGAGAGCGCCTTCGCGCGGCCGAACCGAGTCGCGTTTCTACTCGACGCGCTCCGTGACCTCGACGCGAGGCTCACCGCGCGCGGCGCACGTCTCGTGTTGCGGTCGGGCGACCTCGTCGCTGAGACGCTCGCGCTCGCTCGGGGTGTCGGAGCCTCGGCAGTGTTCGTCGCCGAGGACGCGAGCGGCTACGCGCAACGGCGGCGGCGGCACCTTGAGGAGGCGTGCCGCGGCGACCGCACCGCACTCCGCGTCACGACAGGCGTCACGGTCGCGCCGCTCTCCTCGATCGAGACGAGCTCGGGCAGTCATTACAGCGTCTTCACGCCGTTCTACCGGGCCTGGTCGAAGGCTCCGCGGCGACCGGTCGAGTCGGCTCCGCGGCGGCTGTCGATGCCGACCGGCGTTTCGCGAGGCAGGATGCCGACTCTCAGCCGGCTCGTCGCCGGCAGCCCTTCGCCCGAGCTGCCGCCGGGCGGCGAGACCCACGGTCGGCAGAGGCTCTCTGCCTGGCTGCGCTCCGGCATCGTCGGCTATGACGCCAATCACGACACCCTCGCGGCGGACGCGACGTCACGCCTGTCGCCGTACCTCCACTTCGGCTGCCTCTCGCCGCTCGAAGTTGCATCTCGAGCCGGAGAGATTGCCAGCGGGGCGTCCTTCGTCCGCCAGCTCGCCTGGCGCGACTTCTTCCACCAGTTGCTCGCCGCGAGACCCGAGACGGCGCACGAAGACATGCGTCCCCGCGGCGATCGCTGGAGCGGCGACCGCGACGCGCTCGAGGCGTGGAAGAACGGCCAGACCGGCTATCCGATCGTCGATGCCGGCATGCGGCAACTGCTGCGCGAGGGCTACATGCACAACCGCGCGCGGCTGATCACCGCGTCGTTCCTCGTCCGCGACCTCCGCGTCGACTGGCGCGCCGGAGCGCGGCACTACTTCGACTGGCTCGTCGACGGCGACGTCGCCAACAACGTCGGCAACTGGCAGTGGGTCGCCGGCACGGGAGCGAACCCGCGTCCCAACCGCGCGTTCAACCCGCTCAGGCAGGCACATCGCTTCGACCCCGACGGCGCCTACGTCCGCCGCTACGTCAATGAGCTGGCCGCGATCGAAGGGTCAGCGGTTCACGAGCCGTGGAAGCTACGAGAGAACGTCCCCGGATACCCGACCCCGATCGTCGATCCGACCTGACATGCAGGCTCGCTTCCCCTTCCGCTTCGACCCGGCATACCGACGCCTCGCTCGACTGTTCGGCGTGACACCCGAACGCGCCTGGGTCGACCTGGGCGACGAGGAGCTCGAAGCTCGCTACGGGCGGTGGCGCGTACGCACGCCCAGGAGCAACATCGCCGGCGTCGAGGCGACCGGTCCGTATCTGTTTCTGAAGACTGCAGGCCCGGCACGTCTGGCGATCACCGACCGCGGCCTGACCTTCGCCTCGAACGCCGACCGAGGCGCCTGCATCTCGTTCCATTCACCGGTCGTCGGCATCGACCCGTTCGGCCTGATCCACCACCCGACGCTCACCGTCACCGTGCTCGACGTCGACGGTCTCGTCGAAGCGCTGACCCTCGAGAACCCGGAAAGGAGGCGATGATGCGTGTCACTGTCACCGGCGCCACCGGGCTCATCGGGACACGGGTCGTCGCCGCGCTACAGGAGCGCGGCGACGAGGTGACCGTGCTGTCACGCCGGCCCGAGCACGCCCACCGGCTGCTCGGGGTCGATGCGGTCGGCTGGAACCCTCCAGCGGAGCCGGCGCCGGCCCAGGGACTCGCGGGCCGCGACGGCGTCATACACCTCGCCGGCGAGCCGATCGCCCAACGCTGGACCCCGGCGAGCAAGCAACGCATCCGCTCCAGCCGCGAGCTCGGAACGGCACGGCTGGTCGAAGCCCTGGCGCAGGCCGAGCCGCGGCCGCGCGTGCTGGTCAGCGCCTCCGCGGTCGGCTACTACGGCGCCCGCGGCGACGAGCGCCTCGACGAGCACGCACCGCCAGGCACCGACTTCCTCGCGACCGTCTGCGAGGCGTGGGAGCGGACGGCCGACGCGGCGATGACCCTCGGGGTGCGGGTTGTGAGCCTCCGCACCGGCGTGCTGGTCGACCACGCCGACGGCGCGCTGGCGCGCATGCTCCCGCCGTTCCGGCTCGGCTTCGGGGGCCCCGTCGCCGGCGGAGACCAATACATCTCATGGATCGCCCCCGACGACCTCGTACGTCTGTACCTGGCCGCGCTCGACAACCCGGCATGGTCGGGGCCCGTCAACGCCACGGCGCCCGAGCCGGTGACGAATCGCGAATTTGCGCACACGCTCGGCCGCGTGCTACACCGTCCCGCCGTGTTGCCGATCCCCGGTCTCGCACTGCATGCGCTCTACGGCGAGATGGCGAGCGTCGTCACCACAGGGCAGCGTGCACTTCCGGTTCGCGCGCTCGAGCGCGGCTTCGAGTTCAGGTATCCAGCGATCGACGGAGCGCTCGCGGCGGCCCTATCACCGCGTCAGACCTCATGAACCGGCGTAGCCGGGAGCCCGTTGTGGGCAAGGAGGGTCAGCCGAAAGATCTCTGGCGTGCGACCCTTGTCGCGATTCGAATCGCGGACCCCTTCACTATCGGGAAGGGGTCAGATCCCGCCAACGGGGGCAACAGAAGTTGCCTCTTAGCTGGGGGAGTTCCTGATCGACTTGTCGACGAGCCTTGTGAAGGTGTGTCGGAAGACGACGCGAGGCGTCGCCGTGCGTCGCGCGTACCAAATATGTGTCCGGAATGTGTCCGCGTGTTTTCAGAGTGACAACAATAAAGTGGTGATTTACAGGTACTTTAGGTAAGCCCTCTGACGGACTCGAACCGTCGACCCCCTCCTTACCATGGAGGTTCTGGGGCGTCACGCGCGTACACGCGCGATCATTAGCGACCCGGTTTCTCCTGGAAGGGAGTCCAATTCCGCGCGTGGGATGCGTCGCGAGACGTCGCGCGTGTCGTTTCTGATGTGTCCGTTTTGTGTCCGCGCGCCGCTGTCAAGCGAGGCAACCCGCAGTCGTATGGTCGGGGGCGAGACGATCAAGGTGAGTCGCTCGACGCGGTCGTGTCGCGTACCGTGATCTCCGTGAGCGGGGTCTTCGTCCCCGGTTGGGGAGCCCACGCGGGGATCTACCGGGGCGCGGTGCCGGCCGGCTGGGAGATCCTCGACCCGCCGTCGTTCGTCGCGAGCGGCGCGACCGTCGCCTCCTACCGCCGATGGATCGTCGAGCGCTGCCGCGCGCGACTGGGCCCGTTCACGCTCGCCGGACACTCCTTCGGGGCCGTCCTCGCCGTCCATGCAGCGCTCGCCGAGGGCGTCGAGGTCGAGCGCCTCGTGCTCGTGAGCCCGTCGGCGCTGCCGCTCGAGAAGCCCGTGCCCCTGATGTTCTGGGACTTCTCGCGGCGGGTCGCGGCGGGCTGGTTCCCGCCACGCGAGGCGGCGCGAGCCGTGCGGCAGGTGCTCTTCCACCCGCTGCTGGCTCGCAGGCTCGGGACGGAGGTACGCGCCATCGACCTGAGCGAGGAACTCGAGCAGCTCCGCGACCGCGGCCTTCCATGCACCGTCGTCGCTGCGAGCACCGACACGCTCACCCCGCCCTCGCTCTGCCGACGGGTCGCCGACCTCTGCGGCGGCGATTACCGCGAAGTCGACGTTCCGGGCGGCCACCTCTGGTTCCTGCGCGCCCACGAGCTGCTCGCGAGCGAGCTTTCGGCCCGGCCGAGAGAAGAGCCGTGGCTCCGATCGCGCCGCGCCGCAACCGCCGCCGGCGGCGTCGGCGCTCCGCGCGCTTGATCGCATTCAACGCGTTCGCCAGATGATCGACGGACTCGCTGAGACTTCCGGCGAGCCGCCTGCCGGAAAGCGCTCTGGACAGACCCAGCTTCTGCGTCCGGGGCGACCACGTCCATGAAATCCGCCGTGGCGGCGTTCAGCTCGCCTCGGACGCGAACGTCATCCCACACGGCGCGCCTCCGAGGCCAAGCGGGACGCTGGCCTGGGCCCACGTCGCTCCCGACGGAACGGTGCTCGGCAGCAGCGGGAACGTGACGGTCTTCCACTTCTTCCCGGGTGGGTTCTGCGTCGGCGTCACGGGCGCCGTCTCCCATGCCGCTATGGCTGTTCTCGATGCAGGGTTCAATCTCGGCGGGACGATCCAGGCAGGCGTCTTCCACGCCTCGCGTTGCCCTCCGGACGCGCACGACATCTACGTGGTGACGCGACCGCAATTCCAGGACGGCGGCCAGCCCGGCGTGGATCGCGCCTATTACCTCGTCGTCTCCTAACGACGGACACGAACAAAGGGATCGTCCTCAAAGTCGGGGTGATTGTCCTCGACCGCCTCCCCGAGCGGCTCGAGCTCGCGCTCGGATCGCGGCGGACCACACGGTCGACGTCAACGAGTTCGACACGATCGAGAAGCGACGCGAGCGTGTGATGGAGCTGACCGACGGAGAGGGCGCCGACGTCGTCATGGAGCTGGCGGGAGTGACAGAGTTGATTCCTGAGACTGTTGCTCCGGTCAGGGACGTTGCCGCTCCTCTGGGAGGCAGCGAGAGGCCCGGGGATAACCGTCGTTTCTTCCCGGCCCTCTCTAACTTCCACGGACAGGCTGACTACCAGTGGCTGATGGTGCCGTCAGTCCACGTCGGGAATGATCGGTCGGTCAGTTCGCGGCGTTGGGCTCGGGCGGCTGCATGGCCGACCCGGGGAGCGGGAAGGGCCGGGGCTGGCGCGGCGCGCGGGTGCTCGGCTTGGCGGCCGGCTCGGGCGGGGCCTCCTTGACCTCTTCCTCGAAGACGTGCTCCTCCGTCTCGCCGGCGAGCAGTCTGATGAACTGGTCCTTGTCGATCGTCTCGCGCTGGATCAGGGTCTGCGAGATCTTGTGGAGGTCGTCGATGTGGTCGCGCAGCACGTTGAGCGCGAGCTCGTAGCCCTCCTCGATGATGCGCCGTACCTCGTCGTCGATCTCTCGAGCGATGTCGTCGGAGTAGTCGGGCTGGTGGCCCATCTCGAGGCCGAGGAAAGGCATGTCCGCGCTGTGGCCGAGGACGCGCGGGCCGAGCTTGTCGCTCATCCCGTAGCGCATGACCATCCGCTTGGCGATATCGGTGACCTTCTCGAGGTCGTTCGAGGCGCCGGTCGTCGACCTCGTGGAAGACGAGCTCCTCGGCCGCGCGGCCGCCGAGCGTCATCGCGATCGTCTCGATCAGCGCGGTCTTGCCGATGATGTAGCGATCCTCGGTCGGGAGCGAGATCGTCAGGCCGAGCGCCTGGCCGCGCGAGACGATCGTGATCTTGTGCACCGGGTCGGTGTTGTCGAGGAAGTGGCCGACGAGCGCGTGGCCCATCTCGTGGTAGGCGGTGATCCGCTGCTCCTTCTCCGACAGGAGGCGCGCCTTCTTCTCCGGGCCGGCGATCACCCGCATGATCCCCTCCTCGAGCTCGTCCTGCCCGATCACGCGCTTGCCATGGCGCGCCGCGAGGAGCGCAGCCTCGTTCACGAGGTTCGCCAGGTCGGCGCCGGTGAACCCGGGCGTCCCGCCTGCGAGCACGTCGAGGTCGATCCCCGGTGCGAGCGGCTTGCCCTTGGAGTGCACCTCGAGGATCTTGCGGCGGCCGTTGCGGTCGGGCCGGTCGACGACGATCTGCCGGTCGAAGCGGCCCGGGCGGAGCAGAGCCGGGTCGAGGATGTCGGGCCGGTTCGTGGCCGCGATCAGGATGATGTTGTCCTTCATCTCGAAGCCGTCCATCTCGACGAGCAGCTGGTTCAACGTCTGCTCACGCTCGTCGTTCCCGCCGCCGATCCCCGCGCCGCGATGACGGCCGACAGCGTCGATCTCGTCCACGAAGACGATGCACGGCGACGCCTGCTTCGCCTGCTCGAACAGATCACGAACACGCGAAGCACCCACCCCGACGAACATCTCGACGAAATCCGACCCGGAGATCGAGAAGAACGGCACCCCCGCCTCCCCTGCGACCGCACGCGCGAGCAGCGTTTTCCCCGTCCCCGGCGGCCCATACAGCAACACCCCCTTCGGGATCCGCGCCCCCAGCGCCTGGAACTTCTTCGGGCTCTCGAGGAACTCCTTGATCTCCTGCAACTCCTCGACCGCCTCGTCGACGCCCGCCACGTCCTTGAAGCCGATCTTCGGCGAGTCCGGCGCCATCCGCTTCGCCCGGGACTTCCCGAAGCTCATCACCTTCGAGCCGCCGCCCTGCATCCGGTTCATCAGGAAGATCCAGAACCCGATCAGCAACAGGATCGGCAAGAACGACGCGATCACGGACGTCCACGAGAACCCGCCGACACCCTTCGAGTCGAAGTTGACCTTGTGCAGGGTCAGCAGATCCTGGAACTGCGTCGCCGACTGATCCGTCGGGTAGTGCACCGTCACCGTCGTCTTGCCGTCCGACCCGGTCGCCGTGATCGAGCGCTTACCTGGGTTGAACACCACCAGCTTGAACTGCGGCTTCCCAGACCTGACCGCGTCCTGCAGCTGCGAGTACGTCTGGATCGTCTGCGACGCATGATTCGGCTTCGACCGCAACGAGTTACTCGCGAACCACAAGATCGCGAAAAGCACGACAAGAGGAATCAGTGCGCTCCGGACGCGACGATTCACGAACGCTCCTCGCTTGCCACGCGCGGGCGCTGATGCTGCAGGCGCGAGGAGGATAGGTCGAGACGATCGCGGGGTGCACCGCTCACTGTGAGCCCTTCCCGCCGGGGGTCGCGCGTCCCGTCACCTCGCGACGATCTCAAGGCCGCGACACCGGGAGCGCGGCTGCTACGTGCCCGGGGGAAATCCTCTTCGTCTTCTTGCTCTTCAAGCTCATCATCGCTGCGCGGTCGAGTTCCTTGATCGACTTCGGTCGCGGCTGCGCCCCGGTCTTCCCCTTCGTCGCCAACGTGCTCCTCGTCGGTCGGAATGTAAATGGGCAGTTGCGTGACGGACGCAAACCCGTCGTCGGCCGTTGTCTCCCCAGGGGGCGCGGCGGCGGCGATCGTGGCTGCTACGGCGGGCTCCGGAACAAGGCGAAGATGCCTCCGGCGCTGGGTGTCGCCGTCCCTGGTCGTGAGGTCCTCCGGGCGAACGGCACCGACGCCCCTGAAGCGGCGAACGTGCTCATCCATCCGATCGTCCTCTCCTCGACTTCAACGACGGCACCGACAGCCCGTCCCGTGAACTCAGCGGTTCAAGAAGTCGGAGAGGAGAAGTCCGACCCTCAGCGGCTTCGCGCAACCTCCGCGAACTCCTCAAGTCTAGCTGCCTCCTCTGAGATTGAGCGGCGAGGGCGCGACCGTTGCTCCGCGGCGCGGGCCGGGCGGGCTAGTTCGTGGCGGCGAGGAACTGACGGATCTGGTGTCCGATTTGGCTGCGTTGGGCTTCGTAGAGCTTCCATTCGTGGGTGTAGATGCTGAGGGTGGTGATTGGGTTGCGGTGTCCGAGTCGGTGTTGGACGTCGACGAGGCTGTAGCCCTGCTGTCTGATCGGGGGTGGCTGGTGACCTACGCCGCGGCGACGGGACAACCGATGTCCATCCGCGCGATGAGCCTGATCGGCAAGCACGTGACGGTCCGGGGATCTTCCGCCGCCGATTTCGACTATGCAACAGCCGCTCGTCGATCTTGGACAGATCACACAGAAGTCGGGCAAGCTCGTGCTGGGGTGGGCAGTCGAGGGAGACCTCGACCCGTCGACGGCCGTGAGTAACACCTACGAGATGGAATGGCCGCCCATTCAGGCGTCGTCCGGACATTCCCCGAGATCGACCGCGTCGAATGGTTCGATCTCGAAGAGGCACGCCGTAGGCTGAAGGCGGCGCAGGTTCCCTTCCTTGATCGGCTGCAGGCGGCCGTTGCCTCTACCCCTAACCGATCCTCAGCGCATGATGTTGGCGGCGCGTCCCGCGATCAGCGGGACGGTGAGGCCTGAGACGGCCGACTCGATTGATCATTCGCCGTTTGGCCAGCCGGGTCAGCGGCTTGGTGTCGGTCGGGCTGAACGCGGCGGCGTTTGTATATGAGACGGCGATGTAGTCCTCCAGCTGCGAGACGATTGCGGGTCGCGTCCGCTGGCGGTGCGGAGTGACGCGTGCGTGCGGCGTGGCCGGGGCGGAGGGATGTCGCTGAGCGGCTCGATGTTGTGTTCCGCGTGCCGGACGTGTCCGGCGGGTTCTCATCGAGTCGCACTGCTCGGAGTGATGGTGGGCGCGGACGGCTACGGGATCGACTCGGTTCAGCTCTCTAGCTCTTTCGAGCGTGGCCCCGGTCCTGCGGGACAATCAGGCTGGTGACGTTCGGCGTTCTCGCTTTGATCGTCCTGGCTGGCTTGGCCGGCCCGCTGCTCGCGGTTGGGAGGCAGGCGCTGATCCCGGTGGTCGTCGGTGAGTTGCTCGCTGGGGTCGTGATCGGGATCAGCGGCTTTCGCTGGCTCGATCCGGCGGAGCCGACGACGGCGTTTCTGGCTGAGGTCGGGTTCGCGATGCTGATGTTCGCCGCGGGCATGAACGTGCCGCTCCGTCAGCCTGGGCTCCTGTCGGGGCTTCGGCGCGGCGGGGTTGCGGCCGTGGCCGCGGCGCTTCTGGCGGTGCCGTTCGGGATCGCGGCCGCGCGCGCGACCGGAACGCACCATGCCGCGATCTACGCGCTCCTGCTGGCGAGCGGGTCGGCGGCGATCCTGCTGCCGGCGCTGGAGGAGCAGCGCCTGCTCGAGGATCCGCGCGCGCTGACGGTGATGGCGCAGGTGGCGCTTGCGGACGTCGCAGCGATCGTCGCGCTCCCGCTCGTGCTCGATCCGGGCAAGGCGCTGAAGGCCGCCCTCGGCGGCGTGCTCGTGGCCGTCTGCATCCTCCTGCTCTACGGGGTGACGCGCCTTCTCAATCACCGGCCGTGGGTGTGGCAGGTGCGCCGCTGGTCGAAGAAGCGCGGCTGGGCGCTCGATCTCCGCCTGTCGCTGCTCATCCTCTTCGGGCTCGCCTGGATCGCGCAGCGCAGCGGGACCAGCGTGCTCATCGCCGGCTTCGGCGTCGGACTGATGGTCGCCGCGATCGGCGGGCCGAAACGGCTCTCGCGGCAGGTCGCCGGAGTCGCGCAGGGCTTCATGGTGCCGCTCTTCTTCGTCGTCCTCGGGGCACGCATCGACCTGCGTGCCCTCGGCCAGCACCCGATCCTGATCGCGCTCGCAGCGCTGCTGGTCGCGCTCAACGCCGCGGTGCACGCCCTCGCCGCGCTCCTGACGCGGCAGCCGCTCGCGGCAGGCCTCGCCGCGACCGCCCAGCTCGGCGTTCCGGCCGCGGTCGTCACCCTCGGCCTGCAGCGCCACATCCTCACCGCCGGCGAGGGCTCGGCGATCGTCGCGGCCGCGCTGGCCTCGCTCGCGCTGACCGCCGCCGGCGTCACCCTGCTCGGCCGGCGAACCCGGGCGCAAGACGTGCCGGTCAGCGAGCCGCATCCCCAACCCGGGTCATGAGTCTCAACCAAGCCCACGGCTGGCGCATACACGCGCCCTGGGTCGGCGCCTACCTGCGCGCCCACGACAGCGCGCCGCTTGCACATCGAAGAGCGACAGGCCGCGTACAGGCTCCGCTCGCAAGGACGCTGCGCTCTATCGTCGCTACGTGACTGAGCGTCTCTACTCCGCGGACTTTGAGCGCTTCGTCGTGCGCCACTTCGGGGCGCGCGGGCGCGTGTGGCTGGATCAACTTCCAGCTCGCGTGGAGCGCTACGCCCGCTTGTGGCAGTTCGAGCTCGAGCACCACCTGGCCGGCGGCCTCGGTGGGCCGTGGACGCCGGCCCAGCCGGAGATCGCGGCACTCACCTTGTGGAGCGGGAAGCCAGCACCATCGCTGCTGCGAAGCGACGCAGTCGGCGGCGCACTGCTCATCGAGCGCATCGAGCCGGGCTTGATGTTCGAGGGCGGCGCCGCCGCAGCCGACGCTGGGCGGCTCGCCGATCTCCTGCGAGAGCTGCACGCGCCTTCGCCGACCTCAACGCTGGCGGAGGAGTTCCCCTCGCTTGCCGAGGTCGTCGAGAAGCTGATCACGACCGCGGACGAGGAAGCCGAGGCTCGTTCACACACGGAAGCAGTCGCGCTCCGGCCGACGCTCGAGCGTGGCTGCCGCACCGTCGAGGCGCCGCTCGATAGCTGCGATGGTCGCGCCACCGTCCTGCACGGCGACCTCGAGAACAAGAACATCCTCATTTGCCGAAAGCGCGGCCTCGCGGCGATCGACCCGCTGCCCTGTATCGGCGACCCTGCATACGACGCTGGCTACTGGGCCGCGAGCACACCACCCGACGAGGCGCGTGAGCAGCGCTGCATGCTCCTGGCCGAGGCACTCGATCTCGATTCTAAGCGCGTGCGACTCTGGGCGTTCGTAGCCGTGCTCGACCCAGCCTTCTAGTTGTAGGACCCGAGCATGTTGGTTCTGGTGGCCGGGGGTTGGTGGCCGAGGGCTGAGTGTCGTCGGCGATGGTTGTAGAACCAGAGCCAGCCGTCAAGGGCGCGAGTGCGTTCGTCGCTTGAGCCGTAGATGGCACCGTAGGCCCAGCCGGCGAGCATCGTGCGGACGAAGCGCTCGGCTTTTTCGTTTGTTTGGGGTCGACGTGGCCGGGTGCGGATGTGTTTGAGGCCGAGCGCGCGGCAGGTGAACGCGTGGATCACGGCGATGTAGGCGGGGCCGTTGTCGGTGAGTACCTGCTCGACCTTGATGCCGTAGCGGGCGTAGAAGGCGACAGCGCGCCGGCGGAATCCGATCGCGGTCTTGGCGGTTTCGTCGGGAAGGACCTCGGCGTAGGCGAGGCGGCACGACGAGAAGGGAGCTACCGATTACGGTCACCAGCCGAAGCAGCGAGTTCCCGGAGCGCGCCGGAGACGGGGGGGATCGAGCGAAGCTGGTCCGCACTCCACTCGCGCCGAGCGGGTGGCGAGGGGAAGGCGGCCCGTGGGGAGGTGCCGCTCTCGGCGCAGGCCCAGATCGATTTTCCGGAGCCATGTGACCCGTTGGCGCTCGTACCCTCGTTCGTTCCTATCGGCGGACGCTGGAGACCGATCGCCGCTACTTGCTCGAGCAGTTTCGTTTCGTCGACGTGGCGCGCAAGGTCGTCGGCGTGGGCAGCGTCGGCACCCGCGCCTGGATTGCCCTCTTTCTCGGCATCGACGAGCGGGACCCGCTGTTCCTGCAGATCAAGGAGGCGCAGCCGTCGGTGCTGGAGCGCTTCGTGGGCAAGAGCGAGTACAGCAACTGCGGCCAGCGCGTGGTCGCGGGTCAGCGCCTGATGCAGGCCACGAGGGACATCTTCCTCGGCTGGCAGCACGTCAGCTCCGGCCTCGACAGCAAGGAGCGCGACTTCTACGTTCGCCAGCTCAAGGACTGGAAGGGCTCCTTTGCGTTTGAGGCCGCGGTCCCGGCGGGCGCGGCGGCGTACGGGCGAGCGTGCGGGTGGACGCTCGCACGCGCGCACGCACGCTCAGGCGACAGGGTTGCGATCGCCGCCTACCTCGGCAGCTCAGACGTGTTCGACCAGGCGATCGCAACGTTCGCCGAAGCGTACGCCGACCAGAACGAGAAGGACTACCGCGCGCTCGAGGATGCCGTCGCGTCCGGCCAGATCACGGCAGAGAAAGGCCTCTAAGGTGTCCGCTCGCGTAGGCGAACGACGCCAGAGGACGACAGCACCTGATGCAAAGCCGGAATTCTGATTCAGAGCGCCACGAATACGCTTCGTGCGGGTTCCTCGTTACGCGCGCGCTCTCGTGAGTCGATTCGGGCGTGGATGTGCTTCGTGCGCCGCGTTCGCCGGCTTGACGACGCTCGTGCAGCCGGCCGCCATTGCGGGGCCGAGCTTTCGCGTCATCATCGCCGCCGGGAACTTCCAGGGCGTGATCGCCGCCGTGACGCCGACCGGCTGCCGGAGCACGAGCACGCGGTTGGCAGGGTTCGTCGCCGGCACCACCTGCCCGTAGACGGGCTCTGCCTCACCCCCGAACCACTCGAGGAACCCTGCGGCGTAGTCGACCTCGCCCTCGGCCTCCGCGATCGGCTTGCCCTGCTCGGTCGTCATCCCGAGGCCGATCTCGCGCTTGCGCTCGCGGATCAGGTCGGCCGCGCGGCGGAGGAGCCGTGCCCGCTCGATCGCGGCGAGCCCGCGCTACCCGTCGAGCGCCGCCTCCGCGGCGTCGATCGCGGCGCGAACGTCGGCCTGGTCGCGTTCGGAACAGAGCCGACCGTCTCCCCGGTGGCTGGATCGCTGACGTCGAAGCGGCCGCCTTCGCTCGCCTCGATCCACTCGCCCCCGATCAGAAGCTGCGCTGTCAGGGCTGTTCGTCGTGTCCTGCTGCGACCGCCATGCCAACACGTTATCGCCTAGAAGTGGTCGAAGTACTCGCGCTGCTCCCAGTCGGTGACAGCCTCGAGGTAGCGGCGCGACCTCGGAGCGCTTGACTGGAGGTACCAGTCGACGAACGCCGAGCCGAGCGTCTCCCGGAAGAGCCGGTCGTGCTCGAGCGTGTCGAGTGCGTCCATCAGCGTGGCGGGCAGCCGAGCGTGCGTCCACGTCGTAGGGCGAGTCCCGTCGGCGGGCCCGAGCTCGAGCTCGCGGTCGATCGCCGTCGAGCCCGGCGACGAGCTGCGACGCCATGTAGAGGTACGGGTTCGCGGCAGGCTCGCCCGAGCGGTTCTCGAGGCGGCGCCGGGTCGCCGGGCCCGCCGACGAGCCCGGACCATCGCGCCGCGGTTGTCGATGCCCCAGGACGATCCGGTCGGGGGCCAGCGAGTACGGCTTGAAGCGCTTGTAGCCGTTGACGGTCGGCGTCGTGAAGGCGGTGGCGGCGCGCCGCGTGTCGCGAGCAGCCCGCCGAGGAAGCGGCGGCCGAGTTCCGACAGCGGGTGCGAGTCGTCGGGCCCGGCCGCGGAAGGCGTTCTCGCCGCCGTCGAGGTCGACGAGCGACTGATGCAGATGCCAGCCGCTGGAGGCGATGTTCGGCAGCGCGCGGCCGCGACATGAACGTCGCGTGGTAGCCGTTGCGGCGGCAGATCTGGCGGATCGGCGCGTGCGGAAGAGCACCATGTCGTCGGCCGCGGCGAGGCCGGAGCCGCGGCTCGAACGTCGCCTCGATCTGGCTCGGGCCGAACTCGAGCTCGAGCGACCGTAGCGGCAGGTCGAGCGCTCGAGAGTCCGCTGCGCAGGATCTGGACGAGGTCGTCGATCCGGTCGAGCTGCTCCTCGGGCAGCAGCTGAAGCCGTGCGTGAGCGGCGAGACGGACGGCGGTTGCGCCCGGCTGCACCGGTATCGCCGGATGCGAGGCGCGGGTCGTCGAGCGCGGAAGACGTGGAACTCGACCTCGAGCCCGACGCAGTGGTCGTAGCCGCGCTCGGCGAGGTTCGCGAGCAGTCGTCGCGATAGAGCTCGCCGGGTCGCAGAACGGCACCGGGCGAGCCGTCCGGGAAGTAGAGGTCGCAGAGCACCCAGCCGGTGCCGCTCCGCCCAGGGCAGCACGCGGAACGTCGTCGGGTCGGGCACGAGGACGAGTCGGCGGCGCCGCGTGAGCTGCGGCACGTCGGCAACCGCGTCGCGGCCTGAAGACGGGGTAGCACGGTCTGCTGCGAGGTGTCCTTGAGCACCAGCGAGGAGGGCGCAGAGCAGCCGGACTCGAGCGCGTGGTCGAAGGCGTCGCGCGTGAGCGTCTTGCCGCGCAGCGTGCCGTGCTGGTCGGGGAACGACGATCCGCACGATCTCGATCCCGGGCTCGTCGATCACCCGCCGGATCTGGAACGCCGCCGCGGAGTGCGCGTCGGTCCAGAGGTCGTACCGCTCGACGAAGCCGCCGCGCCCGGCGGCCAGCATCGGCCGCGCATGCGCCGAACCGCCACTCACGAGCGTCTGCAGCTCTCTGCGCTCGTCAGCGACGGCCGCCGCCCACGGCGACGAGGGCGAACGCCGCTCGGCCTCGGCCTGCGCGCCAGACGAGGCTGCCAGTCATCCGCGGGGGCGACGGGTCGACGGCGGCCGGCCCGCGGAGCTCGCGCGCCCGCTCCTCGCTCGAGACGGCAGGCCCGGGGTCGGCTGACGCCGCTCGAGAAGTGGTCGATCGCCCGCAGGAGCAGGCGGCGGTTGGCGGTGATCGGCGCGGTCGGAGACGCCGAGGCGCTCGACCGTGCGGTCCTGGATCGGCGCCCATGCTCTCGACCGCCCACTGGTCGTGGACGTTGATGTCGAGACCCATCCCGGTGTAGGTCAGCGCCTGCTGCTCCGCCGCGTCGAAGCCCCAGTTGTTGTCGCGGTTGCGTATCGGCCGGTAGTCGGGCAGCGTGCACGTGCTCGAGCCGTTGGGCGCAGCAGCGTCTCCTTGTCGGTCGGCTCCGCGAAGTCGTAGAGGATCATGTACCAGTAGTGGCTCTTGTCGTCGATCGGCACGTGCCACTGGCGTGAAGACCTTCGAGTTGCCGAACGGGACGACGAAGGCGTTCGGGAAGAGCAGGTTCGTGACCCGCACGTGCCGCTTGCCGTCGTCGAGGTCGCGCAGCGCGTAGACCCGCAGGCCGTGGTCGGCGTCCTCGACCTCGATGTCGGGCCGGAAGTAGTCGCCGACGAGCTTGGAGAGCGTGTTGCCGGTGCCCGTCGACCTCCTCGCGGAACTGCTGGCCGTACGCCGCGCGCGGGTCGTCGTCGAGGAAGCGGTGCAGGAACGAGACGTGGCTCGGGTCGATCCCGCCCTCGACGCCCTGCAGCCAGTTGCACTCCCACAGGCCCTTGAACGCGAAGGTGTAGTCGTCCGGCGCGACGAAGCAGTCGTAGTCGGGGAACGGCGGCGGGTCGCCGCCGCCGAGGTAGGCGAAGACGATGCCGTTGCGCTCCTCGCAGGGATAGCTCGTGATGCGAATCTTCTCGGCGAAGCGGCTGTGCTCCGGTTCGGCCGGCTGCTCGAGGCACCGGCCGTCGGCGCCGTAGAGCCAGCCGTGGTAGAGGCAGCGCAGGCCGCCGTTCTCGAGCCGGCCGAAGGAGAGGTCGGCGCCGCGGTGGGCGCAGTAGCGGCTGATCAGCCCCTAGTCGCCATCGCTCGTTGCGGAAGAGCACGAGATCTTCGCCGAGCAGCCGCACCGGCATCGCCGGCGGCTCTCCGGCAGCTCCTCGACCAGCGCGGCGGGCTGCCAGTACCCCGCAGCAGGCCGCCGCACGGCGTGCCAGGGCCGGTCTGCGTGATCAGCATGTTCTCCTCGTGCGAGAGCATCGGGCTCGCCGTACTGTTATCGGACAGCGACACGAACGTCAAGCGTAGTGTTAATGATCGGCACTGTCGAAGTCGCGTCGCAGTCCCGCCCGGTTTACGCTTATCAGCGTGCTGCGCGCGCCCACGGACGACGGTCTCGGTCTCCGCCTTTTGGTCGAGCGCGCCGCCCGCGAGTTTCCCTCACGCCGCATCGTCACGCGGACCGCCGAAGGCACGGCCGTGCTCACGTACGACGAGTTCGGCAAGCGCGTACGTAGGCTCGCGTCGGCGCTACACGCGCGCGGGATCGGCGAGGGCGATCGCGTCGCAACCTTTGCGTGGAACACCCACCGCCACCTCGAGCTCGCTTTCGCCGTGCCGTGCCTCGGGGCCGTGCTCGAGACGCTCAACGTACGGTTCGCGACCGCCGAGGTCGAGCGGCTGCTCGAGCGGAGCCGCCCGCGGCTGCTGTTCGTGGACGACGACCTCGCCGCGTGCGCACCCGGTATGCCGGGCGGTGCGGATCCGGTCGTTCTCGCGGACGCGATACGAGGAGCTGCTCGTGAGCGGCAGCGACACCTTCGAGCTGCCTGTCCTCGACGAGCTCCTGCCGGCGACCGCGTGCTACACGAGCTCGACCACGGGTGCGCCGAAGTGCGTCGAGTACTCCCACCGCTCACTCGTGCTTGGCGCGCTCGTCCTTAACCAGCCGGGTGTAGCGCCGCTGCGCGAGACCGATCGCGTTCTGCCGATCGTGTCCATCTTCCACGCGAACGCGTGGGGCTTCCCGCTCGCCGCGATGCTGTCGGGCGCGGAGCTCGTACTGCCGGGGGCGCGCCCGACGAGCGAGGAGATCGCGCGGCTGATCGAGACGGAGCAGGTCACGAAAGCCGCCGCCGTCCCGACCGTCTTCGACGCGCTCCTCGACGTCGGGGGTGCCGATCTCTCGTCCCTGACCGAGATCTACTGCGCGGGCGCCGTGCCGCCGCCGGCCCTCACGGGCGCCTTCCAGGAGCGGTTCGGCGTCCAGCTCGTCCACGCCTGGGGTATGACGGAGACCTGCTTCTTCGGCCTCGTTTCACGGTCGGAGGACCGCGCGCTACAGGGAGCCCAGGGGCGGGCGGTGCCGCTTCTCGAAACCCGGCTCGCCGGGAACGGCGAGCTCGAGGTCCACGGCCCCGCCGTCGCCGGCGCCTACCGCGACGGGGACGACGGCGCGCGCTACACACCCGACGGCTGGCTGCGCACGGGCGACGTCGCGATCATCGCCTCCGACCGCTTCCTCCGGCTCGTCGACCGGCTCCAGGACACGATCAAGTCGGGCGGCGAGTGGATCCATTCGCTCGCGCTCGAGCTGCTGATCTCGGAGGTCGGCGGCGTCGAGGAGGTCGCGGTCGTGCCGATCTCCGACAGCCGCTACGGCGAGCGCCCGTACGCGTTCGTGGTCATGGAGTCGGGCAAGACTCTGGACGCCGGTCTGCTGCGCGAGCATCTCGCCGGCCACGTCCCGGCCTGGTGGATCCCGGATCTGGTCGAGCTCGTCGACAGCCTTCCGCGCACGGGGACGGGAAAGGTCGACAAGCGCGCGTTGCGCGCGTCGCTTACGGACGAGCACGCGCGGCGGCGCGTCCCGCTACGCGGCGTGCGCCGCGGCGGCCGTAAGCAGCGGGTCGGGGATCGCTAGATCGTCGCTGCCGGCCGGGGCGCCGCCGAGCGGGACGGCGAGGTCGAGCGCGAGATCCCACGCATACTGCGCGTACTCCTGCGAGACGAGGATCCAGATGCCGCTCGGGCGCCTGAGGAACGTCGCCGGCACGCGGCCGAGCGGGCCGCGGGCGGGCAGCGAGGCGACGTGGCTGAGGCTGCCGAGAAGCTCGTTCGCGGCCTCGCCGGCCAGCACGAGTGCGCACCAGGCCGAGGTGCGGTCGATGACGAGGCGGGCGTGTTGGGCAAGCCGGGCGTGGAGCGCCGCGAGCTCGGGGTAGCGGCAGAGGACGACCCAGTGCGCCGGCCCTACCTGCACGCAGTCCGCGATCGCCGGGTCATCCGGTGTGTCGCCGCCCCTCACCTCCAGCTTGCCGACGTGCGAGCTGTCGACGATCACGACCCGGCGCTCGTCGCCGGCGGCCGGGTAGCCGGCCGGCACGAGCCAGCCGTCCCGCTCCTCGAACCGCACGCCCGCAGCTCGGTGACGGTGCGCGAGCGAGGAGCGGAGGAGCGGCGAAAAGCGATCGTCGCACGGAGCGACGGCGGTCTCGAGGAAGGCGTAGCGAGTCGTCATGCAAAAACCCTACATGGAACGCGTTGAACGTGACACCAATCGTTGCTAGTTTCGAGGTCGTGGATGCGGTCCTGACGCTGCTCGAGGGAGGCGACGCCGGTGCCTCCGCCGTCGAGATTCCGGACGGCGGCCGGCTGACCTACCAGGGCCTGCGCGATGCGGCAGCCGCCCTCGCGGGCGCCCTCGCCGCGGCCGGCATCCGTCCCGGCGATCGCGTCGCTCTCTCCGAGCCGGACGGCCCTGAGTTCCTCCAGCTCCTCTTCGGCGTGCTCGCCGGCGGCGCGACCGCTGCACCGCTCAACTCCGCATACACGGAGGACGAGTTCGCGTTCTATCTCGACGATCTGAAGCCGCGCGCCCTGCTCCTGCCGGCCGAGGGGCTCCCGGCCGCGCGCGCCGCCGCCGCCTCGACGGGCGTCGAGGTGCTCACGGTCGCCCCGGGCGCTGGTGGAACGCCAGCCCTGCCGGGCCCCGACGACATGGCGCTCCTCCTGCACACGAGCGGCACGACGAGCCGCCCGAAGCAGGTGCCGCTGCTGCACCGAAACCTCGCCGTCTCCGCGCGGACGATCGCAGCGACCTACGGCTTGACTCGCGACGACGTCGCATACTGTGCGATGCCGCTCTTCCACGTGCACGGGCTCGTCGCCTCCGTCCTCGCGACGCTCTCGAGCGGCGGCACCGTCGTCGTGCCGCGCCGTTTCACGCCGCGCGGCCTGCTCGCGGAGCTGGAGCCGTACGGCGTGACGTGGGTGTCGGCGGGCCCGACGACGTACGCGATGGTGCTCGAGCGCGACGAGAAGTCGGGCGCGACTGCAACGGCGCCGAGGCTGCGGTTCCTGCGCTCATGCTCCTCAGCGCTTGCCCGAGGTGTTGATGGCGAAGGTCGAGTCGCGCTTCGGCGTGCCGCTCGTCGAGGCGTACGGGATGACCGAGGCAGCCACCAGCTCGCCTCGAATCCACTCCCGCCCGGCGAGCGGAAGCCGGCCTCGGTCGGGCCGGCGACCGGTACCGAGATCCGCGATCGTGACTCCGGGAGCGACGGCCTTCCTCGCACCGGGCGAGCAGGGCGAGGTCTGCGTCCGCGGGCCCGGCGTCACCGGCGGCTACCTCGGCAACCCCGAGGCGAATGCGTCGTCGTTCTTCGACGGCTGGTTCCGGACCGGCGACCTCGGCACGATCGACGACCAGGGCTACGTGCGCCTCGAGGGGCGGATCAAGGAGCTCGTGATCCGGGGCGGGGAGAACATCTCCCCGTACGAGGTCGAGACGGCGCTCTCCTCGCACCCCGCGGTCGAGGAGGCCGCGTGCTTCGGCCTGCCGAGCGAGAAGTACGGCGAGGAGGTCGCGGCCGTCGTCGCGGTCGACGGCGACGTTGGTGTGGACGAGCTGCTCGCGCACTGCCGAGAGCGGCTCGCCGCATTCAAGGTGCCGACGTCGCTGACGATCGTCGACGCGATCCCGCGCACGGCCACCGGGAAGCTGCAGCGGCAGCGGCTCCCGTCGATGCTCGGCCTGACGTGAGGTTCGTCGTCCTCGGCGCGGGAGCGACCGGCGGATTCGTCGGGGCCTCGCTCGCGCGCGGCGGCGCCGACGTGACGCTGATCGCCCGCGGCGCGCAGCTCGAGGCGCTCCGTTCGCGCGGCGTTCGCGTGCTCAGCCCCCGCGGCGACTTCGAGGTGCGCCCGCCCGCCACCGACGACCTCGGCGCGATCGGCGAGGCGGACGTCGTCTTCGTCGGGCCTGAAGGCGTACAGCCTTCCTGAGCTCGCGCCGTCGATCGGGGCCGCGCTCCGCCCGGGCGCTGTGATCATCGCGGCTCAGAACGGCATTCCCTGGTGGTACTTCCAGCACGAGGGCGGGCCGCTCGACGGAACCGTCGTCGAGAACGTCGACCCGTCGGGGGTGATCTCAGGGTCGATTCCTGCCGACACGAGTCGTCGGCTGCGTCGTCTTCCCGTCGACGGAGATAGTGGAGCCCGGCGTGATCCGCCACCTCGACGGCACGCGCTTCTCGATCGGCGAGCCCGACGGCACGGTCAGCGAGCGCTGCGCCGCGATCTCGGAGGCGTTCCGCGCAGGCGGGTTGAAGGCGCCCGTCGACCCGCGCCTCCGCGAGCAGATCTGGCTGAAGCTCGTGGGCAACGCGGCGTTCAATCCGGCGTCCGTCGCTAACCGGCGCGACGCTGGGGGAGCTGGGCGAGATGCCGCAGATGCTCGCGCTCCTGCGCGACGTGCTCGAGGAGGGTGCGCGCGTGGCGGAGGCGCTCGGCGTGGGGATGACGGTCTCCCTCGACCGGCGGCTCGAGGCCGGCATCGCCGTCGGCGACCACAAGACCTCGATGCTGATGGACTTCGAGGCCGGAAAGCCGCTCGAGCTCGATTGCATGACAGGCGCGATCATCGAGATCGCCCGGCGGCTCGGGGTCGAGGTGCCTCGGCTCGAGACGCTCGATGCCGCCGTTCGGCTGGCAGATCGGAAAAGAGAACACTTGACACGATGAGAGACGTCAGAAATGTTGATAGTCTTCGATTCTTACCGAGAGAGGAGAAGCGGTGACGATCACCACCACGCGGCGTTCGGTCGCAGAGCTCGAGCAGGCGGCACGCGACAACCTCTGGCTCCACTTCGCCAAGCAGCCGGGTGCCGACGGCGTCCCGATCATCGCGCGCGGCGAGGGCTGCCACCTCGAGGACGCGAATGGCAAGCGCTACCTGGACGGGCTCGCGGGGCTGTTCGCGGTGCAGATCGGCTACTCGTTCGGCGGTGAGATCGGCGAGGCGGCTGCGGCGCAGCTCGCCGAACTGCCCTACTACCCGATCTGGGGCTACGCGCATCCGCCGGCGATCGACCTCGCGGCAGAGGTGATGACCCTCACGCCGGATGGCTTCGGCCGCGCCTTCTTCACCTCGGGCGGCTCCGAGTCGGTCGAGAGCGCATGGAAGATCGCGCGCCTCTACGCGACGATGCGCGGCGAGCGGCGCTGGAAGGCGATCTCGCGCCGCTACGCCTACCACGGCACGACGATGGGGGCGCTCTCGATCAATGGCATCGCGGGGCTGCGCGCGGCGTTCGAGCCGCTCGTGCCCGGCGCGATCCGCGTCTGGAACACGAACCGCTGCGCGCGGCCGCAGGGCGAGACCGACGAGGAGTTCACCGCCTTCCTGCTCCAGGATCTCGAGCAGACGATCATCACCGAGACGGCCGAGTCGATCTCGATGGTGATCATGGAGCCCGTCCAGAACCAGGGCGGCTCCTTCATCGCGCCCGCCGGCTACTGGCAGGGCGTGCGCGAGCTCTGCGACCGCTACGGCATCCTGCTCTGCGCTGACGAGGTGATCACCGGCTTCGGGCGCCTCGGCGCCTGGTTCGGCTCGGCACTGTACGACCTGAAGCCCGACCTGATCACCTGCGCCAAGGGGCTCTCCTCGGGGTACGCGCCGATCGGCGCGTGCTGATCTCCGACCGGGTCGCGGAGACGCTGCAGGACGCGGTGTTCACACACGGCTTCACGTTCGGCGGCCATCCCGTCAGCGCGGCGGTCGCGCTCAAGAATCTCGAGATCATGAAGCGCGAGGCGCGTGATCGAGAACGTCGCCGCGAACGAGGACGCGTTCCGATCCACGCTCGAGCAGCTGTACGACCTGCCGATCGTCGGCGACATCCGCGGTACCGGGTACTTCTACGCGATCGAGCTCGACGCAGGATCGCGATGCCCGTGCGGTCATGCCGATGGCGGACCGCGAGCGCGTCCTGACGGGGTTCATCCGGCCGAAGCTCGTCGAGCACGGGCTGATCGTGCGCGTCGAGGAGCGGATCGCGCCGCTGATCCAGATCTCGCCGCCGCTCGTCGCCGGACAGGCCGAGTTCGACGAGATGACGCGCATCCTCGGCGAAGTGCTCGCGGAGGCGCAGCCCCTGCTCGGTCTCTGATGTCGTTCCTGCTCGAGTGCCCGCACTGCGGACCGCGGCCCGTGGTCGAGTTCGCCTACGGCGGTGAGCTCGCGGCGGTCGAGGGGTCATCGCTGGCCGACCGGCTCTACGCGCGCGTGAACGTCGAGGGCGTGCAGCGCGAGGCGTGGTTCCACCGCTTCGGCTGCGACCGCTGGTTCGAGGCCGAGCGCGACACGCGGACGAACGTGGTGCCTGGAGACGCAGTGAGGCTCGCGGAGCGTCCGGGCGAGCTGATCGACCGCTCGAGCCCGCTCACCTTCTCGTTCGAGGGCCGCCGCATCGAGGCGTTCCGTGGCGACACGGTCGGCTCTGCGCTGTACGCGGACGGGGTGCGCGTGTTCTCGCGGAGCTTCAAGTACCACCGGCCGCGCGGACTCGCCTGCTGCTCGGGCGGGTGCGCCGGGTGCCTGATGGAGGTCGACGGCATGCCAAACGTGCGCACGTGTATCCACCCGGTCGCGGGAGGCGAGATGGTGCGCGCGCAGGGCGCGCTCGCGCGCGACCTGATGGTCGCTCGTCGACCGGGTCGGTGGGCCGTTCACGCCGGTCGGCTTCTACTACCGGATGCTCGGGCGGCCACGGCGGGCCTGGCCGTACGTCGAGGCCGTCCTGCGCTCGCTGACGGGCCTCGGGCGCGCCGGCGGCCCGAGCGACGCACGGTTCGACTCGCGCTTCGAGCAGGTCGACGTGCTGGTCGTCGGCGGCGGGCGCTCCGGGCGGGATGCTGCCGCGCGGCATGCGGCGGGCGGGCGGGCGGGTCGTTGTCGTCGACGAGCGGCCGGACCGGGGTGAGCCACTCGCGGGCGTCGAGGTGCTCGCGCCCGCTCGGGCGCTCGCGGTCTACGAGGGGCGCCTCGTGCCCGTGCTCGCGGGCCGCACCATGATTCGCTTTCGCGCCGCGCGGCTCGTGTTCGCCACGGGCGCGCTCGAGCAGCCGCTCGTCTTTCCCGGCAACGACGTTCCCGGCGTGATGACGCCGGAGGCGGTGCGACGGCTCCTCGCGTTCCGGGTTGCGCCCGGCTCGCGCGCCGTGGTGGTGGTGCCGGGAGCGGGGGAGGTGGCCGAGCTGATGCGTGCCGACGGGATCGAGGTGCTGGAGACGGTCGACCTCGAGGCGGCGCCGCAGCCTGCGCTGCGGGCCTCGGCCGGACGGTTCGAGCTCGACGGGCGGCAGCTCGACGCCGACCTGCTCGTCGCCTCGGCCGGCCGCCAGCCGGCGTGGGCACTCGTCGCGCAGGCCGGCGCGCGGATCGAGTACGACGCCGGACGCGGGATCTTCGTTCCGGCAGCGCTGCCGGAGGGGGTGGAGGTGAAGGGCTCGGTGGCCGGAGAGGGAGCGGGCGCGGTGGCGCCGCCGGCGAAGGCAGCCGGGAAGGGGCGCTGCTTCGTCTGTCTGTGCGAAGACGTGACGACGAAGGACGTCGACCGGGCGGTGCTCGAGGGCTTCGACTCGATCGAGCTCGCGAAGCGGTACACGACGGTGACGATGGGCCCGTGCCAGGGGCGGCTCTGCCAGCTGACGTCGATCCGGGTGGTCGCGCGGGCGACGGGCCAGGGCGAGGAGGCGATCGGCACGACGACCTCGCGCCCGCCGTGGCTCTCGACGCCGCTCGGCGCCTTCGCGGCGCGACACCACGCGCCCGGCAAGCGGACGCCCATGCACGGCCGGCATGAGGAGATCGGCTGCGAGATGGTGTGGACCGGCATCTGGCGACGGCCGCACTCCTACTCCGACCATGCCGCCGAGACGCGCTCGGTGCACCGCGCGGCGGGGATCTGCGACGTCTCGAGCCTCGGGAAGCTGCTCCTCAGCGGGCCCGACACGGTCGCGTTTCTCGAGCGGGCGTTCCCGAACCGGTACGCGAACCTGGCGGTGGGGCGCGTGCGCTACACAGTGCTCAACACCGAGACAGCCCGTGTGATCGACGACGGCACGGTGATCCGCCTCGCGGGCGAGGACTTCCTGGTGACGACGACCTCGACCGGCGTCGACGTGGTCTTCGAGTCGTTCCTGCGCTGGCGCGACGAATGGGGGCATGACGTCGAGATCGCGAACGTGTCGAGCTCGCTCGCCGGGATCTCGATCTCGGGGCCGGCGGCCCGCGAGCTGATGGAGCGGCTGACGACGGGCGACGTGTCGGCGGAGGAGTTCACCTACCTCGACGCGCGGGAGCTGTCCGTTGCCGGGGTGCCGGCGCTTGCGATCCGGATCGGGTTCGTGGGAGAGCTCGGCTTCGAGCTCCACTTCCCGGCCGCCTACGGCGAGCACGTGTGGGACGCGGTGCTCGAGGCCGGCGAGGAGCTCGGCGTGCTGCCGTACGGCGTCGAGTCGCTGAAGACGCTCCGCCTCGAGAAGGGGCACATCCTGGTCGGGCAGGACACCGATTCCGAGTCGAACATGCTCGAGCAGGGGCTCGCGCGAATGATCGCGTGGGAGAAGGACCACTTCGTCGGCAAGCTCGCGCTCGAGCACCTACGGGACGCGGGCGACCGGCGCCTGCTCGTCGGCTTCCGGACGGACGACGGCACAGCGCCGCGCGAGGGGACGACGATCGTCCGCGACGGGCGGCTGCTCGGGCGGGTGACGAGCTCGCGGTGGAGCGAGGAGGTGGGCGCGGCGATCGGCCTCGCGCTGCTGCCTCCGGAGGCGGCGGCGGACGGCGAGCGGGTGCAGATCGACGTCGAGGGGCGGTTCGTGAGCGCGTCGGTGCACGTGGGCGCGTTCTTCGATCCCGAGGGGCTTCGGTTGCGCTCGTGAGGGATCTGCTCTTTCCGCGAAGGATGTGGCGGCCGCGCGGCGACCTCGCGGGGTCGTACGACGTGGTGATCGTCGGAGGCGGCGTGCAGGGGCTCGCGATGGCGTACTACCTGGCGAACGAGCATGGGATCACGAACGTCGCCGTGATCGAGCGCAGCTATATCGGCTCGGGCGGTTCCGGGCGCAACACGGCGATCATCCGCTCGAACTACCGGACCCCGGAGGCGGCGTCGCTTCTACCAGGCTTCGCTCGAGCTGTACGAGGGGCTGTCGGCCGAGCTCGGGTTCAACGTCCTCTTCACGCAGCGCGGCGTTCTCACGCTGGCGCACTCGGAGCGCGCGATGATCACGATGACCGAGCGAGCGTCGGTGAACCGGCAGCTCGGGATCGACACGCGGATCGTCGGGCTGGAGGACATCGCCGAGCTCTGCCCGCAGCTCGACCTCTCGCGGCGGAAGACGTGGCCGGTGATCGGCGCAATGTGGCATCCGCGCGGCGGGATCATCCGTCACGACGCGGTGGTGTGGGCCTACGCGCGGGCGGCCGACCGGCTCGGCGTCGAGATCCACCAGGACACTGAGGTGACCGGGATGCGGCGAGACAACGGCCGCGTCGCGGAGGTCGAGACCTCGCGCGGCCGGATCGCGTGCGGCTCCGTGATCAGCGCCGTCGCGGGGTGGTCGTCGGGCCTGTGCGCACTCGCCGGCGTGCGGCTGCCGATCACGACGCACATCCTGCAGGCGTTCGTGACCGAGCCGCTGCGGCGCTTCCTCGATCCGACCGTCGTCTCGTCGCAGACGCGGATCTACATCCACCAGACGACGCGCGGTGAGCTCGTCGCCGGCACCGAGGTCGAGCCGTACACGACCTACAACGGCAGCGGGACGCTGAACTTCCTCGAGACCGCGTCCGACGCGATGCTCGAGCTCTTCCCGCAGCTCCGCCACGTGAACATCCTTCGCGCGTGGACGGGTCTCTGTGACATCACGCCCGACTACAGCCCGATCGTCAGCGAGACCGAGCTCGAGAACTTCCTCGTCTCGGCCGGCTGGGGCACGTACGGGTTCAAGGCGACCCCGATCGTCGCCAAGGCGATGGCGGAGCTCGTCGCCACGGGCCGGACGAATCCGCTGGTGGCGCCGTTCAAGCTCGCCCGCTTCGAGGACGACCTGCTCGTCTCGGAGACGGCGTCGGCATCGATGTCCCACTGAGACCGGTCTGCGCGAGCCGCTTGGGGACTGTCCCCGATTTTCTGGGGACTGTCCCCGCGCCTCAAAGCAAGCGGAGGGCGGAGCAGAGAGCCTCGATGTCGCCCTCGTCGTTGTAGTAGTGGACGGATGCACGGACGACCTCGGCGAGGCCCCTGGCTTCCATATCGAGGCGGCTGTGCTCGCGCGGGATGTCCTGGACGTTGACGCGGCGCTCGAGGAGGCGGGCGCGGACGTCATCCGCCGCATGGCCGTCGACCACGAACGTGACTATGCCGCAGGGCTCGGCCCCCTGCTCGGCGAGCTCGATCCCGGGCGTGTCGGCCAGTGCGGCCCGCAGGGCGTCGGCGAGCTCCTGGATCCGCGGCCACGTCGTCTCGACGCCCCACGCGAGCGCATAGTCGACCGCCACGGCCAGGCCGAGCCGCGTGGTGACGCTCCGCTCCCACGTCTCGAAACGCTTCGCGTCGGGGCGCAGCTCGTACTCGTCGCGACCTGTCCAGTCGGCGGCGCGCAGATCGACAAGCGGCGGCTCGAGGCGCTCGACGAGCGAGCGCCGCACGTAGAGGAGCCCCGCGCCGCGCGGGCCGCGCAGGTACTTGCGGCTCGTGGCCGAGAGTAGGTCGCACCCGATCGCCTCTACGTCGAGCGGCATCTGCCCGATCGACTGGCACGCGTCGAGCAGGTACGGCACCCCGGCTGCACGCGTCAGGCGGCCGATCTCCTCCGCCGGGTTCACGAGCCCGCTGCTCGTCGGCACGTGCGTGACCGAGACGAGCGCCGCCGGTCGCTCGAGGGCGGTCTCGAGCGCCTCGAGATCCACCTCGCCCGTCGGCAGCGACGGCACCACCTCGACCACGAGGCCCGAGCGCCGCTGCACCTGCAGGTACGCGAGGTAGTTGCTCGCATACTCCGCCTCGGTCGTCAAGATCCGGTCGCCCTCCTGCCACGGCAGCGAGTAGAAGGCCATGTCCCACGCCCGCGTCGCGTTCTCGACGAGCGCAATTTCCTCCGGCCGCGCGTTCAGCAGTTCCGCCAGCGCGTCGTACGCCCGGTCGGCCGCGGCCAGCTGCAGCCGCGCCGCCTCGTAGCCGCCGATCCTGGCCTCCAGCTCGAGGTGTTCGACCTGCGCTCGCAGCACCGGCTCGGGCGCGAGCGCCGCCCCCGCGTTGTTGAAGTGGTGCACCTCCGCGCACCCGGGCGTCTCCGCCCGCGCGCGGGCGACGTCGAAGCGGGCCTCAGCCAATGACCATGTGCACGGTCTTCAGCTCGGTGTAGGCGTCGAGTCCGGCCTCGCCGAGCTCGCGGCCGACGCCCGACTCCTTCACGCCGCCGAACGGCGCCGCCGCGTCGAAGAGGTTGTAGCCGTTCACCCACACGACGCCCGATTTCAGCGCGGCCGCGACGCGGTGGGCGCGGCCGAGGTCGCGGGTCCAGATCGCGGCGGCGAGTCCGTACGACGAGGCGTTGGCCTTCGCGATCACCTCCTCCTCGCTTTGGTACGGCAGCACCGTCAGCACCGGCCCGAAGATCTCCTCGCGCGCGATCTGCATCTCGTTCTCGACCCCGGTGAAGATCGTCGGCTCCACGAACCACCCCGGCCGGTCGATCGCGCTGCCACCGACCAGGGTCGTCGCGCCCTCGTTGCGGCCCACGTCGATGTAACCCGTGACGCGGTCGAGCTGCTCCTGCGAGATCAGCGGCCCGATGTCGACGCTCGGCTCGAAGCCCGAGCCGACCTTGAGCGAACGCGTCCGCTCGACGAGCCGCTCGGTAAACTCGTCGGCGACGTTCTCGGCCAGGAAGAGGCGGCTGCCCGCGGTGCACATCTGCCCGGAGTGGGCGAAGATCCCCGTCATCGCGGTCCCGACCGCCTTCTCCATGTCGGCGTCGGGGAAGACGATGTTCGCGCTCTTGCCGCCGAGCTCGAGCGTGACGCGCTTGAGCGACCGCGCCGCCTCGACCATGATCTGCTTCCCGACCTCGGTCGAGCCGGTGAACGCGATCTTGTCGACGCCGGGATGCTCGACGAGCGCGGCGCCGGTGCTCCCGTCACCGGTGACGACGTTGAACACACCCGCGGGCAGTCCGGCCTCGAGCAGCAGTCCGCCGAGGCGAAGCGCCGTCAACGGCGTCTGCTCCGCGGGCTTCATCACCACGGTGCACCCGGCCGCGAGCGCCGCCGCGGCCTTCCACGCGGCGATCATGAACGGGAAGTTCCACGGCAGGATCTGCGCCGCGACGCCGACCGGCTCGCGCCGTACGTAGGTGTGGCGGTCGGGCGTGGTCGGGACGAGCGTCCCCGTCAGTCGCGCCGGCGCGCCTGCGTAGTAGCGGAATGTCGCCGCGCCGAAGGTTATGTCGCCGCGCGCCTTCTCCGCCGGCTTGCCGTTGTCGCGCACCTCGAGCTCGACGAGCTCGTCCATCCGCTCCTCGATCAGTTCGGCCGTCCGCACGAGCACGCGCGCGCGGTCGCCCGGACGGAGCGAAGTCCAGCGCCCGTCGTCGAACGCCGAGCGGGCCGCGCGCACCGCGCGGTCGACATCGCCGGGCCCAGCATGGTCGACGACGGCGATGGGCTCCGCCGTCGCCGGGTCGAACGACTCGAACGGATCCCCGTCGGCCGCCTCCACCCAGTCGCCGTCGATCAGCAGGTGCTCGCGCAAGGCCGTTACGATAACGTCTACGCGGACGGTCGTCGCGTCAAACGTCATCTTTTCGTGAAGATCCACGACATCTCGATGGATGTGGGGCCCGGGATGCTCCACTACGGCCGTCGCCCGGAGGTCTGCCCGGTCGAGCAGATCGCCACCGGCCATGCCGGCAACGTCTCGCGCTGGCTGATCGGCTCCCACACGGGGACGCACATCGACGTCCAGCTGCACTTCGTCGAAGGGGGCGGCACGGTCGACGAGCTCCCGATCGAGGAGCTCGTCGGACCGGCACGGGTTGTCGATCTGGCGCACGTCGGGGGGCAGATCGACGCCGGACACCTCGAGACGGCGCGGCTCGACGGCGCGACGCGCGTCCTCATCCGGACCGCCAACTCGACCCGCGACCTCCTGGACGTCCCCGAGCTCGTCCCCGACTATATCGGCGTCGAGCCCGACGCCGCCCGCCTCCTCGTCGAAGCCGGCGTCCGATTCGTCGGCCTCGACTACATCACGATCGAGTCGTACGCCAACAGCGTCGAGTGGCCGGTTCACCACATCCTGTGCGATGCCGGCGTGACGATCCTCGAGGGCGCCGACCTCAGGCATGTCGCCGACGGCACGTACTTCATGTGCTGCCTGCCGGTGAAGCTCGTCGGCTCCGAGGCCGCTCCGCCCGCACGGTCCTAATCGAGGACCTCTGATGGGCGGCGCGATCGCGGCGCCGCACGCCGAAGCGACGCGGGCGGGCGTACGGGCGTACGAGCGCGGCGGCAACGCCCTCGACGCGGCCGTCGCCGCCGCTGCGGTTCTGACGGTCGTCTACCCGCACCAGACCTCGATCGGCGGCGACGTCTGGGCGGTCGTCGCCGACCCCGACGGCACGGTGCGTGCCGTCGACGGCTCGGGTGCCGCCCCGGCGGGCGTCGACGTCGACGCCCTGCGCGGGCGGTACGACGAGATGCCCGACACCGGCCCCCTACCCGTTACGGTGCCCGGGGCCGTCTCGGCCTGGGAGACGCTGCTCGGACTCGGGGGGAAGCTCGATCTGGCGGCGGCAGTCGAGCGCGCGGCGGGTCTCGCGCGAGGCGGGATGGAGGTCTCGCGCTCGCTCGCCGTAGGGATCCTGAACCGCATCGACGCAGTCAGCGCCGACGAAGGTCTCCGCGCGCTCTTCACCGACCGTGGCGCCCCGCTCCCCGAAGGGGCGCAGATCCGCCAGCCGGCCCTCGCACGCTCGCTCGAGCAGATCGCCGAGCAGGGAGCCGCCGCCCTTTACCGCGGCGAGGTCGGCAGCAGCTACGCCGCTGGCCTGCGTCGCCTTGGCTCCCCCCTGACCACGGAGGACCTCGAGGCGCACGAGACGGAGCTTATGACACCGCTCACGCTCGACCTCGCAGGCGTCCGCATCGCCACCGCCCCGCCGGGCTCGCAGGGCTTCGTGCTGCTGGAGATGCTCGCTGCGCTCGGGAGGCTCGACCCGGAGCCCGGGGAGGCTCTGGCCGCGGCGCTCCTCGGGATCGAAGACCGCGATGCCTGGCTCGGCGACCCGCGGCGCACGGAGATCCCGCTCGACCGCCTGCTCGACCCCGATCAGGCGAGGGCGCGCCTTGCGGAGACCCGCGCCGCGCCGGCCACAGCCGGTGCCGCCAGAGGCGACACGGTCGCCGTCGTCGCCGTCGACGACGAGGGCCGTGGCGTCTCGCTCATCCAGAGCGTCTTCAACACCTTCGGCGCGGCGATCCTCGAGCCCGCGACCGGCATCATCAGCCAGAACCGCGGCCGCGGCTTCTCGCTGCGACCAGGAGCGCCGAACGAGCTCGCGCCCGGTGCGCGGCCCATGCATACCCTCACGCCGCTCATGGTCCTGGAGGAAGGAAAAGTGCGCGCCGCGGTCGGAACGATGGGCGGACGCGCGCAGCCGCAGATCCTGCTCCAGGCGCTCGGCGGCACCGTCGGCGGCGCGAGCCTCGAGGAGACGCTCGCGCGCCCGCGCTGGGCCGTCGGCAACCACGATCTCGGCTTTGACCGGCAGACAGTCGTCGTCGAGGAGCACGCGTCGCCCGAGCTCGAGGCGTCGCTCGCCACACAAGGGCTGCCCGTGGTCAGGATCCCGAGACACGACGAGCGGGTGGGTCACACGCAGCTCATACGGGTCGGTGGCGACGGCCTCGAGGCGGCGAGCGATCCGCGGTCCGACGGCCAGGCGGCCGTCGCGTTACGGTAGGCGCCATGCCACCGCGAGCTGTACGAGCGAACGGCGACGGTATCGGCGCCTCGGCCCCCGCGGGCCGGCGCCGGGCGAATCTCGTCTTCACGCTCTTCGGGACCTACGTGCTCCCGAACCCGCGACCCGTCTGGTCGGGCGGCGTCGTGCAGGCGCTCGAGGACCTCGGCTTCACCAGGGCCGCCGCCCGCATCGCGCTCTCGCGGCTCGTCCGAAAGGGCTACCTGACGCGCCTCAAGGACGGCCGGCGCGTGTACCTCGAGATGTCCGAGGCGCTCCGCCGCATCCTCGCGGAGGGCGAGCAGCGCATCTTCTCGTTCGGCACGCCCGAGGTCACATCGAGCACGTGGACGCTGCTCTCGTACTCGATTCCCGAGGAGCTGCGCGCGGAGCGCGACCGGCTCCGCAAGCGCCTCGCGTTCCTCGGCTTCGGCTCGATCCACGACGCGTTCTGGTTCACACCGCGCGACCGCGTCGACGTGGTCATGAAGATCCTCGACGAGCTCGAGCTGAGCCGGTACGCCGAGGTGTTTCGCGGCGCGCCGGTCGGCGGCACCGACGTGTCGGCGCTGATCGGCAGCGCATGGAGCGGCGAGCGCGTGATGCGCCTCTACGACGCCTTCACCGCCGAGTTCGCGCAGTACCGAAACCCGGGCGTACGCCAGCTGCTGCCCGACCGGGATTGCTTCCTCGTCCGCACGCGCGCGGTGCACCAGTTCCGCCAGTTCGTCGAGGTCGACCCCGAGCTGCCGAGCACGCCTGCCGAGCAGGAGAGCAGGCAGCGCGCGACCGAGACTTTCACCGAGGTCTACGGCGCTCTGGCCGATCTCGCCACCTCGTACTTCGACCGGATCACCGGCGTCGCACCCCCTGCGCGGGTCTGACACCGTTGATCTGCTCGTCGTCGGCCTCGGCCTAGCCGGGTGCGCCGCCGCGATCGAGGCGGTCGAGACCGACCCCGGCGCGCGGGTCCTCGCGGTCGAGAAGATGCCGACCGGCCTCGGGGGCGGGAACAGCCGCGCGTCGGCCCAGCGAGTCCTGACGGCAGACGATGCCTCGGCGCTCGCCCGCTACCAGCACGCGCTGAACGAGCCGAACCCGGTGCCGGACGCAGTCGTCGCGGCGTGGGCGGAGGGCGTGGTCGAGGTCGAGGGGTGGCTGAGGAAGCTCGCGGAGGAGGCAGGCATGACGTGCGTCCGCGTTCCGAACCCACCCGAGTTCCCCGATTTGCCGGGCGCGGAGAGCGTCAGCCAGAGCGTCACGGTGCTTCCCGCTCCCGCCGGCGTGTGGACGGCCGCCCGCGCGGCGGTCGAGCACCGGGAAGTCGAGATCCGCCACAGCGTGCGGGCGGTGCGGCTCCTGCGGGAGGGCGCGGTCGTCGAGACGCCGGACGGCGAGCTCGAGATCACCGCCCGCCGAGGCGTCGTGCTCTCGACCGGCGGCTTCGAGAACGCGCCAACGCTGCTGCGCGACTTCGGCGGCTACGGCCGCATCTCGACGCTCGGAAGCCCGGGGAACACCGGCGATGGCATCCGGATGCTCCAGCGGGCCGGCGCCGACCTCTGGCACATGCGCAACCGGACCCACAGCGGCGGCCTGTGGCCGGCGATCAAGGTGCCCCGCTTCGAGGCCGCGTTCCAGCGCGGCACGGTGCGCGCCGGTAGCTGGCTCGAGCTCGCCGCCGACGGCCACCGCTTCCACGACGAGAGCGCGCCGTTCCACCTCACGCACGCCAAGCGCGCGCAGAACGGCGTCTGGCTCGACCTGCTCCACGCCTCGCTGCAGCCGGTGCACATGGTCTTCGACGAGACGGTCAGGCTCGCGGGGCCGCTGCCGCCGCCGGGCCCGCGCCCGGAGGCGGGCCCGGGCGAGCTGATGGGCTGGAACAGCGTCGCCCTCGGTTACCGCTGGAGCGACGACAACTCCGTCGAGGTGGACGCGGGCTGGATCGCAGCAGCCCCCACGCTCGAGGAGCTGGCTGCGCGTCTCGGCCGGGATCCCGCGGCGGTCGTCTCGACCGTCGCGCGCTTCAACGCCCTCTGCGCGGCCGGGGCCGACACCGACTTCGGCCGCGATCCATCGGCGATTGCCCCGATCGCAACGCCGCCGTTCTACGGCGTCGAGATCGTGCCGGGCCTGACGTCGACGACCGGCGGCGGGCGGCGCGACGAGCTCGGGCGCGTGCTCGACCTCGACGGTGAGCCGATCCCGGGGCTCTACGAGGCCGGCTCGCTCGGGTCGACGTTCGCGAATCTCTTCCAGAACGGCGGCTTCCTCGCCGAGTGCATCGTTTCCGGCCGTGCTGCCGGAGCACACGCCGTACGGCGCCGGGGCTAGGGCGCAGTCAGCACCACGTCGCTCGGCACCGCGGCGGTCGGGTGGTGACAGGCGAACGCGTGCTCTTCGTCTGGAACTGGCCGCTCGAGCAACGGCTCGCGCTCGGCGCAGAGCTCCGTCGCCCGGCTGCACCGTGTCCGGAACCGGCAGCCGGACGGCGGCGCCGACGGATCCGGCGGGTCGCCTTGCAGCAGGATGCGCTCTCGCCCCCCGCCGGGCACGGCCGTCAGCAGCGCCTCGGTGTAGGGATGGCGCGGGGCGGCGATCAGCTGCTCCGCGGGCGCCGTCTCGACGATGCGGCCGAGGTACATGACCGCGATTCGATCGGCCACGTGCCGCACCACGGCGAGGTCGTGCGAGATGAAGACCGTCGTCAGCGAGAGCTGCTCGCAGAGGTCGGAGAAGAGGTTCAGGACTTGGGCCTGGACGGAAACGTCGAGCGCCGACACGGGCTCGTCGGCCACGATCAGCTTGGGCCTCGTCGCGAGGACACGCGCAATCACGACGCGCTGAAGCTGGCCGCCTGACGCCTCGTGCGGGTAGCGCGTTGCGATGTGCGGATCGAGCCCCACCTGCTGCAAGAGCTCGGGCACGCGGGCGGGCGGAACCGCGCCATCTCGGGCCTGGACGGCCTGGGCCACCGCGTCTCCCAGCCGCCGCCGCGGGTTGAGCGCGCTGAAGGGGTCCTGGAAGATCATCTGCAGGTCGAGGCGCTGCGCCCGAGCGAGCGCGCCGTCCGGCGGCACCCCGATGCCGTCGATGACGATGCGCCCGCCCTGCCGGCGCTCGAGCCCGACGAGCGCCCGTCCGAGCGTCGACTTCCCCGACCCCGACTCGCCGACGATCCCGAGCGTCTCACCGCGCCGCACTTCCAAGTCGACGCCGTCGACGGCGCGGATGCTGCCACGTCCGTGCCGGGCGCGGTAGACCACCTCCACCCCCTCGGCGGCAAGCGCGACTTCGGCCGACATGCCTCCAAGGTACCGACTTCCTGCATCGGCGAGCGTCTCATCAGGGGCTGCGTCAACGGAACCATGTTGAACAAGTACCTTGACGAACGTGCCACCTAGTGATAACTCTTGCCCACCTCGCCCAGATGCAGCTCGAGGAGAGGGCGACTCACCCGGCTTCCGCCCCAAACCGTAGGAGGCAACACGATGAGCTCCCAACGCCGGATCGTCCGCGACGACGCCGGCAATCCCATTCTCCGGGCGCGCATGACCCGGCGCGGCCTCCTCGTCCGCGCGGGCGCCCTTGGTCTCGGCACCATTGCATTGCCCGAATTCCTCGCAGCAACGGCCTCGCCCGCCAGCGGCGCGATGAAGAAGCTGGCCTCTGGGACCGTCGTCTTCGCCACCGACGGCAGCGCCGGCACCGCAGAGCCCGCCACCTTCACCACGTTCGGCGACGAGTTCGTCATTGACATGGTCACCCGGGGCCTGACCCTGGTCGACTTCGTGAGCAACGCGCCGAAGCTGCTGTTGGCGAACAGCGTGAAGGTCTCGAACGGCGGCAAGCGTTATACGTTCGCGCTCAAGCCGAACCTCAAGAATCACGACGGCTCGGGCTTCACGTCGACCGACGTCGTAAAGACGTTCAATCGCCAGCTCGCCAAGAGCGACCCGACAATCCCGCAGGGGGTCTTTTACTCGCTCCGCGCGGCCGTCAACAACAATGTCAAGTCGGTGACGGGGCCGGACCCGCACACCGTCGTCTTCGACCTGAACACGCCCGACCCGATCTTCCTGAGCCGCATCCAGGATCCGAGCTGCCACATCATCTCGAGCGCCGCGCTCGCCAAGTACGGGGCGAAGATCGGCCAGCACCTCGTCGGCAACGGTCCGTTCAAGCTCGTGAGCCTCGCGCCGCAGCAGGGCGCCGTGCTGGAGGCGTTCGACGGGTACGTCGGCGGCCGACCCGCGATCGACCGCCTCGTGCTGCAGCCGGTAGCGAGCTCGTCGACCCTGACCGGCTCCCTCCTCTCGGGGCAGATCCAGGCCACGTCGTTCGCGCCGCACGCCTCGGCGAAGGCGCTCAAGGCGAGCGGGAAGGTGCAGGTCTACAACACGAAGCGGCTCGTGAAGCTCTTCGTGATGATGAACGCGGCCTCGCCGGCCCTCAAGGAGATTGAGATCCGGCAGGCGGTCAACTATGCGATCGACCGCAACGCCATCATAGAGAAGGCGCTGTTCGGCTTCGCCGACTACCCGGACGGCTATGCCGTCGGCCGGACGGAGGTCGGATACGATCCGAGCCTCAAGTATCTCTCGGTGCAGAACCTCGACAAGGGGAAGGCGCTGGTCGACAAGGTCGGCGCCACCGGCCGCACGGTCGGGCTGATCGGCCAGAACAACGACTGGTACCCGACCGCGCTGCAGATCATCTCGGACAACCTGAAGGCGATCGGCCTCAACCCGCAGGTGACCGCGATCGACCCGGCGACCTTCGCCGGAAAGGCGTTTGATCCGAAGGGCCACGACCTGGCGCTCTGGGAGCGGAACAACTGGATCCCCGATCCCGCCACCGGCGTCGGCTCGCTCTTCGCCCCCGGCCAGGCCTACGCTGCCGTGGGGACAGGACAGCTCACGTTCCCGAAGGCGCTCAACGACCAGGTCGCGGCGCTGCTCGCCAAGGCCGAGCTGGAACGGGATCCCGTGAAGCGCAAGGCGATCTACACCCAGGTCCAGAAGCTCGTGACGAGCAAGATGATGATCCTGGCGATGGTCGCCTACTCTCAGGCAATCGTGGCCTCGAACGGCGTCGCGGACATCGATCCGACCGCACTCTCGACGCAGCGGATGGTCATGGAGCACACGAAGGTCGTTTGACGCAGGGCGCGGGGCTCGCACCAGGATGAGCTCGACCGCTTCTGCGCCGGTGACTGCGGCGGCGCCCGTCGGGGCGCCGCCGCCGGTCCAGGTGGTCGCCGCACCCGGCACGTGGCGTCGGGTGCTGAGGCGGCCGCTCGCCGTGGTCGGGATCGCGATCCTCGGCCTGTACGTCCTTGCCGTCACGGCCGGTCCGTCGCTCGACCCGACGAGCGCGGGCACGACCACGGCGGCGCCACTCCTCGCGATCGGCGCTCCCGGACATCCGCTCGGGACGGACGAGCTCGGGCACGACCTGCTCGCGCGCTACCTGGTCGGCGGGAGGCCGCTCCTGATCGTCGCGTTCGCCTCGTGCATCGCCGCCTCCGCCCTCGGCACCTTGATCGGCCTCGTCTCCGGCTACTGGCGAGGCCCCGTCGACTCCGTCTCGATGCGCGTGATGGACGTGCTGCTCGCGCTGCCGGTCGTCCTCCTCGCGGTACTCCTCGCGGCCTCGCTCGGCGCCGGCATCGCGAACCTCGTCATCGCCATCTCGGTGGCGCAGATCCCGTACGTGGCGCGGTTCGTTCGCCAGCTCACCGCGCGCGAGACGACCCGCGACTACGTCCGCTCCGCGAGGGCCCTCGCCCTGCCGGCGTGGAAGGTGATGTTCGAGGAGATCCTGCCGAACATCGCCGGGCCGCTCCTCGTGCAGGCGACGTCGATCCTCGCCGTGAGCGCCGGCTTCGCCGCCGGCCTCTCGTTCATCGGCGTCGGCCTGCCGCCGACGGTCGCGGACTGGGGCTACATGGTCAAGGTCGAGGAGCAGTTCGTCTTCGGCTCACCAATGCTGGTCGTGATCCCGGCGCTACTCATCACCGGGTTCGTGCTGGCGACGAACCTCGTCGGCGACGAGCTGCGGGACGTCTTCGACCCGAGGACGGTGCGGTGATCGGGCGCGCGATCCTGCACCGGCTCGCGCTCGTGCCGGTGATCGGATTCGTGATCGCGACGATCGTGTTCGTCCTCCTCCGCCTGATCCCGGGTAACGCGGCCGACATCCTCGGCGCGGAAGGGAGCGGTCTCAGCAGCGATCAGCGCGCGCAGCTCGTACATCAGCTGAAGCTCGACTCGGGCATGGGCGCGCAGTACTGGGCCTACCTGGTCTCGCTGCTACACATGAACCTTGGCGCGTCGTACTTCTCGGGACGCACCGTCACGAACCTGCTCGAGAACGCCCTTCCGGCGACGATCGAGCTCGCTGTCGCGGCGATGATCGTCGCGACCGTGTTCGGCGTAGTGCTCGGCGCGATCGCGGCCGCCTTCCGCGGTCGGTGGCCCGACTCGCTCGTTCGGTTCGTCGCCATCCTCAGCTTCAGCCTCCCGTGGTTCGCGCTCGGCGTGCTGGCGATCGTCGTGTTCGGCGTCGAGCTCAAGTGGCTCCCGATTTTCGGCCGATTCTCGCCCGGTACGATCTACCACCAGAAGACGGGCTTCGTGCCGATCGACGCCGTGCTCGAGAACAACTACGGGATCCTCAAGGGGTGGAGTGAGCACCTGGCGCTGCCGGCGCTCACGCTCGGGTTGACGATGATGGGCTTCCTGACGCGCATCACGCGCGCGTCGATCCTCGAGACGCAGGAGGAGCCCTACGTGCGGACGGCTCGGATGGTCGGCCTCGACAACCGCCAGATTCTCTTCCACCACGTGATGCGAAACGCCGCGATCCCCGTGATCACCGTCGGCGGCCTCATGTTCGGCGCGCTCTTAGGGGGCGCCGTGATCACGGAGGTCGTCTTCGCGTACCCGGGCGTCGGCAATCTGCTCGTCACCGCGATCCTCGAGCACGACTACTTCGTGGCCGAAGGAGCCGCGCTGGCCGTCGGTCTGATGTTCATGCTGGTCAGCGCGGTGGTCGACATCACGGCACTCCTGATCGACCCGCGGCTGCGGAGCGCGACGTGAGCGCCGCGGAGCCGCTGCTCTCCGTTCGCGACCTGACGGTCGACTTCGCCACCCGCCACGGGCCGCTGCGCGCGGTCGACCGGCTCTCGCTCCAGATCGACGCGGGCGAGATCGTGGCACTCGTCGGCGAGTCGGGCTCAGGGAAGACGGTGACCGGCCTGACGCTGCTCGGCCTCTCGCGCGCATCGAACGTGACGGTCGGCGGGCACATCTGGTTCGGCGGACGCGACCTCGTCGCACTCTCGGACGAGGAGTTGCGGAAGCTGCGCGGCAACGAGCTCGCGATGATCTTCCAGGACCCGCTCTCGTCGCTGAACCCCGTGCGGACGATCGGCTCGCAGATCTCGCACTCGGTGCGGTTCCACCTGGGCCTCAACCGCGCGGGCGCGGCCGACCGCGCGGCGGAGCTCCTCGCCGACGTCGGCATCCCGAATCCTCGCGCCGCACTGAACGCATACCCGCACGAGTTCTCGGGCGGCATGCGTCAGCGCGCGATGATCGCGCTCGCGCTCGCGGCCGGGCCGATGCTTCTCGTCGCCGACGAGCCGACGACCGCGCTCGACGTGACGATTCAGGCGCAGATCATCGCGCTGATCGAGCGCCTTGCTCGCGAGCACTCGCTCGGGGTGCTGTTTGTGAGCCACGACCTCGCGGTGGTCGAGCATACGGCCCATCGTGCCGTAGTCATGTACGCCGCCTCCGTGATGGAGACGGGGCCGAGCGTTGAGCTCTTCGACCGGCCGCTGCACCCCTACACGTGGTCGCTCACGCGTGCGGTGCCGCGGACGACGGGGCCGAGGCTCAGCCGCCTGCAGGCGATCGAGGGTGCTGCGCCGTCGCTCCTCGCACCGCCGTCAGGCTGCCGCTTCCGGACGCGCTGCCCGGTCGCGATCGATCGCTGCATCGAGGCGCCGCCCGAGCGGCAGCGCGACGGCGGGAGCCGGGTCTTCCGCTGCTGGCACGAGGAGCCGGAGGCCCTGCTCGCCGCTCTTGCCCCGAAGGTGGCGGCTCGTGCGTAGCCCGGAGGTCGATCGCGGGCTTGCGGCGGAGCTCGGCGGCACCGGCGACCCGATCGCGTGGGAGGAGCTCACGAGCCCGGACGTCGTGGCACTCGTCGAGCGGACGAACGCGATCATCCTCCCCTTCGGGGCGATCGAGCAGCACGGGCCGCACATGCCCCTCTGCGTCGACTGGCACGTCGTGACCTACGTCGCGCAGGGCGTCTCGGCGCTGACGGGCGTGCCGTACGCGCACCCGATCGTCTACGGCGTTTCGGGTAGCCACGGCGCTTTTCCGGGAACAATGGGCGTGCGGCCGGAGACGATGATCGCGATCGTCGAGGATCTGGTCGAGTGGCTACGCCGAAGCGGCATCCGGCAGATCGTTCTGCTGAACGGCCACGCCTGGAACGCCGGCACGCTCGAGGTGTGCGCGGAGAAGATTCGCGTCCGCTACGACGACGTGCGGGTGCGGCCGCTGGCGTATGCGACGATGTACCCGGGTCCCGAGATCGAGGCGAAGGTGACGTACGGCCGCGCGCTGATGCACGCGAACTACTTCGAGACGTCCGTGATGCTCTCGCTCAGCCCCGAGCTCGTGCACATGGAGCGTGCCGTCTCGCACGTCGACACGGACAGCTTCTGGGACTACCGCTCCGACCAGGTGTCCGCTTCGGGCGTCTGGGGGCGCGAGATCGAGACGGCGACGGCCGAACACGGGCGCTCGGAGATCGATCGCTGCACCGTCACCACCGCGCGGGCCGTCGCGGCAGCCGTGCACGAGCCGTGGCCGGAGAAGCCGCGGTGAGCGAGGTCTCCGACGAGCGGCTGCTCGAGCTGGCCCAGGAGCTGCTGGCCGCGCGGTACGTGCAGGGCCGCCACGAGGTCGCAGCGGCGCTCCGCAGCACGAGCGGCAACGTCTACATGGGTCTGCACGTCGACGGCAGCGCGCGCCGGACGGGCATCTGCGCCGAGGGAATGGCGATCGGTGCCGCGGCCGCTGCCGGCGACCTCGCGATCGACACGATCGTCGCCGTCCAGTACAAGCCGGCCGGCGTCTTCCGAGTGATCAACCCGTGCGGCGTCTGCCGCGAGCTCATCCACGACTACAGCCACGAGGCAATCGTCATCTCCTACGATGACGGCGACGTCGTCGCGCGGCGAATCGACGCGCTCCTGCCGGGCAAGACTAAGAGGGCCTGGTAAATGATCATCGACGCCTACAACACGACCCAGAACGTCCGCGGCCGGTCCGACTACCTCTCCGGCGGCAAGCCCGGGGACCCGCCGCCGCCGCACGTGCCGTTCGACGTGCAGCCGGATCCTCACGCCGCATGGACGCCGCCGGGGTCGACGGCGATGGTCTGCTCGCTCGGCGCAGCGGATCGAGAACGACTTCATCGCGACATGGTCGCCGCGCAATCCCGACCGCTTCTTCGGCTTCGGCCAGGTGATGCCGCAGTGCGGACGACGCTCGAGGAAGATCCGCGCGTTCGCGCGCGAGCCCGGGATGGTCGGGCTGAAGCTGCACCCGTCGCTGCACGGCTACCACTTCGCCGACCACGGGCTGCTCGATCCGATCTTCCAGGTGTGCCAGGAGGAGCAGCTGATCGTGCTCGTCAACGCGCTCGACGACGCCTTCTCGGGGCCGTTCGCGATCGAGGAGATCAGCCGCAACTTCCCCGCCGTGCCGCTGCTGATCGCCCACATGGGCGTCGTCTGGAACATGCCCGAGGCGCTGCTCGTGGCCGAGCGCCACGACCACATCTACCTTGAGACCTCGGCGACGCTGCTCGCGGACGTGCGCAAGGCCTACGGGCGTGTCGGGCCGGAGCGGATCGTGATGGGGACGGAGTGGCCGGGGCACGACTTCGACCTCGAGCGGATGAAGATCGCGAAGGCCGTTCTGGGCGATGCGGATCGCGCGCTGATCGAGGGCGGCAACATGGAGCGGCTGCTCGCGGGTCGCGAGAAGCGGTGAGCGTCTCACCGGTGGTTGGCGTACCCGCTGTCGACGACGTGCAGGTCGGGCCGGGGGCGATCGAGTCGTCTCGGCACGGGTCTCCGCCGCCCGTGCGCGAGATTGCCGGCCGACTGCGGGCGGGGGAGGTGTCGGCGCTTGAGGCGGTCGACACGTGCCTGGCGCGGATCGAGGAGCTCGCGCGCCTGAACGCGTTCACGCAGGTGTTCGGGGAGGAGGCGCGGGCGCGAGCGCGGCAGCTCGATCGCGGGCCAGCGCGCGGGCCGTTGCACGGCGTCCCGGTAGCGGTGAAGGACCTGATGGCCATCGCGGGGCACCCGACCACGTGCGGCACCGAGATGCGGCGCAATGCGCCGCCGGCGGAGGCGACCGCGGATCCGGTCGTGGCGCTCGAGGCTGCAGGTGCGATCGTGATTGGCGCGGCGAACCTCCACGAGTGGGCCGACGGGGCGACGTCGTCGAACCTGCACTTCGGCCCCGTGCGGAACCCGTACGACGAGGCGCGCGTCCCCGGCGGGTCGAGCGGCGGCTCGGCTGTCGCGGTCGCCACGGGGATGGCGTGGATCGCTCTCGGGACGGACACCGCCGGCTCGGTTCGGATCCCGGCGGCGTGCACGGGGACGGCGGCCCTGAAGCCCGGTGGCGGGCGGGTCCCGATGCGCGGGGTCTATCCGCTCTCCTGGACGCTCGACACCGTGGGTCCGCATGCGGCCCGCGTCGCCGACCTGGAGCTTCCGTACCGTGTGCTCGCGGGGGAGCAGCGGTCGTTGCCGGCGGCCGAGCTTCGCGGGCTGCGCCTCGGGGTGGAGCAGACGTGGTACCTCCAGCGCGGCCGGATCGATCCGCCCGTGCTCGAGGTGTTCGAGCGCTTCGTGGGCGAGCTCGAGCGCGCCGGCGTGCAGATCGTCGAGGTGACGATCCCCGAGCTTGCCGGCGCCGAGACGGCGGAACACGTGATCCTGCTCGCGGAGGCTTCCGCGGTGCACGACGGCGCGTACCGCGGCGACCGTGTCGTGTACGGCGAAGAGGTCCGCGGCTACTTCGAGGCCGGCGACGGCGTGCTCGCGATCGACTACATCCGCGCGCTGCGTTACCGGGCCCTACTGCATCACGGATTCGCACGCGCCTTCCGCGACGTCGATTTCCTCGTCTCGCCGACGCTGCCGATGCTGCCGCCGCTGATCGGCGACACCGCGCACGAGTGGCCCGACGGGAGCGTCGGCACGGTCGGCGAGCTCTGGCGCCACACGTTCCCGTCGAACCTCGCCGACCTGCCGTCGCTGGCCCAGCCGTGTGGCTTCGAGCCCGGCGGGTTGCCCGTGGGGCTGCAGGTGATCGGGCCGCGCGACTCCGAGCTGGCGCTGCTCGCGCTCGGGACGGCTCTCGAGGAGCTGCTTGACTGAAGACCTCGTCGCCGCGGGCAGCCTCGTCACGATGGATCCGGCGCGGCCGCGTGCGGAGGCGCTCGCGGTCCGCGACGGGCGGATCGTGGCCGTCGGGTCGCTCGACCGGGCCCGGGCGGCGGTCCCGGATGCACCGGTGCGGCAGCTGCCGGGAACGGTCGTCCCCGGGTTCATCGACTCGCACGTGCACATGCTCTGGGCCGGCCTCGCGGCGCAGCGCCTGTCGCTCGACGGGGCACGCAGCGTGGGGGAGGCTCTGGAGCGGATCGGCGCCCACGCGGAGCGGCTGCCCGAGGACGCGTGGATCGTCGGCGCCGCCGACTTCGAGCTCGACGACCTTGCGGAGGGACGCCTGCCGCTGCGCGAGGAGCTCGACCGGGTGACGGGCGGCCGACCGCTCTTCCTCGACCGCAAGTCGCACGACGGCCTCGTCAACAGCGCCGCGCTCGAACGTGGGGGCATCGGCCCCGACACGCCGGATCCGGTCGGCGGCGTGATCGAGCGCGATTCCGCCGGCGCCCCGACGGGTTTGCTGGTCGAGCGTCCGGCGGTCGAGCTGGTCACGGCCGTCGTCCCGCCGACCTCGGTCGAGGAGCGCGCCGCCGCGCTCGCGCGGATCCAGCCGATCTATCACGCCGCCGGCCTCACCGGCATCGTCGACCCGGCGCTCCGCCCCGATCGAGCTCGCTGCCTACCGCGCCGCCCGCGAGGCGGGCGCCCTGACGATCCGGATGACGGTGATGCCGCTCGTCGAGACGACCCTCGGCGCCGCGGAGGCCCTGGCGCGGCTCCGGCGGGGAGCAGAGCAGCCCGGCACCGGCGACGAGCGTCTGAGGGTCGGGTCGGTGAAGGTGTTCTTCGACGGCGGCGGCTCGCTCGGCACAGCGCTCCTGCGCGAGCCGTGGCCCGGCGCCGAGGCCGGCTATTACGGGAACCAGACGGTGCCGACCGAGGTGCTCGAGGAGGTCGCCCGCGACTGCGCCGAGCTCGGCTGGTCGCTCGCCGTCCATACCGTCGGCGGCGGGGCGATCGACCTCGTCCTCGGCACCTTTGATCGCGTCGACCGAGAGCGGTCGATCCGCGATCTCCGCTTCTCGCTCGTTCACGCCTACCTCTGGCCTTCCGCCGCGAACATCACGGCGGCGGCACGCCTCGGCGTCGTCGTCGCGACGCAGCCGCCAATGCAATACAGCTTCGCGCCGGGCCTGATCCGCCGCTTCGACGCCGAGCGCGTCGGCCACGCGACGCCGCTTCGTTCGTGGCTCGACGGGGGCGTCCGGGTCGCCGGCGGTTCCGACGGCCCCGGCATCCCGCACCAGCCGCTTCTCGGCATGTGGTCGGCGATCACCCGCCGCGTCGAGGGCCTCGACGAGCCGGTCGGCCTCGCCGAGGGGGTGACGCCGGAAGAGGCGCTCGCGCTCTACACGACGGGCGCGGCGGTGGCCGCGTTCTCCGACCACGAGTGCGGCGCCTTCCAGCCCGGCATGCTCGCGGACTGGGCGGCGCTCTCCGTCGATCCTCTCACCGCTCGGCCGGACGAGCTTCGCCAGACAGCTGTACTTCAGACCGCTGTCGGCGGTGCGGTGGTCCACGAGCTGTAGCGGGCTCTCTACGTCACGCCCGAGAACAATGTCGATGCCGGTAAGGACGATCTGCAGCTCTGCCTCGTCCAGTTGTCCAACCCTCTCAGTAAGCGTGCCGCGGTCGATCGAGACGATTTGAGAGCGATGCGCGCGGCGGAGGTCACCGCCACGGAGTGCGCCACGAGGAGCAGGAGCGCCCCTGCGGTCGCGACCGACAGTCCGGACACGGCGATCGCCCGCCTGCCGACCCGGTCGACCTGCGGACCCGCCGCGAGCGTCCCGACGAGGGAGCCGAGCGGCGACAGCGGCGTCGTCCAGGTTCGACGTGCGTATGCCAACGGACGGATCAAGCACCCCAAGACGCGGCTGAGCAGACGCGCCGTCCCGCTGCAGACGATCGCGCTCGAGGCACTCGACCAGCTACGGCCGCGAAGACAGCCCGCTGCTCTTCCCAAACACGCGCGGCGGCCACCTCGACTTCCGCAACTTCAACCGTCGCCACTGGAAGCCGGTCCAGAAGAGGGTCGGGATCGAGCCGCTGCGCGATCTCTACGACCTGCGCCATACCTACGCCACCTTTGCGCTCCGCGCCGGCGTTCCGGTGTTCGCGCTCTCACGGTTCATGGGCACGAGCATCGCGATGATCGACCTCCACTACGGCCACCTCGCAGTCGACAGCTACCAGCACGCCGTGTCGCTCCTCGACGCGCTGGCGCTCGAGCGGGCCGTGGACGCTGGGTGGACGCCGGCGCGGAGGCTGGCAAAGCCGCACAGCGAAACGGTTTCCAGGCGCGGCGGAAGGGCTTCGCAGCGGGTCGTGGACGCTCGGTGGACATGGAGGCCAGAAGCCGTCATGACCAGCGCCGTCAAAAGGGGCTGATTAGCAGGAACTTCGCAGAAGCCCTCTGACGGACTCGAACCGTCGACCCCCTCCTTACCATGGAGGTGCTCTACCTGCTGAGCTAAGAGGGCAAGTCTCGTAGGTTAGCTCGTCGGATCCGGGCCGGTACTCGAGCCATGGGAGGGCTGCGACGCGTCGCGCTCGTCGCGCTCATAGCCCGGACAGGCGACGACGGGCTGCCGGGGGTATTTCGCGTCGATTGTCTCGTTGCGGCACAGAAGGTAGGTCTGCCCTCGACGTCCGTGAACGAGGCGGACGAATCGGCAGCTCGGGCAGAGGCTTCTCGAGGCTATCGTCGGCGGCATGAGGATCTGCTCGTTCCTTCCGAGCGCGACGGAGATCATCGCCGAGTTGGGCCTGCTCGACTCGCTCGTCGGCGTGTCGGAGGAATGCCGCTGGCCGGCGGAGGTCGTGGGGACGCCCGTCGTGACGGCGGCGCGCATCGATTCGTCGCAGCTCTCGAGCGTCGAGATCGACCACGCCGTGCGTGCCTCGCTGCGCGGCGGGCGCTCGCTGTACGCGGTCGATGCCGAGCTGATCCAGGCGCTGAAGCCGGACGTCGTCGTGACCCAGGACCTGTGCGCGGTCTGCGCCGTCTCGAGCGGGGAGCTCGTGTCCGCCTGTCCGGTCGAGGCGGAGGTCGTGTCGCTCGACCCGCGTACCTACGGCGAGGTGGCCGCCTCTGTCCGTGAGCTCGGCTCGCGGCTCGGAGTCGCTGCCCGTGGTGAGGCGATCGCAGCCGGGATGCTCGACACCGCCGCGGAGGTCGCAGAGGCCGTCAAAGGCCTCGAGCCGCGCCGGGTGTTCTTCGCGGAGTGGCTCGAGCCTCCGTTCTGCGCCGGGCATTGGCTCCCGGAGATGATCCGCCTCGCCGGCGGCGCCGACGTGCTCGGACGGGCCGGGGAGCCGTCGCACCGAACGAGCTGGGAGACCGTGCTCGGGCTCGAGCCGGAGCTGGTCGTGCTCGGCCCGTGCGGCTTCGACGCCGAGCAGACGCTCGGACGCGCGGCCGGCCTCGAGTTGCCGTGCCCGGCCGTTGCGGTCGACGGCGACGCGTACTACTCGCGCCCCGGCCCTCGTCTCGCCGACGGCATCCGCCAGCTCGGGCATCTGTTCCACCCCGGCGCGGTCGCGGATCCCGGCCTGCCCGAGTTCCCGCTGCGTGCTAGCGCGGCTTCGCGGGGATGAGCTGCTCGCAGGCGCTGTCGAAGCACCACCGCTCGTAGGCCTCGGGCGTCCAACCGCGCTCGCCGACGAGCAGGTGCCAGACATCAGGGTGGTTGATCGTCCACAGGATGTCGGTGGCGCGGTCGATGTCGAGGGCCGGGTCGAGCGCGTTCTTGTCGCGGAGGCTCTCGACGATCGTGCGCTGGTTCGCGTGGTAGTCGGACTGGATGCGCCGCCACAGCTCCGCGATCTCGGGGTCGCTCGGGGCGGCCGTGCGGATCACCTCCCCGACTGCCCCCACCCGCAGCTTGACGACGCGTGAGTTGCGGGTGTTGAGCCTGAGCTGCTCCACGGGGTCGGGCTCGTCGAGCGTCTCGCGGTACCAGGGCTGGTCGGCAACCGGAACCTCGCCCTCGTCTCCCCGGAGCACGACATGCCAGAGCGCGCGGAGAACTCCGCTCTTCGCCGCGAACGCGACGTAGACGGTCTTCAACGCCACGCCCGCCTCAGCGGCGATCGCGGCCATCGTCGTGGCGGCGTAGCCGTGCTGCTCGAAGAGCCGCCGAGCGGCCTCGAGGATCTCCCGCCGGGTTGCCGCCGCCTGCTCGGCCCGGCGTGGCGAGTTGTAGGTGCGCTTGACAGGCTCCGCCATTTCGCTATCCTAACTCACACTTCAATACACTAAACGAGTAATGAATCTAGGAGGTATGCAATGGAAGCGGCAAGCGTCAACCCTGGAGCAAGCGCCGGGCGAGCTTCGCGACCGGCTCAGGCGAATGTGGAACGAGGTCGCCCCGGGCTGGGGCGAGCAGGCGACGTTCGTCGACCGGCGAGCAGCGGCGATGACCGAGAGGATCCTCGAGCTGGGCGGGCTCGAGCCCGGAGCAAGGGTGCTGGAGCTCGCCGCCGGCCCGGGCGGTGCCGGGCTGGCCGCCGCGGCCCGCGTCGGCGCGGGCGGAGAGGTCGTGATCTCGGACGTCGCGCCCGCCATGACTGCGATTGCGGCCGCACGAGCCGTGGAGCTCGGCCTTCGGAACGTCCACACCCGCGTGCTCGACCTCGAGGAGATCGACGAGCCGGACGCGTCGTTCGATGCGGTGATCTGCCGCGAGGGCCTCATGCTCGTCGCCGATCCGGGCCGAGCGATCGAGGAGATCGCGCGCGTCCTCCGGCCCGGCGGTCGCGTGGCTCTCTCCGTCTGGGGGCCCCGCGCGGAGAACCCCTGGCTCGGCATCGTCTTCGACGCGGTCAGCGCCCAGCTCGGCGTCCCGATGCCGCCGCCCGGACTTCCGGGGCCGTTCTCGCTCGACGACCGCGACCGCCTCGCCGGCGTGCTCGCAGTCCCGAGCCTGACAGCCGTCGAGATCCACGACGTCGAGACGCCGTACATCGCCGGGTCTGCGGAGGAATGGTGGGCGAGGACCGCGGCGCTCGCGGGGCCGCTCGCGCAGCGGCTCGCCACACTGCCCCAGCCTGCGGTGCAGGCGTTGTTCGCCCGCGCGAGGGAGGGCGTCCGGCCCTACGAGACCACGGCAGGGCTCTCGATCCCGGGGCTCGCCCTGGTGGGCGCCGCACAGAGGCGATGAAGCTGATCGACCGAGACGAGGTTCACGGGAAGCCGGAGCGTCATGACGAGGCGAGGGTCGTCATGACGCTCCCACAGGAGGCAGACCCGCCGGAGCGTTGTGCTTGACATGTGACCATTTAGTCACGTATAATCGCGGCGTGGACGATGACGACGAGGTCTTCAAGGCGCTCGCCGACCCGACGCGCCGCCACTTGCTCGACCGGTTGTTCGAGCAGGACGGGCGCACGCTCGGAGAGCTCGAGGAAGGGCTCGAGATGACGCGGTTCGGCGTGATGAAGCACCTGCGGGTGCTCGAGGAGGCCGGGCTCGTCATCGCCCGCCGGTCGGGGCGCAAGAAGCATCACTTCCTGAACCCCGTCCCGATCCGGCAGGTCCACGACCGCTGGATCGACAAGTACACCGAGGGCCGTGTAAGCGCGCTCCTCGATCTGAAAGCTCAACTGGAGGAGACGGCATGACGACCACAGCCCAAGAGGTGCAGACGACGCAGGTCTACCAGCTCTACATCCGCGCGACGCCGGACCAGGTCTGGGACGCGATCACGAAGCCCGAGCACATCGAGCGGTACTTCCACGGCTGCCGGCTGGACGGCCCGATCGTCGCCGGCGGACGCTGGATCGCCCGCTCGCCGGACGGGTCGAAGCTCTGGATCGACTCTGCGATCGTCGAGTTCGACCCGCCCAGGCGCCTCGTGCACGCCTGGCGTGCGCTCTACGACGATGAGCTCGCCCTCGAAGGCGAGAGCCGCGTCGCGTGGGAGATCGAGGCGCAGGACGACGGCACGTGCCTGCTCACCGTCGTCCACGACCGGCTCGAGGACGCGCCGAAGACCGCCGCCGGGGTCGCCGGCGCCGGTTGGATGCACATCCTCAGCGGCCTCAAGACGCTGCTCGAGACCGGAACCCCGCTGTTCGAGTACGCGAAGCGAGACGAATGAGCGACGCCGACGGCAAGGGGATCGGGGTCGACTCCGACCAGCGAGGCTGAGGCACGGGAGACGGGCGCGGCGCCGGTATCGTCCTTCGTGGCGCCCGGCGCCCTCGCCATGTCCGCGAATCAGCCAGCTCTCGCCGAGCGCAGGCCACCTTCCCACCGGCTCCGGTGGCTCCTGTTGGGTGCGGCCGGCCTCCTTGCCGCCGCAGCCGTCGCGTATCTGCTCCTCCGCGCTCTCGAGCCGAGGAGCTCGGACAGCCAGGCGGACGTCACCGCGACCTGGCCGGCAGGCGAGCGGCCTGCACCCGCGTTCGCCCTCCGCGACCAGCACGGCAACCCGCTGACCCTTGCCTCGCTGCGCGGCCGGCCCGCGATCGTCACCTTCATCGACCCGCTCTGTCGCGACTTCTGCCCGCGCGAGGCGAGCGTCCTCAGCGAGGCCGCGACCGCGCTCGGCCAGGACGCACCCGCGATCGTCTCGGTGAGCGTCAACCCGTGGGCCGACACGCCTGCGAACTTCCGCGCGGACGCCGCCCACTGGCGCCTGGCGCCCGGCTGGCGCTGGGGCGTCGGAAGCTACGGCGAGCTCGCCGAGGTCTGGAAGCGATACGCGGTCGGCGTCCAGGTCAGCGAGAAGACGATCGCCGGGATAAAGATCCGCAACATCGTCCACACGGGCGCGGCGTACCTGATCGACGCGAACGGCAACGAGCGGGCGCTCTTCCTCTACCCCTTCACGACCGACCAGGTCGTCGGGGCGACGCGGAGCATGCTGTCGAGCGGCACGTGACGGACTGGCTCGACAAGAGCCAGGTCAATGCCCGCTACTACGCAGCGGTCGCCGGCGACATCGCCTTCGAGACCGAGGCGTCGCTCGGCTACCACCCGGGCACGGTAGCCCGTCTTCTGCTCGCCCACGCCGCGAGCCTCGGCAAGGAGAACGTGCGGATCCTCGAGATCGGTGCCAGCTCCTGCCTCTTCGCCCGCGCGCTCCTCGGCGAGCTGCGCCTGCTCGGCGCCACCGCGTGGCCCGAGCTCGTGCGGCTCGACTATCTCGCGGTCGACCTCTCACGCAGCGCGCTCGAGCGCGCCGTCGCGTGGGAAGAGGCCCAGGGCACCCACCGCCGCGTCCTCTGGCCGGGGGGCGCCCGCCCGTCGGGCCCGGCCCGTCCAGGGCGGCCGGAGAAGCCGGCGATGGTGGCGCTCGTCACGATCGAGGGCGAGGAGGTGAACGTCGGCTACGTCCATGCCGACGCGAACCAGTTCGTCGAGGCGAACACCCTGCCGTTCGACTTCGTGATCCTGAACGAGCTCCTCGACGACATGCCCTGCCGTGCCTTCTACGCCGACGGCGGCGGCGAGCGGCTCGAGCTCGTACCGCTCGCGCACGACGATGGAGAGCGCTGGACGGTCCGCATCGACGCCCGCGACGCGCCTGACGCGCCCGCGCTGCCGGAAGAGTCGGTCACCGCGCGTTCCGCAGAGTCCGTGGCGCTCGTCGAGGGGATCGCGCGGTTGCTCGGCCCCGGCGGGATGTTGATCGTGCACGACTACGGCTTTCCCGAAGACGCCAATGGGATCTCCGACTACGAGCCGGGCCCGCCGTCACAGCCTTCGTTCGTCGAGGTCGAGTATCCGCAGGCCTCGGCGGGGCACAGGTTCCCGCGAGGCTTCTTCCGCGTCTTCGGGAACGAGGCCCTCCGCGCGATCCAGATCACGAACGACGTCAACTTCGCCGAGCTGGCCGCCATCCTCGACGCGACCGGGGAGACCCTCGTCCTTCCGCACGGGAACCAGCTCGTCACGAGCGGCGCCCCGCTCGAGCGCGGGCAGGGCGTCTTCCTCACCGAGTTCGGCCTCCTCGAGCCGCGCGACGACCTCTCCGCGGTCCTCGAGCGGCTGCGCGGAGGCCAGGCCGAGGCGCGCGACCGCTACGTCCGCGAGCATGTCAACGGGCACCGCAGCCTGTTCCTGGACCTTGTCTACGTCAAGCGCTGAGCGAGCACCGAAAGGCAGGTCACGCCGGGCTCGAGCTTCTGCACTCGACCGCATCCCGGCCAGTCGAGTGTCAACAGTTGCGAGCAGAAAGCGGCGTCACTCGTGTAAGGTATGCCTTACAAGTCTGAGACGCCCGACCTGACCTCTCACGAAAGGTAGCCACTTGCGCCGGATCCTCGCAGCTTCGACCGCGGTCATCACGCTCGCCGCAGTCGCCACGGTCCTCGTCACGACCGCCGGCGGAAGCAAGAGCACCTCGAAGTCCACGCTCACGCTCTACAGCGGCCAGCATCCCCAGACGGTGAACGCGATCGTCAGCGCGTTCGAGAAGGCGACCGGGATCTCGGTCGCGGTTCGCCAGGACGACGAGGGCGTCCTCGCTGCCCAGATCATCCAGGAAGGCTCGCACTCGCCGGCCGACGTCTTCATGACCGAGAACTCGCCGGCGCTCGAGGCGCTCGGCACGCGAGGGCTCCTCGCGAAGGTCGCGCCCTCCACCCTCGCGAAGACCCCGGCCAGGTACAGCTCGCCTGGCAAGGACTGGGAGGGCGTCTCGGCCCGCGTGAGCACGATCGTCTACAACACCGAGAAGCTGAAGCCGTCGCAGCTGCCCCGCTCGGTGATGGACCTCGCGAAGCCCGAAGTGGAAGGGCAAGCTCGCGCTGGCGCCCTCCGAGACCGACTTCCAGCCGATCGTCACCGCGGTCGCGGCCCGCTACGGGAAGGCGAAGGCGCAGCAGTGGCTCGACGGCCTGCGCTCGAACGCGAGCGGCCATGTCTATCCGGACAACGAGGCGCTCGTCTCGCAGGTGAACAGCGGGCAGGCGACGCTCGGCGTGATCAACAACTACTACTGGTACCGCCTCCGCGACGAGATCGGCGCCTCGAAGGTGCACTCCGCCGCAGCGCTCTTCAAGCCCGGTGACGCCGGCTACGTGATCGACGTCGCCGGCGCCGGGGCGCTGAAGTCGAGCAAGCACGCGGCGGAGGCGCAGAGGTTCCTCTCGTTCCTCGTCAGCCCGGCCGCGCAGAAGATCCTGGCGTCGGACGAGAGCTACGAGTACCCGCTCGGCTCGGGCGTCAAGACGACCAAGCCGCTGATCCCGTTCGCGACGCTGAAGCCCGACCCGATCACGGTGAAGCAGCTCGGCACCGGCGCGCTCGCGATCGCCCTGCTGCGCGACGCCAGCCTCCTGTAGAACGCGCGGTCGGGGCTGTCCGATGCCCGATCGCCGATGAGCGCCCGCACTCAGATCGCAACCGCGGCGCCCCGGGAGAGGCGCCGCCGTCTGCCGCCGCTCGGGCTCTACGGCGTCGGCCTCGTCGTCGTCGGCTTCGTCCTCCTGCCGCTCGCGTTCCTCTTGCTGCAGGGGGCGCAGGTCGGCTGGTCGACCCTCCACCCGCTGCTCTTCCGGCATCTGACGGTCACGCTGCTCTGGAACACCGTGCGGCTGACCGCAGCCGTGACGGTCGTGTGCACGGTGATCGGGGTGGCCGTCGCCTGGTGCGTCGAGCGCACCGAGCTTCCTTGGCGGCGATTCTGGCGGGTCGTCCTCGTGCTGCCGCTCGCGATGCCCGACTTCGTCCTCGGGTACAGCTGGATCTCGCTCGAGCCCGCCGTGCACGGGTACTGGGGCTCGGTGCTCGTGATGAGCCTCGGGAGCTACCCGCTCGTCTACCTGCCCGTGGCCGCGTCCCTTCGGACCGCCGACCCGGGTCTCGAGGACGTCGCCCGAAGCCTCGGCCTCGGGAGGGCCCGCACGTTCGTCCGCGTCACGCTCCACCAGATCCGGCCCGCGCTCGTCGGCGGGTCGCTCCTCGTCGCCCTGATCCTGCTCGCCGAGTTCGGCACCTTCGAGATCCTCCGCTTCCAGACCTTCACCACCCAGATCTACACGGAGTTCCAGATCGGCTTCTCCTCGACGACCGGTGCGGCCCTGTCGCTCGTCCTCGTCGTGCTCGGGCTCGGCGCTCCTCGCCGGGGAGGCGCTCGGGCGCGGCCGTGGCGGCGCCGCCCGCCGAGGGCACACGATGCGCCCGGCCTCGCGCATGCGGCTCGGCTGGTGGACGATCCCGGTGCTCGCAGGTCTCGCCGCGCTGATCGGGCTCGCGATCGGCCTGCCGCTCTACTCGCTCGCCTACTGGTTCTACGAGGGCACCTCGTCGACGCTGCCGCCCATCTCGATCCTCCACGCGGCCCTGGACACCGCTGCCTACAGCGCCGCTGCCGCCGCCCTCGCGACCGCCGCCGCCGTGCCGATCGCGCTCCTCGTCGAGCGCCATCGCGGCCCGGCGAGCGTCGCGATGGAGCGCTCGACCTACATCGTCCAGGCGCTCCCCGGCATCGTCGTCGCGCTCTCACTCGTCTACTTCACCGTGCGCTACGCCTCGAGCCTCTACCTCACGAGCACCGAGCTCGTCGGAGCCTACGCGATGATGTTCTTCCCGCTCGCGCTCGTCGCAGTCCGCGCCGGCGTCGCGCAGGCGCCCCCGGGGCTCGAGGAGGTCGCACGGTCGCTCGGCCACGGGCGGACGAGCGTGCTCTTCCGCGTCACGCTCCCGATCCTCGCGCCCGCGCTGGCAGCCGGTTTCTCGCTCGTCTTCATCAGCGCCTCCACCGAGCTGACGGCGACGCTGATCCTCCACCCGACGGGCGTCGACACGCTCGCCACCGGGTTCTGGGCCTTCACGCAGGACTTCTCCTACGGCGCGGCCGCGCCGTACGCTCTCGCTCTGCTCCTCGTCGCCACCGTCCCCGCGCTGCTCCTCGGCCGCTGGTTCGAGCGGATCGCCGGAGGCACGACGTGACGCAGGCGCACTCGGTCGCCGTGGCGGGGGTTCGCAAGTCGTTCGGCGAGCAGGTCGTCCTCGACGGCGTCGCGCTCGAGGCCGAGGCCGGCTCGCTCACGGCGATCCTGGGAGCCTCGGGCAGCGGCAAGACGACCCTGCTGCGGCTCATCGCCGGCTTCGACCGCGCCGACGCCGGGACGATCGACCTCGGCGGGCGCCTCGTCGAGGGGCCGCGGGCCTTCGTCCCGCCGGAGCGGCGCGGAATCGGCTACGTGCCTCAGGACGGCGCGCTCTTCCCTCACCTCACGGTCGGCGGGAACGTCGCCTTCGGCCTGCGGAACGGGCGACGCGGCGCCGGCGCCGAGCGCCGCGTCGGGGAGCTCCTCGAGCTCGTCGGGCTCGCCGGGTTCGAGAAGCGCGTGCCGCACCAGCTCTCCGGGGGAGAGCGTCAGCGGGTCGCGCTCGCGCGGGCGCTCGCCTCCGACCCGTCGCTCGTGCTCCTCGACGAGCCGTTCTCCTCGCTGGACGTCGAGCTGCGGACGAGCATGCGCCGTGAGGTGGTCGAGGTGCTCCGGCGGGCCGGGGTGTCGGCCATCCTCGTCACGCACGACCAGGACGAGGCGCTCTCGATCGCCGACCGCGTCGCCGTGCTGCAGCGCGGCACGATCGTGCAGTGCGACGAGCCGTCCGTCCTCTACACGCGGCCGGTCAACGGCGAGGTCGCCCGCTTCGTCGGCCACGGGAACCTGCTCCTCGGCCGCCTCGAGAACGGGATCGTCCGGTCGGTGCTCGGTGACATCCCGGTCGCGCTCGGAACCCCGGCGCCCGAGCCCTGTGCCGTCGGGGTGCTCGTGCGGCCCGAGCAGATCGACCTGGAGGAGGGCCCGGCGCCGCCGCGCGGGGTCGTCGTGAGCCGCGAGTTCCACGGGCACGACGTCCTCGTCGCCGTCCGGCTGGACGAGCCGGCGTGGGGCCCGGCCCCGGCGGGCCGGCCGGGGTTCGAGATCCTCGTCAGGCTGCCGGGCCCGCGGGCTCCGGAGCCGGGCGAGCGGGTCTCGCTGCGGGTGCACGGGACCGCCGCAGCGTGGCTGAGCGGGCAGGAGTGACGGGCGCCGCCCGCGAGGCGGCGCAAGCAGCGCCACTAGGGTTCGTGCGGCGGTGGGTTCCTGCTCAGGCGAGGATGTTGATCGCGCGGGCGGCGACCAACAGCACCGTGATCGCGGCGAGCCCGGACTCCGCCGCCATCAGGACCTTGGCGGGCCTCGTGAGCGGCATCACGTCGGTAGGGCTGAACGCGATCGAGTTGGTGATCGAGACGTAGAAGTAATCCCAGAGGCGCGGTGCCCACCCTTCCCGCGCCAGCTGCGGGTTCTCGTCCTGGGGGAACTGGAAGTCCGGCGTGCGCCTCGTCTCGGCGAGCGCGCGGGCGACGGGGCCGCCGTTGTCGAGCTCCCAGTAGGCGAGCCCGAAGGCCACGGCGTCGGTGAGCCAGACTGCGGCCCCGCTCACGAGCAACTGGCGTCCGGTGATGTGCACGCCCGAATGGGCGACGAGGGAGGCGACGAGCACGGCGACACCCGCGAGTGTGAGCGCCCAGACGAGGGTCAGGATGGCGACCACGAGCTGGCGCCTCCGGTCGTGTCGCGCGACCATGCCGAGCCCGAAGAGCAGCGTCACCGAAAGGACGATGTACGGCGCGGCGACGATCAGCCACAGCCACCAGAGCCGCCGTCCCAGCAGCTCCCAGTGGGCGTGCAGGCTCACGAGCGCGAGTAGCACGAGGATCACGGCCGCGGCGAGCGCGAAGGGCGCTGCGTCGTCGCGCGTCTCGCGCACCGCCGCGAGCACCCGCTCCGGGTCGGGAGCGGCGTCTGGAGCCTGGTCGGCCATACGCTGGCAGGATGGTCGTCGAGGCGGACGGTCACACTCATCCCGCGTTCATCTCCGGCGAGCGACTATGAGAGCCGTGCGCATCCTGGTCGTCGAGGACGAGCCGAAGCTCGGAAGGCTGCTCGTCCGCGGCCTGGGCGAGGAGGGGCACCCGGCCGACCTCGCCCCGACCGGCGAGGAGGCGCTCTGGATGGCGCGGGCGGCGCCCTACGACGCGATCGTCCTCGACGTGATGCTGCCCGGGATCGACGGCTTCGCGACCTGCCGCGAGCTGCGGTCGCGGGGTGTCTGGGCGCCCGTGCTCATGCTGACGGCGCGCGACGCGATCGAGGACCGGATCTCGGGGCTCGACACCGGAGCCGACGACTACCTCGTGAAGCCGTTCGCGTTCAGTGAGCTGCTCGCCCGGCTCCGTGCGATCGCCCGCCGTGCCCCGGCCGAGCGTCCGACGGAGCTGCGCGTCGGCGATCTCCGCCTCGATCCGGCCACCCATCGCGCCTGGCGCGGCGACTCGGAGCTCGACCTGACCGCCAAGGAGTTCGTCCTGCTCGAGGTCTTCATGCGCCGCCCCGGCGAGGTGCTCTCCCGCGTCCAGCTCCTCGACGCAGCCTGGGACATCGCGTTCGAGAGCCACTCGAACGTCGTGGACGTGTACGTCCGGTACCTGCGCGGGAAGATCGACCGGCCCTTCGGACGGCAGTCGCTCGAGACGGTCCGCGGCGTCGGGTATCGGCTCAGCGACACTCCCTGAGATGAGCCGCCTGCCGATCCGGATCAGGCTCACGCTTCCGTTCGCGCTGGCGATGGCGGCGGTGCTGGCGGCGCTCGGCTCCTACGTGTACTTCCGCGTCGGCTCGACGCTGCTCTCCTCGACCGACCAGAGCCTCCTCGCCCAGGCGACCGAGGCGACGCTCCGGATCGATCGCGGCAAGGCGCCCCTCGACCTCGACTCGGCAAGCGGCGCGCGGTTCGGGCAGGTGCTCGACCGCTCGGGGTCGGTCGTCCTCTCGCAGCCGGGGACGCTGCCGCCGCTCCTCTCGCGGGTGGAAGCGCGCCGCGTCGCATCCGGCGGCTCGCTGCGGGCGAGCTCGGCGATCGCCGGCCGGAGCGGGCGGTGGCGCCTGCTCGCGATCCCCGACACCGCAGGTGGCTCGCACGGGGCACTCGTCCTCGCGAGCTCGCTCGACGCGCGCAGCGAGTCGCTCGAGCGGCTACGCAGGGAGCTGCTCGTCGCCTCTCCGCTCGCGCTCCTTCTCGCCACGCTCGCGGGCTACACGCTCGCCGGTGCCGCGCTGCGGCCGGTGGAGGAGATGCGCCGGAAGGCCGCGCAGATCTCCGCTGCGACGCCCGACAGCCGACTCCCGGTGCCGGCGGCGAAGGACGAGGTTCAGCGCCTCGCCGAGACGTTGAACGACATGCTCGCCCGGCTCGAGACCGCGTTCGACCACGAGCGGCGCTTCGTCGCCGACGCGAGTCACGAGCTCCGGACACCGCTCGCGCTGCTCAAGACCGAGCTCGAGCTCGCGCTCCGGCACCCGCGCTCCCATGCCGAGCTCGAAGACGCCCTGCGCTCGGCCGCCGAGGAGACCGACCGGCTGATCGCGCTTGCAGACGACCTCCTGCTGATCGCCCGCTCCGACCAGAGCGCCGTTCCCGTCGATCGCGCGCCGCTGGCATCCGGCGACGTGCTCGCGACCGTCGCCGGCCGCTTCGCCGGCAGGGCAGCCGCGCTCGGCCGGCGGATCGAGGTGGAAGACGGCGACGTGGCGTTCGAGGCCGACCCGAAGCGGATCGAGCAGGCGCTCGGAAACCTCGTCGAGAACGCACTCGTCCACGGAGCCGGGACGGTCAGGCTCGGGGCCACGCGCCAGGACGGCCGGGTCGAGCTCAGGGTCGCCGACGAGGGCGCCGGCTTTCCCGACGGCTTTGCCGAGCGTGCGTTCGACCGTTTCAGCCGTGCCGACGAGGCGCGCCCCCGGACCGGGAACGGCCTCGGGCTCGCGATCGTCGAGGCGATCGCCAAGGCCCACGGAGGAAGTGCCGGCGTCGTGCAGGTCGGTCGGACCGAGGTCTGGGTCTCGCTGCCTGCCGGGCCCGAGCTGCGCCGGACGAGCGTGCGCCCGCCGGCTACTTCGAGAGCCTGAGCAGCGCCGACTGAAGCGATTGCTCGAAGGCCTGGCTCGTGTCGGTCGCGCCCGAGACGAGCTGGACGTTCGCGCTCTGGGCCTTCAGGAACTCCTGCCGGAGGTACGGGAGCGACTGGGACATGATGTACTGAGAGCGGTCGGTGTGATACGTGTAGCTGCCGCCGAGATCGGTGAAGCGGACGGTCTTCTTCCCACCGCTCGTGGTGACCTTCGCCGTGACGATCACCTTGACCGTGCCCCAGCGGCTCGCCTCGGCTTCGAGGCCGGTGGCCTTTCGCGTGACGGTCTTCGCCTTCGTCGCGGTGCGTGACGCAGCCGTCGCCTGCGCGACAGGCACCGCGATCACGAGTGCGCCCACGGCTGCTGCGAGCTTCGATCTCATGCGGCCATGCTGCACGGGGTCGATGAATGGACCGTGTGAGCCGGCTGAGAGTTCGCTTAGAGCGGCGCGAGCGGAAGCCGAAGGCGGAAGAGCGTCCCGTCCCCCGGGGTCGATTCGGCGTCGACCTGGCCGCCGTGCGCCTCGACGACGGCGGAGACGATCGCCAGGCCGAGGCCGGCGCCTCCGCTCGAGCGCGCTCGCGATGGGTCGGCGCGGTAGAAGCGCTCGAAGATGTGAGAGAGCTGCTCGGCGTCCATGCCGCCTCCCGAGTCGGCGACCGTGAGCACCGCGGCGCCATCGTCGTGGACGAGGCCGATCTCGAGCGGCGCCCCGGGCGGCGTGTGGGAGCGGACGTTCGAGAGCAGGTTGTCGACGACCTGCCTGAGCCGGTCGCGGTCTCCCTCCACGACGGTCGGCTCGAGCCGGGCGTCGACCGGGCGGCCGGGCTCGAGCGTGCGGGCCGTCTCGACCGCCTCGGCGACGACGGCGTCGAGGGCGACGGGCTCGCGCTCGAGGGGTCGTCCCTCGTCGAGGTGGGCGAGGAGGAGGAGGTCGTCGACGAGGACGCTCATCCGCTCGGACTCGCGGCCGATCCCCTTCATCGAGCGTTCCAGGTCGTCGGGTCGCTCGGCGGCGCCGCGCGTGAAGAGCTCGGCGTAGGCGCGCACCGCGGCGAGCGGCGTGCGGAGCTCGTGCGAGGCGTCGGCGACGAAACGGCGCAGCTTCGCCTCGGAGGCCTCGAGCGCCGTCACCCCTTCCTCGATCTTCTCGAGCATCCTGTTGAGTGCGAGGCCCAGCCGGCCGACCTCGGTTCGCTCCTCGGCGCGCTCGACGCGCCGCGACAGGTCGCCGGCGGCGATCGCGGCTGCGGTCTTCTCGATCTCGTCGAGCGGCCGCAGCCCGATCCGGACGATCCACAGGCCGAGGGCGATCATCGCCGCGAGCACGATCGCAGTGACGGCGAGCTCGATCAGGAGCAGACGGTGAAGCGTGCCGTGGAGGTCGGTGAGCGGGGCAGCGATCAAGAGGATCCGGTTCGGCGCGTGCGCCTCGATCGAGGCGCGGACGCGGTAGCTGCCGCCGCCGCTCAGCGCCGGTGCGGTGAAGAACGCGACCCGGTCGCCGTCGGTCGTGTTGGCGTGCGCCGGGAGCGTGACGCTCGCCGGGAGCTTCGGCCCCGGAGCGGGGGCCGAATGGCCGAACTGGGGGATGCAGGCGGCTCCGACGACCGCCTGGTTGAGCTGGCGGACCTCGATGCAGTCACCGGGGATCGAGTTGAACAGCCCGCGGAAGTCGCTGTCCGGGCCGGGGCCGGGGCCCCGGCCGACCCGCGGGAAGAGCGCGCCTTCGACCCCGGGGTGGACGGCGTTGAGGCTGCTCTCGACGCGCTCGAGCAGGAACGATTCGAGCGCCTTGTAGGTCGCGACATCGGCGGCGACGAGGCCAACGGCAGCGATTGCGATCACGCCGAGCAGCAGGCGGGCGCGCAGCGACAGCCGCCCGAGCACGGCCCTAGTGCCGCCGCTCGGCTTCCAGCATGTACCCGGCCTGGCGCACGGTCCGGATCAGCGGCGGGCCGTAGCCGTCGAGCTTTCTGCGCAGGTAGCTCACGTAGGTCTCGACGACGTTCGTGTTGCCGCCGAAGTCGTACCGCCAGACGTGCTGGAGGATCTGTCCCTTCGAGAGCACGCGGCGCGGGTTGAGCAGGAAGAACCGGAGCAGGTTGAACTCGGTGGCGGTGAGATCGACGCGGTGGTCGCCGCGGAAGACCTCGTGGCGGCCCTCGTCGAGGACGAGGTCGCCGAACCTGAGGACGTCGCCGGGGAGGTCGCCCGCGGTGCGGCGGAGGATGGCCTGCACGCGGGCGACGATCTCCGCAAGGCTGAACGGCTTCGTGACGTAGTCGTCTCCTCCGGCGCGAAGAGCCTCGACCTTGTTCTCGACCCCGTCCTTGGCGGTGAGGAAGAGGATCGCGGTCTTGAAGCCGCGGTCGCGGAGCCGGCGTCCGACCTCGATCCCGTCGAGGTCGGGGAGCATCCAGTCGAGGACGATCAGGTCGGGCCCGAACTCCATCGTGCGGGAGATCGCGTCGCGGCCGTTCTCGGCCTCGGCGACGTCGAATCCCTCGTAGCGAAGGGCGGTCGCAACGGCGTCGACGATGGCCGGCTCGTCGTCGACGACCAGGATCTTGGCGCCGGCGGCGGGATTGGAGGTTCCGTTCAGCGGGCTCATGGTTCGAATGGTCGCAGTGGTTGCTGTGGCTTTCCTGAGAAAGCGGCTCCCTTGCCTGTGAGCCTGCTGTGAGATCCCTCAGCCGGTCTGGCTCCAGGCGATCGAGAACGCGCTGCCGCCGGCGGCGAGGCGGCTCGCGACGGCCTCGATGCCGCCGGCCGCCGGGGCGAAGGGGCCGAAGCCGCGGCCGGGACCGGGCCCGCCGCCGGCGGAGACGAGGTCGATCCGGATGGGCGACCAGGCGGAGTCGGAGATCGTCCCCGTGCGGCCGCTCGTCGTCGTGGCGGTCGCGCTCGTGAAGCGGACGGTGCCGAAGTCGGTCAGCGGGAGGATCGTGGTGCCGACGGGCGTGATCGTCGACGGGGCCTCGGCGATCCACTCGGCCGAGCTCACGTCGGGCGCCGCCATCCGGAGGGTCTTCGTGAAGCCCCTGCCGGTCGTGAGGTCGCGGAGCTTCACGGTGACGCTCGTGCCGGCGACCTGGACCGACGCCGAGATCCTGTCGCCGGCGGAGATCTTCAGCGGCGCCTTCGCCGACGCGGCCGGGACGAGCTCGTACCAGGCTGAGTAGGTGGCGAGGCCGTTTGCGGCGCAGTCGGCTTCGGTACCGGTCTGCTCGAGGGCGTTCGTGGCGTCGGAGTCGCCGCCGAGCCCGACCCAGAAGGCGGACGCGGTCTGGCTGCTCGTGGCAGAGGCACAGCTCGCCGCCGGCTGCGTCCAGGTTCCGCTCACGCTTCTGTAGGTCGTGCCGGAGACGGCGTACCCGGCCCAGTTCGAGCTGACCGCCGTCGCGGCCTTCGCGCCCGCGCCGGACCCCAACGCCAAGAAGGCGACGGCTGCGACGAGGGCGCGCTTCATGACGTCATCGGCAGCCGCACCGGCGTTGCGTGGCGGGCCCGGAGCACCGCGGCTCCGAGCGTCACGAGCGAGCCTTCGACGAAGAGCGACGCAAGGCCGAGCGGCTCCGTCCAGTTGCCGATGTCGTCGGCGCCGCCCGGGAGCCCGATCGTTCGTGACCAGACGTAGCCGACGATCGCGCCGAGCGGGAGGAGCGCGGCGGCGAGCCAGGCTCGGAGGTCGCTCGAGTGGATGAGCTCCGCGCCGGCCAGGAGGCACCCGGCGATGAGGCCGAGGTAGAGCCAGCCCTTGTAGGCCTGGTCGTCGAACGTGCCGGGCAGGTCGAGCAGGTGGATGAGTGCGACGCCGGCGAGGCCGGCCACGGCGACCGCACGAGCGACGCCGTCGCGGACGGCGACGGCGAGCGAGGCATCGGTGAGGGTGGTCATGCGAGGGGCCATCGGGTCTCCTTGTCTCGTAGCTCTCAGAGCAAGGATCCGCCCGGCTCCTGGGAGGCTCCTGAGACGCGCCTGTGGCTTCTCTCGGCATCGTCCGTTGCGGACACAGACAACGGTGTCTGACACCGCTTGTCCCTGCAAGGCGCATGAACACTGGGCTGTTGCCACGAGATACAACGGTGTCTGACACCGGGGGCGTCCAATGCGGACGGGTGCACGCCGAGTACGATGACGCCGACCGATGAACCCGCCCGGTCTCTTCTCGCCGTGGCTGCTCGAGCCCGTGCCGATCGCTCTCGCGGCGGTCGCGGCTGCGTGCTTCGCCCGCGGTTTTCTCCGCCTCCGCAGGCGGGGCCGCGCCGATCACGCGCCGTGGGCGCGGGCCGTGCTGTTCGGCGCCGGGCTCGCGCTGCTGCTGCTTCCGCTGGTCTCGCCGCTCGACCTTCTCGGCGACCGGTTCCTGCTCTCGGCGCACATGCTCCAGCATGTGCTGATCGGCGATGCCGGGCCCGCGTTGATCCTGCTCGCTGTGCGCGGCCCGCTCCTGCTCTTCGCCATCCCCGCCGGGATCCTCGCCTCCGCGGGCCGCTCCGACCGCATCCGGCGACTCGGCTCCTGGATCGCGCGGCCGCGGGTCGCGGTTGCCTTCTGGGCGCTCGTCTTCGCCGGGTGGCACATCCCCGCCGCCTACGACTACGCGGCGGCTCACCAGGCCGTGCACGACCTCGAGCACGCGAGCTTCGTCGCCGCGGGCTTCCTGCTCTGGTGGGTCCTGATCGACCCGGCGCGCACCGGCCGCGTCTCCCGCGGCCGCCGGCTCGGGACGGCCGCCGCCGTCCTCGCCGCCGGGACGGCGATTGCCGACACGCTCATCTTCAGCCTCACCCCGCTCTACCCGGCGTACGCCGAGCAGCAGCACCGCGTGCTCGGGCTCTCGCCGCTGCACGACCAGGAGCTCGCGGGACTCGTGATGACCGTCGAGCAGATGGCGGCACTCGGCCTGCTCGCCGCCGTGCTCCTCGTGCCGGAGCTCCGGCGCCTCGGGGCCGGCGCCCGGCAGCCGGCGACGTGAGCGGGGCCTACCGGTTCAGCTTCGAGCCTGTCTTCCTCGTGCTGGCGGCGATCGCCGCGATCCTCTATCTCCGCGCGGCACGTCGCGCGCGCCCGGGCGCGGGCCGGGTCTCGGTGTTCTTCCTCGGCCTCGCACTCTCCACGGTGCCGGTGAACTCGCCGCTCGAGACGCTCTCGGCGCACTACCTCCTGCTCGCGCACCTGCTGCAGAACGCCCTCATCGCCGACTGGGGCCCGCCGCTCCTCATCCTCGGCCTGACCCCCGCGATGCGCCGCGGGGTGGCGGACGCCTGCGGGCGGCCGCTCGAGCTCCTCACCCGCCCGTTCGTCGCCCTGCCCCTCTGGCTCGTCATCTGGTACGGCGTTCACGTCCCGCCGTTCTATGACTGGGCGCTCCGCGACGGCTGGCCGCTGACGCTCGAGCACCTTCTCCTGGTCGTCGCCGGCCTCGTGTTCTGGTGGGCGATCTTCGGCGAGCCGAAGCGCCTGAGCTCCCTCGGCATCCTCGCCTACCTCGGGATCGCGTTCATCACGGCGCCCTGGCTGTCGCTCGCCTACATCTTCGCGTCGCACCCCTACTACGCGTTCTACGAGGACGCGCCCCGGCTGTGGGGGATGTCGCCGGTGCGCGACCAGAACCTGGCGGGAATCCTGATGAACGCCGAGCAGACGAGCATCTTCTTCATCGCGCTCGCGTGGATGCTCCTGCGCGTCCTCGCCGAGGAGGAGGACGAGCAGCGGCGACTCGACGCCGCCTACCTGGAGGCACACCGGTAGGCACTAGGATCGTGGTCGACGAGTCAACCAACTGAGGGGTGGGGTCGGAATGGCCGAGGAACGAAAGCCTGTCGTGTTCGTCCACGGGCTCTGGCTGCATGCGAGCTCGTGGGGCTCCTGGGTGGACCTGTTCGGGGAGAACGGCTACGAGGCGACCGCTCCCGGGTGGCCCGGAGACGCCGACACCGTCGAGGAGACGCGCGCGAACGCCGCTGCCGTTGCCGACTTCGGGATCAACGCGGTCGTCGACCACTACGCGCAGGCGATCGGCGCCCTCGAGCAGAAGCCGATCGCGATCGGCCACTCCTTCGGCGGGCTGATCGTGCAGCGGCTCCTCGGCCAGGGGCTCGCCTCCGCGGCGGTCGCGATCGACCCGGCCCCGATCAAGGGCGTCCTGGCGCTTCCGCCGTCGGCGCTGAAGGTCGCCTCAGTTGCTCTGCGCAGCCCGTCGAACAAGCACAAGGCGGTCTCGCTCACGAGAGAGCAGTTTCGGTTCGGCTTCGGGAACGCGCTCTCAGAGCAGGAATCGAACGAGCTCTTCGACCGCTGGGCGGTCCCGTCCCCCGGCTTGCCCCTCTTCGAGGGCGCGTTCGCGGCGTTCTCACCGCACTCCCCCGCGAAGGTCGACACGAGGAACTCGACCCGCGGCCCGCTGCTCGTGACCGCGGGCGGCAAGGATCACACCGTCCCGCCCGCGATCAGCCGCTCGACGGTGAAGCTCTACCGCCACTCCTCGGCGGTCACCGATCACCGCGAGTTCCCGGATCGCGGCCACTCGCTCACGATCGACAGCGGCTGGCGCGACGTCGCCGACGCTGTCCTCCACTGGCTGAAGGAGAAGAGCCTCTAGGCGTTCGCAGGCGCGGGAGTCAGGGCGGCCCGCACCGCAGGCGCGACCTCGGTGCCGTAGAGCTCGATCGCCCGGAGCAGCTCTCGGTGGGGCATCGTCCCGACGCTCAGCTGGAGCAGGAACCGGTCGTGGCGGAAGATCTCGTGCTGGAAGAGGATCTTCTCGGTCACCTCGGCCGGGCTGCCGACGAAGAGCGCACCGCGGCGGGTGCGACCGGCGTCGAAGTCCTGGCGCTGGGCCGGGGGCCAGCCGCGCTCGCGCCCGATCTTCGTCATCTGGTGCTCGAACGGCGGCCATGCGGCCTCCGCCGCGGCCTGGGAGGTCTCGGCGACGAAGCCGTGCGAGTTGATGCTGATCGGGATCGAGTCGGGGTCGTGCCCGGCCCGCCGCGCCGCCTCGCGGTGAAGCTCCGCGAACGGCGCGAACCGCTCCGGCAGCCCCCCGATGATCGCGATGGCCATGGGGAGCCCGAGCAGCCCTGCGCGCACCGCTGATTCCGGCGCTCCGCCGACCGCGATCCACACTGGAAGCGGATCCTGCAGCGGCAAGGGGTAGACGCCGGCTCCCACAGGATCCGCCCTCACCTCGAGAAGGCGCCGGAGCTTGTCCTCGAACAGGCGGTCATAGTCATTCAGGTCGTAGCCGAAGAGCGGGAAGGACTCGATGAACGAGCCCCGGCCCGCCATGATCTCGGCTCGCCCGCCCGAGAGCAGATCGAGGGTCGAGAACTGCTGGAGAACGCGGATCGGGTCGTCGGAGCTGATGACGGAGACGGCGCTCGTGAGCCGGATCCGGCTCGTTCGAGCGGCTCCGGCTGCGAGCACCACCGCGGGGGAGGAGACGGTGAAGTCGGGGCGGTGGTGCTCGCCGATGCCGAAGACGTCGAGGCCGACCTGGTCGGCGAGCTCGATCTCCTCGACGAGGTTGCGGATGCGCTCCTCCGGGCCGATCGTGCGGCCGGAAGCATCGGGGGTCAGCTCCCCGAACGTGTAGATCCCGAGCTCCATGCCCCGCATCCTAGCAGATAGTTGCGTGATCAAGTAGTAGCCGCAGCCCGCGCTTCACGCCCAGCGAACCGCCCCCTTCGACCGAAGGAGGGCGGAACGGAAGGAGCGGCCCAGCGGGGCAAACTGAGTGCTTCCCGCCGGCTCAATCCAGGTGCTGCTCGGCGTCCGCAGCCCGCAGGATCGACTCGATCGAGCGGTCGACGTCGTCCTCGGTCGTCGACCAGTTCGACACCGAGATGCGCATTGCCGCCTGCCCCTGCCAGGTCGTGCCGGAAAGCCAGCAGGTGCCGTCCTCCTGCACGGCGGCGATGACGGCGCGCGTGCGCGGGTCGTTGTCGAAGCGCACGAGCACCTGGTTGAGCACGATGTCGTTCAGGACGGTCGCGCCGCTGGCTTCGTCGAGCGCGTCGCCGAAGCGGCGGGCGTGGGCGCAGCAGCGCTCGACCAGTTCCGCGATTCCGGCGCGGCCGAGGGAGCGGATGGCGGCGTACACGGGGAAGCCGCGGGCACGCCGGGAGAACTCCGGGTTCCAGTCCATCTCGTCGCGCGGACCGCCCTCGTCCATGTGGACGAGGTAGCTCGCGCGGACGCTCATCGCGGCCCGGTGCGGCTCGGGGTGGGCGCAGAACGCGATCCCGTTGTCGTAGGGGACGTTGAGCCACTTGTGGAAGTCGGTCGCCCATGAGTCGGCACGCTCGGCCCCGCGGACGAGGTGCCGGAGGCGGGGGCTCACGGCGGCCCAGAGCCCGAAGGCTCCGTCGACGTGGAGCCAGGCGCCGGCGTGTTCGACCACGTCGGCGATCTCCTCGAACGGATCGCAGGCGCCGGTGTTGACGTTCCCCGCCTGGGCGCAGACGATGGTCGGCCCGTCGAGCCGCTCCAGGGCCGACCGAAGCGACTCGGGCCTCAGGCGCCCCTCGCCGTCGACCGCGACCGGGACGACGCAGGCCGTGCCGAGGCCGAGGAAGCGGAGCGCACGGTCGATCGTCGTGTGCCGCTCCTCTCCGACGACGACGTGTACGGGCGGCGCACCGATCAGTCCGCGCTCCTCGACGTCCCAGCCGGCCCGCTCGAGCACGGCGTGCCGTGCCGCGCCGAGGGCGGTGAAGTTGGCCATCTGGCCGCCGGTCACGAAGCCGAAGGCGACGTCGTCCGGCAGGCGGAGCAGCTCGGCCACCCAGGCGCCCGCGACCTCCTCGACCACCGCGGCCGACGGCCCGCCGACGTAGAGCCCCGCGTTCTGGTCCCAGACCGCCGACAGCCAGTCGGCCGCGAGCGCGGCGGGGACCGCGCCGCCGATCACGAAGCCGAAGTACCGCCCGCCGGGGATCGCGATCACCCCGGGGTCGGCAGCCGCGGCCAGGTGTGCCATCACCTCCTGCGGGTCGGTCGGTCCCTCCGGCAGCGGCCCGCCGAGGGACGTGCGCAGCACGTCGGCGCCTGCGGACGGTGCGACTCGCCGGTCCGGGAGCCCCTCGAGAAAATCGGCCGCGTAGGACGCGGTCTCGCCGAGAAGCTCTCGTACTCCCATCGCAGGAATCTACCGGGGGGCGGAGGAGGGATAGCAACTTGCATCACAAGCGGATTTCGGCGTGCGCGTTTCGGGCGGCTGCCGGCAGATGATCAACGAGGCCTTCAACGTTGCGCTTCGCCGCGCCGCAGGCGGCGCTCCTGCTCTCGCACCCGACGAGGTCCCACTCGGCGATGTCGGCATCGGTCGTGGCGGTGCCGCCTCGCGACGGCACCCGCGAGGCCCGGCGAACCAGGAGATCAACCGAGCGATCCGTGCGGCCGGATGATCGCGACCGGCCGGATCACCGCCGACGACCTCGCCGGCGGCGTCACCCTCTCCGAGCTCCCGCGACGAGTTGCTGCCGAGGTGTGTCCCCGCCCCAGCCGCGTGTCAGGCGAGACGACGCTCGCGCAGGCGAGCGCCGTGTCTTGAGCGTCCACGTCGGGCGCGTAGGCTCATGCGATGGAAAGGGACAGTGAAGAACGCTTCGATTTGAGCGTTGCCAGGGCGGCCGCGTCGGAGGCCGCACGAGGGTGGGGACTCGAACTCGGGGAGCCGTTCGCGTTCTCGTATGCCTCCTACGTGGCGCCGGCCGGCGAATCCGTGATCAAGGTCGCTTGGGAGGGAGACGATGAGTCGCTGCACGAAGGCGATGCACTTGAACTGTGGGACGGCGACGGGGCAGTCCAGCTTCTACGCCGGTCGGGGCGCGCGCTTCTGATGGAGCGTGTTGTGCCTGGGGACGATCTCTCTGCGATATCGGAGGACGACGCGACGGCGATAGCTGTCGGCGTCGCGGCGCGGTTATGGCTGCGTGCGGGATCGCCATTCCGACCGGTCGCGCCGGAAGTTGCGCGTTGGCTCGATCGAGCGGAGCGCGAGGGTAGCGAACTTGTTCCGCTCGCACGAGAGCTGCTCGCCGAGCTCGATCCGGCGCCGGACTGGGTCGTCCATGGCGATTTCCACCATCACAACCTCCTTCGCCGCGGCGACCGGTTCGTCGCGATCGACCCGAAGCCGTACCTCGCCGATCGCGAGTACGACCTGCCTTCGTTCCTCTGGAATCCGCTCGACAACCGAATGGAGGATCGCGAGCAAACAGAGCGTCGTATCGCTGCGTTCGTCACGGCGGGTCTGGACGACTATCGGATCCGCGCCTGGACGGTGATCAGAGGTGCGTACCTACGGCCCGGTTACGCCAACCCAATCCGAGCGCTCCTCTGAATCATGCTGACTTTCCTTGCTTCAGCTCCGCGAGTCGTGCTTGCGCTTCGAGCTCGCGCACCTCACCCTCGGTAGCGGTGAGGGTTGTGTCCTTGCAGGCGAGGACGATCACGCCGAGCCAGCGAGCCAGAGCCCCCACGGCCAGCCGGGCTGGTTACGGCTCTTGCCCAGCTTCTTCGCGACGATGATCGGGATCACCCAGAACGTGACCGCGAAGAGGATGAGATCCATCAGGAAGGTTCCTTTGTCCGATGTTCCCCCCGCCAAAGCGTGACGAGGGTGTGGCCGCGTTCTTCGGTGACCGGACGAAGTCGTCTAGCCCCAGCCGTTGAAGCAGGCCGGCGAACACCGGCGGCGCTTGCCACGCGTGCCTCGTAGACGGCTGTTCGTGCCGAAGTCGTAGACGACCCATTCGGGTAGCTGGCCGCCCCGCGAGCGTCAGTAAGAGGGGCGTCCCGTGGCTCACTCGCCGGGATTTCAGTCGGGTGATGCAGCCCGAGCGGCGGCGACGGCTTCGAGTCGGGAGTTGACCCCGAGTGCTCGAAGGAGATTGCGGACGTGGTTCCTGACCGTCTCGTTGCTCAGGTGGAGCTCGGCGGCGATCTGCTTCGTCGAGCGGCCCTGCTCCAGAAGGCGAAGTACCTCGGCTTGACGGGGAGTGAGATGCGGGTGCGGCGCTGTCGGGCTGTCGTCGGGGCGATCCTCGATCAATCCAAAAACGCCGACCACCCGTTCACCGTTCAATAGCCGCACCGCGCTCACCTCCACGGGCACCCGCGTCCCGACGGTGGATAGGAGATGGCCGGTCGCCTCGCTGGTGATGGAGGTGCCGAGCATCTTCTGAGCGAAACGCTCGCGAGCGCCGGGCCTGTCCTCGGGCGCGATGACGGAGGTGTAGTGCTTGCCACGAATGTCGCCGAGGAGCCGCTCGGCTGCCGGGTTGATCCAGCGGACGACTCCGGTTGTGTCGAGGGCGTAGCTCGGGACGCCGACGCTCTCGAGAGCCTCGTCCACATCGCCGTCCAGTTTCCCGACACCGGCCATCGCGGAAGTGTGGCTGATCCGCGCCGACGACGGAGCCTTTCGGGAACGGCGCGGCGGCTCTCAGCACCCGAGACACCGCACGAAGTACACGCGCCGTCAGGCGAGTGCGCCGGCCTCGATCGCCTTGCCGGTCGGCAGCAGCACGCCGTCTCGGAGCTCAGCGACGAGCTGGACGATAAGTCGGGTCCCGGTCCTTGCGCAAACGAGGCTGATCGTGAGAAAGTCACGCCCAGGGCAGGCACGAGCATGTCAGGGTCAGTGGGAGGACGGGTTTCGATCGTGCATCGTCTCGTTTCAGCATCGGGAGTTGTCCTCGCGCTGTCCGTGTGTCTGAGCGAGAGGAGTCGATCATGTCAAGAGGACATGGCAGGGCAACGAGTGGCATTGCGTTGACTCGCAGTGCTTCGTTTCGACGCAGGGGCTACTCGGGAGCGGCGGTGCTGGGTCTCGTGGGTGTCCTTGCCGCGTTGCTGGTGCCCGGTGCGCTCGGGGCCAAGCCGGACAGGGAGCCCTTCCCGCTGGGGCCGGCATTGCAGTTCTCACCGGGGGAGGCTTGCCCCGTGGCGGTCGCACCAGGAGGCGTTACCGTTTCGATCGTCGGCGGAAATGCTGCCAATACGACCTTCGCAGACGGCAGGGTCATGTACACCGGTCTGTTTCAGGTGAAGGTGACGAATGACGCGACGGGCGCGTCCGTCGACCTGACTTTGAGCGGGAGCACTGCGTTTGTGACGCAGGCGAATGGGGACGTCGAGATCCGGCTGGGCGGCAGGAATCTGTGGTCGTTCTTCCCGACCGACGTGGGCCCGGGGGTTCCCGGAACGGCGCGGCTGTACTACATCATCGGGAGAGCGACGATTTTGAACGACCCGGATTCCAACATCATCGCCTTCGAGTCGGGCGGGCAACTGGAGGACATCTGCGCCATGATCGCCTAGCCGGACGGAAATGGCGAAGACGAGAGATCGGCCCCCCGACCCGCACGTGTTCGGCCGGGGGGCCGATCGACGAGAGGGGATCGACATCGTGTCCGAGGCGCTCAGACGGTGACAGAACTGTCCCCAGATCGGGGCGGGCGGTCGGACCAGATCGCGGATGCGAGTCTCGACGTCGACGCCGGCGAGCGTGGGCACGTCGAATCTACGACGCTGCGGAATCCCCAAGGACAGCACCAGGGAGAGCACCGTCTTGCAGAAATCGCCCGACCTGCTCACGCAGCCATGCGGGTCTGCGCGACAGGCCGGGCAAAAGGTGGGGGCGGGAGGATTCGAACCTCCGTAGGCTGAGCCGACGGGTTTACAGCCCGTTCCCTTTGGCCGCTCGGGCACACCCCCGAGGTGCGCCGCATTGTAGCCTCCGGCTGTGAAACGCTACGACGCGATCGTCGTCGGGGGCGGGCCCGCCGGCTCGACGACGGCCTACCGGCTTGCCGAGCAGGGCGCCTCGGTCCTCCTCGCCGACAAGGCCACGTTTCCCCGGGACAAGCCGTGCGGCGGCGGCATGACGATGCGGGCGGTGCGCCAGTGCCCGGTCGACCCGACTCCGGTCGTCGAGGAGCTCGTCGATCAGGTGGAGCTGCGCTTCCGCTACGGGGCCTCGGTCGTGCACCACGCGAACGAGCCTGTCGTCTGGATGACCCAGCGCTCCAGGCTCGACGCGTTCCTGCTCGACGCCGCCCGCGAACGCGGCGTGGACGTCCGAGAGGGGGTGAGGGTCGGCATCGAGGCGGGGAACCGGATCGTGCTGGACGGGGGCGAGCGGGTCACGGCCGAGGTGCTCGTCGGTGCCGACGGAGCCAACGGGATCACGGCGAAGGCCGTCGGGCTCGGCAGCGGTATCACCTACGGCGTCGCCTACGAGGGAAACGTCCCCTATTCGGTGCTGCATCGCGAGCGGTACGCGCGCCGGCTCGTCCTCGAGCTCGCCGACATTCCCGGCGGCTACGCGTGGGTGTTCCCCAAGGGCGACCACGCGAACGTCGGCGTCGGAGGCTGGCAGAGCGAGGGGCCGAAGCTCAGGGATCACCTTCGTCGGGCCTGCGAGGCGCACGGTCTCGACCCGACCGAGCTCGAGGAGCTCCGCGGGCACCGGCTGCCCCTGCGCAGGCCGGGGACGAGGATTGCGGCCCAGCGAGCGCTGCTCGTCGGCGACGCGGCCGGACTGATCGACCCGGTGTCAGGCGACGGCATGTTCGAGTGCTTCGTGTCCTCACGGCTCGCCGCCGGGGCGATCGGCGACCTGCTGTCGGGCCGGGCCTCGAACCTCGAGCCCTACGACCGGGCGGTCGACGAGGAGCTCGCCCCGCTGCATCGAGCGTCGTGGAAGCTCAAGCAGGCCCTCGATCGCTGGCCGCGCGCGTCCTGGCAGATCGCGCGATCGAAGCTCCTCTGGGTGAGCATTCGCGGGATGCTGGACGGGGACCTGCCCGATCCGGCCAAGCAGCGCGGCCTCGCGCGTGTGCCCCTGAGGGCGCTCGCGATCCTCGGTCGCGGAGGCTGAGGCCCGGCTCAGCTCGAGTGGAACGCCGGGGCGTCGTTCGCGAGCACCTCGCCTTTCGACGAGTCGCGTACCACCACGGTGACGAGCTTCAGCGTCAGACCGGCCGCCGGGGTCGCGATCGACAGCGTCGAGTCGTCGTTGGCGGTGCGGAATCGGCGAGGAGACCGGCGAGCTCGAGAAGATGCTCGGCAAGGTGGCGGACTTCTACGAGGACGAGGTCGACGTGGCCATCGACTCGCTCAGCTCGCCGATCGAGCCCCTGATGATGATCATGGTCGGCGCGATGGTCGGGATCATCCTGATCGCGATGTACCTGCCGATGTTCAAGATGCTGTCGCTCGTCAGTCAGAGCGGTTGATGAAGAAGCGGCTGATCCTCCGCGCGCGACGGGGTGGGCGGATCGCCGCTCGGTTGCCGAGCTTGGGGCTTGGAAGTAGGCTTTAACCAGGTCCGCCGGGGTCGATACAACATCAGGGAGCGAATGCGTAACGTCGGTCGTGTGACGATCTGTTTGGTCGTGGGGTCTTGCGCCCTCGTCCTGACACTGTCGATTTCAGCTGCAGCAGACGCGGCCCGGCACGTGAAGCCTGTCGTCTACACCGCCTGCATCGAGCTGACAGGCAATCCGCAGACCTTCCGAGATCTCAAGTTGCGACAGGGGCCGTGCGCCAAGAACGAGCGCAAGATCGAGTGGCCGCCCGCTCGGCCTCCGTCCGCGTCCTCCATCGGTCCGACCGGCGCAACAGGCCCGGCCGGCCCGGCGGGTCCGGCGGGTCCGGCGGGTCCGGCGGGCGTAGCGGGCCCAGCCGGTGCGGCAGGCCCCGCAGGGCAGAACGGCGTGCCGGGCACGGCGGGCTCGCCGGGTCCGACGGGCGCCGGTGGTTCGACAGGCGCAACGGGCCCGACCGGTGGCACAGGCGCAACGGGCGCAAGTGGCGCGACGGGTAACTCGGGGCCGACTGGAGCGACAGGAGCCACTGGTGCCACGGGTGCGAGCGGGCCGACAGGTTTGACCGGCCCGACGGGTGTCACTGGCGCGGCCGGGGCGACCGGTGCCACTGGGGCCACGGGGGCGACCGGTGCTATCGGCGCGAGCGGATCGACAGGTTCGACGGGGGCGACCGGGGCTACGGGCGCTGCGGGCGCGACCGGTGCCACGGGTGGGACGGGGGTGACCGGGGCTGCCGGGGCGACGGGCGCAACCGGGGCGACGGGCGCGACGGGCGCGAGCGGATCGACCGGTTCGACCGGCCCGACGGGTGCCGCGGGGGCGACTGGTGCCATCGGCGCGAGCGGATCGACAGGTTCGACCGGGGCGACCGGGGCTACGGGCCCCACTGGTGCTACTGGTGCGACGGGGGCGACCGGTGCCGCAGGTGCCACCGGCGCGACCGGTGCGACGGGCGCGAGTGGGCCGATCGGTCTGACCGGTCCAACGGGCGCGACCGGGGCGACGGGTCAGACGGGGGCAACAGGTGCGACCGGTGCCACGGGCGCGGGCGGGGCGATAGGTCTGACCGGCCCGACGGGGGCTACCGGGGCCACGGGTGAGACGGGGCCAACAGGCGCGACTGGTTCTACGGGCGCGAGCGGATCGACAGGCTTGACCGGCCCGGCCGGGTCGAGCGGGCGCCACGGGTGCGACCGGTGCACGGGTGCGACGGGCGCGACCGGTGCCGCGGGGCGACGGGTGCAGACGGGTGCCACCGGGGCCGACCGGGGCGACGGGTGCGGGACTGGTGCGACGGGTGGTGCGGGCGCGACGGGTGCCACGGGGCGACCGGTGCCACGGGCGCGACGGGTGCCACTGGGGCGACCGGTGCCACGGGTGAGACGGGCGCGACCGGGGCCACCGGGGCGACGGGTCAGACCGGTGCGACGTGGTGCGACTGGTGCGACGGGTGGTGCGGGCGCGACGGGTGTCACTGGGGCGACCGGCGCCACGGGTGAGACGGGCGCGACCGGGGCTGCCGGGGCGACGGGGCAGACGGGGGCCACCGGTGCGGCGGGGGCCACCGGAGCCACGGGCGCAAGCGGGCCGATAGGACTAACCGGCCCGACGGGCGCGACCGGGGCTACCGGGGCGACGGGTCAAACGGGTGACACGGGTCGAACGGGTGACACGGGGCCAACGGGTGCCACCGGCGCGACGGGTGCGAGCGGCCCCGCCGGCCCAACCGGGCCGACGGGTGCGACGGGCACGACCGGCGCGACCGGATCGACGGGTGCGACCGGGTTGACCGGCGCCACCGGTTCAAGCGGTTCGAATGGGTCGAGCGGCACGAACGGCGCGACGGGGCCCGCGGGCCCGATCGGGGCCACGGGAGCGGCCGGTGCCACGGGTGCCAACGGCACGAACGGCACGAACGGCACGAACGGCACGACGGGCGCCCCCGGCACGGCCGGGGCGACGGGAACGACCGGTGACGCAGGGGCGACGGGGACGACGGGGCCAGTCGGCGAGACCGGCCCGACCGGCCCGACCGGCCCGACCGGTTCGACCGGAGCTGGGAGCACAGGTCCGACAGGTCCCACCGGTACTGATGGTGCCTCCGGTGCAACAGGGCCGACCGGCACCAGCGGTCCTACCGGCCCCACGGGTGCGACCGGGCCTACGGGGGCTACCGGCCCGAGCGGCCCGAGCGGGGCAGCCGGCGCCTGTCCAGGGCATTGCTACCGGGAGTGTTTCGACGAGTCGGCGGTCTACATCACGCTGCTCGGAGGGCCGTCGGTTGACGCGGTCGTCCCGCCCTCCGGGAACTTGCTCGTGATTCTGACGGCGAGCTAAGCGGCTCCGACCAGGGCAACGACCCGTGCTCCACCGCTTTCATGTCAGTCAGCCTCAACGGCAGCGTTGCTTTGGATGCGAACTCGCTTCGAGTGACAGGCGAAATATGCAGTCCGGGCGAGTATTACGGTGATGATCACCAACCTGACCCCTGGAACCCCGATCACCTTCACCGCCGTGTACAAGAACATCGGTTGCGGCACCGGCTCGACGTTCAATGCGAGACAAATCATCGTGATCCCGGCCTAGCCGTTACCACCGCGAGGGGCGTTACCGACCGCGCCGTGGTTAGCCGCCGGTTCCGGTACGGTGGCGGAGGCGAGCGCGGGGTGTTACCAAAGCTGTTACCACGAACATGTGTTCTACAGGCCCGCTGTGCTGGTGATCGCCTGGTAGTTGGTCTCCAACACGTCGCGTGCGGTGTTGGCGTGGTCTGCCTGGGCGAACAGGTGCGCGTAGGTGTTGAGGGTGATGGTCGGGTTCGCGTGTCCGAGTTGGCGGCTGACGAAGACGACGTTGAGGCCGTTGGCGATCAGCAGGGAGGCGTAGGAGTGGCGGAGGGAGTGGAGTGAGAGTCGTTTCCCGTCGTGGGCGATCCCGGCGCGTTTGACGGCCTGGCGGAAGGCTTCGCCTACGTCGCGGTAGTCGCGTCCGCGCCCGACCGTGTTGGCGAAGACGAGGTCGGTGGGCTTCTTGTGGGAGCTTGCGAGCCAGTGTTCGCGGAGAAGCTTGGCGATGGCGGGGGTGAGGATCACCTGCCGCTCGCCTGCCTCGGTCTTCAGGGGCGCGTGGAGGCGTTTGCGGGAGAGTTGACGGTGGACGTGGATCAGTCCGGTGTCGAAGTCGATGTCTGCCCAGCAGAGTCCGAGCGCTTCCCGATCCCCGAAGGTGTCGTTCGTCGGGCTGGCGCTCACCGGCCCGCAGATCGCGCTCCTGGCCGTGTTCTTCTGCATCGCCGGGCTGGGCATCGGGTTCGCGGAGACAGCCGAGAACGCCGCCGTCGCCGCACTCGCCGAAGAGCAGATGCGAGGGTCGGCGTTCGGGGCGCTGGCCACGATCCAGTCGCTCGGCAACTTCGCCGCCAGCGCCATCGCCGGACTTCTCTACACGCTCGTGTCGCCGCGAGCCGCATTCCTCTACCTCGCGGTTTGGATGGTCGTGGCCGTGGTCGCGTTCGTCGGCGTTCATGTTCGGGACCGTTCAGTCCCGGCTCTTGCGACTCGAAGCGGATCGGCTCGTTCGCCGTCTCCCTTCGCTCTACCTCGCACGAAACTCGGAGGCGTTAGGCCAGGAGTTCAGTGAGAGCGCGTAGTTGGTCCGGGACGACGCGGAAGTAGGCCCAACGTCCGCGCTGTTCGCGTTCGAGTAGTCCGGCTTCGACGAGGACCTTCAGGTGGTGGCTGACGGTCGGCTGGCTGAGGCCGAGGGGCGCCTGGAGGTTGCACGAGCACGCCTCGCCATCCTCCTGAGCCTGGATGAGGCTGAGAAGTCGAAGCCGGGCAGGGTCGGCGATACCTTCAGCGCGGCGGCGAGGCGTTCGGCGTCTTCGGCAGCGAGTGGCTCCTCCGACAGTGGAGCGCAGCAGGCGGCGATGGTGGCGATCGTCTGCATCGAACTACATATTGACATGCATCGATGCCTTCGGCAAGATACGACTGATCGATGAGCGTCGATATACGAGGGAGGCTGAGGTGCCTGAGATACTCGATCCCGTCACCCAACATCACGTCCGTCAGGCCGCAGCGAGGCTGAAAGATGAGTTCGCTGGAGTCTTCTCCGAAGAGACGATCGAGCGGTATATCGGTGAGTCGCTTGATCTTCTCGGCGGATCGCGGATCAACGTCTTCGTGCCCGTGCTGGCGCACCGCTTCGCCCGCGAGCGGCTCAGGGCGCTCGCCCAAGTGGAGGGCTTGATCATGAAAGACCAACCCGAAGTCCTTTTCGTGTGCGTCCACAACGCCGGTCGGAGCCAGATGGCGGCTGGTCTGGTGAAGCTCAGATCGGGAGGGCGCATCCACGTTCGGTCAGCCGGGTCGGCGCCGGGTGACGAGATCAACCCCGCCGTCGTGAGGGCGATGGACGAGATCGGCGTTGACATGAGCGAGGAGTTCCCGAAGCCACTCACCGACGAGGTTGTCCGCGCCGCTGATGTGGTGATCACGATGGGGTGCGGGGACGCCTGCCCGATCTACCCCGGCAAGAGGTACGAGGACTGGACTCTCGACGATCCCGCCGGTCAAGACCTGGAGGCCGTGCGGAAAATCCGTGACGAGATCGACGATCGCGTTCGCGCGTCTAATCACCGAGCTGACAGAGGAGCCGTCATGACCACCGAGACGAACGAGCTTCGTGACCGTGTGCGAGCGCGTTACGCCGCTGCCGCCGTCGAGGCGACGAAGGGGTCATCCTGCGGCTGCGGACCTTCATGCTGCGGCGACGGGCAGCGCGAGGACGGCTGCTGCGGAGACGACTGCTGTCAGGACGAAGCCAGGGGCGAGTTCGGCGAGTTGCTCTACACGGCCGAGCAGCGCGACGAGCTTCCCGACGTGGCAGTCCTCGCGAGCCTCGGGTGTGGGAACCCGACCGCAGTGGCCGATCTCCACCAAGGCGAGACGGTGCTCGACCTCGGCTCCGGCGGCGGGATCGATGTGATCCTCTCCGCCCGTCGGGTCGGTCCACCGGCCACGCCTACGGCCTGGACATGACCGACGAGATGCTCGACCTGGCACGGCGCAGCGCGCAGGAAGCAGAGCTGAGAACGTCACCTTTCTGAAGGGTCTGATCGAGAACATGCCGCTGCCGGCCCAGTCGGTGGACGTGGTGATCTCGAACTGCGTGGTCAACCTGTCGACGAACAAGACGGCCGTCCTCACCGAGATCGCCCGTGTGATCAGGCCCGGTGGGCGCATTGGGGTCACTGACGTGGTCGCCGAGGATCGCCTTGCCCCGGTGCAGCGAGCCGAGCGCGGCAGCTTCGTGGGCTGCATCGCAGGTGCGCTCTCGGTAACCGAGTACGAGCAGGGATTGAACGACGCTGGCCTCGAAAACGTGTCCGTGACCTTCACACACCAAGTGGCTGACGGGATGCACGGAGCCATCATCAAGGCGACGAAACCCAGCCTAGCCTGTGAGCTTGATCCCGATCGCTCGTCGCCGAAGCAATCGGCACTTTCACCCTGGTCTTCGCCGGATGCGGCGCGATCATGGTGAACGCGAAGACCGGCCAACTCGGACACGTCGGAGTCGCGATCACCTTCGGCCTCGTGATCATGGCGATGATCTACGCCGTCGGCCACATCTCCGGCGCACACTTCAACGGCGCGGTCACGTTCGCCTTCGCGCTCACGCGGCACTTCCCGTGGACCAGGGCAGGCGCCTACTGGGCGGCGCAGTTGACCGGCGCGATCGCCGCCGCTGCCGTACTCCGCGCCTCGCTGGGGAACATCGCCCACGTCGGAGCCACCCTCCCGAGCGGCTCCAACGCGCAGTCCTTCCTCTGGGAGTTCCTGATGAGCGCGTTCCTGATGTTCGTGATCCTGGCCGTCGCGACCGACACCCGTGCAGTCGGCGAGGCAGCAGCGATCGCTATCGGCGGCACGATCCTGCTCGACGCGATGTTCGGCGGCCCGATCTCCGGAGCGTCGATGAACCCGATGCGATCAGCCGGACCGGCGATCGTCTCCGGCGACCTCCACGCCCTCTGGATTTACATCCTCGCGCCGATCCTCGGGGCGTCGGTCGGCGGACTCGCCTACCAGTTCGTACGGGCCGAATAGCTATCACCGCACGACCCGAGCGCCCTCCGCACGGCGTTCGTTTCCAAACTCGTTTCCAATCCGAGCAAGCTGGAACGGATGCAAGCTGGACCGCCAACGGTCCGGCGAGATGCGTGCGTCGGCGCGATTCTCGGCAATGGTCTTGTTGCCGTTACCAACGCCGTTACCAACCGACAGCCGAATGATCGAAGAGATGGCGTGGTTGAGCCAAATCTTCGTCCATCGTCGTCGGTGGCGGTCCTACCGGCCCGAGCGGCGATACCGGGCCTACCGGCCCGACCGGCCCGACCGGCCCGACTGGCTCGACCGGGCCTACGGGGCCCCTGGAACCGGGACGGTCACCGTCGTCGAACTTTCCAACAACGCAACCATCGCCACCGCTATCTGCCCTCCCGGCATGCACGCGATCAGCGGCGGGGCGCGGACCCTTCGCGTGAACGGCAGCGGAGCCAATGCGGCCGCGAACCTCCAGGGCAGCTACCCGTCGAACGCTGCGGGCGTGGCGTCGCGATCGGGCGATACAAATCCCCAGGCTTGGACGGCGATCTTCATCACCGCAGACCCGAACAAACGATGCTTCCGCGATCTGCGCACCGGACTAAGCTCGTCACGTAGCTGGAAGCGAAGGCACGTTCCATGGCCCTTCGCTGGCGGCCCTCGTGACGCTGATGCTGTTTTCGAGGGCGGCGCTCGCGGTTTGTTCGTGGTCGGCGCGTTGGGACAGGTGCGCCGACGGAGCCAGCGCGCGCCTTGGCGTCGCTCGGCGTCGATGCCGCCTGCTCGCCGAGCGGGCGGCAGAGCGTGGCGAGCCAGTGCTCGTCGACGGGGTAGGCGTCCTGGCTCGTGAACACGAGCATGTCGCCGCGGGCGAGCTCCGCGCCGAGGTTCCGCACCGAGCCTGACGGAATTCGGCCTGGGCGATCACCTCGACGCGGGCGCCCCGGCTCCGCGCGAGCTCGGCGCTTCCGTCCGCAGAGCTCGAGTCGATCACGACGATCTCGATGTCGTCGTCGACGCGCTGGGCTGCGATCGCGTCGAGGCAGCGGGCGAGGCCGGTGCCGCCGTTCCGCACGGGGATCACGATCGAGATCACGCCGGCCCCAGTGCCTCGATCCAGTCGAGGTCGCGGCCGCAGAGCCCCCGCGCGGCCGCCGAGGGGACGTAGACCACGGGGATGTCCTCGGGGCCGCGGCTGAGGATCACGGGGCCGAGGCCGAACTGGACGCCTCCGCTTCCCGGGTGGAGGTCGGCGCCGTCGTAGCGCAGCACGAGCCGGTGGCCACCCGCCGTGAGCACTGCGTTCCCCAACGCCTCGTAACCCGCCCCGGTCAGCCGGTCCCGAGCGTCGGCCACGAGCCTGCCGTCGATGTACAGGCGAAGACGGCTCCTGAACGAGCCGCCGAGCCAGAGGGTGTACCGGCCGCTGCGCGGCACGGTGAAGCGCTCGACGATCGTACCTGCGCCCTTCTGCGGGTAGACGTGGCCGCCCGAGTCGCTCACCCAGCCCGCGGGCAACGACGCGCGCCCGAGGTCTACGACGACTGCCGGAACGCGCGGCGGCGCTGCCAGCCGCCCCGACGGCCCGGCTAGGTCGGCCAGCCGGAGCACCTCCCCGCACTGCGGCACGCCGCCCGGCTGGACCGGGTCGCCGAGCGGCGTGTGCGCGAGGATCGGCGGATACGCGTCCGGCCGCTGCCAGACGTCGTAGTAGCGGCCGCTCCACACGAGGTTGTAGACCGAGGGCGGCCGGCTCTCGCTCGGCGAGCGAGCGAGGACGAGCGTCTTGTAGACGAGGATCCCGCCGAGCTGGAACTGGTCGAGGTCGGCGTACGTGCCTTTCGCGAGTCCCTGCCCGTCGAGAAGGGGGATCAGCCTCCGTCGGCGGTCGGCGGCGCCCTCGGGGTCGAGGCTGCGGAGGAAGTGCCGCACCCCGTACGGCTCCGTCTCGGTCATCAGCGCCGGCCCCTCCCCCGCGAAGCGCTTCCCGACGCTCTCCAGTTCCGCGAGCTGAGGGCGCGGCGCGAGCCACGCGCCCGAGTACGCGAGGCCGTTCGACCAGAGAACGCCCGCCGCGATCGCGCTGCCGACCACCGCCGCCTCGACGCGCCGGCCCGTCTCGAACAGCGCTGCGGCGCCTGCGACACCGGCGGCGACGACGGCGGGCGAGGCCTCGGCCATCGCCTTCGCGTTCAGCCACGGCGAGCTCAGGCCGACGTGGCCGAGCCCACGGACGACGAGGAAGCCTCCGAGGCCGGTCGTGAGGTAGAGCGGGATCCCCCAGGCGTGTCGCTGCCAGGCGAGCACCACGCCGGCGACCACGCCCACGAGCAGAATCGCGATGAGCGCGTACGTGGCCGGCGAGTCCGGCGGGTGGTTGCGGAAGTCGGCCACCGGCCAGATGCCGAACACCTGCAGGCTGCTCAGCGGATGCCCGAGGTTGGCGACCTCGTTGTTCGACGTGATGTCGCCGCCGCTCGCGCCGTGAATGAACGCCCGTCCGATCGAGATCGACGGGATCGAGAGCAGCGCGATCGCGCCGACGAGAACGGCCGTGATTCGCGTGGCCGAGCCGAGCCCGCGCGAGACGACCGCAGCGAGTACCGCCGCGGCCGGGACGACGAGCCAGACACCTCCGGCCGGACTGAGCACGGCGAGCAGAGCCGCGGTCGCGAGCGCGCTCGGGAGCGTCGAGCGCAGGCTTCCCCAGCGGTCGATCGTCGCCGCGACCGACGCGCAGACGAGCGCGATCATGGCCGCGGCGGCGACCTCTTTGATCCCGCTCCAGAGCGAGTAGGCAAAGAGGAGCGCTGCCTGAGCGCCAAGGAAGCCGGCGAGGGCGCGCAGCGGGCGCGAGGAGACGAGCCGAGCGGTCGCCGCGTAGATCGAGAGGGCCAGCATCGCGCCGTAGAAGGCGATCGTCGGCTGGAAGAGCCACGCGAGGTCCTGGCCGGTCAGTTTCCCGCCGAGGCCGAGTGGCATGAAGGCGCCGAGCGGGTAGCCGCTGCTCAGGTAATCGTCGAGCACTTGCTGGTAGGTGGACGGCGGAAGGCCGGAGAGGCTCCGGCCATGGTCCATGACGCGATCCATCAGCGCGAGCCACGTCGCGGTGTCGTCGAGGGTGATGTAACCGGCGAACGTCGCCTGTCCAGAGAGCACGATCGGCGCTGCATACGCCGCGAAGGCGCCCGCACCGCACGCCGTCGCCCAGACGCCCGGCCGGCTCAGGCGGCCGCCCGAGAGGCCGAAGCCGGCGACGGCGAGTGCGATCGCGATCGGAGCGGCAAGCCGGGCAGTCGCGCCGCTCGTCGTCGCGAGGTCGGCCTCGACGACGATGACCGCGAGCCCGAGTGGGAGGAGCAGCGCGCCGGGAAGTCCGCCGCCGGCGACCCGCTCGACGAGGAGGCCGCAGCCGAGCGAGAGCGCGACGAGGACGAGCGGAAAGACGATCCAGGGGAGCAGCACGATTCGCGCCCCGTTCGGCCCGGGCTACGGAACCGGTGTGATCGCGCCGGAGGCGACGAGCTTGCGGCCCGTGCTCGGTGACGGGTCGAAGACCTCGACCTGGTAGCTCACTCCCGGAAAGGCGAGGTGGATGCTCTTGGGGTAGGCGCCGTCGACGGTGGCCACGCCTCCGTGCGGGAGGCCGATCCTGGCCCCGCCCTTCGCCGACTTGGCGACGGCGGCGTAGGCGCCGGGGAAGGGATACGTGGCGACCGTGAGGAAGCTCGGCCTCGGGTCGCCGACCTTCGTCCCGGACGGCAGGTAGCGGACGTACACCGTCCCGGACGGGGTCTGGGTCAACTCGTAGGTGTAGCCCGCTTTCGGCCCCGCCCAGTAGATCGGGTGGCCGAGGCGGGCGGCGAGGGCCTTCAGGTCCCCGACGGAGGCCGTGACCGGCGCCGTCGCGCTCTGGGCCACGGCGCCGTCGGAGGAGTGCAGGCCGCCAAGCGCCGCCAGCTTCCCGGCCGAGACGAGCTGCATCGCCCGATTGGCGGTCGGGTCGTAGACCTCGACCTGGTAGTCGACGTCCGGATAGGCGATGTGGACGCTCTCGGGATAGCCGCCGTCGAGGATGGCGATGCCTCCGCCGGCGAGCTTCGCCGTGACGGCGCCCTTCGCCGCCGCCTGCTTCTCGAGCGCCGCGTACGCGCCGGGGAACGGGTATGTCGCGACCGTCAGATACGGCTTCCCGCTCCCGACGGCAACGCCCGCCGGCAGGTAGCGGACATAGACCTTCCCGGTCTGGCCTCGCGTGAGCTCGTAGGTGTCTCCGGCCCTCCGGCCGAGCCAGAAGATCGGCTGGTGGATCGAGAGCGCCAGCCTTTGCAGGTTCCCCGGAGTGATCCTGAAGACGTCGGGCGCGACGTTGGGCGCGGGCGCGGCCGACGTCGTGGCCGGCGAGCCGGCAGGCGAGGGGCCGTTGTCCCGGAGCACGAGCCACGCGATGAGACCGGCGGCGACCGCGAGGGCGAGCACGGCTCCGAGACGGACCCGAGGGCGGCTGCTGAGAGCCCGAGCCCGTCTCGCCTCGCCCGGCGACTCGGCGTTCATGCCCGGAGACTAGCCTGCTGAGCGGCAGGCCAGGCTCCCTGCGGCAGCCGCCGTTTTACATTCGCAAACCGCCGTTTACGCAGCCATGCGGTTTTGCGTTCCAGGTGCGGGCCTTAGACCACACCGGGACCACACCGGGACGACAAAGGGGCCTCCGAAGAGGCCCGTTCTCGCCTACTTGTGTTGCCGAGGTTGCCTACAGCGAGTCGTCCCTGTCGATGTTAGTACGGGAAAAAGGGCAGGGGTCGGGGCGGGTTTCCTACCAAGAAAACAGGCCCCTATTTGGCTCTGTTGAGCCAACTGTGAGGGGTCAGTGCGAGCACGCGCGGGCGCGTACGCTTCGGGGCGTGGCGATCGGGTTGGCTCCGGCGGTGGTGAACGGGTGGGTCGACGCTCTGTGTGGGGCGACGAACTACACGGCGCCGACGGCTTTCTGGGTGAAGCTGCACACGGCTGACCCGGGGGCGACGGGGGCGACCGGCGCGTTCGGGGACGCGACGAGGCAGCAGGCGGTGTTCGCGGCCGCGTCGAGCGGGTCGGCGGCAACCAGCGCGGACATCACCTGGACGAGCCTGACGGCGGCCGGCCCGGCAGGGGCAGCCGGCGTGCCGGGCGGCGGGGCCGCCGTCGCGTCGGCGGCCTGCCGCAGGAGCGCCGAGACGGCCTCGTTGCCGGCGGCCCGCTGAAGCGCCCGCACGCCCGCCGCGCTGAGCCCGCCCGGCGAGACCATCGCCCCGGGCATCAGTGCCGCGGCGGGCAGCGCTTCCGGGACCGCCTCGGGCTCGGCCGTCGTCTCGACCGGAGGAGATCGATCAGCGTCGTGCTCTGGAACGTCCCGCTCGGCCAGAGCTCTCCTGAACCGCCGGCTGCGGCCGATGCTACAGCGAGCGAGCTAGACTCGCCCTGTTGCAGAGGAGGTGGGGAACGTGCTCCACGCTCGGAGGAATGCCCGTGCGCAGCGGCGTCTCGAGACGCCCGATCCGTCTCGTCAGGGCGATGACCCGGCAGACGAGCAGCGGCTCGAGGGCCCGTTCGACCTGCTCCACCGATCCGCCGGCAACCGAGCGGTCGCGCGCCTCGTCGGGACGCCGCTCCCACCGTCTACGCGCATCGAGATGGAAGGTCTCTTCGACCGGTCGTTCGCGGACGTTCGCATTCACGAGAGCGGCGCTGCTGAGCGCCGCGGCACCGAGGCCTTCACGACGGGGAACGACATCGAGTTCGCCGGCGGCGCGTTCGCACCCGAGAGCGAGCAGGGGCGACGGGTGCTCGCCCACGAGCTCTCCCACGTCGTCCAGCAGGACGGCAAAGAGCAGTCCGGGCGAGAGCCGGAAAGGCTCCGCGACACGACGCTCGAGCAGGAAGCCGGGCGGGTCGGCGAGCGGGCGGCGGCTCGTGCGAGCGTCAGTGACCTGCCGCTGAGCCGGGTCGGCGCCGCCGCGCCCGTCGCGCAGCACTTCGAGGAAGAGGAGCACAAGGCGATTGGCAACGAGGCGACCGGCGGCCGCGGAGTCGACCTTGCCCCGGGCTACTCGGTGAGCTACGGCGAGATGGTTGCGATGGCGGGCGACCACTTCGAGAGCATCGACCAGATGCGCGAACTCGCGTCGAAGCCGGCGCCCGGCGCGGGGACGAGAGAGGAGCTCGAGTACGTCCGCTGGGTCAAGGTCAACGACGTCGACGCCATGAAGCCGCAGTTCTCCGAGGAGGCACGCGATGCGGCAGACAAGCGGTACTACCGGCTCGCCGCGAACAACCCGTCGCACTTTTTGGCGCCCGGCAAGGGCGATTCCGACCGGTCGGTGGCCGATCGGTCGCAGGACGTGAAGACCGAGACCCGCATGGATGCCTACTTCCCCTACCGGGTCGAGAACGTCGCCATCCCGCAGAACGCCGTCGCCGGGTACCACATGAACCACGTCCGCGCGATCGGGGAGGCGGTCGCCGCCGGCCAGAGCAAGACCGGGATCGAGCGCGCGCTCGCGACCGAGGCGTTCTCGAATCACTTCCTCACCGACAGCTTCTCCTCCGGTCACGCGCGCACCGAGCGGCGCAGCGCGTTCGACTACTGGAACGAGAAGGTGCCGATGTTCCGCTACAACCTCGCCGGCTACCTGGGGCAGAAGCTCGCGGAGGGGCTCTCGGGGACCTTCACCGAAGCGAAGATCTACAAGGGGCACATGCCCTTCAACTGGGCCGGAACGCACAAGAAGGTGGACAGTGCGCTGAACGAGAAGGGCGTTGCGCTGTCGTTCGGGCACGTGGTCGTCGGCGCGATCCACGACTACGACAACATGCTGGGCGTCAAGGCGACGGTGCAGGGGGAGGCGGTGACCCTCTACGGCGACAAGCACCTGGGCGAGGGTGACGAGAAGCGCCTCGCGATCGCCGCCGTCCAGGCGAGCGTCGCCGAGGTCGAAGAGGCCTACCGTCTCGGCGCGGCGGGCGTCCCGGTCGACGGCATCCCGCAGCTGCTCCAGGCGGGGGCCGGCCCGGTCGTGGCGACCGATGGGCTCTTCGCCGCCGAGCGGCTGCTCCCGACCGTCGAGCCGGACGTTGGCGTCGCAGGCAGTTCCGGCTTCGACCCGGCGACGGGCCTGATGAAGTCCGGCCCAGCCGTCTCATGGGAGTTCTCCTCCTACCAGGAGCTCCTCGCCGACCCGCAGTTCAGAGGGGCGCTCGACGTCTTCGGCAAGAACAAGGCCGGAGAGCTCGCGGACGTCGTCAAGGACGAGAGCGCCGACGTGCAGCACGTGCTCGAGTCGAAGGTCACGAGCCGGCTGAAGGGCGGGCAGGCGGCGGACGTCGTGCAGGAGATCATCGAGTGGGTGCCGGAGCTCGGCGGCACCTTCCCGGACGAGGAACAGCCGGAGTACGCCGACGTCGCGCTCTCGACGCCGGGCGGAGCGGAGTCGTTGGCGCTCCCGCAGCGGCAGAAGCTCGTCAAGACGCTGCTCAAGAACGCCTGGGACGAGAAGAGCGAGAGCGCCGAGAAGGCCTTCCAGCTCCTGGTCGCGAACCCCGATCAGACCCAGGCGGTGATCGACGAGATCGGCTGGAACACCGTCGTCGACAAGCTCGGCATGCAGCGCTGGGACCTCGTCCTCGCGGCCGCCGACAAGGGCAAGAACGCCCTGCCCGTCAGCCCCTGATACTCAGGCCCTCGCGGCCGAGCGAGCGGGCCGTCTCGAGATAGGCGTCGCAGCAGCGCTCGAGGCTCTCGAGCTCGACCCACTCCTCGAGTGGGCGCCTTACGCGCCGACATGGCGGAGGTACCCCCACGCCGTTCCCGTCCTCTCCGTCGTGAGGCGGTACGGCGTGAACCCATGCCGGGTAGCCACCCAATCGCCGTCCGAAGCCGCGAACACCACCGTGACGTGTGTGGTTGGGCGAGCGCGGTGGGCCCGCCCGGCTTGCCACGGCTGACGAGATCCAAAAACCACACCGAGACCACACCGCCACAGCGTCCCACGGCGTATACGGCAAGGACAACCCGCTCGTAGAGCCAAAACGGCTTGCCTAGAGGGCTTTTACGTTTTACATTCGCATTACGCGGACGAAATGCGGGTCCGACAGCGGCACGCGATGATTCGCGGCGTGCGCTCAGTCCTCGCCGTCGTCGCCTCGGCCCTCGCTGCGGCTACCTTCGCCGGCGGAGCGGGTGCGATCAGGCTGCCGGCGCCGCCCAACCTGCCGGCCGGCTGGTCGCATGCGACGGTCAACGTCGTCATCCGGCGCGTCCCGCACACGTTCACCTACGACCACGGCCGGGTGACCGACGTGAGCCCCAGCTCGCTGACCCTGCGGGAGCCCGACGGCAGCGTCGTGACGATCGGCATCGACGCGAGCACGCGCGTGAGGATCGAAGGACGGCCGGCGTCCATCGGCCAGGTTCGACGGCTCGAGACGGCGACGACGGTGACGGTGGACGGCGGTGCGGCGGCGCTCGTCCAGGTCAAGATCCCGCCGGCGGTTCGCGCTGCGATCGCCCGTGGCGGGCGGTGACCCGGGCCTAGACTCGGTCCATGTCGGGTCACGTGCTCCTAATCGAGGACGAGCCGTCGGTGGGCGAGCTCGTGCGCGGCTACCTGGCGCGCGACGGCTGGATCGTGATCTGGGTGCGCTCGGGCGAGGAGGCGCTCGTCGAGCTCGACCGCCACGCGATCCGGATCGTGATCCTCGACATCGGCTTGCCGGGCATGGACGGGTTCGCCGTCTGCCGCGAGATGCGTGGACGGTCGAGCGTCCCGATCCTGATGCTGACCGCGCGCGACGAGGAAGCCGACCGCGTGATCGGGCTCGAGGTCGGCGCCGACGACTACCTGACGAAGCCGTTCTCTCCACGCGAGCTCGTCGCCCGGATGAAGGCCATTCTGCGCCGCTCCGAGCCGCAGCCCGACCGCGGCCTGATCGCGCTCGGCGACGTGACCCTCAACCGCGACACGCACGACGTCACGATCGGCGGACGGTCCGTCGAGCTGACCGCGAAGGAGTTCGACCTGCTCGCGTTCTTCCTCTCGAATCCCGGCGCCGTCCTCTCGCGCGACGTGCTGCTCGACCGCGTCTGGGGGGTCTCGTATCCAGGCGGGACGCGGACCGTGGACGTGCACGTCGCCCAGTTGCGCCGCAAGCTCGGACGGCCCGAGCTGATCCGGACGCTCCGGGGCAGCGGCTACAAGGCGGTCGCTGCTTGAAGACGCTCCGGGGGAGGCTGTTCGCGGCGACGCTCGCCGCGCTGGCGCTGACCCTGATGCTCACGATCGCGATCGGCGCGCTGCTCACGCGCCAGCAGGTCGGGCAGGCGCAGGTCACGGCTCTGGCACGGCAGGCCGCCAACGTTGCCCAGTCGCGCCGCCAGTCGGTGAGCTATGCGAACTCGAACACCCTCGACGGCGGCATCCGGACCATCGTCGACACCCGACCCAACCTCGCGCCGTACGTCCCGGACGTCGACCGGTCGAGCAACGGCACGACGACCTACGACGGCAAGCGCTACCTCTACTCGTACCGGACGATCCCGGCGCGCGGGCTGCTCCTCCTGCGCCCGGCGAGCGCGAAGTCGGCGGCCTGGCATCCGTTCCTCGGCGACCTCCTCCTCGCTGCGCTCGCGGGCGCGATCCTCGCTGCGGCGCTCTCGTTCGTCGTCGCTCGCTCGATCGTGCGGCCGGTGCGGCGCGTCGCGGCCGCGAGCCACGCGCTCGCTGCCGGTGAGACCCCGAGCCCGCTCCCCGAGGAGGGCGCGACCGAGCTCGTGTCGCTCGCCCAGGCGTTCAACGACATGGCCGCGCAGCTCGCCGCCTCGCGCGAGAGCGAGCGGAGGTTCCTGCTTTCGGTGAGCCACGAGCTGAAGACGCCGCTCACCGCGATCCGGGGTTACGCCGAAGGGCTCGGCGAGGGCGCGTTCGCCGCCGACGAGGCGTCGCGGACGATCCTCGTCGAGTCTCGGCGGCTCGAGCGCCTGGTGCGTGACCTGCTCGACCTGGCGCGGATGAACCGGCACGAGTTCTCGGTCTCCCGGGGCCCCGTCGACCTCGCCGAGGTTGCGCGGCAAGCTGTCGCGCGGCACGACGGGGCCGCGCGCCAGTTCGGCATCGCCTTGACGGCTGAGGGCGGGGAGGCCTGGGTCGAGGGTGACTCCGACAGGCTGCTCCAGGTCGCGTCGAACCTGGTCGAGAACGCGCTCCGCGAGACGCCGCCGGGCGGATCGGTCACGGTGCGGGCCGAGGCCCGTCGCCTCGTCGTCAGCGACACGGGCCCCGGCCTCGAGCCGGGCGACCTCCCGCACGCCTTCGACCGGTTCTTCCTCTACGACAAGTACGGGCGCGAGCGGCCTGTCGGCAGCGGCCTCGGCCTCGCGATCGTGAAGCAGCTCACGGAGGCGATGGCGGGCAGCGTGTCGGTCGAGTCGTCGCCTGACGGCGGCGCGGCGTTCGGCGTGACGCTGCGTCCGGCCCTCGCGCCGGTGTCGGGCACGGCACCCGTGCCGACAGCGCCCGGTTAGGGCCGCAGGAGGCAAGTGTCCACGACCTCGAAGCCGGTGCCGGTGTGCCGGCATCGCGGCCCGGCCGCGCACGACGGGCTAGATGAGCTTGTGACGGATCGCGATCGCGACCGCGTGCGTGCGGTTCCCAGCGCCGAGCCTGTCGGACGCGTTTCGGACGTGCGTGCGGACGGTCTCGCTCCCGATCCCGAGGCGATGGCCGATCTCCTCGAGCTGCAAGCCCTGTGCGAGCAGCGTCAGCACCTGGCGCTCGCGCTCGGTCAGGCGGAGCCGGTCCACCTCGGTCTTCGGCATGGCTCGAGTCTACGCACACCCGCTTCGGAACGGGTCGAGGGCGCCCGCCCCCGCGAGGCGTGCTCGAGCACGAGGTCACTCGCCTCGATCGCAGCCCCCAGACGGCAGCGCTGACGGCGGTTCAAGTCATGGCCGGGGCAGCGGGGTAGGCTCCCTCGGCGCACGATGGCTCACGGGAACCTCGCTCAGAGCGCCGCGCTCGTCGGAGCCGTCGGTTCGGTGCTCGTCCTTCTCGGCCGCGGGAGGTGGTCGCTCACCGGCGGCTTCCTCGCGCTCCTGCTCGCCGAGGCCGGGCTCCTCGTCGCCCTGGTGCCGCGCCACGACCTCGACCGGCTGAACACCCCGCTGCACCTGGCCGGCATGGCCGGGGGCCTCGTGATCGTGCTCGCCGGGGCTTACGCGTTCGTGCGCTACCCGGAGGTCGTGCCGGTCGCGCTCCTCCTCGTCGCCCCGTTCCGGCTTCCCGTGAACCTGGGGGGGCAGCAGGCCTTCCTGCTCGTGCCGCTCTACGTCGTGCTGGCGTCCGCGTCCCTCGCGCTCGTGGTGCGCGCGTTCAGGGGGCCTGTCCCCGAGCTGCCGCTCGGCCTCGCCGGCGCGGCGGCGACGTTCGCCGCGCTCGACGCGGTCTCGCTCCTCTGGGCCCTCGACCTCGAGGAGGGAAGCAAGGAGCTCGCGTTCTTCATCTTCCCGTTCGCGGCGCTGCTCGCCGTGCTCGCGCGCTCGCCGTTCGCGTCGTGGCTTCCGCGCGCGCTCGCGGTGACCGTCGTCGGGCTCGCCGTTGCCTTCTCCGCGATCGGCCTCTGGCAGGAGAAGACCCACACCCTCTTCTTCGCCCACGACCTCAGGGTCGCGAACACCTACACGACGTTCTTCCGGGTCACGTCGGTCTTCAAGGACCCGAGCATCTACGGACGCCATCTCGTGCTCGCGATCAGCGTGCTCATCGTGCTGCTCTGGCTCGGGAAGGTCCGCTTCGTCATCGCAGCGCCGGTCGTCGCGCTCCTGTTCGCCGGGCTGTACTTCTCCTACTCCCAGTCGAGCATGTCCGTGCTCTTCGCGATGGCGTTCCTGATCACGATCGCGATCGGCGACCGCACGAGCCGTCGCGTCGTCATCGTCGCCGCGGTCGTCGGGATCCTCGTGGCCGGGGCGATCGCCGGCCGGGCTCTCACCCACCACTCGCTCCGGCATGCGACGAGCGGCCGGTCGCGGCTCGTGTCGGTGACCGGGCGGGTGATCCTCAACAACCCGCTCGTCGGGGTCGGCGTGGGCTCGCAGCCGCTCGCCAGCCACAACGAGGAGCACACGAAGCTCGGCGCGCGCAAGGACGCCTCGCACACGACCCCGCTGACCGTTCTCGCCGAGCTCGGCCTCGCCGGCTTCGCGGTCTACGCCTGGCTGCTCGTCGTCGCCGCCCGGCTGCTCCTGCGCGTCGTCCGGGAGCGCGACCGCGCGCTCGGGCTCTCGCTTGCGGCGAGCTTCCTCGTGCTCATCCTCCACTCGCTCTTCTACAGCGGGTTCTTCGAGGATCCGATCACGTGGGGAGTCCTCGGCGTCGCCGCCGCCTCGCTGGTCGGGCTCGCCGTGCCCGCCATCGGCGAGGCCGGGCCGGATTCACGGACCGCTGAGCCGCCGCCACAGGTTGTCGAGCAGCCGTGAGACGACCGGCCGCCGGGCCGAGCCTCCGAGGCCGGCCGAGGAGGGTCGTCGCCTGAGCGCGCGCCGCGGCTGCGACGGCAGTCCAGCGAGCACGGCCGACCTGGTTGGCACACTGGGTGCCGGCCGTCGCGGCCACTCTGCCCGTGCGTAGAAGAACCCTGCTTGCCGCTGTACTCGCGCTGCTCGTCGTCGCCGGGGCGGCCGTCGCGTACTTCGTGCTGCACGGGAATCCGGGGAAGGGCCACCTCGATACCGCCCTCAAGGGCGTCACGCTGGTCCAGCCGCCCAAGCCGGCTCACCCGAAGCCCGCCCCCCACAAGCCGAAGCCGAAGCCGAAGCCGGCGGTCGTGACCGACAAGCCCTGCTGGCTCAACTTCGGCGGCGACCCGCAGCGGACGTCTTCTCGGCTGACCCTGAACCTCGGCATCCCCGAGAAGCCGCTCTGGGTTCGCGCCCTGCACGGCTACGTCGAGTACCCGCCGAGCTACTGCCAGGGGCAGCTGTACGTCAACACGTTCAAGGGCCGCACCTACGCGATCAACGCGACCAACGGCAAGGTGCTCTGGATGAGCCAGGGTCAGGGGCCGAAGCCCTCGACGCCCGCGATCGCCGGGGACCGGCTGATCGTCTCGTCGACGAGTGGGACGGTCACCGCGCTCGCACGCTCGAACGGCGCGAAGCTCTGGCAGCTCGACCTCCCGGGCGCCAAGGTCGAGTCCTCGCCGGTCGTGATCGGGAAGACCGCTTACTTCGGTGCCACCGACGGCCGGCTTTTCGCCGTGAACGTGGCGAACGGCCACATCAGGTGGGCCTACAACACGGGCGGCCGGATCAACTCCAGCCCCTCGATTCTCGGGAACAGGATCTTCATCACCACCTACGCGGGCTCGATCCTGTCGCTCAACCGCCTCAACGGCAGGCGGAACTGGATCACCTACATCCGGCGCGACTTCGTCCAGTACGAGAGCTTCTACGCGAGCGCGTCGACCGACGGGCAGCGCCTCTACACGATCTCGCGCGCCGGGAAGGTCGTTGCCGTACGGGTCTCCGACGGCTCGGTCGTGTGGACGCACGACCTGAACACGACCGGGTACTCGACCCCGGCGATCGCCGACGGCGTCGTTTACGTCGGCGACTTCAACGGCCTGGTCCACGCCTACCGCGCCACCGACGGGACGCAGCTGTGGCAGACCTACATCGGCGGCCGGATCCTCGCGCCCGGGGTGGTCGTCGGCCCGCTCGTCTTCTTCTCGAACCTCGAGACGAAGACGTTCGGGCTGCGCAGGAGCGACGGCAAGATCGTCTGGCACGTCGGCATGGGGAAGTACCAGCCCGGCATCGCGACCGATCGCCACTACTACTTCACGCTGAACGGGCTCCTGGTCGCCTACCAGGGGAGCGATCTCGTCAAGAAGGCGGCACTCAGGAAAGCGGCGGATGCCGCCGCCGCCAGGCGGGCGAACGCCGCAAAGCACGGCTCGAAGCGTTCCAGGCGCTGATCCGCGCCCTGTAGGCGGCGAGCCGCGCGCGCCCCGCCGCGGTCGAGCCCTGCGCGGCCCCGTAGCCGAGCTCGCGAAGCAGGTCGCCCGCGACCTCCTCGAACGCGGCTGCGTCGGCAGGAGAGAGCTCGGCGCGCCAGTCGCGGAGCCCCGGCGTCGGCGCCCTGGCGAGGCTCTGCTGGTGCGGCTTCCCCGAGACGTCGACCTTGCCGGCGTACTCCAGCATCGCGGGGTCGAACTCGAGCGCCGCGAGCTCGCAGATCCGGCGAAGCTCGCGCCCGGGATCGGCGACGAGCGCCTCGTAGCGCACCTCGAGGTAGCGGGCACCGACGCGGGCGCCGAGCGAACGGGCTGCCTCGACCTCGGCACGCCACTGGCAGGCGAACCCGCCTGCGGTCTCCGGGTGCGCCCACGTCCGGGTCACGATCCCGGCGGGCATCGAGAGGAACGAGACCGCGGTGTCACGGCCGTCGCGGATCAGGTGGACGTACCGCGCCTCGGGGAACAGGCGCTCGAGCAGCCGGAGCCGCTGCATGTACATCGGCGTCTTGTCGCCCCACCGACTCTTTCCGCGCAGCGAGGCGTAGGTCTCGTAGACCGCGCCGATCGCCTCGCCGAGGGGCATCCCGGGGCGGAGCCGTGTCCGCAGCTCGTCGAGCGGGATCTCCCACTCGCGGATCGTCGGCAGGCGCCGGAGATCGTCGACGAACGCCTCGACGTCGATGTGCTCGCGCTGCCTGTCGGCGAGCTGCGGGATGAAGTAGGACTCGTCCGGTACAGCCAGTTCCGGATGCCGATCCAGCATCACCCGCAGGAGCGTCGTGCCCGAGCGGCGCACGCCGAGCACGAGGAGCGGCGGATCGCTCACCGCCTCGTGACGACGAGCGCTCCGCGGGCGCGATGGCCCGCGGCGCCGACGACGAGCGTGTAGCGGCCGGGGGCCGCGGGGGCGCGGAAGGCCAGCCGGCGCGGCGCCGTCCCTGCGGCCACGGTGCTCGAGCCGCGCTTCAGGATGTACTGCACCTTCGGCGAGTCGGTGGAGACCCTGACGACGACTCTCGCGTGCGGCCGGGCCCGGATCACCGTCTCCGGCAGCTCGACGTACCTGATCGTGACGATCCCGGCCGGCACGGGACTCGAGGAGTTGCCGGCGCTGTCGACCGCTGCGACCGAGAGCCGGTAGTGGCCGGGCCGAAGCGGGCTGCCGTCGACGCGGCCGTACCACGCGATCGTGTCGTTCTGCCGCTGGAACTTCGTGCGGGCCCGCTGGATCCCGTCGACGAAGAGAAGGGCGTGGGCGCGCTCGTCGATCTTGTAGTGCACGCGGACGACGTCCGAGTGGCCGTCGCCGTCGGGCGAGATCGTCCGCGGGTGGACGCCGCGGACGGTGATGCGCGGCGGCACCGTGTCGACCGTGAGCGGGACGGGGAGGACGAGGGTCTTCCCGGCGCGGTGCAGCCGGATCCTCGGCTCGTAGGTGCCGTCCGGCACGACCGCCCCGACGCCTGTGAGGCCGTTCCAGGTGAAGTGATGCTTGCCCCGCCCGAACAGCTTGTTCGCGACGAGCGTCCGGACGATCTGCCCGTGCGAGTCGACGATGCCCAGGGTCATACGGTCGCTACGGGTGAGGCGGAACGCGATCGTGACCCTGTCCAACGGGCAGTCGCACACCGGGGAGAACACCCGCACCGGGACCTGCACGGCGCCCACCGCGGCCTTCTGGACCTTGAGCCCCTCGCTGATCGCGAACGCAGCAGCGCTGCCGGCCATCACGGCGAGGACGAGGATCAACGTGGCCGTGCGCGCCAAGGCGCGCCGATTCTACGTTCGCGGGGACTCGGCCCGCGCGGGCCCGGTCGCCGGCGCCTCGCACGAGCTTTGCGGCTCGCCCTCGCAGCACCCCAGCTTGAGCCGGCACGCCGGGCACTGCCAGGTCCCGTGCCTCCATTCCATCGCGGCGCTGCAGCGCCAGCAGCGTTCGACCTCGGCCACTGACCTCAGCGTAGGGCCGGCCCCGGACGTCCAGAGCCTCCGAACGACCGCGGCTGCCGTGCGGCTACGATGGCGCTGCCACGGCGGCGTAGCTCAGCTGGTCAGAGCGCCGGACTCATAACCCGGAGGTCGGTGGTTCGAGCCCACCCGCCGCTACTTCGTTTCGAAGCGGTGCGCCGGGAACGAGGCGGCAGGAGGCGGGGCGGGCGGTAAGCTCGGGAGGTGCCCCGGTACAAGGTGACGGTGGTCGACCCGAGCGGCGGAATCGGCGCCGAGGTGTCGTGGAAGCGATACGAGGCCGAGGCGCTCCTCGAGTACGGCAGCGAGATCGTCGTCGAGTCCGAGTCGCCCGGCGGTCCCGGGGCCATCCGCGCCCGCGTGACCGAGGTGGACAACGACGCCTTCTTCACGAACCACGTCACGGTCGAGCCGGTCGGGAACGCCGAACGGCACGACAGCTGAGCGGGTCCCGCTACACTGACGCGGCCCAGGGGCGGTGCGTCAGCATGCCGCGACATACGCCCGAAAGCACCTAGAGAGACTGAAGAGACATGGCCAAGACCGGAGTGAGAGTTGCGATCACCCTTGCCTGCAACGAGTGCAAGCGGCGTAACTACCAGACGACGAAGTCCAAGCGGAACACGCCCGACCGGGTCGAGTTCCAGAAGTTCTGCCGCTGGTGCGGGACCCACACCGCACACCGGGAGACCCGCTAGGTGGCGCGCGAAGCCGACATCGCCCCGAGCGCAGGCGCGCCCGGACGGCGCCCTGCGGCCGATGCGCCTGCCGTCGGCGGCGGCAATCCGCTGCGCCGGTTCTGGCGGTTCTGCCACGAGTCGGCATCCGAGCTCAAGAAGGTCGAATGGCCGGGCCAGAACCAGGTCGTGCAGGGCACGGTCGTCGTGCTCGTCGCCTGCATCATCGTCGGCGCCTTCCTCTGGGTGAACGACCAGATCTGGAAGGAGGTCGTCCCCAAGCTCCTGGGGCAGTAGCCATGTTCCGCTGGTACGTCGTCAACACCTACTCGGGCCACGAGAACAAGGTCAAGGCCAACCTCGAGCACCGCATCGAGTCGATGGGGCAGCGCCCGCGCTTCCGCCGGGTCGTCGTGCCGACCGAGCAGGTGATCGAGACGAAGGACGGGCAGAAGGTGCAGACCGAGAAGCGCGTCCTTCCCGGTTACGTGCTCGTCAACATGGACCTGAACGACGACGCCTGGACGGTCGTGAAGAACACGCCCGGCGTGACCGGCTTCGTCGGCGCCGGCTCCAAGCCCGTCCCGCTCGGGCAGGGCGAGGTCGACCGGATCCTCAAGACGGGCGCTGCGACGGCCGACCGCCCGCGCGCGCAGGTCGAGTTCTCGCTCGGCGAGTCGGTGAAGGTCACGAGCGGCCCGCTCTCGGACTTCGACGGCGAGATCGTCGACGTCAATCCGGACCAGCAGAAGCTCAAGGTGCTGGTCGACATCTTCGAGCGCCAGGTCCCCGTCGAGCTCGGGTTCGACCAGGTCAAGAAATTCGACTGAAGAACGCTCGACCGGTTCGAGCCGAGAAGCTCAGTCGATAGCCCATAAAGGACGTAATGGCAAAGAAAATCCTGACCATGATCAAGCTGCAGATCCCCGGGGGGCAGGCCAACCCGGCACCGCCGGTCGGCCCGGCGCTGGGTCAGCACGGCGTCAACATCATGGAGTTCTGCAAGGCGTTCAATGCGCAGACCGCGCAGGAGAACGGGCGCATCACGCCGGTCGAGATCACGGTCTACGAGGACCGCAGCTTCACCTTCATCACGAAGACGCCGCCCGCCGCCGTCCTGATCAAGGAGGTCCTGCGGCTCGAGAAGGGCTCGGCCGAGCCGAACCGCAACAAGGTCGGCCGCCTCACGCGCGACCAGATCCGTGGGATCGCCGAGGCGAAGCTCGTCGACCTGAACGCGCGCGACGTCGAGGCCGCGATGAAGGTCATCGCGGGTACGGCACGTTCCATGGGTGTGGAGGTGGAGGCGTAATGGCAAAGCACGGGAAGCGCTACGACGGGGCACGCGTCACGATCGACCGGGAGAAGGTCTACTCGCCCGTCGAGGCCGTCCGCCTGCTCAAGGCAAGTGACGGCACGAAGTTCGACGAGACGGTCGAGGTGCACATGAACCTCGGCCTGAACGTCCGCCACGCCGAGGAGCAGCTGCGCGGGACGATGATGCTGCCGCACGGCACCGGCCGCGACGCGCGCGTCGCCGTGTTCGCCGAGGGCGACAAGGCGCGCGAGGCCGAGGAGGCCGGCGCCGACGTGGTCGGCTCGGCAGATCTCGCCAAGCGCGTCGAGGAGGGCTTCACCGACTTCGACGTCGCGATCGCGACCCCCGACCAGATGGGCAACGTCGGCCGGCTCGGCCGCGTGCTCGGCCCGCGCGGCCTGATGCCGAACCCGAAGACGGGCACGGTCACCATGGACGTCGGCAAGGCCGTCCGCGAGGCGAAGGCGGGCAAGCTCGAGTACCGCACGGATCGCGGCGCGAACGTCCACATCCCGATCGGCAAGCGCAGCTTCGACGAGCGCGCGCTGGTCGAGAACTACGCCGCGCTGATCGACGAGATCGTCCGCGCCAAGCCGTCACAGGCCAAGGGCCGGTACATCAACAAGATCACGCTCGCGAGCACGATGGGCCCCGGGATCCACGTCGACCCGGCCAGGACCCGCGACATCACCGAAGAGCTCGAGCTTTCGGCTGACGCCGAGAGCTCGAGGGGGAGCGTCGCGGCGGGTTAACCGTTCGAGATATCAGCACGCGCCTGAGACAGATGGCAGCCCGAGAGGCGGAAGTCCATCCGAGGCGGGTCGGGGCTAGAAGGTCCGCCTTCTAGCCGAATCGGCTCGCGGCAGGCGGGCCGATTTGGCAAAGGAGGTGAGATGAACAAGGACGAGAAGGAACGAGTCGTTACGGAGCTCACCGAGCGGCTCAAGAACACGGACACCCTGATCGTGGCCGACTACCGCGGCCTCACGATGCCGCAGATCGACGACCTGCGCGGGAAGCTCCTCGAGCACGGGGCACGCTTCACAGTGGTCAAGAACACGCTCACGCGGCGGGCCGCCGAGGAGGCGGGCGCCGATGCGCTCTTGGCACTCCTCGAGGGGCCGTCGGCGATCGCGTTCATCGAGAGCGACGGTGACATGGTCGCGGTCGCGAAGGCGCTCGCGGACTCCGCCAAGAGCACGAACGTGCTCGAGATCCGCGGCGGCCTGATGCAGGGCAGGACGATCTCGGCCGGCGACGTCGACGAGCTCGCGAAGCTCCCGCCGTTCGACGTGCTCCGCGGGCAGGTGCTCGGCGCGATCGTGGCGCCGCTGCAGAACCTGCTCGGACTCGTCAACGCCCCGCTCCAGAACCTCGTCGGGCTGATCGACGCCCGCATCGAGCAACTCGGGAACCAGCCCGGGGCTGATTCCCCGGAGGCGGCAGTCGAGCCGGTGGGGGTCGCCGAGTCCGAGCCGGAGAGCGCGGTGGCACCGGAGGCCACAGCGGAGCCGGCGGTCGAGGCGGAAGCCGCGGCGATACCGGAGGTCGTGCCGGAGGCCGGGGCCGCAGCCGAGTCGGAAGTCGTCGCGGAGGCCGAGCCGGAGCCGGAAGCCGAGGCCGAGCCGGAGGTCGAGGCCGAGCCGACGCCCGAGCCGGAGGCCGAAGCAGAGCCCGAGCCCGCCGCCGAGGAGCAGGCAGGCGAAGAGAACGAGTCGGAGGGCGAGTTCGTCACGTTCGTCGCCCAGGCTGTCCCCGATCCGGACGACCGGCCCGAGGCGGAGGCCGAGCCTGAGCCGGAGGCAGCCGTCGCGACCGAGGAGCCCGACGCCGCACAGGCCGAAGCCGAAGCCGAGGAGCCGACCGACGAGTCCGAAGGCGAATTCGTGACGTTCATCGCCCCGGCGGTCAAGCTCCCGACAGGTGACACGACGCCCGAAGAGGCTGCAGGACCAGAAGAAGAATCGGAAACGACAACTAGCCAATCCGGCGAAGACGGATTGGCCACCGAGGAGGCATAGCGATGGCGGCAGTTGACACTGTCTTCGAGCAGCTGGGCGCGATGAGCGTCCTCGAGCTGGTCGAGCTGAAGAAGAAGATCGAGGACGAGTGGGGCATCACGGCGGCTGCCGCCGTCGCGGTGGCCGCTCCGGGCGGCGGTGGTGGCGCGGTGGCCGAGGAGGAGGAGAAGACCGCCTTCGACGTCGTGCTCACGGCCGCCGGCGGCCAGAAGATCCAGGTGATCAAGGTCGTGCGCGCGGTTACCGGCCTGGGCCTCAAGGAGGCGAAGGACCTCGTCGACGGCGCTCCCGCGCCTGTCAAGGAGGGTGCCACCAAGGAGGAGGCCGACTCGATCAAGGCGCAGCTCGAAGAGGCCGGCGCCACGGTCGAGCTCAAGTAGCACCGGGCCGCGAGACGGGCAGGGCAGTCACAGCGACTGCCCGCCCGTCTCCCCCGTTACCTTTCCAACCGGTGGCAGAGTCCGAAGCGGAGCTCGCCGGCCGGCTCACACGTTCCCGAGCCCGGCCCGTGGCGACCACGGTCGCACTGGCAGTGCTCGCCGGGGCCGCGATCGTCTACGGGATCGTCGTGCGGGTCGTCGCCTACCGCGACCCGATCGGCGCCATGCAGGGCGACGAAGCGCTCTGGGGCCTCATGGCACGCCACGTGCTCCACGGCGAGGTGAGCGCGTTCTTCTGGGGGCAGAGTTACGGCGGTACCCAGGAGGTGTTCCCTGTCGCGGCCCTCTTCTGGGTCTTCGGGACGCACCTCTTCCTGATGAGGCTCGTCCCGATCGCCTGCAGCGTCGTCGCCGGGATCGTCCTCTGGCGCATCGCGCGCCGCGAGCTCGGGGAGCTGCAGGGCATCGTTGCGGGCCTGCTGCTCTGGATCTGGCCTGTCTATGCGGTCTGGAAGATCGAGGTCTGGAGCGGCTTCTACGGCGGCGGGCTGATCTACGCCTCACTCGTCCTGCTCCTCACCCTCCGCCTCGACCGCAACCCGACGCGGATCGACTCGGCCCTGATGGGGCTCGTCATCGGCCTCGCGATCTGGGAGTCCGTGCAGACGGTCGCGGTGATCCTCCCCGCGCTCCTCTGGCTGACCGTTCGGCGTCCGCGCGTCTGGGCCAACGTCTGGATCGCCGCTCCCGCACTGGTCGTCGGCGCGCTCCCGTTCGTCCTCTCCAACCTCCGCCACGACTGGTGGTCGTTCCATCCGCAGGGGAGCGGCGGCACCTACTTCGGGAGGCTCCACGGCTTCGTGTCGGCGACCTTCCCGATGATGCTCGGCCTGCGCGTCCCGTTCGGCTCGAGCTGGCTCGCCGGGACGGCCCTGTCGGCCCTCGTGTACACAGCCTTCGTCGCCGTGCTCGCCTGGCTCGCCTGGCGCTCCAGGCACACGCCGATGTCGCTCTTCTACGTGGTCCTGGCCGGGTATCCGTTCCTCTATGCCTGGAGCGGCTTCACGTCGAACCTCGGCGAGCCGAGGTACGTGATGATGCTCGTGCCGGCGCTCGTCGTCGTGATCTCCTCGCTGGCGACGACGCTCGGACGGGCGATCCTCGTCCTCGGGCTCGCGGCAGCGCTCTCGACCGCGACTCTCGTGCGCTGGATCGACTACCACGACTCGCTCGCGCCGACCGTCGGCTCGAACGCCGGAGAGGTCGACGTCCGCCCGGCGATCGCCCTGCTCGAGAAGGCCGGGATCGCCCGTGCCTACGCCGACTACTTCGTCGCGACGCGCATGACGTTCGACACCCGCGAGCAGACGATCGTCTCGGAGGCCGACCTGGGGTCCCTTCGGGTGGAGCGTCCCGGACGCGTGCTGCCTCCGAAGCCGCTGAACTTCACCGAGGCCCACCATCCGGCATACGACGCGGTCGTGCGCGCCGCGCCGCGGTCGGCCTACGTCTTCGTGCCGAACGAGCCGTCACAGGCACGCGACGTGGCGCTTCTCGTCCGCCAGGGCTACGAGAGGCGGAAGGCGGGATCGCTGATCGTCATGCTGCCGCCCCAGCCGTCCGCCGGCTGACCGAGAAGAAGTCCTCGAGCCCGCGCGCGACGGCACGGAGGTACGCGCCGGCCCGGTGGCGGACGAGAGGTCAGCTCGGCGGTCAGCTCAGGCGCCCGTCGGCGACGGCCCGGCAGGCCTCGCAGATGGGCCAGCCCTGGTTCCAGGCGACGTCGGTCTGGTCGATGCCGCAGAGAGCGGTGTCGGGGTCCTCGTCGGTGACGAGGTGCTCGACCTCCTCGAAGGCACGGCCGTCGTTACCGTAGAGCCGATCCCCCTCGACCCGGGGGAGGGGACGCGCGGGTGTCGTCGGGCGCGCGCTGGTCACCTCGCGAACGGTACCCTGTGCCGCCCAGGCGTTTCGGGGAAAGCGTGCGCGAGCAAGCATCAGCTGCTATCCTGTCGGCACGGTGATCCCGGCCCTCGCTGCGTGCCCCTTGCAGCTGGAGGGCCTTCTCCGCTATTCTGGGAGGTTCGCCGCACGCCACCGGTTTCCTCGTCCGCACGCCCGTTTCGCCTTTAAACGCAGCACAGGTCTCGTCCGTCCTCATTCAGAGCATCGTCTCAAGGGAGGCTGTCTCAGTTGGCCCACACGGTCACCGCGCCTCGCGCGCGCAAGTCGTTTTCCCGCCTCAAGCACGTTCTCGACCTCCCCAACCTGATCGACATCCAGCGCGAGTCCTTCGACTGGTTCCTCCGCGAAGGCCTCCGCGAGACGATCGACGACATCTCGCCGATCGAGGATTACACCGGCTCGCTGGCCGTCGACTTCGGCGACTACGAGTTCGGCCTGCCCCAGTTCTCCATCCAGGAGTGCCGCGAGAAGGACCTGACCTACCAGGCCCCGCTCTCGATGACCGTCCGGTTCGTCAACAAGGAGACCGGTGAGATCCGCGAGCAGCGCGTCTTCATGGGTGACTTCCCGATGATGACGGAGTGGGGGACGTTCATCATCAACGGCACCGAGCGCGTGATCGTCACGCAGCTCGTCCGGAGCCCCGGCGCCTACCTGATGGAGCCGAAGGACTCGACCAAGCAGGTCTTCACCGCGAACCTGATGCCGAGCCGTGGCTCGTGGCTCGAGCTCGAGATCGACAAGAAGGGCGTCGTCTACGCCCGCATCGACCGCAAGCGCAAGCTGCCGATCACGACGCTGCTCCGCGCGCTGCCTGCCGAGGACCCGACCACCGGGTTCGCGCTCGACACCTCGACGAACGAGGCGATCCTCGAGCTGTTCGGCGACTCCCACTTCATCCGGGCAACGCTCGAGAAGGACACGACGACGCGCGAGGAGGAGGCGCTGATCGAGGTGTTCAAGAAGCAGCGCCCGGGCGAGCCGCCGACGCTCGACAACGCCCGCAACCTGCTCCGGTCGCTCTTCTTCGACCCGAAGCGCTACGACCTCACCAAGGTCGGCCGCTACAAGCTGAACCAGCGGCTCGGCGTCGACGTGCCCGACGACTGCCGCGTCCTCACGACGCACGACATCCTCGCGCTCGTCCAGAAGCTCGTCTCGTTGCCGCACACGCTGGGCGTCCCGGAGGACTCGAAGGACTTCGCCGCCGACGCGATCGGTTACGACCGCGGCCCGATCCGCGCCGAGCTCGACGAGTACGAGCACTTCGGCAACCGCCGCCTCCGCACCACCGGCGAGCTGATCCAGGAGGCGTTCCGGGTCGGTCTCTACCGCATGGAGCGTGTCGTCCGCGAGCGGATGACGACGGAGGACGTGGACACGATCACGCCGCAGACGATCATCAACATCCGCCCGGTCGTGGCGGCGTTGAAGGAGTTCTTCGGCTCCTCGCAGCTGTCGCAGTTCATGCAGCAGACGAACTCGCTCGACGGGCTCACCCATCGCCGGCGCCTGTCCGCGCTCGGCGCGGGCGGCCTGACCCGCGAGCGCGCCCCGATCGAGGTGCGCGACGTCCACCCGACCCACTACGGCCGCATGTGCCCGATCGAGACGCCGGAAGGGCCGAACATCGGCCTGATCGGCTCGCTCGCGTCGATGGCGACCGTGTCGGAGTTCGGCTTCATCCAGACGCCGTACCGCAAGGTCGCCAATAGCAAGGTGAGCGACGAGATCGTCTACCTCGACGCCGCCGAGGAGGCGCAGTACACGATCGCGCAGGCCTCCGAGCCGGTCGACGAGAAGACCGGCAGGTTCCTGCACGAGCACGTCCTGTGCCGCTCCCGCGAGGGCGAGGCCGTCATGGCCGAGCCGAAGGAGATCGAGTTCATGGACGTCTCGCCGGCGCAGATCGTGTCGGTCGCGACCGCGATGATCCCGTTCCTCGAGCACAACGACGCCAACCGCGCCCTCATGGGCGCGAACATGCAGCGGCAGGCCGTGCCGCTGATGATCCCGCAGGCGCCGCTCGTCGGCACCGGCCTCGAGTACCGCGCCGCGGTCGACTCGGGCGACGTCGTGGTGGCCACGGGCGCCGGCGACGTGGTCGAGCTCGACGCAACCCGCATCGTCGTCGAGGGCAGGGGGTCGCGCGACGAGTACGACCTGATCAAGTTCATGCGCTCGAACCAGGGCACGCTCATCCACCACAAGCCGATCGTGAAGCTCGGCGACAAGGTGGTGGCCGGCTCGGTCCTGGCCGACGGCTCCTCGACCGACCACGGAGAGCTCGCGCTCGGCGCGAACCTGCTCGTCGCGTTCATGCCGTTCGAGGGCTACAACTTCGAGGACGCGATCGTCATCTCGGAGCGCCTGGTCAAGAACGAGGTGCTCACCTCGATCCACATCCACGAGTACGAGATCGACGCCCGCTCCACGAAGCTGGGCGACGAGGAGATCACCCGCGACATCCCGAACCGCTCCGAGGAGTCGCTCCGCAACCTCGACGACCGCGGCATCGTCCGCATCGGCGCCGAGGTCGGGTCGGGCGACCTGCTCGTCGGCAAGGTCACGCCGAAGGGCGAGACCGAGCTGACCGCGGAGGAGAAGCTGATCCGCGCGATCTTCAAGGAGAAGGCGCGCGAGGTCCGCGACACCTCCCTCAAGGTTCCGCACGGCGAGGGCGGCGTCGTCATCGACGTCAAGACCTTCAACCGCGACGCGGGCGACGACCTGTCGCCGGGCGTCAACGAGCTCGTGCGCGTGTACGTCGCGAAGAAGCGCAAGATCAGCGAGGGCGACAAGCTCGCCGGCCGCCACGGGAACAAGGGCGTCATCTCGAAGATCGTCCCCGAGGAGGACATGCCGTTCCTCGAGGACGGCCGCTCGATCGACATCATGCTGAACCCGCTCGGCGTCCCGAGCCGGATGAACATCGGCCAGATCCTCGAGACCCACCTCGGGTGGGCCGCGGCGCACGGTGTCTTCGTCGGCGAGGGCGTCGAGGTGATGAACGGCAACGCGAGCCGCGTGATCAACGCGCCGATGCCGACGCCGGTCGCCACGCCGGTGTTCGACGGCGCCACCGTCGAGGACGTCGACGACGCCCTCGCGCACTGGGCCGAGACGAACGCCGACAACCCGATCAAGCTCGACGTCGACAAGAAGGCCGCGCCCGGGCGCCGCGTCTCGGGGAAGGTGCGGCTCTTCAACGGCCGCACCGGCGAGCCCTTCGAGCAGAAGGTCACGGTCGGCTACATGTACATCCTCAAGCTGCTCCACCTCGTCGACGACAAGATCCACGCTCGCTCGACGGGCCCGTACTCGCTCGTCACCCAGCAGCCGCTGGGCGGCAAGGCGCAGTTCGGCGGACAGCGCTTCGGCGAGATGGAGGTGTGGGCGCTCGAGGCGTACGGCGCCGCGTACACGCTCCAGGAGATGCTCACGATCAAGTCCGACGACACCGTCGGCCGCGTCAAGGCCTACGAGGCGATCGTCAAGGGCGAGAACATCGCCGAGCCCTCGATCCCCGAATCGTTCAAGGTGCTGCTCAAGGAGATGCAGTCCCTGGCGCTCGACGTCCAGGTGATCTCCGAGGACGGCGGCGAGGTCGAGGTCCGCGAGGAGGACGACGAGCTGCTCCGCGCCGCGGAGGAGCTCGGGATCGACCTCTCGCCCGGCTCGCTCCGCGTCGCTGCCGGCGCCGAGGAGCTCGAGGAGGGCGCCGAGGCCGTCGAGGCGGAGGCCGGCAGCGAGGTCGAGGCCGAGGCTGTCGCCGACGACCTGCCGCTCGCGGCGTTCGACGAGGTCGACCTCGAGGTCGGCGGCGCGCTCGCCGCCGACGACGAAGACGCACCGGTCGCCGCGCTCGACGAGCTGGACGCAGGTGAGCTCGATGACTGATGCCGGCGTGACCAGTTCGCCGCGCGAAATGGCGAGAAGAGGCAGTTCGAGAAGCAACGATTCGACGACAGAGAAAGAGGCTGAGTTGACCCAGACGCCCACTAGCCGTTTCACCGGAGGTGAGAGGGCTTGATCGATATCAACGACTTCGATGCGATCCGGATCGGGCTCGCGTCGAGCAAGCAGATCCGCGACTGGTCCTCCGGCGAGGTCACCAAGCCGGAGACGATCAACTACCGCACGCTCAAGCCCGAGCGCGACGGCCTCTTCTGCGAGCGCATCTTCGGTCCCACCAAGGACTGGGAGTGCTACTGCGGCAAGTACAAGCGCGTCCGTTACAAGGGCATCATCTGCGAGCGCTGCGGCGTCGAGGTCACTCGGCAGAAGGTGCGGCGCGAGCGCATGGGTCACATCGACCTGGCCGCGCCCGTCTCGCACATCTGGTTCTTCAAGGGCGTCCCGAGCCGCATCGGCTACCTCCTCGACATCGCCCCGCGCGAGCTCGAGAAGGTCCTGTACTTCGCGGCCTCGATCATCACGAGCGTGGACGTCGAGGCCCGCGCCAAGGACCTCAACGACCTCGAGGACAAGGTGAAGGCCGAGGTCGAGCGCATCTACGTCGACCGCGACGAGGGACTCGCCGCGCTCGAGCAGCGGCTCGCGCGCCGGCGTGCGTACTTCGGTAAGGGCTCCGACAAGGGGTTCGACGAGGACGACGACTTCTGGGCCCGCGGCCTCTCCGCCTGGGCGGAGGAGCAGATGCTCCCGACGCTCGAGGAGGCGCGCAGCCTCGTCGGCGGCCTCTTCGTCGAGCTCGTGGCGCAGATCACGACCGAGGACGCGAAGAAGATCCGCGAGCTCGTCCGCAACGCCGCGATCCGCGACGACCGCAAGCTCACCCCGCGCGAGCTCGAGCAGGTCGGGCTCGCTGCCGAGCAGATCCGCAACGCGCTGGCCCCGCTCCGGCAGGACCAGGACGCAGCGACCGGCTCGGCCAAGGGGGCCGTGTCGAAGCGCATCAACAGGATCAACGAGGGGCTCCTTTCCGGGGAGCCGCTCACCGACGACGATGCCGGCGTCGCCGCGGGCGTCGAGCAGAAGAACCTCGAGAAGGCGCGCGAGCTCGGCAACGGCCTCCTCCGCGAGGTGGTGGGCGCGATGGGCGAGGACGGCGACGTTCGCGAGCTCGCGAACGACCTGTGCCTCCGCACCGACGGCAAGATCCAGAAGGAGGACCTCGACTCGCTGATCCAGTGGGCGCTGAAGGTCCGCGAGATGTACCTCGACATCGAGTCGCGTCGCGAAGACACGCGCGAGGCTGCGGTCGACTCGGTGAATCGGCTCGAGCAGACGTGGCAGCTCTTCCGCGAGGCGGAGCCGAAGCTGGTCGTCAACGACGAGCAGCTCTTCCGCGAGCTCAAGGACAGATTCGGCTCCCCTTACGGGTTCGGGGTCTATTTCCGGGGTGGGATGGGAGCCGAGTCGATTCGAGATCTCTTGCGAGATCTCGACCTGGACGAGGAGTCGCTGTCTCTCCGCGACATCATCCGCACCTCGAAGGGCCAGAAGCAGCAGCGCGCGATCAAGCGGCTGAAGGTCTGCCAGGCGTTCGTCAAGAGCGAGAACAAGCCGGAGTGGATGATCCTCGAGGCGGTCCCGGTCATCCCGCCGGAGCTCCGCCCGATGGTCCAGCTCGACGGCGGCCGCTTCGCGACGAGCGACCTGAACGACCTCTACCGGCGCGTGATCAACCGCAACAACCGCCTGAAGAGGCTGCTCGACCTCGGGGCGCCCGAGATCATCGTCAACAACGAGAAGCGCATGCTCCAGGAGGCCGTCGACGCGCTGTTCGACAACGGCCGCCGCGGCCGCGCCGTCACCGGCCCGGGCAACCGTCCGTTGAAGTCGCTCTCCGACATGCTCAAGGGCAAGCAGGGACGGTTCCGCCAGAACCTGCTCGGGAAGCGCGTCGACTACTCGGGCCGCTCGGTGATCGTCGCCGGGCCGAGCCTGAAGCTGCACCAGTGCGGCCTGCCGAAGCTGATGGCGCTCGAGCTGTTCAAGCCGTTCATCATGAGCCGGCTCGTCGAGCGCAAGAGCGTGCAGAACATCAAGGCGGCGAAGAAGTACGTCGACTCGATGACGCCCGAGGTCTGGGACGTCCTCGAGGAGGTCATCGCCGAGCACCCGGTGCTCCTCAACCGCGCACCGACGCTGCACCGCCTGGGTATCCAGGCGTTCGAGCCGGTGCTCGTCGAGGGGAAGGCGATCCAGGTCCACCCGCTCGTCTGCCACGCCTTCAACGCCGACTTCGACGGCGACCAGATGGCCGTGCACCTGCCCCTCTCCGCCGAGGCGCAGGCCGAGGCGCGCGTGCTGATGCTCTCGTCGAACAACATCCTCTCGCCGGCGTCCGGGCGCCCGCTCGCGACCCCGACGCAGGACATGGTGCTCGGGATCTACTTCCTCACCTACGCGTCCGAGGACCTGTCGAAGGTCGACTCGTCGAAGCTCGAGCTGAAGCGGTTCAACTCGGCCGACGAGGTCGAGCTGGCGGTCGAGGGCCGTGCGGTGACGCTCGGAGAGACGATCGAGTTCAGGTTCCGCGGCGAGCTCTACGTCACGACTGCGGGCCGGGTGCTCTTCAACTCCGCCGTCTACCGGCAGCTCGTCGAGCTGATCGGCGACGAGAACGACTCGATCGAGGAGTTCGTGTTCGTCAACCAGACGCTGACGAAGCCCGACACCGACCGGTTCGTTCTCTCACTGAGCGATCGCTACGGCGCGCACACGCTGGCGCCGGTCCTCGACACGATCAAGACGCTCGGGTTCCGCTACTCGACGCAGGCCGGCGTGACGATCTCGAAGAACGACATCGTCATCCCCCCGGACAAGGAGAAGATCCTCGGGGAGTACGAGAAGCAGGTCGAGGGCATCCACGCCCAGTACGACCGCGGCCTCATCACCGAGGACGAGCGTCACGAGACGATCATCAACATCTGGACGGAGGCAACCGACACGGTCGCCGACGCGATGCAGGCGAACCTCGACGAGCTGAACCCGGTGTTCATGATGGCCAACTCCGGCGCCCGCGGATCGTTCAAGCAGATCCGGCAGCTCGCCGGGATGCGCGGCCTCATGGCGAACCCGAAGGGCGAGATCATCGAGCGCCCGATCAAGGCCAACTTCATGGAAGGCCTGTCGGTGCTCGAGTACTTCATCTCGACCCACGGCGCCCGCAAGGGCCTCGCCGACACCGCCCTCCGCACGGCCGACTCGGGCTACCTGACGCGGCGCCTCGTCGACGTCTCGCAGGACGTGATCATCCGTGAGGCCGACTGCCGCACCGACGAGTGGGTCGAGCTTCCGATCCGCACCAGCGAGGGCCAGAACAAGTCGTTGCTCGGGCGCGTCGTGGCCGAGTCGATGCACAAGCCGCTCGCCTCGGGGAAGCCCGGCAAGACGGAGCTCGCGGAGGAGGGCGCGATCGTCACGACGGCGCTGCTCGACGACCTCGAGGCCGAGCTGGGAGGGGAGGCCACGGTTCCGGTGCGGTCGGTGCTCAAGTGCCGCGCGGAGGCCGGCGTGTGCCAGGCCTGCTACGGCATCTTCCTGGCCACCGGCGAGATGAGCGAGATCGGAGATGCCGTTGGCATCGTCGCCGCGCAGTCGATCGGCGAGCCGGGCACCCAGCTGACCATGCGGACGTTCCACACCGGCGGCGTCGCCGGATCAGACATCACGCACGGCCTCCCGCGCGTCGTCGAGATCTTCGAGGCGCGCAACCCGAAGGGCGCAGCGACCCTCGTCGAGACCGGCGGCCGCATCGAGATCGAGCAGACCGAGCGGGGGCCGAAGATGTTCGTGCACCCGACGGAGCTCGGAGCCGACGGCGAGCTCGCCGACCCGGTCGAGTACCAGCTGCCGCGGCGCACGCGTCTGCTGGTCACGAACGGTGAGGTGGTCGAGCCGGGCGACGCTCTCAACGAGGGCTCCCGCAACCCGGCCGACCTGCTGCACCTCAAGGGCTCGACTCCGACCGAGCTGTACCTCGTCGCAGAGGTCCAGAAGGTCTACAAGTCGCAGGGCGTCGAGATCCACGACAAGCACATCGAGCTGATCGTCCGCCAGATGCTGAAGAAGGTCAGGGTCGAGAGCGCAGGCGACACCGACCTTCTCCCGGGCCAGCTCGTCGACCGGGTCGTCCTCGAGCGCGAGAACTCGAAGGCGAAGGCCGCGAAGGCCGAGCCGGCGACGTTCGAGCCGCTGATCCTCGGGATCACGAAGGCGTCCCTCGCGACGGAGTCGTTCCTCTCCGCGGCGTCGTTCCAGGAGACGACGAAGGTGCTGACCGACGCCTCGATCGAGGGCAAGATCGACCGGCTGCTCGGCCTCAAGGAGAACGTGATCATCGGCAAGCTGATCCCGGCCGCGACCGGTCTCCGGCGCTACCGCTCGATCGACATCTCGCCGCGCGAGCCCGTCTCTCAGGAGGCCTACCAGCACGGTGTCGTCCTGGCCGAGCTCGAGGAGATCGACCAGAACGGCGGGTCGCTCGCCTTCGACGGCGACGTGGGGCCGACCGACGGGACCGCCGGGGAGCTTCCCGAGCCGCTCGACGACTGAGCCTCCGCACCGACACTTCACGCAACACGAGAAGGCCGGGGAGACCCGGCCTTCTCGCATGCCCTAAGGTCACGCCGTGTCCGCCGAGCTCGAGCCCGCCCGTCCTTCGGCTCGCCTGGCATGGCGGGACGCGGTCGTCCTCGTGGCCTTCGTCGCGCTCTCGTTCGGGTACTTCGGAGCACCGCTGCTGCCGCATCCGGGACGGGTGCTGCTCGGGGACGGGGCCGACAACACGATCTTCGTCTGGTCGTTCGCGTGGTGGCCCCACGCGATCCTGAGCGGCACGAACCCGTTCGTCACGCACGCTCTGTACGCGCAGGACGGCGCGAACCTCCTCTGGACGTCATCGGTGCCGACGCTTGCCCTGGCCTTCGCGCCGGTGACCTGGCTCGCCGGGCCGATCTTCTCCTTCAACCTGGCCGCGCTCCTGCTGCCCGCCTTCGCGGCGTGGACGGCCTACCGGCTCTGCTTCGTGCTGACGCGCTCGGTCTGGGCCTCGCTCGTCGGCGGCTACCTGTTCGGATTCTCGAGCTTCATCCTCGCCCAGCAGCAGCTCGCGCACCTCAACCTCACCGGGTGCTTCCTCTTGCCGCTCATGGCCCTGGCGATGGTCCGGTACGTCCGGGGGGAGTGGTCGCGGCGCCGCCTGGCGGTCTTGTTCGGCGTCCTGATCGCGCTGCAGCTCGGGATCTCGACCGAGGTCGCCCTGACCGCGACCGCGATGATCGTCCTCGGCCTCCTGCTCGCGTTCGGTCTCGTGCCGTCGGCGCGGCGGCAGCTGCGGGGGCTCGTGCCGGGTCTCGCCGCCGGCTACGGCCTCGGCGCGGTCTTCGCCGCGCCCTTCGCGGTGTACGCGCTGATCGGGTTCCCCCGCCACGGGTTCGTCGAAGACGCGGCGGGGACGGACCTTCTGAACGTCGTCGTCCCCACCAACGTGAACGGCCTGATGGGGAACGAGCTGCCGTCGCTCCGGGGGTACTTCAACCCGCACGAGAGCGCGATCTTCCTCGGGCTCCCGGTCCTCCTCATCGTCGCGCTCTTCGCGTGGCGGTGGCGCAGGTCGCGTTGGGCGTGGTTCCTCGTCTCGGGTCTCGCGCTCTCGGTCGTGCTCGCCCTTGGACCGCGGCTCGCGGTCGCCGGGCACGACTTCGCGCCGATGCCGTGGACGCTGCTCGAGAAGGTTCGGGGCTTCGACGACGTCCACACCCCTCGGCTGGGCGAGTACGCCGCGCTTGCGGCTGCCGTGATCGTCGCTCTCTGGACGGCATGGACCCGGGCCGCCTGTTCAAGCGGCCCTACGTCCTCCCGGTCCTCAGCGTGGCCGCGCTCGCGCCCGCGTTCTGGCACCAGCTCGCGACCCTCCACCCGAGTCGCCCGGCGTTCTTCGCGTCGGGTCTCTACAGGTCGTGCCTCGGGCCGAACGAGACGCTCGCGGTGTACGGGATCGACGCGAACCTCACGCAGGCCGAGACGGGCTTCCGCTTCCGCATCGCCGGCGGGTACCTCAGCCCGATCATCTTCGGGGCGCCGTCCGTCGTCTCGTTCAACCGCGATCCGACCGCGTACCTCATGAACTTCTTCGGAGATCGGGGGATCCCGTCGGTCGACGGGCTGCTCGCGCTGGCGGCGCGCCACCGTGTCGATCGCTTCGTCTCGGCGCCCGGCGCCTCGTTCCCGACGCCGGCCCAGATGAAGGCGTTCGGGCCGGTGCAGCGCATCGGCGGCGTCGAGATCGCGCCTGCCTGCGGCACGCCGCCTCTGACCGCGCGCCCGCTGCCCGCCGGCGCCCGGCGCATGCTGGCGCTCCAGCAGGCAGGCGCGACGATCAGGTGGTGCCACGACGGCTACGTATACGACCTGCCCGCCGGGCTCCAGGTCGGGGGCATTCTGGCCGGCGCGACGAGGGCGGTGTTCGTCCGGGGCGAGGGCCTGAAGTGCGAGGCGCCCGACGGCTACGTCGACCGCGGGTTCGCCTCCGCGGCCGACGGGGTCCCGGCGCTCACCTACCGACTGTACGGCCCCCGCTGAGGGGTCAGGCGGCCAGTGCCGGCCAGCGCCGGGCGGAACTCGCCGAGGTGCGGGGATGCCGCTTCTCCTCGGCGGCCCGGGCGGCGCGGGGCGCGCCCCCCTCGACCGGATACCCGGCCGACTCCCAGTCGTCGATGCCGCCGGCGTAGCGGTACAGCCGCCGGTAGCCCTCGCGCTCGAGGAGCGCGTACGCGTAGATGCTCGCAGGGCAGTAGACGGTCGCGCAGTACACGACGATCTCGTCGCCGGGGTCGAGCGCATCGAGTGCCTCACCGACCGTCTCGAAGTGGCGGGTGCCGGGGATGCGCTTGGCCTCGAACGCGTGATGTGGAAGCGCCATCACGAGCTGCAGGTCGTCCCCGCGTTCCAGCTTCTCTCTCAGTTCTTGCCTGTCGATCGTGTTCATGTCCCCTCGCCTCCCTCTCTGGTCACCCCTCAGTTAGCACGATCGTTCGTTCCATCAGGCACACTAGCATACGAACGGTCGTGCTATCTTGTGAAAGCGAATGAGCAAGATCTCGACTCGAAACGAGCGAAAGCCGCGTAGCGACGGCGAGCGCAGCCGCAACGCGATCCTCTACCAGGCGGCACGGCTCGCCACCGTCGAAGGGCTGTCCGGCCTTTCGATCGCGCGTCTCGCCGACTCGGTGGGGATGAGCAAGAGCGGGCTGTTCGCGCACTTCGGCTCGAAGGAGGAGCTCCAACTCGCCACTATCGACACGGCCGGAGTGATCTTCTCGGACGAGGTCGTGGACGCGGCGCTTGCCGAGCCGACCGGGATCGGGCGCCTTCGCGCGCTTGCCGAGCGGTTCCTCGATCACGTCGAGCGGCAGGTCTTCCCAGGCGGCTGCTTCTTCGCATCGGTCGCCGCCGAGATGGACACTCATCCCGGGCCTGTGAGGGACAAGGCGATCGAGGTCGTCGAGGACTGGTCGGAGCACCTGGCGACGGCAGTGCGCGCCGCCCAGGAGGAAGGTGTGCTCGATCCGGCCGAGGACGCCGAGCAGCTTGCGTTCGAGATCGATGCCTTCCTGCTGCTCGCGAACGCGGCGTTCGTGATCGGCGGCGACCCCGCCCCTCTGGACCGCGCACGCCGCGCGATCGACCGGCGCCTCGCCGAAGCCGCCGCGTAGCACGGGATCAGGGGCGAGAAACGGCAGCGCGGTTCCGGAGCTTGCCTCCCCGGCCTCCCCGTTGGGCTGGGACGGTCAGGACCAAGGTCAGAGCGCGCAGATGCGGCTCGCGCTACCTTTCGACGGCTGTCCCGAAAGCAGACGTTCACCAGACTGAAGTCCGCCGTCGAAAGCGCGAGCGGGGCGGAACGGCTCGACATGGCCGTCGACGAGAAGCAAAACGGTGAGGACCTGATGGAGGAAGGTCTCTGGGCTTCCTGCGACATCACGTGGCGGCGCTCGTACCTCTCGTGTGCTTTCGTGGCCGCGGCACGGAACGGCGACGACGAGCAGGTGATGAGGTCTCCCGCCTTCCGCTGGCGCAACGGAAACGGGGTGCCTGCCGAGGCGCCCGACGCGGTGGCGTCGCTCGCTGCGCTCGAGGAAGCCCTCCTCGGCGAGGGATGGGAGCGCATCGACGAGCCGCGCGACCACTGGTGCGCCCTCCGTTTTCGCCGGCCGGCGATCCCGCTGGCCAATCGGATCGCCGCGTACCACGCCGAAGGGGCGCTGATCGCGTTCGTCGAGATGGCGCCGGGGGACGAGCCCGAGGAGCCCGGCCCGTGGGGAGTCGAGCCGGTCCCGGATTTCGAGGGGCTCGGCTCTGGCGGGCCGAAGAAGCCCTCGCGGGCCGAGCCGGCCGAAGCCGAGCGGTTGGAGGCCGAGCGGCTCGAGGTCGAACGCCTGGAAGCGGAACGGCTCGAGGCCGAGCAGCTGGAGATCGAGCGCGCCGCGGCCGCGCGGCTGGAAGCGGAACGACGGGAGGTCGAGCGGCTGGAGGCCGCCCGGCTCGAGTTCGAGCGCGTCGAGTCGGAACGCCGTGGAGGCTGAGCGGTTGGAGGCTGAGCGGCTGGAGGCCGAGCGGCTCGAGGCGCGGCTCGAGGCCGAGCGGGTGGAGGCTGAGCGGCTGGAGTTCGAGCGCGTCGAGTCGGAACGCCGGGAGGCTGAGCGGTTGGAGGCCGAACGGCTCGAGGCGGAGCGCCTGGAGGCGAGCGGCTGGAGGCTGAGCGGCTGGAGGCGGAGCGGGTGGAGGCTGAGCGGCTGGAGGCTGAGCGGGTGGAGGCTGAGCGGCTGGAGTTCGAGCGCGTCGAGTCGGAACGCCGGGAGGCCGAGCGGTTGGAGGCCGAACGGCTCGAGGCGGAGCGGCTGGAGGCGGAGCGGGTGGAGGCGAGCGGCTGGAGGCTGAGCGGCTGGAGTTCGAGCGCGTCGAGTCCGAACGCCGGGAGGCTGAGCGGTTGGAGGCCGAACGGCTCGAGGCGGAGCGCCTGGAGGCTGAGCGGCTGGAGGCTGAGCGGCTGGAGTTCGAGCGCGTCGAGTCGGAACGCCGGGAGGCCGAGCGGCTGGAGGCTGAGCGGCTGGAGTTCGAGCGCGTCGAGTCGGAACGCCGGGAGGCTGAGCGGTTGGAGGCCGAACGGCTCGAGGCGGAGCGCCTGGAGGCGGAGCGGCTGGAGGCGAGCGCCTGGAGGCTGAGCGGCTGGAGGCGGAGCGCCTGGAGGCGGAGCGGCTGGAGGCCGAGCGCCTGGAGGCCGAGCGGCTGGAGGCGGAGCGGCTCGAAGCTGAGCGGCTGGAGTTCGCGCGCGTCGAGTCGGAACGCCGGGAGGCCGAGCGGCTCGAGGCTGAGCGGTTGGAGGCTGAACGGCTGGAGGCGGAGCGCTGGAGGCGGAGCGCTGGAGGCGGAGCGCCTGGAGGCGGAGCGCTGGAGGGGAGCGCTGGAGGCGGAGCGCCTGGAGGCGGAGCGCCTTGCCCGGCAGGAGTCCCCGCTGCGTGACCTGATCTCGTCCTACTCGGCCGAGTTGGACCGGAATCTCGACATCAGGCACATTTACACCGGCGTTAGCCCGCGGTTCGACCCGGACCGCTTCACGCGGCGGTTCCGGGGCCGCGGGCGCTGAGCTGCCTGCTCGACCGACCGGTCGACCGCCGGTTCTGTTTCAGCCCGTCAGTTCGCGACGACCCTGGCCTTGCCGGCGCTCTTGGCCCGGAGGAGGGCCTCGTCAGCCCGATTGAAGAGGTCCGCTGCGGCGTCGGCCGGGCGGAGCTCCGCGACGCCGGCCGAGATCTTCAGGACGCCGACCTTCTCGATCTCCTGCCCGCGGATCGCGAGCGCGATACGGTCGGCCAGGAGCTCCGCGTCGTCGCGGCTCGCTTCGGGGAGGATCACGGCGAACTCGTCGCCGCCGACCCGGCACGGGATGTCGGTCGCGCGAACGACGCTGCGGACGCGGTTCGCGACCTCGGTGAGCACCCCGTCGCCGCCGAGATGGCCGATCCGGTCGTTGATCCGCTTGAAGTCGTCGAGGTCGAAGACGATCAGCGAGACGTGGCGCTCGTAGCGCTCGGCCCGCGCGATCTCGCGGCCGAGGAACTCGTAGAAGAGCCGCCTGTTGTGGAGCCCGGTGAGCGAGTCGAGCTCCGCCTGTTCGCGCGCCTCGGTGAAGCGCATCGCGTTCCAGATCGCGGGCCCGGCGCGGCGGGCGAGCCCCTCGAGGGCGGTCGCGGCGGGCTCCGAGAAGCCGCCTGTCGTCGAGCGGGTGACGGCGGCGAGGGAGCCGATCGTCTCGCCCCCTGCGCGGAGCGACACGGTCAGGGCCGAGCGCGGAAGCTTCGACGACTCGTTGACGTCGTCGAGCCGGTAGCGGTACACGACCTCGATCGCGCGCAGATCCGGGTGGGCGGGCATCTGCAAGAGCGTCCGCTCGACCTCGTCGGCGGTCATCCCGGCTGCCCGGGTCAAGCGTGCGTCGTCGCCGTTCTCGCCGACCGCGATGAGCGCCGCGTCGACGCCGGGCAGCGCGACCACCGCGTCGAGCGTCCGGTCGATCACGTCGCCCGGGTCGAGCGAGGCGGCGAGCTCCGACGTGTAGCCGAGCCCGGTTGCGAGCTGCTGGACGCGCGCTTCGGCCGAGTGCCGCGTGCGGCCCACGACGACGACCGCCGCGACGACGGCGGTCAACGCGACCACGACCGCTATACCGAGAGCTATGCCCATCTATGTCCGCGATCCCCGCACAGGGGAGAGCAGGGATTGTAGAAGCAATCCCGGCTTGCGCGGCCCCCGGGCCCCATGTTTGCTACCATCCCATCCTGGTTCGGCATGGGCATGTGTGCCTGCGCCGGGCTTTCGTGCGTAACGACTCTTTTTCCACGAGGGGATTAATTGCCGACTGTCAACCAGCTGATTCGCAAGGGCCGCACCTCCAAGCGCGAGAAGACGAAGACTCCCGCGCTCCAGGGGGCCCCGCAGAAGCGCGGGGTGTGCACGCGCGTGTCGACGATGACCCCGAAGAAGCCGAACTCGGCGCTGCGCAAGATCGCGCGCGTGCGGCTCACGAACGGGATCGAGGTCGGGACCTACATCCCTGGTGAGGGTCACAACCTCCAGGAGCATTCGGTCGTGCTCGTCCGCGGCGGCCGCGTCAAGGACCTCCCCGGGTATCGGTACAAGGTGATTCGCGCGGCGCTCGACGCCTCCGGCGTCGCCGACCGCAAGCAGGCGCGCTCGAAGTACGGCGCCAAGAAGACTTCCTGATGCCCAGACGTGCCGAGATCCAGCCGCGCCCTCTGGGCGTCGACGCCCTCTATGACAGCGTGCTCGTGACGCAGTTGATCAACCGCGTCATGCTCCACGGCAAGAAGTCGACCGCCGAGGCGATCGTCTACGGCGCGCTCGACAAGGTCGGCTCCAAGACCGGCCGGCCGCCGGCCGAGGTGCTCGAGCAGGCCGTGAAGACCGTGACCCCGGTGCTCGAGGTTCGCAGCCGCCGCGTCGGCGGCGCGAACTACCAGGTGCCGGTCGAGGTGCCGCAACGGCGAGGCCGCACGCTGGCGCTACGCTGGCTCGTGACGTATTCGCGCGAGCGCCGCGAGAAGCACATGGCGGACAAGCTCGCAGGCGAGATCCTGGACGCGCTCGAGCAGCAGGGGGCGGCGTTCAAGCGCAAGGACGACATGTACAGGATGGCGCAGGCCAACAAGGCCTTCGCCCATTACCGCTGGTAGGAGTGGAGAAGAATTGTCAGTGACTGAGTCAAGGGTGGCGCTGGACCGCGTCCGGAACATCGGGATCATGGCCCACATCGATGCGGGCAAGACCACGACGACCGAGCGCATCCTCTACTACACGGGCCGCACTCACAAGATGGGTGAGGTTCACGAGGGCGCGGCCACGATGGACTGGATGGCGCAGGAGCAGGAGCGCGGCATCACGATCACGTCGGCTGCGACCACGGCGTTCTGGCGCGACTTCAGGATCAACATTATTGATACGCCCGGGCACGTGGACTTCACCGTCGAGGTGGAGCGGAGCCTGCGCGTCCTCGACGGCGCGGTTGCCGTGTTCGACTCGGTCGCAGGCGTCCAGCCGCAGTCCGAGACGGTGTGGCGCCAGGCCGACAAGTACAAGGTGCCGCGGATCGCGTTCATCAACAAGATGGACCGCGTCGGCGCCAACTTCTTCGCCGCCGTGCAGTCCATGCGCGAGCGACTCGGCGCGAACCCACTGCCGGTGCAGATCCCGATCGGCGCCGAGGACGGCTTCCAGGGCGTCGTCGACCTCGTCGAGATGCAGGCGACCGTCTACAAGGACGATCTGGGGCAGGAGTTCGAGGTGACCGAGGTTCCGGCCGAGCTCGCCGAGCAGGCCCACGAGTACCACCACCAGCTCATCGATGCGATCTCGCACTTCGACGACGAGGTGCTCGAGGCCTACATCGAGGACGAGAGCTCGGTCACGCCCGACCAGATCAAGCGCGCGCTGCGCGCCGGCACGCTCTCCGGCGAGCTGACCCCGGTGCTGCTCGGCTCGGCGTTCAAGAACAAGGGCGTCCAGCCGCTGCTCGACGCCGTCATCGACTACCTTCCGAGCCCCCTCGACGTGCCGGCCGTGCACGGCGTCGACCCGAAGACCGACGCCGAGGTCGAGCGCGCCGCGTCGATGGACGCGCCGTTCGCCGCGCTGGCCTTCAAGGTCATGTCCGACCCCTATGTCGGAAAGCTCACCTACTTCCGGGTCTACAGCGGGAAGATCAAGTCGGGCGACCGTGTCCTGAACACGACCACCGGCAGGACCGAGCGCATCGGCCGCATCCTGCAGATGCACGCGAACCACCGCGAGGACCTGGATACGGTCGGCGCGGGCGAGATCGCCGCCGGCGTCGGGCTCAAGCAGACGACGACGGGCGACACGCTCTCCGCGGAGAACGCCCCGATCGTGCTCGAGTCGATCAGCTTCCGCGAGCCCGTGATCTCGGTCGCCGTCGAGCCGAAGTCGAAGGCCGACCAGGACAAGCTCTCGTCTGGCCTCGCCCGCCTGGTCGAGGAGGACCCGACCTTCCGGGTCACCACCGACGAGGAGACCGGCCAGACCCTGATCGCGGGAATGGGCGAGCTGCACCTCGACATCGCCGTCGACCGCCTCAAGCGCGAGTTCAACGTCGACGCGAACGTCGGGCGCCCGCAGGTCGCCTACCGCGAAACCGTCTCGCAGCCGGCCGAGAAGATCCAGGGCCGGTTCGTCCGTCAGACCGGCGGCTCGGGCCAGTACGGCGACGCGATCATCAACCTGTACCCGCAGGAGCCGGGCGCCGGCTACGAGTTCGAGGACAAGATCGTCGGCGGGAAGATCCCCAGGGAGTACATCCCGGCAGTCGACCAGGGCATCCGGGAGGCGATGGGCTCGGGCATCCTCGCCGGCTACCCGGTCGTCGACATCAAGGTCCAGCTCGTCGACGGGAGCTACCACGACGTCGACTCGAGCGAGCGCGCCTTCAAGATCGCGGGCTCCATGGCCTTCAAGGAGGCGATGAAGCGCGCCAAGCCGAAGCTCCTCGAACCGGTCATGGCCGTCGAGGTCACGACCCCCGACGAGTTCCTCGGCGACGTCATCGGCAACCTCAACTCCCGGCGCGGGCGGATCGAGTCGATGGCCCCCGTCGGCAACATCCAGGCGGTGAAGGCGATCGTCCCGCTGTCCGAGATGTTCGGGTACGCAACCGACCTTCGCTCGATGTCGCAGGGACGGGCAGACTTCAGCATGCATTTCGAGCGGTACGAGGACGTACCTGCCTCGATCGCTGAGACGATTGCGGCGAGTGATGGCGGTAAGAAAAATTGATCTCGGTTAACTACTAGTTTTTTCCGGAGGAAAAAACATGGCAAAGCAGAAGTTCGAGCGCTCGAAGCCTCACGTGAACGTCGGCACCATCGGGCACATCGACCACGGGAAGACGACGCTGACCGCGGCGATCACCAAGGTGCTCGCCGAGGCAGGCAGCGGCAACACGCAGGCGCGCGACTTCGCGTCGATCGACAACGCTCCCGAGGAGCGCGCGCGTGGCATCACGATCAACACCGCGCATGTCGAGTACGAGACGGCGAACCGCCACTATGCGCACGTCGACTGCCCGGGCCACGCCGACTACATCAAGAACATGATCACGGGCGCCGCGCAGATGGACGGGGCGATCCTGGTCGTGTCGGCCGCCGACGGCCCGATGCCGCAGACCCGCGAGCACATCCTCCTGGCCCGCCAGGTCGAGGTGCCGGCGATCGTGGTCGCGCTCAACAAGGCCGACATGGTCGACGACCCCGAGCTGCTCGAGCTCGTCGAGCTCGAGGTCCGCGAGCTGCTCACCAAGTACGAGTTCCCGGGGGATGACATCCCGGTCATCCAGGTCTCGGCGCTGAAGGCGCTCGAGGGCGACCCCGAGTGGACGCCGAAGATCCTGGAGCTGATGGAGGCCGTCGACACGTACATCCCGGAGCCCACGCGCGACGTCGACAAGCCTTTCCTGATGCCGATCGAGGACGTGTTCACGATCACGGGACGCGGCACCGTCGTCACGGGCCGCATCGAGCAGGGCAAGTGCGAGGTCGGCAACGAGGTCGAGATCGTCGGCATCCACCCCGAAGTGGCCAAGACGGTCGTCACCGGGCTCGAGATGTTCCAGAAGACACTCGACTACGCCCAGGCCGGCGACAATGCCGGTGCGCTCCTTCGCGGTGTCAAGCGCGAGGAGGTCGAACGTGGCCAGGTGCTCGCGAAGCCGGGCTCGATCACACCGCACACCCAGTTCAAGGCCGAGGTCTACGTGCTCGGCAAGGACGAAGGCGGCCGCCACACGCCCTTCTTCAACAACTACCGGCCGCAGTTCTACTTCCGCACCACGGACGTGACCGGCGCCGTCAACCTGCCCGAGGGCCAGGAGATGGTCATGCCGGGCGACAACACGAACATGGAGATCGAGCTGATCCAGCCGATCGCCATGGATCAGGGCCTCCGCTTCGCGATCCGCGAGGGCGGGCGCACCGTGGGTGCCGGCGTCGTCACCGAGGTCGTCAAGTAGCAATGGCACAAGGGAAGATCCGCATCCGGCTCAAGGGCTACGACCACCAGCAACTGGACCGGTCGGCCCAGCAGATCGTCGACACCGCTCAGAGGAGCGGTGCGACGATCACCGGACCGGTTCCTCTCCCGACCGAGAAGAACGTCTACTGCGTGATCCGCGGACCGTTCAAGGACAAGGACTCACGGGAGCACTTCGAGGTCAGGACCCACAAGCGGCTGATCGACATCCTCAGCCCGACGCCGAAGACGATCGACCAGCTCATGCGGCTCGATCTCCCGGCGGGAATCGACATCGAGATCAAACTCTGACGAGCTCGATTTCGATACTCAAAATGAACAGATCAATTCCATTCCATACGTCTTCTCCCCAGCTTCGGGCTCGAGCCTCATGAAGGGGATCCTGGGGAGAAAACTCGGCATGACGCAGGTCTTCGACGAGGAGACCGGCGCCGTGACGGGCGTCACCGTCATCGCGGCGGGACCTTGTCCCGTGGTCCAGGTCAAGACGACCGCAACCGACGGGTACGACGCAGTTCAGCTCGCCTTCGACCCGGTCGCCGACTGGAGGCTGACGCTTCCCGAGCTCGGGCACCTGAAGCGGTTCGGCGTCGGCGGCCACCGGACGCTCGTCGAGTTCCGCGGCGGCATCGACGGTGCCGTCGAGGGCGAGACGGTCACGGTCGAGGTCTTCGAGGCCGGCGACGAGGTCAAGGTCGCCGGGATCGGGATCGGCAAGGGCTTCCAGGGCACGATCAAGCGCCACAACTTCTCGAGCGGCCCGAGGTCGCATGGCTCGCACAACGTCCGCGCCCCGGGCTCGGTGGGCGCCTCGGCGACGCCGTCGCGCGTCTTCAAGGGCGTCCGCATGGCCGGCCGGATGGGTGGCAAGCGCGTCACCCAGACCGGGCTGACCGTGCATCGCATCGACGCCGAGAAGAACCTGCTGCTCGTCAAGGGGTCGGTCCCCGGCCCCAAGAACGGTCTCGTCGAGGTGAGAGGCTGATGGCCGCCCCGAAGGCACCCGTGCTCGACGTCAAGGGAGCCAAGGCGAAGGACGCCTCGCTCGACGCGGACATCTTCGCGGCCGAGATCAAGCCGCATCTCGTGCACGAGGCGGTGCGCGCCGAGCAGGCAGCGCAACGCGCCGGGACTTCGGCGACCAAGAGTCGTGGCCTCGTCTCCGGCGGACGCTCCAAGCCCTGGCGCCAGAAGGGCACCGGCCGTGCCCGCGCCGGGACGATTCGCGCCCCGCAGTTCAGCGGTGGCGGCCACGCCTTCGCGAAGGTCCCGCGCAGCTTCGATCTGAAGGTCAACCGGAAGGCGGCCAAGGCCGCCCTGCGGTCGGCCCTGGCCAGTCATGCCGGGGCAGGCACACTCGCGCTGCTGGAGGCCCAGACGTTCGAGTCGCCGTCGACCAAGCTGGCCAGAGGCTTCCTCGAAGCTTCCGGCCTCGCGGCGCCGGTCGTCGTCGTCCTCAACGACGACGAGGCGAACGCGGCCAAGTCGTTCAGGAACATCCCGCGCGTCGCGATCGTCGCTCCCTCGGAGCTCGAGGTCGGCGCCGTCGTCTGGGCGGGCTCTCTCGTCGTGAGCGAGGCCTCTCTTCCGCTCGTCGAGACGAGGGCCAGGTGACCCCCCTGGCGACCATCGGCGGCGCCCGGCGCGCGATCACGCTGCGCCATGCTGCGTCCTCGGTCGTCCCGATAGTGCCCACTTTCGGGACTCCCTGCATCCTTGCCTGGCCTGGTGCTCCCACTCCGGGCATCCACCGCTGTCACCAGGGGAGTCACAGCTGATGCACGCCCACCAGATCGTGCTCGCCCCGATCGTCTCCGAGAAGAGCTACCACGGCTCCGTCCACGGCAAGTACACCTTCCGCGTGCACGAGGACGCCCACAAGACCCAGGTCCGCCAGGCGATCGAGGAGCTGTTCGAGGTGCACGTCGTCAAGGTCAACATCCTCAAGGTCCAGGCCAAGCCGAAGCGGCGCGGGATGATCAAGGGCACGAAGCCCGGCTGGAAGAAGGCCGTCGTGCAGCTCAAGCCGGGCGAGATCATCGAGGTCTTCCAGGGGGCTCAGCTGTAAATGCCGGTCCGTCGTTTCAAGCCCACGAGCCCCGGCCGCCGCTTCATGACGGTCTCCGACTTCGCCGAGGTGACGAAGTCGAAGCCCGAGAAGGCGCTGACCGAGAAGCTGACGAAGAAGGGCGGCCGCAACGTGAACGGCCGCATCACGACGCGCCACCAGGGGGGCGGCCACAAGCGCCGCTACCGCGTGATCGACTTCAAGCGGACGAAGGACGGGATCCCGGCGAAGGTGGCGGCGATCGAGTACGACCCGAACCGGTCGGCCCGCATCGCGCTGCTCCACTACGCCGACGGCTTCAAGTCCTACATCCTCGCCCCGGCCGGCCTCCGCGTCGGCGCCGAGGTGCAGTCGGGCCCGGGCTCCGACATCAAGCCCGGGAACGCGCTCCCGCTCGAGAACATCCCCACCGGCACGCTCGTCCACAACGTCGAGCTCAAGCCGGGGAAGGGCGGCCAGATGGCTCGCTCCGCCGGCTCGGGCATCCAGCTCGTCGCGAAGGACCAGGGGTACGCGACGCTGCGCCTCCCGTCCGGCGAGATGCGCCGCGTCCTGCTCACCTGCCGCGCGACCGTGGGCCAGGTCGGCAACGTCGACCACGGCAACATCACCGGCGGCAAGGCCGGCCGCTCGCGCTGGCTCGGCAAGCGCCCGACCGTTCGCGGCTCCGCGATGAACCCGGTCGACCACCCGCACGGCGGCGGCGAGGGCAAGTCGAAGGGCGGCCGCCATCCGGTCACCCCGTGGGGAGTGCCGACGCTGGGCAAGCGCACGCGCGGCAAGCACAAGGAATCGGACAAGCTCATCGTCCGCGGCCGGCGCCGCGGGAAGGAGAAGCGCTAAGTGAGCAGGAGCTCGAAGAAGGGGCCCTTCGTGGAGGAGCGCCTGCTGGCGCGCATCGTCGCGATGAACGAGGGCGGCCGCAAGCAGATGATCCGCACCTGGTCGCGAGCCTCGACGATCTTCCCCGACATGGTCGGCCACACGATCGCGGTGCACGACGGCCGCAAGCACGTGCCGGTGTTCATCTCCGAGCAGATGGTCGGCCACAAGCTCGGCGAGTTCGCGCCGACGCGCCACTTCCGCGGCCACGCGGGCGACTCCAAGACGCAGGTGAAGCGGTGACCGACGCCCGCCCATACGTCGGGGCCACCGCCAAGTTCGTGAAGGTCACGCCCCGCAAGGCGCGCCTGGTGGCGGACCACATCCGTGGCCGGAGCGTCCCCGAGGCCCGGACGATCCTCGCGTTCATGCCGCGCGCCGCTGCACGCGACCTCGAGAAGGTGCTCTCGAGCGCCGTCGCGAACGCCGAGTCGAACCCGAACCTCCGCTGGAGCGGGGACGACCTCTACATCTCCGCCGTCTACGTCGACGAGGGCCCGACGCTGAAGCGCTGGCAGCAGCGCGCGCGCGGCCGCGTCAACCAGATCCTCAAGCGCACCTGCCACATCACGATCAAGCTCGACCAGCTCGAGAAGCCCGAGCCCGGCAAGGGCCCCGGCTCCGCAGAGGCCAAGCCTCGCCGCCGCGCGAGGAAGAAGGAGGTGGCCGCGTAATGGGCCAGAAGGTTCACCCGGGCGGCCTGCGGGTCGGCGTCATCCACGACTGGAAGTCGAACTGGATGGTCAGCACCAAGGAGTTCGCCGGCGCGCTGCTCGAGGACATCAAGATCCGCGAGCACATCGTCAAGAAGCTCTCGCACGCCGGGCTGTCGGACATCCTGATCCGCAAGGACAAGCAGCGGATCACGATCGACATCTACACCGCGAGGCCCGGGATCGTGATCGGCAAGTCGGGCGTCGAGGTCGACGCGCTGCGCAAGGAGGTGCACGCGCTCACCCGCAAGAACGTGCACATCAACATCAACGAGATCAAGCGCCCCGAGCTCGACGCGAAGCTCGTCGCCCAGTCGATCGCCGAGCAGCTCCAGAACCGCGTGTCGTTCCGCCGCGCGATGAAGCGCTCACTCGCCTCGGCGATCCGGTCGGGCGCCGCCGGTGTGAAGGTGCAGTGCTCCGGCCGCCTCGGCGGCTCCGAGATGAGCCGCTCCGAGCAGTACTCCGAGGGCCGCGTGCCCCTCCACACGATCCGCGCCGACATCGACTACGGCTTCACCGAGGCGCGCACGCCTACCGGCCGCATCGGCGTGAAGGTCTGGATCAACAAGGGCGAGATCATGCCCGCCGGCTACGGCGGCGTTCCGGGCGGAGGCAAGGAGACGCGCCTCGGCGACCAGGACACGGCCCGTCGCCGCGGCGGCGTCACCGAGGGTCTCGGCGCCTCCCGCGAGTCGGGCCGTGGCCGCGGCCAGGATCGCGAGGGCCTCGGCCCCGTGCGCCGCAGTCGCCCCGGTCAGCGCGGCGGCAGGCCGGGCGGCCCGCGCCGCGACCGCGAGCAGCAGTCGCAGCAGCAGCCGGCTCCCGAAGCAGTCGAGCCGGTGACGAGCGACGCACCCGTCGAGGAGTCGGCTTCCGCTGTGGTCGAGACACCTACGGTGGAGACCCCGGCGGTCGAGAAGGCGGCTCCGAAGCCGCGCCGACCTCGCAAGGAAGACGAGCCGGCCGCTGCTGAGGCTCCGGTCGTCGAGGCGGCTCCGGCCGAGCCCGAGCCCGAGGAGACCGGGTACGAGACGGTGATCTCCACGGCCGTCACCCCGCCCGAGGAGCCGGCAGCCGAGCCCGCAAAGCCCGAAGCCGAGAGCGAGGACGACGCCTGATGCTGCTTCCGAGGAGGACGAAGTTCCGGAAGATGCATCGCGGCCGCCGCCGGGGCGAGGCCAAGGGCCAGTTCCAGGTGCAGTTCGGCGACTACGGCATCAAGGCGCTCGAGAACGGCTGGATCACCAACCGTCAGATCGAGGCTGCCCGTATCGCGATGACCCGCAAGATCCGCCGCGGCGGCAAGGTGTGGATCAACGTCTTCCCGGACAAGTCCTTCACCAAGAAGCCGCTCGAGACCCGCATGGGCAAGGGCAAGGGCTCGCCCGAGGGCTGGGTCGCCGTGATCAAGCCGGGCCGCGTCATGTTCGAGCTCGCCGGCGTCCCGGAGCCGCTCGCCAAGGAGGCCCTGCGCCTGGCCGGCCAGAAGCTCCCGATCAAGACCAAGTTCGTGAAGCGCGAGAGCGGTGATCTCTTTGCGGGCTAGGGACCTCCGGAACATGAGCCCCGACGAGCTGCAGCAGAAGCTCGCCGAGACGCGCAAGGAGCTGTTCACCCTCCGCTTCCAGTCGGCGACCGGCTCGCTCGAGGACACCACGCGGCTCCATCACGCGCGCCGCGACATCGCCCGCATCCTCACCGTTCAGTTCGAGCACGCCAAGGCGCGCAGCTAGGAAGGCACAGATGGCAGACGAAGAGACCACAGACGAGACAGAGACCCCCGAGCCCGAGGCGGTAGCCGAGGAGCCGGTGGCTGAAGAGCCGGTGGCCGAGGGGGCTGCCGCGGCCGAGGCGGAGGCCGAGCCCGCCGCCGAGGAGTCCGAGCCGGCCGTTGACGCGGAGGCCGAGCCTGCCGCCGAGGAGTCCGAGCCGGCCGTTGACGCGGAGGCCGAGCCTGCCGCCGAGGCGCCCGAGGCGAAGGCCGAGCCTGCCGCCGAGGCCGAGGCACCCGCGGAGCTCGAGGCCGCGCCTGCGCGAAAGAATCGCAAGCGGCTGCCGCGTGCCCTGCGTCACAAGCATTCGAAGCCGGCGCGCACTCCGTCCGAGGAGCGCAAGCCGATCGCCCGCACGCCGAAGCAGGAGGCGGCTCTCGGCCGCCGCCAGGAGCGCCGCGGGGTCGTCGTCTCCGACAAGGGCGACAAGACGATCGTCGTCCGGATCGAGACGGTCCGGATCCACTCCAAGTACAAGAAGGTCATCCGGCGCTCGAGCAAGCTGCACGCCCACGACGAGGCGAACTCGGCCGGGATCGGCGACATCGTCCGGGTGATCGAGACCCGCCCGCTCTCGAAGACCAAGCGCTGGCGCCTGGCCGAGATCGTGGAGAAGGCCAAATGACCCTCCCGACGCAATGATCCAGCAGGAGACAAGACTCAAGGTGGCCGACAACACCGGGGCGCGCGAGCTCCTCTGCATCCGCGTCGTCGGCGGCTCGCGCCGCCGGTACGCTCGGGTCGGCGACATCATCACGGCGACCGTCAAGGCGGCCGCGCCGCAGGGCGCGATCAAGAAGGGCGAGGTCGTCAAGGCGGTCGTGGTCAGGACGAAGAAGCCGTTCGGCCGCGACGACGGCACGCTGATCGCGTTCGACGAGAACGCCGCCGTGATCATCGACGCTCAGCGCAACCCGCGCGGCACCCGCATCTTCGGGCCGGTCGCGCGCGAGCTGCGCGAGAAGAACTTCATGAAGATCGTCTCGCTCGCTCCGGAGGTGTTGTGATGAAGGTCAAGAAGGGCGACCTCGTCCAGATGCTCGCCGGCAAGGACCGCGGCAAGCAGGGCCGCGTCCTCGACGCGCAGCCGAGAGCCGGCCTCGTGATCGTCGAGAACCTGAACCTTGCGAAGCGGCACACGAAGCCGCGCCCGATGCGCGACGCCAACCGCATGGGCGGCCAGCAGATGATCCCGGGCGGGATCATCGAGAAGGCTGCCGCCGTCCCGGTGTCCAACGTGATGGTCGTCTGCCCGACCTGCAAGCTCCCGACCAGGATCGGCCACGCGACCAAGGTCGTGAAGGGCGAGACGATCAAGGTGCGCGTCTGCAAGCGTGACGGCTGCGGCCAGGAGCTCGACTGATGGCGACCACCGAGACCTACGTCCCGCGCCTCAAGCAGCGCTACAACGACGAGCTCCGCGAGCAGTTGAAGGAGCAGTTCGGCCTGGACTCGATCATGCAGGTGCCGAAGATCGCGAAGATCACGCTGAACATGGGCGTCGGCGAGGCGAAGACCGACTCGAAGGTGCTCGACGCCGCCATGGACGAGCTGACCATCATCGCCGGGCAGCGAGCGCAGATGCGCCGCGCCCGCAAGTCGGTCGCCCAGTTCAAGATCCGCGACGGCATGCCGATCGGCACGCGCGTGACGCTGCGCGGCGACCGGATGTGGGAGTTCCTCGACCGGCTGATCTCGATCGCGCTCCCGCGCATCCGCGACTTCCGGGGCCTTTCGCCGGACTCGTTCGACGGGCGGGGCAACTACTCGCTCGGGATCCGGGAGCAGATCATCTTTCCGGAGATCGACTACGACAGCATCAAGGAGATCCGCGGCCTCGACGTCGCGATCACGACCACCGCCTCCAGCGACGAGCAGGCCGAGGCCCTCCTGCGCGGGCTCGGGATGCCGCTCGCCACCGAGGCCAGAAGGGACTAACAGCCAACATGGCCAAGAAATCGATGATCGCGAAGGCCTCGCGCCCCGCCAAGTACAAGGTGCGCAACTACAGCCGCTGCAACCGCTGCGGCCGGCCTCGCGCCGTGTTCAAGAAGTTCGGGCTCTGCCGGATCTGCCTGCGTGAGCTCGCTCACCAGGGCGTGATCCCGGGCATGACGAAGAGCTCGTGGTAGGAGGACGAGGATGCTGACCGACCCAGTCGCCGACATGCTGACCCGGATCCGCAACGCCAACAAGGCGCTGCACGACCGGACCGAGATGCCGAGCTCCAAGCTCAAGGAGGAGATCGCGCGCATCCTCAAGGAGGAGGGCTATGTCCGCGACTACCACGTGGAGCCCGCCGGTGAGCTGCCCTACAAGGTGCTCGTGATCGAGCTCAAGTACGGGCGCAGCCGTGAGCGGGTGCTCACGGGCCTCAAGCGCATCTCCAAGCCCGGACGGCGGATCTACGCCGGCAAGGACCGCCTTCCCCGCGTCCTCGGGGGCATGGGAACTGCAATCCTGTCCACGTCCCGCGGTGTGATCACGAGCCGGACCGCCGAGGCCGAGGGCATCGGCGGCGAAGTGATTTGCTTCGTGTGGTGAAAGAGACCACACGAACCAGATCATAGGAAGATAAAGATGAATATTTCCAAATATCTAGGGGTTTCTGCCGGAGTCGGGAGGCGTTTTGCAGCATGAGCAGGATTGGCAGAAAACCCATTGAGGTTCCCTCCGGCGTGACCGTCACGGTCGACCCGGGTCGTGTCACCGTGCACGGCCCCAAGGGCGAGCTCCGTGCGCAGGTGCCCCAGCGGATGTCGATCGCGCAGGAGGACGGGACGATCACCGTCACCCGCCCGACCGACCGCGGCGACGATCGCGCGCTCCACGGCCTCACGCGGACGATCGTCGCGAACATGGTCGAGGGCGTGACGAAGGGCTTCGAGAAGCGACTCGAGATCCAGGGCGTCGGCTACCGCGCCGCGATGTCCGGCTCGAACCTGGAGCTCCAGGTCGGCTACTCGCATCCGGTGCGCATCACGCCGAGGACGGGGATCGAGTTCGAGGTGCCCGTTCCGACCCAGGTGGTCGTGCGCGGCATCGACAAGCAGGCCGTCGGTCAGACCGCGGCCGAGGTCCGCAAGGTCCGCCCGCCCGAGCCGTACAAGGGCAAGGGGATCCGCTACGAGGGCGAGCACGTCCGGAGAAAGGTCGGCAAGAGAGCATGAGCCGTGGGCTCGAGGAAGGCTCCAAGGTGACAGCGATTTGCCGGTGCAGCCGCATCCGGACGGAGGCGTCGGCTTGGCCGGCGCCGGAGCGGGACGGTGTGTCATGAGCCAGCTTTCCGTTCGCGAGGCGCGCCTGCGCCGCCACCGCCGTGTGCGCGGCAAGATTCGCGGCAGCGCGGAGCGCCCGCGCCTGGCCGTCTACCGCTCGAACCGCGGCATCTTCGCGCAGCTCGTCGACGACGACGCCGGCAAGACGATCGTGTCCGCGTCCTGGACGACGGTCGGCGCCAAGGGCGGCAAGTCCGAGCAGGCGACCGCGGTCGGCAAGGCGCTCGCCGCCGCCGCGACGAAGGCCGGAATCGAGACCGTCGTGTTCGACCGCGCCGGTTACCTGTACCACGGACGCGTGAAGGCTCTCGCCGAGGGTGCGCGCGAGGGAGGGCTGAGGTTCTGATGGCAGTGGACATCGCCGAATCGAGAGAGCTCAAGGAGCGCGTCGTCGAGATCAACCGCGTCGCCAAGGTCGTGAAAGGCGGCAGGCGGTTCTCGTTCACCGCGCTCGTCGTGATCGGGGACGAGGTCGACCGCGTCGGCGTCGGCTACGGCAAGGCCCGCGAGGTCCCGCTCGCGATCTCGAAGGCCGTCGACGACGCGAAGAAGAACCTGTTCACCGTTCCCAAGCACGGGCAGACGATCACGCACGAGGTGCTCGGCCGCTTCGGCGCCGCCCGCGTGCTCCTCCGCCCGGCCTCCCCCGGGACCGGCGTGATCGCCGGCGGCGGCGTCCGCGCCGTGCTCGAGCTCGGCGGGATCCGCGACGTGCTCGCGAAGTCGCTCGGGACGACGAACCCGATCAACATGCTCAAGGCAGCCGAGGTGGCTCTGCGCGACCTGCGCCGCCCCGAGGAGGTCGCGGCCGCGCGCGGCAAGGCCGTGCGCGACGTGCTCCCGGTCCCGGCGGCCCTGCCCAAGGAGGAAGAGCCCGCTTCTGCTCCGGCCCCGGCCGCAGCGGTTGAGGTGGAGGAGCCCGAGGCTGTAGCACCGGTCGAGGCCGTCCAGGAGGCCGAGGATGCCGAGGCTTAGGCTCACCCAGACGGGAAGTGCGATCGGGCAGTCGCCGCGCCACCGCGGCACGCTGCGCGCGCTCGGCCTCGGCCGGATCGGGAAGACGCGCGAGCACGACGTGACCCCGTCCCTTCAAGGCATGCTTCGGAAGGTCCGCCACCTCGTCAAGGTGGAGGAGATCTAACAATGGCCGACGACCTGAATCTTTCGAGTCTCTCTCCGGCCCAGCCGCGCAAGGCGCGCAAGCGGGTCGGCCGCGGCCTGGGCTCGGGCAAGGGTCGCTTCTCCGGGCGCGGGATCAAGGGCCAGAAGTCGCGCGCGGGCTCGCACCGGATGCGCGCCGGCTTCGAGGGCGGCCAGATGCCGCTCGCGATGCGGCTCCCGAAGCTGCGCGGCTCGACCTCGCGCGACGCGATGCCGATCGGCCCGTTCCGGACCTACTCCCAGCCGGTGAACCTTCGCGACCTCGACCGCTTCGAGGCCGGCGAGGAGGTCACCCCGGAGTCGCTCAAGGCGAAGGGCCTCATCCGCTCGGTGCGCAAGGACGTGAAGCTCCTCGGCATCGGCGAGCTCTCCAAGAAGCTCTCGATCACGGTGCACGCCGCCTCGGCGACCGCACGCGAGAAGGTCGAGGCCGCCGGCGGCACCCTCACGCTCCTCAAGGAGCCGACCGTTCGGCGCAAGCGCCGACCGGCTAGAACGAGAACGTCAGCCGAGGCCGAGCCGGAGACCGGCGAGGCGACCGTCGCCGGTGAAGTCGATGCGGAGGAGGCTGGGCCCGATGCCGTCTAGCCTTCTACCCGGAGCGTAGAAGGCATGCTCTCCTGGCTCGCCAACGCCTGGCGGGTTCCGGAGCTCCGGCGCCGGGTGCTGTTCACGGCCGGGATCCTGGCCGCCTACCGCCTCGGTTCGTGGGTCCCCGCTCCGGGCGTCAACGCTGCCGCGATCTCCGGCCTGTTCGGAGGGGGCGTGCTCGGGCTGCTCAGCCTCTTCAGCGGCGGCGCGCTGTCCCGCTTCTCGATCTTCGCGCTCGGGATCATGCCGTACGTCACCGCGTCGATCGTGCTGCAGCTCCTCACCGTCGCGGTGCCGAGGCTCGAGCAGCTCAAGCGAGAGGGCGAGTCGGGCTACGCGAAGATCACGCAGTACACCCGCTGCGGCACGGTCGCGATCGCGGCGGCACAGGCGGCGGGCTACGCGTACCTCTTCCACCGCACCGGAGGCCTGCAACTCGACACGGGCAGGTTCGTGCTCATCGTGATCACGCTCACCGCCGGCACCACCCTGCTCATGTGGATGGGCGAGCAGATCACGAAGCGCGGGATCGGCAACGGGATCTCGCTGCTGATCTTCGCCTCGATCCTCACGTCGGCACCCGCCGGGATCCACGCCTGGCTCAACGGCACGCCGGTCGAGAAGCTCTTCTTCCCGATCGTCGCGCTCGGCGTGATCGTGTCGGTCGTCTTCGTCCAGGAGGGCCAGCGCCGCATCCCGATCCAGTACGCGAAGCGCATGGTCGGCCGCCGCCAGATGGGTGGCCAGTCGACCTACATGCCGCTGCGCGTGAACATGGCGGGCGTCATTCCGGTGATCTTCGCCGCGACGCTGCTCGCGCTCCCCCAGACGATCGGCTCGTTCTTCCCGAACACGCAGAGCTTCATCAACCAGCACCTCTCCCCGCAGTCGTGGACGTACCTGGCGGTCGAGGCGTTCCTGATCATCGTCTTCACGTTCTTCTACACCGCGGTCCAGTTCAACCCGGTCGACCAGGCCGACGAGCTGCGGAAGTACGGCGGGTACATCCCGGGCATCAGGCCGGGGCCGCCGACCGCCGTCTACCTCGACCGCGTGCTCACGCGGCTCACCCTGCCCGGGTCGATCTTCCTCGCGACCGTGGCGGTGATCCCGTCGATCTTCATCAACGAGTTCAACTTCTCGCAGGCGACCTCGCGCGCCCTCGGCGGCACGTCGGTACTGATCGTCGTCGGCGTCGCCCTCGACACGATGCGCCAGATGGAGTCGCAGATGATGATGCGGTCGTACGAGGGCTTCCTCAGGTGAACCTGCTCATCCTGGGCCCGCAGGGGGCGGGGAAGGGGACCCAGGCCAAGCGCATTGCCGCCGACTACGCGATCCCGCACATCTCGACCGGGGACATGTTCCGCGAGGCGATCGCCGCCGGGACCGAGCTCGGGCGCGAGGTCGCGCCGATCCTGGCGAGCGGGAGCCTCGTGCCGGACGCGACCACGGTCGCGCTGATCCAGGAGCGGCTCGGCGACCCCGATGCGCTCGACGGCTTCATCCTCGACGGGTTCCCCCGCAACGAGCCTCAGGCGGTCGCGCTCGACGACATGCTCGCCCGGATCGGCCGCGGCCTCGACGCGATCCTCTTCCTCGACCTCCCCGACGACATCGCGACCGCGCGGATGCTCAAGCGCGCCGAGGAGGAGAGCCGCCCCGACGACACGCCCGACGTCATTGCGAAGCGCCTCGAGACCTACCACTCCGAGACCGAGCCGATCGTCGACCACTACCGGCTCACCGGGTGCCTCGTTCCGCTACACGCAGAGCGGACGATCACCGAGGTCTACGCCGAGATCCAGGACGCGCTCGCTACCGTGGACGGGGTCGCGTGATCATCCGGAAATCCCAGAAGGAGATCGAGCTCATGGCGGCGGCGGGAGCCGTCGTCGCCGGAACGTTGGCGCTGCTCGCCGACAGGCTCGAGCCCGGCGTCACGATGGCGGAGCTCGACGCGATCGCGGAGGATCACATCCGCTCCTGTGGCGGCGTCCCGACCTCCAAGGGCTACCGCGGCGCCGGCGGCGTCCCGTTCCCGACCGCCACCTGCATCTCGCCGAACGACGTGATCGTGCACGGCATCCCGGACCGGTACGAGGCGCGCGAGGGCGACATCATCTCCTTCGACATCGGCGTGACCAAGGACGGCCTGATCGCCGACTCCGCCGCCACCTTCCCGGTGGGGGAGATCTCGTCGGAGGCGCAGCGCCTGCTCGACGTATGCAGCGCCGCCCTCGAGGCCGGGATCGAGGCGGCGCAGGCCGGTTCGGTCGTCGGCGACATCTCCGCCGCGGTGCAGTCGGTCGTCGAGGACGCCGGCTTCTCGGTGGTGCGCAGCCTGGTCGGCCACGGAGTGGGGAAGCACTACCACGAGGAGCCCCAGGTGCCGAACTTCGTCACCGGGTATCGCGGCGCGCCGCTCGTCGAGGGGATGACGATCGCGATCGAGCCGATGATCACGGCAGGCTCGCCCGAGGTGCACCTCCACGACGACGGCTGGACGATCTCCACCGACGACGGCTCGCTGACCGCGCACTTCGAGCACACCGTCGCGATCACCGCCGACGGCCCTCGCATCCTGACGAAGTCGGCGAGGGTCCTGGTACCATGATATTCGCGCGGCGAAGCCGCGTTTCTGTGTGCGATACAACTGAGAAGTAGGGAGGGATTGGCCAACAAGGAAGAGAAGATCGAGGTCGAAGGCGAGGTCACCGAGGCCCTGCCGAGCACGATGTTCCGCGTCAAGCTCGACGGTGGTCACGATGTCCTCACGACGATCTCCGGGAAGATGCGCAAGCACTACATCCGCATCCTCCCCGGGGACAAGGTCAAGGTCGAGCTGTCTCCATACGACCTGTCCCGCGGTCGAATCACCTACAGGCACCGCTCATGAAGGTACGCCCGTCCGTCAAAGCCATGTGTGAACGCTGCCGCGTGATCAAGCGGCACGGCCGCACGATCGTGATCTGCTCCAACCCCCGTCACAAGCAGAGGCAGGGCTGAGAGATTTCTAAACCCGGTTTTCCCGAGTTCGAAGGAGCCGTCTAGTGGCACGTATCGCAGGGGTCAACCTCCCCAACCAGAAGCGGCTCGAGATCGGCCTGACCTACATCTACGGCATCGGCCGACCGACCGCCCTCGAGGTCGCCGCAGCACTCGGGCTCTCGCCCGACACCAAGGTGCGCGACCTGACCGAGGAAGAGGTCGCGAAGCTCCGCGACTACATCGACGAGCACCACCAGGTCGAGGGCGACCTCCGCCGCGAGCGCACGCAGGCGATCAAGCGCCTGTCCGAGATCGGCGCGTACCGCGGCCTCCGGCACCGCCGCGGGCTCCCGGTGAACGGCCAGCGCACCAAGACCAACGCGCGTACCCGCAAGGGCCCGAAGAAGACCGTGGGCCGCGGGAAGAAGGCGAAGTAATGGCACCTCCGAGGAAGGCTGCGACCCGCGGCCGGGCACGGCGCCGTGTGCGCAAGAACATCGCCATCGGCCAGGCGCACATCAAGACGTCGTTCAACAACACGATCGTTGCGCTCACCGACCCGGAGGGGAACGTCATCGTGTGGGAGTCCGCCGGCTCGGCCGGGTTCAAGGGCTCGCGCAAGTCGACGCCGTTCGCCGCGCAGGTGACCGCCGACGCCGCCGCCCGCAAGGGGATGGAGCACGGCCTCCAGAAGGTCGAGGTCTTCGTCAAGGGCCCCGGCTCGGGACGCGACACCGCGATCCGCTCGCTGCAGGCCGCGGGCCTGGAGATCATCGGCGTCAAGGACGTCTCGCCGCAGGCTCACAACGGCGTCCGCCCCAAGAAGAGGCGGAGGGTCTAGTGGCTCGCGATCGCTCACCGAAGTGCAAGCAGTGCCGCCGGGAGGGCATGAAGCTCTTCCTCAAGGGCGAGCGCTGCCTGACCGAGAAGTGCGCCGTCGAGCGCCGGAGCTATCCGCCCGGAGAGCACGGGCGCGGACGCATCAAGCAGTCCGAGTACCTGCTCCAGCTGCGCGAGAAGCAGAAGGCCCGCCGCTACTACGGCCTGCTCGAGGCGCAGTTCCGCACCTACTACGAGAAGGCGAACCGGCAGGGCGGGGTGACCGGCGAGAACCTGCTGAGGTTGCTCGAGACCCGTCTCGACAACGTCGTCTATCGCCTCGGCTTCGCCGCCTCGCGGGCCCAGGCGCGCCAGCTCGTCCGGCACGGCCACTTCGCCGTCAACGGACGCCGGGTGAACATCCCGAGCTACGGTGTCCGTCCCGACGACGTCGTCACGCTCAAGTCAGGCTCCGCCGCCGAGCCGGTCATCCGCGACGCGACCGACCTCACCGCTGCCGTCGCCCCGTGGCTCCAGGCCGACCACGAGGGCCTCACCGGCAAGGTGCTGAAGTGGCCGGAGCGCGAGGAGATCGACACCCCGGTCGCAGAGCAGCTCATCGTCGAGCTGTACAGCAAGTAGCTGGGAGATCGCGTCCCGCGGTTTCCCTAGAGAGAAAGGATTCAACTTGGCTAGCCGTTCCACTGTGATGGACTTCCCGGTCCCGAAGATCACCCACGAGGAAGTCAAGGAGCATCGTGGGGTCTTCGTGATCGAGCCGCTCGAGCGCGGCTTCGGCTACACGTTCGGCAACTCGCTGCGCCGTGTGCTGCTCTCCTCGTTGGAGGGCGCCGCTGTGACCTCGGTCAAGCTCGAGGGCGTCGCGCACGAGTTCACCACCCTCCCGGGCGTCCGCGAGGACGTCACCGACATCCTGCTCAACCTCAAGCAGCTCGTGTGCGTCCTGTACGGCGACTCCCCCGAGCTCGAGGTTCGCCTCACCGCCAAGGGCGAGGGGACCGTCACGGCCGCGGACATCGAGTTCCCCGCCGACCTCGAGATCCTGAACCCGGAGCTCGAGATCGCGAACATCTCGTCCAAGGGTCGGCTCGAGCTCACGCTGACGATCGGTCGCGGCCGCGGTTACGTCCCCGCCGAGGGGAACCGCGGGCACGCCCACACGATCGGCGTCATCCCGGTCGACTCGATGTTCTCGCCGATCCGCCGCGTCGCCTACGACGTCGAGGCAGCCCGCGTGGGTCAGCGCACCGACTACGACAAGCTCATCCTGGACGTGACGACGAACGGCTCGATCGACCCGAAGGACGCGGTCGGCCAGGCGGCCGAGATCCTCATCCGCCAGCTCGCGATCTTCACCGACCTCGACAAGATCGAGGGTTTCGGCGCCGAGCAGGCCCCGCTCGAGGGCGGCGCGATGGTCGACGTCTCGCTCGCACACGGGATGGAGAACTTCCCGATCGAGGAGCTCGAGCTCGGTGTTCGCTCGTACAACTGCCTCAAGCGCGTCGGCATCGAGACGATCGGCGATCTCGTGTCGAAGACGGAGAACGAGCTCGCCTCGATCCCGAACTTCGGCAAGAAGTCGATCGAGGAGGTCAAGGAGACGCTCGGCCAGCACGGCCTGCGGCTCCGCGGCGACAACGGCGGGGCCTCCGACCTCCAGTGAGGCATCAGCGCTCGGGAAAGAAGCTCGGCCGCGACTCGTCGCACAGACGGGCGCTGTACGCGAACCTCGCGTCGCAGCTGATCGAGCACGAGCGCATCCAGACGACGCTCGCGAAGGCGAAGGCGGTCAAGCCGATCGCGGAGCAGATGATCACGCTCGGCCGGCGGGGCGACATCCATGCGCGCCGCCAGGCCGTGGCGTTCCTCGGCTCGAAGGACATCGTCCACAAGCTGTTCGACGAGCTCGGCCCGCGCTTCGCCGAGCGGCCGGGCGGCTACTCGCGCATCGTGCGGCTCGGGCCTCGCCCGGGCGACGCGGCCGAGATGGTCTACCTCGAGCTCGTCGACACGCCCCTCGTCTTCAAGACGCGCCTCGCAGACGTCCCCGAGGATGAGGCCGGCGAGACGGCGGAGCCGGGGGCCGAGGCTGGGGAGGAGACCGAGGCGGCAGCCGACGATGCGCAGCCGCAGGCCGAGGTGGAGGGCGGGGAGCCCGAGCCCGCTGAGCCCGAGCCGGACGCCCGGGCCGAAGACACCGAGCCTGCCGCAGAGGCAGAGCCTGCCGCAGAGGCAGAGCCTGCCGCAGAGGCAGTGGCCGAGGGCGACGAGCCCGAGGCCGCCGACGAGAAGCCCTAGAGCGACACGCCGAGCGCGACGCTCACCGCCACGATCACGGCCCCCGCGAGGGAGACGGCGGCGAGCGAGGTCGTGAAGCTCGTCGAGAAGTACCGTGCGCGGAGCCAGGCGAGCGCGATCAACTCGAACGCGACCACGAGCAGCGCGGTCAGGATGGCGGCGTGGTACTCGGGAATCAGGAACGGGAGGGAGTGGAGGATCCCGCCGATGAACGTGCCGACGCCGGTGATGCCGCCGCGAACCACCGGGCTCCCGCGGCCCGTCGAGCTCGCCGGTGTCGGAGAGACCCTCGGAGAACGCCATCGAGATCCCGGCGCCGAACGAGGTTGCGAGCCCCGCCACGAACGCGTAGAAGGGCTTGTGGCTGATGATCGCGACCGAGAAGATCGGGGCCAGCGTCGACAGCGAGCCGTCGATCAGCCCGATCATCGCCGGCTGGACGCGCTGGAGAAGGAAGTCCTGGTGGGCCGTGGTCGTCATCTGATTAGAGTGTATCCGTCAGATTGCAATGGACTAGAGCATAAGGAAGTCCTGACAAGCGATGGTCAGGAGCACCTGACGTGCGCCTGAAGCTAACGGTTGCCTACGACGGAACGGGGTTCCGGGGATGGGCGCGCCAGCCGGGCGAGCGCACGGTCGAGGCGGTTCTTGCCGAGGCGCTCGGTCGGGTGTACGGCTCTGTGGATCGTCTCGCGGTCGCGGGCCGCACCGACACCGGCGTCCACGCGCTGGGAAACGTCGTCTCGGTGGACGTCACCGGCGGGCCGCCGCCGCCCCGGGCGGTCGAGGCGCTGAACGCCCGCCTCCCCGGTGACGTCGCCGTCGTCCACGCGGACGAGGCGCCAACCGAATTCCACGCGCGTCATTCCGCGCGCTCGCGCTCGTACCGCTACCGCATCTGGCGCCTGCGGGCCCGGTCGCCCTTCGAGGTGAACCGCTCGCTCTGGCACCCCCGCCCGCTCGACCTGCAGCAACTGCAGGCATCGGCCGCAGTGGTCGTGGGCGAGCACGACTTCCACGCGTTCACCCCGACCGACAGCCAGCACTCGGTCTTCGTGCGGGTCGTCGAGGACGCGCGCTGGAACGACCGCGGCGAGACGGTCGACCTCGAGATCACCGCCGACTCGTTCCTCCGCCACATGGTCCGGACGCTCGTCGGGACCATGCTCGAGAAGGAGCCCGGCGAGGTGCTCGACCTCCTGCAAGGCGCGCCGCGCGCCGCCGCCGGCTCGACCGCGCCCGCCTGCGGCCTCTATCTCGTCGGCGTCGGGTATGCCGAAGGCGCCTGACACCGGCGCGGCTACGATCGGGCCGGGTGCGTTTTCCGGTCGTCCTCTTCGATCTCGACGGCACCGTCGTCGACTCCGGCGGGATCATCCTCGCCTCGATGCGGTATGCCACGCGGACGGTGCTCGGGCGCGAGATTCCCGACGAGGCGCTCATGGCGGCAGTCGGCGGGCCTGGGCTCGAGGCGCAGATGCTCGAGTTCGGCGGCGCGGCGAACCTCGATGCGCTGGTGACGACCTACCGCGCGCACAACGAGCCGCTGCACGACCAGCTCGAGATCTTCGCCGGAATGGACGACGTGCTCCTGGCGCTCAAGGGAGAAGGACGGAGACTCGGGCTCGTCTCGGCCAAACGGCGTACGACCGTCGAGCTCGCGTTCGCGGCCACGGCGATCGGCCACCTGTTCGACGTGGTTGTCGGGGGGGACGAGACCGCGCGCAACAAGCCGGCCCCGGACCCGCTCCTCCTCGCCCTCGAGCGGCTGGGCGAGAGCGCGGCGAGCGCGGTCTACGTCGGCGATTCACCGTACGACATGGCCGCGGCGAAGAGCGGTGGCCTCCACGCGATCGGGGTCGCCTGGGGCGGCGTCCACGACCGCTCGGCTCTCGCCCAGGCTGACGAGATCGTCGAGACGCCGAAGGAGCTTCTTGCCGCCCTCTGACGCGGCCGTCCGCGTGGCCGAGCTTCGCGAGCGCGTCGGCCGCTGGTCGCACGAGTACCACGTCCTCGACGCGCCCACCGTCTCCGACGCCGAGTACGACCGCGATTTCGACGAGCTCGCCGCGCTCGAGCGCGAGCATCCCGAGCTCGTGACGGCGGACTCCCCGACGCAGCGGGTCGGCGCGCCGCCCTCGGACAAGTTCGTGAAGGTGCGCCACCTCGAGCCGATGGGGTCGCTCGACAAGGTCAACACAACCGAGGCGCTCGAGAAATGGGAGGGTGACATCCGGAAGCGACTCGATTCCGATGATCCGGTCGCGTACGTGATCGAGCCGAAGATCGACGGTCTGGCGATCAACCTCACCTACGAAGACGGCGTCCTCGTGCGCGGCGCGACGCGAGGCGACGGGATCGAAGGCGAGGACGTCACCGTGAACCTCCGGACGATCGGCTCGGTCCCGCTCCGGATGCTGGGCGACGGGCCCCCGGCCGTGCTCGAGGTGCGCGGTGAGGTCTACCTGCCGATCTCCGGCTTCCGTGAGCTCAACGTACGGCTCGCCGGGACCGGGCAGAAGCTCGCCCCGAACCCGCGGAACGCCGCGGCCGGATCGCTCCGCCAGAAGGACAGCTCGATCACCGCGTCGCGCCCCCTCGCGATGTGGGCCTACGGCACAGGCCGCCGCGACGGGCTCGCGCTCGCCTCGCACTGGGAGGAGCTCACCTGGCTGCGCGAGCACGGCTTCCGCACGAACCCGTTCGCCGAGCGTCTCGAGACGATCGAGGCCGTGGCGAAGGCCTGCCACGACTGGGAGCGCAAGCGGAGCGAGCTCGACTACGAGATCGACGGGATCGTGATCAAGGTCGACTCGCTCGCCCAGCAGGCCGCTCTCGGCGCGCTCCACTCTCGCCCGCGCTGGGCTCGGGCGTTCAAGTGGGCGCCGATGACCGCCCAGACGAAGCTGCTCCAGATCGCGATCCGTGTCGGCCGCACCGGCGCCCTCAACCCCTGGGCCGTCCTGGAGCCCGTCGAGGTCGGCGGCGTCACGGTCTCGCGGGCGACCCTCCACAACGAGGAGGACATCAACCGCAAGGAGATCCGCGAAGGCGACGTCGTCATCGTCCAGCGCGCCGGCGACGTGATCCCGCAGATCGTCGGGCCGGCCGGTGCGCACGCTCCGCGGACGAAGGAGTTCCGGATGCCCACCCACTGCCCGCTCTGCGGCTTCGAGGTCGTGAAGCCCGAGGGCGAGGCGATGCACCGCTGCCCCAACCGTGCCTGCCCGTCCCGCGGCCTGGAGACCCTCAACAACTGGGTCATGGCCGCGGCGGACATCGACGGGGTGGGGGAGCAGTTCGTCCGGCGGCTCTGGGACGCTGGCCTGCTCCGGTCGATGCCCGACCTCTACCGGCTCACAGCCGAGCAGTTGCTGGAGCTCGACGGCTACGGGGAGATCTCGGCCCGCAGCGCGATCGCCGCGATCGAGCGGTCGAAGCAGATCCCGTTCCGGCGTGTGCTCTTCGGGCTCAACATCCCGGACGTCGGGTGGGTGACCGCGCAGAACCTCGCGCGACACTTCGGCTCGGTCGACGCCCTGATCGCCGCGACGCCGGAGGATCTCGTCGAGTGCGAGGGGATCGGCCCCGAGCGCGCAGAGGCGATCGCCGAGTGGTTCGCCGACGAGGACAACCGCCGCCTCGTCGATGAGCTTCGCAGCCCGCCGATCGGCCTCAACTTCGAGGCCGACGAGGGCGACCGACCGGTCGAGGGCCCGCTCACCGGGTCGCAGTACGTGATCACCGGCACGCTGGAAGGCTTCACGCGCGAGGAGGCGAAGGCCGCCCTCGAGGGGAAAGGCGCGAAGGTGTCGGACAACGTCTCGAAGAAGACGACGGGCGTGGTCGTCGGCGAGACCCCGGGCTCCAAGGCGACGAAGGCCCAGGCGCTGGGTGTCCCGATCCTGAGTGAGGCAGACCTCCGGAAGCTGATCGGCTGATCGGGGATCAGAGCTCGGCGAGGAGCGCCTTGGCGACGCCGTCCTCTGCGGCGTGGGCGGCCCAGTAGTCCACGGGGTGGCCGTTCTCGATCGTGACGAAGGCGAAGCGGCGCCCGACGTAACCCGAGAGGGCAGAGGCGATGTCGGTCGTCCCCGTCTTCGCCCGCAGCTGCCGGTGGTTCGGGTCGTCGAGCAGCCGGTGGCGCATCGTCCCGGTGACGCCGGCCACCGGAAGCGCGTTCCAGACGATCTCGCGCATCTCCGGGTCGTTCCACATCTTCACGAGCAGCGCGGCGAGCTCGCGCGCGGTGACGCGGTCGTCGCGCGAGAGCCCCGAGCCGTCGGCGATGCGGACGCCTGCCACCGGGATCCGGGCCGAGACGAGGTCGCGTCTGGTGACGGCAGCCCCGGCGGCGGTCGTCCCCTGCCCGAGCGCCTTGTAGCCGATCGTCTTCAGCACCATCTCGGCGGTGAAGTTGTCGCTCCAGTGGTCCATGAACTCGAGCACCTCGGAGAGCGGCTCCGAGTAGACGGTCGCGAGCGGGACGGCGGAGTGACCCGCCGTTCTCGTGCTCGCTCCGCGCGCGACGATGCCCCGCCGGCGCAGAAGGCGGTCGAACTGGGCCGCGGCCGCAAGTGCGGGGTCGGCCACGATCCGACCGTGGTGCGCGGCGCGATCCACCACGAGCGCCGAGAGCGGCGCCGACTCGACGCCCTCGAACGAGGGCAGCCACCCGCCGGCGATGTGCTTCGAGTCGAAGGCGGAGGCGTCTCCGGCGATCCCGCCGGTGACGCGCCGGATCCCGAGCCGCCAGATGATCCCCACGAGGCGCTCGAGGTCCGCGGTCGTGAGGGTCGGGTCGCCGAAGCCCTTCAGGATCAGCCGCCCCTGCCAGGTACTCCCGATCCGGCGGCCCTCACCCAGGACCTCGGTCGGCCAGCGGTAGGCGGGCCCGAGCTCGACGAGCGACGCGTAGGTCACCGAGAGCTTCTCGTTCGACGCCGGCTCGAGCGAGAGGCCTGCGTTTCGCGCAAAGACGAGCCGGCCGCTCGGCAGCTCGACGACCATCGCCGTCGACGACGACGAATCGACCCCGGAGAGGTGGAAGGTGCCCGCGAGCCGCGCGTGCAGGCTGCCCGAGCCGGCGCCCGCGGTGCCCGCGCAGAGAGCGAAGAGCGACAGAGCCGCCGCGAGGACCCGGACCCGCATCACCCCGCCATTCTGCGGGACGCGCCGGTCACCTGCCGATGAAGCTAGGCAATGCCCGAGCGGACGGCGAACACGGCCGCCTGGATCCGGTTCTCGATCTGGAGCTTCATCAGGATGTTCGAGATGTGGTTCTTCACCGTCTTCGGGCTGATGTGGAGCTCGGCCGCGATCTGGGCGTTGTCGTTGCCGTTCGCGATCAGCCGGAGCACCTGCAGCTCCCGGTCGGAGAGCTCCGAGGCCGTCGAGCCCCGGCGCGCCGAGGCTTCCGAGGCCCGGAGCCTTTGGAGCACCTTCGAGGCGATCGCCGGGGAGATCAGCGACTCGCCGGTCGCCGCCGCGCGGATGCCTGCGAGCAGCTCGCCGATCGAGGCCTCCTTGAGGAGGTACCCGCAGGCTCCCGCCATGATCGCGTCCATCACGTCGGCGTCCTGGTCGGAGGCCGAGAGCACGAGCACGCGCGTGAGCGGAGCGAACATCGCGATCTTCGCCGTCGCCTCGACACCGCTGATCCCCGGCATGTTCAGGTCCATGACGACCACGTCCGGCGCCAGCGTGCGGATCTCGGCGACCGCGTCCGTGCCCGTCCGCGCCTCGCCGACGACATGGACGCCCTCGGCCTCGAGGAGTGTCCGGAGTCCCGCGCGGAACAGGTCGTGGTCGTCGACGAGGAGGACTCGTGGCGACGTCTCGCGCGTGTCTTCCGGCGCGTCGGACAGGAGCTTGAGTCTAGTCGAGGCCAATCGTGACCGTCCGGCGACCCCACCCGTTCGCCTGGGCGGCGGTCGGGAACCAGAGGTCGATCGACGAGCCGTACACTCCGGTGTCGGCGGCGACGGCCACGCCGTAGCCCGGGACGACGATGCGCGTGCCGAGCGGGATGACCGACGGGTCGACGGCCGCGATCCCCCACCCGACCGGGAGGCCGGTCGCCGTGCGCCCGGTCAGGTCGTAGCCGGTCGCGACGACCGTCAGCGTCCGGCCGCCAGCTGCTGCCGCCAGAGCGGCTGTCCCGGCCGGCGGCGAGACCTCGGCGGCCGGGGTCGAGACGACCACGCTCGTCGTCCGGGGCGCCGCGAGCCTCTGCGACTTCACCTCCGCGGCGGCCGCCTCCCTCGAGATCTCGGTGATCCGGGCGGCGTCGAGCGAGCGCCGGCGGGCGAGGTCCGAGATATAGGCCGCCCGCGACGCCCGCAGCTGCTCGAGCTGGGCGACGGTGCCTGCCGCCGCCTCCGTGGTCGCCGCGAGCGACCGCGCACGTGCCGCCAGGGCGTGCTCGAGTCTCGTGGTGCGGCGCTTTGCGGTCCGCACCTGGAGGAGGACGTCGGCATCGGCCGCGCTGACGCGGTGGTAGTCGTCCAGCTGGGTCAAGGCATCCTCGAGCGAGCCCGCGCCCATCAGGATGTCGAGTGAGCTCGTCGTCCCGTGCTCGTACATGAGGCGGAGCCGCGCCGCGAGGTGGGTCTGGGAGACCCGCGTGTCCGTGCGCGCGACGTTGAGCGCCACGCGGAGCGCGCCCCGCTCGGTGCGGAGCTTCCCGCTCGCCGCCTGGAGCGCGGCGAGCCGACTTCTGGCTGCGGTGAGGCGCGTGTCCAGCGAGTAGAGCTCGAGCACCGCGGCGCGCGACCTGGCGGCGAGACCCGCGTCGTCGGCCTTCAACGCGGCGACCGTCGGTGCGTGCCCGGCTCCCGCCGCGGCAGGAATCGCCAGCGTGCAGACGCACGCCGCTACCCCCAGTGGCGACGACCCCCACCGACCCTTGGCTCCCCAGAGCAAGGGCGGGACCGTACCACAGCCCCGCACGATTTCCGCCCCGGCGAGTCAACTTGAAGTAGGTTTCGGCAGGTTCAGAACGCTCCCTGGTTGCCCGTATCCGCACAGATTGCTAACCTGCCCGACTTGTGACGTGCCGGCCCCACCCGGTGCGCCGAGCCCGGAGCTTCTCGAGCAGGACGCGAATCGCGAGAAGAGGGCCGGCGCCGTACGTGCTGCTCGTGATCGTGGCGGCGCTCCTGGCGGCCTCTCAGGCCTCGGCCGACCCGTCCCCGACGATCACGGCCACGCAGGCAGAGGCGCAGCAGGTCGTCGCCGAGATCAACCAGCTGAACGTGAGCCTCGACCGCTCGAACGAGCTCGTCAACCTCGCGAACCTCAAGCTCGCTCGGGTTCGGCACGACATCGCGGTCAACAGCCGCGAGCTCGTGATCGCGAAGCGGAATCTCGCCCGGAGCCGCGAGTCGATCGCGAAGCGGCTCGTCACGCTCTACACGTCGGGCTCGACCTCGACGCTCGACGTGATCCTGGGGGGTCACACGCTCGGGGAGATCCTCAACAGGATCGACACCGCGAGCCGGGTCTCGTCGGTCGACACGCAGGTCGCAAGCCAGGTGCAGCGCTTCCAGGTCTCCGTCCTCAGGGCGCGGGCCGCCCTCGCGACCGAGCGGGTGCAGGCGCAGCGGCTCGTCGAGCAGCGTGCGGCGCAGAAGCACGCGATCGAGGTGCGGCTGGGCGAGCGTCACTCGCTCCTCACCTCGCTCAACGGTGAGGTCGCGCGCCTCATCGCCGCGCAGCAGGCCGCTCAGCTCAGAGCCGCCAGAGCGGCGCAGCTCCGGGTCGCCGACGTGCAGGCGCAGGCGACGCAGACCTACCAGTCGACGGCTGTCGGCGCGACCGCGGTCACTCCCGAGGGCGCGACCGTCGTGCCGCCGTCGCAGTACTCCGGCGTCGTCGGCGTCGCGATGTCGGAGGTCGGCACCCCGTACCAGTGGGCCGGCGCCTCTCCGGGCGGCGGGTTCGACTGCTCGGGCCTCGTCATGTACGCGTACTCGCAGATGGGCGTGTCGTTACCGCACTCGTCGTACGCGATGTGGGGCGACGGGGCCGCGGTGCCGAAGGACCAGCTCCAGCCGGGTGACATCGTGTTCTTCGACGGGCTCGGCCACGTGGGCATCTACATCGGCGGCGGCGAGTTCGTCCACGCCCCGCACACCGGCACCGTCGTGCAGGTCTCGAGCCTCGATTCCGGCTCGTATGCGGCGTCGTACGACGGCGCCCGCCGCGTCAACTGACACGACGGGGCCCCGCGCACGCCGATGAATTTCCCGGCCCGGCGCGGTCGTTAGACGCGAGAGCCATCTGCTCGCCCCGCAGGAGGTCGACTGCTCCGGGCGAAAAGTGGGAACCCTCCCTAAACTCCTGCACATGCGGACAACCTGGAACGGATCGATCTCCTTCGGCCTCGTGAGCATCCCGGTCGGGCTTGCGCCTGCGACGGCGTCGTCGGCCCGCCAGTCGGATGTGTCGTTCAAGCTGCTCCACCGCGAGTGCCTCCAGCCGATCAGGCAGAAGCGCTGGTGCCCGGTCCACGAGATCGACCTCTCGCCGGACGAGATCGTCCGCGGCTGGGAGGTGGCGAAGGGTCAGTTCGTGCCCGTCGAGGACGCCGAGCTCGAGGCGCTCGAGAGCTACGACACGTCGCGGTCGATCGAGATCAAGCAGTTCGTCCCGGCCGGCGAGGTCGACCCGATCTACTTCGACCGGACGTACTACCTCGTCCCGGCCGCGACCGAGGCGCAGCGCCGCCCGTACGCGCTCCTCATCGAGGCGATGAAGGAGGCAGCCGTCGTCGGGCTCGGGTCGTTCGTGCTCGCCGGCAAGGAGAAGCTCTGCCTCATTCGCCCGAAGGGCCATGCGCTCGCGCTCGAGACGTTGTTCCTGGCCGAGGACGTGCGGGGCCAGGAGGAGATCGACGAGCCGGTCGAGGCGACGGGCGTCAAGAAGCAGGAGCTCGCCCTGGCGAAGCAGATCATCGCCGGGCTCGAGGGCGACTTCGATCCGGAGAGCCTGCGCAGCGACTACCGGGCCAGGCTGCGCGGTCTCCTCGAGGCCAAGCTCGAGGGGCACGAGCTCACCCCGCCGGAGCCCGAGGAGGAGGTCGCACCGGTGGTCGACCTCATGGAGGCTCTTCGCGCCTCGGTGGCCGCGGCTCGCACCGAGCCCGCGAAAGCGACACCGAGGAGCAAGCGGAAAGCTGTCGCGAAATAGATCAGTGCTGCTGAGGGAGCGCGTTGATCGCGCTGAGATGGGCCTGGAAGAGCGTCTTGTCGATCTTGCCCTGGTAGATCGGGACATGCTCCTCGATGCAGATCCGGATCACCTCCGTGCGGTCGAGGCCGACTTCCTTCGAAAGCTCCTCGGGCGTCAGATGATTGGCCATGTCGCTCCTCTCTCGGGGGCAAAAGAAAGCCCGCCGCGCTCATGGCGCAGGCGGGCTGGAGTCTCCGCAGGTTCTCTTCCGACAGGCACGGCTTACTTGCCTTGCCCTTTCCGGAGCCTGCTCATACCGAAACGATAGTCCATCGGGCGGCGGTGCGGCAAGGGGGCACGGCGCCCGGGTACCATTGCGCGGTCCGGGGTGTGGCGCAGCCTGGTAGCGCGCTCCGTTCGGGTCGGAGAGGCCCCCAGTTCAAATCTGGGCACCCCGATAGAAGTCCCGTCCTGCAAACGTGCGGGGAAAGCGATAGGTGGCGAGTGGTCGAGTCAAAACGAGTCCAAATCGGCCCGGTTCAGACCGACTCTCCTGCCACCGCCGATCGAGCCGGTCGCACGAGGTTTGGGTGCGTTGCGCCCGCGTTCGAGCGGCGTCGGTGTGTGATGGCCGCCGACGTCGCGACGGGTCGATGTCCACGGTCGGGGTGACGGCCGGCCGTGGACGACGCCTCGCGATCGCGTCTGCGCCGGCGGCGCACCATTCGGAGTAGCAGAACACGCGACGCTTGATCCAGCGCGGCGGATTCACCCGCCGGCCCGCAGACCTCGTATCGCGTCTCGAGCGGGGCCCGTCGGCCAGTTAGGCCTCGAGCCAGCCGATCGACCGAAGCGGCGCGTCGAGCAGGCAGGTCTCGTGGCAGTAGCGGCTGTTCGACCAGTGCCCGGTGACGTACGGGTCCAACGTGAACTCCCCGCCTCTCCACGACGTCGGGCTCCCGACGACGGCCAGGATTCCGGCGGTTGCGTCGGTCCGCTTCACGCTGAGGTCCTGTGGGCGGAGGGGTTAGTCGGCGTGCGTTTGGGGATACCGGGAGTACGCGATGTTGCTTGGCCGTCTGTACCCGGCAAGCGCCGCCGTGGTCGTGGCGTTGTTGGCTTCGGCTCTCGGTGGTGCCGCGGCTCCCGCGGTGGGGCAGTGGCGTGTGCTGCTCAAGGTGCCGGGGATCGTCGACGTCGCCGGGCCGCGAGCGGATGGTCAGTTGGTGTTGTCGACGAAGAGCGGGCTCTTTCTCCTGCGCCCGGGCGCGGTCGCGCAGCCGTTTGCGACCGGGCCGGGGGGCTACACGGCTGGGGGCGGCGAGCCGTACATTGCGCTCGCGTCCGGCTCGCGCGTCTGGGGTGTTGCCGGGTGTTCGTTCGAGCTGGGCGACGTGTTCGCGCTCGACGCCGGCTCGAACCCGGGGCTCGTCCGCGTCCAGACGAGCGGCCAGGCCTCCCGCTTCCTCGACTTTCCGGCGGGTGTCTTCCCGTCCGGGATCGCATTCGACCGCTTCGGCCGTTTCGGCTACCGGCTCCTCGTTACGGCCACCTCCGACAACATGATGACTCTGTACGCGGTCGACTGTCTTGGGCGCTCGTCGGTGATCGCAAAGGGCGCGCCTCCGGTGGAAGGGGGAATCGTGGTGGCGCCGCCGTCGTTCGGGCGTTTCGGCGGGGAGTTGATTGCAGCCGACGAGAAGAGCGGCCGTATCTACGCCGTCAGCCGGGACGGAACCGTCACCCTGGTCGCCGACTCGGGGCTGCCGGCGGGCGGCGACATCGGTGTGGAGTCGTTGGGATTCGTGCCGAACCGGGTCGCTCGCGGCGCCGCCGTCTACTTCTCCGACCTCGGCGCGCCAGGGTCGCCGACACAAGGGGACGATAGCCTCCTCGTCTTGCGCGGCCAAGACCTGGCGCGCGCTTCCCTCCGGGGAGGTGACCTTCTGGCGGCGACGGAGGCAGGCGGGACGACCATCGCCGTCCACTGCGGGACGAGTTGCATCGTGAAGCGGGTGGCCACGGGGTTGCCCGCGACCCATGGGGAGGGCCATCTGACGTTCGTTGCCGGCACGGTCCCCCGCCGCTAGTCCACAACACACCGCCGGCGGCGTCATGTCCGCGGTCGAGCTCATCGTTGAGCAGGTGCTCGAGCTTGGGCCGGTGACGGTCGACAAGCTCACGGACGCGAGCCGCGAGGTCGACGCTGGCGATCGAGGGCACGGGTCTTCCGGGGCGCGACCGCGTCCGCTTCTATCCTCGTGAACGTGCTCCGCGCCGTCGTCTTCGACGTCGACTTCACCCTCGCCCGGCCCGGGCCCGATCTCGGGCCCGACGGGTACCGCGTGCTCGGGCTCCGGTACGGCCTCGACCTCGACCCCGCCCGGTACGAGGACGCGCGGGCCTCGGCGTTCGCGGCGGTGAAGCGGCATCCGGAGCTCGATCACGACGAGGAGATCTGGGTGCTCTTCACCGAGCGGGTCATCGTCGGGATGGGGGGCCGAGGCGACACGTACGCGGCGGCGGTGGAGATGGAGCAGCGGTGGGCTCATTCGGGGCACTTCGAGCTCTACGACGACGCGCTGCCGGCGCTGGAGGACATGCGGCGCCGGGGGCTGAAGATCGGGCTCCTCTCGAACTCCTCGCGCAACCTCGGCGAGTTCGTCGTCCATCACGAGCTCTCGGCGGACGCGGTGCTCACGTCGGGGGCACACGGGAAGACGAAGCCGCACGAATCGATCTTCCTGGCGCTCCTCGGGCAGCTCGAGGTGGAGCCCGCCCAGGCGGCGATGGTGGGTGACACGCTCCACGACGACGTCGAAGGCGCACGGGCCGTCGGGATGCAGGCGGTGCTCCTCGACCGGGACCAGCGACATCCCGACGTCGAGGGACGCCTCGACGACCTTCGCGGGCTCGCCGGGGCGCTCGGGCTCGAATAGGCTGCCGGAGCGTGGCCCGCACGAACGTCTTCTCACCGGAGTTCGAGCACTCCTCCGAGCGGGAGGGGTATCGCTGGCAGGCCGCGCGCGTCGGGCAGGCAGCAGGGGCGACGCAGATCGGCGGCTGCGTCTACGAGCTCGCCGAGGGCGAGAAGACCTACCCGTATCACTTCCACCACGCGATGGAGGAGTGGCTGGTCGTGCTCTCCGGAGCGCCGAGGCTGCGCGGGTCGGACGGCGAGCGCGTGCTCCGCGCTGGTGACGTCGTCTGCTTCCCGACCGGGCCCGAGGGAGGCCATCAGGTGTCGGGGCCGGGGTCGGTGCTGATCCTCTCCGCGTCCCAGTCGCCCGAGTCGATCGAGTATCCGGACAGCGGCAAGGTCGGCGTCCGGCCGCCCGGGAAGATCTTCCGGATGGCCGACGCGGCGGACTACTGGGAGGGTGAGTGACCGAGCCGGTGAACCTGTTCGACGCCCCGCGTACGACCGACGACGACGACCCTGCCGGCTACGAGGTCCCGTACGCCCGGATCGGCGGGATGATCGGCGCCTCCGCTCTCGGGATGACGGTCTACGAGCTCGGCGAGGGGAACAGCGTCTGCCCTTACCACTGGGAGTCACCGGACGAGGAATGGCTGATCGTGCTCGAGGGCACCCCGGTCCTGCGCGACCCCGACGGCGAGCACGAGCTCGGTCCCGGGGATCTCGTCTGCTTTCTCCCGGGCCCGGAGGGCGCGCACAAGGTCACGAACCGTGCGCCGGGGCGCGCCCTCGTCGCGATGCTCTCGACGAGGGCGAAGACCTCGCTCGCGGTCTACCCCGACAGCGACAAGGTCGGCGTGTTCTCGAGCGACGGCTCGACCAGGCTGCTCCTCCCCAGGTCTGCCGCCGTCGACTACTGGGAGGGCGAGCTCTGACGTAGCCGTCAAGCGACGGCGCGCGCCGCGCGGGCGTTGTCGACGAGCTCGACCAGGGCCTTGCCGGCCTCGGCGGCGTCGCGGTCGCGGAGGATCGCGTGGACGTTCCCGCCCGCCGTGTCGAGGTGCACGCTTGCCACGTCGAGAAGCCGCTGCACGGGCCCCTGCACCTCGCGAAAGCTCTGCACCTTCCCGAGCGGGACCCAGCACGTGACGCGCCTCAGCCGACCGCTCCGCGTCATCACGCACGTCGCGGTCCGGCTCCAGCCGAGCTTCCCGTAGCGCAGCGGGCTCTTCCACCGCACGCGCGCCGGGGGCGGCTCGAGCGCACCGCGTGGCCGGTCGGGCAGCAGGCGGTCGAGCAGCTCGTCCGCCAGCGGGCGCGTTCCCACCGGGAGCACCGCGCGCAGCCGGCGGCCGGTTCCGCGTCCTTCCCCTTTCCGCTTCTGTCTCCCGGCGACGTCGAGCTCGAGGCGGCACCAGCCCAACGGGCGCCAGAGGAACGGTTCGACCATCCGGACGGCCTGCACGCGCCCCGGGCGGATCGTCTCGGTCGTGAGTGCAACGAGCCCACCGTGAAGGATCAACCCGTCGGGGGTGTCGGATACCGAGAAGCGATAGCCCTGGTTGAAGCGCGACCAGACCAGCTGGCCCGCACCGAGGATCCAGACGCCGGCGATGCTGATCGCCGTGATCGCCACCCTCGTCGAGACCACCGCGGTAACGATCAACGCGGCCGCGACGAGCATGGCGATGATCCCGGCGTCGCTGATCAGGATCGAGACGATCAGCCTGCGCGTCGGCAGCTCGGCGAGCAGGTGCCCCGCAGCGGAAGCCGCAGGTGCTTCGGTGTGCGGCTCGTCGCTGCGCGCCTGGCGGGCCAGCGCGAGCAGCTGCTCGCGCAGCGGCTCCGCGTCGCGCTCGGACAGATAGGCGAGCCTGGCGTGGGCTCCGGTCGACCCGCCCATTCGAAGCCGGAGCTCGGCGACCCCCACCATGCGGGCGAGCCCGGGCCGCACGATGTCGATCGCCTGCAGCTGCGACAGCGGATAGCGCTCCGAATGACGGCGGATCAGGCCGGTCTCGATCTGCAGGTCGTCCCCGTCGAGCCGCCAGCGTGTCACGAGCCACGAGATGAACGCGAGCACCGTCACGATCGCCACCGCGGCCAGGTCGTAGAGCCCATGTGAGGCGTTCTCCCGGCCGAGGACAACCGACGGGACGACGACGACCGCGAGCGCGATCGTCACCTTGCCACCACGCACGACGGCCGAGAGCGGGTGCAGCCGCTGCCAGTCCTGGTGCTGCGGCAGCGTCGCGGTCACAGCCCCGCCAGGTGCGACTCGCCGAGCTCCGCGAGCCGGTCGCGGACACGGGCTGCCTCCGTACGCTCGAGGCCCGGGATGCGCGCGTCGCTTGCGGCCGCCGCGGTGTGGAGCCTCACCGTGGCGAGCCCGAACGACCGCTCGAACGGCCCGGCGGTGACGTCGACGAACTGCATGCGCCCGTACGGCACGACCGACAGCCGGGAGAAGAGGACTCCGCGGCGGACGAGAAGGTCGTCGGCGCGCTCGAGATAGCCCCATCCCGAGAACCGCCTCTTCAACGTCCGCTCGACGAGGGCGCCGAGCACGATCACGGCGCCCAGGAGGGCAAGGCCCCAGACGACCGCTCCGAGAGCCGCGACCACGACGCCGGCGACCGCGAGGACGAGCGTCGTCATGCCGACCTCGACACGCCTCAGCGTCAGCAGTCGCGGAGAGGGAGCGCGCCATCCGTCGACGTGGCCGAAGGACTGGGCGGTCACTCGATCCGAGTATGCCTGCCCGACAGGATCTCCGAACGCCGGCGAGCCACTGCGTCTCCGGCCGTGCCGCTAGACCCGGGCGTGAACCGGCGAGAGGGCCGGCGCCCAGGAGCAGATCGGCGACATCTCGCCGCTCGAGCCGTTCAGGCGCCGGTAGCCGAGAGCATGCTCGGCCTGCATCATCTTGTGGACCTGGGTGGTGCCCTCGTAGATGATCGGGGCGCGCGCGTTGCGGAAGTACCGCTCGATCCCGTACTCGGCGCTGTAGCCGTAGGAGCCGAACACCTGGATCGCGAGGTGCGCCGCCTCGAACGCCGACTCGGTCGCCTGCCACTTCGCGAGCGACGTCTCGCGCGTCGAGCGCTTCCCCATGTTCTTCATCCACGCCGCCTGCATCACGAGCAGCTTCGACGTCTCGTACCCGAGCACCATCGTGGCGATCATGTCCTGCACGAACTGGTAGCGCCCGATCTCGCTCCCGAACGTCTCCCGCTCGCGCGCATACGCGGTCGACCGCTCCAGGCACGCTCGCACGACGCCGCAGGCGCCCGCCGCGACCGTGAACCGCCCGTGGTCGAGGGAGTGCATCGCGATCTCGAATCCCTGGCCTTCCTCGCCGATCCGGTTCTCGGCGGGCACCTCGACGTTCTCGAAGAACAGCTCTCCCGTCGAGCCCGCCCAGATCCCGAGCTTGTGCTCCGTGTCGGCAGAGGTGAAGCCGCGCGTTCCCTTCTCGAGCACGAACGCGGTGATCCCGCGGTGGCCCGCCTCCGGGTCGGTCTTCGCGAACACGAGCGCGTGGTCGGCGACCGTCGCGTACGAGATCCAGTTCTTCTGCCCGTTGAGGACGTAGACGTCGCCCTCGCGGCGCGCCGTCGAGCGCATCGATGCGACGTCGGAGCCGGCGCCGGGCTCCGTCAGCCCGAAGCAGGCCAGCTTCTCGCCGCGGGCCTGCGGCGTGAGCCACCGCTGCTTCTGCTCCTCCGTCCCGTACTCGAGCAGCGACAGCGAGTTCAGCCCCACGTGAACCGAGATCAGCGTTCGAAACGCCGCCTCGCCGCGTTCGATCTCCTCGCACACGAGCGCCTCGGAGACGAAGTCGAGCCCCGACCCGCCGTACTCCTCGGGGATGACGATCCCGAGGATCCCGAGCTCGGCCATGTCCGCGATGAGCGACAGGTCGAGCCGGTGCGCGATGTCGTTCTCGACCGCGACCGGAAGGATGCGGTCGTCGACGAACGCGCGTACTGTGTCCTGCAGCAGCCGCTGCTCGCCGGAGAGCTCGAAGTCCATGTCGCAAGCGTAGTCACTTGGGTATCTCGGCCCACGCATCACTCACCCTCGGGCTGGTCCTGGCCCTCCTGACCGCTGCCGTCTTCAACTGGTCGTGGGTGGCGCAGCATTCGATCACCTCGCGCCTGCCGCGGCTGTCGATCCGCCGTCCGTGGAGGTCGCTCGCGCTGCTCTTCGGGCACCGGCGGTGGCGCTTCGCGTTCATGGTCGGCGTCGGCGGCTGGGCGCTCTACATCCTGGCGCTCCGCCTGGCGCCGCTCTCGCTCGTTCAGACGGTGTCCGCCGGCGGCCTCGCCCTCCTCGCCGTGCTCGCGCAGCGCGCCGAGGGCGTCCCGCTTCCCAGGCGCGAGTGGGTCGGCGTGTGGCTCGCGGTGGTCGGCCTCGTCTTCCTCTCCGTCTCCCTGGCCGGCGGCTCCAACTCGAGCAGCCCCGGCTCGTGGCCGGCGGTGACCGCCTGGTTCGTCGTCTCGCTCGCCGGCGTCGGGATCGCGATCGGGCCCGGAGCCAGCTACCTCGCGCCCGGGGCCGGGTTCGGCCTCGCCGCCGGCCTGGCGTATGCGGCGGCAGACGTCGGGACGAAGGCAGCCGTGCAGGGCGGGTGGCTGCTCGCGTTCGGCGCCCCTGTCTGGGGCTTCCACCTGCTCGCGTTCACGCTCATCCAGCTCGCGTTCCAGCGCGGCCGTGCGCTCGCGACCGCGGGGCTCTCGTCGTTCTGCACGAACGCGCTGCCGATCGCGGCGGGGGTCACGATCTACCACGAGTCGACGCCGCCGGGCTTTCTCGGTGCCTTGCGGTTCGTCGCGTTCGGCTGCGTCGTCGCCGGCGCGGCCGTCGTTGCGCGCGGCGAGCGGGCCCCCGAGCCCGATGCCGCCCCTGCCGAGCGCCCCGCCCCGAAGCCGATTCCCTCGCCGTCACCAGATTGAATACACGCGCCCGATAAGATTCGCGGTGACGTGAGCGCTCGCGCCTCTACGCCCGGTGTTCGCGCCCGGCGCCCGAATGCCGCTGCCGTCCGTGACGGGCACCTCCGCATCGCCGCCGTGCTGGCAGGGGGCGTCGCCGCGCTGGTCGCGGTCGGCCTCCTGTTCTCCGGCTCGCCCGGGACGCTCGCCGTCGGCACAAAGGTCGGCGGGATCGACATCGGTGGGCTGAGCCCGCGCGCCGCCGTGAGCCTCCTCGAGGCCCGGAGCGCCGCGGTCGCCCACCGCCCGGTGACCTTCACCGCCGGGACGCACACGTTCAGGCTCCGCTCGCGCGAGCTCAGCGTGGCCCCGGCGTGGGCGCCCGCGGTCGCGAAGGCGCAGGGCCAGGGTGACGGCATGGACGTCATCCGCGGGTTCCGGCGGCTCGCGCTCCGGCTCTTCCCGGCCGAGGTGTCGCCGAGGGTCCGCTCCTACAAGGCGGCGGTCGACTACGAGATCGGCCTGATCGCATCGAAGGTCGACAAGCCCTACCATCCGGCCCGACTCGTCCGAAAGGGGCTCCACATCCGGGTCATCCCGGGTCAGGCAGGCGAGCGGCTCGATCGCGCCGCCGCCGCGAAGACCGTCGTCGCCGCGCTGGCTTCCCTCGACCGCGGCGGGGCCGTCGAGCTTCCGACCGCAGTCGAGCCGCCCACGGTCACCGGCCCCGACCTGAACGGCGCGAAGGCCATCGCCGAGAAGGCGCTCTCGGCCCCCGTCACCGCGGTCATCTCCGGCAGGAGGTTCCAGGTCTCCGCGCAGCAGCTCGGCCGCATGCTCCAGCTCCCGACCGCGAAGGGCGCCGCTCCCGTCCTCGGCGGGACGGCCGCGGACACGTTCTTCGCGCGGATCTCGAAGAAGGTCGGGCGCCCCGCGCACGGCGCGTCGTTCGAGGCCTCCGGAGACACGATCGGCATCATCCCCGCCCAGTCGGGCGTCGCGCTCGACGTGCCTCGCTCGGCAGCGGCGCTGCTCGCCGCCGCCGAGTCCTCCGGCTCCCGGGTCGCGCACCTGGTCGTCAGCAAGGTGACCGTTGGACGCACGACGGCGGCGGCGAAGGCGATGGGGATCACCGGCCTCGTGGGGAGCTACGAGACGCTCTACGGAGGCGACCCGAACCGCATCCACAACGTCCAGCTCGTCGCGCACCTCGTCGACGGCAAGCTGATCGCCCCCGGGGCGACGTTCTCGTTCAACCAGGCGACCGGCGAGCGCAGCGCCGCGAAGGGCTTTCTCGAGGCGCCGGTGATCATCGACGGCGAGCTCCAGACCGGTCTCGGCGGCGGCGTCTGCCAGGTCTCGACGACCGTCTTCAACGCCGCCTACGAGGCCGGGCTCCCGATCACGGCCCGCACGAACCACGCCCTCTACATCTCGCACTATCCCCTCGGGCGGGACGCGACGGTCGACTACCCGGACGTCGACCTGAAGTTCGTCAACGATACGCCCCACTGGCTGCTCCTGCGGACGTTCGTCGGCTCCTCGTCGCTCGTCGTCACCCTCTACGGTGCGCCCCAGCACCGTCGCGTGGTCAGCGAGGCGGCGCCGCTCGCGGTCGTCTCTCCACCGCCGGTGCTGAGGAAGCTCGACCCGTCGCTCGCGCCGGGCACGACCGAGGTCCAGGACCCCGGCGAGTCCGCGTACTCGACCTCGGTCCACCGGCTCGTGTACGCACCGAGCGGAAAGCTCCTGTCCAACGCCACCTGGTACTCCAACTACGTTGCGACCCCGGAGGTCCTCCTCGTCGGGCCCAGGCCGAAGCCCAAGCCGAAGCCGAAGGCCAAGCCGAAGCCGCCGGCTACGAAGACGACGCCGACGACCGAGACGACGCCGACGACCGAGACGACGCCGGGCCAGGCCGCCCGGGCGGCGCAATAGCCTCGGCGAGCCAGCCGGGGATCCGCGTCGGCCGGAGCGTCTGCGAGTCCACGGTGGCGTGAGCTGTCCAGCCCTCGGCGATCACCTCGCCTGCCCGTTCGATCGCGTACTCGAACCTGAAGCGGGCACCGCGGATATCGAGGCACCGCGCGTGAACGAGGAGGCGGTCGTCGAAGACCGCGGGAGCGATGAACCGCGCGTGCGACTCGAGCACGAGCGACTCGACCCCGAGGTCGCGCAGCCGCTGGTAGCCCCCGGCGAACCGCTCGAGGAACTCGACGCGCGCGACCTCGAACCAGACGAAGTAGTTGGAGTTGTGCACCACGCCCTGCGCGTCCGTCTCGGCGAAGCGGACGCGTATCTCCGCGGCGAAGTCGTAGCCTTCCATCGCCGACACTCTCTCAGACGGTGAGCGCGAGCTGGGCGTGGTCGGCGAGCCCTGACAGCCCGACGCCGACGAGACGCAGAGGGCCCGGGCGGTCGCGGAGCGCCCGGTCGAGGAGCCCGCACGCGAGGTCGCCGATGCGCTCGGCGTCGTCGGTGCCGGCGCCGAGCGACATCGAGCGGGTGCGGATCGCGAAGTCGGGATAGCGCAGCTTCGTCGTCACCGTCCGCGCCGTCTGCCGCCGATCCGCAAGGTGGCGCGCGAGTCCCTGGGCCATCCGGCGCAGCTCGTCGTGGAGGCGCTCGACGTCGCCCACGTCGCGCTCGAACGTCTCCTCGCTCGAGACCGAGATGCGCTCGGTCGAGACCTCGAGAGGTCGCGGGTCGATCCCGCGGGCCCGGTCGCGCACCGTCGTCCCGACCTTCCCCGGCAGGACACGCCGGAGCACCTCGTCCTCGAGCGCCGCGAGGGCGCCGATCGTCTCGACGCCGGCTTCGGCGAGCCGCTCCGCGGCCCGAGGCCCGACACCGGGAAGAACGCGCGTGGGGAACGGCGCCAGGAACTGGGGTTCGCGCCCCGGGCGCACCACCGTCAGGCCGCCGGGCTTGCGGCGGTCGGACGCGACCTTCGCCACCACCTTGGACGTCGCGACGCCCAGCGAGCAGGAGAGGCGCGTCCGCGCCCGCACGACCGCCCGGACCGCCTCGGCGAGCGCGCGCGCATCGTCGAACGACGGCGCGACCTCGCCGAGATCGAGGTAGCCCTCGTCGATCCCGGCCTGCTCGACCGTCGGCACGATCTCGCGGACGGTCGACCAGACCTCGCGGGAGTGCTCGCGGTAGAGCGAGCCGCGCGGACGCACGAACACGGCGTGCGGGCACCGGCGGAGCGCCTCGGCGCACGACATCGCCGACACGACCCCGAACCGTCGGGCGACGTAGTTCGCCGTCGCGACCACGCCACGGCCGTGCGGGTCGCCGCCGACCACGAGCGGCACCGAGCGCAGCTCGGGGCGCTCGAGCTCCTCGACGGCCGCGAAGAACGCGTCGAGGTCGAGATGGGCCACGATTCGCACGCCGTCGAGGGTAGACCCCGGGGCGGCGGGTCAGCCGTGGTCGCCGCGGCTTCCGGCGACGGCGCGGACGTAGCTGTCGAGGCTGCTCGCGTAGACGCGCGGCGTCGCACCGCGGCTTGCGAGGTGCGAGACGAGTGCCGCAGCGCCCGCGCGCTCGGCCTCCGTCAGGTCGACCTTCACGCCGTCCTTGCCGAGCTCGAAGCTGCCGATCCGGCGGTCGAACACGCCGATCACGGCCGCACCCGACCCGACCAGGAGCAACACGAGCGCCAGCAACTCGGAGCGGCGGGAGGGAGAGGCCCCGCGAGTCGTCTTCACCACGGTCGTCACCTTGTGGGTGGGCCGCGTCGCAGCGTTCGCGTCGACCGTGGTCACGGTGCTCGCGGTCACGTCGCCTTCTTCTGCGTGCGGGAGCCACACGCGCCACATGCCGACCCAGAGGAGCACCGCCGCGAGCGGGATCAGGACGATCGGGACGAGGTTCGCGCCCAGCCAGGCGGTCATTCTGGACATGTCCGGGAACTCTAGCCTGCCGCTGACATATGTCAAACGATAACTTTCGCCGGGAGGTGGGTAGAGTTCCGGCGATGGCCACGAACAAGTCAGTGCTCTCGCAGCTCCAGTCGGTCGGAGAGGACGCGCTCGGGCGGCTCACCAAGAGCCCGGCGACACGGTCCGCGCTCGAGAAGGGGATGCAGCTCAAGGATCGCGCCGGCAAGTCGCTCTCCGGGCTCGAGGATGTCGAGCGGCGGCTCACCGCGATCGAGAAGCGGCTCTCCGCGCTCGAGGGCAAGCGGAAGCCCGCCGCGACGCGCCCGCGCTCGACGACGACCAGGAAGACGGCTCCGAAGCCCCCCGGGTCGACGCCGGGGTCGCAGACCCAGACCTTCCCGAGCGAGCCGACGAGCCAGAGCTAGCCGGGCGAACGAAGCCGGAGCGCGTTCGGGACGATCTCGAAACGCGCCGGTGTCGTCCCGGCGACTTCCCCGTCCAGCTCGAGCGGGATCGGGAGTGCTGCGTCGATCTCGACGTGGCTCGAGCGGACGACCTCGACCTTCCGGTGGTGAACGTGCCCGCCCCTGTAGAGCTTCGGCGAGGTGGTGACGAAGTCGAGCTTGCCCACGTCGCCGATCAGGACGATGTCGAACTCGCCGTCGGCGGGATGGGCGTCCGGGGCGAGCTTCATCCCGCCTCCGTGCCACCGGCCGTTCGCCACGATCACGTCGTGCATCGGCCCGCGGCGATGCCCCCCGTCGAAGCTGATCGTGACGTCGGTGTTGTCCCAGGCCAGGAATTCGCGGACGAGCGCGTAGTAGAACGTCGCCCGCCCGCCGAGCGCCTTCGAGCCCGAGTTCGCCCGCGCCGCGACCGCGCCGCTCATCCCGGCAGAGCCGACGTTCGCGAAGACCCGGGTCGTCTCGTTTCCGTCGGGCGCGACGAACGTCGCCCGCCCGAGGTCGACCTCGCGCGGCACGCCGTCGAGGGCGACGCGGACGGCGTCGTCGAACCGGGTCGGGATCTCGTGCGTCCGGCCGAAGTCCTGCCCCGTCCCGTTCGGGAGCACGGCGACCTCGGCGTCCGTCCCGACGATCCCGTTGACGACCTCGTTCAGCGTCCCGTCGCCGCCGACGACGACGATGAGCCTTCCCTCCGACGCCGCCCGCCGGGCGAGCTCGGTGAGATGGCCGGGCCGTTCCGAGAGGAGCTCGTCCCCGTCGAGCCCGAGCTCCCTCGCCCGGGCGCGGAGCTTCGGCCAGCGCTTCGCGGTCGAGCCGTTCGCGCTCGCCGGGTTGACCAGGAATACGGCGTTTTCGCTCACGCGAAAACGCTAGTCGGCTACCGCCACGTCCAACGCAAGCTTGGTCATCCGGTCGACGGCCTCACGAAGCTCGTCGTCCGTGACCCGGGCAAAGGACCCGTCGATGATCATGTCGCTGACAGTGAGGAGGCAGGCCGCCTCGACCCCCTTCAGCGCGGCGACGGTGAAGAGCGCCGCGGCCTCCATCTCGACGCCCAGCACGCCACGCGCCGACCAGCGGCCGTACTGACCGGGGTCAGGGTTGTAGAAGAGATCGCTCGAGACGATCGGGCCGACGCGGACCACGGTGTCTGTGTGCTTGGCGACGTGCACCGCTTCGTGCAGGAGCGACCACGATGCCGTCGGGCAGTGGGGCTCGTTGCCGACCAGGTGCATCGCGGTCGAGTCCGCAGGGACGGCCGAGAGCGCCACGATCAGATCGCCGAGCGCCCCGTTCGGATCGAGGCCGCCGCAGGTCCCGACGCGAATCAGCTTCTTGCACCCGAGCTGGACGAGCTCCTCGAACACGATCGTCGCCCCGGGGCAGCCCATCCCCGTCCCCTGCACCGACACGGGCTTGCCCTTCCACGTCCCGGTGAAGCCGAGCAGCCCCCGTTCCGAGTTGCGCTGGACCGCGTCGTCGAAGTAGGTCTCGGCGATGTAGGCGGCCCGCAGCGGGTCACCGGGCAACAGGACCGCCTCGGCGTACTCGCCGGGCTGCGCTCGAATGTGAATGGGCATCGCGTTTCGAACCCTACTGGGTTCAAAAGCCTAGGAGAGCGGGATGCGTCCCCCTAGAGTTGCTCGGGCCGTGTCCGAGAAACTCATCGAGCCGACGCTCGACCAGGTGCTCGAGTTCTGCGCCCGCGACCCGATCGAGCGGGTCTTCCTCGAGGACGTCGCGCGCCGCGGATTCGGGCGGTTCGTCGGCGTCGAGCGCGGCGGCTCGTCGCTCGTGTCGCTCTGCCATCTCGGCGCGAACCTCGTGCCTTCGGGTGAAGGCTGCGCGGACTTCGCAGACGTGGCCGCCTCGTCGGCCTCGAAGATGATCATCGGCAACGAGCGCGCGGTCGGAGAGCTGTGGGCCGCTGCCGCGCGCCGGATGCCGAGCCCCCGCGCCGACCGCCCCGGGCAGCCCGTCTACGCGCTCGCCGACCCTCCGTCGCCCGGCGACACGGGGCTCCGTCCCGCGGCCCTCGACGATCTCGAGCGGCTGGTCCCGGTCTGCGCCGCCGCACACGAGTTCGAGCTCGGAGTCGACCCGCTCGAGCGCGACGCGGAAGGCTTCCGCTGGCGCACCCGGGCGCAGATCGCGGACGGGCGGTCCTGGCTCTGGGAGGAGGCCGGTCTCGTCCTCTTCAAGGCGGAGGCGTCTGCCTGGACGCCCGACGCGGTGCAGATCCAGCAGGTCTGGGTCGACCCCGGCATGCGGGGGCGCGGCTACGGCGCCCGCGGGATGCGCGACCTCTGCCGGCTCCTGCTCACGGAGACCCCCGTCGTGACGCTCTTCGTGCGCACCGAGAACGCGCCGGCCATCGCCCTCTACGAGTCGATCGGCATGCACCTCGTCGGCCGCTACCGCTCACTGCTCTTCTAGGGACGTGCAAACGGCGATCCTCGTACGCCACGGCGAGAGCGTGTTCAGCGTCCGCGGCCTCCTGAACGGCGACCCCTCGATCCCGGGCGGGCTCACGCCCGCCGGCGTCGAGCAGGCGCGGGCGCTCGGCGACCGCCTTCGGGGCGTCCCGATCGACCTCGTCGTGACGAGCGAGTTCGAGCGCGCGGTCGAGACCGCGGACGTGGCGACGGCAGGCCGGGGCCTCCCCCGGCTCGCACTGGCGGAGCTGAACGACCCGCTGTACGGCCCCTTCGAGGGCGCCATGCTCGAGGACTACCGCGCCTGGGCGTCGTCCTCGCCGTCCTCCGCGGCGCCGGGCGCCGGCGGCGAGAGCCGGTACGCGATCGTCGAGCGCTACGCCGCCGCCTTCCGCCGGCTCCTCGATCTCCGCGCGGAGACGGTGGTCGTGTTCGCCCACTCGCTGCCGCTCGCCTATGCGATCGCCGCGAGTGAGGGAAGCCTGCCCTCGGCGAGGATGCCGCTCGTCGAGTATGCGACGCCGTACCGGTACGACGCGCAGGAGCTCGCCGGGATCGCAGCCGTCCTCGAGCGCTGGCTCGCGGCGCCGACGTTTTAGATCACACTTAGCGCGGTGAGCGTGCTCGAGCGGGTCGAGGCCCACATCCGCAGCGGTGAGCTGATCGAGCCGGGCGGGAACGTGATCTGCCTCGTCTCGGGCGGTGCCGACTCCACGTGCCTCGTGCTCGCCCTGCGCGAGCTCGGGTACCCCGCGAAGGCCGTGCACGTCGATCACGGCCTGCGGGGCCCGGAGTCGGACGGCGACGCGCGGTTCTGTGCCGAGGTCCTGGGCGCCGAGGTCGTCACGGCGCCGGGCGCCGGCCTCGGCGAGGCCGCGCTGCGCGACCTCCGGTACGCCCAGTGCCCGGGCCGCCTCCGCGCGACGGGGCACACGGCGAGCGACCAGGTCGAGACGATCCTCTACCGGCTCGCCACGAGCGGGAACACCAAGGGGATCAAGCCGAGGCGCGAGGACGGCGTCGTGCGGCCGCTCCTGCCGCTCTGGCGCGAGGAGACGCTCGCCTTCTGCCGCGACCGCGGCATCGAGCCGCGCGTCGACTCGTCCAACCCGGACACGACGCGTGGGCTCATCCGCGACCAGGTCCTGCCGCTCCTCGCGCAGATCCATCCGGCCGCCCGCGAGAACGTCCTGCGGTCGCTCGAGACTCGCCGGACGATGCCGCCGGCGCTGGCCGAGCTCCTCGACTCCCCTGTGGCGTCGCGACGCATCGATCTCGGCGGCGGGCTCCAGGCGGTGCGGGAGCACGAGCGGCTCTGGCTCGAGCAGGGGCCCGTCAAGCTCGACGGGGAGGTCGTGTTCGGCGGGTGGCGCATTCGTTCCGAGCTCCCGGGCCTTGTCGTTCGCGGGTGGAGGCCCGGCGACCGCCTCGCCGGGCGATCGAAGAAGATCCAGGACGTGTTCGTCGACGCCAAGATCCCACGTTCCCACCGCGAAGGCTGGCCGCTCGTCGTGCGCGGCTCGGGAGTCCTCGCCGTACCAGGTATCGTCGAGGCACACGGTGTGGAGGTGACCCGGCTATGAGTCGTCCAACCGAAGGTTGGCCCCACAGCAGCAGCGAGCTGGAACGCGCTGTCGGCGAGATCCTGATCGACGCGGAGACGCTCCAGGCGCGGATCCGCGAGCTCGGCCGTGAGGTCACCGCCGACTACGAGGGCAAGGAGCTCCTGCTCGTCGGCGTCCTCAAGGGCGCGGTGTTCTTCATGGCCGACCTGATGCGCGCGATCGACGTCCCGTGCGAGATCGACTTCATGGCGATCTCCTCGTACGGCGCCTCGACCGACTCCTCGGGCGTCGTCCGGATCCTGAAGGACCTCGATATCAACATCGAGGGCCGCCACGTCCTCGTGATCGAGGACATCATCGACTCCGGCCTCACCCTCTCCTACCTGATCCGGAACCTCGAGTCGCGCGAGCCGGCGACGCTGGAGGTCTGCGCACTGCTGACGAAGCCCGACCGCCGTGAGATCGACGTCGACGTGCGCTATGTCGGGTTCGAGATCCCGAACAGGTTCGTGATCGGCTACGGCCTCGACTTCGCCGAGCGTTACCGGAACCTGCCCTACGTGGGCGTCCTCCACGACCACCTGATGCCCGAAGGCGTCTGACAGGTAAAACGACCCCGCCGCGAAAACCCGTGAGGTACCCTGAGTAGGGAGTCTCCGTGAGCCGTCTCTTCCGCAGCGCTTTCATTCCTCTCCTGGCGATCGTGTTGGTCGTCTGGTTGGCGAGCAACACGCTCATGTCGAAGCAGAAGCACTCGGCGAGCGGCATCACCACGCTGTACCAGCTGCAGCAGGCGATCAAGAAGGGCGACCCGCAGTTCAAGCTCGTGGTGTTCAACCCGGGCAAGCGCGCCCTCACCGCGACCGAGGCGGACGGGAAGACGACCGTGACGGTCCACTACCCGACGGATCAGTCGGCGACGCAGTTCCAGAACCTGCTCAGCCTGAAGAAGATCAACTTCGACTCGAAGGGCGTCGGCGGGTTCTCGTGGACGTCCGTGATCGCCTCGTTCCTGCCGATCCTGCTCCTGATCGGGTTCTGGATCTTCCTGATGAACCAGATGCAGGGCGGCGGCTCGAAGGTGATGAGCTTCGGCAAGTCCCGGGCGAAGCGGATGGCGCCGGACTCGCCCAAGATCGGCTTCAAGGACGTGGCCGGCGTGGACGAGGCGGTCGAGGAGCTGCAGGAGATCAAGGAGTTCCTCGAGAGCCCCAAGAAGTTCCAGGCGCTCGGCGCGCGGATCCCGAAGGGCGTGCTCCTCTACGGGCCGCCCGGCACCGGCAAGACGCTGCTCGCGCGCGCGGTCGCAGGCGAGGCGGGCGTGCCGTTCTTCTCGATCTCGGGCTCGGACTTCGTCGAGATGTTCGTCGGCGTCGGCGCCTCCCGCGTCCGCGACCTGTTCGAGCAGGCGAAGCAGGCGTCGCCGTGCATCGTCTTCATGGACGAGATCGACGCTGTCGGCCGTCATCGCGGCGCCGGCCTCGGCGGCGGCCACGACGAGCGTGAGCAGACGCTGAACCAGCTGCTCGTCGAGATGGACGGCTTCGAGATGAAGGACAACATCATCCTGATCGCGGCCACGAACCGGCCCGACATCCTCGACCCGGCTCTGCTCCGCCCGGGCCGCTTCGACCGGCAGATCGTCGTCGACCGGCCCGACCGCAACGGCCGCCGCAAGATCCTCGAGGTGCACTCCAAAGGCAAGCCGCTCGCGCCCGAGATCGACCTCGACGTGCTCGCAGGCGGGACGCCCGGGTTCACCGGTGCCGACCTGGCGAACCTCGTGAACGAGGCTGCGCTCCTCGCGGCGCGCCACGGCAAGAAGATGATCGGCCAGGAGGACCTCGAGGAGGGGATCATGCGGGTGATCGCCGGCCCGGAGAAGAAGGCGCGCCTCCTGTCGGAGAAGGAGCAGCGGATCACCGCCTACCACGAGATGGGCCACGCGCTCGTCGGCCACTTCCTCGACAACACCGACCCGGTGCACAAGATCACGATCGTCTCGCGCGGCCAGGCGCTCGGCCTGACGATCTCGCTCCCGACCGAGGATCGCTACATCATGGGCAAGACCGCCCTGATCGAGACGATCGCGATGACGCTCGGCGGCCGCGCGGCGGAGGACCTCGTCTTCCACGAGGTCACGACGGGCGCGTCGAACGACCTCGAGAAGGTCACAGACATCGCGAAGCGGATGGTCATGCGCTACGGGATGAGCGACAAGCTCGGCCCGCGCGTCCTCGGCCGCAACGGCGACATGCCGTTCCTCGGCCGCGAGATGGGACACGAGCCCGACTACTCGGAAGAGGTCGCGCGGGAGATCGACGACGAGGTGCGCCGGATCATCGAGGAGGGCTACGAGCTCGCGCTCAAGGTCCTGCGCGAGCACATCGAGGACCTCCACAAGATCTCGCAGATCCTGATCGAGCGCGAGACGATCGACAAGGATCAGTTCGCGCGACTGCTCGCCGGCGATCCCGAGGACGAGGTGTTCGAGCCCGCGCCGCAGCCCGAGCCGGAGCCGGAGGCCAAGCCGAAGGCGCGGGCCCCGCGCCAGCCGCGGCCCTTCCCGCTCCCGGGCTCGGCCATGAAGCCTGCCGAGCCTGAAGGCGCCTAGACCTCCTCTCGCCGAGCGGTTCTCGCGCCCGTCCGTGATGGGCGTGGTGAACGTGACGCCCGACTCGTTCTCCGACGGCGGCGTCCATCTCCATCCGGCCGCGGCCGTGACCGCGGCGCTCGGGATGCTCGACGCGGGGGCGGCGCTCGTCGACGTCGGCGGAGAGTCCACCCGGCCGGGCTCGGACGGAGTGCCCCTCGACGAGGAGCTCCGCCGTGTCGTGCCGGTGCTCGAGGGGCTGGCCGGCAGGCCGGTGTCGGTCGACACGGCCAAGGCGGAGGTCGCACGCCGCGCGCTCGGGCTGGGGGCCGAGATGGTGAACGACGTGACGGCGCTCCGGGCCGACCCGGGGCTCGCCGGCGGTCGCGGCGGAGGCAGGGGCGTACGTCTGCCTCATGCACATGCAGGGCGAGCCGCGCACGATGCAGGAGAGTCCCCACTACGACGACGTCGTCTCCGAGGTGAAGGCGTTCCTCGAGGAGCGCCTCCGCTTCGCCGTCTCGGAAGGGGTTCGCGAGGACCTCGTCTGCCTCGACCCGGGGATCGGGTTCGGGAAGACGGTGGAGCACAACCTCGAGCTCGTCCGGCGGCTGCCGGAGCTCGCCGCGATCGGACGGCCGGTGCTGGTCGGCTTCTCGCGGAAGAGCTCGCTCGCGCGGATCCTCGACGACGCGTCGGGGACGGTGGGGACGGCCCACGCGTCGGTCGGGGCGGCGGTCGCGGCCTACGAGCGAGGGGCGACGATCCTTCGCGTGCACGACGTCCGGGAGCACGTCGAGGCGCTCGCCGTGGCGAAGGCCGTGTACGCGTGAAGGTCGAGCTCCGCGGGCTCGAGCTGTACGGCTATCACGGCGTCCATCCGGAGGAACGCGAGCGCGGCCAAAGGTTCCTCTACGACGTCGAGCTCGAGGTCGGCGATCGGGGCGCCGACGACATCCTCGAGCACGCGGTCGACTACTCGCAGGTGGCGAGGGTGGTGCGCGAGGCCGCGGAGAGGCCGTACGACCTGCTCGAGGCGCTTGCGACCGCGATCGCGGACGTGCTCGTGGAGCGGTTCCGGCCCGAGCGGCTGAAGGTGCGGGTGCGCAAGCCCGACGTGCGCCCGGGAGGGATGGATGTCGAGTTCGCCGCGGTGACGGTCGAGCGGTGACGGTCGCCTATGTCGGCCTGGGAGCGAACCTCGGCGACCGCGAGGCGTCGATCCGGCGGGCAGCCGACCTGATCGGGACGCGGCGGCTCTCGACGATCCTCGAGACCGAGCCCTGGGGCGACGTCGAGCAGCCGGACTTCCTGAACGCGGTCGCCGAGGTGGAGTCCGAGCTCGGGCCGCGGGCGCTCCTCGACGGGCTGCTCGAGGTCGAGCGCGAGCTCGGCCGGGTGCGCGACGGGAAGCGCTGGGGGCCGCGCGTGATCGACCTCGACCTGCTCCTGTACGGCGCCGAGACGTCGGACGTCGCCGCGCTCCAGCTGCCTCATCCCCGGCTTCACCAGCGGTCGTTCGTCCTCGTTCCGCTGGCCGAGCTCGCGCCCGATCTCGTCGTTCCCGGACGGGGGAGAGTGGCGGATCTGTTGACCAAGCTACAATCCGCACCATGAGTCATCTCGACGAGCTCGACGACTACGAAGCAGAGCTCGAGCTTCGGCTCAAGCGGGAGTACAGCGCGGTCTACTCGCTCTTCCGGTACTGCGTGCTCACCCAGGACGGCACGTATCTCTGCAACAAGCTCGACATGCAATACGTCCCTCAACCGGCGTACCCGTTCTTCGAGCTGAAGCTGGAGGACGTGTGGGTGTGGGACAAGAGCCGGCCCACGCGGATGATCCCGCGGGTCGAGCTGTGGACGTCGGGCGACGTCACCGTCGAGGAGTTGCGCGGCGAGGGGGAGGAGCCTCCGTTCACCGCGGAGGAGCTCGAGAAGCGCCTCAGCGAACGGCGTCCCCAGGACGACGACGCCCAGTAGCCCCGGCGCGCGGTCAGCCCGAGATACGTGACACCCCGAGCGGCCAATCGATGCTGCTCGCGGTAGACGTCGGCAACACGCAGACCGTGTTCGGCCTCTTCGAGGGCGACCGGCTCTCCGAGCAGTTCCGGGTGGCAACCGAGCCGCGGCACACCGCCGACGAGCTCGCGGTGCTCCTCCGGGCCTTCGTCGACCTCGAGTCGCTCGATGGGATCGCGCTGTCGTCGACCGTGCCCGTGCTCGTGCGCGAGTACGAGGCCTTCGCCGAGCGGTGGGCCGGCTGCGAGCTGCTCGTGCTGGGCCCGGGAGTCTCGACCGGGATCCCGATCCGCTACGACGACCCGCGCGAGGTGGGGCCCGACCGGATCGCGAATGCGGTCGCCGCCCGCGAGCGGCATGGTGCGCCCGTGATCGTCGTCGACTTCGGGACCTCGACGAACTTCGACATCGTCTCGGCGGCGGGTGAGTACCTGGGCGGCGTGCTCGCGCCGGGGGTCGAGATCTCCATGGACGCGCTCTTCGAGCGTGCCGCGCGTCTGCTCAAGGTGCCGTTCGAGGCGCCGCCGCAGGTGATCGGCAAGACGACGACACAGGGGCTGCAGTCGGGCCTCGTATACGGCTTCGCGGGACAGGTCGACGGCATCGTCGACCGCATCCGCGAGGAGCTCGGCGCACCGGAGGCGCTCGTCGTCGCGACCGGTGGGCTCGCGGGCCTGATCGCGCCGCACACGCGGACGATCGGATCGGTCGACCCGGAGTTGACGCTGCACGGCCTTCGGATCGTCTGGGAGCGGAACCGCAGCTGAGCGAAGGCGAGGGGCCGAGGAGCGTCAGCGTCCCTTGCGACGACGACCCTCGCTCGCGCCACGTGGAGCGTTATCTGTCTAGACAACATCCGCGGCGGAGATGCCCGAATCCCCCGTCCTCTCGATCCAAGCGCTCGAAGGGCGGTCAGCCGCCGCCGAAGGCGGAGATCGGCAGCGAGTCGAGCAGCACCTCGTCGACCGGAGGGATCCCCGCCTCGATGCGCTCGAGGACCTCGATCGCCCCCGGGGCGGCCGCGATCAGACGCGTCTCCACCTCCGCGATCGTCGGGAGCATCACGAGCTCCTGCTTGAACGGCTTCGGGAAGCGACCCCGGCCGAGGTACCAGGCGTAGAACTTCTTCAGGAATCCCGTCGCACGCTGCTCCCCGAGCTCCCGGACGGTCTCGCGGATGAAGAGGAGGAGCTCGGCGACGACCTCCTCGCGGCTCGGCTCCTCGTCGTCGCCCATGATCTGAGCCAGGGCCCACGGGTTCCCCTGCGCGGCCCGCCCGACCATTACCGCCGAGGCGCCGGTCGTGGCGAGCACGGCCTGGGCGCGGGCGCGCGAGGCGACGTCGCCCGAGGCGATCACGGGAACGTCGACGAGCTCGACCAGCTCCGCGGTGAGCGAGTGGTCGGCCGTGCCGGTGTACATCTGCTTCGCCGAGCGCGGGTGGAGCGTGAGCGAGGAGGCGCCGGCTTCGACGAGCCGCGGCCCCACGACGAGGCAGTCACGCGAGCCGTCCTGGGTGCCGCGCCGCATCTTCACGGACACGGGAAGCGCGGTTGCCCCGGCGACGGCTTCCACGATCCGGGCGGCATGGTCGGGGTCGTCCAGGAGCGAGGCACCGGCGCCGGTCTTCGTCACCTTGCGCACCGGGCAGCCGAAGTTGATGTCGACGATGTCGGCCCCGACCGCCTCGACCATCCGCGCGGCATCGCCCATCGTGGCCGGGTCGGAGCCGAAGATCTGGATCGCGAGCGGGTGCTCGTCGGAGGCGACGCGGAGGTAGCCGAGGGTTCGTTCGTTCCGGTGCTGGATGCCGGCGACCGACACCATCTCCGAGCAGACGAGGCCCGCCCCGTGCCGCCGCCCCTGCCTGCGGAACGCCTGGACGCTCACGCCGGCCATGGGGGCGAGGACGAGACGGCCGGGGATTTCCACGCCGCCGAGGAACCAGTGCTCGTGTAGGTCGACCTGCATTCCGCCGATGGTAGCGACGGGGCTTGCGCCGCCCTGGCTACCTAGCTACTATGGCCGCCCTCTCTTCGCCGCGCCTTGCCGAGGTGTGGTTCGAAGGGGTCCTCAGGGAGGTCGCTTTGAAGGAAGTCATACTCACAGCCGCGGGCTACGAGAAGCTCAGGCAGGAGATCGAATATCTCCAGACGGAGAAGCGCCGCGAGGTCGCGGAGCGGATCCGGGTCGCCCGCGAGTTCGGCGACATCGCCGAGAACGCCGAGTATGACGACGCGAAGAACGAGCAGGCGATGCTCGAGCACCGCATCGCGCAGCTCGAGGAGCGGCTCCTGTCGGCGCGCGTGATCACGAAGAAGGAGATCTCCAAGGACTCGGTGTCGGTCGGCTCGACCGTCCGCCTCCGCGACATCGCGGCCAACAAGACGGTCGAGTACCACATCGTCGGCTCGGCCGAGGCGAACCCCACCGAGAACAAGCTCTCGAACGAGTCTCCGGTCGGCAAGGCGATCATGGGCATGAAGAAGGGCGACACCGTCGAGGTCGTCGCACCCCGCGGCGCGCTCAAGTTCAAGATCCTGGAAATCAAGGCAGCCTGAGTACGCCTCCCGCCGGGGCGTTAGTGTCGGCCGGTGGAGATCGTTCGGCTCGAGCCGGAGCAGGTGGACGAGGTGAGCGCGATGCTGGCGCGCGCCTTCCAGGACGACCCCGCCTGGGCCTGGGTGCTGCCGGACGCGGCGGCGTCGCGAGGCGCTGCTGCCGTGGCTCTTTCGGATGAACTTCGAGGTGACCGAAGCCGAGGCGTGGACGACCCCGGGCGAGATCGTCGGCTGCGCCCGCTGGCTGCCGCCGGGCCGCCCCGAGATCCACGTTGCCCGGATGCTGCGCGCCCTCGTCGCGACTCCGATCCGCGTCCGCGAGGCGACCTCGCGCTTCCTCGCCTACGGCCGCGCCGTCGAGGCGATGCGCGCCGCAGCCGTGCCCGAGCCGCACTGGTACCTCGCCGGGATCGGGGTCGAGCCGGGCCGGCGCCGCAGCGGCGTCGGCACCGCGCTCATGCAGCCCGGCCTCGAGGCATCCGCCCGCGACGACGTCGCGTGCGCGCTCCTCACCAACAACGAGGAGAACCTCGCCTTCTACGAGCTCCACGGCTTCGAGGTCGTGCGAGAGGGGCGCACCCCCGACGACGGGCCGCCCGCCTGGATGATGCGGCGGCGTCCGACGGCCTGAGTGCACCCACTAGTCTGGCTCCATGGACGATCTCCCGAAGCGGTTCCCCGACAGGGACGAGATCGCCACCGTCCGCGCCGACGCGGGGCCGCTCGAGAACGGGGGCGAGGCCGAGGTCGAGCGCCGGCTCGCCGGCCGCGTCCTCGCGCGCCGCGACATGGGGAAGCTGACGTTCCTCGACCTCGTCGACCGCTCGGGCCGCATCCAGCTCCTCTGCCCGGTCGACCGGACCGGCGAGATCGACGTCCACCTCGGCGACATCGTCGGAGTGACCGGGCGGCCCGCCAAGTCCCGGAGAGGCGAGCCCTCCCTCGCGGTCGACCGGCTCGAGCTCCTCGCGAGGATCCGCTCGCCGCTCCCGGACACGTTCCACGGGCTCACCGATGTCGAGCAGCGCCACCGCCGCCGCTACCTCGATCTGCTGATGAACGAGGAGACGCGCGCCGACTTCGTGCTTCGCGCCCGCATGGTCACGGCGATCAGGCGGGCACTCGACGAGGAGGGCTTCGTCGAGGTCGAGACCCCGGTTCTCCAGCCCCGCTACGGCGGGGCGTTCGCCCGGCCGTTCGTCACGCACTCGAACGAGCTCGACACCGATCTCTACCTGCGGATCGCGACCGAGCTCTACCTGAAGCGGCTGATCGTGGGCGGCCTCGAGCGCGTCTACGAGCTCGGGAAGGACTTCCGCAACGAGGGCGTCTCCTACAAGCACAACCCCGAGTTCACGATGCTCGAGTGGTACGAGGCCTACGCCGACTACACGGACACGATGGACCGGATGGAGCGGCTCGTCGCCCGGGTCGCCGGCGAGACCCTCGGCACGACGAGCGTCACGTTCCGGGGCCACGAGATCGACCTGAGCCGCTGGCGCCGCCTCAAGCTCACCGACGCGCTCGCCGAGCACGAGCTCTGGACCCGGGACGAGGCGGAGCTCCGTGCGAGGCTGAGCGAGCGCGGAGTGGACACGACGCACGACAAGACCTGGGCCCAGCTGATCGACCACGCGCTCTCGCACTTCGTCGAGCCCGGGCTGATCGCGCCGACGATCCTTCACGACTACCCCGTCGAGCTCTCGCCGTTCGCCCGCCCGGCCGCGGAGGTGGGCATCGTCGAACGGTTCGAGTACTACGCCGGCGGGATGGAGCTCGGGAACGCGTTCACCGAGATCAACGACTCGGAGGAGCAGGCCGCCCGGTTCGCGATGCAGGCCGACGAGGGCGCGGGCGGCAACGTCGAGGCGGAGCCGGGCGATCCGGAGTATGTCGAGGCGCTCTCCTACGGCATGCCTCCGACCGGAGGGCTCGGGATGGGGATCGACCGCCTCGCCATGCTCCTGCTCGGGAAGGAGTCGATCCGGGACGTCGTCCTCTTCCCGGCGCTGCGCTCCAAGTAGCCGCACCTTGCGGCCGATCGCTGCCCGAAGGGGTAGTGCTCTCGGCCCGACCCGCTCTCACGGTCACAGGCCCCGGTACCATGAGGCGTGCGCGGATCCAAGGTAATCGGTGGAAGCCGCCACCGGCGGCAGAAGGGTTGAAGGGTGTTCGAGAGGTTCACAGAGAGGGCTCGCCAGGTCGTCGTCCTCGCACAGGACGAAGCCAGGGCGCTGAAGCACAACTACATCGGCACCGAGCACATCCTGCTCGGCCTGCTGCGCGAGGAGGAGGGCCTCGCGGCGCGGGTGCTCGAATCCCTCGACATCACCGTCGAAGAGGTGCGCGCTCAGGTCGCGCGCATCGTGGGCCAGGGCGACGAGGTCACGAGCGGGCAGATCCCGTTCACCCCGCGCGCCAAGAAGGTTCTCGAGCTGGCGCTGCGCGAGGCGCTCTCGCTCGGTCACAACTACATCGGCACCGAGCACATCCTGCTCGGGCTCGTTCGCGAGAACGAGGGCGTCGCGGCGCGCATCCTGCTCGACTTCGACGCCGACGCCGAGAAGATCCGCAACGAGATCATCCGCATGCTCTCCGGCCCCGGCCGGCGCGGACAGGCGCAGGGCGGGCCCGCGGGCGAGAAGTCGAAGAGCTCGAAGCTCCTCGACCAGTTCGGCCGCAACCTCACGAAGCTGGCAGCCGAGGGGAAGCTCGACCCGGTGGTTGGAAGGCAGACCGAGATCGAGCGCGTGATGCAGATCCTCTCGCGCCGCACGAAGAACAACCCGGTGCTCATCGGCGAGCCGGGCGTCGGCAAGACGGCCGTCGTCGAGGGCCTCGCTGCGCGCATCAGCTCCAACCAGGTCCCGGACATCCTCAAGAACAAGCAGATCTACACGCTCGACCTCGCCGCCCTGGTCGCAGGGTCGAAGTACCGCGGCGAGTTCGAGGAGCGCCTCAAGAAGGTGATGAAGGAGATCACCCAGCGCGGCGACATCATCCTGTTCATCGACGAGCTCCACAACCTCGTCGGCGCGGGTGCCGCGGAGGGCGCGATCGACGCCGCCTCGATCCTGAAGCCGGCGCTCGCCCGCGGCGAGCTGCAGACGATCGGCGCGACCACGCTCGACGAGTACCGCAAGTACCTCGAGCGCGACGCCGCGCTCGAGCGGCGCTTCCAGCAGATCCGCGTCGAGGAGCCGTCCACCGACGACACCGTTCAGATCCTGCGCGGCCTTCGCGACCGCTACGAGGCGCACCACCGCTGCAAGATCACCGACGACGCGCTCGTCGCGGCGGCGACGCTCGCCGACCGCTACATCCAGGACCGGCAGCTGCCGGACAAGGCGATCGACCTGATCGACGAGGCGGCGTCGCGCATGCGCATCAAGACGATGACCGCGCCGCCGCGCTACCGCGAGCTCGAGGACGAGATCGCGCGTGTCCGCCAGGACAAGGAGGACGCGATCGAGGGCCAGGAGTTCGAGAAGGCCGCCTCGCTGCGCGACAAGGAGCGCAAGCTCACGCAGAAGAAGAAGGAGCTCGAGGAGGAATGGCGCAACCAGGAGCCCTCCGAGCAGCCCGAGATCGGCGAGGACGAGATCGCCGACATCGTCTCGATGTGGACGGGCATCCCCGTCTTCAAGCTCACCGAGGCCGAGTCGCAGAAGCTCATCCGCATGGAGGAGGAGCTCCACAAGCGCGTCATCGGCCAGGACGCCGCGATCGTCGCCGTCTCGAAGGCGATCCGCCGCGCGCGCGCCGGGATCAAGGACCCGAAGCGGCCGACCGGCTCGTTCATCTTCCTCGGGCCCTCGGGCGTCGGGAAGACCGAGCTCGCCCGCACGCTCGCCGAGTTCCTCTTCGGCGACGAGGAGGCGATGATCCAGATCGACATGTCGGAGTACATGGAGAAGCACGCCGTGTCCCGGCTCGTCGGCTCGCCTCCGGGCTACATCGGCTACGACGAGGGCGGCCAGCTCACCGAGTCGGTGCGCCGCAAGCCGTACTCCGTCGTCCTGTTCGACGAGATCGAGAAGGCCCACCCCGACGTCTTCAACATCCTGCTCCAGATCCTGGAGGACGGGAAGCTGACCGACTCGCAGGGCCGCAAGGTCGACTTCCGGAACGTGATCGTGATCATGACCTCGAACATCGGGTCGACCTCGATCTCGAAGAACCAGGCGCTCGGCTTCAACCTCTCCGACGAGCAGGGCCTCTCCTACGAGGACATGAAGAGCCGCGTCATGGGCGACCTGAAGAAGGCGTTCCGGCCCGAGCTCCTCAACAGGATCGACGAGATCATCGTCTTCCCGAAGCTCTCGAAGGAGGAGATCCTCCAGATCGTCGACCTGATGCTCAACCGCCTGCGCGTGCAGATGGCCGAGCACGAGGTCACGATCGAGCTGTCGCCCGAGGCCAAGGAGATGCTGGTCGAGAAGGGCTACGACCCGGCGATGGGAGCCCGGCCACTGCGCCGCGCGATTCAACGCCTGATCGAGGACCCGCTCGCCGACTTCGTCCTGGGCCGCAACCTCGAGCCGGGCTCGACCGTCGTGGTCAAGCGCCAGAACGAGGAAGAGGTCGATATCGAGGTGATCCCGCCAGTCGACGTTCCGGAGCCCGCGAAGGTCGGGGCGACGGCGTCGAAGGAAGAGGCCGACGCGGATTCGGACGAGCGTTCCGAGTAGCCGTCAGCGGCGGGGCGGGCGATTGCGCGACCGCATGCTCTGCGTGGTCGGGCGGAACTCGCGGACGAAGATGTGCCGCCCGTCCGGCATGAACAGATGAGTGCCGAGGGGGTCGGTGACGACCTGAGGGACCTGGCGGCTCTGCGCGAGCCTGGTGAAGTCCCGCACGCAGTCCGCGCACATCGGCTTGGAGACGCCGATCGGCCGGTTGGGGTAACGCTGCGCCGCCTGCCGTTCGGCGTGCGTGTCCCCGTAGCTGCCCGGCAGGCCCCTCTCGTCGAAGAAGTGCTGCGCGCCGGTGTGCCCGGCTTCCAGGGATTCGGCTCGGGCCTGGCCGACCGTCTCCGCCTTGCCTGCGTACCCCGGGGTGTCCACGCGGCCGCTCTCGGTCGGCTCTCCGCCCTCGGCGAGGGCAACCGTCTTCCCCCCTCGCTCGCCGGGTAGCTCCGCGAACACGGCCCTCGACGACCGAACGGCGGACTGGAACTCCGTGTAGGCCATCGGATCCTCCGGCCAGCTCATGGGCGCGCCTTCGCCCTCGTCGCCTTCGAGCTGCTTCTGGCCCCATTGCTCCTGTTTCTCGGCGAAGAGCTCGAGGATCTCCTGGCCCAGGGACCCCGGCGGCTGCTCGGTGATCTCCTTCGCCGGGGTCTTCCCCGACATGGAGGGCGGGATCTCGCCCGGGTCGACGCCGACCTGGGTCTCGAGGAACTCGTGGTACGACTCCATCGTCGCGAAGCGCCTCGGCATGCCTGGCAGGCCTTCGACGTCGATCCAGTACGGCCTGTCATTGGCGGGGTCGAAGCCGAAGTCGGTGTGCGACGGGCCGCTCTCGAGGCGGTAGTCGATCCTGGACGAGCGAGCGTGGCCGGCGGCGCGTGCCTCGGCGACCATGGCGCCCATATCGCCCTTGGCTCCGCTCGGGTAGCGGTTGGCAGGGTGCACGGCTCCGCTCGCCTCGGTGGGATGCGAGTGTGCCTGCAGCTCCCAACGCCCGACGTCGGAGCCCTTGTCGAGGATCTCCTTCCAGCGCTGGTCCTGGCCTCCGCGGCGCGGCGCCTCTCCCGGCGCCACCTGTGCCACCGAGCGCTCTCCCTGGACGATGATGTACTCGCCGGTGACCGTGTTTCGGTACAGGGCAGCCTCCCGTCCGGGGTCCTCGGCGAAGGTGTTCTTGTACATCGTCCGCGCGTCGGTGAGGCTCGTGGCGCGCCCGGGGCTCATCACGGTCTCCTTCGGCAGGAGGCTGACCGCCTTGTCCGCGACGTCCTCGTGGGCGCCCGCGGGGGCCGGCCCGTCGGCGGCGTTCGCTCCGGGAGCCCCGGCCTCGGCGGCTTTCGGGGGCATCGCCTCGGCCGCGTCGGCGAGCATCTGCTGGTTCATTGCCTTCTTGATCAGAGCCAGCCTGTCGGCCGGCGCTGCCTTCGCGTCGAGCCGCTGGAAGGCGCGGTCGGCCTCGGTCATCCACTCGACGCGCAACTGGGCGGCATCCGCGTCGGTGAAGTCGGCGAGCGCGTTGGTGAGGTCGCGCATGTTCTCCCGCACGTTCTGGACGATCGCGGTGCGCTCCGCCGGCGACGCCCTGCGGGCGGCGCGCCCAGCGCGAATGGCTTCCTCGACCCCCTGCTGGTGCCGTGTGAGCTCCCCCTGCATCTCCTTCGGAAGGGAAGCCATCGCCTCGGAGATCGACTTCGCGCGAGCCTCGCCGACGCCGACACCGATCTTGTACCGCGACTGCCAGCCCGGGTGCGCCGCGTCGAGAAAGACGTTCGCCTGGGCGACCTTCAGCCCCGCGTCGTTCCCGTCCATCGTGATCTCGACGCCCGCGCCGGGCCCGCCGGCGGCAGTCGGATCGGTCTTCCCGCCGAACTTGGCCCCCACGTTGTCGACGATGCCCTGACGACGCGCCAGGAGGTCCTGGACGAGGGCGCGGCGCTGCCCCGAGGAGACGGGAGCCATGTCGCCCGACGCGTCGACGGCGTGCTCCATCGTCTGCTCCCACGAGCCGAAGTGGTCGATCACTGCGTCCGCTGCCTTCGGGTCGGCGCGCGCGTGCTCTGCCAGTTCGACGACGGTCGGCTTGGTCTTCGACGGGGCGCGAGGAGCGGCGCCGGGCGTCGCGCCCTCGGCGCCCGGGGTCACGTGCGGCTCCTCTACGCGCTCGACGTGCTCCCCGTGTCCCGGCCTGACCTCCTCGTGCTCCTTGCTGGCGGTTCGCCCTCCGGGCTCCTCGAAGGCGCCGTGCACCCCGTGCATGACGCCCGCGACGCCGATGGAGGTCGTGACCTCGTCGAGCACCATGTCCGCCAGCTCGTCGACGCTCTTCGGCAGCTGCGTCTTGCCGTAGACGATCTTCTCGAGCACCTTGCTTGCCGCCAGGTTGTACGGCGCCGAGAGGGCGGCGGACTGCACCGTGACGATGAACTTGTTGGAGGCGAGGTCCATCGCCTTCACCCCGTATCGCTCCATGATCTCCGCGCCGAACTTCGTCTCCATCCGCAGCGCGAGCGTCTCGGCGAACGCACCCTGAGTGAGGCCGGCGAAGAGCGCCATCGCCCCCTCCATGCCGGCCTGCTTCGCGAGGCCGCCGAAGTCGACGTCCTTCCGCTCGCCCTCGGCCACCTCGGCCACCTGCTGGCCGCCCTCCTGGACGAGGGAGTAGACGGCGGCGTTGACGACGGCGGAGCCGGGGAGGGCGCTCGCGGCTATCTTCCCGGCGAACTTCGCGCGGCCGAGCCATTTCACCGCGATCCCGGCCCCCTTCATCACGCGCGCCTCGTACTTCTGAAACCGCCTCGCGGCCTTGTCGAGCGCCGCCTCCGCGCGCATGACGGCAATGGCCCCGAGCTCGAAGTCCTCGCCGAGGAGCTCGTACGCCTGCTTCGCCTCCGCCCGCGGCGTGTCCCAGATCTCGATGTCCGGGCAGTCGCTCGACAGCTCCTCCTGTCGCTCCTCCCAGTTGCCGCGCTCCGGGTGCTCGTCGACCTCCTTCATCAGCTCGAGCATCGCCTCGATCTCGTTCCCGCCCCCGAGGAACTCCGCGATCCGCCTGACGACGGGGTGGTCCTTGTTCTTCTCGATCCGCTCCTTGTGCTCGAGGTACATCAGCTCGAGCTGGCCCTCGGCCTCGATCACTTCTGTCCGGAGCTTCACGACCGCCGGGTTGTGCGTGACCTGCTCGTCGTACTCCTTGGGAAACGTCTGCTCGACGAGTTCCTTCAGGTGCACCTTGCCGCGCGTGTGGGGCAGCGAGCGGCCTCCGGAGATGAGGGCCGCCTTGTTCTCCCAGTACGCGGGCTCGGCGTCGGGGTGAGCCCTGCGGTCCATTTCCACCGCGGCGCCGCCGCGCGCGACGAGGTCGATCTTCACGACGACGACAGGGTCCTTCATCAGCCCGTCGTGAACCCACTTACGGAACGCGTTCTCGATCGCCTTGTTCTTGGGGGGCTCCGCGAGGATGTCCTCGGACAGCACCTTCTCGGTGGGGACCGAGAACGAGAGCGGTCCCTCCTCGGCCTTGTAAGGGCCGGCGCGGCGCTCGATCGCGGCGACCTGCGCGCGCTGGTCGTCGTCGCCGAAGTCGTCGTTGGTCTTGTGGTACTCGCGCATCCCCTCGTCGATGCGCTTGTCGCGCACCTTGTTGCTGGCCTGGGCGTCGTAGCGGGTCTGCATCGCCGCGATCTCCCCGGTGTCGATGAGAGGCAGGAGCTCCGGCACCTGGGCGGCGAGGAGCGGCGCGACGTCGAGGCCGGCATGCTCGGGGAGCGGCGCAGCGCGTAGCCGGGCAAGCAGCTGCCCGGTCGCCCGGTTTCCCGCTAGCCGCTGGAGCGCGACCACTGGATGGTCGCTCGTCCTTTCCGGTCCCCCCGGCGTCTCCGAGGCGTCATCGCCTCGTTGCTCTCGTCGCCTTTCGGCGCGCTTTGCGACGTCCGTGGGCCGGATTCAAGCGCGTCCGGGCGCGGACCGCAAGCTCACCAGGCGGGCGAGTCGACGAACGCGAGACCGCGGAGGGGGCGCGTGATCTGCTTCACGCGTCCGCCGGACGAGCCGACGACCGCGATCTGGCTCCCGCGGACGAAGGCGATCTGGCTGCCGTTCGGCGACCAGGCGGGCGAGGTGCTCTCCGGGCCGCTCGTGATGCGCTTGCGGCCGGTCCCGTTCGGGTTCAGCGAGTAGATCTGGAACTGCCCGCCGGAGGCCGGGTCCGGAAACACGGCGGCGAGCTTCTTGCCGCTCGGCGACCACGCGGGATCCATGCCCCCGACGGTCAGGCGGCGGAGGTTTGTGCCGTCGGGCCGAATCGCGTAGAGCCCGGTGCCGGCGCCCGAGTTGCTCTTCATGCGCTGGAACACGATCAGCTTGCCGCTCGGCGCCCAGTCGGGGTTGAGTGCGCCGACACCCGGAGGGTTCCGCGTGATGTTCCTCGCCGGCCCGCCCGCTGCCGGGACCGTGAACAGGTCGAAGGTTCGGCCGCCGTTCACGCTCGAGCGGAAGACGATCGTCCTCCCGTCGGGCGACCAGGCGGGCTCCTCGGCCACCGCGGTCCCACGCGTCAACTGCTTCTGGCCGCCGCCGTTCGCGAGCATCGTCCACAGCGTGTACGAGAGCCCGTTCCGCGAGACGCGGATGAAGGCAATCCGCGAGTGGTCGGGCGACCACGCCGGGTGCGAGTCGCTGAAGGCGCCGCTCGAGACCGAGGTGGAGGGGAATCCCACCCTCGCGATCTTGCGGATCCGGTCGAAGTAGGCCGACTTGCCGGTGCACGACTGGTGTGCCGGGCAGGCGAGTCCCCGCACGTAGAGGATCGGCACGGCCTTCGCGGCTGAAGCCGCCGCGACCGGAAGAGTGAAGGCTGCGAGCGCCGCCACGGCAAGGGACTTCATCGGTTTCATCATGGCCCTCGGAGGTGCCGAGCCGCCGGCCAGCCCGAGAACCTTTACGTGTCGGTGGTCGTCTCCGCCCAGCCGCGGCCGGCGCCGACGAGCCATTCGAGCGCCCGGTGACGCTCGTAGGCGATCGACACGATCTCGAGGCGCTGCGCGTCGGAGAGCTCGCGGTAGCCCGTGCCGAAGGCGGGGAAGTCGCCGCGGAGCGGGGAGGGCAGGAGCCCCTTCTCGTAGCCTCGCATCGCGGCTACTGCGACGAGCTGCTCGAACGACTCCCAGCTCGTCGGCAGCTCGAGGGCGTCGGCGGCCAGAAGAGCCTCGGTACGCGCCCGCCAGTGCCAGAGCCGTGCCGTCTCGAGGGCGTGCTCGATCTCGGGCTTCGCACGTAGGTTCCCCGGGGCCGTCGGGGTCGCGAGCAGCCACTCGGGGTCGAACGGGCGGTCGTACGGCTCGAGCTCGACCAGCCCGAGCGACCAGAGGAGCGTCCCGAGACCCTCTCCTTGCCAGACGATCTCGACCACGGCGGGATCGTCCTTCCCCTCGGGAAGCCTGGAGAGGGCCACGCGAAGCGGGTCGGACAGCGCGCGGACGCGCCCGAGCACGTCCCTGCGGCTCCGGAGCTTGATGCGGCTCACGTTCCGAGGCTAGCGCCCCGGCGGGTCAGACCGGTGCCGGACCTCCGTCCACCCCGATACGTACACTTGTTCGCCTGATGGCAAAGGCGGCGGCTCTCCAACACGCGTGCACCGAGTGCGGGACGATGTCCGGGAGGTGGCTCGGACGCTGTCCCGGCTGCGGAGCGTTCGGGACGATGGCGGTCGAGGCGCCGCCCTTGCGCGGGGCGTCGGCCGTCCGTCCGCTGCTTCGGCTCGTCGACGTCAAGGGCGAGGAGGCCGACCGGATCCCGACGGGCGTCGCCGAGCTCGACCGCGTCCTCGGTGGCGGCCTGGTGCCGGCCTCGCTCGTGCTCGTCGGTGGCGAGCCCGGGGTGGGAAAGTCGACGCTGCTCCTCTCGGCGCTCGGGTCGATGTCGGCAGGGGGGCGGGCGTTGCTCGTCACCGGCGAGGAGTCGGTCGTACAGGTCAAGCTTCGCGCGGCCCGGCTGGGCGGCTGCGACTCGGTCGAGATCCTCGCCGAGACCGAGCTCGAGGCGGTCTGCGCGGCGCTCGAGCGCGAACGTCCGGCAGTGTGCGTGATCGACTCGGTGCAGACCCTCTACTCGTCCGAGATCGGGTCCGCGCCCGGCTCGGTCTCGCAGGTGCGCGAGGCGGCGGCGCGCATCCTCCGCGTCGCCAAGGAGGCGGGCGTCGCCGTGTTCCTGGTCGGCCACGTGACGAAGGACGGCTCGGTCGCCGGGCCGCGCGTGCTCGAGCACCTCGTCGACTGCGTGCTGCAGTTCGAGGGCGACCGCTATCACGCCCACCGCGTGCTCCGAGCGACGAAGAACCGCTTCGGCTCGACCAACGAGCTCGCCGTGTTCGAGATGACCGCAACAGGACTCGTCGGCGTACCCGATCCTTCCGAGCTCTTCGGCCGGAGCGAGCCGGGCGAGGTCGGGTCCGCGGTCACCTGCGTCCTCGAGGGCACGAGGCCCCTCCTGATCGAGATCCAGTCGCTCGTCGCGCCCACCGATCTCGCGATGCCGCGGCGGGTGGGAACGGGAGTGGACCCGAAGCGCCTGGCGATGATCGTGGCGGTGCTGGCAAGGCACGCGGGCGTGCCGCTCCGGAGCTCCGACGTGTTCGTGAACGTCGCGGGCGGGGTGCGGATCGACGAGCCCGGGGCCGATCTCGGGATCGCGCTCGCGATCGCGTCGGCGGCCCGCGGCGCGCCGGTCGAGGAAGGGATCGCCGCGTTCGGCGAGCTCGGGCTCACGGGCCGGCTGCGCCCGGCGACGCAGGCGCCGCGACGCCTCGAGGAGTCTCGCAAGCTGGGGCTCTCGAAGGTGCTCGCCCCGGCCGGCACCGGCGGGGGGAGTCTCGAGGTCGGGTCGCTGCGGGAAGCGCTCGGCGCGGCCCTCGCGAACACCGAGGACTGACGGGGTTTTCTACTGGTACCTTCTTTTCGATCCGTATGCAGGGGTTTTCGAAAACCCCTGCAAAAATGCTGCTTTCAAGCGGGTTTTTGCTAGACTTGACCCTCTTCGCCGGTTGTCCTCGTGACCGCCGGCGCTTTCACGACACGGGAGAGGGAGTCAGCTTGTACAAGGTCGGCGACAAGGTGGTGTACCCGCACCACGGGGCGGGCACCATCGTGAAGCGTGAACAGCAGATGGTGTTGGGTGAGACACGGGAGTACCTCACGATCAAGATCCTCCACAGCGACATGACGGTCAACGTGCCGCTGGACAACGCCGAGCGGGTCGGCTTGCGGAAGGTGATCGACGAGGAAGCCGTGAAGAAGGTCGTCAAGTACCTCACGAGTGGCGGCACGGAGATGCCGAAGAACTGGAACCGGCGCTTCAAGCACAACCGCGACAAGATGAAGACCGGCGATATCTTCGAGCTCGCCGAGGTCGTCCGGAACCTATCGCTTCGCGACGGTGAGAAGGGGCTCTCGACCGGCGAGAAGCAGATGTACGTGAAGGCGAAGAAGATCCTCGCGTCCGAGCTGATGTACGCGAAGAACCTGTCGGAGGACGACGCAGTCACCTGGCTCGAGGGTGTGCTCACCGAGAGCACGTCGCCGAAGCCGGCGGCGGCAACGGCCGCCAAGCGGCCGGCAGCCAAGCCGACTCCGAAGGCGCCCGCCGCGGCGTAGTCGACGTGAGCGTTTGGGCCGTCCTCGTCGCCGCGGGGCGGGGAGAGCGGCTCGGGGAGGAGCGGCCGAAGGCGTTCGCGCGTCTCGGCGCTCTCCCCTTGCTGGCCGAGCCTCTGAGACGGCTCGACGAGAGCGAGTGGATCGACGGGGTGGTCGTCGTTGCTCCCGCGGACTGGGAGGAGCCCGCGATCCTGGTGGCAGAGCAGATCGGGGCCTCGAAGGTCGCCGCGTGCGTGACCGGCGGCGCGAGCCGGTCGGCCTCCGTACGGCTCGGGCTCGCCGAGGTGCCTCCGGAGGCCGACGTGGTGCTGGTCCACGATGCGGCGCGGCCGATGCTGCCGCCGGAGCTCGTTCCGCGGCTGCTCGAGGCGCTTGCCGAGGGCTTCGACGGCGCGGTGCCTGGGATCCCCCTCACCGACACGGTGAAGAGGGTTCGGGCCGGCGTCGTCGTCGAGACTCCCGACCGCGGCGAGCTCGTCGCGGTGCAGACGCCGCAGGTGTTCGTCGCGTCGGCGCTGCGGGCGGCGGCCGCCGGTGAGGGCTCGGATTGCGCCTCGCTCGTCGAGGCCGCAGGCGGCCGCGTCAAGGTGATACCGGGCGACGAGAGGCTCCTCAAGGTGACGACGCCCGACGACCTGCGGCGGGTCGAGGCATGGCTCGCCCGAGCGCCCGAGTAGCCTGCCGCCGTGGCCGACATCCGCATCGGGACCGGGTACGACGCTCACGCCCTCGAGGACGGCGTCGCGCTCGTCCTCGGCGGGGTCGAGCTCGACCACCCGCGAGGGCTGGCCGGGCACTCCGACGGCGACGTGGTCGCGCACGCGCTCATCGACGCGCTTCTCGGAGCCGCAGGGCTCGGCGATATCGGCGGGCTCTTTCCGTCGGGCGAGGAGCGCTTCAAGGGGATCTCGTCGCTCGCCCTCCTTCGCGACGCGTACGCGCAGGTGCGCGACGCCGGGTGGCGGCTCGTGAACGCCGACTGCGTGCTCGTCGGCCAGGAGCCCAGGATCGCGCCGCACCGCGAGGAGATGCGGCGACGACTCGCCGGGGCGATCGGCGAGGGCGAGGTGAACGTCCGGGCGACGACGACCGACGGGCTGGGCTTCGCAGGCCGAGGCGAGGGCCTCGCGGCGCAGGCGGTCGCACTCCTCGAGCGCCGCTGAGTCTCGAGCGGGGACACGCCCTCGACCGTTATGTCCCGACCTTCGTGATCGGCGCATTGATCACGATGTGCACGTCCTTCACGGTGAGCTTGCCCTGCTTGGCGAGGGTGTCGATCTGGTCGTCCTGCTTGAGCAGCACCGGCGTCATTCCGGGCTTCCAGGTGACGATCAGCTCCTCCCAGAGCGGGTTGTAGTCGGTCTCGCCGGGCTCCGAGCCGAACACGGCGATCTGGCCGGGTGCGGCCTTCCCCGCAATGAAGTACTGGGCGGGCGCGCCCTTGACCTTCCCGATCTCCGGCGAGTAGTTGATGTGCATCGCCCTGGACTGGGCCTTGCTCGAGACGTCGGTCACGAGATAGGCGTCCTTGTGCCCGTCGTAGTAGCCGAGGTAGGTCGGGGACTTCGCCTGGACGGCGGGCCCGAGGCTGAGCATGGACGGGACGGCGGCGCCGGCGGCCGCGACGATCGCGAGCGCTGCGACGCCGGCGGTGACGGCGAGCTTGATTCCGGACATGGTTCCTGCCCTCCGAGGTCGTGGGTTTGCTCGTGAGGTACGCACCCGCCGGACGTGCGGATTCGCCGGGCCGCGCGCCTACGCGGACGCTTAACAGTCGGGGAGCGTCGGGAGTCCGTCGCCGGCGACGGTCACGAGCCCGTCGCGCTCCAGCGACTCGACGGCCCTGTGGTCGGCCGTGCCGGCGCCGGCTGCGATCGAGCGCAACGCCTCGGCGCGCCGCTGCCGGAACGACCCCTCGAAGCGCGACTGCTTCCGGAGCGGCTCGTAGCGGCTCCCTCGTGAGGGACACGCTGCAGCGACCGGGCAGGTACCGCAGCGGGGGACGCGCGCGAGGCAGATCGTCGCGCCGAGATCGAAGAGCGCCTGTGCACAAGAGCCGTCGAACACCTCGCCGGTGCGCTCCTGCACCCGGCGGACGTTGGTGTCGATCGGGAGCACGTCGCGGCCGAAGGCGAAGTTGCCGACCGCGGCGGCGGTGTAGGGCCCGACGCCGGGGAGCTCGGTCAGGTCGTCCGGCCACCCGCTCGCAGCCACCACCACGGCGGCCCGGTAGAGATTGATCGCGCGCCGGTTGTAACCGAGACCCTGCCATTCGACGATCACGTCGGCCGGCGTCGCCGCCGCGAGCGAGGCAACCGTCGGCCAGCGCTCGAGCCACCGGCGCCATCGCGGGACGACCCGCTCGACCTGCGTCTGCTGGAGCATGACCTCCGAGACGAGGATTGCGTACGGATCGCTCGTCTCCCGCCAGGGCAACGCCCTTCCGTTGGCCGCATACCAGCCGAGCAGCGCCTCACGCACGGCGGCCATCCTAACGACGGTGTCCCTAGACTCGTGCCATGGAAGCTCGGTCGATACGGCTCTATGACACCTACTCCCGGTCGCTCGTCGAGCTGCCGCCGCCGCCCGGGCCGGTCCGGATGTACTTCTGCGGCCCGACCGTCTACGCGCGCGCGCACATCGGGAACGCGCGCCCGTTCGTGGTCGGGATGTGGATGCGCGCCTGGCTGACGGTCACGGGCTACGAGGTGACGCTCGTGCACAACATCACCGACGTGAACGACAAGATCTACGAGGCGGCGCCGGGCCACAGCGCCGAGCTCGCGGAGCAGGCGACCGTCTGGTACCTCGAGGACACCGCGGGCTTCGGGCTCGGGATGCCGGACCTGATGCCGAGGGTCACGGAGCTCGTCCCCGAGATCGTCGACTTCATCGGGAAGCTCGTCGATGGCGGCTTCGCCTATCCGATCGAGGGGGACGTCTACTTCCGGGTGGCGCGCTTCCCCGAGTACGGCCGGCTCTCCGGGCAGCGACCCGACCAGGTGGAGGAGCAGGAGCCGAACGCGCTCAAGGAGGATCCGCGCGACTTCGCTCTCTGGAAGGCGAGCAAGGAGGGCGAAGATACGAGCTGGCCGTCCCCGTGGGGGCAGGGACGCCCCGGCTGGCACATCGAATGCTCGGCGATGGCAGAGCGGACGCTCGGCGAGGAGTTCGAGATCCACGGCGGCGGCCTCGACCTCGTCTTCCCGCATCACGAGAACGAGCTCGCCCAGTCGCGGGCGCTCGGGCATCCCTTCGCGCACGTCTGGGCCCACAACGGGATGCTGCGCTTCACCGGCGAGAAGATGTCGAAGTCGGTCGGCAACATCGCCACGATCCGCGAGGTGCTCGACGAGTACGGTCGCGAGACGGCGCTCCTCTTCTTCCTCGGCGGCCACTGGCGCAAGCCGATCGACTTCTCGACCGAGACGATGGCGCAGGCAGCGGCACAGGCCGAGGGCTTTCGCAACGTCTTCCGTGGGTCGAGCGTCCCCGGCGGCGACTGGTGCGCATTCGCTGCGGCGCTCGACGACGACTTCAACACGCCCGAGGCGCTCGCGCTGATGCACGAGTGGCGCGACCACGAGCTGTTGCGCCGCGGGCTCGCCGTCTTCGGCCTCGACTCGCTCGCCGAGACCAGAGAGGCTCCCGCCGACGTCGCCGAGCTCGCGGAGCGGCGGCTCGCGGCCAGGGCCGGCCGCGACTTCGAGTCGGCCGACGCGCTGCGAGGTGAGATCGAGGCCGCCGGCTGGGAGATGCGCGACGAGGCCGGCGGGTACACGCTCGTCCCGAAGCGGTGAGCCCCGACCTCGTCTACGGGCGGCGGTCAGTGCGGGAGGCGCTTCGCGGCCGGCGCGAGGTGATCGAGGTGCTCGCCACCGAGCGCGCCGTCGCCGCGGAGCCGTGGCTGGCCGAGGCACGGCCGAGAGTCCGCCCCGAGCGCGATCTCAGCGAGCTCGCCGGCACCCGCGACCACCAGGGCGCGGTCGCGCGTGTCGAGCCGTACCGCTACGCCGACGCATACGAGCTCGCCGCCGTCGAGCGGCCGCTCCTCGCGGTGCTCGACAAGGTGACCGACCCGCGGAACCTCGGCGCCGTCTGCCGGAGCGCGGAGGGTGCGGGGGCGACCGGCATCGTCGTTCCCGCTCACGGCGCGGCTGTCGTGACGCCCGCGGTCGCACGCGCGTCGGCCGGGGCGATCGAGCACCTCCCGATCGCGGTCGTGACGAATCTGGCCCGGTACCTCGAGGACGTGAAGCGACCGGAGCTCTGGGTCTACGGGGCCGCGGGGGATGCCGAGGCCTGCATGTGGGACACGGACCTGTCCGGCGGCGTCGCTCTCGTCTTCGGCGCGGAGGGAAAAGGACTCCGCCCGCTCGTGCGGCGAACGTGCGACGCACTCGTCTCCATCCCGCTGATCGGGCAGGTCGAGTCGCTGAACGTGAGCGTTGCCGCCGCGATCCTTCTCTTCGAGGCCCGCCGGCAGCGGAGGGCGTAGGTGCCCGAGGCGACGCTCTACCTCTTCGACGGCTACAACCTGCTGCACGCCGGGCCGTTCGGCGACCGGCGCGAGCTCGTCGACGCGCTCGCGAGCTTCGTCGCGACGAGCGGCGCGCGTGGAGTGGCCGTGTTCGACGGCGCCGGCGACGACGCCGACATCGGCCGCCTCTCCGTGCGCTTCGCGCCCGACGCCGACTCCCTGCTCGAGCGGCTCGCAGCGGAGCACAGAGCGCGCGAGCGGGTGCTGCTCGTCTCCTCGGACGCGACCATCCTCGGCACGGCGGGGCGCCAGGTCGCGAACCTCTCGTCGCAGACGTTCTTCCGCGACCTCCGTCCGGCGAAGCTGCCTCCTGCGCCTCCCGGCAGCCTCGCCGACAAGCTCGACGACGAGACGCGCGCCAGGCTAGAGCGTCTTCGCCGCGGGCAGTAGGAGTCGTTGCAAGCGGGTCCAGTGCAAGTGGGCTTGTGTTTTCTGGTGTACCTTGCTAGATTCACCTCGACCTAAGGGTGAGGGTTCTTGGGTGTCGGAGGAATCAATCCCGCTGGAATGGGGGTTTTTGGCATGAGTGCAAGACCGATGACAGCGCCGAAGACGGCGGCAAAGGCTCAACGAGAGCTTGAGGATCTGCAACTCGTTCTGAAGGCGCGCAACGGGAGCACCGTCGCGCTCGATTCACTGATCCGCCGCTACACCCCGTTCGTCCGGCTCAAGGCCAGCGCATACTTCCTCGTCGGCGGGGCCAATGACGACCTGGTCCAGGAGGGCCTGATCGGCCTCTACAAGGCCGTGCGGGACTTCCGGTCCGACAAGGAGACGTCGTTTCGCTCGTTCGCCGAGCTGTGCGTCACCAGGCAGATCATCACCGCGATCAAGACCGCGACCCGGTTCAAGCACTCGCCGCTGAACACGTACGTCTCGTTCAGTCACACCCCGGCCGGCCAGGATCCAGACGGAGACTGCACCCTCGGCGATGCGCTCCCCGGGTCGCACGTCCACGACCCTGCCGTCAGCGTGATCTCGACCGAGGAGCTGCAGAGCCTCGTCGGCTGCCTCGGCACGACGCTCTCGCCGCTCGAGTCCGACGCACTGCGCCTCTACCTCGAGGGCTCCTCGTACGAGACGATGGCCGGCGAGCTCGGCTGCGACACGAAGACGATCGACAACGCCTTGCAGCGGGTCAAGCGGAAGATCCTGAACCACCAGCGCGAGCGTCAGGTCCTCGCCTAGCCCCGAGCTACCCTTCCGGGGCCGTGCCGGAGTAGCTCAGCTGGCAGAGCATCGCTCTTGTAAAGCGAGGGTCGCGGGTTCGAGTCCCGCCTCCGGCTTCTAGACCGGCATACGTTCGCCCGCGCGCACGTCGACCGGCAACCGGTTCGCCGGCGGAGACAGCGGGCAGACCCACCGCGGGTCGTAGCTGCACGACGGGTTGTAGGCGAAGTTGAAGTCGAGGACGAGACGGTCCCCGTCCATGCCGAGATCCGAGCCCTTGACCGTGTCGAGGACGTACCGGCCGCCGCCGTAGGTCTCCGACCCTGTCGTCCCGTCGCGGAACGGCACGAACACGCCGCCGCCGTACGCGGCGAGCCAGTACAGCTCGAGCGCCAGCTCGTTCTCCTCGAGCTCGAACCGCGCCCGGGCGAACCGGCGGAAGGCGATCGCCTCCTCGCCGCTCGAGCCGATCTGCGTCTCCGCGCCCTCGGTCGGCTCGATCACCGCCCGCACCCGCAGCGAGGGGTCGTACTCGAAGTACGGCACGCCACCGAAGGAAAGCCGCGCCTCCTCGGGCAACGGCGACTGGGAGTGGGCCCGGAAGAGATCGTCGCGAGCCGCGCGCCACTGCCGCCACGCCGCTTCCGGGTCGGTCGACGAGCGCACCTCCGCGTACAGCGCGAACACGCGCCGCTTCCAGTCGAGGAGCTCGAGCTCGGCGGCCAGCGCCTACTCCCCGATCGCCTTCAGTACCACCCGCTTGCGGCGGCGGCCGTCGAACTCGGCGTAGAAGACCTGCTCCCACGGCCCGAGGTCGAGCTTCCCGTCGGTGATCGGCAGCACGACCTGATGTGACATCAGCTGCCGCTTGAGGTGGGCGTCGGCGTTGTCCTCGCCGCGGTTGTGGCGGTAGCCCGAGACCGGCTCGTGCGGAGCGAGCCGCTCCAGCCAGTCGTCGATGTCGGCGATCAGCCCGCCCTCGTCGTCGTTCACGTACACCGCCGCGGTGATGTGCATCGGGTTCACCAGCACGAGGCCGTGCTCGATCCCCGACTCGCGGACGAACGCCTCGACGCGTTCGGTGATGTTCACGTAGTCGCGCCGGTTCGGCGTCTCGAAGGTGAGGTACTCCGTCGCGTGCTTCACGCCTGGTCGAGGGCCTGCTCCAGATCCGTCCAGAGCTGCTCGACGTCCTCGAGGCCGACCGACAGCCGCAGGAGCCCCTCCGGGATGCGGTCGCCCTCCCAGCGATGGCGGCTCTCCATCGTCGAGTTGACTCCGCCGAGGCTCGTGGCGTTCGCGATCACCTCGGTCGCGGTCTCGACGGCCCGCGGCTCCGCGACGTCGAACGAGATCAGCCCCGAGTACCCGGGATAGCGGACGAGCTCGACTGCAGGGTGCTCTTCGAGCCGCCGCGCGAGCTCCGTCGCCGTCTCCGTGATCCGGCGCATCCGGCGCGTCAGGGAGTCGAGCCCGGTGGTGACCGACGCTGCCGACTGCGCCGAGCAGACGCCGCCGGTGAGCGTGCGCACGCGCTTGAGCTCGTCGAACCGCTCGGGAGCGCGCACGATCACCGCGCCCGACAACGCGTTGTGGCTGCCGGTGATGAACTTCGACGCCGAGTGGACCACGACGTCGGCGCCCTCGTCGAGCGCGCGCAGGTAGACAGGAGTCGCCACCGTCGCGTCGCACACGATCACACCGTCGTGCGCGCGGAGAGCGTCCCAGTCGGGCACGGTGAGGGTCGGGTTCGCCGGCGACTCGACCCACACGATGTCGACGTCTGCGGGTGGCGGCCCGGTCTGGTCGTACTCGACGAACCGAAGCCCCCACTCCTCGAACGAGCCGAGCAGCACGGAGGTGCCGAAGTAGGCGCCCTCGGCGAGCGCGATCGTCGTGCCCGGGCGGGCGAGCGCGAGCACGACCGCAGTCTCGGCGGCCATCCCTGAGGCGAAGAGGAGGGCCTGGCCGCGCTCGAGCACGCCGAGCCGCGCCTCGGCTTCGGCCCCGGTCGGGTGGCCGTAGCGCGCGTAGAAGAAATCACGCGGCTCGCCGGCGGCGTCGTACGGCCAGATCGTCGAGCGGTCCACCCTCGGCATGGGACGAGGGTAGCTGCGGGGGGAGATGGTTACGAGGGTGCGACGGCGCGCGGGGCGCGAAGCACCCTGGGCGCCGAGCGCGCGTAGTCCAGGCCGGAGACCCAGGTCAGGACGAGCGCGATCAGGAGCAGCCACCATGAGACGCTGGTGCTCCACGCACCCGCCGCCGCGAGCCCGCCCGCTGCCGCGGCCGCCGCCTGCGACCATGTCTTCAGCTTCCCGAGGTCGCGGGCGGCGATCACGACCCCGCGCTCGAGCGCGGCGAGCCGGAGGCCGGTCACGAGCAGCTCGCGGGCGACGATCGCGGCCACCATCCACGCCGGGAAGACGCCGGTGTCCAGCAGCACGATCAGCGTCGCGAGCACGAGCACCTTGTCGGCGACCGGATCGAGCAGCGAGCCGAACGACGTCGTCCGCCCGGACCGCCGGGCGACCCGACCGTCGAGCCAGTCGGTCGACATGGCGACGCAGAAGACGACAGTCCCCCAGTAGTCGTGGTTCGGGAAGTGCCACGTGAAGAGCACGCACGACGAGTGGCGCCGCCGCGATCCGCGCAAGCGTGAGCTGGTCGGCGAACGGCACGCTCGTGAGGATACGCCCGCCGCGGCGGCGTACGGCGCGTGGGTAGTGTCGAGCCTCGTGGACCTGTACGAGCACCAGGGGAAGGAGCTGTTCGCGGGCTTCGGGATCCCTGTCTCCGACGGCCGCGTCGCGACGACCGCGGACGAGGCACGGGCCGCAGCCACGGAGCTCGGCGGCGAGGTCGTCGTGAAGGCGCAGGTGCTGACGGGTGGGCGCGGGAAGGCGGGTGGAGTCAAGCTCGCGGCCGATCCGGACGAGGCTGCACGGCTCGCCGGCGACATTCTCGGCCTCGACATCCGGGGCCACGTCGTCCGCCGGCTCTGGATCGAGAAGGCATCCGAGATCGCGCGCGAGTACTACCTCTCGGTCACGCTCGACCGCGGCGCCGGCCGGACGCTCCTGATGTTCACGACAGAGGGCGGCATCGAGATCGAGCAGGTCGCCGCCGAGAGCCCCGACGCGCTCGTCCGCGTCCACGTCGATCCGCTCGAAGGCCTCGAGCCGCACCACGTCCGCGAGCTGACCGCGACAGTTGCGGACGAGGGCGAGCGCGCGCAGATCGAGGCGATCGTGGAGGCGCTCTACCGCTGCTACACGGAGTCCGACGCGACGCTCTGCGAGGTCAACCCGCTGATCGTCACGCCCGACGGCACCGTCCGCGCGCTCGACGCGAAGGTGACGATCGACGACTCGGCGCTCCCCCGCCACCCCGATCTCGCCGAGCTCGGCGACACGTGGGCCGCGGACCCGCTCGAGGCGTTCGCGCGCGAGCGCGGCGTCATCTACGTGAAGCTCGACGGCTCGGTCGGGATCCTCGGCAACGGCGCCGGTCTCTCGATGGCGACCGTCGACGTGGTCGTCGTCGCCGGCGGGAGGCCCGCCAACTTCTGCGACCTCGGCGGGGGCGGCTCGGCCGAGGGGGTCGTCGCGGCACTCGAGGTGATCGCGAGCGACCCGCAGGTCCGCTCGATCCTCTTCAACATCTTCGGCGGGATCACGCGCTGCGACGAGGTCGCGCGCGGGATCCTCGCCGCGCTCGACCGTATCGACCTCGCGGTCCCGATCGTGGTCCGGCTCGACGGCACCAACGCTGTCGAGGGCCGGCGGATCCTGGCCGACGCCGCCAGGCCGGGCATCCACGTGTCGCCGACGATGCTCGACGCGGCTCGGCTCGCCGTGGAGCTGGCCGGGTGAGCGCAGGCGAGCCCTGGAGCGACCGCGCGGAGCTCTACCGGACGAGCACGGCGCACAGCCAGGGGCCCGACCTCGACCTCGTGGTCGAGTGGGCCGACGGCTGTCGGACGGCGATCGACGTCGCGTCCGGCGGAGGCCATGTCGCCCGGCGCCTGCGCGACGCCGGGCTCGAGGTCGTGAGCTGCGACCCCGCGCCCGGGATGCGGCCCGACGTGATCTGCTTCGCCGAGGAGCTCCCGTTCGCCGACTCGAGCTTCGAGCTCGCGGCGACGCGCGTCGCCGCGCACCACTTCGCCGACGTCGCCGAGGCGGCCCGGGAGCTCGGGCGCGTGGCGTCGCGACGCGTCGTCGTGGTGGACACGACCTTCATGGGCGACGACGTCGAGCGCGCTGAGGCCCTTCGCGACCCGTCGCACGTGCGCAACTACGACGAGGAGGAATGGCGCTCGTTCTTTGCGGGCGCCGAGCTCGAGATCGAGGAGGTGCGCACGTTCGGATTGCCGATCGACTTCGAGGAGTGGCTCGCGCGGACCGCCTGCATCGGCGAGACGGCCGACGAGGTACGGGCGCTCCTCGCTCACCGAGTCGACGACGGCGGGATGCTCATGCTCGACCGGATCGCCGTCCGCGGGAAGCCTGCCTGATGGCCGTCCTGGTCGACGGGTCCACCCGCCTGGTCGTCCAGGGGCTCACCGGTACCGAGGGTCGCTTCCACGGCCTGCGGAATCGCGGCTACGGCACGAACGTCGTCGCGGGCGTGACGCCCGGGAAGGAGGGCCAGGAGGTCGAGGGGATCCCCGTGTTCGGCTCGGTCACGCAGGCCGTCGCGGAGACCGGCGCGAACACCTCGCTCATCTTCGTCCCCGCGCGCTTCGCGGCGGACGCGGTCTACGAGGCGGTCGACGCCGGGATCGCGACGGTCGTCTGCATCACCGAGCATGTGCCGGTCCACGACGCGCTCGCGCTTCGCGCCTATGTCCACTCGAAGGGCGCGACCATGATCGGGCCGAACTGCCCCGGCGTCCTCTCGCCCGGCAAGGCGAACGTCGGGATCATCCCGGCGGAGGTCTTCGCCGCGGGCTCCATCGGCCTGGTGTCGCGCTCCGGCACGCTGACGTACCAGATCGGCTACGAGCTGGCCCAGCTCGGCCTGGGCAACTCGAGCATCGTCGGGATCGGCGGCGACCCGGTCCCGGGCTCGACGTTCATCGACGTGCTCGACCTGTTCGAGGCCGACGACGAGACCGAGCGGATCGTCCTCGTCGGCGAGATCGGCGGCGACGATGAGGAGAAGGCGGCCAGGCACGTCGCCGAGCAGGTCTCGAAGCCCGTCGTCGCCTACATCGCAGGCTTCTCCGCGCCGCCCGGGAAGACGATGGGCCACGCGGGCGCGATCATCTCCGGCAGCTCCGGGACGGCGCAGGCGAAGAAGGAGGCGCTCGAGGCGGTCGGGATCGCCGTCGGGACGACCCCGACCGAGGTCGCCGGCATCGTCGCGCGGGGCTGAGCGCAGCCGTTGGCGGTCGGGGCGAACCGGGCCCTTCCGCTAGATTCGAACGCGTGGAACAGGTCATCTCGTTCGCGCGCGGCGTGCCCGCGCCCGAGTGCCTCGCCGAGGAGGAGCTCGCCGACTGCGCGCGCACCGTCCTCGACCGCGACGGCAAGACGATCCTCTCCTACGGCTCCGGCGCCGGTTACGCACCGCTGCGCGAAATGATCGCCGGGTGGTTCGGAGTGACCCCGACGCGCGTGATCCTCACCAACGGGGCCCTGCAGGGCTTCGTGATGCTCTCGCAGCACTTCGGCCCCGGGGCGACGGTCCTCGTCGAGCTTCCGACCTACGACCGGCCCCTGAAGATCATGGCGGAGGCGGCGCAGACCGTCGTCGCGGTGCCGATGGACGAGCAGGGGCTCGTCCCCGAGGAGCTCGAGCGGGCGCTCGCGGCGAGCCCCGAACCGGCCTTCCTCTACACGATCCCGACGTTCCAGAACCCGAGCGGCCGCACCCTCCCCGAGGATCGGCGCCGGAGGGTCGTCGAGCTCGCCGACGCGGCGAGCCTGCTGATCGTCGAGGACGATCCGTACGGGATGATCCGGTTCGAGGGCGAGCGCGTGCCGTCGCTGTTCGAGCTCGCCGGCGGCACGATCATCTACACGTCGTCGTTCTCGAAGACGATCGCGCCCGGCCTCCGCGTCGGCTTCTACATCGTCCCCGACGAGCTCGCGGGGCCGCTCACCGACCGCGCCAACTCGACCTACATCACACCCGCTCTGCTGAGCGAGGCGGTCGTTCACGAGTTCATCAGTCGCGGCCGGTTCGAGCCGAACCTGGAGCGGGTCAACGGCCTCCTGAAGCTTCGCCGCGACGCGATGCTCGCCGCGCTCGCCAAGCACCTCTCCGGCACCACGTGGTCGCACCCCGGCGGCGGCTACTTCGTGTGGCTCGAGCTCCCCGAGGGCACCGTCGCCTCCGAGGTGGTGAAGCGCGCCGCAGGCGTGACCGCCGTCCTCGGGACCGATTTCGGCGGCGCCCCCAACACGCTCAGGCTGGCCTACAGCTACGTCTCGCCCGGCGAGATCGACGAAGGCGTGTCGCGGCTGGCCGCCGCCCTTTAGGTGTAGAGCGGCACCGACGCCGGTTCGAGCGGCCGCGGGATCAGCCGCGGCTGCGGCGGCGGGCTGAGGATCTTCTCGGCCGCGCGGAAGGTCGGGCAGGGACGCTCGAGCGCGAGCGCGCAGAGTCCGTTGCGGTGGAAGTAGCAGTCCTGGCAGGTAGGTGGCTGGGCCATTCGTCAGCTCGCTCGGTTGTCGGGGGGAAGGTCGGTTAGGGCACCGACGAGAGGCGATCCTACGGATGCGCGCGCCGGGAGCAAGGGTGTGCCCACACAGAAAACGCGCAGTTTCCGCGCCTTTCGCTTGTGTGAATTCTCCTGGTTTCTAGCGCTGTTCCGGCAGTGTTGCCAGGGCCTGCAACGCCTGTTGAAAACTCTTCACAGGGATGATGCGCAGCCCGTGGGCGTACTTCCGTGCATCGGCCGCATTCTGTCCCGCCGGGACCAGGAAGGCATCCACACCCGCCTCGCGCGCTCCGATCGTCTTCTGCTTGATTCCGCCGATCGGGCCCACCCGGCCGTCGAGGAAGATCTCACCGGTCGCCGCGATCTTGTGCCCGCGGTCGACGTTCCGCCCGAGCTCCTGGAGCAGATCGAGAGCGAACGCGAGCCCCGCCGAAGGACCGCCGACGCCGTGGGCGTCGATCGACACCTTCACCGGCAGCCTGATCGACTCGTTCGGCTCGAGCAGGACGCCGACCACCCCGCGCTTCGAGCCCGCGCTCGAAGCGACCGTCCTGAGCGGCACCGCGACCCGCTTGCCGCTGCGAAGCACGCTGAAGCCGAACCTCGTGCCGACCGGCGCGCCGGCCATCACCCGCGACACGTCCGACGGCGAGCGCACCGCCCTGCCGTCGACCCCGACGATGACGTCGGTCGGGCGCAGCGCATGCGCTGCCGGATAGCCGGGCTCGACCTCCGACACGAGCGCGCCGCTCTCGCTCGTCGTCACCTTCTTGCCCAGTGCGCGGAGCGCGACGGCAGCCGCGACCTCCTGTGACGTCCGCATCTCGGACGAGTTGACCTGCTCCTGGGCGCCACTCGAGGTGCCCGGCGGCACGACCTGGTCGGCCGGGTAGAGGTCGGCGCCCGAGTGGAGTCCGCCGAAGATCTGCTCGAGGAGCGTCGCCTTGCGCACGATCACGTCGACGAAGTAGATGCCGCCCGAGCCCGCCGGAGCATGCCCGCCCGCCACTTTCACGAGCGGCGCGACCGGATGGGCCTTGTCGGGCAGGAAGATGTAGTCACGCGACGAGACGAGCTCGAGCGTCACGACGGCGATGAGCAGGATCGCGCCGACGGACAGCGCGACGGCGGGTGTCAGGATGCGCCGCAGGAAGTGCCGGCGGCGAGGGTGGGCCGGCGCAGCGACGTCCACGTACTCACTGTAGTCCGCCGGAGCGGCGTCGGGTGTCAGCCCGTTGTAAGCACGCCCACGACCTCGCGCACCGCCGCCGCCGAGGCCCGGAGCGCCTCGCGCTCGGACTCGTCGAGGTCGAGCTCGACGATCGCCTCGATGCCACCCGCCCCGAGCTTCACCGGCACGCCGACGTAGAGCCCGTCGATGCCGTACTCGCCGTCGAGATACGCAGCGCACGGAAGGACCCGCTTCTCGTCGAGCACGATCGCATCGACGATCTGCGCCGCGGCGGCGCCCGGGGCGTACCACGCCGAGGTGCCGAGGAGGTTCACGAGCTCGCCGCCGCCCTTCGCGGTCCGCTCGATCATGGCGTCGATCCTGTCCGCGGCGACGAGCTCGCGCAGCGGCACGCCGCCGACGCGGGTCGCGCTCACGAGCGGGACCATCTGGTCGCCGTGGCCGCCGAGGACGAGGGTCTGGACATCCTTCAGGGACGCGCCGGTCTCCCACGAGACGAACGTCGAGAAGCGGGCGGTGTCGAGGATCCCGGCCATCCCGAGGACGCGCTCCCGCGGCAGGCCCGAGACGTTCTTCGCCACGTGACACATCGCGTCGAGCGGGTTCGAGACAACCACGATGATCGCGTCGGGGGAGGCGGCAACGACCTTCCCGGTCACGTCCGCGACGATCTTCTCGTTCGTCGTCACCAGGTCGTCGCGGCTCATCCCGGGCGCGCGCGGCAGCCCTGCCGTGATCACGACGACCGACGATCCGGTAGTCGCCTCGTAGTCGTTCGAGCCGGTGATGCTGGGCTCGTAGCCGAGGATCGCCCCCATCTGTGCGACGTCGAGCGCCTTGCCCTGCGGCAGCCCCTCCTTGATGTCGACGAGCACGACGTCGGCGTAGTCGCGCGTCGCGAGCACCTGCGCACACGTCGCGCCGACATTGCCCGCTCCGACAACCGTGACCTTTGCCCTACCGCTCATGCCATCACCCCACTGTTCAGCTTCTCGATGAGTGCGTCTGCCACCTCGCTCGTCCCGACCGCGGTCGGGTCGTCGCGGGACGGCTTCATGTCATACGTGACGCTCTTGCCCTCGGCGATGAGCTCTCCGATCGCCGTCTCGAGGCGGTCGGCCGCCTCGAGCTCGCCGAGGTGGCGGAGCATCAGCATCCCGGAGAGCATCTGCGCGATCGGGTTCACCTTGTTCTGACCCGCGTACTTGGGCGCCGAGCCGTGCGTCGGCTCGAACACCGCGACGCCCCGGCCGAAGTTCGCGCCCGGCGCGACCCCGAGGCCGCCGATCAACCCCGCGGCGAGGTCGGAGATGATGTCGCCGTACAGGTTCGGCAGCACCATCACGTCGTACTCCTCGGGCCGCTGCACGAGCTGCATGCACATGTTGTCCGCGATCCGGTCCTCGAACTCGATGTCCTGGTTCTCCTCGGCCACCGCGCGCGCCACGCGCAGCCAGAGGCCGTCGGTGAACTTCATGATGTTCGCCTTGTGCACCGCCGTGATCTTCCGTCGGCCCAGGCGGCGCGCGTAGTCGAATGCGAACTCGAAGACGCGACGGGTGCCGGTGATCGAGGTCGGCTTGATCGAGATGCCCGAGTCGGGTTGCGGCAGCTTCCGGTTCTGTGCCGCGAACCAGGCGATCAGCTCCTCCGCCTCCTCCGTCCCCTGCTCGAATTCGATCCCGGCGTAGATGTCCTCGGTCGTCTCGCGGACGATCACCACGTCGACGTCCTCGTAGCGCGTGCGCACCCCCGGGTAGGTCTTGCACGGGCGCACCTGCGCGTAGAGGTCGAGGGCGACACGGAGCCCGACGTTCACCGACCGGAACCCCTCGCCGACCGGGGTCGTGATCGGGCCCTTGAGCGCGACGCCGTTCCGCCGGATCGACTCGAGCGTCTCCTCGGGCAACGGGTTGCCGCCGTGCCCGGCCATCGAGTCGGCGCCGGCCGACTGCACATCCCATTCGAACTCGACGCCCGTCGCCTCGAGCACCCGGCGCGTTGCCTCGGTCAGCTCGGGGCCCGTGCCGTCGCCGGGAATCAGGGTCACGGGATGCGCCATGGGCCGCGGATTGTACGGACGAGCAGCAAATTCGCGGTTCGAGAGGCGAATCGGTGCCAGACAGCGCCGAGAGCCGCTTGCGCGCCGCGCGGCCTGCGTGGGCCCGACACGCTCGCGGTTCGCGCTAGCGTCTGGGAATGGACGAGTTCCGGCCGGGCCTCGAAGGTGTGATCGCGTTCGAGACCGAGATCGCCGAGCCCGACCGCGAGGGCTCGGCGCTCCGGTACCGGGGGGTCGACGTCGAGGAGCTCGTCGGCCGGTACCCGTTCGAGCAGGTCTGGGGGCTCCTCGTCGACGGCTCGTTCGAGCCCGGGATGCCGCGGGCGGAGGCGATCGAGCTCCAGGATCCGAGCGGTTCGATCATGGCCGACCTGCAGGCCGGGCTCGCGACGCTCGGCCCGAAGCTCGGGCTCCGCCAGCTCGTCGACATCGGGGCCGAGGAGGCGCGCGACGACCTGGCCAGGCTCTCGGCGGCGGCGCTCTCGCTCGTCGCCCAGGCCGCGCGCGGCAGCGACCTCGCGTCGGTGCCCGAGCCCGAGGTCGAGGCCGGCGAGAACGCGGCGGCGCAGTTCCTGATCCGCTGGCGCGGGGAGGCCGATCCGCGCCACGTGACCGCTGTCGACACGTACTGGGTCTCCGCCGCCGAGCACGGGCTGAACTCCTCGACCTTCACGGCACGGATCGCGGCCTCGACCGGCGCCGACTGCGCCGCTGCGCTCTCGGCGGCCGTCGGTGCGCTCTCGGGCCCGCTCCACGGCGGCGCCCCGACGCGGGTCCTCAAGATGCTCGACGAGGTCGAAGCGGGCGGCGACGCCGACGACTACGTCCGCGAGCTACTCGGGCGGGGCGAGCGGATCATGGGCTTCGGGCACCGCGTCTACCGCGCCGAGGACCCGCGGGCCCGCATCCTCCGCCGCACCGCGCGGGAGCTCGGCTCGCCCAGGGTCGAGGTGGCCGAGAAGCTCGAACGCGCGGCGCTCGCCGCGCTCCGTGAGCGCTCGCCCGACCGCGTGCTGGAGACGAACGTCGAGTTCTGGGCCGCGGTCGTGCTCGAGATCGCCGAGATCCCGCCGCCGATGTACCCGGCGATGTTCGGCTGCGCCCGCACTGCGGGCTGGTCGGCCCATGTCGTGGAGCAGCGCCGGAGCGGGCGCCTGATCCGGCCTTCGGCGCGGTACGTCGGCGAGCCGGCGCACGCGCTGTGACGCTCGCCGAGGCAGCCGTCGAGGCCAACGCGCTCGCGGAGGCGGGCTCGGAGCGCGAGCTCGCCGAGCTGCGCGCAACGTGGGACGAGGAGCTCGAGGCAGACGCGCGGTCGCGGGACTTCCGGGTGCGCGCCGTCGCCTACCGGGCAATCGGCCAGTTCCGCTTCCGGCAGAAGACGGAGCTGCTGCGCCGCGGCCTCGAGGACGTCAGCCCGGCGTGCCGCGGCTCGGCCCTGATCTCCCTCGAGCTGCTCTCGCGGGACCACCCGGGCGTCGTGAACGGAGTCCGGCCGCTGCTCCACGAGCTGGTCTCCCACGACGACAACGACCCGGTGCGGCGCCTCGCGGTCGTCTCCCTTCGCAACGGCTCCGCACAGCGCGACACGATCGGGATCCTGACCGCGCTCGCCGACGACGACGAAGCCGGCCGCGAGCTGCGCGAGGCCGCCGGCAAGGTCGCCCAGACCCTCCGGCGCAAGGCCGGCCCCACGCGCTAGCGATCCTCGCCGCGCCTCGCGTGCGGATGGGCGGCGAAGTAGGCGTCGCGGCGGCGGCGGTCGGAGACGTGCGTGTAGAGCTCGGTCGTGCTCAGGTCGGCGTGGCCCAGCATCTCCTGCACGCTCCGCAGGTCCGCGCCGCCCTCGAGCAGATGGGTCGCGAACGAGTGGCGGAGCAGATGAGGGTGGACGCGGCCGGGCTCGAGGCCGGCGGTCTCGGCGAGCCTGCGCAGGATCAGGAACGCGCCGGAGCGGGTCAGCGCGCCGCCCCGCGCGTTGAGGAAGAGCTCGGGCCGGTGGCGCCGGTCGAGGTAGGGCCGGCCGCGGGCCAGGTAGCGAAGAAGGGCGTCGGCCGCCTTCGTCCCGAGCGGCACGACGCGCTCCTTGTTGCCCTTCCCGAGGACGCGGACGGCGCGATCGTCCAGGTCGACTCCGTTCTTCTCGAGCCCGACCGCCTCCGAGATCCGGAGGCCCGCGCCGTAGAGCAGCTCGACCAGGGCTCGGTCGCGCAGGGAGCGAGGCGTCGTGCCCACCGCCGCCTCGATCAACCGCTCGGCCTCGCCCGCCGAGAGCGTCTGGGGGAGCTTGCGCGTGCGACGCGGCAGCCTGACCTCGGCCGCCGGGTTGTCCTCGCGCGCGCCGATCAGCTGCAGGTGCCTGAAGAACGTCCGCGCGGCGGCGGTTCTCCGCGCGAGCGTCGCGGTGGAGAGCCCGTCGGCGCGGAGCTTTGCGGTGTAGGTCTCGAGATCGCCGAGGGTCGCCTCCGAGATCGGCCGGTCCAGCCACCTCCGGAGTGCGATCAGGTCTCTCCGGTAGGCGTCCACGGTCCGGGGCGCCCGCCGCGCGGCGAGCAACGCCAGGAACGACTCGAGCTCCGGGTCGCGATCGTCCGTCACGACCGGGGATGCGAGCGGTCGTAGACACGCCGTAGGCGCTTGGCGCTCACGGCGCTGTAGACCTGGGTGGTCGAAAGCGACGAGTGGCCCATGAGCTCCTGGATCGCCCGCAGATCGGCGCCGCCCTCGAGCAGGTGGGTCGCGAAGGCGTGGCGCAGGCGGTGGGGGTGGGGCATGAGGCGGCGCAGCGTCGAGGTGTCGAGGCGCCGGCCGCGGGCCGAGAGGAAGAGCGCGTTCGCCGCGCCGTGGACCAGCTCGGGCCGTGCCTCGCGGAGGTAGCGCGCCACCCAGTACGCGGCCTCTTCTCCGAGAGGGACGACTCGTTCCTTGGAGCCCTTGCCCTTCCGGATGTGCACGTGCTCCTGCTCGAAGTCGACGTCACCGAGATCGAGGCCCACGGCCTCGGCGCTGCGCAACCCGGCCGAGTAGACGAGCTCGAGGAGCGCCCGGTTCCGGACGGCCAATGCTCCGCCGGGCTCGCCCGCCGCCTCGATGATCCCCTCTATCTCGATGGCCTTCGGCGCGTCGGGCAGGCGCCGGCCGCGCTTCGGGGCGAGCGGGATGTCGGGCACGTGGCCGGGGCCCAGCGTGAAGCGGAGCAGGGCCCGCACGGCCGAGAGGCGCCGCGCCGCCGTCGCAGGTGCCAGCCGTCCGCCGGGACGCGACCGGCCGAGGTCGGCGGCGAAGTCGGCGAGGACGCGAACGTCGATGCGCTCGACCTCGCCGTTGCCGTACCAGCCGGAGAAGTCGCGGAGGTCGGATGCATAGGCCCGCCGGGTGGCTGCGGCAAGCCCGGGGGAGTCGAGGAAGCGTGCGGTCGCGTCGTCGAGTCTCACCCGACGGACCTTCGACCTCCCGCTACGATCGCCTGCCGTGGATGCTCTCTTCGAGGCCATCGGCGAGCTCGCAGTGCACGGCGCCAACGTCCAGCCCGGCCAGATCCTCGGGGTCACGGCCACGATCGGCCAGGAGGAGCTCGCCCGCGCCGTCGCGGCAGCCGCCTACAAGCGCGGCGCGCTCTTCGTCGACGTCTTCTACTACGACCCGTTCGTCAAGAGGGCGCGAATCGAGCACGGCGATCCCGACACCTTCGGCTTCGTGCCGCCCTGGTACGGCGACCGGATGCTCGCACTCGGTGACCGGGATTCCGCCCGGGTCGGCTTCAGCGGCGTCGTCTGGCCGGACGCCCTCGACGGGCTCGATTCGGAGCTGCTCGGCCGCGATCAGCTGCCCTGGCTCGGGGAGACGATCAAGGTCATCGACGACCGCTCGACCAACTGGTGCGGCATCGCCTGCCCACACCCACAGTGGGCGGAGCTCGTCCATCCCGAGCTGCCGCGCGGCGAGGCGTACGCGAAGCTCAGGGAGGAGCTTCGGCACATCTACAGGCTCGACGAGCCCGACCCGAAGGCTGCGTGGGACGAACGGGTGGCGGCCCTGAAGGCATCCGCGGATGCGCTCGACGAGCGCCGGTTCGACGCGATCGAGCTCTCCGGGCCGGGCACGGAGGTGACGATCGGCCTGCTTCCGACCTCGGTCTGGCAGGCGGGCGACTTCGTGACGCGAACAGGCATCCGTCACCTGCCGAACATCCCGACCGAGGAGGTCTTCACGGCTCCCGATCCCGAACGGGTCCACGGGCACGTCACCTCCACCAAGCCGCTCGTGCTGCGCGACGGGACGATCATCCGGGGCCTTCGCGTGCGTTTCGAAGGCGGGCGCGCCGTCGAGATCGACGCCGACGAGAACGCCGAGGCGCTGCGGTCGAGGACCGCTTCCGACGACGGCGCCTCCCGGCTCGGAGAGCTCGCGCTCGTCGACCGCGAGGGCCGGATCGGGCCGCTCGGAACCGTCTTCTACGACACGCTGTTCGACGAGAACGCCGCGAGCCACATCGCACTCGGGAACGCCTACGCGTTCTCGGCGGGCGAGGAGGATCGCCCCCGCCTGAACAAGAGCGGGATCCACATCGACTTCATGATCGGCTCCCCGGAGCTCGAGGTGACCGGCATCACCCGGGACGGAACGCGGGTTCCCGTGATGAGCGGCGGCTCATGGCAGTTCTAGGTCGCCGCACCCGGCCCGCCGGAGCGACGCGGGGCGCGGGCCCGTTCCGCTAGCGTCGTAGCCGTGGAAACGGCGCACGACGTTCTCGTCATCGGCGCCGGTTGCGCCGGCATGCGGGCCGCGATCGAGGCGTTCGATGCCGGCGCCGATGTCGCTCTGCTCTCGAAGATCCACCCGACCAGGAGCCATTCGGGTGCTGCGGAAGGCGGTATCAACGCGGCCCTCGGAAACGCATCGGAGGACAACGCAGAGCTCCACTCCTTCGACACGGTCAAGGGCTCGGACTACCTCGCCGACCAGGATGCGGTCGAGATCCTCTGCACCGAGGCGCCGGGCGACGTGTTCGAGCTCGAGAACTGGGGCGCCGTCTTCTCCCGCACCGAGGACGGCCGGATCGCACAGCGGCCGTTCGGCGCGGCCGGCGCGCCCCGCACAGCCTACGCCGCCGACATCACCGGGCACGTCCTCATCCAGGTCCTGTATGAGCAGGTGGTGAAGCGGGGGATCCGCGTCTACGACGAGTTCTTCGCCTGGAAGCTCGTCGAGGACGGTGGCCGCTGCGTCGGCGTCGTCTCGTGGGACCTGCTGAACGGCGGCCTCCAGGCGCTCTCCGCCAAGACGACGATCCTTGCCACCGGCGGCGCCGGGCGCCTCTATGTCGGGACGACGAACGCGTACGCCTGCACCGGCGACGGGATGACGATGGCGCTGCGCGCGGGGGTGGCGCTAAAGGACATGGAGATGATGCAGTTCCACCCGACGACGCTTGCCCCGACCGGCGTCCTGATCACCGAGGGCTGCCGCGGGGAAGGGGCTTTCCTGCTCAACGCCGACGGCGAGCGGTTCCTCAAGCGATACGCGCCGAACGCGATGGAGCTCGCCTCCCGCGACGTGATCTCACGGGCAGAGCAGACCGAGATCGACGAGGGGCGGGGGATCGGCGGCAACGTGATGCTCGACATGCGCCACCTGGGGGCCGAGAAGATCCTCGAGCGGCTGCACGGGACGCGTGAGCTGTCGCTCGTGTTCGCCGGGATCGACCCGATCTACGACCCGATCCCCGTGCGCCCGGGCGCCCATTACCACATGGGAGGCGTCGACACCGACGTCTGGGCGCGCACGGCGCTCGAGGGCCTCTACGCCGCCGGCGAGGTCGCCTGCATCTCGGTGCACGGCGCCAACCGCCTCGGCGGCAACGCGTTGATGGAGACGATCACCTTCGGGCGTCGCGCCGGGCTCGACGCCTCCGACCTCGCGCTCCGACTCCCCGACACGGCCGTGCCGGAATCGGCGGTCCGGGATGCCGAGACCGAGCTGAAGGCGCTGCTCGACCGCACGGACGGGGAGCGCCCGTGGTCGATCCGGGACGAGCTCGCCCGGACGATGCACGAGAACTTCGGAGTCTTCCGGCGGGACGAGCAGATGGAGGAGCAGGGCAAGATCGTCTCGGCGTTGCGGGAGCGGTACGAGCGAGTGGTCGTCGAGGACAAGGGCGATGTCTTCAACAACGACCTCACCCAGGCGCTCGAGCTCGGATTCCTGCTCGAGCTCGCCGAGTGCATGATCGTCGCCGGGGTCGCCCGCAAGGAGAGCCGCGGCGCCCACGCCCGCCCGTACGACTATCCCGACCGCGACGACGAGAACTTCCTGCGCCATACAGTGATCGCGTGGGAGAACGGCGCGCCTAGCCTCGACTGGAAGCCGGTGACGATCACGAAGTGGGAGCCCGCGGTGAGGTCGTACTGATGGAGCTACGGGTCAAGATCTGGCGGACGGGCGGCGGCGAGCGGAAGCTCGTCGACTACGAGCTCGACGTCCCCGAGTGGGCGACGCTGCTCGACGTCCTCGACGCGATCAAGGACCGGGTCGACGGGACGCTCGCCTACCGCAAGAGCTGCAGGATGATGATCTGCGGCTCGTGCGGCATGCGGATGGACGGCGCCGCGGTCCTGGCCTGCAAGACCCGGATGGCGGATATCGCCGAGGCGGGTCATATCCCGGTGATCTCGCCGATGGGGAACCTCCCGATCGTCAAGGACCTCGTGGTCGACATGGAGCCGTTCTGGGCCAAGTTCCGCGCCGTCAACCCGTATCTGCAACCCGGATACAACGTTCCGCCCGCCGGCCGCGAGCACCGGATCTCGCAGCAGCGGATGAACGTGATCGGGAAGGAGGCGCTCTGCATCAACTGCGGCTGCTGCGTCTCGGAGTGCAACGCGATGGACTCGAGCCCGGAGTTCCTCGGGCCCCAGGCGCTGGCGAAGGCGATGCGCTTCGTCGGCGACCCGCGCGACGGCGCCAAGAACGCGCGGCTCGACGCGGTCAACGGTGAGCACGGCGTCTGGGAGTGCACGCGCTGCTACTTCTGCAACGAGCGCTGCCCGAAGGGCGTCGACCCCCGCGACGCGATCGCGAAGCTCGGCGCCGAGTCGATCAAGGAGGGGATCGACCGTGACATGGGCGCGAAGCACGCGAAGTGGTTCGTCACCTCGGCGAAGACCACTGGCTGGCTGCGCGAGACCGAGCTCGTCCCGAAGACGCAGGGGATCGTCGAGGCCGTCAAGCAGACGAAGTTCGCCCTCGGGCTGCTCAGGGTCGGCAAGGTGCCGATTCCGTTCCCGCCGCACGTCGCGAAAGACGTGCGTGAATCGCGGCGCCTGCACGACCTCCTCTACGAGCAGGATCGTCGCGGGTACGCGGGGATCGTCCAGGGCGAGGCTGCGCTGGCGAAGCTGGCGCACGGCCATCACGAGGGCGAACGGGACCCGTACGGGCCCGGTTCGTTCCCGAGGCCGTACATCAAGGGGGAGAGAAGGCGCTCGTGAAGCAGGTCGCCTACTACAAGGGCTGCTTGGCCTCTCTGTCGGCCAAGGAGCTCGACTCCTCGACGCAGGCGCTCGCTCCCCAGGTCGGTCTCGAGCTGATCGAACTCGAGTCGGTGACCTGCTGCGGCGCCGGCGACATCCAGGAGGCAGAGCCCGACTACTCGCTGCACCTGAACGCACGGATCCTGGCGTACGCGGCCGCCACCGGCTCCGACACGCTCCTCACGGTCTGCAACGTCTGCACGCTCAACCTGCGGCAGGCCAACTACCAGCTGATCGGCGACGACGAGCTTCGGCATCGCGTCAACAGAAACCTCCTCGCGGTGGGAGTGCCGGCCTACGAGCGCGACGTCGACGTGCGGCACCTCCTGTGGGAGCTGGCGGGCGAGGAGGGGTTCCCGCGGCTCCAGCAGGCGGCGCACAAGGGGCTCAAGGGCCTGAAGATCGCCCCGTTCTACGGCTGCCAGATCCTGCGGCCCTCGCGGGTCCTCGGCTTCGAGGACCCGGACGCGCCCTCCTCGCTCGAGCGGATCATCGAGGCGTGCGGTGGTGTCGCGGTCGACTACCCCGCGAAGCTCAAGTGCTGCGGCTTCCCGATCATCCAGGCGCGCGAGGAGACGGCGCTCGGCGAGCTCATCCAGCCCATCGAGCAGGCGATGGAGGCCGGCGCCGACGCGATGGTGACGCCGTGCCCGCTCTGCCACCTCTCGCTCGATGCCTGGCAGTCGAAGCTGCGCGCCACGACGGGACGCGACTTCGCGATGCCGATCCTGCACCTCTCGCAGCTGATCGGGGTCGCGGCCGGGGTGCCCGAGTCGGCGCTGAAGTTCAAGCGGCACGTCGTTTCCGTCGAGCCCGTTCTGGAGAAGCTCCAGACCTGATGGCCGACCCCGTGATCTCGCCGGACGTCGTCGCGCGCTACGCGGCGGACGCGGCGCGGGAGGTGGACGGCGTCGCCGGGATCGTCGACGGGGTGCGGAAGGGCATCCGGGTCGAGGACGGGCAGATCGAGCTCCACCTCGCGCTGCGCTGGGGCGTCTCGATTCCCGCGGTCGGGTCGGCGGTGCAGGACCGGGTCGCCGACTATCTCGAGCGGATGGCCGACACCAGGCCGGCTGCCGTGAACGTCGTCGTCGAGGAGGTCGATGGCGCCGCCTAGGCTGACCGGGCTCACCGGCTCGACACTCGAGACCGCCCCCTCGGTGTGCCACGAGTGCGTCTGGTGGCAGTCGCGGGCCTCACGGGGCGACGTCGACAAGAACCGCTGGATGAGCCGGGTCGAGGAGGAGTACGGCGCCTTCGGCACCGTCTACTACGGCGATGACGGGAAGGCTCTCGGGATGGTCCAGTACGGGCCGGCCCCGCTCTTCCCGCACGCGTGGGAGCTTCCCGCAGGCCCGCCGTCCGAGGAGGCGATGCTCGTCACGTGCGCCTACCTCGTCGACGTGTCGACGCCGTGGGTGATGCAGTCGCTCTTCCTCGCGGCGATCGGGGAGGCCCGCGACCGCGACTTCGCGTGCGTCGAGACGTTCGCCTATCGCTACCAGGAGGGCGAGACCTCCCAGGCCCGCTTTCGGGAGCACAGGACGGTGTTCCCGGCGGACTTCCTCGGCGATCTCGGGTTCCGCGTCGTCCGGACGTCGGGGCGCGTCGGGCTCGCCCGGCTCGAGCTCGGCGGGCTCGTTCCCGTCGAGGAGGGGCGTCGCGCGCGGGTGCTCCGGGTGGTGAAGGAGGCGTTCCTGCCCGAGCCGGTGCCGGCGCCGCGCCCCTAATCGGTCGTCGTCGTCCGACTGCCGTCGCCTTCGCTATCCGATCTCGAGCCGTGGTCGTCGTCGCTCTGCCGGCCCGGGTCGCCGCTCGTGGTCGTGGTCTGCGCCGTGGGCTCCGTCGTCGTCGTGGCGATGGTCGTCGTCTGGGCGAGGCCGTCCTCGGCGTCGTCCGGGCTTCCGGTCGAACCCTGAGCTGCGCCGTCATCGGAGCCCGGACCGCCGCTCGTTCCGACGTCGGGCTCACCCGTGTCCCTCGAGTCCGACCCGCTTCCCGGGCCGGGCCCTGAGGATCCGGTTCCCGGGTCGGGCCCTGAGGATCCGGTTCCCGGGTCGGGCCCTGAGGAGCCGGTTCCCGGGTCGGGCCCTGAGGAGCCGGTTCCCGGGTCGGGCCCTGAGGATCCGGTTCCCGGGCCGGGCCCTGAGGAGCCGGTTCCCGGGCCGGGCCCTGAGGAGCCGGTTCCCGGGCCGGGCCCTGATGAGCCGCCGTCCGGGCCGGGCCCTGAGGAGCTGGTTCCCGGCCCGGGGCCACTCGTGTCGCCTCGGCCTGCGCCGCCGTCGTCACCGTGGCTGCCTCCGAAGCCGCCGCCCGAGGTACTTCGGCCCCCATCTGCGTCGTGGTTCTCCGCCGAGCCGGGTTGGGTTGTCGTCTCGTTCGGAGCCGCCGGAATCGAGGGCGTCCGGGGCAGCGGGATGAGCGGGGACGCGGGCCGCGGGAGTGGATCTGCCGGCTCCGGGACGGCGACGACCGGCGTGGTCGTGGTCGTCGCCGCCGACACGGCAACGGTCGCAGCCACGGTAGGCGTCCGGGACGACGAAGGTGTCGCCACTGTCTTCAGCTGCCCGGAGGACTTTCGCTCGCCGACGGGATGCCGCTGGTCAGCCACCAGCGTCGGCGTGGCACGCCGCTCGACGTACAGCGCGTGGAGCGGTGTGGAGACCGCGTCCGGTGGTCGCGTCACGACTTCACGAATCGCCGGCGCCCTCGTCGCCGCCAGGTGGGGAGTGGGCGGCGGGCGGCGGAGGAGCTTCGCAGGCTCATGGTCGAGGGCCATCGTCCCTGCTCCGGCGGCCAGGGCAAGCGCCGCGACCTTCGCGGCAGCCTGGCCCGAGAGCAACTTCGCCGACAGCCCTGCACCCGCGGCCCCAGCGCCTGCCCCGGGAAGCCCGCCCGAGAACCCGGGGATCGCCCTGATCAACGCCTCGCGGATCGCAGCAGGCACGGCCGCGACGCCGCGCGCCGCGTGGAACGGACGTAGGCGGTCCTGGAGCCGCTTCCGACTCCTGAACAGCAGCGACTCGACGGCGGGCCCGCTGACCCCGAGCGCGAGCGAGACCTCGCGGTATGAGAGGCCGTAGAAGTCGCGGAGGAGGACGGCCTGGCGCTGCGCCGGTGGGAGACCCGCGATTGCCTCGGACAGGGCCGTGATCTCGGCGCGGCGGTCGACGATCTCGGCGACCTCGACGTCCGACAGCAGGTCGTCGTCTCGCAGCGCCACGGTCGCGGGGCGGCGGCGCCGCAGGCGCGAGAGGCACTCGTTTCTCGCGATCGCGGCAAGCCAGGCCGCTGCGTCGTCTGGAGTCGTTCCCGCGAGCATGCTCTTCTGCGCCGAGAGGAAGCACTGCTGCGTCGCGTCCTCCGCTTCCTCGCGGTCGCGCAGGAGCACGTTGCAGAGGGCGAAGACCATCCGGCTGTGCTCGGCGAAGAGCCGGCCCACCTGTCTGCCGATCTTCTTCGTGTCGCCGGCGGGGGTGGGCACGGGCCGCCCCCCGTGGCCCGCGCCCACCAGTGCCAGCGAGCTTTGAGACTCGTCAGTCGTCGCCGCCGCCTCGTCCCTCGTGTCCGCCGCCGCCGTCACGGTGCCCGTCGCCGTGACCCGAAGACGACGACGTGGTCGTCGACGTCGTCCCGCCTGGTGCCGGGACGGTCACGGTGGTCGTGGTCGTCGTCGCGTTCCCCGGGCCACGGTTGTCATCGTCGTCACGGCCCTGCTCGTCGTCGAGGCCGGGCTGCCTGAACTCGATCTTGACGCCGACCATCGCATTCGGAACGAAGGCGGTCGGCAGCACGGTTCCCGCGGGCAGCGGGATCACGAGCGCCTGCCCGTTGATCGTGAGCGTGATCGAGCCCGGAGTCACGGCGGTCGCAGGGGTGACGGCGGCGATCGTCACCTGGAGCTTCACCTCGTTCGCGTCGTCCGACGGGGTCGGCGTGACCGAATCCTCGTCGAGCACGCCGGCTGCAGTGATCGTCACCTCGATCTCGGCGGCCTCGCCGGGCGTAAGCGGGCTCCCGGACGAGCGCGCGGACGAGACCGAGCGCGCAGCCATGTGCACGGCGACCACGTTGCGACCGGCGGCGAAGAACGACATCCTTCCCGCCCTCCTCACGAGCACGCCGCGGAAGGACGCGTGCCGGACGTGGCCGAGGACGCGGAGGCTCGTGGCGGCCAAGGTGCCGTCGGAGAGGCTGAACGCCGAGGCCCTGAGGATGGTGCCCGGGCTCGGAAGAGAAGGTGCGCGCAGCGTTGTCGTGCGGCCGCCCGCCGAGGCGAGGACGAGCTCTGCCTGGGCAGGCATCCTCGCGATCACGACACCCTTCAGCGGGGCGGTCATGCCCGCGTTTCCGGAGGCGGTGAACGCGAGCGCCGCGAGAAGCGGCGCGAACAGGGCTTTTCTCATCGAATCGGCTCCTTTGTCTGGTTTCCGTCCACGAGGGGGGAAGTCCCAACCAAGGAGCAAGACGCCCGCGCGGCGAGAAACTTGCTCGCCCTCCTGTACGCGGAGGGACGGCTACCGGATCAACTCGCGCTCGATCTCGTCGAGCCAGGCCTCGTACGCGTCCAGGACGCGGCCCGCGAGACGGTGATTCAGGCGCAGGTACTTCTCGCGGCGGGGGAGCGTCCCCGCGGCCTCGTCGGCGTCGGCAAGCCGGCTGCGGAGGTCGGCTATGTCCTCGCGCATCCGAAGAAGGCTCTCGCGGGCGGGCGCCTCGCCGACGAGGTCGGCGGCGAGCAGGCGCAGGATGGGGTCGGAGCCGAGGCTCGGGTGCTCGGGGCGGCCCTTGATCCACTCGGACTTCGTCCGCGAGACGAGCGACCCGGCCGAGGACGACGGCTTTCCGCCGGCCGATCGCGCCCCTGCCGCTGCGGCCCGCGGCATCGAGCTGCTCGGCCCTCCCGGGACGCTGCCGAGCTAGGAGAGGACGAGCTCGGCGATCTGGATCGCGTTCAGCGCCGCGCCCTTGCGGAGGTTGTCGCTCGCCAGGAACAGCGCGATCCCGTTCTCGACGGTCGGGTCGCGGCGGATCCGGCCGACGAGAACCTCGTCGATCCCGGTGGCCTTGCCGGGAGTCGGGAAGTCGTCGACGCGCACCGAGGGGGCTGCTTCGAGGAGCGAGCGGGCCTGCTCGGCGGAGAGGGGCTCCGCGGTCTCGATCCAGACGGCCTCGGCGTGGCCGACCATCACCGGCACGCGCACGCAGGTCGCCTGGATCGGCAGGTCCGGGAGCTCCATGATCTTCTGGGTCTCGGCGCGGAGCTTCGACTCCTCGTCGAACTCCTCGCCGTCGAAGTCCCAGTCCATGCGGAGGTCGTGCTCGGCGGGCGTCTCGTTGGCGAGGCGTTCCATCGCCTGCGCTCCGGCGCCCGAGACCGACTGATAGGTGGCGACCCGGACGCGCTCGAGGCCGGCGGCCTCGTGGAGCGGCTTGAGGACGCACGTGAGTGGGATCGTGCAGCAGTTCGGGTTCGCGATGATGCTGCCGTTGCCGACGGCACGCTGTCCGTTCACCTCGGGGACGACGAGCGGGATCCCGTCCTGGAGCCGGTAGGCCGAGGACTTGTCGATCGCGATCGCACCGCCCGCGACGGCGTGCGGGACGAGCTCGCGCGAGGCGCCTGTTCCGACCGAGAAGAGGAAGACGTCGACGTCCCCGCGCGAGAGCGCATCGGGGGTCGCCTCCTCGACGATATGGCCCGCGACCTCGCGCCCGGCCGAGCGCGCCGACGCGAACACGCGCACGTTGCCGAAGCCGTGCTCGCCGAGCAGGCCCAGCGTGACGGTGCCGACGGCTCCGGTGCCTCCGACGACGGCGATCCTGGTCTCGCGTGCCATGACCTCAGGTTAGCGGCGCGTCGAGCCGATGCGGCTTGGGCACCCCGCTGCCCCGTCCCAGCGCCCAGAGGCCGAAGACGCCCGCCGCGAGCGCTCCGACCGCGCCGACGACGAGGCCGGAGCGCGAGCCGGACGTCGAGGCGAGTGCGCCGACGAACAGCGCCCCGAGAGGGGTCGTCCCCATGTAGACGATCTGGTAGAGCGAGAGGATCCGGCCGCGCATCTCCGGAGGAGCCTCGAGCTGGATCGCAGACTGCACGGAGGCCGAGAAGAGGACGCTCGCGAAGCCGACTGCCGTCATCGCGACCAGGAAGACCGCGAGGTCGGCGACGAGCGCCGACACCCCGAGCGCCACGCCGAAGCCGATCGACGACCAGGCGACCATTCGCGACGTCACGGTGGAGCGCGTTCCGGACAGCAGGCCCCCGACGAGGGCCCCGGCGGCGAGGAAGTTGACCATGAGCGCGTAGGTCGTCGCGTCCCCGTCGAAGGCGAAGCGGGCGACGGCCGGGAGCACCACGGTGAAGTTGAACGCCAACAGCCCGACGACGGCCATCATCGCGAGCGGCAGCCGTAGGTTCGGGGTGCGCATCGCGTACCGGAGGCTCTCGCGCAGCCTGCCCTTCCCCCGCGGTGCGGCCGGCGCGGGTAGGAGCTCCGAGGGGCGCATCAGGAGCAGCATCACGACCATGACCAGGAACGAGGCGCCGTTCAGGAAGAAGCAGGGCGCGAGCCCGACGGTCGCGATGATGACGGCCGCGATCGCCGGCCCGAACAGCCGTCCTGCCTGCAACACCGAGGCGTTGAGCGAGACGGCGTTGACGATGCGGCCGCGTCCGACGATCTCGTTCACGAAGCTCTGGCGGGCGGGGCTGTCGAACGAGTTCACGACTCCGCGGAGCAGGAGGAGCGACCACACCATCCAGATGCGCGCCTGACCGGTCTGGGTGACCGCCCAGAGCACGAACGCCGGGACTGCGAGCCCGATCTGGGTGCAGACGAGCAGCTTCCGTTTCGAGACGCGGTCTGCGACGAGCCCGCCCCACACGCCGAAGACCAGGTACGGAGCGGTCTGCAGCGCCGTCGTGACGCCGAGGTCGAACGCCGAGCCGGTCAGCTTGAGCACGAGCCAGGCGATCGCGACGAGCTGCATCCAGCTCCCGGCGGTCGATACGATCTGGCCGACGACGTAGAGGCGATAGTTCCGCACCTCGAGCGACCGAAGCGCGAGGCGGGCTCCCGCCCTCATTCGGCCTCGTCGAGGAGCCTGAGGAGCACGCGAGAGGCCTCGTCGATGAGCTCGAGCTCGGCGGGTGTCGCGCCGGAGAGGACGTCCTCGAGGTAGGCGCTCTTCCGCGTGCGGCGCAGGTCACGGAGGGCGCGGCCTCCGGGAGAGAGAGCGACCAGGCGCGAGCGCCCGTCGCCGGGCGCAGGCGAGCACTCCACGAGTCCCGCGGCCTCGAGCTTGCCCACCATGCGCGTGACACCCGGTCGGCTGAGCCGTTCCAGCTCCGCGAGAGAGCTCGGCGTCAGGGGGCCCTCACGCGAGATCGTGGAGAGCAGGGAGGCCCGAGACGGCGAGAGCTCGTTGCCCGCGTGCTGCCGCAGCCGGCGCGTCGCGCGGGCGACGGCGAGCCGAAGCGTGTCGGCGGTTGCACGGGAGTCGATCGGGATGCTGATAGTTACCTATGATAACGACTCGGGCGCACCCGGCTCCCGGGCTCACCACGCGGAGGCGCAAACGCCACTGGCAGCCACATGCACCCGTACGCGGCTCGAGCGCTGGCCCGCGCAGGCGGTCGGCTATCTGCACGCCGTCGCAGGCGGCACGGGGCGTCTGCCCGGGCCTCCGAGCTCAGCACCGAGCGGTCAGATCTCGCGTCGGCCCGAGAGGGCGCGGCCGAGCGTGACCTCGTCGGCATACTCGAGGTCGCCGCCGACGGGAAGGCCGCTCGCGAGACGGGTCACGGTGACCCGGGAGCGCAGCCGGTCGGCGACGTAGCCGGCCGTCGCCTCGCCGGTCATCGTCGGGTTGGTCGCGAGGACGACCTCGGTGACGCCGTTCGCCTCGACCCGGCGAACCAGCTCGTCGATGCGCAGGTCGGAGGGATCGACGCCGTCGATCGGGCTGAGCGCGCCGCCGAGCACGTGGTAGAGACCGTGGTATGCGTGGGTGCGCTCGAGGGAGACGACGTCGACGGGCTGCTCGACGACGCAGATCGTGGTGTGGTCGCGGCGGGCGTCGAGGCAGATCGAGCAGGTCTCCTCCTCGGTGAGGTTGCCGCACTCGCGGCAGAAGCGGACGCGCTCCTTCACCTCGGCGATCGCCGCGGCGAGCGCGAGCGCCTCCTCGGGCGGCCGCTGGAGGATGTGGAACGCGAGCCGCTGCGCAGTCCGCTGCCCGATCCCGGGCAGCCGCGTCAGCTGCGCCACCAAGTTCTCCACCGAGGGACTGAGCACGCCCGCCATTGTGCCCGCGCCCCTCGGACACGCCCCCTTCAGTCGCGTCCATGGCCCGAGCTCCGGCTTGTCCCGAAGGGACGTCTCTGGTGTCAGACACCGTTCATTCCGCTGACAACGCCCCAGTGTTCATGCGGCCTGAAGCGCCGTCTGGTGTCGGACACCGGCGATTGGCTCGCGGCGGATGTCGTCGGTTCGGGCCTAGACTCGCGCCGTGGACTGGGTCACGGTGTCGGCGCTCGCGACCGCGGCGGGGACGCTCGTGCTCGCGCTCGCGACCTTCGCGGCGGTGCGGTCGGCGAACCGGTCGGCTCGGGTGGCGGAGCGCGCGCTCCTCGTCGGGCTGCGGCCGATGCTGATGCCGTCGCGGCTCCAGGACTCGACCCAGAAGGTCGGCTACGCCGACTCGCACTGGCTCTCCCTGCCGGGTGGATGCGGGATCGCCGAGGCGAGCGACGACGCGGTGTGGCTGGCGATCTCCGTGCGCAACGTCGGCACCGGCATCGCGGTGATGCACGGCTGGCGCTTCCAGCCCGAGCTCGTGCGCAGCCAGGGCGAGACCCCGAACCTCGACGAGTTCACACGCCTGACGCGCGACCTCTACATCCCGATCGGCGAGGAGGGCTTCTGGCAGGGTGCGTTCCGCGACAGGAGCGCGCCCGAGTTCGCGGTCGCGAAGGACGTCGCGGACAACCACAAACCCTTCACGGTCGAGATCCTCTACGGCGACGTCGAGGGCGGCCAGCGGATCATCAGCCGGTTCGCGATGACCCCGCGAGCCGAGGAGGGCTGGATCGCCGTCGTGTCGCGGCACTGGTACGTCGACATGCCCGATCCGCGTTAGAGCTCGAGCTCCTGCGCGTCGAAGGTCGTCTTCATCAGCTCGACGATCTCCTCCTCCGTCGCAGGGCGTTCGGGCTCGCGCTTCTCGCTCGCGGCCCGCGCGCCGGTGGTGAAGCTCAGCTCGAGCCGCCTGCCCGTCACCTCGTACAGCGCATCCTGGAGCAGCTCGGCGCTCTTCGGCTCCTCGGCCTTCTCCCGGTGAAAGCCGGCTTCCGGCGGGAACTCGAGCGTCAGCGTGTCGTCCTCGAGCGCGACCGGGTGCGCCTCCGCGAGCATCGCCGAGGCGGGGATCGAGCGCGCCTCGACCGCCGGCAGCACCGACCGCCGCCAGGCCTCCTGAAGCTCTTCGAGCTGGACCGGAGGTGGAGAGGTCTCGACGGTGGCCGGATTGTCGGCGACCTCCCGCCCAGGGGGGCCTTCTAGCCTTTCGGCCGGAGCGGCTCTCCGCTGCTCGAGCCTGTCGAGCCGAAAGGCCACCGCCTCCCTCGAGAGGTCGGACGCGGGCCGCGTCACCTTGACGAGCGCGAGCTCGAGCGGCAGGCGCGGGTCACCGCCCTGGCGCAGGTCGTCCACCGCCACGTGCAGCAGGTCGATCAGCCGCAGCACCGTCGGCGCGCCGAGCTGGTTCGCCTGCTCGCGGAGCCGCTCCCGTGCCTCCTCGGTCACGGGCAGCGTCTCCGGGACCTCGCCGGTCGCCTGCACCAGCATCAGATGACGTAGGTGCTCGAGCAGGTCGACCACGAGCCGCCCGAGGTCCTGGCCCTGCTCCGAGAGCTCCTCGAGGAACGTGAGCGCCCCGGCCGTGTCCTGGTCGACAACGTGGTCGCAGAGACGGAACAGCACCTCGTCCTCGACCGTCCCGAGGAGCGACAGCACGTCCTGCACCGTGATCGTCCCGTTGGTCGCCGACGCGAGCTGGTCGAGCGTCGACTCGGCGTCGCGGTAGGCACCGCGCCCGCCGCGGGCGACCAGCGCCAACGCCGCGTCCGGAACCTGGATCCCCTCGCCGTCCGCGATCAGCCGCAGCTTCCGCACGAGCTCCGGCAGCCGCGGCCGCTGGAAGACGAACGTCTGGCAACGCGAGCGCACCGTCGGCAGCACCTTGGCGAGGTCGGTCGTGCAGAACACGAACAGCAGGTGCGGCGGCGGCTCCTCGATCAGCTTCAGCAGCGCATTCCAGGCCGCATCGGTGAGCTGGTGCGCCTCGTCGAGGATGTAGACCTTCGACCGCCCCTCGACCGGCTGCAGCACCACACGCTCCCGGATCTCGCGGATGTCGTCGATCCCGCGCTGCGAAGCCGCATCCATCTCGATCACGTCGAGCGAGGAGCCGTTCGAGATCGCGACGCACGCGTGGCAGGTGTTGTCGGGGTGCGCGGTCGGGCCGAGCTTGCAGTTGACCGACTTCGCCAGGATCCGCGCGAGCGAGGTCTTTCCGGTGCCGCGGGGCCCGGCGAACAGGTACGCCTGCCGGATCTTGCCGCTCTCGATCGCATTGGAGAGCGTCCGGACGACAGCTTCCTGGCCGACCACCTCGGCGAACGTCTGCGGCCGGTACTTGCGGTAGAGGGCGGTCACAGGGCGATTCTGGCAGATCGAGGGGCCGTGGGAGAGTATCGAGTCGACTCGATGGAAAAGACCAATACTCTTATTTGCACTCTATTTGTCAGTCGCGTACCCTACAGGGGCCATCGACCCAGCGGGAGAGACAATTTCATGAGTCCGACATCAGATGGGTCCAGCCTTCAGAAGAAGGATCGCTGGTCCGCCGGCGTCACCCCTTACGCGGAGATGGGGTACTACGACGCCGACTACGTGCCCAAGGACACCGACGTCCTCTGTGCGTTCCGCATCGTCCCGCAGCCGGGCGTCGACCACATCGAAGCGGCGGCTGCCGTAGCGGGAGAGTCCTCCACCGCGACCTGGACGGTCGTGTGGACCGACCGCCTCACCGACCACAAGCACTACCAGGCGAAGGCGTACCGCGTCGACCCGGTCCCGGGCACCGACCAGTTCATCGCCCGGATCGCCTACGACATCGACCTGTTCGAGGAGGGCTCGATCGCGAACCTCACCTCCTCGATCATCGGCAACGTCTTCGGCTTCAAGGCGCTCAAGTCGCTGCGCCTCGAGGACATGCGCATCCCCCTCCACTACATCAAGACGTTCCAGGGCCCCGCCCACGGCATCGTCATGGAACGCGAGTTCCTCGACAAGTTCGGGCGCCCGCTCCTCGGCGCGACCGTCAAGCCGAAGCTGGGCCTTTCCGCCAAGAACTACGGCCGCGTCGTCTACGAGGCGCTCCGCGGCGGCCTCGACTTCACGAAGGACGACGAGAACATCAACTCGCAGCCGTTCATGCGCTGGCACGACCGCTTCGGCTACGTCATGGAGGCCGTCTCCCGCGCCGAGGCCGTGACCGGCGAGGTCAAGGGCAGCTACATGAACGTCACCGCCGGGACGATGGAGGACATGTACGAGCGCGCCGAGTACGCGAAGGAGCTCGGCTCGATCATCATCATGATCGATCTCACCGTCGGTTACACGGCGATGCAGTCGATGGCCAAATGGGCGCGGGCGAACGGCATGATCCTGCACCTGCACCGCGCAGGCCACGGCACCTACACGCGGCAGAAGACCCACGGCGTCAGCTTCCGCGTGATCGCGAAGTGGTGCCGCCTGATCGGCGTCGACCACATCCACGCGGGCACGGTCGTCGGCAAGCTCGAGGGCGACCCGTCGACGACGAAGGGCTTCTACGACGTCCTCCGCGACAGCTTCATCCCCGAGGACCCGCGCTGGGGGATCTTCTTCGACCAGGACTGGGGCTCGATGCCCGGCGTGATGCCGGTCGCCTCGGGCGGCATCCACGCCGGCCAGATGCATCAGCTGCTGCACTACCTCGGCGAGGACGTCGTCCTCCAGTTCGGCGGCGGCACGATCGGCCACCCGATGGGCATCGCCGCCGGAGCGACCGCGAACCGCGTCGCCGTCGAGGCGATGATCCAGGCTCGCAACGAGGGCAAGGACTACTTCCAGGAGGGCCCGGACATCCTCGAGAAGGCGGCCAAGGGCTGCCCCGAGCTCGACGCCGCCCTGCAGGTCTGGAAGGACATCACGTTCGACTTCGAGTCGACCGACATGCCCGACGTCCAGCTCGTCCCGTCGATCGGCTACTAGGAGGAATGGCGATGAAGGTAACCCAGGGCACGTTCTCCTTCCTGCCGGAGCTGACCGACGAGGAGATCGACGCGCAGATCCGCTACTCGCTCCGCCACGGCTGGGCGATGTCGATCGAGTACACCGACGACCCCCATCCCCGCAACGCCTACTGGGAGCTGTGGGGCCTCCCGGCCTTCGACACGAAGGAGGAGGACTCCGAGAACATCCTGCGCGAGGTTCGCGCCGCGCGCGAGGCGTTCCCGGAGCACTACATCAAGGTGATCGCCTACGACGCGACCCGCGGGAGGCAGACGACGGCGCTCGCGTTCATCGTCAACCGCCCGACGGTCGAGAAGCGCTTCATCCTCGACCGGATCCAGGGCCCGGGACGCACGAACCGCTTCCGCCTCGTCCCCGACGAGCGCACGCCGGCCAACGGATCGACGAACGGGACAGCCGGCGAATGAGCTTCGAGTTCGGCATGAAGCCGCGCGGCCCCCAGGGGTTCATCACCGGGGCCGCAGAGCCGGAGGAGTACGACGTCGACGAGGCCGAGGCCGACGATGGCACCCAGGCGCACGACCGCGCCTCGCTCGCCGAGGCACTCACCGCGACGAACGTGCTCGAGGTGCTCGACCAGCTCGACCGCGAGCTGATCGCGCTCGTCCCCGTCAAGACCCGGATCCGGGAGATCGCGGCGCTCCTCCTGATCGACCGCCTCCGCGCCGAGGTCGGGCTCGCCTCCGAGCGGCCGTCGCTCCACATGTCCTTCACCGGCAACCCCGGCACCGGGAAGACGACCGTGGCGATGAAGATGGCTCAGGTCCTGTACCGCCTCGGCTACATCGAGGAGCCGCGCGTCGTCGCCTGCACCCGAGACGACCTCGTCGGCCAGTACGTCGGCCACACGGCGCCGAAGACGAAGGAGGTGCTCCGCCGGGCCTACGGCGGCGTCCTCTTCATCGACGAGGCGTACTACCTCTACAAGCCCGAGAACGAGCGCGACTACGGCGGCGAGGCGATCGAGATCCTGCTCCAGGTGATGGAGGCGGAGCGCGACAAGCTCGTCGTGATCTTCGCGGGCTACAAGGACCGGATGGACGACTTCTTCCACTCGAACCCGGGCCTCAGCTCGCGCGTCGCGCACCACATCGACTTCCCCGACTACGACGTCGACGAGCTGATGCAGATCGCCCACCTGATGCTGGAGAACCAGAACTACGTCTTCGGCCCCGGGTCGGAGGAGGCTTTTCGCGCCTACCTCGAGCGGCGGGTGAGGCGGCCGCGGTTCGCGCACGGCCGGAGCGTCCGCAACTCGATCGACCGCGCCCGCCTCCGGCAGGCGAACCGGCTGTTCGCCGCGGGCGGCGAGCTGTCGCGCGATGATCTCATGACCATCTCCCCCGACGACATCCTGGCGAGCAGCGTGTTCGCCGAGGACCACGAGCCCGAGGACGACGACGAGCTTCCCGTCCTCGGGGCGATGTGAACGCGGAGCGCGAAGTGGGCCGCTCGATCATCCTCGGCGTCGTCGGCGACTCCGCTGCGGGCAAGACGACGCTGACCCGTGGTCTCGTGCGCGTGCTCGGCGAGGACAACGTCACGCACGTCTGCGTCGACGACTACCACCGGTACGACCGGCGGCAGCGGGCGGAGCGGAACATCACGCCGCTCCATCCCGACTGCAACTACATGGACATCATGGCCCAGCAAATGGCGCATCTTCGCAACGCGGAGCCGTTCCTGAAGCCGGTGTACCAGCATCACGACGGGACCTTCGGGCCGCTTGCGCGGATCGACCCCAAGCGCTTCAGCGTCGTCGAGGGCCTACTCGGCTACTACACCGACGAGCTCCGGAGCCTGTTCGACGTGCGCATCTACCTCGCGCCCACGGAGGATCTGCGCCGCCGGTGGAAGGTGCAGCGCGACTGCTCGCGGCGCGGGTACACGACCGACCAGGTGCTCTCCGACCTCGATCGCCGCGAGCCCGACTCCGAGGCGTTCATCCGCCCGCAGCAGCAATACGCCGACATCGTGGTCTCGTTCCTGCCGTCCTCCGGAGACCAGGAGCACCTCGACGCGAAGCTCGTGCTGCGCCCGACGCTCAAGCACCCGGACTTCCGCTCGGTGCTCGACGGGGAGGCCGACGCGTCGGGCGGGATCCGGATCACGGAGCTCGACGACGAGGTGCACCTGCACATCCCCGGCCGGCTCGAGCGCGAGCGCGCCGAGGCGATCGAGGAGATGATCTGGTCGGGCCTCCATTTCGCGAGCCACCTGCGGTCCGAGCGGCTCGGCGAGTTCACGATCGGCACCGACCTGCACCGGTCGGAGTCGCTGGCGCTGATCCAGCTGCTGATCCTGTACCACCTCTTCACGGCCACGGCGAGCGCTGCGCTCGACGGCGTCGGCGGCGCTCGCGCCGAGGCCGCCCCGGCCTGAAGGCGGCGTAGACTTCGACCATCCGGTGGCCGTCAAGCTGTATCGCTGCTCCAACCTGTGGGTCAAGCTCGGAGGCCACCCCTGCTGGCGCGTGCAGAAGGCGCTCGACGAGGCCGGCATCGAGTACGAGCTCGTCAAGGGGCCCTACCGGAAGGCCGACCGGGACGAGCTGGAGAAGCTGAGCGGCCAGCGGAGCTATCCGGTGATCGTGCTCGAGGACGGCACGGTCTACCACGAGCAGTCGAAGGACATGGCCGCGCGGATCGCGGCCGGCAAGCTCGTCGATCAGCCGCCGGCTGCGTCGACGCCTTCGACCTCGTAGAGCACGTCCTCGAGCTTCAGGCGCTCGTGGATCACGTTGACGGCGCGGTCGCAGTCTGCCGCCGGGACGACGCAGGAGACGCGGATCGACGAGGTCGAGATGATCTCGATGTTGACGCCGGCGTCCGCGAGCGCCTCGAAGATCGCCGCGGCGACGCCGGGATTCGAGCGCATGCCGGCGCCGACGACCGAGACCTTCGCGATGTCGCGCTCGGAGGAGAAGCCCTCGGCGCCGATCTCGCGCGACAGCTGCTCGAGGATCGGCTCGGCGCGGTCCAGCTCGTTCTCGGGGAGGGTGAACGAGATGTCGGCGAGCCCCTCGTGCGAGGTGTTCTGGACGATCTCGCCGATGTTGATCCCGGCGTCCGCAAGCGGCCGGAAGGTCCGTCCGGCGACGCCGGGGCGGTCGGGCACGCGGCGAATCGTCACCTTCGCCTCACTGGTGTCGTGGGCGATCCCCGAGATGATGGCCTGTTCGAGCATGTCCTCCTCCTTGAGGATCCACGTGCCCTCCGAGTCGTTGAACGACGAGCGCACGTGGATCTTGACTCCGTGGTTTCGAGCGTACTCGACCGAGCGCAGCGCCAGCACTCGGGCGCCGCCCGCGGCCAGGTCGAGCATCTCCTCGAACGAGACCTCGTGCAGCTTGTGGGCGGCCGCGACGATCCGCGGGTCGGCGCTGTACACGCCGTCGACGTCGGTGTAGATCTCGCAGACGTCCGCGCCGAGGGCGGCGGCCATCGCAACGGCCGTCGTGTCCGAGCCGCCGCGCCCGAGGGTCGTGACCTCCTTCGTCGTCGTCGAGACGCCCTGGAACCCGGCGAGGATCGCGATCTTGCCCTCGTCGAGCGCCTGGTGGACCCGACCGCGGGAGATCGCGACGATCCGGGCCTTGCCGTGGGTCGTGTCGGTCATGATCCCGGCCTGGGAGCCCGTGAACGACACGGCCTCGTGGCCGAGGTCGTTGATCGCCATCGAGACGAGCGCCATCGAGATCCGCTCGCCGGCGGTCAGGAGCATGTCCAGCTCACGCGGTTCCGGCCGTGACGAGATCTGGGCGGCGAGTTCGATCAGCTCGTCGGTCGCGTGCCCCATCGCCGAGACGACGGCACAGACGCTGTTGCCGTTCTCGGCTGTGCGAACGATCCGCCGCGCGACCCGCTTGATCTCCTCGGGACCGGCGACCGAGGTGCCGCCGTACTTCTGCACGATGACAGCCACGGCCTCGAAACCTACCGGCGTGCGTAGATCGAGAGGCCGGAGTAGGCGTAGGCGTTCAGGGCCCACAGCGTCGCCGGCGTGCGGCCGACCCGGAGGAGCTTCCCGGCGATGTTCCGCTGCGCGAGCTCGCCGGCGCCCTGCGCGTACTCGAGACGGACAGGGCGCAGTCCCGCGCGCCCGAACGCCCAGAGGTAGGCCCACATCGTGTGGACGTGCTCGTTGATCCCGAGCTCCTTCTCGTGCTCCTGCTCGGGGTTCGCGCCGCTTCGGTGCACGGCACGGGTGCCCTCGTTGATCCCGGCGACGACGCCGCCGCGGCGGGTGACGCGGGCGAGCTCCGAGACCATCGCGCCGAGGTCGATCGCGTGATGCAGCGTCGCGACGCAGAATGCGACGTCGAAGCTCGCGTCGGCGAAGGGGAGGCGCTCCCCGTCGGCCTGGATGCGGAGGTACGGGCCGGTGCGCTCCTCGAAGAAGGCGCCGCGGCCGAGCCCGATCAACGGGTCGACGACGAGGTCGCAGGCGACGTACTCGCAACGGGGCAGCAGATGGAGCGACGCCCAGCTCTTGGCGGCGCCGATCTCGAGCACCCGGTCCCCCGGCTCGAGGTAGCGGTCGAGCAGGAGCTGGAAGCCGTGCTCGGTCGCCGCCCAGGCACGGTCGTCCCAGCCGAGGTCGCGGTTCAGAAACGGGAGGGCCGCGTCGATCCGGTCGTCGGCCTCGTACCATCCCTGCTCTCTCGCGAGCTCCGGCCAGGCGGCGAGCTCGCGGAGCTTCGCCTCGATCCCCGGCGCCTCGCGGTCGAGCAGGCTCGGGAGGCCGTTCTCCTCGCCGTACACGCGCGTGCAGCGGGTGCAGCGGAGCTCCTCGAGCGCGCCGTGGCAGGCCGGGCAGACGACGAAGCCGGGGAGCTGCACGGCGCTCAGTAGCGGTCGATCTCGACGAGGCGCTCGTCGCTGATGCCGAAGTGGTGGGCGATCTCGTGGAGCACCGTCCTGCGGACCTGGGCGTGCAGCAGCTCGGCGTCGTGGCCGTAGGCGCGCTCGAGCGGCCCGCGGTAGATCGTGATCAGGTCGGGCAGCGCGCCGGCGTAGCCCGACGTGCGCCGCGTGTGCGGGATCCCCCGGTAGAGCCCGAGCAGGCGCTCGCCCGGCGGCGGCTCGTCCTCGACCGTGACCGCGACGTTGTCGAGCATTGCCGCGATGTCGGGCGGGAGCGTGTCCAGGGCGTCGGTCACCCACGCCTCGAAGCGTTCGCGTCCGGCGTCCACCCCTCCCAGGGTAGAGGCCGCTACGGCGGCGGCGTCCTCTCGACCTCGAGAGTGAGGCCCTTGACCCCCGTGATCCGCACCGGGTCGCCCGCACGGATCTCGGCTCGGCCGTGAGCTTGCCAGATCTCGCCGTCGACCTTGACCTGCCCGTCGGGTGCGAGGGCCGTCAGCGCCTCGCCATAGCCTCCGATCATGGTCTGCACCCCGACCTGCGCCCGGCGGCGCCGGCTGTAGCGGACGCCGAAGAACCAGAGGGAGAGCTCGAGCACGGCGGTCAGCGCGATCAGGAGCAACGCCCATGGCAGCGGCAGGAAGACGAGCGCTAGGATCAGGACCAGAATCAGGAGCACGCCGGAAGCGTAGAGCAGTTCACCTCTTCGTCACACGATCGCCACAGCGTCGTCTCAGGAACGGGGGTCACACTTTCCGCATGGTTCGCACGCTGGAGCACTGGGGTGCCGACGCCGGTGCAGAGGCTCTCGCAGCGGCGTACGAACGCGGCTATACACAGGGCGACCTGCTCACGCTCGGGATCGAGGAGGAGCTGATCCTCGTCGACCCGGTCGACTACGCGCCGATCGATGCGATCGAGCTCGTGCTCGGCGCCGTGCGCGATCCACGCGTCACGGCCGAGTTCCGCGCGGCGCAGGTCGAGCTCGTGACGCCGGTCGGGCTGACGGTCGGCGCTCTCCGGACCGAGCTGGCGGCGGCCCGCGCCGCGATGGTCGACGCGCTCGGCGGCGAGGTCAGGCTGCTCGCCGCAGGGACGCACCCGACTTCGACCGGCCCCGCGCAGTTCACGGACCGGCCCCGGTACCGGCGGATCGCCGCCGAGCACCCGTGGGTGCTCCGTCGCGGGCTGCCGAGCGGGCTTCACGTCCACGTGGGCTTCGGGGACGCCGACGAGGCGCTCGCCGTCTACAACGCCGCGCGTGGGTACCTGCCGGAGCTCGCGGCGCTCTCGGCCAACTCGCCGTTCTTCGAGGGAAGCGACGCACAGCTCGCCTCGACCCGCCTGAAGCTCGTCGAGGACCATCCGCGCTCGGGCATCCCGCCGGCGTTCGGGTCGTGGCGGCAGCTCGCCGAATTCGTCTCCTGGGGTGCCGCCGGCGGCCACTTCGCCGACGTCACCTACCTCTGGTGGGACCTGCGGCTCAGGCCCGATCTCGGCACGCTCGAGTTCCGGATCGCCGACGCGCAGACCTCGCTCGACCACGTCGCCGCGATCGCCGCGGTCGTGCAGTGCCTCGTCTCGTCGCTGCGCCTCAGGCTGCGCGCCGGAGAGCGGCTGCCGACCCACCCGTCGCACGTGGTGAACGAGAACCGCTGGCGCGCCGTCCGCGACGGGCTCGACGGCGAGCTCGTCGATCTCGTGACGGGCGAGGCGGTTCCGACCCGCGGCCGGACCGCGGCGCTCCTGCTCGAGCTGGAGCCCTATGCGGCCGAGCTCGGGTGCTCCGCGGAGCTGGAGCTCGCCTGGCCGATGCTGGTCCGGAACGGGGCGCGTCGGCAGCGTAACGTCGTCGCGACCCGCGGTCTCGACGGCCTCCTCGCCTGGCTCGCCAACGAGACCGAGCAGGCGGGGCACGCCTCTCCGGCGGCGAGCTTCCTCGAAGCGCTCGAGCAGTAGTTCGACCGCAGCGGTGCCGCACGTGGCTACAATGCTGCGTCACTGCGGCTGAGCGCCCTCCCTAGGGCCGAATGCCGTCGCACGTAGACGCACCGGCCGGTTCACGACGGCCTCCGACGAGCCCGACAAACACGCGAAAAGGGCTCGCGCCGTGTTCCCTCAGAGGAGGTTCTGATCCTGCGTTCCCGCGCAGCCATAGCGTTTGCGGCCTCGGCGCTCTTCGCCGTCTCGGCCGCCTCGGTGTCCAAGGCCGTCTCGGCCGAGGCCGCCTTCCACGCAATCCCGCACTGGTGGGTCGGCCAGGCGCTCTGCATCCACCGGCACGAGTCCACCGACTGGCACCGCACCACCGACTGGCGCGGATACACGTCCCGCGACCGCGGCGGGATGCAGATCGACGTCGGCACCTGGGCCGCCCACGCCCCCAGGGGCTTCCCACGCGAGCCCGCCGCCGCCTCCCCGCATGAGCAGCTCGTGGTCGCGTACAGCATCTGGAGCGCGAACGGTCGCCGCTTCGGCGGCGGCCAGTGGCCCTACTCGTCGATCGCGTGCGGCGTCGACTGACTAGCGTACGCGCCGAAGCAGGACGAGTGAGCGCGCCGTGACCTCGACGCCGGAGCGGCCCGGGTAACGCTCGGCGCGCGCGTCCGGGTCGGTGGTCGAGAGCTCGAGCTCCCAGTCGAGCCCGAAGCGACGCGGGGGGAGGCGGAAGACGACCTCCTCGGGCGTCGGGTTCAGGAGCACGACGAACGAGTCGTCTGCCACCGCCTCGCCTCGCGGGTCGACGATCCCGGTGAGCTCGCCGTTCAGGAACACTCCGAGCTCGCGGAACTCGGGTCCCTGCCAGTCGCGTTGCGCCATCTGCCGGCCGTCGGGGCGGAACCACCACGCGTCCGGGAGCGTGGCCTCGGCAGGGCCGCCGTCGAGGAAGTGCGTGCGCCGGAAGACGGGGTGGTTGCGCCGCAGCTCGAGCAGCCGCCGCGCGAAGTCGAGCAGGCTCGCCCGCTCGTCGTCGACCTCCCAGTCGTACCAGGAGATCTCGTTGTCCTGGCACCAGGCGTTGTTGTTGCCGAGCTGGGTGCGGCCGCGCTCGTCGCCTCCGAGCATCATCGGCACGCCTTGCGACAGGAGCAGCGTCGCGAGGTAGTTCCGCTGCTGCAGCGCCCGCAGCGCCTTCACCTCGGGATCGTCCGTCGGGCCCTCGGCCCCGCAGTTCCACGAGCGGTTGTCGTCGCGGCCGTCGCGGTTGTCCTCGAGGTTCGCCTCGTTGTGCTTTCCGTTGTACGAGACGAGGTCGGCGAGGGTGAAGCCGTCGTGGGCGGTGATGAAGTTGATCGACGCCGACGGATGGCGGCCGTCGTCCTGGTAGAGGTCGCTCGAGCCGGTGAACCGCGACGCGAACGCCGCCGCGTTCGTCTCGCCGCGCCAGAAGTCCCGCATCGTGTCGCGGTAGGCGTCGTTCCACTCCGTCCAGAGAACGGGGAAGTTCCCGACCTGGTAGCCGCCGGGCCCGAGATCCCACGGCTCCGCGATCAGCTTCACCTGCGAGAGCACCGGGTCCTGGTGGATCGTGTCGAAGAACGCCGAGAGCCTGTTGACGTCGTAGAACTCGCGCGCGAGCGCGGAGGCGAGATCGAAACGGAAGCCGTCGACGTGGCAGTCGATCACGAAGTAGCGGAGCGAGTCCATGATCATCCGCAGCACGCTCGGGTGCACCGGGTTCAGCGAGTTCCCGGTGCCGGTGAAGTCGACGTAGTGGCGCGGGTCGTTCGGGTCGAGCCGGTAGTACGAGCGGTTGTCGATCCCGCGGAACGAGAGCATCGGCCCCATGTCGTTGCCTTCGGCGGTGTGGTTGTAGACCACGTCGAGGATCACCTCGATCCCGGCGCGGTGCAGGGCCTTCACCATCCCCTTGAACTCCGCCACCTGCTCGCCGCGCGTGCCGGTCGCCGCATAGGCCGCGTGGGGGGCGAAGTAGCCGATCGACGAGTAGCCCCAGTAGTTCGTCAGGCCCTTGTCGTGCAGGAACTCCTCGTCCGCGATGTGATGAATCGGGAGCAGCTCGACCGCCGTCACGCCGAGGAGCTCGAGGTAGGCGATCGCATCCTCGGACGCGAGCCCCGCATACGTGCCCCGCAGGTCCTCCCGCACGCCGGGATGGCGCGCCGTGATCCCCTTGACGTGCGCCTCGTAGATCACGGTCTCGTGCCACGGCGTCCGGAGGAGGTCGTCCCCCTCCCAATCGAACGACGTGTCGACGACGACCGCCTTCGGGATCGCGGCCGCGTCGTCCTCGCCGTCGGGCGCGTCCGACTCGGGTGCATACGGGAGCACGCGGCCGGCGTCCCAGTCGATGCCGCCTTCGATCGCCTTCGCGTACGGGTCGATCAGCAGCTTTGCCGGGTTGAAGCGATGCCCGTGCTCGGGAGCATACGGGCCGTAGACGCGGTAGCCGTAACGCTCTCCCGGCCCCACACCCGGAAGGAAGCCGTGCCAGATGAAGGCGGTGCGGCGCGGCAGCTCGTGGCGGATCTCGGCGCCGTCGGGAGCGAACAGGCAGAGCTCGACGCGCTCGGCGTGCTCCGAGAAGAGCGAGAAGTTCGTGCCCTCTCCCTCCCAGGTCGCCCCGAGCGGGAAAGGCCGGCCGGGCCACATCAACCGGGCTCCGGTGCGAGCCAGAGGACTCCGAGCGGGGGAAGGGTGAGCTCGGCCGACCAGTGCTGCCCGCTCCAGGGCCTCTCCTCGGCGGCGACCGTGCCGCCCGGGCCGACGTCGGTGCCGCCGTACGCGGCGGCGTCGGAGTTCAGGAGCACGCGCCAGGTCCCCGCCTGCGGCAACCCCAGGCGGTACTTCTCGCGCACGACCGGCGAGAAGTTCCCCGCGCAGACCACGGCTCGCCGGCCGTCGCCGGAGAAGCGCGCGAAGGCGAGCGTGTTGGCGGCGCTGTCGCCGGCCTCGAGCCAGGCGAACCCGGACGGGTCGAAGTCCCGCTCCCACAAGGCCGGCTCCGCCCGGTAGAGACGGTTGAGGTCGCCCACGAGTCGCTGCACGCCCGCGTGCGCCCCGTTCTCGAGCAGGTGCCAGTCGAGGCTCCTGTCCGCGCTCCACTCCTGCTCCTGTGCGAGCTCGCCGCCCATGAACAGGAGCTTCTTGCCGGGGTGCGCCCACATGTGGGCGTAGAGCGCGCGCAGGCTCGAGAGCTGCTGCCACCGGTCGCCCGGCATCTTCGAGAGAAGCGAACCCTTTCCGTGCACGACCTCGTCGTGGGAGAGCGGGAGGATGAAGTTCTCGGTGAACGCGTAGAGCAGCCCGAACGTGAGCCGGTCGTGGTGGTGGCTGCGGTGGACGGGGTCGTGGTGGAAGTAGTCGAGCGTGTCGTGCATCCAGCCCATGTTCCACTTGAAGCCGAATCCGAGGCCGCCGTCGGCGGCGGGACGTGACACGCCGGGCCAGGCGGTCGACTCCTCGGCCGCCATGATCACGCCGGGCACCTGGCCGTGGCTGACCGTGTTCAGCTCGCGGAGGAATGCGATCGCCTCGAGGTCCTCGTTCCCTCCGTACTCGTTCGGGATCCATTCGCCCGGCGCGCGCGAGTAGTCGCGGTAGAGCATCGAGGCGACGGCGTCGACGCGCAGCCCGTCTGCGTGGAACTCCTCGAGCCAGTACAGCGCGTTCGCGACGAGGAAGTTCCGCACCTCGTTCCGGCCGTAGTTGAAGACGAGCGTGCCCCAGTCGGGATGAGCGCCGCGGCGGGGATCCTCGTGCTCGTAGAGCGCCGTGCCGTCGAAGCGGGCGAGGGCGAACGCGTCGCGGGGGAAGTGGGCCGGCACCCAGTCGAGGATCACGCCGAGCCCGGCTGCGTGCAGGCGGTCGACGAACGCGCGGAAGTCGTCGGGCGAGCCGAAGCGCGAGGTCGGGGCGTAGTAGCCGCTCGTCTGGTAGCCCCACGAGCCGGAGAACGGATGCTCCATCACCGGCATCAGCTCGACATGGGTGAACCCCAGGCCCGAGGCGTAGGCTCCGAGCTCCTCACCGAGCTCGGCGTACGAAAGGGGGCGGTTCCCCTCGAGCGGGTTCAGGCGCCACGAGCCGAGATGCGCCTCGTAGATCGACAGCGGACGCTCCCAGGGTGCGCCGCGCTCTGCGACCCACGCGTCGTCCTCCCAGCGGTGGGCCGGCCGGTGGAGGATCGAGGCGGTCGCCGGCGGATGCTCGGCCGCGGCGGCGAGGGGGTCCGCCTTCAGGATCGGCGGGCCCGACCGGGGCCGGATCTCGTACTTGTACCGCTCGCCCGGGCCGAGCGCCGGTATCTCGAGCTCCCAGACCCCGGACGACCCGAGCGACCGCATCGGGTGCACGCGGCCGTCCCAGCGGTTGAAGTCGCCCACGACGCTGACGCCGCGCGCCGACGGGGCCCACACCGCGAAGGCCGTGCCGTCGTCGCGTACCCGCGCACCGAGCACCTCCCAGAGCCGCTCGTGCCGCCCCTCGGCGATGAGGTGCAGGTCGAGCTCCCCGAGCGTCGGCAACCGCGCGTAGGGGTCGTCGTACTCCCACCGGGTCCCGTCCGGCCAGATCACCTCGAGGCGGTAGTCGAGCGGGAGCTTGCGCCGCGGCAGGTAGGCCGCCCACAGCCCGACCGGGTCGAGCCGCGCCATCTCGACCCGCGCCCCGCGCCTCGGCACGACGTGCATCCCGACCGCGCCCGGCCGGAGCGCCCGCACCGCGACGCCGCTTCGCTCGGGATGGGCACCGAGCACCGCGTGCGGCTCGTGGTGCTCACCCGCGAGCAGCGCGGCGATCTCGGCCTCGAGCGTCACAGCGCGACGCCCAGGACGTGGGCCTGGCGCTTGCCGGGGACGAGCTCGACGTAATTGCCGCCCGTGTGCCACGTCCATGTCTCGCCGGTCAGCAGGTCGGTCACCTCGAACGAGGCGGGGAGGCCCGCGTCCGCCGGCACGTCGACGAGCCCCTGCTGAGCGCCGGCAGGGTCGAGGTTCACGACGACGAGGACGGCGTCGTCCCCGTCGACCTTGAGGTAGGCGAGGAGCGGCTCGTTGGCGGTGTCGAGGAAGGTGATGTCGTCGAGGCGCCGGAGCGCGGGGTGCTCGCGCCGAATCCTGTTCAGCCTCGCCACGAGCGGCAGCAGCGGCCCGTCGAGCGACCGGGCCTTGAGCTCGTACTTCTCCGAGTCGAGGTACTCCTCGCTGCCGGCTTTCACCGGCACCCGCTCGATGCTCTCGAAGCCCGAGTAGAGGCCGTAGCTCGGCGACAGCGTGGCGGCAAGGACGAGCCGCGCCTCGAAGGCCGGTTGCCCGCCGTCCTGCAGGTACGCCGTGAGGATGTCGGGCGTGTTCGTGAAGAAGTTCGGACGGAAGAACTGCACCATGTCGCTGCGCGCCAGCTCGGTCACGTACGCGGCGAGCTCGTAGCGGTTGTTCCGCCACGTGAAGTAGGTGTACGACTGGCTGAAGCCGGCCTTTCCGAGCGTCGCCATCGTCGCGGGGCGCGTGAACGCCTCGGAGAGGAAGACGAGGTCCGGGTGGACTGCCTGCGCCTCCCGGATCAGCCACGCCCAGAACTCGATCGGCTTCGTGTGCGGGTTGTCGACGCGGAAGATCCGGATCCCGCGGCTCGCCCACAGCAGGACGAGGTCGAGCAGCGCCTGCCACAGGCTGCGCCAGTCCTCGGAGGCGAAGTTCAGGTTGTAGATGTCCTGGTAGCGCTTGGGCGGGTTCTCGGCGTACTTCAGCGTCCCGTCGGGGCGGTGCTGGAACCACTCGGGATGCTCCTTCAGCCACGGATGGTCGGGCGAGCACTGGAGTGCCAGGTCGAGCGCGATCTCGAGGCCGTGCGCCGCCGCGGTGGCGACGAGGCGCTCGAGATCGGCGACCGTGCCGAGCTCGGGGGCGATCGCCTCGTGGCCGCCGTCGGCGCTTCCGATCGCCCAGGGGCTGCCCGGGTCGCCCTTCTTCGCCTCGAGCGCGTTGTTGCGGCCCTTGCGGTGCGTCGCCCCGATGGGATGGATCGGGGGGAAGTAGAGGACGTCGAAGCCGAGCTCCGCGAGCCGCGGGACAACCCTCTCGACGCCGGCGAAGCCGCCGAACGAGCGCGGGAACAGCTCGTACCACGCCCCGACGCGGGCCCGCTCGCGGTCGACGATCAGCTCGAGCGGGTGCTCCAGGGTGGTCTCGCTCTCCCGCGCGAGGTCGGGCTCGGCCTGGAATGCCTCGTTCAGGCCGAGGCTCTCGACCCCGACCAGGGCGGCGCCCTCGGCGAGCTCGCTGGTGAGGTCGGCGTGGCCCGCGTCGACCTTCCGCTCGAGCTCGTGGCGCCAGGAGGCGAAGCGGTCGACCCAGGCGACGATCGAGTACTGCCAGCGCCCGAGCTTCTCGGTCGCGACCCGGCCGAGCCAGCGGTCGTTGCCGAGGTGCTCCATCGGCGTCTCGTCCCACTTGCGCGCACCGGGAGCGCGGCGGCGGACGGCGGCCCCGAGGACGTCGTGGCCGTCGGCGAAGATCGTCGCGCTCACCTCGAGCGCCTCGCCGAGCGTCCGCTTCGCCGGCCAGCGGCCGCAGTCGAGGCTCGGCCAGACGTCCTGGATCTGGATTCGCGGCGGCTGCTGCTTGGGAGGCTTCGTCACAGGACGCTCCGGTACACGTCCACAACGCGCGCGGCAATCGCCGGCCATCCGAACAGCTCGACCGCCCGCTCGCGGCCGGCCTTCCCGAGGCGCTCGGCCAGCGCGGGGTCCGCGAGCACCGCGCCGATCCGCTCGGCGAGCGCGCGGGCGAACGCGTCGGGGTCGAGCGGCTCGCCGGAGCCGTCGTCTCGCCGGCCCAGCGGGACCAGCAGGCCTGTGACGCCGTCCTCCACAACCTCGGGTATGCCCCCGGTGCGCGATGCGACAACCGCCGTCTCGCAGGCCATCGCCTCGAGGTTCACGATCCCGAGCGGCTCGTAGACCGAGGGGCAGACGAACACCGTCGCGTGGCTGAGCACCTGGATCAGCTCGGGCCTCGGCAGCATCTCCTCGATCCAGAGCACCTCGTGGCCCGCGGCACGCAGCGAGTCGACGCTCGCGAGGATGTCTGCCCCGAGCTCCGGCGTCTCCGCGGGGCCGGCGCAGAGCACGAGCTGGACCCCCGGATCGAGCATTGCCGCCGCGCGGAGAAGGTGAGTCAGCCCTTTCTGGCGCGTGACGCGGCCGACGAAGACGACCGAGGGTGCCGCCGGGTCGATCCCGAGGCGCCCGAGGAAGCCGGTGCCGGGGTCGGGCCGGAACTCGCCGGTGTCGATGCCGTTGTGCACGACGGTCACCCGCTCGGGCGAGATCGCCGGATAGGTGCGGAGGAGGTCGTCGCGCATCGCGGCCGACACGGCGACGACCGCGTCGGCCGCCTCGAGCCCGGTCCGCTCGCAGAAGCACGAGAGGGCGTAGCCGCCGCCAAGTTGCTCCGCCTTCCACGGCCGGAGCGGCTCGAGGCTGTGAACGGTGGCTACGTGCGGGATCGCGTGGATCAGCTTTGCGAGGTGGCCGCCGAGGTTCGCGTACCAGGTGTGGCTGTGCGCCAGGGCTGCCCCTCGGCGCCAGCGGACATGGCGAGGTCGACCGAGACGGCGCGGAGCGCGGCCGTGGGCGGTGCCGAGCCCGCGAGGGCGTCCCATGGCTGGTACGCGACGACGGGCGGGCGCCAGTCGGCCGGGCGCGGCGCGCCCCAGCAGTGGACGGTGACGTCGACGAGCCGGGCGAGCTCCCGCGAGAGGTACTCGACGTGCACGCCGGCCCCGCCGTAGACCTCGGGCGGGTACTCGCGCGTGAGCAGGGCTACGCGGAGGGTGTCGGACACCGCGCCCTGTCCCGTGGCTCGCCATGGCTCGAGTGGGTGTCCGGCACCGGCCGACGTCTAGGCTCGGACACGTTCGCCTTTGCCCACCACGACGGTCCCGCCGGGCGAGACGACGAAGCGCTCGCGGTCGCGCTCGAGGTCGACACCGAGCGTCGCGCCCGGCTCGATCACCACGTTCTTGTCGACGATCGCCCGTCGTACGACCGCGTTCTCGCCGACGTCGACGCCGTCCAGGAGCACCGAGTCCTCTACCTCGGCGTTGTGGCGCACGTACACCTCGGGCGACAGCACGGATCGTCTCACGGCGCCGCCCGAGACGATCACTCCGGCGCAGACCATCGAGTCGACCGCGAGGCCCGTGCGGCCGGGCTCGTCGAACACGAACTTCGCCGGCGGCAAACGGTCGGGCTGCTTGAGGATCGGCCAGTCGCGGTTGTAGAGGTTGAAGATCGGGTCGGGCGAGATCAGGTCCATGTGCGCGTCGTAGTACGCGTCGAGCGTCCCGATGTCCCGCCAGTACCCGTGCTCCCGCTCCGAGACGCCGGGGACGAGCGAGCTCGCGAAGTCGAACGCCCGAGCCTCGCCGCGCTCGACCATCATCGGGATGATGTCGCCGCCGACGTCGTGGCTCGACGACGAGTCCTTGGAGTCGGTCGTGACCGCCTCGACGAGCACCCTCGCGTCGAACACGTAGTTCCCCATCGAGACCATCGCCTGGTCGGGGTCGTCGGGCACGCCGAGCGGGAACTCCGGCTTCTCGCGGAACGCCGTGATCTGCTTTCCGTCCGGCGCGAGCTCCATCACCCCGAACGCAGTCGCCTGCTCGACGGGCACCCGCAGGCCGGCCACGGTGACGCCGGCGCCCGAGTCGACGTGCTGGGCGACCATCTCCCGCGGGTCGACGCGGTACACGTGGTCGGCGCCGAAGACGCAGATCACGTCGGGCTTCTCGTCTCCGATCAGGTTGAGGTTCTGGTAGATCGCGTCGGCGGAGCCCGAGAACCAGCGGGGCCCCCGGCGCATCTGCGCGGGCACGGGCACGACGTAGTTCCCGAAGAGCGTCGAGAGCTGCCAGGTGGCGGCGATGTGCCGGTCGAGGCTGTGGCTCTTGTACTGGGTCAGCACGGCGATCCGGAGGAAGCCGCCGTTGACGAGGTTCGAGAGCGCGAAGTCGATCAGCCGGTAGTTTCCGCCGAAGGGAACCGCGGGCTTGGCGCGGTCGATCGTGAGCGGCCACAGGCGCTTGCCCTCGCCGCCTGCCAGCACCATCGCGAAGGGCCTTGCCGGGCTCACGGGCCAAGCCTAACCGGGGTACACCTGCGCGACGTAGTCGTCGACCATCCGCGTCGCGGTGAACGCGGGGCCGAGCGTGACGAGCGCGCGCTTGACGAGGCCGCACCAGGCGTGCGGGACACCGGCCGCGTCGCGGTCGGTGAAGAGCGGGACGACCTCGTGCTCGAGCAGGTGGTAGAACGCCGCCGCGTCGCGGGCGTCGACGACGTCCGCGTCCTCGTCGCCGTCGCCGTCGATCGCCCAGCCGTTCGCGCCGTCGTAGGCCTCCGCCCACCAGCCGTCGAGGACGCTGAGCTGGAGCGCGCCGTTGAACGTTGCCTTCATCCCGCTCGTCCCGCTCGCTTCCATCGGCTTGCGCGGCAGGTTGACCCAGAGGTCGCAGCCGGAGACCAGGTGGCGAGCGACCGAGATGTCGTAGTCCTCGACGATGACCACCCGGCCCGCGATCTCGGAGTCTCCGTGCTCGAACGCGTAGAAGCGCTGGAGCGAGTCCTTTCCCGGGCTGTCGCTCGGGTGGGCCTTGCCGGCGAGGATCAGCTGCACGGCAGGCGTCCCGGTGAAGATTCGCCTGGCGCGCTCGGGATCGTGGGCGAGCAGATGGAAGCGCTTGTAGGTGGCAAGACGGCGCGCGAAGCCGATCGTGAGCGCGTCGGGGTCGAGCGCACGCTCGATCCGGCGGACGTAGTCGAGCTGCTCGCCGCGCTGGAGGCTGTCCTGCTCGCCCTTGACCCGGACGAACTCGATCAGCCGCCTGCGGGCCTCGCAGCGCGCATCCCACAGCTCCTCGTTCGGGATCTCGTGCACGCCCTCCCACGAGGCGGGCCAGTGGCCGCCGAGATGGCGCACGAAGAGCTCGCGCATCGGCCCGGAGATGAAAGTGGGCAGGTGAGCGCCGTTCGTGACATGCGTGATCGGCACGTCGCCCTCGGGGAAGAGCGGCCGCCACATCCGCCGTGCGACCTCGCCGTGAAGACGCGAGACTCCGTTCCGGCGGCGGGCGAGCCGAAGAGCGAGCGCCGTCATTCCCGGGTCGCTCTCGCCCGGCACCCGGCAGAGGTCGAGGAAGGCCTCGTCCTCGAGCCCGAGCCGCGAGGGCAGCGTGCCGTAGGCAGAGAGGAACTCATGCGGCGGGTAGGTCTCGTTCCCGGCCGCGACGGGAGTGTGGGTCGTGAAGACCAGCCGTTCCCTGACCGACTCGAGGGCCTCTTCCGTCGAGGCGCCGCGTGCGACTGCGCGTGCCGCGAGCTCGAGCCCGGCGAGCGCGGGATGGCCTTCGTTCATGTGGATCACGGCGGGCTCGATGCCGAGCTCCTCGAGGACACGGGCGCCGCCCAGCCCGAGGAGCCCGTACTGCGCCAGGCGAACCGCGCGGTTCCCCTCGTAGAGCCGGGCGGTCGTCCAGCGCTGGACGGCGTCGTTCTCGGGCACCTCTGCGTCGAGGAGCAGCAGCGGCACGCGGCCGACGTCGACGCGCCAGGCCTGGAAGCGGAGCGGCGCGCCGTACAGCTCGATCTCGAGGAGGAGCGGCGCCCCGTCCGGCGCCGTGACCCGCGCGAGCGGGAGCGACTTCGGGTCGAGCTCGAGCCAGTACTCCTGCTGCCGGCCGGCGAGGTCGAGCCGCTGCCGGAAGTAGCCGCGCCGGTAGAGGAGGCCGATCCCGAGCATCTGGAGCGACTGGTCGCTCGCCTCCTTGAGGATGTCACCGGCCAGCACGCCGAGCCCGCCGGAGTAGATCGGCATGGAGGCGTGGAAGCCGAACTCGGCGCACATGAAGACGACCGGTCCGTCCACTCCCGGCCGCGGCGCCGCCGGCCGTGCGAGCATCGCGTCGATGCGCGCGGCGAGCCCCTCGACACGTTCGAGCAGGCCCGGGTTGCGCTCCGCCGCCTCCTGCGTCGAGGGCCAGAGGTCGTTCAGGAAGCGGACGGGGTTCTCGCCGGAGAGCTCCCAGCGGTGCGGGTTGATGTCGCGGAAGACCGCGGGCCCGTCCGGGTCCCAGCTCCAGGCGTAGTTGTAGGCAACGGGCGCCAGCGGCCGTAGGCCCGGCGTCAGCCGGTCGGCGAGGAGCCGACAGCGCGAGACGAGGTCGGCGGCACCGGGTGAGAAGACGCGGCCGGGCAAGTCTCTCGTCTATCACGCGGGCGTCCGGCCGCGGCGCCGATACCGTTTTCGGCAATGCGGCTCAGCCGGCCTGGGGGTTCGCGCTCTCAGGGGCGGCAGTGACTGAGGGCGAGGGGCCGCCAGAGGTTCTCGACCGGACGCCGCGAGCGCCGCAGTCGTTGCGAAAGTGAAAGAGCGACGGGGTCACCGCACGACCGCGCCGGCGGTGCTCACTTCCGTTCCGCGACCAGCCCGTCCCGATACGCGAGGGCGATCGCCTGGGAGCGGCTGTTCACTCCGAGCTTCGTGAAGATGTGCTCGACATGCGTCGAGACCGTCTTGGCGCTGATGAAGAGGCCGGCGGAGATCTCCTGGGGCGAATGGCCGTCCGCGAGCAGCTCGAGGACCTCGAGCTCGCGCGGCGTCAGCCGCGACGACGAGCGGGCCAACGTGTGGCGGGCGCGCCGGACCAGGCGACGAACGCGCGCGAGCAGCTCGTCGGATGCGTACGGCTTCACGATGTAGTCGTCGGCGCCGACGATGAGGCCCACGGCCCGATCGTACGACTCGGTGCGAGTCCCGGAGACGAAGAGGATCGGGAGCTCATCGCCCAGCTCCTCTCTGAGCGCGCGGCACACCTCGTAGCCGGACAGGTCGCCGAGGGGGATCTCGAGGATCACCGCCGACGGGACGAGCTGGCGTGCAACTGCCAGAGCGTCTTCACCGGTGGCAGCCTCGATGACGTCGAAACCCGCGTCGCTGAGCAGAGCCGCCAGCGCTGTGCGTTCGTCCTCGTCGCCGTCCGCAAGCAACACCGGACGTGCCTGTAACGCCGGCTCCAAACCCGCCTCCCTCGTGCGTATGCCTCAGTCGATTTCCCTAGGGAACCTCTTTCAAACAACCGGGCGAATCCCCGAGTTACACGACGCCTCTCGCCGTGCAGTTTGTACTCGAGAAAAGAAACGCGAAGAGCAAAGCGCAATGGCATGTGGTCGATGACGGAGGGAGGACGGCGTGAGCGGGCCGACGACATCTTTGACAACGGGGTTGACGGGAACGTTATCCGGTACCACAGACTCATTGACTTCGGGCGGCGGCGGCGGTTCGACTGCCCCCGCGGCGGACACGTCCGACGTTCCGGCAGCGACGGGTGGCGACCCGACTGCTGCTTCTGGCGCCGACGCCGCGCCGGTGTCGGCGCCGCCGGCGAGCTCGGGCGATAGCGGCACGTCTGCGGCCGCGCCGGCTGCGACGCCGACGTCGGGAAGTGGTGGCACGTCTGCGGCTGCGCCGGCTGCGACGCCGACGTCGGGAAGTGGTGGCACGTCTGCGGCCGCGCCGGCTGCGACGCCGACGTCGGGAAGTGGTGGCACGTCTGCGGCCGCGCCGGCTGCGACGCCGACGTCGGGAAGTGGTGGCACGTCTGCGGCCGCGCCGGCTGCGACGCCGACGTCGGGAAGTGGTGGCACGTCTGCGGCCGCGCCGGCTGCGACGCCGACGTCGGGAAGTGGTGGCACGTCTGCGGCTGCGCCGGCTGCGACGACGACATCGGGAAGTGGTGGCGCGTCCCCGGCGTCGGAGCCGGCCGCCTCGCCGGTAAGCGGCGGGGGCACGACTTCCGCCGGGTCGGTTTCCGACGCGGTTCCTTCCGCGGCGGCGCCGGTGTCAGACGTGACCGGGTCGGCTTCGGATGCGGTGTCGTCGACTGCCGCGCCGGTTTCGGATGCGGTGTCGTCGACTGCTGCGCCGGTGTCTGATTCGGCTGGGTCGGCTTCGGATGCGGTGTCGTCGACTGCTGCGCCGGTTTCGGATGCGGTCTCTTCGACTGCTGCGCCGGTGTCGGATGCGGCAGCGCCGGTGTCGGATGCGGTCTCGTCGACTGCTGCGCCGGTGTCTGATTCGGCTGGGTCGGCTTCGGATGCGGTGTCTTCGACTGCTGCGCCGGTGTCGGATGCGGCAGCGCCGGTGTCGGATGCGGTTTCTTCGACTGCTGCGCCGGTGTCGGACGCGGCAGCGCCGGTGTCGGATGCGGCAGCGCCGGTTTCGGATGCGGCAGCGCCGGTGTCGGATGCGGTTTCGTCGACTGCTGCGCCGGTGTCTGATTCGGCTGGGTCGGCTTCGGATGCGGTGTCGTCGACTGCTGCGCCGGTGTCGGATGCGGTCTCTTCGACTGCTGCGCCGGTGTCCGACGCGGCAGCGCCGGTGTCGGATGCGGTTTCGTCGACTGCTGCGCCGGTGTCTGATTCGGCTGGGCCGGCTTCGGATGCGGTGTCGTCGACTGCTGCGCCGGTATCTGATTCGGCAGCGCCGGTGTCGGATGCGGCGTCGTCGACTGCGCGCCGGTTTCGGATGCGGTCTCTTCGACTGCTGCGCCGGTGTCGGATGCGGCAGCGCCGGTTTCGGATGCGGTGTCGTCGACTGCTGCGCCGGTGTCTGATTCGGCTGGGTCGGCTTCGGATGCGGCGTCGTCGACTGCCGCGCCGGTGTCGGATGCGGTTTCGTCGACTGCTGCGCCGGTGTCTGATTCGGCAGCGCCGGTGTCGGATGCGGTGTACGCTTCCACTGCCGCGCCGGTTTCCGATGCGGTCTCTTCGACTGCTGCGCCGGTGACCGATTCGGCTGGGTCGGTCTCGGATGCCGTTTCGTCGAACGCTGCGCCGGCAGCCGACGCGATGACGTCGGCGGACGGAACGGCGTCGGGCTCCTCGGCGGATCTGCTGGGGTCGGCGACCGGTACCGCCCCTCCCGTTGCGGCTGCAGCGGGACAGGCCGCCGATACGGCCGCGCCGGCGACCGACGTGATCGCTCCGGTGGCCGACGCAACCGGCCATGCGGCACCGCTCGACGGAGCTTCAGCGCTGCCCGAAGCCCCTGCGGGCCCGGTTCACGACCTCGGCACCGCAGCCGCGGATACCGCCGCCTCGACCAGCGCGCCGCTCGGCGATGCGGTTGGCTCGGCTGCGGGCTCGCTGGCGGACGCGGTTGGCTCGACGACCGCGCCGCTGGCCGACGCTGTCGGCTCGACGAGCGCAGAACTCGGTGATGCGGCCGGTACGGCTGCTGGGCCCGTTGGGGATGTCGTCGGTTCGACGCTAGCGCCCGTGAGCGATGTCGTTGGCTCGGCGGTGGCGCCTGTGGCGGATGCGGCCGGTACGGCTGCTGCGGTTCGGTCGCCGATGTTGCTGGTTCGACGGTCGCGCCTGTGAGCGACGTCCTCGGTTCGACGGTGGCGCCGGTGGCTGATGTGGCGGGTCAGGGTGCGGATGTCGTCGGTTCGGCGGTGGCGCCGGTGGCGGATGCGGCCGGTACGGCTGCGGGTTCGGTCGCCGATGTTGCTGGTTCGACGGTCGCGCCTGTGAGCGACGTCCTCGGTTCGACGGTGGCGCCGGTGGCTGATGTGGCGGGTCAGGGTGCGGATGTCGTCGGTTCGACGGTGGCGCCTGTGGCTGATGTGGCGGGTCAGGGTGCGGATGTCGTCGGTTCGGCGGTGGCGCCGGTGGCGGATGCGGCCGGTACGGCTGCGGGTTCGGTCGCCGATGTTGCTGGTTCGACGGTCGCGCCTGTGAGCGACGTCCTCGGTTCGACGGTGGCGCCGGTGGCTGATGTGGCGGGTCAGGGTGCGGATGTCGTTGGTTCGACGGTGGCGCCGGTGGCTGATGTGGCGGGTCAGGGTGCGGACGTCGTCGGCTCGACGGTGGCGCCGCTCGGTGATGCGGTTGGTTCGGTTGCGGCGCCTGTGGCCGATGTGGCGGCGCCGGTTGGCGATCTGCTCGGTTCGACGGTGGCGCCGGTGGCTGATGTGGCGGGTCAGGGTGCGGATGTGGTCGGTTCGACCGTGGCGCCGCTCGGTGACGTGGTTGGTTCGGTCGCGGCTCCTGTGGCCGATGTGGCGGCGCCGGTTGGCGATCTGGTCGGTTCGACGGTGGCGCCGGTGGCTGATGTGACGGCACAGGTTGCGGATGTCGTCGGTTCGACGGTGGCGCCGCTCGGTGATGCGGTTGGTTCGGTCGCGGCGCCGGTGGCGGACGTGACGGCGCCGGTTGCGGACGTCGTCGGCTCGACGGTGGCGCCGCTCGGTGACGCGGTCGGTTCGGTCGCGGCGCCTGTGGGGGACGCGACGGCGCCGGTTGGCGATCTGGTCGGCTCGACGGTCACGCCGGTGGGCGACGTCGTCGGCTCGACGGTGGCGCCGCTTGCTGACGCGGTCGGTTCGGTCGCGGCGCCGGTGGCTGATGTGACGGCACCGGTTGCGGATGTCGTCGGTTCGACGGTGGCGCCGCTCGGTGATGCGGTTGGTTCGGTTGCGGCTCCGGTGGCGGACGTGGCGGCGCCGGTTGCGGATGTCGTCGGTTCGACCGTGGCGCCGTTGGGTGATGCGGTTGGTTCGGTCGCGGCGCCTGTGGCGGACGTGTCGGCGCCGGTTGCGGACGTCGTCGGCTCGACCGTGGCGCCGCTCGGTGACGCGGTCGGTTCGGTCGCGGCGCCGGTGGCGGACGTCACGGGGCCGGTTGCCGACGTCGTCGGCTCGACGGTGGCGCCGCTTGCTGATGCGGTTGGTTCGGTGCGGCGCCGGTGGCGGACGTGACGGCGCCGGTTGCGGACGTCGTCGGTTCGACCGTGGCGCCGCTCGGTGATGCGGTCGGTTCGGTCGCGGCGCCCGTGGCGGACGTCACGGGGCCGGTCGGCGATCTGGTCGGCTCCGCGGTCACACCGGTGGGCGACGTCGTCGGCTCGACCGTGGCGCCGCTCGGTGACGCGGTCGCTTCGGTCGCGGCGCCCGTGGCGGACGTGACCGCGCCGGTCGGCGATCTGGTCGGCTCCACGGTCACGCCGGTGGGCGACCTCGTCGGCTCGACCGTGGCGCCGCTCGGTGACGTGATCGGTGCGGCGGCGGTGCCTGTGGCGGACGTCACGGCGCCCGTTGCGGAGGTCGTGGGCTCGACGGCGGGGTCCGTGGTCGATTCCGTCGGCTCGATAACGAGGCCGGTGGCCGAGGCTCTCGGGCCTGGCGCGGCGCCGCTCCCCGGCGCTCATGGAACGGCGACAGGCCTCTTGACCGATGCAGCCGGTTCGACGGTCGCCTCGGTCGGTAATGCCCCCGGCTCGGGGGCGGGCCCGTTGACGGACGCGCTGTTCCTCGCTCCGACAACGACCCGGTTGACGGAAACCGTCGGCGCGGCCTCACCCCTCACCGAAGGGATCGCACCTGCGGCCGTGCCGGTCGCGAATCCGCTCGCTCCGGTGGCGACGCCGGCATCGGAAGCGCTCGCTCCGGTGGCGACGCCGGCATCGGAAGTGCTCGCTCCCGTGGCGACGCCGGCATCGGAGGCGCTCGCTCCGGCGACATGGACACCGAGCATCGCCCCGGTCTCGTCGACTCTCGCGCCCGGAGCTGCACCGACGCCCGGCGCGGCCTCGGTCCTGACCGGAGACGCAGGCGCTACCGCAGCGGGAGCGTCGAGCGCCTCCGACGCGGCGACAACGGCGAATGCCGCCCCGGTGGTCGCGGGCTCGCACCCCGCGGCTTCGGGAGCCCAAGCTCACGAAGCGCTCTCCGGGCTGCCGATCGGCAATGCGTTCCCGCTCGACCCGAGCCTCCTGGCTCACGGGCTCGCCACGTGGGAAGCGCGGGTCGTGATCACCGGGATCCTCGGCGGGATCCTCGCAGGACGTGCCGCCGGGGTCGGCATGATCGACTTCACGCAGCCCGTGCTGCAGGCGTGCAACGTCAGCGTTCGCGCTGCGTTTGCCGAGGTCAAGCTGCTTCCCGGACGGCAGGCCGTGGCGTCCGTTCGGGCCGGGGCCGCCGATCGTCTCCGTGGCGGTGGTACCACGACCGGGAGCACCAAGCAAGCGGCGGCACGGCCGGGCGGGAACGACAGCACCCCAGCCGGCGCGTGGCCCGGATTCGACGACGGCACCGCAGCCGGCGCATGGCCCGGATTGGTCCCGATCGTGCGTGCGGCAGGAAGGCCGATCGCCTGGGCCATCCCGGCCGCTGGGACGATGCTGATCCGTCTGTTCGCCTGCATGCTCGCCGCGCTCAGCGCGACGATCGCCGGACGGGCCGGTGTGGCGAAGCACAGCCGAGACCGGAGCGAGCAGCCGTACAGGCGGAGGCTCGAGTCGTGACCGCCGACGACGTGTCCTCGTCGCGCGGGGAAACGCATCAGTCGAGGCTCTCGTGGCGTGTGGCGGGGCTCGTCCTCGCCGCCGCCGCGCTCCTCATGCCCGCCGCCGCGTTCGCGTGGAACGTGGCGACGCCACGCGCGGGAGCCCCGCAGACGATCGTCCCGGTCTCGCTCGGGGATGTCGCGAAAGTCACCGGCGCCCCGATCGGGTGCCTCGTCCGCCGTCAGAGCGGCGAGCGGGCGCTGGACTGCAGGCGGGCAGGAGTCCTCACCGGCAGCTACGGAACGATCCTGACCAAGACGCAGGTGCTCGTCGTGCGGTTCGAGAGCCGGAAGGTGGCACGGATCGTCTTCCAGGCCCGGCACGGGAAGCTTCGCGTCAACGAATGCGGAGGGTAGCCAGATGTCGCCACAGCCACAGTCCGAGCCCCAGACACTCAGCGGCTATCTCCGCATCATCCGCCGCCGGAAATGGGCGCTCGCGCAAATGCTCCTGCTCGGCCCACTCGTCGCGCTCGTGATCTCTCTCCGTCAGACGCCTGCATACGAGGCCTCGGCGGGCGTCCTCCTCAGCCTTCAGCCGACGACGAACGTGACCCAGGCGGGCCCGGCGACCCCCGAGGATCCGGCGCGGGTCGTTCAGAACCAGGCACAGATCGCGCGGGCGCTCCCGGTCGTCCGTCGCGTGGTGCGCGCGACCGGCAATGCCTTCCCCAACCCTTCGGCCCTGCTCGCGAGCTCGCGTGTCTCCACGGACGACGGGGTCGACCTCCTGACGTTCTCGGTCACGCACCGAAGTCCCGCGGCCGCGATCGGGCTCGCGAACGAGTACGCGCGGCAGTTCCTGGTGTACCTCCAGAACTACGAGACGAGCTCCGTCACGCGTGCCGCGAGGCAGGTGAACCAGCGAATCGTGTCGATGAAGGACCGCGGTGTGCGCGGTCCGCTCTATGCCGCGCTTCAGGCCAAGCAGCAGGAGCTCGAGACGCTCGAGACGCTCGAGACGCCGACTGCCTCGCTCGTCCACACGGCGACGGCCGCGGCGAAGGTCAAGCCGCGGGTCGTTCGAAACGTGGTTCTCGGCATCGGCCTCGGGCTGCTCATCGGGCTCGGAGCTGCCTTCCTCTGGGAGGCGCTCGACAGCAGGATCCGGTCCGAGGAGGAGGTCGGGGGGCTGCTCGGGCTCCCGCTCCTCGGCCGCGTGCGCGAGGCCCCGAGACGCCTGGCCACGACGCTGAGCATGCTCCACGCTCCGGAGAGCGCACACGCGGAATCGTTCCGAACGCTCCGGATCGCGCTCGAGACGGTCAGCCGCCGTGTGGGTGCCAGGAGCATCATGGTCACGAGCGCGGTCGACGGCGAGGGCCGATCGAGCACGGTCGCGAACCTCGCGGTCGCCCAGGCGCGCGCCGGCCGCCGCGTCGTCCTGGTCGACTTCGATCTTCGCTACCCGTCGCTCGACCGCCTGTTCGGGCTCGAAGGCAGGCCGGGCCTGACCGACGTCGTCCTCGGTCACGCCTCGCTCGAGCAGGCTATGGCGGAGATCCCGATCGGTCAGCCGATCGGGATCCAGGACACCCCCTTCAACCATGTCGCGACGAACGGCTCGACCAGGCCGGGCGGGACATTCGCCGGGAGCCTGCACGTCCTCACCGCCGGTCCCGTCTCGCCCGACCTGCGCGAGTTGCTCGTCTCGCCGGTCGTCGCCGAACTGCTCGAGCAGGTCCAGGAGCGGGCGGACGTCGTGCTGGTCGACGCCCCGCCGATGGTGGCGGTCGGGGACGCGCAGGCGCTCGCGGCACACGTCGACGCGCTCCTCGTCGTGGTCAAGTTCTCGTTCGTCCGTCGGCGGCTGCTGAACGAGCTCCGGCGGACGCTCGAGATGAGCGCCGCCCCGCCGCTCGGATTCGTCCTGATCGAGTCGGAAGGCGAGGAGCAGCAGGCCTACGCCGGGTTCTACCGGACTCGCAAGCTGCGCGCGCTTCCCAAGGTGACGGCCCCGTGACCCTGGTCGAGCTGGGGGAGAGCCTGGGCGCGGAAGCGCCGCCGGTCAACGGGGCGCCGCCTCAGCCTCCGCGCGCGCTGATCGCCCGGCCGGGGATGAACCGCCCGTCCTCCAGCCTGCGGGCGAAGGGCGTCCGCGCCCTGCCGCTCCACTCGCGTCGCGTGCTCGTCCGCGCGGCGCTGGTGACGACCGACCTCATCGCGCTCACGCTCGCGTTTACGGGGACGGAGCTGCTCTGGCTCCGGGCCGGAGGGGCGACTGCAAACGATCCGCACGGCCTCCTCACGGAGTCCCTGCTCTTCGTCGCGATGCTGCCCGTCTGGCCCGCCGTCGCGGCCCTCTTCGGACTCTACCGGCGGGACGACGAGCAGCCCGACCACTCGACGGCAGACGAGCTCGTCGCCGTCTTCCAGTTGCTGACCGTCGGCAGCTGGTTGCTCATGCTCGCGGCCGTCGTCACCGGCTGGGCCGAGCCCAACCTCGTCAAGCTCTCCATCTTCTGGGCCGTCGCGCTCGTCTTCCTGTCGACCGGCCGGATCACCGCGCGCTCGTTCTGCCGCCGGCGGCTCGCCTACGTGCAGAACACCGTCGTCGTCGGCGCCGGGCGGATCGGCCAGCTGGTCGCGCGCAAGCTCCTGCAGCATCCGGAGTACGGGATCAACGTCGTCGGGTTCGTCGACGACCGGCCGAGCGGCTGGATCGACGCGAGCGCCAACGGGCTCACCCACGGCCACGAGTACGTGCTCGGCGCCGTCGACTCGCTCCCCGAGATCGTGGAGGCATTCGCGGTCGACCGGGTCGTCTTCGCCTTTTCGGAGCTGAACGACGAGGCAACGCTCGAAGCACTGCGGGAGATCGCCGACCGGGACGTCCAGATCGACATCGTCCCACGCTTCTTCGAGCTGATCGGGCCACGCGCCACGATCCACACGGCGGAGGGGATCCCGCTGATCGGCTTGCCTCCGGTTCGCCTGTCGCGGATCGCGCGCGTCACGAAGCGGACGATCGACGTCGCGAGCGCACTGGCCGGGCTGTTCGTGCTGTCTCCGCTCCTGATCCTCGCGGCGATCGCGATCAAGCTCGACTCGCGCGGCCCGGTGCTGTTTCGCCAGACCCGCATGGGGGCGCGCAACAAGGCGTTCACGATCTTCAAGTTCAGGACGATGGCCGTCGACGCCGAGGCACGCAAGGCCGAGCTGAGCGGGCTCAACGTCCACGCGCGCGCCGGGGGGGACCCGCGCATGTTCAAGCTGGCGAGCGATCCGCGGGTGACGCGTGTCGGCCAGATCCTGCGCCGCTACTCGATCGACGAGCTTCCGCAGCTGCTCAACGTCCTCGGCGGAACGATGTCCCTCGTCGGGCCGAGGCCGATCATCCTCGATGAGGACCGGCACGTCGACGGCTGGGCGCGCCGTCGCCTCGACGTGAAGCCCGGCATCACAGGCCTGTGGCAGGTGCACGGCGGGAGCGCGATTCCCTTCGGGGAGATGGTGCAGCTCGACTACCTGTACGTCAGGACGTGGTCGCTCTGGAGCGACGTCGTCCTCTTGCTCAAGACAGTTCCCGTCGTCACGCGGGGATCGGGATGCTAGAAGGCCGTCCTGCCGCCGGGAACGAGCTGGCCGTGTCGGAGCAGGCCCCCGTCGCGGCGATCCAGTACAACGGCGCCGACGTTCAGCCCGTGCTCGTACCGGAGCGGGCGGGTGCCGTGCTCCCGGAGTTGCTGGCGGCGCGCGCCCAGGCAGCGGCCGCAACGGCGGAGGTCGAGCAGTTGCGTGAACGGGTGCGGATCCTCGAGAGCTGGCTCGAGGCGGCGGCGCAGGGCCGCCAAGTCGAGTACATCCAGGCTCAGCGGCTCGCGATGATGAAGGCCGTCGAGCGCGACCAGCGGGTGACCTTCGTGCTCTCGCTTCCGCTCGTGCTGCTCGGCGTCTACTGCGGGACGTTGATCGCGCTCATCTGGCTGCTCGCGAAGGGGAGCGTGTGAGCCAGCGACTGCGCGACCGGGACCCCGAGGGGGCCGTTCAGCCGCTTCTCGTCGCCGCCGGGCCCGACCGTACGGAGGCGGTGAGCTCCGAGGCGGACGAGCTCGTCGTCGGTCTCGCCGATCGTCGGCGCTTCGCGCGCCAGGGTGCGCTGACCTTCGGTTTCAGCTTCCTCACGCTGGCGGTGAACCTGCTCACGGGCGTCGTCATCGCCCGGGGCCTCGGCGTCACGGGCCGGGGAGAGCTGACGGCGATCCTCACCGTCACCCAGATGGTGGGCTGGGCATTCGGCCTCGGCTGTGCCGAGGCAACCGCCTACTACCACGCGCGTAACCGGGACACGGCGGGCGTCGTCAGCGCCTGGCTGGTCGTGCTCGTGCCCGCCGGCATCCTGGCACTGGTCGTCGGGGAGGTCGTCCTGCCTACCGCCCTGCACGCCCAGTCGGACTCGACCCTCCGGCTCGCGCGGCTCTTCATGCTCAGCGTCGTCCTGACGCCGGTCGGGCTGCTGAAGCTCGGCATCCTGCTGGGGACTCAGCGGTACCTCTTCTACAACGCCGTCGGGCTGCTCCAACCGGCGCTGACGGCCGCCCTCTACGTCGCGCTCTGGCAACTCGGCGTGCTGTCGACCGGGACCGCCCTCGGCGTGACCGTCGGGGCGTCCCTCGCGTTCGGCCTGCTGCTGACGGTGAAGACGCTGCCTGGCCGCATCGGGCGCCCGGACTGGTCAAGCGGCCGCAAGAGCATCTCGTACGGCATCCGCGCGCACGGCACGAACGTCGGGGGGATGATGAACTCGCGGCTCGACCTGATGATCATTCCCGCGTTCCTGGCCGCCTCGAGCGTGGGTCTCTACTCCGTCGCGACGAACATCTCCTGGGTCGTCGTCTCGATCTCTGCTGCGATCGCCGCGATCGTGCTCCCGGCGGCGGCCCGGCACGCGGAGGACGGCGTGCCGGTCGTCGTGCGGGCGCTGCAGGCCACGTTCCTCATCGCGGCCGGGCTGGCGGTGGCGATTGCGCTCGTCGGGGGCTTCGCGCTCAGGCTCCTCTACGGGGACGAGTTCGAGAGCGGCATCGTCCCCCTGCGGCTCCTGCTTCCCGGCTCCGTCTGCTACGCGTGCGCGGCCGTCCTCTGGTCCGGGCTGTACGCGCTCAACCGGCCGCTGACGGCAGCCGCCAGCCAGGGGCTCGGGCTCGTGGTGACGGTGATCGGCCTCGCCCTCTTCCTCAGAGCGGGCGGGATCGAGGTGGCGGCGCTCGTTTCCACCGTCGCCTACGCCGCGGTGTTCGGGACCGCGCTCGTCCTCTACCGCCGTGCGGCGCACCTCTCCTGGCGTGAGTTCGTCACGCCTCCCGAGTTCGCGAGCCTCGGGGCCCTCGTCAGGTTCAGCGGGACGCGTCCGTGAAGGTCGTGATCACGGTCCCGTGGGCGCGGCAGCTCGGCGGCGCCGAGACGATGCTCGCGACGTTCCTGCGCTCCGTCGACCTCGAGCGGATCCAGCCCGTCGTCGTGTTCTTCGAGCATGGGCCACTCGTCGACGAGGTATCGGCGCTCGGGATGGATGCGACCGTCATCCCGGCGGGCCGCCTGCGCCAGCCGTGGGCCGTCATTCGCACCGTCGGGTCGCTCGCCCGGCTGCTCGAGCGCGAGCAGCCCGACCTGCTCCTCAACTGGATGGCGAAGACACACCTCTACGGTGCGTTCGCCGCGATCGCGACCCGCCGTTCCGACCGCGTGGTCTGGTGGCAGCACACCGTCTCCAGGCGTCATTGGCTCGACCGGTCGGCGACGCTGCTCCCGGCGCGCGCGATCGGCTGCTCGTCCCGGCACGCCGCGGCCGCCCAGGCGGCGAGATGGCCCCACCGGCGCGTCTTCGTCGTGCACCCCGGGATCGAGGCGCCGTCGCGCTCGGGCGACGAAGCCCGCTTGGCCCGCCGCGCGGCGCTCGGCATCTCCCCGGAGCTGCACGTCGTCGGGCTCGTCGGGCGGATCGAGCCGGGCAAGCGCCACGAGCAGTTTCTCGAAGTCGTGGGGGCCCTCGTCGACCGGGGCGTGCCGGTCCACGGGATCCTGGTCGGCGGAGCCCTTCCCGGGAAGCCGTCTCAGGCGATGGTTGCGCTCGAGGCGGACGTTCGGCGCCGAGGGCTCGACGCGCACGTGACGCTGACCGGTCACGTGGCAGATGCCCGCGTCCTGATCGAGCTGATGGACGTGCTCGTGAGCCTGGCGCCCCTCCGAGGCCTTCGGGATCGCGGTGCTCGAGGCGATGGCGCTCGGTGTGCCGGTGATCGCGAGCGCGACCGGAGGGCCGCGCGAGATCATCGAGCACGGCGAGTCGGGGCTGCTCGTCGCGGGCTCGCGGCTGGAGGATGTCGTCGACGCCGTCCACGGGCTCCTCGAAGACGTGCTCCTCCGCGAGCGGCTCGGTGCGGCCGCCGTCGAGAGGTTCCGCAGCAGGTTCGCCGCCGAGCGGATGACGGCCGATCTCCAGGGTGCGATCACGAAGCTCGGTGCCGCATGAGGTCGGTGGCTCGTCCGAAGGTCGAGCAGCGCGAGCCGCCTCGCGTGAACGGCGCCGCGGCTCCGGGCGGCAAGCTCCATGTCGTGCTCGTCGCTCACGACGTCCACGACGGCGGCGGCATGGAGCGTGCGTGTGCGGAGCTGATCCGGCGCGCACCGGGCAACGTCTCGTTCACGGTCGTCTCCCGTACGCTCGGCGAGGACCTGCGCGACCGCGTCAGCTGGCGTCGTGTGCCGACCCCTAACCGCCCGTTTCTCCTCAAGTACACGGCGTTCTTCCTGCTCGCTTCGCTGCGACTGATCCGGACCGAAGGCCTCCGGCACTCGGTGGGAGCGATCGTGCCGAACCGCGTCGACGTCGCGGCGGTCCACTTCTGCCACGCGGGCTACGTCGCGCGCACGAAACGCCTGGCGCCCCCCGGAGCGACACCGTTGCGCGCCCTCAACACCGCCGCGACGCGGATCGTCTCGAAGCTCGCCGAGCACTGGTGCTACCGGCCCGGGCGCGTCCGCACCCTCGCCGCCGTCTCTGCGGGCGTCGCGCACGAGCTCGAGACGCACTTCCCGAACATCCCGGTCGTCGTCACGCCGAACGGCGTCGACGTCGCGCGCTTCCCCTCCGCCGGCGCCGCCGGTCGGCCTCATCCGGCACGAACGGCCGGGAAGCCGCTCGTGGCCCTGTTCGTCGGCGGCGACTGGGACCGGAAGGGACTGGGCCCCGCCATCGAGGGCCTGGCCGAGGCGCGACGCGTCTCCAACCGCCGCCTCGAGCTCTGGGTGGTCGGGCGCGGAGACGAGCGGCGCTTCCGCCGGGTGGCAGAGGAGAACGGTGTCTCCAGAAGCGTGCGCTTCTTCGGCTTCCGCGGCGGTGTGGAGCAGTTCTACGACGCTGCCCACGTCCTCGTGCTGCCGACGCTCTACGAGGCCGATCCACTCGTCGTGCACGAGGCGGCTGCCGCAGGTCTCGCCATTGTCGTCACCCGGGTCAACGGCGTCGAGGAGCTCGTGGGCGACGACGAGGCCGGCTTCATCGTCGATCGCGACGCGGAGGCCATCGGAGCTGCTCTTGCCCGCCTGGCCGTCGACGAGCCGCTGCGCCTCCAGCAGGCCGCGGTCGCCCGGGCCAAGGCACGAGCGATGTCCTGGGAGCGGTCGACGGCCGGCGTCGTCGACCTCTACCGCCGGCTGCAGGAGAGCACGCCGGCAGGGAAGGGTGGCAGATGACGGGAGCCGGCGGTGCCCACGAACTGCCTCGCGTCGACGTGATGTTCCTCGCACTCCTGGGAGTGGTGGGGTCGCTGACCGTGGCCGCGGCGATGACCAGCCCGACGGTCGCGAGGCTCACGCTCGCAATCGCCGCACTCTGGGCGCTGGCCGCCCTCGGCTTCGCAGCACCGAGGAGCCTCCTGTACGTGCTGGTCGGCTGGCTCGGGGTGCTCGGATTCGTGCGCCGCGTGACCTCCGTCGCGTTCGTGGCCGGGCACACCGACCCGCTGCTCCTCGTCGAGCCGGTCGCGGTGGGCGTCCTCCTCCTCGCGGCGATCGGGCACGGGGGCTTCGTCATGCGCTCGACGCTCTCGAAGGTAACGCTCGCGCTCGCCGTCCTCCTGCTCGCGGGCTCGCTCAACCCGGCGCAGGGCGGAATCGCGACGGGCCTCGCGGGGCTGTTGTTCGCCGTCGTGCCGATCTGCGGGTTCTGGATCGGCCGAGCGTTCTGCGACGACGCCACCTTCGCCCGGATCCTCCGGCTCGTCGCGATCCTCGGTGCCCTCGTCGCGGTCTACGGCCTGACTCAGACGTTCTCGGGGTTCCCGTCCTGGGATGCGGCGTGGATTCGCGATCAGGGTTACGCGGCGCTCAGCGTGGGCGGGGTCACCCGCGCGTTCGGGAGCTTCTCGTCGGCCTCCGAGTACGCGAGCTTCATCGGGATCGCTCTGCTCGTCTGGCTTGCGCGCGGCTTCCGCGCGCCTCGTGCGCTGGTCGCGTTGCCCATCGTGGCGCTGCTCGCGACGGCGCTCGTCTACGAATCGTCGCGGGGGATCATGTTCAAGCTCCCGGTGGCGCTGGTGCTGATCCTGGCCGCGCGGGCCAGGCAACCGCTGTCGCTGAGCCTGGCCGGAGCCGCCGCGGCGATCGTCATCCTGCCGGTCGTCGTGTCGAGCCTGGTTCCGCCGGCGGCCGCCGGGGGGTCGGCTTCTCCACTGCTGCAGCACCAGCTGCAAGGTCTCGCGAACCCGCTCGATCCGTCCTCGTCGACGCTCGCGCTCCATGCCTCCCTCGTTGGCAACGGCATCGCAACCGCCGTCCACGCGCCGTTGGGCGTGGGGACGGGTGCGGTCACGATCGCCGGGCAGAAGTTCGGCGGGAGGACGCAGAACACCGAGGCCGATCCGTCGAACGCGGCAGTCGCGGTCGGGCTCCCCGGGCTGATCGCCTACGTCGTGCTCCTGTGCGCCGCCTTCGGGCAGGCCTACCGGCTCGCCGCACGGCGGCGCGACTGGCTCTCGGCAGTCGCGCTCGGATTGCTCGTCGTCACGTCGCTCGAGTGGCTCACCGGAGGTCAGTACGCCGTCGCGTTCCTGGTGTGGCTGACGCTCGGCTGGATCGACAGGACGAGCGACGAGTCGAGCGGTGCGCTCGTCGGAGCCCGCGCGTGACGCGCGAAGGTCGGCTCGCGCTGCTCCTGCTCGGCGACGGCTGGACGCCCGGCTCCGCAGGCGGCGCTGCGCGGGTCGTCCACGAGTTGCACGGGTCGCTGCAGCCCGTGCTCGACGTCCGCGCGATCGTCGTCGGCCCGCAGCCGCAGGATGCGCCGGGCGTCCTGGCGACCGGCGAGGCTCGGGCGCCTCTCCCGTCCCGCCTCGTGCGCTTCGCTCGTGCGGCGCGGGAAGGAGCCCGCACAGCCGACGTCGTCGATGCGCACCTCGCCCTTTACGCGGCCCTGCCCCTTCTCACCGGCAGCTTCCGGTCGAACGCGTTCGTCTGTCACGTTCACGGCCCCTGGGCCGACGAGAGCCGCGCGGCGGGCGACGGGCTCATCCGGGTGCACTCGAAGCGGGCCGTCGAGCGCTTCGTCTATCGCCGCGCATCGCGCCTGATCGTTCATTCACAGGCGTTCAAGCGGCTGCTCGTCGAGGACTACGCAATCCGTCCCTGGGAGATCGAGGTCGTGCCTCCCGGAGTCGACCTGGAGCAGTTCTCATCCGGAGACCGGCACGCTGCGAGGGCACGACTGGGGATTCCGGCCTCGAGCGACGTCGTCGCGACGGTGCGACGCCTCGTGCCGCGGATGGGCATCGGCTCGTTCCTCGAAGCCTGCGCACGCCTCGACCCGGCGCGGCGCGACCGGCTCGTCGTCCTGATCGGAGGCGAAGGCCCCGAGCGAGCGCGGCTGGAGGCGGAGGCGGCCGACCTCGGGCTCGCCCGGCAGGTTCGCTTCCTCGGCCGGGTGAACGAGGAGTCGCTGCCCGACCTCTACCGTGCCGCCGATCTGTGCGTCGTCCCGTCACTCGCCCTCGAGGGGTTCGGGCTCGTCGTTCTCGAGGCACTCGCCTGCGGGACCCCGGTGATCGCGAGCGACGTGGGCGGGCTCCCCGAGGCGCTCGGGGATCTCGATCCGACGCTCGTCGTCCCTGCGGGCGACCCGGACCGGCTCGCCCGACGGATCGAGCGCGCGCTCGCGCGGCCCGAGGACCTTCCCGATCCGGCAACGTGCCGGCGGCGGGCGGAGGCGTTCTCGTGGCAGGCCTCGGCGCTCCGGCACGCCGACGTCTATCGCCGGGCCGAGCTCGCGCGCAGGGGCGCGCCCGCGCCGCGCCGGCCGCGGATCGTGTTCCTCGACCACTGCGCCCTCCTCTCGGGCGGCGAGCTTGCGCTCGTGCGGCTCGTCCAGGCGCTGGGCAACTCGGTCGACCCGCACGTGATCCTGGGCGAGGAGGGCCCCCTGATCCGGCGGCTGAGCCTCGGCGGCGTCTCGAGCGAGGTGCTGCCGCTGTCGCAGTCGGTTCGCGAGACGACCCGCCACCGCGTCGGCGCCCGCGTGCCGCCGGGCCGTGAGGCCGTCCTGACCGCGGCCTATGTGATCCGGCTCGCGCGGCGTCTGCGCCGGCTGCGCCCCGACCTCGTCCACGCGAACTCGCTGAAGGCGCTCCTCTACGGCGGGGCGGCCGCCCGTCTCGCCGGGATCCCGGTCGTCTGGCACGTCCGCGACCGGATCGCCGACGACTATCTCCCGCCCGCGGCCGTGCGGCTGGTCGGCACGCTGGCACGGCTCGTTCCGAGCGCCGTCCTCGCCAACTCCCACGAGACGCTCGAACGGCTCCACGCCGCCGGGGGCGGCACGACCCGCAGTCTTCCGGCCGCCGTGGTCTACGACCCGGTCGACCTTCGCCCTCGCGTCAGGCAGCCGCACGTGGGCCCGCTCCGCGTCGGAATGGTCGGACGCATCGCCCCGTGGAAGGGCCAGGACGTGTTCCTGCGTGCGTTCGCCAGCGCCTTCGACGGCGGGGACGAGCGGGCCGGCGTGATCGGCGCGCCGCTCTTCGGCGAGACGGCGTACGACGAGTCGCTCCGAACGCTCGTCCGTCAGCTGGGGGTCGACGGCCGGGTCGAGTTCCGCGGGTTCCAGGAGGACGTCGCGGGTCAGCTCGCGCAGCTCGACGTGCTCGTCCACGCCTCGCGAGTTCCCGAGCCGCTCGGGCAGGTCGTGCAGGAGGGGATGCGCGCCGGCCTGCCGGTCGTCGCCGCCGACGCCGGCGGCCCGGCAGAGGTGATCGCGAACGGCGAGACCGGCTTCCTGTACCCGCCGGGCGACGTTGGCGCGCTCGCGGGCACGCTGACGACGCTTGCGGCCGACCCGAGCCTCCGCGCCCGGGTCGGCGCGGCGGCCGTGGCGAGCTCCCGGGCGTTCGACCCCGAGCAGGTCGCCCCGCAGGTGCTCGAGCTCTACCGAACGGTACTGGGACGCTGATGCGCGTCGTCGTCGCCCATGACTACCTCACCCAGCGCGGCGGTGCCGAGCGGGTGGTGCTCGCGATGATGCACGCCTTCCCGGCCGCCCCGGTCTACACGTCGCTCTACGACGACCGGGCGACCTTTCCCGAGTTCCGGGAGGTCGACGTCAGGACGACGTGGCTCGAGCGCGTTCCGCCGCTGCGGCGCCGCCACCGGCTGGCGCTGCCGCTGCTCGCCCCGGCGTTCGGTCATGCCGTCGTCGACGCCGACGTCGTCGTGTGTAGCTCGAGCGGCTGGGCCCACGGGATCCACGCGACCGGCCGCAAGATCGTGTACTGCCACACCCCGGCCCGCTGGCTGTACGACGGTCAACGCTACCTCGGGGGAAGGCGCGGAGCGGGCTGGGCGGCCCTCTCGGTCATGCGTCCGTACCTGCGCCGGTGGGACCGCCGCGCGGCCGAGAGCGCGGCCCGCTATCTCGCGAACTCGACCGTCGTCCGCGAGCGAATCCGCCTCGTGTACGGCATCGACGCCGAGGTGCTCCCTCCTCCGCCCACGCTGCGGCCGGGCGACCCGCGAGAGTCCCTCGGCCTCGAGCCGGGCTTCTTCCTCTGCGTCTCGCGCCTGCTCCCGTACAAGAACGTCGACGCGGTCCTGCGAGCCTGCGAGGACCGGGCGCACAGGGTCGTCGTGGTCGGCACCGGGCCCGAGGAGAGGCGGCTCCGCGCGATCGCGCCCGCGGGCGCGCTCCTGCTCGGCGCCGTGACCGACGCGCAGCTTCGCTGGCTCTACGCGAACTGCACCGCAGTCCTCGCCGCGTCGTACGAGGACTACGGCCTGACGCCGCTCGAGGCCGCCGCGTTCGGGAAGCCCGCAGTCGCGCTGCGGGCGGGCGGCTTCCTCGACACGGTTGCCGAGGACGTCACCGGCGTCTTCTTCGATCTGCCGGCGCCCGAGGCGATCGGCCGCGCGCTTCGCTGTTGTGCCGAGCGGCCGTGGGACGAGTCGGCTCTGCGTGCGCATGCCGAGTCGTTCTCGGAGGCGCGCTTCTGCCGCCGCCTGCGCGAGATCGTGCAGCGGGAGGCCTCGTGGAACTAGCCGATCTGCAGCAACCGCGGCGAGTCGGTCACCGGGACGTCGACCGTGAGGGCCCGGCGGGTGCAGCCCACGATCCGGACCGGCTGCCGTGTGCCGAGCAGAGGGTCTGTCATCGAGACCTGGAGGCCGCACCTGCCGAGGCCGCCGATCACGAGGCGGAACCGCTCGGGTGCGAGATCGAACGCTCCTCCCGGGCGGGTGGAGGAGGTGCGATAGCGCTGCGCGATGTCGCGCGTCATCACGTAGGTCGCGGCGACGTAGCGGTGGTCGGTGACCTGGAAGGGGAGAAACGCGAGCACGTCGCGGTTGTAGAGCGGCGGGTGAGCGGCGGTTCCGTCGCCGGGGAACTGGACGGCACCCGTGAAATCACCGACCTCGAGCAGCCTCAGGGGCCGCACACGCCGCAGGCGCTGTGCCCCGGCGAAGCCGCCCAGCAGGCGCTTGATCGCGCGGATCGTCTCGCCTCCACCGGGGTGGTGCGGGTCGACGAGGCCGAGTCGCGGGTCGCTCACGTCGAAGTAGTAGAAGGCGTCCACGCCCTTGTTGACGTAGGCGACGAGTGCGCGCAGCGCCGCCTTCGCCTGCAGGTGCCGCTCGACCGGCGACAGCGCACCCGCATCCCCGCCGCCGAGACCCTCGCCGGGGTCGAGGTTCCACTCGGTGATCCAGACCTGCGGCGGCGTGCCGCCGGGGGGATGGGTGGAGCGGCCGTGGGGCACGCCGTAGATCGTCGTCCTGAACGGCGAGAGGTCGCGGATGAGAGTCTCGGTCTGGATCGCCGTGAGCGCGAACTCCGGGAAGAACGCCGTGTAGGGCGGGACGAAGCGGTCCCGCCATCGACCTCCGACCCTGGCGGCGTCGACCTTGCCGAGCGCATCGAGGGCGCGCTCGTTCCCGTACACCGCATCGCGGGGGAACTCGCGCGGCGGCGCGTACGGGTGCTTGTCGATCGCGGTCAGCCCGACGGGGCTCGTCGCGCCGGAGTCCCAGGGGCGCTGCGAGGCGAACCCGTCGCCGATGCCGACGCCCGCGAGGCCGGGAGAGCGCCTGAGCGAGGCGACAGTGCGGCGAAGAATCGCCTTCGTCACGTCGCCGCTGCCGCGGTCGACGTCGTGCGAGTAGTACGAGTCGAGATCGAGGAAGTCCGAGTCGAACGAGAGCTCGTTCCAGATCTCGAGGTCGAACCTCGTCGATCCGAGCGTCGTCGTCGCGAAGTCCGCAACCGCGTGCGCGTAGTCGAGCCACCCGGCGAGCGTCCGCTCGAACCGGGGATCCTCGCTGCCGTTTGCGAGGCGCGGCTTCGTGAACGGCTCGTAGAGCAAGGTCGCGGCGGGATGGTCGCCCGCGGACAGCGCCACCGGGAGGGCCTTCGAGAGCGTCGCCGTCCCGTTTCGAACGCTGGTGAACAGGATGTCCGCAGCCTTGCCGCCGGGGGGCGTGAGCCCGCTGCGTCCGGGAACGATCGCGGCGGCCGTCGCGCCGTCGACGTGGACGGAGCGGGCCCCGCGCTCGGCCGGCTCGACGAGCTTTGCCTCGAACGTCCGCAGCGGGCATGGCTCGAGATCGTTGGCGTTCAGGAGGATCAGCGGCCGGATGTGCGCTGCCTGGAGGGCGCGGAGCATCGTGCGCACGGAAGCCGCGTCGGTCAACTGGTCGGGATGCGAGTAGGAGAAGGATCCCCAGCCCACCTCGATCCTGGCGCGACGGAAGCCCGCGTCCGCGAGCAGCTGCGCCACCGCGTGCGCCCTGGCGGGAACAACGTCGAAGTTGATCCCGACTGCGTCGAGGAGACGGGTGGCCGGGACGGTGTCGAGGTAGGCGCGCCACGGCTGCAGCCAGTGCGAGCGCTCCCCGAACAGGACACTCGTCTGCTGCCGCGGGTCGGTCGGGTCTCGCAGGACGGCGATCGGCCGCGCGCTCTCGGGCGGCACGGATGCAGGCCCGGCTTCTCCGACGAGCAGCGTTGCGACGAAGAGGGCCGCGATCAGGGGCAGTGCACGCAGCATCGAGCGCGGAGGCTATGTAACCGCTCTGACCTCCCAGAAAACCTCGTACCCGTGGATGAGCGGGTTCCGCAGCACCCCGATCGGCCCACCGTCCAGCACCGCGAACTGGGTCCGGTACGCCTGCATCGCGGTGAGCTTCCGTTCCGCCTCCTCGGGGGCGAGCCCGACGACCCGCGCCTCGCGAATGCTGCCGATCCCCGGCACCTCCTCCGCGAGCCGCTGCCAGTACGCGTCCACGTCGGGCGGAGGCCCGTCCGGAGCCTCCGAGACCCATTGCGGCCAGCCGAACGTGGTCGCGTAGGGAACGTCGGCGTAGAGCCACAACTGCACGCCGTTGCGCGCCGCGCCCAGCGCCAGGCGCCGTACGAGCGCGTGGTCCGGCTGGGCGGCAAAACCCAGGCCGGCAGGGGCGTAGACGGCACGTGCCAGCGGCACGGCTTCCAGGAGGCGTCCGTCGAGGTCCTTGAGCGACGGGGCCTGCCACGGCCGGCGGTACTGACGGTCGAGGAACGGCAGGTTGACGGGCGTGCGGCCGGCAAGTGCGAGCGCGTCCACGTCCTCGGCAACCCGGGCACGAACGTGCGCGGCGGAGTCACGCGCGTCGCAGATGCGGTCGTACTGGGTGACGAAGCCGGGACGAGGCTCCGCGGCGAAGACGTTCACCACCTGCACCGGCTCCGGGCTCGTCAGCACCGACCAGCAGTTGATCACGGCGTCGTCGAGGTGTGGGGAGAGGACGACGACCGCACCCGCAGGATCGTCGACGAGACGGGAGGAGAAACCTCTGTTGACGGCTGAGACGAGAGCCGTCTCGACCAGTGCCGGCGCGCGCGCGATTGCTGCGCGCGCCCTCGCGGCGGCTCCGCTCGCCGCCGCGCGCTCGATGCGCGGGGCCTTGTCGACGGAGCCTTTCCGCGCGCTCATCGATCGCGGTGAACGCTATCCCATCGACGCGCGGCCACGGGAGACGGTGCCCCGCGCCTCGACGCGGCGGGTCGACGCGCTCGTGTGCGACGCGGCCGAGCGGCAGGGGCTCGTGTGCGCGCGGTCGCTCGGGCGGGCGGGACTCGCGGTGGGGCTTCTCGAGAGCAGGCCCGACGTGCCCGCCTTCCGCTCGCGCTGGTGCTCGACGAGGTCGGTCGTGCCGGATCGCGGCGCCCGTCCCACCGAGTTCGTGGACTCCCTGCTCGAGAGGGCGATCGAGCAGCGAGCCCGCGTCCTCTTCCCCCTGCACGACGGCTCGATCGACGCCGTCCGCGCTCGCCGGGCCGAAGTGGAGCGGCACGTGGCATTGCCACTGGCCTCGGAGGCCGCGCTCGAGGTCGCCGTGACGAAGTCGCGCACGCTGGCACTGGCGAGGGAGCTCGGGATCCGCATCCCGAGGGGTGTCGAGGTCCAGACACGGCGGATGTCCCGGCAGCCGCAGACGAGCTGGGCTTCCCGATGATCGTCAAGCCGAGCACCTCGTGGGTCCAGGGGAGGCACGACGGTCGTCGGCTCGCGTGCACCCTGGTCGTGAACCTCCCCGAGGCGCTCGAGGCCGTTGACGCGCTCCTGCAAGTGGGCGGCACTCCGATCCTCCAGGAGTGGCTGGTCGGGGCGCGCGAGGCGGTCAGCATCTTCCGGGCGGAAGGCCGCGTCTGGGCCCGCTGCGCCCAGGTGGCGCACCGCATGAACCCGCCGGTCGGGGGCTCGTCGGTCGTGCGCGAGAGCATTCCGCTGCCGGCCGATCTCACCGACGCCTCGGAGCGGCTTATCGAGGCCTGCGATCTCGACGGCTACTCCGAGATCGAGTTCCGCCGCGACGCGCAGGGCAGGCCGAACCTCATGGAGATCAACCCGCGGCTCTCGGCGTCGGTCGAGATCGCCGTCCGAGCCGGGGTGGACTTCCCGCTGCTCCTGTACCGGTGGGCCGCGGGCGAGACGCTGCGACCGGTGCGCGGGTTCCGCGCGGGCGTGCGCATGCGCTGGCTGGGTGGCGACGTGAGGTGGCTGCGGATGACGCTGGCGTCGCAGGGGCGGCCGGACGCCGATCCGGCGCTGCGCGCGATCGGATCCTTCTTCGCCGACTTTCTCCGACCAGCCTCGTACGACTACCTCGACGCCCGCGACGTGAGCCCTGCGCTCGCCGCCGCCGCGTCGTGGGCGGGCCGCGCCGTCGGTGCGGCGAAGCACAGACCCAACGGAGGTGACTGATGCCCGGTATCGACTACGAGGTGGGCGTGATCGGGGCCGGGCCCTACGGGCTCGCGCTCGCTGCGCATCTCCGCGCCCGAGGCGTCGGCGCGGCGGTCTTCGGCCGGCCGATGTCGAGCTGGCTCGAGCGCATGCCCCGGGGCATGTTCCTGAAGTCGGAGGGGTTCGCGTCCAACATCGCCGACCCGGAGTCGCGACACACGCTGCGGCGCTACTGCGCCGAGCTCGGGCTTCCGTACGGTGACTGCGGCGATCCGATTCCGATCGACACGTTCACCGACTACGGCCTGTGGTTTCAGCGGGCGCTCGTGCCGGACGTGATGGAGGACGAGGTGGAGAACGTTCGCTCGCTCGGAGGCCGGTTCGAGCTCTCGCTTGCCGACGGCGCGACGTCCACGGTCCGGGAGATCGTGGTGGCCTGCGGCTTTCCGAGGTTCCGCCACATCCCGTCCGAGCTGCGCGATCTTCCTCCGGAGCTCGTCAGCCACAGCTCGGACCATGCCGAGCTCGCCGACTTCGGGGGCCGTTCGGTCGTCGTGCTCGGCGCCGGCCAGTCCGCGCTGGAGACGGCCGCTCTCCTGCACGAGCACGGGGCGGAGGTGTCCGTGGTCTCGCGGAAGCCCCGGGTCCTCTGGAACGAGCCACCCGAGGTCGGCGACCGTCCGTTGCGCCGTCGAGTCCGCGCGCCCCGCACGGGCCTCGGCCCGGGGTGGCGGAACGTCGTCTACGCGGAGCTGCCGCCGGCGGTCTTTCGCTTCCCGGCGGAGACCCGTGTGCGCCTGGCGAGGGAGGTGCTCGGCCCGTCCGGCGCGTGGTGGCTGCGGAGCCGGATCGAGCAGCACGTGCCGGTGCTGGAGGGCCACGTCCTCGTCGGCGCGCGCGCCGAGGGCGAAGGTGCCCGACTTCGCTTCGACACGGCCGGCGGCGGCCGCGAGCTCGCCGCCGAGCACGTGATCTCAGCAACGGGGTATCGGGTGCGCGTGGACTCCCTCGCGTTCCTCGACGCCTCTCTCGTCAGCAGGCTCCGAAAGGTCGCCGGCGCGCCGGCGCTCTCGTCGTCGTTCGAGTCGTCGGTGCCGGGACTGTACTTCGTCGGCATGGCGGCGGCGAACAGCTTCGGCCCCGTGATGAGGTTCGTCTGCGGCTCCGGGTTCGCCGCTCGGCGCGTGAGCCGGCAGCTCGCCGCGGTCACCGGACGAAAGAGGCGGCGCGGAGGCCTGATGACGGCCCCGAGCCGGGTCGGTGCTCGGTGAAGCTCCCCCTCGTCCGGCCCTGCCCGGTTCGGGCCGAAGTTGACCCGATCGCGTCGATGACGTCCCTGCGAACTGCCCAAGACGCGCTCAGGCGCAGCGAGTGGTAGCCAGCCGCGAGCTGGCGGGATGCAACTTGCTACTCAAGAGAAAACCCCCGCGATGCAGGGCTTTCTGAGCATGGGCGCACCTGGGATTGAACCAGGGACCTCCCGCGTGTGAAGCGGGCGCTCTCCCGCTGAGCTATGCGCCCGGGAGAGGGCTAGGGTAGCCGAATTCGGCGATCCGGCCATCGCGAGGGGCCGTCGGCCGGCCGTGAACGCGGCCCGCGCCCGCGCCGCGAAACCTGGTCGCTCGCGGTACGCGAGGCGCATCGCACAACAGCCGTTCGCGAGCCGGCCTGCTATGCCCGAGGGGAGACCCAGCCGTCGCCCACCACCAGGCTGGTGACTCGATCAAGGCACGCTGAGGGACGCGGTCACTACGCGTCCCAGGATGTTCGGCTCGACCCGGAAAGCCTGGTTGGGCTCGCCCGGCGACGTGAGCACCATGGTCGCGCCGAAGCGGCGGCGGCGGTCCGAGGCCTCCCGCCGCCGCTGCAGCTCAGCTCGGCAGGATCAGATGGACCGTGTCGTCGGTGTAGTTGCTGTTCGGGCCCCGCGGGACCGAGCGGATGCTTCCCGAGGCACCCTCGTAGGCCCTGGTGCCGCCGACGACCGCGATCGTGTTCGGACCATTCCCCTCGACCGGGTCGAACGCGCCCGGGTGACGGAGGCGGCCGTCGCGGCGGCGGACGCCGATGCCACAAGTGCGACGGCGCGCAGAGCAGAGCAGAGCAGAGCTTTCACGGGCACCCCCAGTGAGTGCTTTTCGCAGGTTGGACGGTGGCCTGGGGGTCGGCACCATGAGGGCCGGCGATCGCCAACGCCGGCTCGGATGTATACAGGACCCGCAGAGACGCGTCAGAGGGAACCGAAAGAAAGGCCGCGGCACCTGCGAGGGATCCTTAGGGCTGCTTCCTCCCGGACCTGACCCGGTTCGGAACCTCGCAGCGCCACGGTGCTTCCAGTGTACGGCTCGAAGGTGGTCGCGCGCGACGTCCGCACGCACGGAGGGCGGTCGAGACCGGTGTGCGCTTCCGCGCTAGCCGTCGAGGCCGAGGCTGGAGGGGGTCCCCGACTGGGCGGTGAACTTCATCTTCGTCGGGCCGCACACGTCGCCGTTGGAGCTCTGCGAGACCGCGATCGTCCCGCTGACCTTGGACGAGCCCGTGAACTTCCCCTGGACGACCGCCGTCGTCATCGTCGTGGCCCCGGGCAGCTTCTGCTTCGAGGTCACCGTGAACGAGCCGTTCGGGAGCACGGCGATCGACCTGATCGTCGCCGTCGCCTCGGGCGCCCCGTACGGGTCGACGCCCACCGGGAAGGCGCCGGTGCCGAAGCAGCCGAGCGTGCCGAACTGGAACTTCGTCAGCGTCTTGCCGGTGGCGGACGCATTGAAGATGACGACGTCGTCGAACCCGTTGATCGAGTGGAGCGATGTCGTTCCGGCGAACGCCCCGTGCCTCGGAAGCACGGCGCCGGCGACGGCCGCGAAGACGAAGGTGGACGTCACTGCCAGCGTGATCGCGACTTTGCGCATCGGTTCCTCTCGGTCGTTCGTGACGGCCGGCAGCTTGCGGCCCGAGAACACGATAGTTCAGCGCGGACGAGAGGGTCAACGCGAACCGAGGACATTTACGGAGTGCTTACGCGGAGCCGAGAATGGCGCGTCCGACCACCGCTGCCTCGGCGCCGGCTCCGGCCAGTTCGCCCACGTCCTCGGGTGAGCGGACGCCGCCCGCCGCGAGCACCGCAAGCCCCGAGGCCGCGACGGCCTCGACGAGCGCGAGGTCCGGCCCCGAGAGCGTCCCGTCGCGGTCGATCGCGGTGCACAGCACACGCACGACGCCGGCCTCGAGACAGAGCTCGACCGCGTGCTCCCGCGTCAGCCCCGACGCCTCGGTCCAGCCCGTCGTCCGGACGATCCCGTCGCGGACGTCGAGCGCGACGACGAGCCGCTCTCCGAGCGCCGAGGCCCACGGCCCCGGCTCGGGGAACGCCGCGGTGCCGACCACCACGCGGTCCGCTCCGGCATCGAGGATCGCGAGGGCGTCCTCGAGCGACCGGATCCCCCCCGACGCCTGCAGGCTCGCCGGCGCCGCTGCGCCCGCGACACGCCGGACGAGCTCCGGGCGCGCGCGGCCGCTCCGCGCGCCGTCGAGGTCGACGAGGTGGATCCGAGCGGCCCCCTCCGAGGCGAAGCGGCGGGCAAGGGCCACCGGGTCGCCGGCGCGGTCGACGATCTCCTCGTAGTCGCCCTGATGCAGGCGAACGGCACCCTCGCCGAGCACGTCGACGGCTGGTATCACCTCGATCGGAGCTTCGAGCCACTCGGATAGCACGGCACCATGTTAACGTGCTAACTTACAAAACGCAATGGAGAGCGGCCGAAACTCGTGGCAGACGGAAGACCTACGACGCCTCTCGGAGGCGATCCTCGCCCTGCAGACCCCGGACGAGGTGGAGCGCTTCCTGCGGGACCTCTGCACGATCTCGGAGCTGGAGGCGATCGGACATCGCTGGACGGTGGCACAGCTCGTCGACCGGGGGCTCCCGTACCTGGAGATCGCTCGGCGAACGGGCGCCTCGACGACGACCGTGACCCGCGTGGCGCACTGGCTGCGCCACGGCGAGGGCGGCTACCGGCTGGCACTCGACCGAATCGGGAGCACAGCATCGACCGCCTGACCATCGCGGTTCCCGTCAAGGGGCGCCTGCGCGAGCCTTCGGTATCGCTTCTCGAGGACGCCGGGCTCGGGCCCGAGCAGCCCGGAGAGCGGGCGCTTGCCTTCCCCTGTCGCAACGCGCCGGTCGACGTGCTGCTCGTGCGCGCGGCCGACGTTCCCGAGTACGTGCAGGACGGGGTCGTCGACTGCGGGATCACGGGCCAGGACCTCGTCCGCGAGCGCGGCGCACGGGTCGACGAGCTGCTCGAGCTCGGGTTCGGCTCCTGCCGGCTCGAGGCCGCCGTGCCCGAGGAATCGCGCTATGCAGCGCTCGAGGAGCTCGCCGGGGCGACGATCGCGACGGTGTACCCGCATCTCGCTCGCGAGCTGCTTCCCGTCGAGGTCGAGCTGGTCGACGTGACGGGCTCGGTCGAGATCGCGCCGAGGCTCGGGCTCGCCGACGGGATCGTCGACCTCGTCTCCTCCGGGAACACGCTGCGCACGAACGGGCTGCGCTCCCTCGGCTCCCTCTTCTCCTCGCAGGCCGTCCTGATCGGCAAGCCCGGCGGGGACGCCGGCACGCTCGTCTCGATGATGCGCGCCGTCGTCGAGGCGCGTGCCCACCGCTACCTGATGCTGAACACGCCCGAGGCCGGGCTCGACGCGGTCTGCGAGATCATCGGGACCCGCACGCCGAGCGTGCTGCCGCTCGCCGAGCCGGGGATGGTCGCGGTTCACGCGCTCGTGCCGTCGGCCGAGGTCTGGCGGCTGCTTCCGGAGCTCGAGGCGGCCGGCGCATCGTCGATCCTCGTGGTCCCGGTCGAGAGGATGAGCCGGTGACCATCGTCGAGGACATCAAGCGCGAAGGCGATGCGGCAGTGCGCCGCTGGGCGCTCGAGCTGGACGGCGTCGAGCCGGCGGCGGCCGTCGCCGACCCCGACCTCCTCCCGCGCGACGCGCTGCTCGCGCTCGCCGACCGCGTTCGCCGCTGGCACGAGGCGCAGCGCCCCGCCGACGTCTCGCTCGAGATCGAGGAGGGCGTGTTGCTCGACCGCCGCTGGATCGCGCTCGAGACGGTCGGCATCTACGTGCCCCGAAACCTCGTCTCCACGCTGGTCATGTGCGCCGTGCCCGCCCAGGTCGCGGGCGTGGAGAAGCTCGTCGTGTGCACGCCGCCGAACGGCGCCGGGCTCGTCGCCGCAGCCGCCGAGGTGCTCGGAGTCGACGAGGTGTGGGCGCTCGGCGGCCCCCAGGCGATCGGCTGGCTCGCGTACGTCCGCCGGGTGGACAAGATCGTCGGTCCCGGGAACTCCTACGTGAACGAGGCGAAGCTCGAGGTGCAGCGCGACGTCGCGATCGACCTGCCGGGCGGGCCGTCCGAGGTGGTCGTCGTCGCCTCGGGAGGGGTCGACCGCCGGATCGTCGAGCTCGAGCTCGCGGCGCAGGGCGAGCACGGGCCCGACACCCTCTGCCGCGTGGTCGAGACGCTCGAGGAGGCCGAGGCGCTCGCGCCCGAGCACCTCGTGCTGCTCGGCGAGTGCGAGGCGCTCGCCGGCCGGGTCCGGAACGCCGGGGCGGTCTTCGTCGGGCCGACCTCGCCCGTGGCGGCAGGCGACTACGCGACCGGGGGCAACCACGTCCTTCCCACGAGCGGCTGGGCCCGCTCGACCGGCGGGCTCGGCATCGAGACGTTCCTCAAGCCTGTCACCACGCAGCGCCTCACCGCCGAGGGGCTCGCGCTCCTCCGGCCCACGGTCGAGGCGCTCGCAGCCGCCGAGGGGATGCCGGCGCACGCCGCTGCGGTGCGCCGGTGAAGCCGCTCTCGTCCGAGTTCCGCGCCTACACGTGGGCGCCGCCGAACGTCGAGGTCGCCCGGCTCGCCGGGATCGACCCGTCGCAGGTCGTCCGCTTCGACCAGAACACGCCGCCGCTGCCGCTCCCGTCGACGCGGCCGGGCACGATCGCGGGAACGCTGGCCGGCATCAGCGGCTACCCGCCCGGCGGCTACGTCGAGCTTCGCCGCGCGATCGCCGGGTACACCGGCGTCGACCCCGACCAGGTCGTGCTCGGCACGGGAGCCGACGATCTCATTCTCCTCTGCGCGCGCTGCTTCGCCGGCCCCGGCGACCAGGTTGCGATCCCCGCGGCGCCGACCTACCCGCTGTACCGCATTGCGACGCAGCTCGCTGGAGCCGACGTCGGCGACGACGATCCGGTCCTCACCTTCACCTGCCGGCCGAACAGCCCCGACGGCGAGTTGCGGCCGCTGCCGGCGGCGCGGCCGCTCGTCTGCGACGAGGCGTACTACGAGTACTGCGGTGAGACGGCGATCACGCTGCTCGACGACGGCGTCATCGTGCTGCGGACGTTCTCGAAGGCATTCGCGCTCGCCGGCGCGAGGATCGGGTACGCGCTCGCCGCCCCCGACGTCGCCGCCGAGCTGAACGCACGCCAGGCGCCGGCACCGGTCTCGTCGCTCGCGGCCGCTCTCGCCGTCGCGGCTCTCGCCTCGCCCCCCGATGTCCGACTCGTGATCGACGAGCGCGAGCGACTTTCCGCTGCGCTCCGCGCGATCGGTCTCCCGCCGCTCGTCTCGAACGGGAACTTCCTCTTCGTGCCGTACGAGGACGGCCGCGACCTCGGCGAGCGGCTCCTCCGGCAGGGGCTCGTGGTCCGCGCCTACGACGACGGCATCCGGATCACGCTTCGCGACCGGGTCGACGACGACCTCCTCGTCGAGGCGTTGGCCCGCCTGCTCGACCGGCCCGCTCCCGTCGCGGCCCAGGGCGGCCGCCGCGTGCGGCACTTGCGCGCGACCGCCGAGACGCGGATCGCCGTCCGGCTCGGGCTCGACGGCGCCTCGCGGGTCTCGGTGCAGACCGGTGGCGGGATCTACGACCACTTCCTCGAGCAGCTCGCCTTCCACGCCGGCCTCGATCTCGTCGTCGAGGGCAGCGGCGACCTCGAGACCGGCGACCACCACACCGTCGAGGACACGGCGCTCGCGTTCGGGGAGGCGCTCGACAAGGCTCTCGCAGACCGGCGCGGGATCGCGCGCTACGGCGATGCGACCGTGCCGATGGACGACGCGCTCGCCCGCGCCGCCGTCGATCTCGGCGGGCGGCCCTTCGCCGAGCTCTCGATCGATCCCGAGCCGGGGATGGCCGGGCACTTCTTCGGCAGCCTCGCGCAGGCCGGGCGGCTCGCCGTCCACGTCGAGGCCTCGGGCCGCGACGCGCACCACACCGCCGAGGCGGCGTACAAGGCGGTCGGTCGGGCGCTCAAGACGGCGCTGCGCGTCGAGTCGTCGGGGATCCCGTCGACCAAGGGGAAGCTATGAGAGTTGCTGTCTGCGACTACCGCGCCGGGAACATCCGGTCGGTCGAGATCGCACTGCGCAGGCTCGGAGCGGAGCTCGTCGACGACGTCCCGGGCGCCGACCTGGCCGTGCTGCCGGGCGTCGGCTCGGCGCGCTCGGCGATGGACGAGCTCCGGCGCCAGGGGCTCGACGAGGCGCTCCGGGCCCGTGTCCGTGGGGGCCGTGCGGTGCTCGGGATCTGCCTCGGCCTCCAGCTCTCGCTCGAGCACTCCGAGGAGGACGGCGGCGTCGAGGGGCTCGGCCTCCTGCCGGGGCGCTCGGTGCGGCTCACCGAGGGGCGCGTGCCGCGCATGGGCTGGGCCGGCGTCGACGGGACCGCCTACTACTTCGCCCATTCCTACGCCTGCGAGACGCCGCATGCCACCGCGTGGTCGGAGGGCATCGTCGCCGAGGCGCGGACGGGATCGTTCCTGGGCGTGCAGTTCCATCCGGAGAAGAGCGGCGCGGCCGGGGCGCGCTATCTCGACCGCGTGCTCGGGGAGGTGAGGGAGCGATCCCTCTCCCGCGCCTGATCCCGTGCCTCGACGTCGCCGCCGGCCGGGTCGTCAAGGGCGTCCGCTTCCAGGGGCTGCGCGACGTGGGCGACCCCGTCGAGCTCGGTGCGGCCTACTCCGACCGGGGCGCCGACGAGCTCGTCTTCCTCGACGTCAAGGCGACGATCGAGGAGCGCGACACGCTCGTCGGGGTCGTGAGGCGCGTCTCCGAGCAGCTCGCGATCCCGTTCACGGTCGGCGGCGGGATCCGCAGCGTCGCCGACGCCGACTCGCTCCTCTCGGCGGGAGCCGACAAGATCTCCGTCAACTCGGCGGCGATCGCCTCGCCGTCTCTCATCACCGCGCTCGCCCAGAAGCTCGGGTCGCAGGCGGTCGTCGTCGCGATCGACACCGAGGACGGCCGCGTGAAGACGCGCGCCGGTACGACGGAGACGCCGCGGGGAACGGTCGAGTGGGCGCTCGAGGCCGAGCAGCGCGGGGCGGGGGAGATCCTGCTCACCTCGATCGACTCCGACGGGACACAGGAGGGCTACGACCTCGAGATCACCCGCGCGGTGGCCGAGGCCGTGTCGGTCCCGGTGATCGCCTCCGGCGGCGCCGGGAACGCGCGCCACGTGGCCGACGCGCTCGAGATCGCCCAGGCGGCGCTCCTCGCGTCGATCCTGCACGAGGATCCCGATCGGCTGACGTCGCTCAGGGAGGAGCTGCACGAGCTGGGGGTGGAGCTCCGCGATGCCGCCTGACGGAGAGCTGCGCGCCGCGATCGTCCAGGACGCGGCCACCGGCCGCGTGCTCATGCTCGCGTGGATGGACGACGAGGCCGAGCGCCGTACGCGCGAGTCGGGCGAGGCGACGTTCTGGAGCCGCTCGCGGCAGAAGTACTGGCGCAAGGGCGAGACGTCGGGCAACACGCTGGCAGTCGAGGAGATCCGCGACGACTGCGACGGCGACGCGCTCCTCCTGCGGGTGCGCCCCGCCGGGCCGGCCTGTCACACGGGCTCGCTGTCGTGCTTCGCACCGGCCCTGTGGCGGACGATCTCGGAGCGGGCGAAGGAGCGGCCCCAGGGGTCGTACACGACGAAGCTGCTCGACGACGGCATCCCGGCGGTTGCCCGCAAGGTGGGGGAGGAGGCCGTCGAGGTCGTCACCGCGGCGCTTTCGGAAGAAGACGAGCGCGTCGTCTCGGAGGCGGCGGACCTGGTCTACCACCTGTACGTCCTGCTCGCCGCCCGCGGCCTCGACCTCTCCGCGGTCGAAGACGAGTTGACGCGCCGCGCTTCGTAGGGGCTTGATGTGTATCGGTCGTCCGTCGTGGGGCTGTTCCAGGCGCAGCGCCTGGGGCAGCACCACCGCCACGACCAATGCGCATCAAGCCCCTAAAGGAAGGGCTTCGCGACCATGTCGATGATCACGAGGAGGAGCACGGCGATGTCGAAGCGGGCGATCAGCAAGATCTGCGAGATCGCCGCCTGAGTCTCCGGCGCCTCGGGGCCCTTCGTCTCGAGGAGCGCGGACAGCCGCTTCGCCCTCGGGCCCAGCACCCCGATGCCGATCACGAAGGTCGCGGCGAACCCGATCAACCCGAAGATCAGCCAGAACTGGTCGTAGGTGAGGCTTGCGTTCAGGGTCATCCCGATGCCCGCCGCCAGGACGACGATCCCTGCGGGCGCGAAGATCTTCTCCCCGGCGAAGGTCGCCATCTTCGCGATGTGGGCGATCTCGCCCGGCTCGCCGGCGCGCTCGGCGCGGAAGCCGTAGATCGTGAGCAGGGCGCCCCCGCCGATCCAGATCACCGCGAACAGGACGTGGACGGTCTTGAACACGAAGTACCAGTCCGACGACCAAAGGAAGATGACCGCGACCGCGAGGAACGCAAGCCCGATGAGCGCTGTCGGCGCGAGGGATGCGCGGCCCGGGGCCTGGACCGTGGACGCCTCTACGCTCACGGACGGAGCCTAACGTTCTGCGCCAAGCTCTGTCGCAGCAGCGAGATCCTCGACGACCTCGGCGATGTCGCGGTTCGCGTTCCAGACGCGGAGCTGCGTCTCGGCGCCGTTTCCGCGCGCCAGGATGTCGGCGATGCCCTCGAGCTCCCGCTCGCAGCCGAGCTCGCGCGCGTGCGGCTCGAGATCGCGCATCGTGCGCCGAATGAGCTGGGCGATCGGCACGCGGTTGCGCCGCCCGGTGACGAGGTCCATCACCGGCGCCTGCAGGCCGTGACGCGCGGCGAGCCACTTGTTCTCCGTGGTCAGGATCCGGTGGAAGCTCGGCGCCGTGCCGGTCGCCTCGACGTGCTCGGACAGCATCTTCACGAGGGACTGGTAGTAGGCCGCGATCGCGACGGCGTCCTCGACTCGGGTGATCGCGTCGCAGATCCGCAGCTCGACGGTGCCGAGGCGCGGGTGCGGCCGGATGTCCCACCAGATGTGCGTGTAGTCGGCGATGCAGCCGGTCCGCTCGAGCTGCCCCACGAGCTCGGCGAACGCCTCGTAGGTGTCGAACCGCGGCGGCACGCCCGAGCGGGGGAACGCCGAGAACACCATTTGCCGCGACGACGCGAGCCCGGTCGGCTCGCCGCGCCAGAACGGCGAGCTCGCGGAGAGCGCGAGGAACTCGGGCAGGTGCAGGATGAGCCCGTTCGACACCTGGATCGCCTTGTGGGGGTCGTCGACCGCGACGTGGACGTGCATCCCGAAGATCAGCTCGCGCCGCGCGATGTACTGCATCTGGTCGACGAGCTTGCGGTAGCGGTCCTTCGCAGTGATCCGCTGCCGCTCGAACAGGCTGAACGGGTGCGTCCCGGCCGAGGCGAACCTGCAGCCCTCGGCCGCCGCGAGCCCGGCGACGTAGCCGCGCAGGCGCCGCAGCTGCACCTCGACCTCGGCAGCGCTCCTGCACACCGGAGTCGTGATCTCGATCACGGACTGCATCAACTCCGGCATAACCCGGGCCGCGAACTCGTCCTCGGTCACCCGCGCGAGCACCGAGTCGATGTGCTGGACGAGGTCCCACGTCTCCGGGTCGAGAAGCATGTACTCCTCCTCGACCCCCAGCGTGAACGGGGCGCTCGAGCCGAAGCGGTGGTCGAGGACGCTCGACTCGAAGGTGCCTTGCGCCCGCTCCGCCTGGCCGGTCATTCTCCCGGCCCCTTCCGGGCGCTTCCGACGACGGCCTCGGCCTCGATCTCGACGAGCCAGCGGGGATCGAGCAGTTCCACCACGACTCCCGTCGTCGCGGGCCGCGCCCGCGCGAAGAACTCGCGATGCGCGCGGCCGACGGCGTCGATGTCGCCCGGCCGCACGAGATAGATCCGCGTACGGACGACATCGTCGAGGCTCGCGCCGGCCTCGGCGAGGGCCCTCTCGATGATCTCGAGGCAGATCAGTGCCTGCTCGTAGGCGTCGTCGGGGGGATCGGCGTCGTGCGGCTGGATGGGCGCCGTCCCCGACACCAAGACCGAGTCGCCGACGCGGACGGCGCGCGAATAGCCCACGCGCTCCTCGAACGCGGCCCCGGAGGAGATGAGCTGCCGATGCATGCCTGGGTAGTGTCGAGGTTGTGGAGCCTCTACGGCAAGTGGACGACTGGCCGTGCGGGCATGCCGCTGCAGCGGTGGTGTACCCGGACGGCACCGCCGTGACACACGGAGACAGTGGAATGCCCCTTCGTTGGGCATCCGTGACGAAGGTCGCGACGGCGGTCGCGGCGCTCGTCGCGGTCGAGGAGGGGATCGTCGAGCTCGAGGAGCCGGCCGGGCCGCCCGGCTCCACCCTGCGCCACCTGCTCTCCCACGCCTCGGGCCTGCCGTTCGACGCCGTCGAGCCGATCGCGGCTCCCGGGACGCGCCGGATCTACTCCAACTCCGGCATCGAGGCCGCCGCGGCGCACGTGGGCGCCGCCGCGGGGATGCCGTTCCACGAGTACTTCGAGTCGGTGTGGGGATTCCCGCTCGGCGGCTCCCCGGCACACGGCGTGAACCTGCCCCTGACGACGCTGCTCGAGCTCGTACGTGAGCTCGTGCAGCCACGCCGCATCGCCGCCGAGACGCTCGCCGAGGCGGTCACCGTGCAGTTCCCGGGGCTGAACGGCGTCGTCCCCGGCGTCGGGCGCTTCGACCCGAACGACTGGGGCCTCGGGCCCGAGCTCAAGGACGGCAAGCGGCCCCACTGGACGGGCGCGGAGGCCTCCGCCGCCACCTTCGGGCATTTCGGCGGCGGTGGAGGGTTCCTGTGGGTCGACCCCGAGGCCGGGATCGCACTCTGTGCGCTCACCGACCTCGAGTTCGGCGACTGGGCGCTCGAAGCCTGGCCGCGCCTGAGCGACGCAGTGATCAGGGCAGTCTCGGGTCAGGCCTCAGCCTGACGCGAATATCCCTGCTTACTCTTCGCTGAGGCCGAGCGCGCGCTCGAGGGCGCTCTTGGGCAGCGCTCCGAGGGCCTGTGCCTGCGGCTCCCCGTTCTCGAACAGCACCATCAGCGGGATCGACGAGACGCCGTAGCGCTGGGCCAGGGTCTGCTCGTGATCGACGTTGACCTTCACGATCTTCACGTCGTCGTGCTCGTCGGCGATCCGGTCGAGGACCGGGGCGACGGCATGGCACGGGCCACACCACTCGGCCCAGAAGTCCACGATGACCTTCCCGTCAGAATCGAGGACGGTCTCCTGGAACGTCGTCTCGGTTGCTTCGAATGCCAATTCGCTGTGTCCTTTCTCCGTGGTTATCGAATCAGATTCAACGGCTCGAGGGGTTGGCTCATTCCCCCTCCGTAGACTGGACGCATGTTCGACGCACTGCCTGAGAAGCCGGACTCGAACGCGCTCGAGCTCGCGGTGCTCGACCGCTGGGAGCAGGAGCAGACGTTCCAGGCGCTCCGCGAGAAGAATCTGGGCGGCCCGAAGTGGTCGTTCAGCGACGGCCCGGTGACCGCGAACAAGAAGCTCGCCGTGCACACGGCGTGGGGGCGGACGCTCAAGGACGTCTTCCAGCGGTACAAGGCCGCGCGAGGCTTCGACCAGCGCTATCAGAACGGCTTCGACTGCCAGGGGCTGTGGATCGAGGTCGGCGTCGAGCGTCAGCTCGGGTTCAACTCGAAGCGCGAGATCGAGGAGTACGGACTCGAGAAGTTCGCGGCGCGCTGCCGCGAGGTCGTCGTGTGGTCGTCGCAGGAGATCACGCGCGGCTCGATCCGGCTCGGTCAGTGGATGGACTGGGGGAACGACTACTTCACTTTCAGCGACACGAACATCGAGTACATCTGGCGGTTCCTGCAGATCGTCCACGAGCGCGGCTGGCTCTACATGGGGCATCGGGCGACCGCCTGGTGCCCGCGCTGCGGCACCTCGCTCTCCCAGCACGAGCTCACCCAGGGCGGCGTGTACCAGGAGAAGAGCGATCCGTCGCTCTTCGTCCGGTTCCCGCTCCTCGACGAGGGCCACAAGGGCGAGTCGGTCGTGATCTGGACGACGACGCCGTGGACGCTCCCGGCGAACGTCGCCGCCGCCGTCCATCCGGAGGGTGAGTACGGCCTGCGCGAGAACGGCGAGTGGGTCCTCGCGGCGCTCTTTCCCGGCGACACGTTCGTCAAGCGGGTGAAGGGCGCCGACCTGGCCGGGCTTCGCTACACGGGCCCGTTCGACCTGCTCCCGCCGGGCGCGTCCGTCGAGCACCGGGTCGTGCCGTGGGACGAGGTCTCGCTCGAGGAGGGCACCGGCATCGTCCACATCGCCACGGGCTGCGGCCCCGAGGACTTCGAGCTCGGCCGGTCGCTCGGGCTGCCCGTGCTCATGCCGATCGACGAGGCCGGCCGCTTCTACGACGACTACGGCTGGCTGCACGGCCTGTCGACCGTCGAGGCGACCGATCAGCTCGTGGGCGACCTCGGGGAGCGCGGCTTCCTCGTCGCGGCGGGCACCTACATCCACAACTACGCGCACTGCTGGCGCTGCGACACACCGATCGTGTACCGGCTCTCCGACGACTGGTTCATCGGCGTGGACGAGATCAGGCCGAAGCTCCTGGAGGAGAACGCGAAGGTGGAGTGGGTGCCCGAGTACATGGGCAAGCGCATGGACGACTGGCTGCGCAACATGGGCGACTGGAACATCTCGCGCCGGCGCTACTACGGGCTGCCGCTGCCGTTCTACCCGTGCGCGTGCGGCCGGCTGAACGTGATCGGGTCGAAAGCCGAGCTCGCCGAGCGGGCGCTCGATCCGCTCGACGACCTGCCCGAGCTTCGCCGCCCGTGGATCGACCGGATCCGGATCGGCTGCGCAGCATGCGGCGAGCCCGTCACGCGCGTGCTCGAGGTGGGAGACGTCTGGCTCGACGCGGGGATCGTCCCGTTCTCGACCCTCGGCTGGCAGAGCCCGGACTGGGTCCCGGAGGGTTACGCGACCGGTGCCGCCAAGGGACTCACCACGGCGGACCTCCCCGACAACGCCTACTGGGAGAAGTGGTTCCCGGCCGACTGGGTCAGCGAGATGCGCGAGCAGATCCGGCTCTGGTTCTACTCGCAGTTCTTCATGTCGTGCGTGCTCGTGGGCCGCTCGCCGTACACCCGGGTGCTCGGCTACGAGAAGATGCTCGACGAGCGCGGCCGGGAGATGCACGGCTCGTGGGGGAACATGATCGACGCCGAGGACGCGTTCGAACGGATGGGCGCCGATGTGATGCGGTGGCAGTACTGCGCGCAGCCGCCCGACCGGAACCTCCTCTTCGGCTTCGGGCCGGCGCACGAGATCAGGCGGAAGCTCCTCACGTTCTGGAACTGCGCCGCGGTGCTCGTCACGTACGGGAACATCGCCGGGTTCGACGCGTCCGGCCAGTCGCTCGAGCAGGGCCCGGCCGCGGAGCTGCCGCTCGACCGCTGGATCGTCGCGCGGACCCACGAGTTCGTCCACGAGGCCGAGGCCGCCTACGAGGCGACGCTGACGGTGAACGTGATCAGGGCGTTCGAGTCCTTCGTCGACGACCTGTCCAACTGGTACATCCGCCGGTCACGGAAGCGCTTCTGGGCCGAGGACGCCGATGCGCTCGCGACGCTCTGGTACGCGCTCGTGCAGGCGCTGCGGGTGGTGTCGCCGGTGATGCCGTTCCTGGCCGATCATCTCTGGTGGAGCCTCGCCGCAGGACGCGAGCCGTCGATTCATCTCGCGGGCTGGCCCGAGGTGGCGGAGCCCGACCGGGCCCTGCTCGCCGAGATCGCGGAGGTCCGCACCGTCGTCGAGCTCGGCCGCCAGGCGCGGTCGACCTCCGGGCTCAAGCTGCGCCAGCCCCTCGCCCGGATGATCGTCGCCGGCGCGCCGCTCGCCGCGGGCCACGCCGGCGAGATCGCCGACGAGCTGCGGATCAAGCTGGTCGAGCTCGGCGAGATCGAGGCGTCCGAGCTGAAGGTCAAGCCCAACCTTCCCGTTCTCGGCCCCAAGCTCGGCGAAGGACCTGCCGCAGGTTCGCGCCGCGCTCGCGGGAGGCGCGTTCACCGAGCTCGAGGGAGGCCGGTTCCAGGTGAACGGCCGGATCCTCGAACCGGACGACGTGATCGTCGAGCGGATCGGACGCGAGGGCTGGGTCGTGGCAACAGACGGCGTGGTGACGGTCGGGCTCGACGTCAGGCTCGACGACGAGCTCCGGCTCGAGGCCCGCGTGAACGACCTGATCCGGGCGGTGCAGGTGCTGCGCAAGGACAGCGGGCTCGAGATCACCGACCGGATCCGCCTGTGGATCCAGGACGGGGACCTGCTGGCGTTCTCGGATCGGGTCGCCGAGGAGACGCTCGCCGTCTCCGTCGAGCCCGGGCCCGAGCTGCGCCTCGAGAAGGCCTGACGAGCCCTTGCGGCTCGTCGCGATCGGCCTCGTCTCCGGTTTCCTCAGCGCGCTCCTGGCAGTCGGCGGCGGGATCCTGTTCGTCCCGGCGCCGGTCGCCCTCGGCCTCGAGCAACACGTCGCGATCGGGACCTCGCTTCTCGCGATCGTCCCCGCCGTCCTCGCAGGCGTCTGGCGGAACGCTCGCACACGGACGATCCACTGGCGCGGCGCCGGACTGATCGGGGGCGCGGCGGTCGTCTCGTCGCAGCTCGGCGTCGTACCGGCCGAGACCCTCCCGGCGTACGTGCTGAGAGAGCTCTTCGCGGTCCTGCTCGTCGGGACGGCCGCGCAGGTCGCCCTGCGCGCCGCGCCTGGCTTCCTAGCGCTGCGCGTCGGCGAGTTCGAGCTCGCGACGGAGCTCGACCGGGAGCCGGAACTCGATGTCCTCCTCGAGGAAGCGGTGCTCCTGGAGGTCGGTCACCCCGCGTACCCGGAACCAGTCGCAGACCCGGGTGACGAGCTTCTCCGGCGCGGAGGCGCCCGACGTGATCCCGACGACTCGGACCCCGTCGCCGAACCAGGCGTCCTCGATCTCGGTCTCGTCGTCGATCAGGTACGCGTCGACGCCGCCGGCCCTGGCCGTCTCGACCAGGCGGTTCGAGTTCGACGAGTTCCGCGAGCCGATCACGAGCAGCAGGTCGATCTGCGTGAGGAGCTCCTTGACCGCCCACTGGCGGTTCGAGGTGGCGTAACAGATGTCCTCGCGCTGTGGTGCCCGGATCTCGGGGAACCGCTCGCGGAGCGCCGCGATGACCTCGCCGGTCTCGCCGACCGAGAGCGTGGTCTGCGTGACGTAGGCGAGCTTCGTCCCGGGCGGGAAGTCGAGCCCCGCAACCTGATCCTTCGACTCGACGAGCACGATCGAGTCGGGGATCTCGCCCATTGTCCCCACGACCTCCTCGTGCCCGGCATGGCCGATCAGGATGACGGTGTAGCCGTCCGCGGCGTACCGGCGCGCCTGCACGTGCACCTTCGTCACGAGCGGGCAGGTCGCGTCGATCGTCCGCAGCCCCCGCCCCTCGGCGTTCGAGTGCACCGACGGCGCGACGCCGTGGGCGGAGAGCACCATCGTCTGTCCCTCGGGCACGTCCGACTCGTCGTCGACGAAGACGGCGCCGCGCAGCTCGAGGTCGTGCACGACGTGGGCGTTGTGGACGATCTGCTTGCGCACGTAGACCGGTGCGCCGTAGAGCTCGAGTGCACGCTCGACCGTCTCGACCGCCCGCTCGACACCCGCGCAGTAGCCCCGCGGCGATGCGAGGAGGACCTTGTCGACCATCTGCAGAGGAGTGTAGTGAGCAGAGAAAGCCCGCCGCTCGGGGGGTCGGCGCGACGGGCTCTCTCGTGTAATGCTCTCCGTCCTCGTACGAGAGCGGTTCGCATCGCCCAGTGCGTCTCACACGGTAACGCGACGAGGCATCGAGGGGAATGGGCCGAGAGACCCATCTTTGCAAATCACAATTTCGTCGCCGCCACTGGATCGCGACGAAGTGCCGGCCCTCGACCGGCGGGCTTTAGTTTTTCAGCACGAGGCTGACGGACTTGGTGGCGGGTTGTCCGCTGGTGGGGAAGAACGTGACCGCGAGCTTGAGCTTGATCGCTCCCGTTTTCGCGAGCATCGACTGCCCGAGCGAGGTCGGCCGGAGCATGAGCGTGAGCTTGCCCGGCGACTCGAGGCCCAGTCCCCTCACCTGTACGAGCGGCTTCTTCGTCTTCGATGTCGAGCCCGCCGTACCCACCGTCGGCTCTGGTTGCACGGCCCTCACACGTCCGGGCTGGCTCTACCTCAACGGCGCCGCCGCATGCAACGCGATCTTCGCCGCCTGAATCGGCGATGCCCACCCGACCGTCAGCTGGCGTCCGGCTCCGCGGTCTCCTCGCACTCCAGGCAGATCCATTCGACGCCGCGCACATGCCGGGCGCTCAGCGCCGCCGGGACCATCGTCACGCCGCATGCGGGGCAGATCGGCGGGCGCTCATCGTCCATACCCGAAGTATGGCGCGCGAGACACAGCCTTGGACTCGAGTCGGCCCCGTTCGGGGTGCCCGGTCGGTGATTCCGCGGAGATCGCGACGTAGCCGTCGGAGAAGGGCGGGGCAGGAGGCGTTCAAGCTCCGCATCGGTTTGCTGCTTTCGTCAGGCGCTGCGCCGATTCCACGGCTTCGAGCGCAACGCAGAGGCGAGCTTCGCCCGTCCGTCGGCGAGCACGGGGGCACCGTGGGTGACGAGCACCCGCTCCGGGTGAAGGTCGAGCAGCGGCTTCAGCGTCGGGATGAAGCGTTCCCGGTACCAGCGCGTGCGCTGCTCGCTGTCGAGGTCATGCTCCCAGACCCGCAGCCGATCGCCGGTCCCGACCACCGCGTCGCCGAAGGCGAGCGCCTTGTGCGAGGGGATCCAGAGCGGCTGCTCCTGGCGACGGGGGCTGCCGATCGCATGCGCGCGGACGCCGGCTGGAAGCTCGGTCTCGGGCGTGATCGGGTGGAAGCCGGCGCGCCTGGTGAGGCGGCTCGCACAGGCCTCGTGTCCCCAGATCGTGCAGCGCTTGCCGTGCTTTCTGCGCAGGCGCTCCGCGTCGCGCACGTGGTATGGGATCGTGATCAGCACCGCGATCCCGTCCTCATCCCCCTGGGCATCCACCAGCTCGTGCACCGGCGCCGGGTCGGCCGGCAGCAACGGGTCGACCAGCAGCAGCTCGGCGTCGCTCTTCACGGCAAAACAGGCAACCTCGTCCCCGAACCCGGACGGGTGCCACTCGGGGTGACGTGCGGTCCAGCGCCAGATGCCGTCATCGATTGGATCGAGAGTCTCAGCCATCCGTGCTCCTTTCGTTCAAGGCGGATCGTAGGACGTCGGACGGAGTCAGCTCGCGGTATCCCGGTTCGAGCCAAACGCATTCAAGCGATCTTCCCGGCCGCCGGCCCAGATCACTGTCGTTGCCCTCACGTGCGCGAACGACGTGCCCGGGGCTCTTCCGCTCTCGACGCCCGGACCCAAGTAGAGTCGCGCCTGCCTTGCTCGACCGGTTCAAGACAGGTCCCGCGGCCACCGTGGCGGGAGCCCTGCTCCTCATCTTGGGCGGCGTCGTCGTGGTCGAGCACGCGGACGTAGCCGGCACGATCATCGCGTTCGTTGGTTGTCTTATCGTCCTACGCGAACGAGCGCGGCAGAGGAAGACCCTTCCGCCCGAGTAATCGCGTCGGGTGACAATTCGCGGGCGCCCGGCCGACCCACGTCGAAGCCCATCGGGACGGGCGGATTCGAACCGCCGGCCTTCTGCTCCCAAAGCAGACGCTCTAACCAGGCTGAGCTACGTCCCGCTGACCGCAGTGTAGGCGGAGACGCTGCTAGCCCAGGACCCAGTCGCCGTCGTCGAGGATCGGCACCTCGTCGCCGGCCAGGGTCACGCCGTGGATCGCGACCTCGTTGCTGCCGATCATGAAATCGGTGTGGAGGCTCGAGTGGTTGATGCCTCTCGCATTCCGCTCGTCGAGCGTCATCTCCTCGGCGCCGGGAACGGCCTGGAGGATCGCGTCGCCGAGGGCGATATGGCTCGCGGCGTTCTCGTCGAAGAGCGTGTCGTAGAAGACGAGGCCCGTCCGGCCGACCCGCGAGGTCTTGTCGACGAGAGCCACCTCGCCGAGACGCGCGGCGCCCTCGTCGCTCGCGACGTGGGCGCGGATCAGGTCGCGCCCCTCGTCGGCGTCGACATCGACGGCTCGCCCGCCCTCGAAGCGGACGCGGATCCCGTTGATCACCGTGCCCTGGAGCTGGAGCGGGTAGGTGGCGGCGACCGTGCCGTCGACGCGGCGGGCATCCGGCGTCGTGAAGACCTCCTCGGTCGGCATGTTCGCCACGTGCTCGATCCCGCGCGACAGGTCGACGGCGGACTGCCAGATCCCGTCCTGGTGGAGCCCGACCGTCAGGTCGGTGCCGGGGCCGCGGTAGCGGAGGTGGTCGAAGCGCCGGTCGTTCAGCCCGGACGCGCGCACCGAGAGACGTGCCAGATGCTCGCGCCACGCCTCGACCGGGTCGGGCTCGTCGAGCCGGACGGTCGTCGCGATCGCATCCCACAGCCGGTCGACGTCGGGCTCGCCGAAGACGAGGCGGGCCCACCCTTCGCTCGGGAACGCCACGATCGACCAGTTGCACGCGCCGCCCGTGAGCCTCAGACTGGCCTCCGAGACCTCGCGGAGGCGGGCGTTCGCGACCCGGGCGCCGTCGAGGTCGGCGAAGAGCTCGGGCTCCGGGTTGCCGCTGATCGCGAGCAGGGCGCCTCCGTCCGCCCCGAGGTCGTCGAGTCGCTTCACGAGCCACGGCGGCGACCAGCCGAGCATCTCGGCGGAGGCGTGCTTGATGTGCGACCGGCGCACGCGCTGGTCCGAGTAGTAGACGTCGACGTGCGAGGCACCGACCGCGTACGCCTCCTCGGCAACGGCGCGAACGAGCGCGACGTGCTCGACGTAGGCGTTCACCGCGAGGCGCTGCCCCGGCTGGAGGTTCACTCCGACCCGGACCGCGAGGCGCGCGTAGCGGGCAAGAGTGTCCCCGAGCTCCACGGGCGCAGCCTACGCCGAGCGCCTGCCGCTGCGGTCATTACACTTACACCCATGGGTCGCTTGTCGCTCGCGGGGCTGGCGGTCGTGATCCTGACGGTCGTCGCGGGCTGCGGAGGCAAGTCCACCTATTCCGCCGACCACACGAAGAACTGCCTCACGCAGCGCGGCGTCAAGATCGGCGGCCCGCTCGACTTCGTCGCCAACACGGCGATGGGCGGCGCGTTCCGCGCGAACCTCGGCGACGACAACTGGGTCACCGTCGCGTTCGGCGACACCCTGGCGAGCGGCGTCGACATCGAGAACGCCTACACCCGGTTCGCACTCCCGAACGTGCGCTCGGGCCTCTCCGACGTTCTCCGGCGCTACAACAACGCCGTCACGCTCTGGCACATGCACCCGTCCGACAGCGACCTCTCGCTGGTCGTCGGCTGCCTGCGCTGACGCGGCTCACACGTCGAGCCCGAGGCGATAATCTCCGACCCGACTCGCTAGGGTGGTGAGACGCTGCGGGTGTAGCTCAATGGTAGAGCCCCAGCCTTCCAAGCTGGTTATGCGGGTTCGATCCCCGCCACCCGCTACTGGACTGTTTTACGAACCGTTCCAAAAACTGATGGAGCGGCTGAGATGGGTCGAGAGAGCTGCAAGTTCGCTGCTCTCGTGCCGTTTGTGGGTCGCCGACATATTGCGACTCCGAATAGCACTCAGGCCTTTGGAGGGTTGATGGGCTCGCGGAACGGATTCGGCTAGCACAAGGATGAGAGGACGGTCGTCGCGGGAACGGAGCGCTTGTTCGCCGTCGTTCTGCCCGACGAGTTGCCTGACCCGTCCTTCCTCGACGCGCTGGATGGGCGGTCGGTGCGCTCCGTGCCTGTGGAGTCCTGTAGGCGCCGTCTGGCAGCATTTGGCTCTTATGGCGTTGCCTTTCTGGCGTCAGACTGAGTTGATGCTGTGCCCGCACTGCGGCGAGATGTCGCACCATGACTTGCGCATGAGCAACTCGGCCGAACTGAGCGCCGACCCCGAGCGGGCACGCGACTACGTATGGGCGGCGATGCTGATCTGTCGCAGATGCGCCTGCACGTCCATCTGGCATTGCCTGTGGAACGCGACGACCGAAGAATGGGAACGGATGCTGTTCCTGCCCCGCTCGCCATCGGCCCCCCGGGACATCCCTGCTCCCGCTTGAGCGAAAGCCGGTGAAGTTCCCCCGTTTCTCCGGACATCCGAGCGCTTGGTCAGCATGCCGCTCGGCGATGAAGGAGGAGCGTTATGCGACAGAGGTTTCAGCGTCCGTAACGTTCACCCGCCGCCTCGCCGCCGGGGGCCTCGTCGGGAGCATGGGCTCGGTCGGCGACGCGCTCGACAACGCGATGTGCGAAAGCCTGATCGGAACGATGAAAATCGAAAAGCTCGACCGGCAGGCCTGGCGCTCGGTCGAAGACGTCCGCGCCGCCGTCTTCGAATGGATCGAGACCTGGTACAACCGCCGCCGCCGGCACTCCGCCCTCGGCTACCTCTCACCCCTCGAATACGAAAGCCAACACCACGACGGACACCCGATCACCAACCCCTAACCTGTCCTGCGAAACGGGGGAAGCTCAGACCACGGAGGGCGGACGGGCTTACGGGTGCTGAGAGACTTGGTTTGACTGCTCAGTCGTCGGACGCAACCTAAGAGGCCCGGGCGCCAGTCGCGTCCCACTGGGCAGCGTGTGGCGAAGCTACCCCTTGATACGACGGTCATTTTGCGGGAGAGTCCAACATCCATCTTTTCGCAGGAGGGGAGGCGACCGTGGCAGGCGGCTATCGGCACATGATCGGCTGGTGCAACAGTCTCGTGCGGAGGGGCGATGTGGGTCGGAGTCAACAACGGCAACGCGGGATCGCGGTTTGCTTTGGACGTGCGACGTTGTGGGTCTTCGTCAGCCTCGCGCTTTTCGTTTCGTTCGCGGGAACGGCGGTAGGGTCGGTCGAGGTCGGCGTTGACGCACGGAACGTCACGCTCCGAGTCGATTCCGTTGGAGACGCCGAGGTCACGTGGGATTCGACGGGAGCGCGCCACTCGCTCCTGATCGCTCGCGACGGGTCACTTCACTACGGCGCTGGACTGTCGGGCCCGGACGTCTCACACCCTGCCGAGGGCGTCTCGCTGCCTTGGGAAGTGACCGTACGCCAGACACCTGACGGGAGTCTCTACGCCGTGCAGGCGTGGCGCCGCCTCGTCACCGGGCCGATCGAGCTTCGCTTCTCCCGGTGGAGAGGTGAGCCGACCAGGCTCGCTCTCGATGTTGTCTGCTGCAAGTGGGGAAGCGTGAACGTTGAAGGCTCCGCGAGCTTCCACGGCAAGCCGATCTTCGGCTACAGCGCGACCCCTCAGGGATCGCCGCTCGATCCTCTTGGGCGGAACGTATACCTCGACTCCATGCGCGACGGCCACTGGCTGCGGATGATGGGGATCCTCACGCACCGCCCAACCGGCACCTTCTCGCTGTGGATCCGCGCCAACTGGTCCGGGACGAGCTACCGCGGCACAATTCCTGGACCCAACTGGGGTTGGACTCTAGCCCCCGACGCAGCAGCCACCGCCGTCGCAACGAAGCGATGACGAGGCTTTTAGAAAGCGGTCGATCACGTCGATCAGCGGAACTTCGATCCCACGGTCCCGTGCCTTCCTAGCCGCATCATCGAAGCGGTCGCGCGCCGGCCAACCGCCGTTGATACGCGCGACCTTCATCGCGCCGAGCAGGAGCCGCTCGATATCCCAGCTGATCGTCTGACGTGGAACGCTGAACCGCGAGCCGCCAGGACGCGGGGGGAGGGGGCGACTCCCCCGAGGAACTTCGCAAACGCGAATGATCCGCCCCCGGCGGAACGAGCGAACGTTGACGCGACCGGCAGGTCGTAGGTCCGCGCGAACAGAGTCCAGTCGTCCTCGCTGAAGCCCCATCCGAGACTGGCACTTGCCGCCCGCAACACGAGCAACTGAGCCTTCGCGTGGCGCGGCAAGAAGCTCAAGTAGCCAGCCCGCAGCTCGCGTTCAAGCTCCGGCTCGGGGTCAGTGGGTACCTCACGGCGAGGAGACGTCATGCGTTCTTCTCTAGCTCAGCGAGGTATGCATGCAAAGCTCGCGGGAGAGGAATTTCGCGGCGTATCGAGGCCCGACAGAGCCATCCCCACCGCACTACGGTTCCGTGCCCAGAGGGCACGTATCGTCGCCCTTCGCCACTCACGCGCACGCGAGGCTGGAACCGCGGATTCTTTCGAGGCAGCCTGAACGGGAAGTCGCGCTGAACCGACGAGGGGGAGGGCTCAGAAGTTCGAGCCGCACTCTCGACGGCCCCGCACAACGCAGATTCAGGTGAGTTTCAGATCACGATCGGGGAGCCGCGGATGGTTCGGGACCGCCCTGCGAGCGCACGGCTCCGCTTTGACGGACCCCCTGCATCACGTTCCGGCTTGCCCGGATTGGAAACAGCTTTGGAAACAGTGCCTCCGACTTCCGTCCTTCGTATGGTCTCGCCCAGGGCCACTGTTCGAGGTCCGGCACACCGGTGTCAGGTCGTCCACGTCGTCAGTCTCACCTAGACCGAAGCTTTCGCCACCGCCTTCTGGTGCCTGAGCTCTGTCACCTAATCCGAGTTCTTCTTCGAGTCCCCAGCGCTCGTAACTATGGCTTGGGCCTGAAAGCCGCAACCCCCGTGACCCACTGCATCAATCGTGGCAACGGGGCCGCCGGTGCTCCCCTCGATCCAGACCATGAAGTGCGCACCCCACCAAGTCGGATCTTGTGGGTCATGCACCCCGGTTGGCTGCTGAACAGACAGCACCCCCTCGTACACGCCGCCAGGAGCTACCGGCCCCTGACCGAATAGCTCGGTTCGGGTACTTGTATTCACGTAGTCGAGCTCGCCTTGCACCCAGACGGGAGATCCTGAGTCGTCGAGATACGTAAAGCAGTTTCTTACGACCAAATTCCCGACCTGTGGGATCGAGATAAGGGTCGCGCCACCTCCGAGCGTGACCTCCGATGGGCTGCAGTTGTTGAACGCAGGGCTCTGACATGTGCCGCCCGAGGCGAGTACCAACTTGCCAGTGAGTGCCACCGGAGTCTGCGGTTTGCTATTCCCGTTGCCTGCGATCGCGAACCCCGCGCCCACGCCGATTCCAAGCGCGCAGACGAGGAGCACTAGAGCCTTCCTCCTCACGCGAACCCTCCCCCTTTAGGCACCCTTCCGCCGGGTGCGAGGTCCTGATCGTACGTCCTCGTTCTTGGAAGGGTCAACACGCGTGCATTGGCTCAGGAGGCCGGGTTTCGCGACTCCGCAGGAAGCTGGTCGTGGCCGAGACGCGGACGGGCCTAACGGTTGTCTAGTCTGGCGAACTTCGGTGATGCGCCCAACTAGCCCGGGGAGAGCACAGGCTGGTCGCTCACGGGCGTGATCTCGGCAGTCGTCACGCCCGAGCCCGGCAACAGAAACGCCTGAAGGTGGGCGATGTCGTCGGTCTCGACGACGAGGTAAATCGTGTGCTGCGGAAAGGCCAACCAGAAGCCGTGGATCTTCACGTCCTTCGACTCACTATCGAAGAGAGAGCGCGAGCCGCCCTTCCCGTACGGGCAGTCTTGAGGCGCGTGTGACTGCTTGATGTGGAAGAGCATGTGCCCGTTCCTCCTGTCTTTCTGGATCCGCGACGCACGAACAATAACCCTTTGAGACGCGGTCTACGTGTCACGACGCGGGCCTGCGGGCTCCGTTCTGCCAATCCCGCAGCCAGGGCCCACGCCGACGAATCGACTCGACGGGGGTGGCCGGGGCGAACCGACAACACGCCTCGGCTACACCACAGGCTACGAAGACAGCTTCAGGTCGATCTCGGAAATCCCGGGTCTGATCTCGGTGATCCTTCCCTGACCGCCGACGCCCGTGTACGTGCCGGTGCCGCCCGTCACTCGCAACTTCCCGCTGTTGTCCCTAAAGGCAATCACCGCGTTCGTGCTGATAGTTCCATCCGTGAAGACGAAGCGGATATGGCAGCTCGCGCCCGAGTGCAGCTGCGCCTTCGGTGGGGTGTAAGTGCATACGGCCGCGGCGTTGCCGATCCTCTGACCCGTGTTGCTGTTGAGCCGCTCGCTCAGCGTGTAGCCCGTCTTCGTCGGTTTCTGCTTGCCTTCGACGGTGTTGAAGACCAACTCGCTGGGCGCTGCAGCACGCGCCCCCGCCCCCGCCGCGAGCGCGAAACACACCACGGCTATGACGGCGAAGACCCGCATCGCTCTTCAGTATCTCACGGGAGCGGCGCAGGTTCTCAGCCAACGGACGAGCTGCGGCTTTGACGCTCGACGTCGTGGCCTGCACCCCTTGTTCTTTAGATGCTCTCGGCGTCCGTTTCACTCAGCGCCGTCGTGAACCCGACCTCCGCTGCTCAGTCGGTGGACGGGTAGGGGATGGGTGCGCAGGCCCCGGGCACGGACGGCCCGACCTCGGTTGCCGTTCCCGGGTCCGGAAAGGCGACTTGGAAGGGGTGTAACCGTTCAAGCCTGCAAGTCTCCGTTTGGGCGGATAGGCGGGTCGGAGGCAGTTAGCGGAACTCGACGAGGTCAATGGAACTTCGGCCCGGGCTCATGATGAACCGCTCGACCGCGACGCTGATGGCATTCGAGCGGATCGACTCGTAGAGATCGAAGTCGTGGTGGCCGCCGGGTAGCTCGACGTACTCGGCCGGGCGGCTCGAGCCGGCGCGCATGCGCTCGACGAACTCTCGGGCGTGTGACGGCCTGACCAGAAGGTCGTTCTCTCCGTGGATCACGAGGATCGGTGGCGGCGGCCGTTCCGGCCTCAGGTCGCCGTAGTAGCCGTACCGGCCGACGATGCCGGCGATGCCGTTCGCGCCGGCGTTGACCGCATCGATCGACAGGTAGGCCCCGGCCGAGCTGCCGACCAGGAAGATCTGATCCGGATCGCCGCCGTAGTCGCGCGCGTGCGACCGCACCCACTCGATCGCGGCCAAGCCGTCGGCGAGCTGTTCGTCGTAACCAACGTGCGGGCGCAGCCGGTAGTTGGCGCTCGCGCAGATCATGCCCTGGCCGACCAGATGCCCGATCAGCGGGCGGGCCTCGCGGCGCTTGTTGCCGGAATGAAAGCCGCCGCCGTGGAAGTGCAGCACCACCGGTACGCCGGGCGGACGGTCCCGGCGGTAGTACAGGTCGAGGTTGCGGTGCGGGCCTTCGCCATACGAGAGGTTCCGAACCCGTACCACCTCGCGCCGGAACGCGGGCAGGGGGGCGATCAGGATCCGACGCCACGGCCGGCGCGGCGACGTCGGATTGTGGAGCGCGGCGTCAGCCCGAAGCGCCCGCCGAACGATCACCACGAGCCCGAGAAGCTCGACGAGCGCCACGACTCCGACGATGACGCCACCCACGGAGTTCAGATCACCTTGTGCCAGCGCAAGGATTGTCGATGCAATCAGCAGGTAGCCGGCAAGGAACGGCAGCTCGTTGAGCACCAACGCCGGGACCCGCGCGACTCCGCCGAGCCCTCGCCAGGAGGTGAGGGCGCAGGCCGTGGCCCAGCCCACGAAGACGATCGGAACGATCAGGCCGATCGGCATCAGGCGGTGACTCGAACTTCCAACCGTTCAACCACGTCCACTGGAATCCCCCGGTCATCCAGGACCCGAATCACCTGAGCCGCATGCCCGACGTCGAGGCGGGAACGATTTCTGCTCGAATCGTCCCTGGACCAGTCCGTCTCTCTTTCTCATCAGTCGGACATCGACGGCCCCGGGTGGAGTCGAACCACCGCACGCAGCTTCGAAGGCTGCCGCTCTGTCCGCTGAGCTACGGGGCCAGGCGCTCGAAGGGTGGCGGACGGGATTCGAACCCGCGACCACCGGGACCACAACCCGGGGCTCTACCAACTGAGCTACCGCCACCGCGCGCCGACATCGTAGTCGTCATCGAGCATGCGCCCGGGAGGATTCGAACCTCCGGCCGTCGGCTTAGAAGGCCGCTGCTCTTCCTCTGAGCTACGGGCGCGCGACAACAAGCGTAGCCGTGGGCACGACCCGGACCAGGCCGCGAAGTCTCCGCACTCGCGGCGGCGGCGCCGGCGAGAGCGGCCGCCGCCACGAGGAGGAGCACGGCCCGACAAGGCAAGGCCGCAGTACTGAATGAGACGACTACCGGACGGGGTGGTTCGAACGGACGAGACCACCGGGGTCCACGGCCTGCTTGATGCGGGCGAGGCGCCGGTGCGCCTGCTCGGCCCAGAACGTGGCGGGGTCGCGCCGGGTGTCCGCGAAGTTCAGGTACGCGTGAGGGGCCGTCCACGGCTCGACCGCGTCCTTCACCACCTCGATGTAGCCGCGCATCGCGGCGGCCGCCTCGGGTGTGGGGGTGACCCCGACGGCGTACAGCGCGTAGCCGGCCTCGATCGATGCGAGCGCGCCGTGCTCGGGCTTCGCGCGGCCGAGCTCACCGCCGAGCTGTCGCACCTCGAGCGAGAGGAGCGGGGATCCCGACCGGGGCCCGCCGACGCGCAGGAGCGTGTCGATCGTCTCCGGATCGAGCTCCGTCAGCATCACTCCGTCGCCGACCCCGGGCACCGGGTGCTCCGGGTCCATGTGCAAATGGCTCAGCGCCGGCAGCGAGATCTCGGCGACGGTGTCCATGACGGGCCCGAGCGCCCGCAGCGGCGCGATCAGCTCGTCGGCCGCCGCGGCGTCGCCGGCGTGGATCACCTCGACGATCACGAACGACTTCCCGCGCACCGGCTCGGGGATCTCCGGGAGCGGAGGGAGCTGGAGGAGCCGGCCCACGGTCGTGGTCTCGTCGGGCAGCCCGCGGCGCACGATCGCGCCCCAGGTGTGCAGCACTTCGGAGGCGCGCTCGATCGGCCACCAGAGGATGCCCGCATACACCGACGCGATCGGGAAGAGGCGGAACTCGAGCGCGGTGACGACGCCGAAGTCGCCGCCGCCGCCACGGAGCGCCCAGAACAGGTCGGGGTCGCTCTCGCTGGTCACCCGCCTGTGCTCCCCGTCGGCGGTGACGAGCTCGACCGAGATGACGCTGCTCGACGCAAGCCCGTGCTTCCGGCCGAGGAGGCTCACGCCGCCGCCCAGCGTGTAGCCGACGACGCCCACGTCGGGCGAGGAGCCGGCGAGGGCGCCGAGGCCGTGCGCGGCGGCCGCCTCGACCACGTCGAGCCAGAGCACGCCGGCCTCGACCCGCGCCGTCTGCTGCTCGGGGTCGATCTCGACCTTCCGCATCCGCCCGGTCTTCACGAGGATGGTGTCCTCGAGAGGGCCGAGCGGCGTCGCGTTGTGGCCCGTGCCCTGAGGCGCGACCCGAAGGCCGAAGCTCCGGGCCAGCTCGACGACCGCGACCACGTCGTCGGCCGACTCGGGGAGCGCCACCGCCGCCGGCCGCTGGTCGACGGCGAGGTTCCAGGCCTGCCGCGCGTCCTCCCACCCTCCGTTCTCGGGCAGCACGATCTTCCCGTCCATGCGGGCGACCGCGCGTCCGAGCGATTCCATTCTCTCCTGCCGGGCTACAGACATCGTCGTTCCTCCTCGTTTTCGGTTCGTGTCGGGAACGACTGTCGCCGCGCGGAGCCCGCATTCGCATTGGGGGTAACCCCTGGAATTCACCCTAGGGTTTTCTCCCCTCTGGGCTCGGCCCTACGATTGCAGCGCTGTGGCGACGCGGGTCGACGAGAGCTCTGACCTTCTGCTCGAGCGTGAAGCCGAGCTCGAGGCGCTCCTGGCTGCCCTGGGCTCGGCGAGCGCCGGCGCGGGCCGGCTCGTGGCCGTCGAGGGCACGGCGGGGATCGGCAAGTCCCGGCTGCTCGGCGAGGCACGCGCCGCGGCCGCCCGCGAGGGCATGCGCGTCCTCGCCGCCCGAGGGGGAGAGTTCGAGTCCGAGTTCGCCTACGGGATCGTCCGCCAGCTCTTCGAGCCGCTCGTCGCGACGGCCTCGCCCGAGGCGCGCGTCGCGCTGCTCGCCGGGCCGGCTGCGCTCGTCGAGCAGCTGTTCGACCCGGCTGCGCTACGCGAGGGCCCTGCCGCCGACTCGACGTTCGCCGTCCAGCACGGGCTCTACTGGCTGGCCGCGAACGCCGCGTACGACTGCCCGACGCTGATCGCCGTGGACGACCTCCACTGGGCGGACAGCCCCTCGTTGCGCTGGCTCACCTACCTCGTGCGCCGCCTCGACGGCCTCCCGCTCCTCGTCCTCGCGGGGACCCGTCCGCCCGACCAGGGCCATGATCCCGCGCTCCTCGTCGAGCTGCTCGGCGATCCCGGGACGACGACCCTCGAGCCGCGCCCGCTCTCGGTCGCCTCGATCGAGCGACTTGCCCGCGACTCGTTCGGCCTCGAGCCCGACGAGCCGTTCTGCGCCGCGGTCGCCGTCGCAACCGGAGGGAACCCCCTCTACGCCTCGGCCGTGCTCGACACCGTAGTGCGGGACGGAGTCGAGCCGCGCGCCGAGAGCGCCCGCGAGGTGCTATCGCTAGGGCCACGCGCTATCTCCCGCGCAGTCTCGGTGCGGCTCGCGGGACTGCCGCCCGAGGCGGTCGAGCTCGCACGCGCCGCGGCAATCCTCGGCGACGGCACGGCGCTGCGGCACGCGGCCAAGCTCTCGCAGACGAGCCCGGAGAGTGCCGCCAGTGCGGCCGGCGACCTCGTGCGGATCGACGTCCTCCGCCGTCCCGAACCGCTCGAGTTCTTCCACTGCGTCGTCCGGACCGCGATCCACGAGGAGATCGACCCCGGCGCCCGGATGGCGCTCCACCGCCGCGCCGCGGCGATGCTCGCCGCCGAGGGTGCGCCGGCCGAGCAGGTGGCGGGGCATCTCGTACAGGTCGCGCCGGCAGCGGACGCCGCGGTCGCCGAGGCTCTGCGACGCGGCGCGACGGCGGCGCAGGCGAGCGGCGCCAACGAGGCTGCCGTCGGCTACCTCCGGCGGGCGCTGGAGGAGCCGCCGCCGGAGGCCGAGCGGTTCGCGATCCTCTTCGAGCTCGGCCTCGCGGAGCGGAGGCTCGCACGGCCCGAGGCCGTCGAGCTGCTCGCCGCCGCCGTGGCGGCCGCACCCGACGCCGAACGCCGCGTCCCGGCGCTACTCGAGTACGCCCGCGCTCTCTTCTACGCGAATCGGCCCGGCGAAGCGGTCGAGCTGCTCCGCGGCTCCGTCGACGGGCTGGACGACGCCGACCCGGACCTGCGTGAGCAGGTGGAGGCCGAGTTGGTCGCCTCCTCGATGTGGCTCATCGACTATCGCCCGCTCTCGAAGGAGCGGCTCGGGCGAATCTCGATCGAACAGCTTCACGGTGGGATCGGGACAGCCCAGCTGCTGGCCTCTCTCGCTGTGGACGAGGCTGCGCGCGGCCGTTCGCGCACGCTCGCGGTCGAGCTCGCGCAGCGGGCTCTGGCGATGCCGGGGATCGCCCACGAGGGGACGGTCGGCGTCTACTACGCGCTCAACGCGCTCCTCCATGCCGGTGAGACAGAAGTGGCGTACGCCGCCTACTCGGGCGCCGTGGAGCGGGCCCGCCGGGCCGGCGACCTCTTCACGCTGTCCGCCGCGCTCGGCTTCCTCGGCAACCTCGAGCTCCGGCACGGCGAGCTCCTCGACGCCGAGTCCGATCTGCGGGAAGGCCTCGAGCTGATCCGTCCCGCGGGGAATCTCACGTCCTTGTACCACTGGTATGCCGGCACGCTCGGCGAGGTCCTGCTCGAGCGAGGCGAGACGGAAGAGGCGGCCGAGGTGATCGCGAGCGCCGAGCTCGAGCGTCAGCGGCCCGACAACATGCAGCTCGCGTACCTGGTCGCCGGACGCGGGAAGCTTCGCCTGGCCGAGCGCGACTTCGAGGGCGCGCTCGCCGACTTCCGGTCGCTCGGCGTCATCTCCGACACGAACCCGGGATGGGTTCCGTGGCGCTCGCTCGCCGGGCTCGCCCTCCGCGAGTTGGGCGAGGAGGCCGAGGCGCGGGAGGTGATCGCCGTGGAGCTCGAGCAGGCGCAAAGCTGGGGATCGCCCGTGCCGATCGGGGTGGCGCTTCGAGTGCTCGGGCTGGCTGAAGGCGGAGAGCGAGGTATCGAGCTCCTCGAGGAGTCGGTCGAGACCCTCGGGCCGACTCCTGCTCGGCTCGAGCGTGCTCGCTCTCTCGTCGAGCTCGGCGCAGCGCTCCGTCGATCCAACAGGCGAGCGGACGCCCGCGTTCACCTTCAGGACGGGCTCGAGCTGGCGCACCTCTGTGGCGCCACCGTGCTCGAAGCGCAGGCGCGGGATGAGCTCGCTGCCACCGGCGCCCGGCCGAGGCGGGCGATCCAGACCGGGGTCGAGACGCTCACCGCCAGCGAGCGCCGGGTCGCGCAGATGGCGGCCCAGGAGCTGAGCAACAAGGAGATCGCGCAGACACTGTTCGTGACCGTCAAGACGGTCGAGCTGCACCTGAGCAACGTGTACCGCAAGCTTCGCATCGGCTCGCGGCGGGAGCTCGGCGCGGCGCTGTCCTCCTAGACGAACTTGAAGTGCTGCGCGATCGAGGTGAAGAGCGTCGCCGAGGAGAGCTGCGAGCCCTCGATCTCGAACGAGAGCTCGTACACGCGCTTGCCGTGAGGGATCAGGTACATGGCGACCCCGTTCGTGAACCCGGCGCCGATCGGGACGACGCCCTGGAAGAACGACGCCCTGCCGGCCGGGAGCGTCACCGTCTTCGGCCTGGTCACCTTCGCCCCCTTGTTCGCGAGGAACGACCGGGCGAACTCGTTGCCGAGCGCGGGGAGATCCTTCGCGGAGAAGGCCGTCTTCGTCGGCACGACCCCGACGGACACCTCGATCGGGACCGGCGAGCTGAGGCTGTCCGGCCAGTCGAACGCCTGGAAGCGGTAGGCCTTGAGCCCGGCGAGGCCGGCCTGGGTCGCGACGATGCCCTTGTAGTAGCCCCCCAGCGACTTGGTGGCGGGCTTCTTCTGGAGCTTCGCGGCGAGCGCCTTGACGGCCGGCACGGTGCGCGGGATCAGCTGCCAGGTCTTCGGGATCGCGATCGCGTAGCCGCCCGGCTTGTCGACGTAGGTCGTCGACGGCTGGTTCTTCGCGGAACCAGCGCCGACGACGGCAAGGGCGAGCGCCGCTGCGAGCGCTCCTGCAAGGCCTGCTCTCATGCCCTTGCTTGGTACCACACCCCAGCTACCCGAGGGCGCTCTTGAGCTGCCCAGGCACTACGCTTGCCGCGTCCCGGAACAGCAGAGAGGAGGATCCATGGCAGACGAAGACGAGGTCGTCGACCCGGCCGGAGGGGTTGAGGGCGAGGAGCCGCCGTACTGGGTCGAGGTCTGGAACGACTACGACCCCTCGATGCGGTTCGTGAGCATCTTCCCCGTCGGTGAGAAGGAGGGCGCGGTTGCGAGCTCGGTCGCGTACTACATCATCGAGCCCGGGAAGCACACCGGCCTGCACGCCGACAACGTCGAGGAAATCGTCTTCGTCGCCGAGGGAGAGGGAGAGGCCTTCTCGATCGGCGGGTCCCGCAAGCTCGAGGCCGGCAAGTTCTTCGTCTTCCCGGCGGGCATCGACCACGACATCTACGCGCAGGGCGCCGACTCGATGCGGCTCCTCTCGTTCTTCCCGACCACCGAGATCCTGAGCACGTTCCAGCAGGAGATCTACCCGGTCGGCGGCAACATCCTGAGCTCGAAGCCTCCGACGCCGTCACTGACCGAGCTCGATCCGAACAACCTGCCGTCGGACTTCCCGTTCTCGCTCGAGGAGCTCGGCATGGCCGAGGCCGGCTCGCAGGAGCGGGAGCTCAGCCGGACGGAGCAGCTGATCGGGATGACCGAGCCCGGCAAGCCGCCCGAGAACGTCGAGGTGCGCGTCAGCGAGCCCGGCACCGGGCGCTGGCTCGTCGGCCCCGCGGGCGGGGAGCTCAGGTACGAGGACGAGGTCGAGGCGGAGAAGGCCTCGGGGCAGGCGGAAGACGAGGAGCCGAAGGCCGAGGAGTAGTGCGGGCGAGAGGAGTCGAACCTCCAAGGGCCTAAGCCCACCGGGACCTAAACCCGGCGCGTCTGCCAGTTCCGCCACACCCGCGTCTGGAGAGCGATCGTAATCCTAGGCCAGGAACTCGACGTACTCCGAAGGCGGCTTGCGTTCTTTCGCCGGCGGTGAGGTCGCCGGCTGCCCGAGGTGGATCAGCGCGACGAAGTCCTCGTTCTCCCCGAGCCCGAGGATCTCGCGGGCGGCCTCGGTCTCGAACAGCGCAGGCGTGCGCCAGTACGACGCAAGCCCGCGCGAGTGCGCGGCGATGAGCACGATGTAGACCGCGCAGGCGGTGGCGAGCAGATCCTCGCGGTTCTGGTACTCGTCGCCGGTGAGGACGGTGCTCGCGACCACGAGCGTCGGGGCGCGGCCGAGCTTCGAGGCCTCGTTCGGCGCGCCTGCCGCGACGAGGCGGTCGAATGTCTCCTTCCCGATCACCCGGAAGCGCCACGGCTCGGTGAGATGGTGGTTCGGCGCGAAGCGCGCGAGCTCGAGGAGCGATTCGACGGTCTCGCGGTCGACGGGCTCGGGCTCGTAGGCCTTGTGCGTCCTGCGGGTCCGGATCGCGTCCTCGACGTCCATGGCCGCAACCTACCCCGTGACACGCCGCAGGCTCGACGGAGGCGCGCGAGGCTGCACGTTCCTGATTCAATGGCTCGCCTATGGAGGCCCAGCTCGAGCGGCTCGAGGGTGACCGCGTCCGGCTGACGGTCGAGGTTCCCGCGGCCGAGGTTCATCACGCCGTGGAGCACGCGACCAGCGACCTCGCCGAGCGGGTACGGGTGCCCGGGTTCCGGCCCGGCAAGGTGCCGCGGCAGGTGCTCGTCCAGCGGATCGGCCGCGACCGGGTGTACTCGGAGGCGGTCGAGTCTCACATCGGCAGCTGGTTCTGGAGCGCAGCGCGGACAAACCGCCTGCGCCCGAAGGAGCCGCCGGCCTACGACTACGAGCTCCCGGGAGGGGACGGCGAGGCGTGGAGCTTCACGGCCGAGTTCGCGAACCAGGGGGCGGTCGAGCCGGCCGACTGGACGACCCTCGAGGTGCCCCGGCTCGAGCCCGAGGTGGCCGACGAGGTCGTCGAGGGCGAGCTGGAAGTGCTCCAGCGGACGGTCGCCCCGCTCTCGCCGATCGAGGGCCGCCTCGCCCGCGAGGGCGACGTCGCGGTCGTGGACGTCGTCTCCGACGAGGGCCCCGGCCAGCGCGACTACGTCGTCGAGATCGGGTCGGAGCGCCTGCTCCCCGAGCTCGAGGACACGATCGGGCACCTGATCGTCGGCGACACCGAGGTCATCTCGTTCGGGGAGCAGAACGTCTCGGTCACGTTGAAGGAGCTCTACGAGCGCGTACTGCCGCCGCTCGACGACTCGCTCGCGACCTCTGCGTCCGAGTTCGGGACGTTCGACGAGCTCAGGACGGACATCACCTCACGCATCGAGGAGCAGCTCGAGCAGGCGGCCGAGGCGCGGTTCCGCGTCGCGGCGGTGGACGAGCTGCTCAAGGCGTCGAAGGTCGAGGTGCCGAGCCTCGTCGTGGAGGTGCGCACCCGCGACCTGCTGAACGCGTTCGTCCGCCAGCTCGAGCTGCGCGGGATCGATCCCGTCGCCTACCTGCGCGCGGCGGGCGTGTCCGGCGCCGAGCTCGAGCAGCGCTTCCGCGAGGAGGCACTCCACTCGCTCGGGCGCGAGCTCGTGCTCGAAGGGGTCGCCGAGAAGCTCGGGATCGAGGTCACCGACGACGACATCCGCGCCGACCTGCTCGAGGACGGCGAGAGCGCCGAGGACGTCGACGAGTTCATGGAGGCCGGCGGCGCGGACCGCGTCCGCGACGAGCTCCGACTCAAGAAAGCGGTGGACCGGGTCGCCGCCGAGGTGACCCCGATCTCGGAGGAGCTGGCAACCGCGCGCGAGAGCATCTGGACGCCCGGCAAGGAAGAGGGCGGCACGGCGGAGAAGAAACTGTGGACACCAGGCGACAAGGAGCGTTAGATGAGTCCGTTGATTCCCATGGTCGTGGAACAGACGTCGCGCGGCGAGCGCGCGTTCGACATCTACTCGCGCCTGCTCGCCGAGCGCATCGTCTTCCTCGGGACCCCCGTCGACGACCAGATCGCGAACCTCGTGATCGCCCAGCTCCTGCACCTCGAGTCGGACGATCCCGACAAGGACATCTTCCTCTACGTCAACTCGCCGGGCGGGTCGGTGTACGCCGGGCTCGCGATCTACGACACGATGCAGTTCATCAAGCCCGACGTCCAGACCATCTGCGTCGGGATCGCGATGAGCATGGGCTCGCTCCTGCTTGCCGGGGGCGCGAAAGGAAAGCGGATGGCGCTGCCGAACTCGCGTATCCTGATCCACCAGGTGTCCGGAGGGTTCCAAGGGCAGGGCACCGACATCGAGATCCAGGCGCGCGAGGTCATCGGGCTGAAGCGCCGCCTGGAGGAGATCTACTCCCTGCACACCGGGAAGAGCATCGAAGATGTGTCACGCGATATGGAACGAGACTTCTTCATGAGCCCTCAGGAAGCCAGCGAGTACGGCATCATCGACAGCGTGATCACGCATCGCGACGTCGCGTCGAAGTCGGAGGCGGCGGCCTAGCCGCGGGGCGGAGCCGGAGAGAGCGAGATGGCGCGCCCGAGCGACGGCAACGAGCAGCTTCTCTGCAGCTTCTGCGGCAAGTCGCAACGTCAGGTCAAGAAGCTCATCGCGGGCCCCGGCGTCTACATCTGCGACGAGTGCATCGATCTCTGCAACGAGATCATCGACGAGGAGCTCACGACTCCGTCCGCGCTCGACCTCGACAACCTGCCGCGCCCCAAGGAGATCTACACCGAGCTGAACGACTACGTCGTCAGCCAGGAAGAGGCGAAGCGCACGCTGTCGGTGGCGGTCTACAACCACTACAAGCGCGTGCAGATGGGCGCCGACGACGGCGACGTCGAGCTCCAGAAGTCGAACATCCTGCTGCTCGGGCCGACCGGGTGCGGCAAGACGCACCTCGCGCAGACGCTCGCGCGGATCCTCAACGTCCCGTTCGCGATCGCCGACGCGACTGCGCTCACCGAGGCGGGCTACGTCGGCGAGGACGTCGAGAACATCCTGCTGAAGCTGATCCAGGCGGCGGACTTCGACATCAAGAAGGCCGAGACCGGGATCATCTACATCGACGAGGTCGACAAGATCGCGCGCAAGGCGGACAACCCGTCGATCACGCGCGACGTGTCGGGCGAAGGCGTCCAGCAGGCGCTCCTGAAGATCCTCGAGGGCACCGTCGCCTCGGTGCCGCCGCAGGGTGGGCGCAAGCACCCGCACCAGGAGTTCCTCTCGATCGACACGACCAACATCCTCTTCATCTGCGGCGGCGCCTTCGCCGGCCTCGACAAGATCATCGCCAAGCGCGTCGGCAAGAACGCGATCGGCTTCGGTCGCGAGATCTCCTCGAAGCGCGACGGCGGCTCGGCCGAGCTGCTCGCCCAGGTGATGCCCGAGGATCTCCTCAACTTCGGCCTGATCCCCGAGTTCATCGGCCGCCTGCCCGTGCTCTCCGCGGTGCATCAGCTGAAGCGGGAGGATCTCGTCCAGATCCTGACCGAGCCCAAGAACGCGCTCGTCAAGCAGTACCAGCGGTTCTTCAACTACGACCACATCGACCTCCACTTCACCGAGGACGCGCTCTGGTCGATCTCCGACAAGGCGCTCACCCGTGAGACCGGTGCGCGCGGGCTGCGGTCGATCATCGAGAACGCGCTCCTCGACGTCATGTTCGAGCTGCCGTCGCGCAAGGACGTGACGAAGTGCGTCATCACGAAGGAGACGATCGAGAAGAACCTCAAGCCGACGCTCGTCACGTCGGCCGGCGCCTCGAACGACGCGACCGAGCTCGCCGAAGAGTCGGCGTAGGGAGTGATCACCGGCGTCCGGTCGGTGACGGACGACGGTGCGCTCGCGAGGGTCGATCGGCTGTCGCCGTGGGCGAGCTTCGCGCTGATCCGGCTCGGGTTCTGGTTCCTGACCGCGTTCACGGTGCTCTGGTACCCGGAGCAGGGGGCAGGCGTACCGGTGTTCACCGCCTGGGGAAAGCTTCCGAGCGTCGTCTTCGGCGCGTTCGAGCACTGGGATGCCGACTGGTTCCTCGGGGTCGCGAGGTGGGGGTACAAGAGCGACCCGCACAGGGCCGCATACATGCCGGGGTTCCCGGCGCTCGTGCACGCGGGCTCGTGGATCGTCCCGATGCTCGCCGCCGCCGTGCTGATCGCCTTCGCGGCCGCGATCGCCGGCGTCGTGTACACGACCAGGATCGCACGCGACCTGGCCGGGGACGCCGTCGCCCACGACACCGCGATCCTGCTCGCCGTGTACCCGGTGGCTCTGGTGTTCACCGCGCCATACTCGGAAGGGCTGTTCCTCTTCGCCGCCGCCGGGTCCCTCTACTACGGGACGCGAGGCCGCAACTGGACTGCGGGCCTGTTCGCAGGTGTGGCCGTGGCGACGCGCGTCACCGGACTCGCGGTGATCCCCGCGCTCGTCGTGCTCGCCTGGCCGTCGGTCCGCAAGCGCGGCGTGCTGTCGCTTGCGCCGCTCGTCGCGCTTCCACTCGCGTCGCTCGTCGCGGTGTCCGCGTATTACCAGTCGCAGGTCGGCGACTCGCTGGCATGGGTCCACGCGAAGGCCCAGTGGGAACGCCATGTCCAGACGCTCGGGCCGCTCGAGGGTGGGTGGATGTCCGCGAAGGCCGCGTACCACGCGGTCGTCAGCCTCTGGGGGGTTCCGGCGAACAGGGAGGCGACGAACATCTTCGCGTTCAACATCATCGACTTCCTGCTCCTCGTCTTCTCGATCGCCCTCACCGTGTGGCTCTTCCGCCACCTCGGCGCCGCCTGGGGGGTCTACTCGGCCGGACTGATCGCGCTCGCCACCGCAGCGCCGGTCACCGACGGAGGCGAGGTCCTGCAGAGCTTCCCACGCTACGTGCTCGTCGACTTCCCGCTCTTCATCGCCGGGGCCTCGCTGCTCCAGGGCGGCACGACCCGGCGCGGCTTCGCGTTCGGGGCGCTCACCGCCGTCGCAGCGGTGGCGTGCATCGCGTTCTCCAGGAAGCTGTGGGTGTCGTAGGCTGGCGCTTCGATGATGGGCACGCGGTACGACCCGCACGGCGTCGAGAGTCGCTGGCAGGAGGCCTGGGAGGCCGAGGGCCTCTACCAGGCCGGCGCCGGCGCGCGGCGCAGCGACACGTTCGTCATCTGCGTCCCGCCCCCGAACGTCACCGGCGAGCTGCACATGGGCCACGCGCTGAACGGGTCGATGCAGGACTGCCTGATCCGCTGGCACCGGATGCAGGGCTACGACACCCTGTGGCAGCCGGGCTACGACCACGCCGGCATCTCGACCCAGAACGTGGTCGAGAAGCAGCTGATCGCCGAGGGCACCACACGCCAGGCGATCGGGCGCGACGCGTTCCTCGAGCGCACCTGGGCGTGGCTCGAGAGCACGGGGCGCGTGATCATGGGCCAGTTCCGCCGGCTCGGCTGCTCGCTCGACTACTCGCGCGAGCGGTTCACGATGGACGACGGCTACGTCGACGCCGTGATGACGTACTTCGTGCGCCTGTGGGACGCCGGGTGGATCTACCGCGCGAACCGCATCGTCAACTGGTGCCCGTACCACCAGACGGCGATCTCCGACCTCGAGGTCGAGCACGTCGAGATGGACGACACGCTGACCTACGCGCGCTACCCGTTCGTGGACGGGTCGGGCTCGATCACGATCGCGACGGTCCGCCCGGCGACGATCCTCGCCGACGTCGCGGTCGCGGTGAGCCCCGACGACCCGCGCTATGCGGACGCGATCGGCAAGGAGGTCGTCGTCCCCGTCGTCGGGAGGCGGGTACCGGTGATCGCCGACGCGCGGGTCGAGCCGGACTTCGGCTCCGGCGCGCTCAAGATCACGCCCGGCCACGACCCGGTCGACTTCGAGATCGGCCGAGACCACGGGCTCGAGACGCTCACGGTGATCGGCCCCGACGGGCAAATGATCGCCGACGGGTTCGAGGGGATGACGCAGAAGGAGGCAGACGAGGTCGTCCTCGACTGGCTCGCCGGGCAGGGACAGCTCGACAAGCGGGAGCACTACCGCCACTCGGTCGGGACGTGCGAGCGCTGCCATTCGAGGATCGAGCCGCTCGTCTCGCCGCAGTGGTGGTGCCGAATGGAGGAGCTCGCACGGCCCGCGCTCGAGGCCCTCAGGGCAGGCGGCGTCCGTTATCACCCGGCCAGCCAGCACCGCTTCGCGATCGAGTCGCTCGAGCAGGCGCCTGACTGGTGCGTCTCCCGTCAGCTCTGGTGGGGCCACCAGATCCCGGTCTGGACGTGCGCGAACGGCCATCGCTTCTCGACCTGGCCACCGCGCGACGACTGCCCCGAGTGCGGCTCGACCGAGCTCGTCCGCGAGACCGACGTCCTCGACACGTGGTTCTCCTCGGCGTTGTGGCCGTTCGCGACCCTCGGCTGGCCCGTGCAGACCCCCGAGCTCGGCCGCTACTACCCGGGCGACGTCAACGTCACGGCACGCGAGATCATCCGTCTCTGGGAGAACCGGATGATCTTCTCCGGGCTCTTCCTGCTCGGCGAGGTGCCATTCACGGACGTGATCATCAACTCGACCGTGCTCGCGGTCGACGGCCGCCGCATGTCGAAGAGCCTCGGCACCGGCATCGACCCTCTCGACGCGGTCGGCCGGCACGGCGCGGACGCGACCCGCTACGGGCTGCTGAAGATCTCCTCGACGCAGGACGTCCGCTTCAGCTGGGGCGCGATCGAGGAGGGCGGCAAGCTCGCGAACAAGCTGTGGAACGTCGCGCGGCTGATCCTGCAGAAGGCCGAGGCCGTGCAGCCCGAGCTGCGCCCGTCCGCGCTCGAGGAGTCGTGGATCGCGACCCGGATCGACGAGACCCGCGCCGAGATCGAGGAGCTGCTGCCGCGGTTCGACTTCTCGCACGTCGCCGCGTCGCTCTACCACCTGACGTTCGACGACTTCTGCGACTGGTATGCGGAGGCGATCAAGCCGCGGCTCTACGCGGACGACGAGGCCGCGGCCGCGACCGCGCTCGCCGCGCTGGAGCGCCTGCTCGCTCTGCTCCACCCCGTGGTGCCGCACGTGACCGAGGAGATCTGGTCGCAGTTCCACGACTCCCGCCTGATTCTCGGGCCCTGGCCGGCGGCGGGCGAACGCGATGCCGCGGCCGCCGAGACGATGGCACGCGTCCAGGCGGCGGCGGCGACGTTCCGGCGCAGCGGTGCGCTCGTCGCGCTCGACGGCGACGAGAAGCGGATCTTCGACGCGGTCGTCAAGCCCGAGCGACGGGCTGCGAGCTCCGACGGCGCCGTCGAGGCCGAGCGCGAACGGCTGCGGAAGGAGATCGGGCGGTCGGAGGGGATGCTCGCGAACGAGCGCTTCGTCGAGAAGGCCCCGCCGGACGTGGTCGAGGTCGAGCGGGCGAAGCTCGAGCGCTACCGCCGTGAGCTCGAGGCGCTCGACGGCTGACGGCGGCGTCGCCTGGCTCGAGAGCCTGTCGCCCTGGCCCGAGGAGTTCGGTCTGGGTCGGATGCAGCAGCTTCTCGCCTCGCTCGGCGACCCGCAGCTCGCCTACCCGGCGATCCACGTCGTCGGCACGAACGGCAAGACCTCGACGACGTTGATGACGGCGGCCTTGCTGCACGCCGCCGGGTTGCGGACGGGCGCCTACATCTCGCCGCATGTTCGCGGCTGGGCCGAGAGGATCCAGCTCGACGGCGCCGAGGTCGACATCGACGTTGCGCTCGGGCGGGTCCGGCCGCAGGCGGCGGGGGCGACGCAGTTCGAGGTGATCACCGCCGCCGCGCTCGCCGAGTTCGCGGCGCGCGGCGTCGGTGCCGCCGTCGTCGAGGCCGGGCTCGGCGGCCGGCTCGACGCGACGAATGTCCTCGGGGCCCGGGTCGTCGTGCTCACCAACGTGGCGCTCGAGCACACCGAGGTCCTCGGCTCCACCCGGGCGGAGATCGCGGCGGAGAAGCTCGCGGTCGTGAGCCCGGGCGCGGTCGTCGTGCTCGGCGAGCGGGAGTGGAAGGAGGCCGCGCAGGAGGCGGGCGCATCGCGGGTCGACCTCGTCTCGCGCTCGAACCTCGGGCTCGCCGTCGCCGCGGCAGAGGCGTTCCTCGGCCGCGAGGTCGACCCGGCGGCCGCCGAGGTCGTCCGCGTGCCGGGCCGGCTCGAGCACCGCTCCGAGCGGCCGCTCGAGATCTGGGACGGAGCGCACAACCTCGCCGGCGTCGGATACCTGCTCGGGCGACTTCCTACCCGCCGGTACACGATCGTGGCCTCGATCCTCGCCGACAAGCGGCACGAGGAGATGCTGCGGGCCTTGACGGCGCTCGGCGACACGCTGGTCGCGACCGAGTCGGGGAACGCTCGGGCGCTGACGGCGGACGAGCTCGCGACCGTGGCGCAGCCTCATTTCGCGCAGGTCGAGGCCGAGCCCGATCCCGTTGCCGCGGTGGCCCGCGCCCGGGCGCTCGCAGGCCCGGATGGTGCCGTTCTTGTGACAGGATCGCTCTACTTGCTCGCCGCGCTATCGGAACGTGGCCAGAACCCGTAGAATTTCGCGGGCCAGTGGACGCCCCAGCGTCTTCATCTTCGCCGCCGTCCTGCTCGCCCTCTACGTTGGGCTTGCTTTTGCCGCGGGCTGGCTGATCGGGAGGTTCCTGTTGTGAGCGGTTCGATCTTCACAGGTGTTCACGACTTCTTCCATTCGGGGACGTGGCATGCCGTGAGCCTCGGCCTGGTCGCGCTGGTGCTTCTCTTCTGGCTCGCGACCGTCTACTGGGTCAACAAGGACGCGAGGAGGCGGATCGAGCAGCCGTCCCTGGTCGCGCTCGCCACCATCGTCGGCGCGATCCCGCCGTTCCTCGGCCCGCTGATCTACATGCTGTTCCGTCCGCCCGAGTACCTCGAGGACGTCAGGGAGCGGGAGCTCGAGATCCGCGCGATGGAGAGCCGCCTCGGTCCTCCCGAGCTGAAGTGCAGGGTGTGCGGCTGCGAGGTCGAGCCCGACTTCCTCGTGTGCCCCGTCTGCACGACGAAGCTCCGCGTCGGCGTGCGCCGAGTGCAACCGCCCGCTCGAGCCCGCCTGGCAGGTGTGCCCGTACTGCGCGACGCCGGTGCCCGTCGAAGCGCCCGTGGCGCTCGCTCCGAAGGTGCGCCGCTCCCGCACCAGCTCGAGCAGCTAGGAGGATGTACTAGTCTGGGCGACCGCATGGCCGTGGAGCGGACCCTGATCCTCGCGAAGCCGGACGCCGTCGAGCGCAGCCTCGCCGGCGAGATCGTCGCTCGCTTCGAGCGGCGCGGCCTGCGCCTTCGTGCCGCCCGCCTCGTCGTCGCTCCGCGCGAGCTCGGCGAGGCGCACTACGCCGAGCACGTCGAGAAGCCGTTCTTCGGGGAGCTCGTCGACTTCATCACCTCGGGGCCGACGCTCGCATTCGTGCTCGAAGGCGAGGGAGCGATCGCGACGGCGCGGAAGACCATCGGCGCGACGAACCCGGCCGACGCCGACCCGGGCTCGCTCCGGGGCCAGTTCGCGCTCGCGATGCCGAACAACCTCGTGCACGGCTCGGACTCGCCCCAGTCGGCCGAGCGCGAGATCGGCCTCTGGTTCGCCGATGGACTGGTCTGAGGACGCGGCTCGCAACCGCGACCTCTGGACGAGGACGAACGCCGAGTACACCGACGCTCAAGCCGCCCGGAAGTGGGCGCTCGACGAGATCACGTGGGGCCTATGGGACGTCCCCGAGGCCGAGATCGGGGTCCTCGGGGAGCTCGCGGGCCTCGACGTCGTCGAGCTCGGGTGCGGCACCGCCTACATGTCCGCGGTGTTCGCAAGGAAGGGCGCTCGGCCCGTCGGCGTCGACATCACGCCCGCGCAGCTCGACACCGCACGGCGAATGATGGCCGAGACCGGGATCGAGTTCCCGCTGGTCGAGGCGGACGCGGGAGCGACCGGGCTGCCGGACGGGAGCTTCGACCTCGTCTTCTCCGAGTACGGCGCGTCGATCTGGATCGACCAGGAGCGCTTCGCCGCCGAGTCGGCCCGTCTCCTGCGTCCCGGCGGGCGCCTTGTCTTCATGAGCACCTCCCCGATCGTCGTGATGTGCTCGTCCGACGACGAGAAGGTTCACACCGAGCTCGTCCGCAGCCAGTTCGGGATGAACCGGATCGAGTGGCCCGACGGGAGCGCCGAGTTCTGCCTGCCCCACGGCGAGCGGATCGACCTGCTGGGCCGGCACGGCTTCGAGGTGGAGCGCCTGGTCGAGGTGCAGGCCCCGGAGGCGGCCGAGACCCACCCGTTCTACAGCTACGTCACGGCCGAGTGGGGCCACCGCTGGCCGGTCGAGGAGATCTGGGCGGCGCGGAAGCGCGCGTGATCGTCCTCGCCTCGACCTCGCCGCAGCGCCGGGCGATTCTGACCCAGCTCGGGATCGCATTCGAGGCCGTCGCGCCCGCGTTCGAGGAGGAGCCGGGCGGCGACCCCCTCGAGCACGCCGCCGGAAAGGCGAGGTCGGTCGACGGCGGAGAGCGGCCGGTGCTCGGCGTCGACACGGTCGTCCTCTGCCGCGGCGAGCAGCTCGGCAAGCCGGCCGACGAGGCCGATGCACGGCGGATGCTCGAGACGCTCTCGGGCTGGGAGCACGAGGTCGTCTCCGGGCTCTGCCTGCGGCGCGGGAGCTGGGAGGAGCTGCACTCCGAGACGACCCTCGTGAGGTTCCGTCCGCTCGACGACGCGGACGTCTCGCACTATCTCCGCAGCGGCGAGTGGCAGAACCGGGCCGGTGCGTACGCGATCCAGGGACTCGGAGCCTCCCTCGTCGAGCGGATCGAGGGCGACTACCTGAACGTCGTGGGGTTGCCGGGTGCACTGCTGATCCGGCTCCTGGCCGAGCGCTTGCCCGGTGTCTACGGGTTCGGCTAGAGAGCGAGCAGCACCACTCCCGCGAAGACGAGCACGGACCCGGCCATCCGGCCCCGCGAGACCCGCTCGGCGAGCACGCGTCCGGCGAGCGCCGTTGCGATCACGATCGAGGTCGACCGCACCGCCAGCACCGGGGCCGCAGGCCCGTGGCGCAACGCGAGCAGCCCGAGGGTGAACGAGCCGACGTTAGCGAGCGCGGCGACGAGGGCGGGGAATCCGAGCTCGTAGCGCACGGCTCCGAGGCCCGCGATCGGCGGGTACACCAAGGACGGCCCCGCCAGCACGAGGACGAAGTAGGTCAGCGCGCCGGCGTGGTGGATCCCGGCGCGGTCGACGAGCGTGTACGCGGCGATGGTCGCCGCGATCGTCAGGACGACGAGCACCGCCCGCACGTCGCCGCGCCCTGCGGGCCCGCGCACGAAGAGGACGCCTGCGGCCACGAGGAGCACGCCGCCGATCTCCGTCGCGGACACCGCGTGCCCGAGCAGGGCGACCGACGCGCCCAGCAGGATCACGGGTGCGAGCCCGCGCGTGAGCGGGTAGACGAACGACAGGTCCGTCGTCCGGTAGGCATACGCCAGGGCGACGACGTAGAGCGTCTCGAGCAGCGTCGAGGCGAGCGCGTACGGCCAGACGGACGGCTCCGCGCTCCACCACACGATCGCGAAGGGCGCCGCGATCGCCACCGAGAGCACGAACGTGGCGGCGGTTGCAGCCTCGATGTCGCGGGCCCGCGCGACCAGGAGGTTCCAGGCCGCGTGCAGCGCCGCCGAGCCGAGCGCGAAGGTCAGGGCGGGTAGAGTGAGTCGCGGGTCCAGATGGGCATCTTCAACTACCTCACGGGGTTCGGCGGGCGTGACATGGCGGTCGATCTCGGAACGGCGAACACGCTCGTGTACGTCCGCGGACGCGGGATCGTGCTGAGCGAGCCGTCCGTCGTCGCGATCGACCAGACGACCGGCGACGTGCACGCGGTCGGCCTCGAGGCGAAGCGCATGCTCGGCCGAACGCCGGGGACGATCAGCGCGATCCGGCCGCTGAAGGACGGCGTCATCGCCGACTTCGACGTCACCGAGCAGATGCTGCGCCACTTCATCCAGAAGGTGCACCAGCATCGGTTCGCGCATCCGCGGGTCGTGGTCTGCGTGCCCTCGGGCGTGACCGGGGTCGAGAAGCGGGCCGTCGAGGAGGCGACGCTGTCGGCCGGAGCCCGCCAGGCCTACCTGATCGAGGAGCCGATGGCCGCCGCGATCGGCGCCGGGCTGCCCGTCGCCGAGCCGACCGGGAACATGATCGTCGACATCGGCGGCGGCACCACCGAGGTCGCCGTGATCTCGCTCGGCGGGATCGTCGTCTCGCAGTCGCTCCGCGTCGGCGGCGACGAGATGGACGAGGCGATCATCAACCACATCAAGCGCGAGTACAAGCTGCTGATCGGGCAGCAGACCGCCGAGGAGATCAAGCTCGAGGTGGGGTCCGCCTACCCGCTCAAGGAGGAGGTGCAGGCCGAGGTTCGCGGGCGCGACATGCTCACCGGCCTGCCGAAGACGGTGATCCTCTCGAGCGAGGAAGTGCGCCACGCGCTCGAGGAGCCGATCGCGCAGATCATCGACGCGATCAAGTCGACGCTCGACAAGACCCCGCCCGAGCTCGCCGCGGACATCATGGACCGCGGCATCGTCCTCGCCGGCGGCGGCGCGCTCCTGCAGGGGCTCGACCAGCGTCTCCGCCAGGAGACCCACATGCCGACCCATCTCGCCGAGTCGCCGCTCACCTGCGTCGCCGTCGGCTCGGGCCGTAGCCTCGAGGAGTTCGAGGCGATGCGGAACAGCGCCAAGGCACGCGCCCGCTCACGCACTCGCAACGGCCGCGGACGCTACTAATCCCTCCTGCGGCTCCGGTTGCTCGGGTGCCCAGGGCTCGCTTCTAGGGCGGCCACGAGACCAGGGGGAACCCGATCTCCCACTCGTGCCCGAACGGGTCGACGATCCGACCGAGGCGCCAGCCGTGCTCGTCGGCGACGGGCGAAGCCTCGGTCGCACCGGCCGCGACCGCATGCCGCACGACTCCCTCCGGGTCCGCGACGACGAGCAGGGTCCTGCTCGTTCCGCCTCCGGCCTCTCGAGGGCTGAGGCGGCCCAACGACGCGGACGTCCCGGCAACCCAGAACGCAGCCCCCTCGACGGCGAGTTGCACGACGACGTCCTCTCCAGGCCCGACGCGGTGCAGCACGGTCGCGCCGAACGCCGCCTCGTAGAAGGCAACCGCTTCGCGCGGGTTGTCCACCCACAGCTCCGGCTGGATGCTGGTGGCGAATCCGTCGTTCATCGGCCGGGTGTACCGATAGCAGCCCGCGTCCCCACGCGCGATTCGACGATCAACCCGGGGGCCCGTCGAGGTGAGCCGCGACGTCCCACGTCCAGAGCTCGACCACGTTCCCATCCGGATCGTCGACGTAGAGCGCGCGGCCGCGCCGGTCGCCGAAGACGACGACCTCGGGCTCGTACCCCGCGGCGCGGAGCCGCGCCGCGGCGGCGTCGAAGTCGGCGTCGGCGACGCTCATCGCGTAGTGGACGTGCACGCCGCCGCGGCCGCCGGCGATCCCGACCTGGGGCCGCCAGAGCCCGATCCGCGTCTGCCGGCCGGCCATCACCCAGATCGCCTCCCGGTGCGGCCAGCGCTCCACGACCGGCAGCCCCAGCACCTCCGCGTAGAAGCGCTCGGCCGCCTCCAGGTCGAGCACCTCGAGGACGAGCTCGCTCACGCCGCTCACCGGGATCCCGTCGGACACGTCCCGCGATCATGCCTAGGCTGCCGGTGTGCCGGCTTCCTACCGCCGGATCCTGTACCTGACGAGCGCGATCGTCTTCGTCGACACGCTCTTCTTCGCCGCGCTCACGCCGCTGCTCCCGCACTACGCCCACGAGCTCGGGCTCGGGAAGGCCGGTGCAGGAGTGCTTGCCGCCGCCTATCCGCTCGGGACGCTCGTCGGTGCGATCCCGAGCGGGATGGTCGCCGCGCGGTTCGGCGTCAAGCCGACGGTGCTCGTCGGGCTCGTCGGGGTCGCGCTCACGACCGCCCTGTTCGGCGTCGTCGGCCAGGCGTGGCAGCTCGACGTCGCCCGGTTCCTGCAGGGGCTCTCGAGCTCCTTCTCGTGGACGGGCTCGCTCGCCTGGCTCGTCGCGAGCGCTGCGCCGGGCGCCAGGGGGCGGTTGATCGGGCGGGCGTTCGCCGCGGCCGTCGCCGGGGCCCTCTTCGGCCCCGTCCTCGGCGGGCTCGCGACCGTTGCCGGCACCGGCCCGACCTTCGGCGCCGTCGCCGCTCTCTCGCTCGGGCTCGCGGTCCTCGCCGTCCTCACCCCCGCCAGCCGTCCCGACGAGCCGCAGCCGCTCTCCAGGCTCGGCGCGGCCGTCCGCGACCGACGCATCCTGCTCCCGGTCTGGTTCGTCCTGCTGCCGGCCCTCCTCTTCGGGACCCTGGGGGTGCTCGGCCCGCTGCGGCTGTCGGCGCTCGGCGCCGGCGCGATCGGCATCGGCGCCGTGTGGCTGACGGCCGGCGTCCTCGAGACGCTCAACAACCTCGTGATCGGCAGGGTCTCCGATCGGCTCGGCCCACTCGTGCCGATTCGCGCCGCTCTCGTCGTGACGATCGCCGCCACGATCGTCCTGCCGCTGCCCGGGAACGTCTACGTCCTCGCGCTCGTGATCCTCGTGGGCGCGATCGGCTTCGGCACCTTCTACACGCCGGGAATGGCTCTGCTCACCCAAGCGGCCGAGGCTCGCGGCCTCGACTACGGTTACGCCTTCGCGCTCCTGAACCTCGCGTGGGCGCCGGGGCAGACGATCGGGTCGGCGCTCGGCGGCTCGATCGCCGAGGCGACCTCCGACGCCGTTCCGTACTACATTCTCTCGGGCCTCGCGCTCGTGACGCTCGTGGCGCTCGGGCGCTCCCACGCCGCGTCGGGAAGCCGACTGGCGGAGCAGGCTCGCTAGACTTCGACGGCTCGTGCCTCGCAACCGGAACGTCCGTGTTGCGGTCCTGGGCTCCTCCGTCCAGCGCGCCGCTTCTTCCGGCCACTCCCCGACCCGCTCGAGCCCTCTCAGGCGCCGGATCGTCGTGGTGGGCCTCGTCGTGCTCTCGCTGATGCTGCTGACGGTCTCGTTCCGCTCGAGCGCGCTCGACCCGGTCGAGAGCACGGCGGCCTCGGTGCTGCGGCCGTTCCAGATCGCCGCGAACCGTGTCGCGCACCCGTTCCGCGACGCCGCGAACTGGACGCACGGCGTGTTCGACGCGAAGAGCAAGAACAAGCGCCTCGCGGCCGAGAACGCCCGTCTGCGCCAGCTCAACGCGAAGCTGCAGGGCGCCTTCGACGAGAACGCGTTTCTCCGCAAGGAGCTGCGCTACGTCCAGGGGCCGAGCTTCCCGAAGGACTACGACGAGATCGGTGCGCGCGTGCTCTCGAGCCCCTCGGCCCTCGACCAGAGCGTCACGATCTCGGCCGGCCGCGCGCAGGGAATCGAGCCCGAGGACGTCGTGCTCACCCACCAGGGCCTCGTCGGAACGGTCTCGAAGGTCCTCGGGAACGAGTCCCGCGTCACGCTCATCACCGATCCGACGAGCGCCGTCCGCGCGGTCGACGCGCAGGGCCTCGCGGCGGTCGGGATCCTCGAGCACGGCAGCGGCCCGACCGCGCTCGTGCTCGACAACGTCGGCAAGGACAAGCCGCAGGTCGGCTTCGGCGACATGATCATCACCGCCGGGTCGGCCCCCGGCCCCCTCCAGTCGCTCTTCCCCCGGAACATCCCGATCGGGTACGTCTCGAGCGTCTCCCAGACCGACACGGACATCTTCCAGAACATCCAGGTGCAGCCGTACGTCGACCTGTCGTCGCTCGAGTCGGTGCTCGTCCTGATCCCGAAGAAGCAGGCGGCGACCGGCAGATGATCTTCGACGCGGTCAAGGCGGCGTTCCTGCTGTTCGGGGCGCTGCTCGTCCAGGTGGCGTTCTTCGACCCCTACTCGCCGCTCGGCGGAACCGCCGACCTGCTGCTCGTCGCGCTGATCTCGATCGCGCTCCTGCGCGGCTCGGTGTTCGGCGCCCTCGCGGGGTTCTGCGCCGGCTTCCTGATCGACACCTCCAACCTCGGCACGCTCGGCTTCACCTCGCTCCTGCTCACCCTCGCCGGCTACTGGACCGGGCGCTACGGCGAGACGACCGCACGCGACCGCTTCCACGCGCCGTACGTCTCGGTGGCCGTGATCACCTTCCTCTACGGCGTCGGGACGCTCGGCCTGCACTTCTTCCTCGGCCAGCCGGCGCCGGCGCGGGCCGTACCTGGCCGGGATCCCGGCGACGGTGCTCCTGAACCTCATCCTGACGTGGCCCGTGTACGGGCTCGCACGCAGGCTCTTCCCGCCGGCCGACGCGCTCGACCGCGTCCACGAGGTGCGGCTGCTTGGCTAGCGAGCCCCGCTCCCGCCGCTTCCTGCCCGGCGACCCGCGCGTCGAGGAGCCCTACCGCCTCACGCCGCAGCTGGCTCTCCGGGTCGCGATCCTCGGCTTCGTCGCCCTCGCCGTCTTCGCCGTGCTCTTCCTGCGCCTCTGGGCGCTTCAGGTGCTGTCGGGCTCGAAGTACCTGAAGGAGGCGAGCGACAACCGCGTCCGCAATCTCTCCGTCGACGCCCCGCGGGGCTGGATCGTCGACCGCAACGGCCATCCGATCGTGAAGAACACCGTCGGAACGAGCCTCGTCGTCTGGCCCGCCGACCTGCCGAAGTACCGGAAGACGCGGGCGGCCGAGCTGAAGCAGCTCTCGATGGTCGCCTCGATCCCGGTGAAGGAGATCGTCGCGCGGATGAAGCCGTATGCGAAGGACCCGCTGACGCCGGTGGTGCTCAGGCGCGGCATCCATGCCGACCAGTACGACTACCTCAAGGAGCACCAGGCGCAATTCCCGGGCGTCGACCTCGCCCAGAGCTACCTCCGCAGCTACCCGTACAAGTCGCTGCTCGCCCAGGCGGTCGGCTATGTCGGCGCGATCACGCCGGCGCAGGTCAAGGCGGCCAAGAAGGCCGGCTACCAGCCGCAGGACGTGATGGGGCAGGCGGGCATCGAGCAGAGCTACGACCGCTACCTGAAGGGAAAGGACGGCGTCGACCAGCTGACCGTGAACTCGCTCGGGCAGCCGACGAGCCCCATCCGGCCGACGGTCGCTCCCACGCAGGGCAACACCCTTCGGCTGACGATCGACATCCGCCTCCAACGTGCCGCCGAGCGGGCACTTGCGACCCAGATCCGGGCGGCGCGCACGACCGGCGAGACGTACGCCGACGGCGGCGCGATCGTCGCGCTCGACCCCCGGAACGGCGCCGTTCTCGCGATGGCCTCGAACCCGACGTACCAGCCGTCGGTCTACGTGAGCCGCGGCGCCAGCAAGCTCGCGCCGCTCCAGAACGCGAAGGTCGCGGCGGCGAAGAACTTCCCCGGGCTGAACCGCGCGATCGACGGGTTCTATCCGCCGGGGTCGGTGTGGAAGCCCGTGACGGCGCTCGCGGCGATGCAGGAAGGGATCCTGACGCCGACCGAGAGCCTCCAGTGCTCGCCGAGCTTCACCTTCTACCAGCAGGTGTTCAACAACTGGGACCCGTACGTCGACCAGCCGATGGAGCTCGGCCAGGCCCTCGCCGAGTCCTGCGACACCTACTTCTACCGGGTCGGCCAGCGCTTCTACGACCTGCCGTCGAGCCGCGGCGCCACGCTGCAACTGTGGGCGGACCGCTTCGGGTTCGGATCCGATACCGGGATCGACATCGGCCCCGAGAACCAGGGGCTCGTACCGACTCCGGACTGGCGCTGCCGCCACTACGGCGGCCCGCCGTGCGCCGGCTACGTCGACCGCATCTGGAAGCCGGGATACGAGGTCCAGCTCGCGATCGGTCAGGGCGACCTCGAGGTGACCCCGATCCAGATGGCCCGCTTCTACGCGATGATCGCCAACGGCGGGCAGATGGTGACCCCGCACACCGCCGAGGACGTGGAGTCGTCCAGCGGCGACGCGGGCCAGCGTGAGGTCTACCGCGTGCTCGCGACGCAGCAGCCGACCCCGAGCGGCGTCGACCCGGCCGCGCTCCAGGCGGTGCAGCAGGGGCTCTGGCTCGGAACGCACTCGGTCTACGGCACCTCGTACGGCGTCTTCGGCCACTTCCCCGTCTCGATCGCCGGGAAGACCGGGACCGCCGAGAAGGCCGTCACCGTGCCCGGCTACCCGAACCCGGTGAAGCTCAACCAGTCCTGGTGGTGCGGCTACGGCCCGACCGACAACCCGTCGATCGTCGTCTGCGCCCTGATCGAGAACGGCGGCCACGGCGGCACCGCAGCCGCTCCGGCTGCGCTCCAGGTATTCGAGGCGTACTTCAAGAAGCACGGCGTGACCACGGCCCACCTCAGCGACTGATGGCGATCGAAGCCGTCGACCCTCGCGCGCGCGGGCTTCGGAACCGCCCTCTCGGCGAGGTCTACGACATCGTCGGGCTCACCCGGCGGCTCGACTGGGTCCTGCTCGGCGCCGCGGCGGGCGCGGTGGCCTTCGGCGTGTGGACGATCGGCGGGATCACGCGGCACGACCCCGGCGGAAGCGCGGCGCCCCGCCAGGCGCCTCTACGTCGCGGCCGGCACCGTCGTCCTCCTGATCGCGTTCCTGATCGATCCCGCCGTCTACCGGCGGCTCTGGAAGGCGATCTACGTCGGCCTCTGCGGGGTGATGGGGATCGTGCTGCTGGCAGGCGCCGCGACGCGCGGGTCGAAGCGGTGGATCGACATCGGCTTCTTCACGTTCCAGCCCTCCGAGTTCGGGAAGGTGCTGCTCGCGCTGGCGCTGGCGGGCTTCCTCGCCGGCCACGCCCGGGAGGTGACGCGGGCCTCGGTGCCGCTGAAGACGATCCTGCTCGCCGCCGGCCCGATCGGGCTCGTCTTCCTCCAGCCCGACGTGGGCACCGCGCTGGTCTACGCCGCGGTGCTGGTCGCGGTCCTGTTCGTCGCCGGGATCCGGTGGCTGCATCTCGCCCTGATCGCCGGCATCGGCGCCCTGCTCGTGCTCGCGGTGCTCTGGTGGCTCCCGTCCGCAGGCGTCCAGGTGCTCAAGCCGTACCAGACCGCCCGCCTGACCGAGACGAACTCCTACAACCTCACCGAGTCGAAGATCGCCGTCGGCAGCGGCGGGATCCGGGGCCGGGGCGTCGTCGGCGCCACCCAGACCGCCCTCGACTACCTGCCCGCCCACGCGACCGACTTCGCCTTCGCCTCGGTCGCCGAGCAGCGCGGGTTCATCGGCGCCTCGGTGCTCCTGCTTCTCTACCTGCTCGTGGTCTGGCGCGGGCTCAAGATCGTGACGACGGCGCCCGACCTCTACGGCGCGATCGTCGCGGCCGGGATCGTGTTCGCGTTCCTGTTCCAGGTGTTCGTCAACATCGGGATGACGATGGGGATCGCGCCGATCACCGGCATCCCGCTTCCGTTCGTCTCCGTCGGAGGCTCCTCGATGATCTCGAACCTCGCCGGCATCGGCGTCCTGCTGGGCATCCACGCCCGGGGCGGCAGGCGGCGGGCATGAAAGCCAAGTTGCCGATGATGGCGCTTCGCGTGGTGCAGTTCAGCCGGCTCGCAGCGCTGTCTCCCGGGCCGGTTGCGGTCGCGGGCTCGACGGAGCTCGCGGCGCTGCTCGCCGCGGAGCTGCGCGAGGGTGGGGACGCCTCGGCCGTGACGGAGGGCCCTCCTCGCGGTCATGCTGCCGCGCTCGTCTGGATCGGGCCGCCCGATCTCGACGTGCTCCGCGCCGCGGCCCGCACCGAGACTCCGATCGTCGCGCTCACCGAGGGAGAGAGCGTCCCCTACGTCCTCGACACGGAGCTCGTCCGCATCGAGCCCGGCCGGGGCCTTCCGGTGAACGAGACCGCGGCGGCGCTCGCCCGCGCGCTCGGCCCGGCCGGCCCTGCGGTCGCCGGGCGCCTTCCCGTCCTGCGCCGCGCGGTCGTCTCGCATCTCGTCAACCAGAGCCTGGTGCGGAACGGCCTGATCGGCGCGGCGACGTTCCTGCGGGGCCCCGACCTCCCTGCGCTCACGCTGAACCAGGCCTTCCTCACGGTCAGGATGGCCGTCGCGGGCGGCCGCGATGCGCAGCTGTCGGCGCTCTGGCCCGAGCTCGCTGCGGTCGCAGCGTCCGGGCTCGCGTTCCGCAAGGTCGCCAGGGGCCTCGAGCTCCTGCCCGTGCCGCGCTTCGCGGTGCGCGGGGGCGTCGCGCTCGGTGGGACGTGGGCGGTCGCCGCCGTCCTTCGACGGCGCCTTTCCTGATCCGTCCGACAGCGGTCCTACGCTCTCTCCAACCGGAAGGAGGGTCTCGATGGGGCTGACATCGGAAAACGAGCTGCTCGAGCTGCTGTTGATCGAGGAGGCCGACGCGTGGTTCGAGTACGCGGACGCGACCAGGACCGAGACCGGCTCGCGCTACGCCGAGATCGAGCCGTGGGCCTGGGCGCGTCTCCAGCAGCGGCTGCGAATCGTGCGCACGAGGCGTGCTCGGGTCGCGGCCGCCGGCGCGGCAGCCTGACGCGGGCGAAGCCCTCGGGAACCGCTTGCTACCCTGTGGGGTAGGCAATGCCATTGCTTTCCGTATCCAACCGCTGCGCGCGCCCGCTCGATGCGAGGCTGCGCGTGCCCACTTCGAAGGAGATCCTCTTTGCCACTTTCCTGGTTGCGACGCCAGAAGAAGGCGGAGCAGGCGCCGGTAGAGGCTGCCGTTCCGACCGTCGAACCTGAACCGACGACAGCGATTGCGCCGCCGACGACCGAGCCGGCCGCAGACGGACAACAGACACAGACGAGAAAGCGCCGCCGCGGCAGCCGCGGAGGGCGTGGCCGGAAGAAGCGCCCCGCTTCCGGCGGCGGTAGCGACAGCCGAGGCAGAGACCGCCGACGCCGCTCCCAAGCCCGAGAGGCCCGAGAAGGCCGGGAGGGCTGAGAAGGCCGAGAAGGCCGAGAAGGCGGACAAACCCGACGGCGCGGCCGCCGAGCGCAGAGGCAGGCAGGCACGCTCGCCTCGCCGCGCCGCTCCCCGCCGTGCGCCCCTGCCGAAGGCCGAGCGCCGGCTCCTCGTCTCGGTCGATCCGGGCGAGAAGCGCGTCGCGGTGATCGAGGACGGCCTCGTCGCCGAGGTCTACCTCGAGCGCCCCGAGCACCGCTCGATCGCCGGCAACATCTACCTCGGCACCGTCGACAACGTGCTGCCCGGCATGGAGGCCGCGTTCGTCGAGATCGGCCTCGAGAAGAACGGCTTCCTCTACGTCGACGAGATCGTCGGCCCCGAGCTCGAGGGGCGCCGCGGCGCCCGCAAGATCCAGGACCTGATCCAGCGTGGTCAGACGCTCCTCGTCCAGGCGGTCAAGGACCCGATGAAGACGAAGGGCGCGAGGCTCACCACCGAGATCTCGCTCCCGGGCCGCTTCGTCGTCTACGTCCCGCAGGGCGACGGCCTCGGCGTGTCGCGCCGGCTCGACGACGACGAGCGCAACCGGCTGAAGGCGATCCTCAAGGAGATCTCCCCGAAGACGGGCGGCGTCATCGTCCGCACAGCCGCGGAGGGCGCCTCAGCCGAGGACGTCGGGCGCGACCTCGACTTCCTGATGCGACTCTGGGCGACGATCGAGGCGAGCGCGAACAAGGCGACCGCGCCGGCCCTGATCTACCAGGAGGCCGAGCTCCCGCTGCGCGTCACGCGCGACCTCTTCACGGGCGACTTCGAGAAGCTCGTCGTCGATCACGACCGTACGCACAAGCGCATCGTCGGCTACCTGAAGAAGACCTCCCCGCACATGGTCGAGCGGGTCGAGCGCTACAAGGAGCGCACGCCGCTCCTCGAGGCGCTCGGCGTCGAGCAGGAGATCCAGTCGACGCTGAACCGGCGCGTCGACCTGCCGTCGGGCGGCTACCTGATCTTCGACTACGCCGAGGCGTTCACGGTGATCGACGTGAACACCGGCCGCTTCGTCGGCTCACGTTCCAAGCGGAACGGCGCGGGAAGGCTCGAGGACACGATCACGAAGAACAACCTCGAAGCCGTCCGCGAGGTCGTGCGCCAGCTGAGGCTGCGCGACATCGGCGGGATCATCGTCATCGACTTCATCGACATGGCGAACCCGAAGAACCGCCATCAGGTCGAGGACGCCCTGCGTCAGGAGCTCGAGCGCGACCGGACGAAGACCTACGTGGTCGAGATCTCGCCGCTCGGCCTCGTCGAGATGACCCGGCAGAACGTGACCGACGGGCCGCGCGAGGTCATGACCCGCAAGTGCCCGACCTGCGACGGCGACGGGATCGTCGTGTCGGAGAGCACCGCTGCGGTCGATGTCGAGCGCCGTATCCGCGCGCTCGTCACGCCGGGATCCCGCGCAAAGGCGTTCAAGGTCGAGGTGAGCGCGAGGGTCGCCGGGCTGCTCGTCGGGCCCGACGCCTCGCGGCTCCGCGAGCTCGAGGAGCTGACCAAGCGCCGCTTCTTCCTGGTCGGGCTCGAGGATGTCCATCTCGACCACATGCGCCTGCTCGAGCAGGGCACCGTCGAGAAGCTCGCGCCGGAGGCGCCCGTCGAGATCGGCCAGGAGCTCGAGCTGAAGCTCGGCGAGGTCGGCCTGCACGACGCGCGCGCGGGCGTCGGGAAGATCAAGGGGCTGGAGATCGTCGTCGCCGAGGCTGCGAAGCTCGTCGGCAAGAAGGTGAGGGTGCAGGTGGTCGCGGTCATGGACGGCGTCGCCTACGCCGTCCAGGCAGGGGCCGGCGGCGACGGGCAGCCGATCACCGCGGAGGCCGAGGCCGAGAGGCCCATGCGCGCGAAGCGCACGACGAAGGCCGTCGAGGTTTCCGGGGATGCCGCCGACGAGGCCGAGGCGGAGCCCGTCGAGGAGGCTGCGCCGCCGAAGAGCCCGACGCGGCGGGCAGCCGCGAAGAAGCCGGTCGAGGCTGCCGAGGGTGAAGTGGCCCCTGAGGCCGCGAAGCCGGCGCCGCGGCCCTCGCGGAAGCCCGCTCAGGCTGCAGCCGAGACGGACCTCGAGGCGACCGGCGAGGCGGAGCCTGATACCCCGCCTGACGAGGCCGAGAGCGACGCCCCGGCTGCTGCGCCACGCAAGCGCACGCGTCGCGGCACGCGCGGCGGCCGCAAGCGGAAGCCGGCGGCGGCGGCATCAGGCGCGAACGGGCACGGCGACGCCCAGGACGAGCCGGATCCCGTCGAGCCCGAGCTCGAGCCCGAATCGGAGGGCGAGGAGCCGCCGGCGCCCGTCATTCATCTTCCCGACCGTGACCTCGGCTCGGACGACGACGAGCCGGCCGAGGGGGAGAGCGCGAGTGCACCGCGCAAGCGGACGCGCCGGGGGACCCGTGGCGGGCGCGGCCGCAAGCCCAAGCCGGCCGCGGCGGCCGCCGAAGCCGGCGGGCCGGACGAGAACCGCGGTCCCGAGGACAGCGCGTCCGAGAACGCCGTGCCCGAGAACGTCGCCCCCGAGACGGGCGGCGCGCCCGAGACGAGCGTGGCGCCCGAGAACGGCGCGCCCGATGCGAAGGTCGGGGAGGCGGTCGCCGCCGCGAGCCCGGACGACTGGGAGTACACGCCGATGAGCGAGTGGGGCGACGCCGTGACCGCGTCGCTCGATCGATCAGCCGCCGTGATTCGCCGCGCCGTCGCCGTCACCGGCTGACCGAGCAATCACCACGGCCGGGCAATCGCTACACTGCTCTGGTCGCGGGCGTAGTGCGCCCGCGTTTCCACGCTCGGAACCTGCCATGGATTACGCGATCATCAAGCTCGGGAACAAGCAGCACCGCGTCCGCGACGGCGAGACGCTCGTCGTCGACCGGGTCGCGACCGAGGAGGGAAAGAGCTTCGAGCCGGTCGTGCTCCTCGGCGAGACGAAGGTCACCGCGACCGTCCTCTCGCACGGGCGCGGGCCGAAGATCATCGTCGGCAAGTACAAGCGGCGCACGGGCTACAAGCGCCACAACGGCTTCCGTGCCGCGACCTCGCGCGTCGAGATCGCGCTCGGCACCGGCGCGAAGAAGGCGCCGGCAAAGGCCGAGAAGCCGGGGAAGGCCGCGACCGCAGAGGCGCCCGCCCCCGAGGCCGTCGAGGTCGAGGCGGCTTCCGTCGAGACGGCGCCGGTCGAGGAGGCTGCCGGAGCGCCGTCCGGCTACGAGTCGATGACAGTGGCGCAGGTGAAGACCGAGACGAAGGAATGGAGCGTCGAGGAGCTGCAGGCCGCGCTCGACTACGAGAAGGCCCATGCCGACCGCAAGGGCGCGGTTGCCGCGCTCGAGTCGGCGCTCGAGGACGACGACGAGGAGGCGAGCGAGTAATGGCACACAAGAAGGGGCTCGGCTCGTCGAAGAACGGCCGCGACTCGAACCCGCAGTACCTCGGTGTGAAGATCTTCTCCGGCCAGGACGTCCGCGCGGGCCAGATCATCGTGCGGCAGCGCGGCACGAGGTTCCGTCCGGGCCCGGGGACGAAGATCGGCCGCGACGACACGATCTTCGCCGTCCGAGACGGCAAGGCCGAGTTCCGCTCGAGCGGCGAGCGCCGCTTCGTCTCGGTCGTCGCCGCGGAGTAGGAAGGGCCGGCCGCGAGGGCGGCGGGCATGTTCAGCGACCGCGCGGAGATCCACCTGAAGGCCGGGCGCGGAGGCGACGGTGCGCTGTCGTTCCGCCGCGAGAAGTACGTCCCGAAGGGCGGCCCCGACGGCGGCGACGGCGGCGACGGCGGCGGCGTGATCGCGCTCGCCGATCCCGAGCTGCGGGACCTGTCGTCGTTCCAGCGGCGCCGGTTGATCGCGGCGCCGAAGGGCACGTCGGGTCGCGGCGCCCGCAAGCACGGCGCAAGCGGCGAGGACGAGATCGTCCGCGTCCCGGTGGGCACGCAGGTATTCGACGGCGAAGACCTCGTCGCCGACCTGGCGCACCCAGGCGCGAGCGTGGTGCTCGCCCGCGGCGGGCGCGGCGGGCGCGGGAACGCACGGTTCGTGAGCTCGACGCGCCAGGTGCCCCGCTTCTCGGAGGTCGGGATGCCGGGCGACGAGCGCGACGTCGAGCTGCACCTCAAGCTCCTCGCCGACGCTGCGCTCGTCGGGCTGCCGAACGCAGGGAAGTCGTCGCTCCTCCGCCGCCTCTCCAACGCCACCCCGAAGGTCGCGGAATATCCGTTCACCACCCTCGCGCCGGTGCTCGGGACGGTCGACTCACCCGACGGCCGGCAGCTGGTGGTCGCCGACGTCCCGGGGTTGATCGAGGGGGCCAGTGAGGGGATCGGGCTCGGGCACGAGTTCCTCGCGCACCTCGAACGGGCACGGAGCCTCGTCCACGTGATCGACGCCTCCCATCCGGCCGACGAGCAATGGCACCTGATCGACGCCGAGCTCGCGGCGTACGGCGCCGGCCTCGACGACTTCCCACAGATCGTGGTGCTGAACAAGACCGACCTCGAGCCCGAGCCGACGTTCGACGTCTCGGACCCGCGGATCGTGGCGACCTTCCGCATCTCGTGCGCGACGGGGGCCGGGGTCGAGGAGCTCCGAAAGGCGCTCTTCACGCTGGTGCCCGAGGCGGCGCCCGTCGAGGCGGCGGTGGAGGAGCCCGCCGACTTCCTCGTCTACCGGCCGCAGCCGAAGGCCCGCCCATGGAGCCTGCTGCGGACGGAGGACGGCTTCCGCGTGGTCGGGACACCGCCCGGCGCGGAGGAGCTCGAGCGCGTCCTTCGGGAGGCGGGGGCGAAGCGCGGCTCCTCGGTCGAAGTGGGCGACGAGGCGTTCGAGTTCGTGCCGTGATCGGGCTGTTCGGGGGCGCGTTCGACCCGCCCCACAACGGCCACGTCGCGCTCCTGCGCGGCGCGCGAGAGCGCCTCGGGATCGACGAGCTGCTGGTGATCGTCACTGCAGCTCCCGGTCACAAGGAGGTCTCGACGCCCGCTGCCGTGAGGCTCGAGCTCGCCCGCAGGGCCTTCCCCGGCGTGCCGGTGGTAGCCGACGAGCACGCCCGCACCGTCGACATGCTCCGCGACCACCCGGAGTGGGAGGGGGCGGCGTTCCTACTCGGCGCCGACGAGTACGCGGGTCTCTCCGGTTGGAAGGAGCCGGACGAGGTCCTGCGGCTCGTGCGCCTCGCGGTGGGGACGCGGCCGGGGTTCCCGCTTCCGCCCGTGGACGATCGCGTCGCGTTCTTCGAGATCGAGCCCGTCCCGGTCTCCTCGACCGAGCTCCGGGATCGGCTCGAACGCGGCGAGGACGTCCACGATCTGGTTCCGGCGTCGGTCTGGGAGCTGATCGAGCGCGACGGCCTCTACTGTCGCGACGGCTACACTGACGCCAGTTGACGTCGATCGAACAGGCGCGCCGCATCGCGGCGCTGGCGCAGGAGAAACTCGCGAGGGACGTCGTCATCCTCGACATGCAGCCGGTGTGCAGCTACACCGACTACTTCGTCGTGTGCACCGGCAACAACGCGCGCCAGGCCAAGGGCATCTGGGACGAGGTGCACGCCAGACTGAAGAAGGACGACAGGCTGCTCCCGCGCTCCGTCGCCGGCGAGCGTGAGGCGACATGGATCGTCGCCGACTACCTCGACGTCGTCCTCCACGTCTTCACCCCCGAGGCGCGCGACTTCTACCGCCTCGAGGACCTCTGGGACGATGTGCCCCAGGAGGCGCTCGAAGCCGCGAGCGCGTAGTTGTTGTCTCTTTAGGACACGGCCCGTCCGAGACTCGCGCTACCGTCGACGTGTTGCGCGAACTGACGACCAATCAGAAGGGCCTGCTCGCTGAAAATCCGCAATCACGTGGGTCGCGGTGAGGCTCGGGATAGGGGTCGCGCGGCCGCTTGACGACGAGAGATACGATCTCATCCTCGACCTCGGTTCGGACCTGCTTCGTGTCCAGTGCAAGTGGGCGGCAAGGCACGGGGATGTCGTCGTCGTCCGCTGCGGCACGTGTCGGCGCAGCCGTGAAGGGTTGATCCACCGTGGCTACCGGCGCGGCGAGATCGATGCGATCGCCGCGTACTGTGCCGAGCTCGACACGTGCTATCTCCTGCCGACCTCGATGTCCGTCAATCGGGCAGCGGTTCAGCTTCGCCTCGCGCCGGCCCGCAACAACCAACGATCAGGGATCCATTGGGCCAGCGACTACGATCTGAGCGCTAGACTTGCTTGTCCCGGGCCCATAGCTCAGTTGGGAGAGCGCTAGCATGGCATGCTAGAGGCCGCCGGTTCGAGCCCGGCTGGGTCCACTCCGGTCAGGCGTTCTGCATCATCGTCCGAAAGTTCCGCGTCATCGTCTCGCTGACGCGGTGGAGCTCCTCGGAGGGGCTGAACTGGACGTACGAGGTCCCTGCCTCGACGATCGGGATGTGGCCCGGCGGCAGGTAGAAGGCATCGCCCGCCTCCATGACCTCCTCGTGGTCGTCGAACCGGAAGGTCATCCGGCCCTCGAGCACGTAGCCCCAGTGCGGCGCGATGCACTTGTCGCCGGGCAGGCCCTTCAGGAGCGGCGTCCCGTCCGCATCGGCCCGGAACGTCAGGAAGTTGATCGTGTACCCCTCGATGTCCTCGTGCCGGTCCTCGACGACTCCGTGGTCCTCGACGTGCGCGGCGCTCTCGCGTGAGACCTTCGGCATGGCCTTGCTCCTTTCGCTCGGGATGAGTCGAGGGTACGAGGAGCTCGCCGGCGCGTCATGAGGCGTTCGCCTCATCTTCGGAGCGCGGCGCCCTCGATCTCCTCCTCGGGCAGGAGGCCGTGGCGGAGCGCGAACAGGCCGGCTGCCGCCCGGCTCGAGGCTCCGATCTTGGCGTAGATGTGCTCGACGTGGTTGCCGACGGTCTTGGGGGTGATCACGAGCCTCGCTGCGATCTGCTTGTTCGAGAGCCCGCGCGCCAGCAGTCGCAGCACCTCGACCTCGCGCAGCGTCAGCCCCGCGGGTCCCTCGCGGCGGCGCGTCACGCGGTGACCGGCGGCGCCGAGGACCGCCTCGACCGCCTCCGCGTCGAGACGTCCGGCGCGGACCTCCGCGCGAAGCTCCGCCGCCGCCTCGTCCGGCCGGCGCGCGGCGCGGTAGGGCCGCGGCTCGCGCATCGCCTGGTAGGCGTCGGCCGCCCCGAGGATCCGCGCCGGGCGCGAGATCGCGGAGCCCGACAGGCCGCGCGGGTACCCCGACCCGTCGAGCCGCTCGCGGTGTGCGACCGCGATCGCCCCGAGCGGGGCGAGCGCCGCGGACTGTTGCAGCATGCGCTCGGTCAGGTAGGGGTGGAGCCGCACGCGCTCCCACTCGCCGGCGCCGAGCGGGCGCGGCCGATCCCAGATCGCGTTCGAAACACCGAGTCGGCCGAGGTCGTGAACGACTCCTGCGCGCCGGAGCGTCGTGATGCCGGCCTCGTCGAGACCGAGCTCTGCTCCCGCGGCGGCCGCGAGCTCCGCAACCGCCGGCGCGTGGCCGAGCGTGTACGGCGACTTGAGGTCGACGAAGTTCGCGATCGCGAGCAGCGCGTCGTCGATCCGGTCGCCCTGCAGCACGACCGCGAGAGCCGGCTCCGCGTGGATCACCGTGTCCCAGGTACCTGCCGAGTCGAGGCCCGAGAGCAGCATCTCTCCCTCGTCCCGCACGAGGCCTGCGAGTACCGGGTCGAACTGCTTGCCGGCGCGCCGGACCGCCATCTCCTGCGCTGCGGCGACTCCGCCGACTCGGTGGGCGACCTCGACGAACTCCGCGAGCTGTGCGAGTCGTGCCGCGATCGGCACCTCGGTGCCCGAGAGCCTTCCCGGCCAGCCGCGCCCGTCCCACTGCTCGTACGTCGCTGCGACCGACTCCAGCACCGGCTCGGAGAGGCCGAGCTGCTCGGCGAGCGCACGCGCCAGGGCGGCGTGCTGGGCGATCATCCCGTCGACCTCGCGGTGGCCGGAGAGGACGAACTCGAGCCCGACCCTGAAGCGGTGGAGCGGCGGGTTCCCGGCTCCGATCAGGCGCACGCCTGCGGCCGCGGCGCGAAGGCTTCGAAGCTCGTGGTCGTACTTCCCCGACTTGAGCGCGATGTCGTCGCCGAACCACTTGGCCTGCTCGTGCGCGTCCGAGTGGCAGCCGACGTTGATCAGAAGCGCGGTGTAGTAGACGCCGCCGCGAGCCTCCTCGTCGAGACCGATCCGCTCTGCGAGCCGGAGCGCGATCAGGCACTGGCGCAACACGTGCTCCATCGGCTGCCCGAAGCCGAGGTCGATCCCCAGCGAGAGTGCAGCGACCAGCTCTGCGAGCCGCACCTCGGACCGGACCGCCTCTCCGGTTCCCACCGGGCGGAGCCTACTGCGGACCGCTGGGCGTGTCGCTCAGGCGCCGGGCGCAGGCGGGTCGGGAGCGGAGCTCGCGGGGTCGTCGACGGCCTCGGAGACCACGACAGGCTGAGCCTGAACCGGCTCGCTGCCCGTGTCGCCCAGGTTCGTGACGGAGCCCTTGAACTCGCGGATCCCGGTGCCCAGCGAGCGTCCGATCTCCGGGAGCCGCTTCGGCCCGAAGAGGATCAGCGCCAGAAGGGCGAGGAAGATCAGGTGTGTCGGGGTGACGAGGTCGATGCCCATCTGCGTTCATGGTACGCCATCGCGGCGAGCCGCAGCGGATTTCTCCGGAACGACCCAGGTCCCGGGCAGGCGGCCGGGGACCTGGGCCGTTCACGCAGCACTATCCGGTTGCGCCCATCGCAGCATCGTCCCATTTCGCGATCAGCGCGTAGAGGACGACGATGTTCAGAGCGAGCACGGTCAGCGCCCAGAGGGGGGCCGAGGAGGCGCCCTCGAACCCGAGCATCTCGAGGATGTTCACGCTCGCCAGGATGATCGTGAGCCAGCGCGCCCAGCCGGCCCCCGCGAGGAGGGCCATACCGGCGAGCCCGATCGCGATGCCCCAGAGGAGCGTGATCCATCCCCACGTCTTGACGTCGAACACGATCACCTGCGAGCCCGCGATCGCGTAGTACTCCTTGCGGATGATCGCGATCAGGCCCTGGAAGAAGTCGAGCAGGCCGACGATGATCATCAGCCAGCCGGCGAACGCGATCCAGCCGCCCCACTTACCCATGCGAACCTCCGTCGATTGTGGACTTGGGCGTACCTCGACACGATGGTCGCAGGCGCACCTGACAACACGGATGGGCCGGGAGCTATCGTCGCGGCGTGGTCCTGAAGCAGTACTACCTCGGCTGCCTCGCCCACGCGTCATACCTCGTCGCGGACGAGGAAGCCGGGATCGCCGCCGTCGTCGACCCGCAGCGCGACGTCGACGGGTACGTCGCCGACGCCGAGGCTCACGGCTGCCGGATCGAGCACGTCCTCCTCACGCATCTCCACGCCGACTTCCTCGCCGGCCACCTCGAGCTGCGCGACCGGGTCGGCGCACGCATCTACCTCGGCGCCCGGGCGGAGACCGAGTACGCGTTCACGCCGCTCGCGGACGAAGACGCGCTCGACCTCGGACGGGTGAGGCTGGTCGCGCTCGAGACTCCGGGCCACTCGCCCGAGTCGATCTCGATCCTCGTCTACGACCTCGACACCGACGAGGAGCGGCCCCGCGCCGTGCTGACGGGCGACACGCTCTTCATCGGCGACGTTGGCCGCCCCGACCTACGCGCGTCTCTCGGCTGGAGCGCCGAGGAGCTCGGCTCGCTCCTCTACGACTCGGTTCGGGAGAAGCTCCTGCCGCTCCCCGACGAGACGCTCGTATACCCCGCGCATGGGGCCGGCTCGCTCTGCGGCAAGAACCTGAGCACCGACACGGTGTCGACGATCGGGGTTCAGCGGCGGTACAACTACGCGCTCCAGCCGATGAGCCGCGAGGAGTTCGTGCGCGTCGTCACCGCCGACCAGCCCGACTCGCCGGCCTACTTCACCTACGACGCCGTCCTCAACGCCAAGGAGCGGCCGACGCTCGACCAGGCTCTCGACGAGGGGCTCCGGCCGCTCTCGCTCGAGACGGTGCTCGAGCTCGCCGGTCGCGGCGGGCAGCTTCTCGACACGCGGTCGACCGTCGCCTACGAGGGCGCGCATCTGGCCGGCAGCGTGAACATCGGCCTCGACGGGAGCTTCGCCACGTGGTCGGGAACGCTCCTCGATCACGACCTCCCGATCGTGATCATCGCCGCTCCCGACCGGGTCGTCGAGGCGGCCACGCGGCTCGGGCGGATCGGCTTCGACGGTGTCGCGGGCTATCTCGAGGGCGGCATGCTGAGCGTCGACAACCGGCCCGACCTTGTGGAGCGAACGGAGCGGATCACCGCAGCCGCGCTCGCGGAGCGGCTCGCCGAAGCCGGTCCTCCGCTCGTCCTCGACGTCCGGGCCGAGAGCGAGGTGGGGGAGGTGTCGGTCGACGGCAGCGTGAACATCCCGCTCTCTCGGCTCCTCGAGCATCTCGACGAGCTCCCGCGAGACCGGGAGATCGTGGTGCACTGCTCGAGCGGATACCGTTCGTCCACGGCTGCGAGCCTGCTTCGCCGCGAGGGCTTCGAGCAGGTCGCCGACCTCGTCGGCGGGCTCAGCCGACCGCTCGCGCCGCCGTCAGCTCGGCCAGCTTGAGCAGCGTGTTCCAGTTGCGCTGCGTCCCGGCGACTTCCAGGCGCCGCTCGAGCCACTCGAGCGTGAGCTTCGTGCGGCCGGCCCCGTTCGCCAGGCTCAGGTAGATCTCGCGCCCGGCCACCTCGAACCGGTCGCCCGGTGAACGGTCGGGATCGAGCGCTTTGACGGCGGCCGCCTTGGGCTTCCGGTCGAGGAAGACGACGTATACGGACTCGTCGAAGGGCGAGCCGGCGGCGATCGCCTCGAGCTCACGGGAGGTTCGGAGGAGCACCCGTGTCTCGAGCCCGAAGCGGCTGGCGATCGCCTTCTCGAGCGACCCGGACACCCGGCTCGCGCTTCGCTCCCCGCTCCGGAAGACGACGTTCCCACTCTGGATGTAGCTCGCGACCTCCTGGTGACCGAGCGACTCGAACGTCGCGACGAGCTCCGGCATCGAGAGCTTCGCGCGCCCTCCGACGTTCACCCCGCGAAGGAACGCTGCGAACGTCTCGGCCATTCGTCCATTCTCGCCGAAGGCCACGGTCAGCATCCGGCAGCCGGGAGCGCCGTCGCGGCCGTCGCGGTCGCGGCGGGTCGCGACGACGCTCCGTGACTTCTACGCCGAGGCTCGGCCCCAGCCGCGAACCGTGCTCCAGAGCGGGAGGCCGCGCGACCGGCGGGCCTCCGGGGCGAGTTGCGCCGCGCGCAGCTCGAGCAGCGGCATCAGGTGCGCCGTCGGCTTGAACGGATCGGCCAGGGCGGCCCCCGAGACCAGCGAGATCGCCGCGACGACGTCGCCGTCGACCTCGGCCACCACGTACCGCCCCGCTGGTGCGGGCCGGCCCTCGAGCAGGGCCAGCCGCTCGAGCGCGTCGTCGTCCGCGACCCGGCAGAGCCGGAGCGCGACGGCCTCCTGATTCTCTTCCTGCGGGTCGGGGAACGACTTCTCGAGGTATGCGGCGCGAACGCGCTGGTCGAGCTCGCGCTGGTGATCGTGAAGCGTCATCTGCAAGAACTCCGGATGCATCTCGACTCCTCCCGTGTCTCCCATAACCTGTGTTAGGATGATAGCGGTTACTAACCACTAAAGCAAGTTTGGAGGTTAGATTTTTCTTGACGACGACCGAGTTGATCCGCGAGTTCGTCAATACGAAGGACCTGCTCGAAGACGAGGAGAAGCTGGGCTCGCCCGCCGAGCTCGTCGCCTGGCTCGCGACGCAGGCATTGATGCGCGGCGAGGTGCAGGCGACCTCGGGCGACCTCCGGCGGGCGATCGAGCTCCGCGAGGCCCTTCGTCAGCTGCTGCTCGAGCACACCGGGGTCGAGGTCGACCGGGACGCCGCGTCCGGCGTGCTCGACCGGACTGCACGCAGGGCCCGCATCGAGCTCTGCTTCGAGCGGTGCTCAGGAGCGCTCACGCCTGCGGCGACCGGAGTCGACGCCGCGCTCGGCCGCCTCGTGATCGCCGTCCACGGCGCCATGGTCGACGGCTCATGGGACCGGTTGAAGGCCTGCCGCGCCTCCGACTGCGAGTGGGCGTTCATCGACAACGCCCGCAACCACTCGCGGGCGTGGTGCTCGATGAAGTCCTGCGGCAACCGCGAGAAGGCCCGCGCCTTCCGCGAGCGGCACCGCCATTCGCACGTCTAGGACGACACGGCGACGTGCGCGTACGCGGTGGAGCTGCTGAACTGGTCGTACTGCCACTGCGTGACCTTCGGGCCGATGATGTGGGCGGCGTTCTGGAAGAGATACGGCACCCACGGCACGACCGTCGTCATGAGCGTCCGGTCGAGCGCCTCGTAGCAGGAGAGGCGTGCCTGCGCGGCGAGCGCGGCGCAGTGCTCGAGCTGGGGATCGACGCTGGGAACGCCGTGGATGCTCCCGGTGACGCCGAGTGACTTCGCCTGGGAGGGTTCGAGCCCGACCAGCGAGTAGTTCGTGTTTCCCTGCGGGATGATCGTGCGGCCGCTGAAGATCGGCTGGAAGAACGTGAGCGCGTCTGCGTAGTCCTTGGCCCAGCCGGCGAACGTCCCGATCGCGATGTTCTTCGACGTGGTCTGCAGCGTGGGGTACGCCCCGGCGACCGTGGAGACGTGGAAGGTGATGCCGATCTTCGCCGCGTCGGCCTCGATGATCGGAAGCATTCTCTGGTAGGTCGAGGCTGTGTCCACGAGCAGGAGCACGTCGTGACAGGCCGCTGCGCTGCACATGCCGTCGTGCTTCGTGTCGTACTTCGACCCCTTCATCGCGGCGTCTGCCTTCCCGGGGCTGCCGTGGTCCCCGGGCGTCTCGTACGGCGCGTACTCGGCGAGCTGGTTGTCGAAGATCGAGTCGGGGACGATGTGCCCGGCGATCTTCCCGAGCAGCGGGCCGCCCCAGATCTGCCGGAGGGAGGCCTTGTCGATGATCCAGTTCATCGCCTTCCGCACGTGGATGTCGTCGAACGGCGGCTGCGTGAGGTTCATCGTGAGGTAGTCGCACGAGGTCGGCGGAGCTGAGGTGGAGGTACTGCTTCTTCGACGGGTCGGTCGCGTACCGCTCGAGCGCCTGCGGCGGCAGGCTCGGCGCGTTCTCGTCCTCGAGCTCGCCCGCGCCGACGCGGTCGACGATGTCGGTGACGTTCGGGTCGATCGTGAAGTGGAACTCGTCCGGGAAGTTCTGCCGCGCGGCCGGTGAGTCCGTCTTCGCCTCGTAGCCGGGGTTCCTGACGAGGGTCAGGGTCGTCTGGCCGTCGAACCCGCTCATCGCCTTCAGCTTCGAGCAGGAGGAGCCGTCGACCTTGTCGGCGCCCTCGATCATGTACGGCCCGGTCGAGACGACATCCCTGCCGTACCTGCCGGCCTGGCCCTCGAAGCACTTCGCGATCTCCACCGGGATCGGCCCGGTCGCAGGCATGGCGAGCCGGTAGAGGAAGTCACCCGTCGGCTTCGTGAGGTGGAAGACGATCGTGCTCGGGTCCGGTGTCCTGATCCCGGAGATCGTCTTCGCCTTCCCGGCGGCATAGGCGTCGAAGCCGGCGATCGGGGAGTAGTAGAAGGCGTACTCGGCCCCGTCCTTGGGGTGCGCGATCCGCTCGAACGCGTACAGGACGTCTGCTGAGGTGACCTCGCGGTCGACCGGCGGCCCGAACTTCACGCCATGCTTGAGGTGGAAGGTGTAGGTCTTGCCGCCGTCGGCGGCCTTCGGGACCGAGGTGGCGATGTCGGGCACGAGCACGTTTCCGGCCGGGCCGGCGACGTGGTCGTAGCCGACGAGCGTGCGGATCATGAGGTTCGACTCGATCGCCCAGGAGAACACGTAGTACTCGCCGGTCGGGTCGAACGAGTCGGTGAACCCGAACGACGCTTCGAAGGCGACCCGGAAGACCCCGCCGGGCTTCGGCGCCGATTGCGGGCTCGCCGCGCCTCCGCTCACCGCGACCCCGACCGCCAGTGCGACCACGGCTCCCGCGATCCAACCGCGCCACGCCCCCATCGACTGCCGCCTCCGATCGGTCTCCTGCCGGGGACGAGTCTCTCAGACCGTGGGCTCTGTGTAAACCCCCGGCCCGGCCGAAAGAGACATCTGGTCTCGACGTTGCACAATTGTCATAGTCTCGTTGCAATTGTTCAGCTAGGTTGTCGAAATCGACAACGGAGGTGGAAACCGTGTTCTTGCAACTGACGGAAGAGCTGCTCGACCTCTCGGTCAGCGTCAAGGGGCGCCATGCCGGGGCGTTTGCGATGGTGCTCGCCTGCTGCAGCTCGAGCTGCTGCTGCGTCAAGTCCGGGGGCGACGACTGAGTGACGCTGCCCGAGCATCCGCTGCTCGCGCCCTGGTACCGCCTCGTCGAGGACGGCGACCGCCTGCTGCTCGAGTATGGACGGGCCGTCGTCGTCCTCGAGGGCGGCGCCGTGCGCACGCTGCTACCGGAGCTGCTCCCGCTGCTCGACGGCTCGCGGGAGCTCGACGAGATCGGCGACGCGCTGGGCGCGGCGGCGCGGCCGGCGGTCGAGCGGGCGCTGGAGCTCCTCGCCGCCAACAACCTGCTGGTGGAGGGCCGCGTCGAGGGCGGCGAGGGAGCCGCCGCCGTCGCGGCGGCCTACGGGATCGCGCCCGGCGAGGCGTCCCGTCGGCTCGGGGACGCGACGGTCGGCCTGATCGGGGATTCCCCCGTCGGTGGCGACGTCGCGCGGCTGCTTCGCCGGTCCGGGGTCGGCCGCGTCGAGCGGCTCGACTGGGAGCCGGAGAAACCCGTCGACGTGGCCGTCGTCGGCGCCGCGCCCTCCGAGGCCGCCAGGCTCGAGGATTGGAACGCGCACGCGCTCGAGCGGGGAATCCCGTGGCTCGCGGTCCGGCCCTTCGACGGCGCGATCGCGACCGTCGGGCCTCTCGTCGTGCCCGGAGAATCGCCGTGCCACAACTGTCTTCTGTTACGGCTCGCGGGACACGTCGAGTACGGCGCCGACTTCGCACGAGTCGAGCGCGCACCGGTCGGAGTCGAAGCCGGCGCTCCGCTCGGGACCGCGATCGCGGCCATTGCGGCGCAGCTCGTCCTCGGCTGGGTCGGAGGGCGCGACACACGGCTCCCGGGCCTCGTGCACGTGCTGGAGAGTGGGCCGCCGCTCGCGCTCTCCGCTCATCCGGTCTTCCGGGTGCCGCGGTGCCCGGCCTGCTCGCCTGCCGAGCGGCTGGCGCCGCCGATCCCCTGGCACGAGGCCGCGGCCGCGTGATTGCCGGGCTGCCGCCACGCCTCGGCCGAGCCGTCTCTCCGTACACGGGCATCGTCGGGTCGGTCGAGGAGTGCCTCCACGGGACCGCTGACCCACCCCTCTTCCAGGCGACGTGCCGGCTCACCGCCGGCGAGGAACTGCTCGGCGCCCCGCTCGGCCATCTCTTCTCCGTGGGCGGCACCGGCGCCACGCGCGCCGAGGCGGCGGGCGCCGCGGTCGGTGAGGCGATCGAGCGGTACTCCGCGACCTACGTCCCGCGCGAGCGGCTCGTCGTTGCCACCGCGCGCGAGCTCGGCGACGCGGCGGTCGCTCCGGAGCGGTTCGGGCTCTTCTCCGAGCGGCAGCTCGGGACACGGGGCTTCGGGTTCCGTCGGTTCACTGCCGACTCGCGCCTCGCGTGGATCGAGGGGCGCGCCCTTCCGGCCGGCCGGCCGGCCTTCGTTCCCGCGGAGCTCGTGTTCCTGGGCCCGGCGACGGTGGGTAACGCTGAGCCGATCGGGTACTCGACGAGCAGCGGCCTCGCCTGTAGCGAGAGCCCCGAGCTCGCGACCGTCACGGCGGCGCTCGAGCTCCTCGAGCGCGACGCGTTCATGCTCGTCTGGTCGAACCGGCTCTCGCTGCCACTCGTCGTTCCGGACGACGGCAACGCCGTCGAGGTCTTCGAGCGTGCGGGCCTCGGCTTCGCCGGCGTCGACCTTTTTGCCGTTCACCGGGTGCCGTGCGTGCTCGGCGTGGTGCGGGCTCCGGCGGACGTGCCCGGCGCGCTCGGCGTCGGCGCGGCCGCGGCGCCCACCGCGGGGCGCGCGTGGTGGAAGGCGCTCGCCGAGGCGTTCTCGGCCCGCGCCGCAGGCGTCAAGCTCGGGCTGCTCGACCCCGACGGCGACGAGCGGCCCGTCGTCTCGTTCGAGGATCACATCCGCCGCCACGCCGACCATCGCCATGCCGAGAGGACGGCATTCCTCGACTCGAGCGCCGAGCGCACGCCGCTCGGCTCGGTGCCACCGCTCGAAGGCGAGGACGCCGGCCGGCGGCTCGCCGCTCTCTGCGAGCGGATCGAGGCCGCGGGGGCGACCGCGCTCGCCGTCGACGTGACCGCGCCCGACGTCGCGGAGCTCGGGCTGACGGTCGTCCGCGTCCTCGCACCCGGGCTCTGCGCCCTCGACACGGCGCACGAGGCGCGCTTTCTCGGTTGCCGCCGGCTGTACGAGGCGGCCGCTGTGCTCGGTCTCGGCCCGGCTCTGCGCGGGGAGGACGAGCTGAACCCCGATCCTCACCCGTTTCCATGACGGGCACGGTGCCCACCGCGCAGTTCGCGTCGCTCGTCTACGGGCAAGGAGGCGTCTCGAACGACGACCCCGTGGAGCTCTTCCACGAGGCGTCGCGCCTCTATCCGAACGTGGCTCCCGCGCGCCTCGAAGTGCTTCACGAGCTCACCCGGGACGGGGAGCTGGCACGGAGCGCCACCCGCTCGAGCCGCACGCACAGCCACCGTCCAGGCGTCGAGCTCCCGGCGGGGCGGCCGTTGAGGGGTCGGCTCGGCGAGCTTCTGGCCGGCCGGGTCTCCGCCACCGCCGAGGTGCTCCGCCCCGTTCCTCTGCGCGATCTCGCCACCGTGCTCGACGCGTCGTATGCAGCCGCGCGGCGGGGGCGCGAGCTCCGCCGCCCGGTGCCCTCGGCGGGCGCGCTCTACCCGCTCGAGGCGTACGTCGTCGCACCTGCGGTCACAGGCCTCGAGCCGGGCGTCTACCACTACGACCCGTTCCGTTCCCGGCTCGCGCTGCTCGGTCCGACAAGGTTCGCGGACCTGCGGGCAGCCCTTGTCGATCGGAGCCTCGCCGACGTGACTGCGGCCCTTCTCGTCCTCACCGGCGTGTTCTGGCGCTCGCGTTTCAAGTACGGCGCTCGCGGCTACCGCTTCGCGCTGCTCGAGGCGGGCCACGTGGTCCAGAACGCACTGCTCGCCGCCACCGACCTCGACCTGACGGCGCTGCCGCTCGGCGGCTTCCACGACGTCCTGCTCGACCGGCTGGTCGGCGCCGACGGCCTCGACGAGGCGACGCTCCACGCGGTCGTGCTCGCGGGGGCCCCGTGAGAAGCGGGCTGCTCCTCCGGCTCGTCGTCGGGGCGGTTGGCGCGGCGGCGCTGCTCGTGGCCATCTCGCCCGACACGCCGACGGCACGCATCGGGTCGCTCGCCGCCGCGGGGGCCGGCATCGCCGCCGGGCTGCTTCTGTACGTCGCCGTCGCCCGGAGTCGCCCGTACGTCCCGCCTCGCGCCCCCGCCGCGCTGGCCGCGTGCGCCGTCCTCGTGGTCGCGGCTGCGAGCGAGGAGATCGTCTGGCGGCGCGTCGTGCTCGGAGAGCTTCTCCGGGTGGGGCCGCTCGCGGCCGTGGCGGGAAGCACGCTGGGATTCGCCCTCGTCCATCGAACCCGGCAGACTCTGCATCTCGGGACCGGCGCGGCCTTCGGGAGCCTCTACCTGGCCACGGGTGCGCTGGCAGCGTCGATCGCGGCGCACTGGGCCTACAACGTGCTGCTCCTCACGCTCGCGGCGAGGCGCGCGAGGCGGGAGGGCTCGCCCTGAGCGTGGCAGAGCTATCCGATGTCACGAAGCGGTTCGGGTCGTTGGCCGCGCTCGACCGGGTCTCGTTCGCGATCGGCGAAGGAGAGGTCGCCGCCCTTCTCGGGCCGAACGGAGCCGGCAAGTCGACTGCGCTCGCGGTGCTGCTCGGGCTCCGGATGCCCGATGCAGGTAGGGCGCGACTGTTCGGCGGCGATCCCCGGCTGCCGGCGTCGAGAAGGCTGGTCGGGGTGGCTCCGCAGGAGCTCGCGTTCCCGCCGACCCTTCGTGTGCGCGAGATCATCGAGCTGGTTCGCGCCCACTTCGAGCGGCCGCTCCCCGTGGACGCCCTCGTCGAGCGGTTCGAGCTGACTGCCATCGCCGCCCGCCAGGCCGGCGGCCTGTCGGGCGGCGAGCGGCGCCGGCTCGGGGTCGCGCTCGCTTTCGCCGGCGGCCCGAGGCTCGTCGTCCTCGACGAGCCGACCGCGGCGCTCGACCGGGAGGCGCGGCTCGCCGTGTGGCGTGCGATCAGGCTGCACGTCGCCGAGGGCGGCACGCTTCTGCTCACGACGCACCATCTCGAGGAGGCCGAGGCGCTCGCCCGGAGAGTCGTGTTGATCGAGGGCGGCGCGATCGCCTCCGACGGCTCGCTCGCCGAGCTGAAGGACGCCGCAGGGCTGACCCTGGTCCGCTTCCGGGCGGCTCCGGGTGTCCGGGTCGACGGATCGGAACGCGACGGCGACTACCTCCGTCTCCTCGTGCCCGACGGCGCCGCCGCGGTCGAGGAGCTCCTGCACGCCGGAGTCTCGCTCGCCGGCCTCGAGGTCCGGCCGCTCACGCTCGAGGAGGCCCTCGCGTCGAGGAGCGTTCGATGAGGCTTGCGCTCCGGCATGCCCGCGCGATGACGATCGAGCTTCTGCGTTTTCCCGCCTATGTGGTCCCGACCCTGCTCCTGCCGACGATCTTCTTTCTCTTCTTCGTCTCGCCCGGCCAACCGGGCGCTGCCACGGCGCGCATGGCGACGTTCGCAGGCTTCGCGGTGATCGGTGTTGCCTTCTTCCAGTTCGGCGTCGGCATCGCCGCCGACCGCGCCTCGCCGTGGGAGACATACCTGCGGACGCTCCCGGTTGGCCCAGGAGCCCGTCTCGCGGCGCGGCTCCTCTCGGCCGCGGTGTTCGCGATCGCCGCGGCGGCGCTGCTCGTCGCCACCGCGCTCGTCGTCAGCGGCGCCTCCCTCACCCCGGGACGCTGGGCGGGGCTCGCGATCGCGCTCCTCCTCGGGACCGTGCCCTTCGCATTCCTCGGGATCGCGCTCGGGTACTGGGCACCGGCCAAGGCGGCGCTGCCCCTCGCGAACCTCCTCTACCTCCTGCTCGCGTACGCGGGTGGGCTGTGGACACGGCCCGCGGCTCTACCAGACGCGGTCGGCGAGGTGTCGCGGTTCCTGCCCACCCGGGCGCTTTCCGACGGTCTCGTCGCCGCGGTGCTCGGCGGCGGAGTCGACTGGGGAGCGTGGGCCGCGCTCGCCGGCTTCTCGGTCGTGTTCGCCGCGCTGGCTGTTGCAGGCTACCGCCGCGACGAAGGGAGGCGTTTCTCGTGACGGGTGCCCCGACGCACGGTGGCCGATGCCGTAAACTTCGACCGCTATGAAGCTCTGGTGGGAGCTCGTGATCGTCCTCGTGGTCCTCAAGATCCCCGTCTTCTATGTCGGCTGGGTCCTCTGGTGGGCGATCAAGGCCGTGCCCGAGCTCGGCGCCGAGGGCGGTGTCGACGGCGTCAACTGGATGCCCTGGCGGCGACCTCCGTCCGCCGGCGGCCCGCCTGCGCGCTCCGGCCGCAACACCCACCGCGGGGCCCGGCCGCAGGGACGCTCGCGGGAGGCAAGGCGTGAAGCACGGATGAAGGGGGCGAGCTCGTGACCGGTAGGGACCGCGCAGCGCTGGTGCTGATCGTGATCTCGATGATCGGCGCGGTGGTGGAGATCTTCTACCGGCCGTTCGGAATCGCGCTTCCGGCGCTGATCGTCACGATGGTCGGGATCTCGATCAGTGACAGATACCGTCGGCTCGGCTGGTATGCCACGGTCGCGATCACGCTCGGCTTCATCATCGGCGCGTCGTTCGCCGTCTGGGACGCGCGTCCGCTCTACTGAGCGCCGCGTCATCGAATGCGGGCGCTGCGGGGTGGCACCCGCCGCTGATACAACAGGAGATCGAGATGGAAGACGTCGACGGCGTCAACGCCGGGTACGCAAGCCTCCTCCTCGACGAGTACCTCGAGAATCCCGAATCCGTCCCCGCGGAGTGGCGCGCGCTCTTCGAGGGGGGCGATAGCGCCGCCGTTCGCGAGCTTCCCGGGCTTGCGCGCCTCCTCGAGCAGGCGCCGCACGACGGGACGAACGGCCAGACCGCCGTCGCTCCCGCCCGGGCGGAGTCGCAGGCGCCTGCGCCTTCCCCGGCTGCGACCGGAGTCATCGACGCCGAGCTTCTCGGCGGGGTTGCGGCCGCGATGGCGCTCGTCAAGGCCCACCGTATGCACGGCCACCTGGCGGCACGGCTCGACCCGCTGGGCTCCGAGCCGGTCGGCGACCCGGCGCTAGATCCGCTCCGGCTGGAGCCGAAGCTGACGCACGAGCTGCAGGCGCGCATCCCGGCGTCGGTGCTTCGCGTCCACGTCCCCGGCCACACGCTGGCCGAGGCGCTCCCGCACCTCAACGAGACCTATTGCGGCTCGATCGCCTACGAGATCGAGCACATCTCCGACCACGAGCAGCGCGTCTGGCTCCGCAAGGCGATCGAGTCCTGGCGCTTCCGAACCCCGCTGATGCTCGAGGAGAAGCGGCGCCTGTACGCGCGGCTCTGCGAGGTCGAGGAGATGGAGCGGTACCTGCGCCGCTCGTTCCTCGGGCAGAAGCAGTTCTCGCTCGAAGGGCTCGACGTCCTGATCCCGATGCTCGACGAGACACTCGAGACCGGGTCGGCAGCCGGTGTCCGTGAGGTCGTGATCGGGATGGCCCACCGCGGACGCCTGAACGTCCTCGCCCACACGATCGGGATGCCGTACGAGCAGATCATCCGGGAGTTCGAGGGAGAGCGAGCGATCGAGGTCGTCGCTGCCGACGTCGAGGGCGGCACGGGCGACGTGAAGTACCACCTCGGCGCCGAGGGCACCCACGAGACGACTGCCGGCCCGATCAAGGTCACGCTCGCGGCCAACCCGAGCCACCTCGAGGCGGTCAACCCGGTGGTCGAGGGGATGGCCCGGGCCGACCAGACCGATCGCGGCTCGCGCGACGGGGCACACGACCCGCGCGTCGCGATGCCGATCCTGCTGCACGGCGACGCTGCGTTCGCCGGCCAGGGGATCGTCGCGGAGACCTTCAATCTCTACGCGCTCGAGGGCTACTCGACCGGTGGGACGCTCCACCTGATCACGAACAACCAGGTCGGGTTCACCACGGATCCGGCTCAGGGACGGTCGACCAGGTACTCGTCCGACCTCGCCAAGGGCTTCGACACGCCGATCATTCACGTCAACGCCGACGACCCGGAGGCGGCGATCTCGGCCGTCAGGCTCGCGCTCGCTTTCCGCGCGCGCTTCGGCCACGACGTCGTCATCGACGTGGTCGGGTACCGGCGGTTCGGCCACAACGAGCAGGACGAACCGGCGTACACGCAGCCGGTCATGGCCGGCCAGATCGAGAGCCACCCGACGGTACGCGAGCTCTACGGCAAGAAGCTCGTCGAGGAAGGGATCCTCGGCGAGGACGAGGCGCGCGCCCAGGTCGAGGCTGTCGCCGCCCGGCTGCACGAGGCGCACGACCGGCTGCGGGCGTCCTTCGGCCAGGAGATTCCGGCGAAGTCACACGACGAGGCCGTCCCGGTCGCCGTCGCGACCGCCGTCGAGACCAGTGTCCCGGAAAAGCGGCTCCGTCGACTAACCGAGCAGCTGATGTCCGTCCCGCCCGGGTTCACGGTCAACCCGAAGCTCCTGCGCCAGCTCGAGCGTCGCGTGGCGGCGCTCGACGAGGGCGGGATCGACTGGGGCCATGCCGAGTCGCTCGCCTTCGCCTCGCTGCTGCGGGAGGGGATCCCCGTCCGGCTCACGGGGCAGGACACCGAGCGCGGCACGTTCTCCCACCGGCATCTCGTTCTCCACGACTCGGTCACCGGCGAGATCGAGGTGCCGATGCAGCGGCTGAAGAACGCGCAGGCCTCCTTCGAGGTCTACAACTCGCCGCTGTCCGAGTACGCGTGCGTCGGGTTCGAGTACGGGTACTCCGCCGCCGCGCCCGAGGCGCTCGTCCTCTGGGAGGCGCAGTTCGGCGACTTCGCCAACGGCGCTCAGACGATCATCGACCAGTTCATCTCGAGCGGCCTCGCGAAGTGGCGACAGACCTCGAGGCTGACCCTGCTGCTCCCGCACGGCTACGAGGGGAACGGCCCCGAGCACTCGAGCGCGCGGCTCGAGCGCTTCCTGCAACTCGCCGCCCAGGAGAACATCCGGATCGCGAACTGCACGACCTCCGCTCAATACTTCCACCTTCTCCGCAGACAGGCGCTCGACCCGGTCGCCCGTCCGCTCGTCGTGATGACGCCGAAGGGCCTACTGCGCCTGAAGAATGCCTCCTCGACGGTGCGGGAACTGGCGGCGGGGACGTTCAGTCCGATCCTCGACGCAGACGTTCCGGACAAGTCGGCGATCCGCCGGCTCGTCTTCTGCACCGGGAAGGTCTACTACGACATCGTCGGGCAGGAGGCCGCCCGAGAGGCGAGCACCCTCGCGGTCGCCCGGATCGAGCAGCTCTACCCGTTCCCGGTCGAGGCGGCGCGCGGCGTGATCGGCTCCTATCCCGCGCTCGACGAGATCGTCTGGGCGCAGGAGGAGCCCCAGAACATGGGGGCCTGGCGGACGATCCGTCACCGGCTCGAGGAGGCCGCTGCCGGAGTTCGCGTCCGGTACGTCGGTAGGCCGTGGCGCGCGAGCACCGCCGAGGGCTACCCCACCGCGCACGCACTCGAGCAGGAGCGGATCGCGCTCGCCGCCCTGTCCTAGCGTCGGCGCCGGCGCTGCTTCAGGATGCCGGACACGATCCACAGCCCGTGGCGGCCGGCGAGCAGAAGCGCGCGGCGCTTCTGCGACGGCGGCAGCCAGCGCCACATCGTCCAGAGGAAGGCCGCTGTCTGGAGCGCGCGTGAACGGTCGCTCCTGCTCCTGAAGCTCGGCATGAGGGGATTCTCGCCGTAACACGGCTCCCTGTAAACCTGAAGCGCACCAGGGGTTACACTGAATCATGATGGCAATCGAGCAGGAAGAAGGAACGCCCGTCGACACCAGCTCGCTCTTCGCGTCGGTGATCCAGGAGCACCTGGAGCTCCGGCGGAGGAACGCAGCGCTCGAGCACGAGATGCCGCTCGAGCGGTACATGCCTGACGACCCCTTCGAGAACCACCCGCTCTTCAAGACCGAGAAGCAGGCGCGGATCGAGGACACGCTCGACGGGGCGCAGACGATCGTCGACGAGCCGACCTCGCTCGAATGGCCGGCCGCCAGCGAGGCTGCGTTCCCGGAGGAGCCTGCGGAGCCGACCGAGGAGAGCGTCGAGGTCCCCTCCGACGAGGCTCTCTGGTCGCGTTCGCGCGACTTCGACTGGGGCGACTGACCGCAGAGCGGGGATACCCTTGGCTCGATGCCCGAGCTGAGGACGACCGACCTCTACACCCCGACCGGCGACCAGCCGGCCGCGATCGAAGGTCTCTCCGCCGGACTGCTCGCGGGCGAGCGGTACCAGACGCTCCTCGGCGCCACCGGCACCGGCAAGACCGCGACGATGGCCTGGATCATCGAGAAGGTCGGCCGGCCCGCGCTCGTGATCGCGCACAACAAGACGCTCGCGGCGCAGCTCTGTAACGAGTTCCGCGAGTTCTTCCCGGCGAACTCGGTCGAGTACTTCGTCTCCTACTACGACTACTACCAGCCCGAGGCGTATGTCCCTCAGGCGGACCTCTACATCGAGAAGGACAGCTCCCGGAACGACGACATCGATCGACTCCGGCACGCCGCGACGTCGAACCTCCTCTCGCGGCGGGATGTCGTGATCGTCGCGTCGGTGTCCTGCATCTACGGGCTCGGCTCGCCCGAGGAGTACGAGCAGCGGGTCGTGTTCCTGAACGTGGGGGAGGAGCAGGATCGCGACCTCGTCCTTCGCAAGCTGGTCGACATCCAGTACGCGCGCAACGACACCGTCCTCGGCCGCGGCCGTTTCCGGGTGAAGGGCGACGTCCTCGAGCTTCAGCCGGCGTACTCCGAGACCGCCTACCGCATCTCGTTCTTCGGGGACGAGGTCGAGGCGATCACCCACTTCGATCCGCTCACGGGGGAGGTGCTGTCGAGGCTCGACGCCGTCACGATCTTCCCGGCGACGCAGTATGTGACCTCGAAGCCGACCGTCGAGCGCGCGGTCGTCGAGCTTCGCGCCGAGCTCGAGGCGCAGGTGAAGAAGTTCGAGTCGGACGGCCGGATGCTCGAGGCCCACCGGATCCGGCAGCGGACCGAGTACGACCTGGAGATGATGCAGGAGCTCGGGTTCTGCAACGGCATCGAGAACTACTCGCGGATCCTCGACGGCAGGCCGCCCGGCTCGGCGCCGCACACGCTGCTCGATTACTTCCCGTCCGACTTCGTCGTCTTCGTCGACGAGTCGCACCAGACGATCCCGCAGATCGGCGGCATGTACGAGGGCGACCGGTCGCGGAAGCAGACACTCGTCGACTTCGGCTTCCGCCTGCCGTCGGCGCTCGACAACCGGCCGCTCCGCTTCGACGAGTTCCTCGCGAAGGTGCCCCAGCTCGTGATGGTCTCGGCGACGCCCGGCGGCTGGGAGCTCCGCCATTCGACGCGGGTCGTCGAGCAGCTGATCCGCCCGACCGGGATCGTCGACCCCGAGGTCGAGCTTCGCCCGACCCGAAACCAGATCGACGACCTCCTGAACGAGATCCGCCGCCGTGAGGAGCGGAACGAGCGCACCCTGGTGACGACGCTGACGAAGAAGATGGCCGAGGATCTGACCGACTATCTGCTCGAGGCGGGCGTCCGGGCACGGTACCTCCACTCCGAGATCGACACGCTCGAGCGGATCCAGATCATCCGCGACCTGCGCCTCGGCGAGTACGACGTCCTCGTCGGCGTCAACCTCCTCCGAGAGGGACTCGACCTGCCGGAGGTGTCGCTCGTCGCGATTCTCGACGCGGACAAGGAAGGCTTCCTGCGCGGCCAGACAGCGCTCGTCCAGACGATCGGCCGCGCCGCGCGGAACGTCAACGGCACCGTCCTGATGTATGCCGACAAGCGCACCGAGGCCATCCAGTACGCGCTCGACGAGACGGCCCGCCGTCGCGCGAAGCAGCTCGCGCACAACGAGGAGCACGGGATCACGCCGACCTCGATCTCGAAAGGCGTCTCGGACATCGCCGAGTTCCTCACGCTCGACGCCCCGCACGTGCCGAAGCGCACCCGCCGCGGCCAGAAGGTCGAGGGGATGGACCGCTCCGAGCTCGAGAAGCTCGTCGTCACCCTCGAGGAGGAGATGTTCACTGCTGCGGACGAGCTCCGCTTCGAATACGCAGCGAAGCTACGGGACGAGATCAAGGAGCTCCGGCGCGAGCTCGTCGCCCTCGACCAGGTGGCGACGTGAGCACCGGGTCCGCGCGCGACCGCGCTGCCGGGTACCGGTCTGTCGCGACCCGCGGACGGAGGCTCAGGAACCTCGAGGGAACGACCGAGTTCCGGTTCGCATCCACGTCTCGCCGCTCCACGCGTACGCGTCGATGACGAGCTCCCGTTCGTCGGCGCGGTGGACGAGAACACCGCGCACCTCGTGCGCGCGATTCGGGCGGGGCCGGCCCAGCCCGGGCGCAGTCGCGAGGACGCAGGCGGCCACCTCGCCCGGCACGACCTCGAAGTCGCGGCGCTCGGCGATCGTCGCCTGGTGGACGTGGCCGCCCAGGATCAACTCCGCGCCGGCTGCGGCCAGACGGCGCAGGACCTTGCTTCGGCCGGAGAGCGGCCGCTTGCGCGTCCGCCACGGTGCGCCTGCCATCTGGTGGTGGAGTACGACGACGCGGAAGGCACCCGCTTTCGCCGCGTCGAGCCGTGCAACCACCCGGTCGAGGTCGGTGCGCCTGATGCGTCCCCGCTGGTAGCCCCACGGCGTCACCGAGCTCAGTCCAACCACCTCGAAGCTCGGCGCCGAGTGGACCGGGTCCAGCGTCCAGTGCCGCTCGAACGCCCTGAACGGGTGAAGCATCCGTCCGGGCGGGAGCATCGGGATGTCGTGATTTCCGGGAACGACGAGAAGGGGCGGCCCGAGGGAGCGTAGATACGTCGCGGCCACCTCGTGCTCGGCGGAGTTGCCACGATGCGTCAGGTCGCCGCTCGCGACGACCAGGTCGGGCGAGACGCGCTCGACGAGGTCACCGACCGCGCTCTCGAGAGCCGGATCCTCGAGGCCGTTCCGCGCGCCGAAGTGGAGGTCCGACACGTGGAGGATGCACGATGACACCGTCGAAGCAGGCTACAGTGAGTGGGGTGAAGAACGAGCCTGGTAACGAGATCTTCGACGACCTGTATCTCGGTGTCCGCGCCGGCGGCGCACTGCGGAAGAAGCGCCGCGGCGAGCTCCTGACGGCAGAGGAGGCAGAAGCTCTCAGCCGCTGGGAGCGTCTTTCGGCGTGGCGCAAGGGCGTCGCCGTCGGAGGCTTCGCGGCCGGCACGTTCGGGCTCGGCTTTACCCTCGGCGGCCTCGTCTTCGGCCGCTGGCGGAAGGCTTAGTCGAGCGCGAGGCTAGTCGAGAGGAACTCCGCTTCGGCGTCCCTGCTCGGGGGTCTTCGGTCGCCGCCAGACCGCGAGGGTGAACTCGCCTCGCAACCGTGACTCCCGATTCACGGGGTACTTCTCATCGACTGCGCGCCGAATGAGCTCGCCGATCGAGAGGCTCGTGCGCTGCGAGGCGCGCGTCAGAAACGCATACTGGTCGTCGGTGAGCATGATGTGGAGGCGGCGGCTCATGAGTACGTGTTGTGACCGGAACGTGTGTACAGGTGGGCCGGCCCATGTGTACCTCGGCACACGGTTTCGTGTCCGTCACGAATTTGCACCAACTTCGCAACGAATCATGAGAACCGGCTGGCAGCGAACGTCCGTTCGCCCGGTAGAATGGTCTCCACATGGCGGCCGACGAGCTCGTAGTCCACGGCGCCAGGGAGCACAACCTCAAGGACATCACCGTCCGGCTCCCTCGGCAGAAGCTCATCTGCATCACGGGGCTCTCGGGCTCCGGGAAGTCGAGCCTCGCCTTCGACACGATCTACGCGGAGGGCCAGCGCCGCTACGTCGAGTCGCTGTCCGCCTACGCACGCCAGTTCCTTCAGATGATGGAGAAGCCGGACGTGGATTCGATCGACGGGCTCAGCCCCGCGATCTCGATCGACCAGAAGACCACCTCGCGGAACCCACGCTCGACCGTCGGCACGGTCACCGAGATCTACGACTACCTGCGCCTCCTCTATGCGCGGGTCGGGCGGCCGCACTGCCCGATCTGCGGCCGGCCGATCGCCGGGCAGGCGGTCGACTCGATCGTCGAGCAGATCCTCGCGCTCCCCCAGGGAACGCGCTTCACCGTGAACGCCCCGGTCGTTCGCGACCGGAAGGGCGAGTACCGCGATCTGTTCGAGAGCCTGCGGAACGAGGGCTTCACGCGTGTCAAGGTCGACGGCGAGCAACACCTGCTCGAGGAGCCGCCCACGCTCGACAAGAAGTTCAAGCACACGATCGAGGTCGTCGTCGACCGGCTGGTCATGAAGGACGACCTGCGGCTGCGCCTGACGCAGTCGGTCGAGACAGCGGTCGCCCTTGCCGAGGGGCTCGTCACGATCGACCTGGTGGCGGAGTTGTCCGATGAGGACCGGCGGGCCGGGCTTCGTGAGTCGTACACGTATTCGGAGCGTTTCGCCTGTCCCGAGCACGGGGTCTCGCTCCCGGAGCTCCAGCCGCGTATCTTCAGCTTCAACTCGCCTCACGGCGCCTGCCCGCGCTGCACCGGCCTCGGCGCGCAGCAGGAGATCGACCCCGAACTGCTCGTCCCCGACGCGACGCTCTCGATCGACGAGGGCGCGCTCGTCCCGTGGGCCGTCGGCAACTCGAGCTTCTACGAGTCCGTGATCCAGGCGATCGCAGACCGCTACGAGATCCCGACCGACCGCCCCTGGGAGGAGCTCGGCGAGGAGCAGCAAAGCTACTTCCTCAACGGCACGAACGGCGAGCGGATCTATGTCACGTATCGCAACCGAATGGGCCGCCGCCGCGCCTACACGCTCGCGTTCGAGGGCATCGTCTCCTCGCTCCAGCGGCGCTACCGCGACACCGACAGCTCGACCCAGCGGGAGCGGATCGAGGAGTACATGTCCTTCCGGCCCTGCCCGATCTGCAAGGGCGCGCGCCTCAAGCCCGAGGTGCTCGCCGTCACCGTCGGCGACCGCAACATCCACGAGTTCACGCAGCTCTCGGTCTCGGCCGCGCTCCGGTTCCTCGACGGCCTCGAGCTGAGCCCGGTCGAGGAGCTGATCGGCGTGCGGGTCGTCAAGGAGATCCGTGAGCGGCTCTCGTTCCTCGACAACGTCGGAGTGGGGTACCTGGCGCTCGACCGCGCCTCGGCCACGCTGTCCGGCGGCGAGGCGCAGAGGCTCAGGCTCGCGACCCAGATCGGCTCCCAGCTCGTCGGCGTCCTCTACATCCTCGACGAGCCTTCGATCGGGCTCCACCAGCGCGACAACGACCGCCTGATCGGCACGCTCGAGCGGCTCCGCGACCTCGGTAACACCGTCGTCGTGGTCGAGCACGACGAGCAAATGATGCGGAGCGCCGACTGGCTCGTCGACATGGGGCCCGGGGCCGGGGAGCACGGCGGGCACGTCGTCGCCGAGGGCCCCGCGGCGAAGGTCGAGCGGAACGGCAAGTCCGTCACCGGCCAGTTCCTGTCCGGCACGCGCGAGATCGCCGTGCCCGAGCGTCGCACCGAGGACAGAGGCCATTTCACCGTCCGAGGCGCCGCCCAGCACAACCTCAAGGGCATCGACGTCGAGTTCCCCGTCGGGCGCTTCGTCGCCGTCACGGGCGTCTCGGGCTCCGGCAAGTCCACGCTCGTCAACGAGATCGTCTACAAGGCGCTCGCCAACCGGCTCCAGAGGGTGCGCATCAAGCCGGGCGAACACGAGAGGGTCGAGGGCATCGAGGTGTTCGACAAGGTGATCGAGATCGACCAGCGCCCCATCGGCCGCACGCCGCGGTCGAACCCGGCCACCTACACCGACCTCTTCACCCACATCCGCGAGCTCTACTCGCTCACCCCCGACGCGAAGGTGCGCGGGTACAAGCCCGGCCGGTTCAGCTTCAACGTCAAGGGCGGCCGCTGCGAGACCTGCAAGGGCGACGGCCAGATCAAGATCGAGATGCACTTCCTGCCCGACGTCTACGTTCCCTGTGAGACCTGCAAGGGGCGCCGCTACAACCGCGAGACGCTCGAGGTGCGGTTCAAGGGGAAGACGATCGCCGACGTCCTCGAGATGTCCGTCGCCGAGGCGCTCCGCTTCTTCGCGAAGATCCCGAAGATCCGCCGCCGCCTGCAGACGCTCCACGACGTCGGCCTCGACTACATGACGCTCGGCCAGCCGGCGACGACGCTCTCGGGCGGCGAGGCGCAGCGCGTCAAGCTCGCCGCCGAGCTCGGGAAGGTCGCCACCGGCCGCACGCTCTACATCCTCGACGAGCCCACCACGGGCCTCCACTTCGCGGACATCGAGAAGCTGCTCGAGGTGCTCCAGCGGCTCGTCGACACCGGGAACACCGTGCTCGTGATCGAGCACAACCTCGACGTGATCAAGCAGGCCGACTGGCTCGTCGACCTCGGGCCCGAGGGCGGCGAGGCAGGCGGCGAGGTCGTCGCGACGGGGACCCCCGAGGACGTCGCCGCCGTGGCGGACTCGTACACCGGTGCGTTCCTGCGCCCGCTCCTCGAGCGGCACGCGGTCGCCGCCGCGTAGCCTGGGTCCGGCAGTGACCACGAAGCAGAAGCACCGGGTCTACGCCGGTCTCGCCGCGGCCTGCCTCGCCCTCTTCGTCGCCGGGCTCGTGTTCGGATACCGCGGCCGGCACACCCCGATCTGCAAGGACGGCCGGCCGCCCGCCTTCCAGCGCGAGGACGCGATGGGCCAGGTCGAGTTCATCTGCCACAACGGGACCACCGTCACGAACTAGTGCACTAGGTTTCGGCGGTGCGCGAGTGGTGGCTGCGTACCGTGCTCGTCCTCACCGCGCCGAGCGCGGTCTTCGCGGCCCTGCGCGACGACACCCCCGAGAGCGCATCCAAGCGCTCCGAGCCCGTGCTCCTCATCATCTGGCTCGCCGGGATGGCCTACGTCCTCTCGACGGTCACGGCGGCCCACCTGATGGACGACCACGACTACGACGGGCTGCTCGTCGCCGTCTGGACGTTCCTCGCCGGAGGGCTCTTCGGCGGGATCGGCTACTTCGCCCTCGGTGCGGCGCTCCACGGAGCCGGCAGGGCCCTCGGCTCCCAGGGGTCGTACCGGCGCGCGCGGCACCTGATCGCGTTCGCCGCGGTGCCGATCGCACTGTCCCTCGTACTCTGGGCGCTCGGGCTCGCGCTGTGGGGGACCGCGCTGTTCCACACAGGCGGCGCCGATGCCGGGAGCGGGGGAAAGGTCTTCGAGGCCGCCGATGTCGCCTTGCTCCTCTGGTCCGCCGCCCTGCTGGTGATCGGCGTCCGCGTCGTCCACGGGTGGAGCTGGGCGCGCGCCCTGGCCGGGGCCGCGCCCCCCGCCATCCTCGTCGCCGCGGTGGTCGTCCTCTAGCTCCGCTCGGCCAGCGCTGCCTCGAACTCCTCGAGCTCGTCGTCGGGGATCGAGTATGTGTGCTGCTCCTCCGGGAATGCGCCGCTGCGGACGTCGGCGACGTAGGCGCCGAGCGCGTCTCCGATCTCCTCGGCGATCCTCCCGTACTGCTTCACGAACCGCGGCGGGGGACCGTCGTACATCCCGAGCAGGTCGTGCCACACGAGCACCTGGCCGTCACAGCCGGCACCGGCGCCGATCCCGATCGTCGGGATCTCGAGCGCAGCACTGATCCGCCCCGCCACCGGGGCCGGCACCGCCTCGAGCACCACGGCGAAGCAGCCGGCGTCCTGAAGCGCGAGCGCGTCGTCGTAGAGCGCGAGGGCGGCAGCGGCCGTCCGGCCCTGCGCCCGGAACCCGCCGAGCTTCGTCGCCGACTGCGGCGTCAGGCCGGCATGGCCCATCACGCCGATCGAGGACTCCGCGATCGCGCGCGCCCGCGACACCATCCGGCCTGCGCCCTCGAGCTTGACGCAGTCGGCGCCGCCCTCCTTCAGCATCCGGATCGCGCTCGAGACAGCCTGCTCGTCGGAGACCTCGTACGAGCCGAAGGGCAGGTCGCCGATCACGAGCGGTCGCCGAGCTGCCCGCGTCGCCGCGCGGGTCAGGAAGATCATCTCCTCGAGCGTGACGGTGACGGTCGAGGCGTGGCCGAGCATGACCATGGCCGCCGAGTCGCCGACGAGGACGAGCTCCACGCCTGCCTCGTCGGCGAGCCGGGCAGCGGGTGCGTCGTAGGCGGTCACCATCGTGATCGGATCGCCGCGCCGCTTCATCTCGCGGAGCTCCGGGAGCGCCAGCTTTCCAGGCGCGGGAAGCGAAGGGCCGGGCGTGCGTGGGCGGGTGCTCACGACTGGTCATCTCCTTCCAGCAGCACGTTGTCGATCAGCCGGGTGGAACCGACCCGGGCTGCGACGGCGAGAGTGGGGCCGTCGAGGTCGGCCACGGCGACGTACTCGGGCTCGATCCCGGCGTCGGCCAGGATCGCGTGGGCACGCGCGGGATCGTGTGTCGCGAGCGCGCGCGGGATCGCGAGCGCCCGCCTCCGCTCGTCGGCCGAAAGCCGGCCGTTCCGCGAAGAGAGCGCGAGCCCGTCCGCGTCGCGGACGGTCGGCACCACACGCAGCTCGAGGTCGAGGTCGAGGTCCCGGACGAGTTGCTTCACGACCGCGACCTGCTGCGCGTCCTTCCGTCCGAAGTAGACGACGTCCGGCCGGACGATCATGAAGAGCTTCACGCAGACCGTCGCCACGCCCCGGAAGTGGCCGGGCCGGGCCGCGCCCTCGAGCCCGAGGGCAGCTCCCTCCGGCACGACCCAGGTCGCGAACCCGGGGGGATAGAGGTCGTCTGCCGCCGGGGCGAAGACGAGGTCGATGCCGGCGGCCTCCGCCGCGCGTTCGTCCGAGACGAAGTCCCGCGGATACGCGGCCAGGTCGGACGGGTCGCCGAACTGCGCCGGGTTGACGAAGAGGCTCGCGACGACCGTGTCGCACTCGGCCCGCGCAGCTTCGAAGAGGGCCAGGTGCCCCGCATGGATCGCGCCCATCGTCGGAACAAGGCCAATCCGCTCTGCCCTCGAAGGGGCGAGCGCATGCCGGAGCTCTGCGATCGTCGTCACCGTCTTCATCGGTCGGCTCCAGTTCCTCGCGGATACCGGGCAGGAGAGATCATACCCGCCACCCGGTCGCGGGGCAGCGCTGCTCGCGGGATGGCCGCCGGAGCCGGCCTCCACGGCGCGCGCTCCGGGGCGGCCGGCGGGGCGGCGGACGAGGCGGCCGTGAGGGAAGCCGGCCGGTTGCCCCGCGTGGCGCTCCGTCCGACGCGAGGCGCACCATCCAGGCGATCAGATGCGCCACCGAAGCACTGGTACCCTGAGCGACCGATGCCGATCTACGAATACGTCTGTATGAGCTGCGAGTCGCATTTCGAGGAGCTCGTCCGTCAAGACGAGACTCCACCGTGCCCGGACTGCGGGTCGGCGAAGGCGAAGCGGCAGTTCTCGGTCTTCGCGGCCCATGGCACCAGCAAGCAGCCGAGCTTCGGCGGCCCCTCCCCGGGTGGCGGCTGCTGCGGCGGGAGCTGTGGCTGTGGTGGCCATTGACGCGCTGAGCGACACCGGCACCGCCGAGTCTGGCGAGCTCGCCGCGATGCGCGACGCCGTCTCGGGCTGCACCCGCTGCCCGCTCTCGGCCACCCGCACCCAGGTCGTCTTCGGCTCGGGCTCGGCCACGGCCGACCTGATGTTCGTCGGGGAGGCCCCCGGCTTCCACGAGGACAAGCAAGGCGTCCCGTTCGTCGGCGCGGCCGGCCAGCTCCTCGGCAAGCTCCTCGACGGCATCGGGCTCACCCGCGACGACGTGTTCGTCGCGAACGTCCTCAAGTGCCGCCCGCCAGGCAACCGCGATCCCCAGCCCGAGGAGATCGCCTCCTGCGAGAGCTACCTCTTCCGCCAGATCGCACTGATCCAGCCCAAGGTGATCTGCACGCTCGGGAACTTCGCGACCAAGCTTCTCTCCGGCAAGCCCGACGGGATCACGAGGGTGCACGGCCGCGAGCAGGAGGTCGTGCTCGGAGGGACTCGCGTCCTCCTCTATCCGATCTTCCACCCCGCCGCCGCCCTGTACACGCCGCGGATGCTCGACGTCCTCCAGGCCGACTTCCAGAGGCTCCCCGGGCTGATCGGGCCCCAGGCCGCGCCGCTCCCGGTCGAGGCGCCCGAGCCTCGGGCCGAACCAGCGGCAGTTCAGCTCGGGCTGTTCTGAGCTCGGTTCCGGCACGGTCCGCTACGTTCGCCGGCGCATGGGTCGGCGCACAGAGGCACTCGGGCTGGTTGCCGGCCTCGCTAGATCCGCCGCGGAGCGGCGGGTGCCGCGGTCGTCGTTCGGCGCCCCCGGGATGATCGACCCGAGTGTCGGCGAGGTCGAGTGGGACGACTCCACGCCGGCGGGGGCCTCGGCCGTCTCGCAGCTCGCGACCTCGCCGCGCGGCTTCGACGTGTCCGTCAACACACGGGCTTTCTCGAAGGGTGCGCTGAGCGGGCAGCTGGCGGGCTGGCAAAAGGTGGCGTCCGGCTCGGAAGCGGCTTCCGAGTGCGCGTTCAGCTGACGCTTCGTACCCTCCAGTCACGTGATCGAGCTGCGTTCCTCGTCCACGGCGGAGACCGAGGCGGCCGGCCGCCGGCTTGCCGCGCTGCTCGAGCCCGGTGACGTCGTCGGTGTCGTCGGCGACCTCGGTGCAGGCAAGACGTCCTTCGTCCGCGGGGCATGTCGGGCGCTCGGAGTCGAGGCACCGGTGACGAGCCCGACGTTCACCATCGGTCACCGCTACGAGGGGCGCGTGCCGGTCGCCCATCTCGACCTGTACCGGCTCGAAGGAATCGGCGCGGAAGGATGGGGCGATCTGGAGCCGTACTTCGATGGCACGATTTGCTTCGTGGAGTGGCCCGAGCACGCCGGCGGCTGGCTGCCGCCGTTGCGGGCATCGGTGTCGCTCGCGCACGTCGATGAGAGCCATCGCAGAATCAGGATCGAGAGTGAGAACGATCTTCGCCTTTGACACAGCGACGCAGGCCACGTCCTGCGCGCTGCTCTGCGACGGTGAGGTCGCCGGCGAGAGGCTGACCGACGCCCGCTCCGTCCTCGTCGCCGCCGAGGAGCTCGTCTGCGGCGCCGGTCTCGCGCCGCGCGATCTCGACGCCCTCGTCGTCGGCACCGGGCCAGGCAGCTTCACCTCGATCAGGATCGGTCTCGCCACGGCACGCGGGCTCGGCCTCGCCCTCGGCGTTCCCGCCGCCGGCGTCTCGACCTACCGCGCGTTCGAGGGCGGCCTGCCCGTGATCGACGCCCGGCGCGGCCAGGTCTTCACGCCGGGCCCCACGGTCGGCGCCCCCGAGGATCTCGACGTTCGCGGCCGCAGGCTCGTCGGCGACGGCGCCGTCCGCTACCGCATCCTCTTCGAGGCCGCCGGGGCCGAGATCCCGCCCGACGACGCCCCGGCCCACCTCCCGGCCGCGAGGCTCCTCGTCGCCCACGCCTCGAGCTTCGGCCCGGCCGAGACGATCGAGCCGCTCTACGTCCGTGCTCCCGACGCCGTTCGGGGCCGATGACGGCGCTCGCGATCGAGATCCGCCCGCTCGGCCTGTCCGACCTCGGCTCGATCGACTCGATCGAGCAGCGCGCCTACCGCACACCGTGGTCGCGCTCGATGTTCGCCTCCGAGCTCGCCAAGGCAAGCTCGATCTGCCTCGGCGCCTGGGAGGGCGACCGCCTCGTCGGGTACGTCGTCAATTCGCGCTACGTCGACGCCTGGCACGTCATGAACGTCGCCGTCGACCCCGACCTGCAGCGCCGCGGGATCGCGACCCGGCTGCTCGAGCGGCTGTTCGAGCTCACGCACGACGACCAGCGGCGCGGCTACACGCTCGAGGTGCGCGTCTCGAACGCCGACGCGATCGCCCTCTACGAGAATCTCGGCTTCGTCCGCCAGGGGATCCGCCGCGCGTACTACACCGACAACCGCGAAGACGCGCTCATCATGTGGCGCGACCCGGAGCCAGTCCCCTGACGGGAGAGACGGCCATCCTCGGGATCGAGACGTCGTGCGACGAGACCGCCGCCGCAGTCGTCACGCACGACGGGGAGATCCGGTCGAACGTCGTCGCCTCTCAGGCGGAGCTGCACGCCGCGTACGGGGGCGTCGTGCCGGAAATAGCCTCACGGCGCCATCTCGAGCTCGTCTCGCCGGTCGTCCGCAGCGCGCTCGACGATGCGGGCGCAACGCTCGACGATGTCGACACGGTCGCCGTCACCGCCGGGCCGGGGCTCATCGGCGCTCTTCTCGTCGGCGTCGCAACGGCCAAGGGGCTCGCGTGGGGGAGGGGGCTGCCGCTCGTTCCGGTCAACCACCTCCACGGCCACGTCGCTTCGCTGTTCCTGGAGCCGCAGCCGCTCGGGCCGCCCTTCACCTGCCTGCTCGCGAGCGGAGGGCACACGCTCCTCCTCGACGTTCGCGACCGAGAGTGGGCTTCGATGGAGGTGATCGGCTCGACGCTCGACGACGCCGCCGGCGAGGCGTTCGACAAGGGCGCGCGCCTGCTCGGGCTCGGGTACCCGGGCGGTGCCGAGATCGACCGCCTCGCGCGCGAGGGCGATCCCGAGGCGCACGCCTTCCCCGTCGCTCGCGTGGCGGGCCTCGACTTCTCGTTCTCGGGGCTCAAGACCGCTCTCCTCTACGCCGTGCGCGGCCTCAGCCCGGCCGAGCTCGAGGCGCGCCGGGCCGACCTCGCCGCGAGCTACCAGCGCGCGATCGTGCGGGCCCTCGTCGAGCGGATCGAGGCCACCGGGGCCGACACGGTTGCCATCGTCGGCGGCGTCGCGGCCAACTCGGAGCTCCGCGCCTCGCTTCCCGAGGCACACGCTGCCCCCCTCCCGCTGTGCACCGACAACGCGGCGATGATCGCGTCCGCAGCGCGCTTCACGGCCCCCGTCCCGGCCGCCGAGTACCTTGCGCTGGATGCGTTTGCTTCGACGACCTGAGCTCCGCATCCTCGCGCTCGTCGCGATCGCGATCGCAGCGTGGCTCACCGTCCGCCACCCGAGCTCCCGTCCGGCCGCTCCTCCGAAGCCGACGTCGGTCTCGTGGATCGGCCTCGTCAACCAGGGGCGCCCCGCGGTCGACACCGCCGGGCGCGTGATCGTCGTCCTGAACACGCCGTCGGTCGCCCAGCACCTCTCCCGGGCCGGGCTCGCGACCGAACAGGCCGAGCGCCGCTGGGCCGCCGAGGCGTACGCGGCGCAGCAGCAGGTCCTCATCCAGCTCGCCCGCCACGGATTCAGCGTCGACCCCGACTATCGCTACGCCCGCGTCCTCGACGGCTTCTCCGCCGACCTCGACCCCCGCGCGATCGCACTGCTCGAGAAGAACCCCGAGGTCGCAGGCGTCTACCCGGTCAGGGTCGCCTACCCGGCGGCGATCGAGAGGTCCGCCCGGGCCGGGGTCTCCCCCGAGGTCGGGCTCCCGAGATTCGACGGAAGCGGGATGCGCATCGCGCTCCTCGACACGGGCGTCGACCTCACCCATCCCTACCTGGGCGGCCGCGTCGAGCCCGGGGTCGACATCGTAAGCGGCACCTCCGACGGCAGCGCGCAGGAGAACCCGCAGAAGCCCGGGCAGCTCGAGCGGCACGGCACCGAGCTCGCCGGCGTCCTCGTCGGCTCGGGCGGCCCTCGCGGCCTTCACGGCGTCGCACCCGGAGCCTCGGTGCTGCCGATCCGGGTCGCGGGCTGGCAGGAGGCGGCGAGCGGGCGGGACGCCGTGTTCGCGAGGAGCGACCAGGTGATCGCAGGCCTCGACCGCGCCGTCGACCCGAACGGCGACGGCGACGCCCACGACGCGGCGCGGATCGCGCTCCTCGGGGTCGTCGAGCCGTTCGCGTCGTTCGCCGACAGCCCCGAGGCGCAGGCGGTCGACGGTGCGGCCGCGCTCGACACGCTCGTCGTCATGCCCGCCGGGAACGACGGGGCCGCCGGCCCGCTGTTCGGCTCGATCGCCGGGCCCGGCGGCAGCGGAGCGGGGCTCGTGGTCGGGGCGACCGACCTACGTCCGTCCACCTCGACGGCGCGTGCCGTCTTCCACCAGGGAGTCGAGGTCCTCGCAGACACGTCGCTGCCGCTTCTCGGCACCGTTCGGCCGCGGCGACTCCAGCTGACGGTCGCCGTCCCCGGCAGCTCGGGCTCGCTTCGCGGCAAGGGCGCGCTCGTCGCCGCCGGCTCGAACCCGGCCGCAACCGTGCGGGCGGCCGAGGGCGCCGGTGCCGGCGCGGTGTTCCTGTACGGCCGCGCGCTGCCGGCCGGCTCGCTCACGACTTCGACCGTCCCCGTCCTCGGCGTCCCCGAGGGCACGGCTGCCGCCGTCGCCACGGCAGTGCGCCACCGCTATCTCGTCGAGGTCTCGCTCGGGCGCCCGGCGACGACGCCGAACGCCGACGTCGGCCGCGTGACGTCGTTCTCCTCGCGGGGGCTCACCTACGCGGGCTTCCTCGCGCCGCAGCTGTCCGCGCCGGGCGTCGGGATCGCGACCTCGGACCCGTCCACGGCCGACGGCGAGCCCCAGTTCACCTCCGTGACCGGCACGAGCGTTGCGGCGGCGTCGGCCGCCGGCGCCGCGGCCCTTCTCGCCGACGCGAGGCCCGGCCTCTCGGCCGCAGACCTCGCAAGCCTCCTCACGGGCTCGTCCGGCCGTACCGGCGCGGCACCCGCCGCCGGGGGCACCGGGGCCGTCGATCCCGGCGCGAGCGCCGCGGGCGAGGTCGCAGCCTCCGAGACGGCGCTCTCGTTCGGCCCCTGGAACGGCCCGCGCTGGCACCGGACACGAATCCTCTTCCTGCACGACGTGTCGACCCGGCCGCTCACCGTGGCGATCACTTCGAGCTCGAGGCTCGTCGGCGTCGAGCCCGGCTCCGTCGAGCTGAAGCCCGGCCGCACGGTGCGGGTGAGGGTGACGGGGCAGGCCTCGAGACGGCCCTCCCTCGCCGCGGTGACGGGGAGCCTCACGGTGCGTCCCGCGGGTGCGCAGGCGCTCCGGATTCCCTGGGTCATCGTCTTCCGCCCCTATCGGGGCGCGCTGATCGGCCCGGCGGCGATCTCTCCGGAGTCGTTCTCGCCCTCCGAGTCGAGCCCCGCCTCGCTGACGCTCGTCGCGGGGCGGATCGTCGGTGGCAAGGTGGTGGAGATCGAGCCGGTCGCACGGCTCGACGTGGCGCTCTACGACTCGAGCGGCGCGTTCCTCGGCCTCCTCGCGACCGTTCCCGATCTCCTGCCTGGGACCTACAGCTTCGCGCTCAGCGGCCGCGGCCCGAACGGCGACGTCCTTCAGCCGGGCGCCTACGAGATCCGCCTCGCCGCCTGGCCGACGCTGCCGGGCCCCCCGACCAGGGACAAGATCCGCTTCCGGATAGAGTAGGGCTCGAGGCGATCGCGTGTCGACGACGGCCCAGAGTCCCTTCCGCATCGCCCAGGAGCAGCTCAGGAACGTCGCCTCGCTGTTCGAGATCGACGACGACATGGTCGCGGTCCTCGGCGAGTGCAAGAAGGCCGCCGAGGTCTCGATCCCGACCACCATGGACGACGGGTCGGTGAAGGTCTTCACCGGCTGGCGGGTCACGCACAACGTTGCGCGGGGCCCGTCGAAGGGCGGCATCCGCTACCACCCGGAGGTCGGCCTCGACGAGGTCAAGGCGCTCGCGATGTGGATGACGTGGAAGTGCTCGCTGATGAACCTTCCGTTCGGCGGCGCCAAGGGCGGCGTCGTGTGCGATCCCAAGCAGATGTCCGCGGGCGAGCTCGAGAGGATGACTCGCCGCTACACGTCCGAGATCGTGAACGAGATCGGGCCGGAGCGCGACATCCCGGCGCCCGACGTGGGCACGAGCCCCGCGGTGATGGCGTGGATCTTCGACACGTACTCGATGAACCGGGGGCACTCGGTGCTCAGCGTCGTCACCGGAAAGCCGCTGGCCGTCGGCGGCTCCCTCGGGCGGATCGAGGCGACCGGGCGCGGCGTCTTCTTCTGCCTCGAGGAGACGCTCGCGCGACGCGGCCGGACGATCGAAGGGCTGAAGCTCGCGATCCAGGGATTCGGGAACGTCGGGTCGCTGTTCGCGCGGTTCGCGGCCGACGCGGGCGCGGTCGTCGTGGCGGTGTCCGATTCGAGCGGCGGGCGCTACGACGAGGGCGGCCTCGACGTCGCCGCGCTCACCGGGCACAAGGCGAACGGCGGGCGGATCACGGAGTTCCCGGGCGGCGAGCCGGTCACGAACGAGGAGCTGCTCGAGCTCCCCTGCGACGTGCTCGTGCCTTGCGCGCTCGAGCTGGTGCTGACCGGGGCCAATGCAGACAGCGTCAAGGCCGGGATCGTGCTCGAGGGCGCGAACGGCCCCACGACCCCCGACGCGGACGCGATCCTCGAGGGGAACGGCGTCCTCGTCCTCCCGGACGTGCTCGCGAACGCCGGCGGTGTCGTCGTCTCGTACTTCGAGTGGGTGCAGGGGCTCCAGGAGCTGTTCTGGTCCGAGGGCGAGGTCAACGAGCGCCTCCGCTCGATCGTCTCCAACGCGTACCGCGAGACCTGGGAGGTGCAGGAGGCGCGTGGGATCTCGATGCGGGCCGCCGCCTACGGCCTCGCCGTCTCGCGCGTCGCCGAGGCCAGCACGATCCGCGGGCTCTACCCCTAGCCCTCCGATTGACGAAGGCAACCGGAAAGGCGGTCACGCTGTACGTCGCCCGCGACTGCCACCTGTGCGAGCGCGCACGCGACGAGCTCGGGGCGCTGGCCGCCGAGCTCGGATTCGACGTCGAGGAGATCGACATCACCGGCGTGCGGGAGCTCGAGCGGACCTACCGCGAATGGGTGCCGGTGATCGAGGTCGAGGGCGACCGGGTCTCGGTCTACCGGGTGGAGGCCCTCGCGCTTCGGCACAAGCTCGGGCTCGACTGACGGACTTGTGACATGGCGAGCCGTGTTGCCAGGCGTTCGGGCACAATCCCTCGTTCATGTTGCAAAGCCAGCAGGATGGGGCGCGGCCCTTCGAGAACCGCGTCGGCGTGGGCGTTGCCGCGCGGCTCTCGCGCTATCTCCAGGTGCTGACCCAGGCGAAGAAGATGGGGAAGGACCGCATCTCCTCGCAGGAGATCGCCGACTACACGAACATCAACGCCACCCAGATCCGACGCGACCTCTCGAACTTCGGCAAGTTCGGGAAGCGGGGGGTCGGCTACTCGATCGAGGGGCTTCTCGGCGAGATCCGCCGGATCCTCCGCACGCAGGGGCAGCACAACATCGCGCTCGTAGGCGCCGGCCGGCTCGGGCAGGCGATCGCCGGGTCGGCGATCTTCGGCGAGCACGGGATCACGATCGCGGCCGTGTTCGACATCGACGAGGCGCTCGTTGGGCGCCCGATCGGCGAGATCGAGGTCAGCCCGTACGCGCGCCTCAAGGACGGGGTGCACGACAAGAACATCGTCGTGGGCGTGCTCGCCGTGCCGGCCTCGGCGGCCCAGCAGTGCGCCGACGACCTCGTCGACGCGGGCGTGAAGATCATCTTCAACTACAGCGAGGCGCTCCTCGACTGCCCGCCCGACGTCACCGTCCACACCTCGAACCCTGCCGTCGAACTGCTGCACGCGCTCTATTTTCATCTGGCCTAGTGCGGATTCACCTCTGGCACGGTTATCTCCTCGGCGGGACCGGGTCGAATGTCTACACCCGCGCGCTGGCGCGGGAGTGGAGCCGGGCGGGGCACGAGGTCATCGTCGTCTGCCAGGAACGTGACCCTGGGCAGTACGACCTCGCAGGAGCGCAGGTGGTGCGGCCCGACCTGCCGGGAGGCCTGCTGCCCGTGTTCGTCCTCGACCGGTACGAGGGGCTCGAGCCGCGGCTTCTCCAGGACTTCACCCCCGCCGAGCGGGCCGCCTACGTCGAGGCGAACGCCGCCGTCCTCCGCGACCTCGGCCCCGCCGGCCTCGTGTTCGCGAACCACGTCCTGATGGGCGGAGCGGTCGGCACGCGCCTCGGCGGGCCGTTCCGGGTCAAGGCGCACGGCTCCGAGCTCGAGTACTCGATGCGCGGCCGGCCCGAGCTCGAGCGGTGGGGGAGGGACTGCCTCGCGGCCGCGGAGGCGGTCTACGTCGGCTCGACCCACATCCGCCGCGTCGTCGAGGAGGTGACCGGCACGACGGAGCGCATCCACGAGGTGCCGCCGGGCGTCGATGTCGACGCGTTCCGCCCCCGTCGCCGCCCCGAGGCGCTCGCCGACCTGCTCACCGAGGCCCGCGCCGACCCGCCCAATCCAGGAAACCAGGCCGAAAGGCTGCCCGACGAGGGGAACGCGGAGCGTCTCGAGGCGTTCCTCACGGGCGACGTGCCGACCGTCGTGTACTTCGGGAAGCTGATCGAGAACAAGGGCGTCCAGCTCCTGCTCGAGGCGCTCGACGGGCTCGACGCGCGCGCGGTCGTCGTCGGGTTCGGGGACTTCCGTGTGGAGCTCGAGCGGCGGGCCCGCGGTCGCGTCCTCTTCACCGGCCCGTTCGAGCACCGCCACCTGGCGCACCTGCTCCCGCTTGCGGACGCCGCGGTCGTCCCCTCGATCTTCCCGGAGGCGTTCGGCATGGTCGCCGCCGAGGCCGCCGCCTGCGGCTGCCCGCCGCTGGTCGCCCGCCACAGCGGGCTCGCCGAGATCGCCGAGGGGCTCGAGGAGGAGTACCCGGCGCATCTCCGTCATCTCGCCGCGTTCGCCCCAGGCGACGTCGCCGACCTTCGCGCCAGGCTCGCCGAGCTGATCGTGCTCCCGGCCGCCGACCGTGCAGCGATCCGGGCAGCCGCGCGCCGGGCGGTCGTCGCCCGCTGGTCGTGGGCGGGCGTCGCTGCGCGCCTGATCGCGCCGGTCGCGTAGCCTTCGCTCCTCATGGGCGAGGAACAGCGCCTTTCCGCAGAGGAGCAACTCGCCACCGCCCGCGCGGCGTTCGAGGCAGGCACCGACTTCACCGTCGCGGTCGAAGAGGAGTTCGCGCTGCTCGACGCCGAGTCGCTCGGGCTCGTGAACCGCTTCGAGGAGGTCAACGCCGCGGGGGCAGGCACCGAGCTCGAGCCGCACCTCGTCGGCGAGCTGATCGCCTCGGAGGCCGAGGTCCGCACCGGCAAGTGCGGCGACTTCTCCGAGGCGGCCGCGCTGATGGCCGAGCGCCGCTCGCAGCTGCAGGCGATCACGCGCGAGCTCGGGATCTCGCTCGGTGCCACCGGCACGCACCCGTGGAGCAGCTGGAAGGACCAGCGCATCATCGACACGCCGCACTACCGCCGGAACGACGAGCTCCTCCGCTACGTCGTGTGGCGCAACAACACCTTCGGCCTCCACGTCCACATCGGGATCCGCGGCGGCGACCGCGCCGTCGCCGTCCACAACGCCATGCGCCGGTTCCTGCCGGAGCTGCTCGCGCTGTCGGCCAGCTCTCCATTCGTCGAGGAGGTCGAGAGCGGGCTCCACTCGGCTCGCACGCAGATCTTCACCCGCACCTTCCCCCGCTGCGGGATCCCGGACGTCTACGACGGCTGGCAGGGATTCGAGGACTACGTCGCGTTCCTGTACCGAACCCGCTCGATCACCGAGCACACCCAGCTCTGGTGGAGCGTCCGCCCGCATCTCGCCTACCCCACCGTCGAGATCCGGATCGCCGACGCGCAGCCCGAGCTCGCCGAGGCGCAGTCCCTCGCGGCGCTCTCCTACTCGCTCGCCGCGCGCTGCGCGCGGGCCCACGACGAGGGGGAACGGCTGCCCGACCTGCCCCACCGGATGCTCGAGGAGAACTTCTGGCGGGCCATCCGCTGGGGGCTTCCGGGCGAGCTGATCGACTTCGACCGCGGCGAGCCGGTCCCGGCCCGGGCGAGGATCGAGGCGCTGATCGACTGGGTGATGCCGGTGGCGGAGGAGACCGGCGCGGCGCCGTTCCTCTCCGTCCCCACGGCGAACTCCGCGGAGCGCCAGCGTGCGAGGTGGCAAGATGGGGCGACGCTGGAGCAGATCTACGCAATGGAGGGGATCGCAGGTGAGCGAATCGGCTGACGAGCACGAGGACGGCGAGGTCGCGGAGGAGGAGGCCGAGGAGCTCGCGGGCGCGGTCGAGGACATGCTCGAGACGATCAGGCAGGCGAAGGTCGCCCCGCTGATCCTCTCGACGGTCTCCACCTTCGCGTCGGTGGCCTACGGGAAGCTCGACGCGAAGGATCTGCCGGAGGCGAAGGCGGCGATCGACGTCATCGACGCCCTGCTTCCGCTGCTGTCGGACGACGTCGACGAGGACATCCGGCGCGATTTCGGGCAGGCCCTGACGAACCTGAAGCTCGCTTACGCCGACGCCGTCGCTTCTGCCGAGTAAAATCCCGCCCGCGCCGAACTCCATCGGCGTTCGACTTTCTCAGGGAGCAGGAGGGATATGGACTGGTTCATGCATCACGCCGTGCTCGTCGCCCTGGTCGGCGCAGGGATCGCGGTGGCGTACGGGTTCTGGCTGACCGTCTGGCTTCTCAAGCAGCCTGCCGGCAACGAGCGCATGCGCGAGATCGCGAGTGCCGTTCAGGAGGGCGCCTCGGCCTACCTCAAGCGGCAGTACATGACGATCGCCGCCGTGGCGGTCGTGCCGTTCGTGCTGCTCGGGGTGTACGACAAGCTCGGCTGGGGCGCGGCATTCGGGTTCCTGATCGGTGCGATCCTCTCGGCCGCGGCCGGCTTCATCGGGATGAACGTCGCGGTACGCTCGAACGTGCGAACGGCCGAGGCCGCTCGCGACGGAGTGGCCCCGGCGCTCAAGGTCGCCTTTCGCGCGGGATCCGTCACGGGGCTCCTCGTCGTCGGCCTCGGTCTCGGCGGCGTCGCCGGCTACTACTGGTTCCTCACCGCCGGCCTCGACAACTCCCCGGTTTCCGCGATCCACGACCTCGTGGGGCTCGCGTTCGGCGGCTCGCTCATCTCGGTCTTCGCACGTCTTGGCGGCGGCATCTTCACGAAAGCGGCCGACGTCGGCGCCGACCTCGTCGGCAAGATCGAGGCGGGCATCCCCGAGGACGACCCGCGCAACGCTGCGGTGATCGCCGACAACGTCGGCGACAACGTCGGCGACTGCGCCGGCATGGCGGCCGACCTGTTCGAGACGTACGCGGTGACGGCGGTCGCGGTCATGCTGCTCGGAACCGAGTTCGGGCTGCCGGCCGACAGGCTCTACCTCTATCCGCTCGCCCTCGGCGGCGTCTCGGCGGTGGCCTCGGTGATCGGCACCTTCTTCGCGCGTCTCGGCAAGGGCGAGAACGCGATCATCGGCGCGCTCTACAAGGCCGTGCTCGCTGCGACCGTCCTCTCGGCACTCGGGTTCATCCCGGTCACGAAGGCGTTCGAGAGCGCCGCCTACGGCTTCAAGGACCTGTACATCTCGGCGTTGATCGGCCTGGTCGTGACCTTCCTGCTCGTCGCGATCACCGAGTACTACACGGGCACCCGCTGGGATCCCGTGAAGAGGATCGCGAAGGCGTCGGTGACCGGCCACGCCACGAACATCATCGAGGGGCTCGCCGTCGGCATGCAGGCGACGGCCCTGCCTGTCGTCGTGATCGCGGCCGGCATCCTGACCGCCAACCATTTCGCCGGCCTCTACGGCATCGGCGTCGCGGTCATGGCGCAGCTCTCGATGACCGGGCTGATCGTCGCGCTCGACGCCTTCGGCCCCGTCACCGACAACGCGGGCGGGATCGCCGAGATGGCGGACCTCCCCGAGTCGGTTCGCGGCGTGACCGATCCGCTCGACGCGGTCGGTAACACGACCAAGGCGGTGACGAAGGGCTACGCGATCGGCTCCGCCGCACTCGCCGCCCTCGTGCTGTTCGACTCCTACACGACCGGCCTCAAGGAAAACGGGCTCTCGACGACCTTCAGCCTCTCCGACCCGTGGGTCGTCGCTGGGCTCTTCATCGGGGGGCTGATGCCGTTCCTCTTCGCCTCGCTCGCGATGGAGGCGGTCGGCCGCGTCGGCGGCGAGGTCGTGCAGGAGGTGCGGCGGCAGTTCCGCGAGCATCCCGGGATCATGGAAGGCACCGAGCGGCCCGAGTACGGTCGCGCGATCGACATCGTCACGGGCTCGGCGATCAAGTCGATGCTCCTGCCGGCGCTGATCCCCGTGCTGTTCCCGATCATCGTCGGTCTGATCAACGCCCGGATGCTCGGCGGCCTGCTCGTCGGGACGATCGTGACCGGGCTCTTCCTCGCGATCGCGATGACCGCGGGCGGCGGCGCCTGGGACAACGCGAAGAAGTCGATCGAGGACGGTGCCTACGGCGGCAAGGGCTCCGAGGCCCACGCCGCGGCGGTCACGGGAGACACCGTCGGCGACCCGTACAAGGACACGGCGGGCCCGGCGATCAACCCGATGATCAAGATCACGAACATCGTCGCGATCCTGATCATCCCGCTTGTCGTCTCCATACACACCTAGCGGCGGTTCGAGTTGACGTGGTTCGACGGAGGTGCCGGCTTTGCCGGCACCTCCGCTGCGCCGCGATTAGCCTGCCGGCTAGCCGTGGATCGTCGGCACCGATCGCGCCTCGTGAGGGGAAGGGGGCTCACGGGGGAAAACCGTGAGGCGCTCGCCCGTGCCCAGGCGTAGGCAGTCACACTCACTCGAGCGGGTCCTGGGGACACCCGCGCTGTTCGCGACGGCCTACGGCAACGTCGGCTCGTCGATCTACTACGCGCTCGGCGTCACCGCCGCGATCGCCCTCGGGCTCACGCCGCTCGTCTTCATCGTCTCGGGCGTGATCTTCGCGTGCACCGCGGCGACCTATGCCGAGGGGACGGTGAACTTCCCCGAGGCGGGCGGCTCGTCGAGCTTCGCGCGCCACGCGTTCAACGAGCTCGTCTCGTTCGGAGCCGCCTGGGCGCAGATGCTCAACTACATCATCACGGTCGCCATCTCGGCGTTCTTCGTCCCGCACTACCTCTCGATCTTCTGGGCGCCGCTGAAGACGAACCCGTGGGACCTCGTCGTCGGGATCCTCGTCGTGGTGCTGCTCGTCGGGATCAACATCGTCGGGATCAAGGAGGCGGCGACCCTCAACGTCGGGCTCGCCGTCGTCGACTTCGCCACTCAGCTCGCGCTGGTCGTCCTCGGGTTCGTCCTGATCTTCGACCCTCACGTGCTGAGGGCGAACGTGCACTGGGGCGTCGCGCCGACGTGGTCGGAGTTCGCGCTCGCGGTCCCGGTCGCGATGATCGCCTACACCGGGATCGAGACGGTCTCGAACCTTGCGGAGGAGGCCCGCGACCCGAGGCGCACGATTCCCGGCTCGATCCGTCTCGTCGCGATCGCCGTGTTCGCCATCTACTTCACGCTGCCGTTCGTCGCGTTGTCGGCGCTCCCGGTGTACCAGGACGCGAGCGGCGACTACGTCACGAAGCTCGGCCTGCCTCCCGACCAGGGCGGCTTCGAGAACGACCCCGTGCTGGGGATCGTCGAGAACCTCGGCCTACACGGCGCCGTGCTGTCTGCTGCGAAGATCTACGTCGGCGTCCTCGCAGCGACGATCCTCTTCATCGCCACGAACGCGGGCGTGATCGGCGCGTCGCGGATCACGTACTCGATGTCGATCCACCGGCAGCTGCCGGAGCGGTTCCGGCGCCTGCACCCGAAGTTCAAGACGCCGTGGCTCTCGCTGCTCGTGTTCGCCGGGTTCTTCGCGATCCTGTTCATGCTTCCCGGCAACGTCGACTTCATCGGCCGGATGTACGCGTTCGGGGCGATGCTTTCCTTCACGATCGCGCACGCGGCCGTGATCCAGATGCGGCGCCGGCCGCCGCCGATCGAGGCGCTGTATCGAGTCAGGCCGAACCTGAAGCTCGGGAAGGTGACCTGGCCGCTGTTCGCGGTGCTCGGCGGCATCGGCACCGGGCTCGCGTGGATCGTCGTCGTCGCGCAGGACCCGGCCACGCGGTATGCGGGTCTCGGCTGGCTCGCGGCGGGCTTCGTCTTCTACTACTTCTACCGTCGGCGCCTCGGGGTCCCGATGCGGGAGACGGTGCTCGCACCGCTGCAGTTCGGCCCGGCGATCGCTCTCGAGTACCGCTCGATCCTGGTCCCGGTCGTCTCCGGGCCGGAGGGGCACGAGGCGATCGACCTGGCGGCGCGCCTCGCGGCCGAGCGCGGCTCGACGATCGTCGCGCTGCGCGTGCTGGTCGTGCCGCTCGAACTGCCGACGAGCACGGAGATGCTCTTCGAGGAGGCCGAGGCCGACCGGCTCCTCGACGAGGCGCGCCTCGCCGCGTCGGCATACGGCGTGCGTACGATCGACCGCATCGTGAAGTCGCGGAACGCGGGCCGCGCGATCGTCGAGGAGGCGCAGCGCCGTCAGTCGGAGATCGTCGTCCTCGGCGCGCCCCGCCTGCGCCACCGCGCGATCTTCGGCAAGACCGTCGACTTCGTCCTCAAGAACGCGCCCTGCCGGGTCATGGTCGCGGCAGGGAAGAGGGCTGCATAGGTGGCCGAGGCAGCGGGCACCGACCGGGCCCCCGTCGCAGTCCCGCAGTCATGAGAGCCCACGCCGCGATGACGCAGGTGCTGTCGCTCGTGATGGCGGCGCTCGGGGTAGCGCTGCTCGTGCGGACGCTCGCGGCCGGCGGCGGTCAGGTCGGGATCCTCCTCGGGCTGCTGTTCCTCGGGCTCGGCGCCGGGCGCTTCTACCTCGCCCGGAAGGCGCGCGGCTAGTGGCACGGAAGCTGCCCGGCCTTCGCCGCGAGCTCGACGCGCGCTCGCTGTTCTCGGTCGCCTACGGCGAGATCGCCTCGTCGATCTACTTCGCGCTCGGGATCATCGCCCTCCACGCCGTCGGGTTCACGCCGGTCGTGCTGCTCGGCGTCGGGCTCCTCTTCCTGCTCGTCGCACTCTCCTACGCCGAGGCGACCTCGGCCCTTCCGGAGACCGGCGGAGCCGCCACCTTCGTCCGCCGCGCGTCCAACGACTTCCTCGGCTTCATGACCGGCTGGATGCTCTTCCTCGACTACCTGATCGTGATCGCCCTCTCGGCGCTGTTCGTGCCCCACTACCTCGCGGGCGCGTTCCAGGTCGAGGCGCTCGACCACAACCCGTGGGACGTCGTCGTCGGCGTGGGCGTGATCGTGGCCGTGGGCTCCATCCGGCTTGCGCGCCGCCCGTCGCTCTACGCGCTCAGCGTGCTCGTCCCTGCGCTCGACGTCATCGCCCAGCTCGTCCTCATCGTATTTGGGTTCGCGCTGCTCGTGTCCCCGCATTCGTTCACGCACGGCACCTCGCTCGGAACCGCGCCGACGGTCCACTCGCTCGTGTTCGCGATCCCGCTCGCGATGCTCGCCTTCACGGGGCTCGAGACGGTCGCGAACCTCGCCGAGGAAGCCCGCCGGCCCGGCGTCGACCTGCCGCGCTCGCTGTTCGCCGCGATCGGGACCGTCGTCACCGCCTACGTCGCGATCGCGATCGTCGGGCTCTCCGCCTACCCGGGCCCGGTCACCGAGCTCGGGACGACGTGGCTTCGCTCGCCGCTCGTCGGCATCGCCGAGGCGATCAAGGCGCAGACCAACGCGGGGCTGGGAGAGGCGATCCGCTTCTTCGTCGCCGCGAGCGGCGTGCTGATCCTGCTCGCCTCCGTGACGACCTCGATCTCGGGCTTCTGCCGTCTCGCCTACTCCCTCGGCGAGCACGGACAGCTGCCGCGCGCGTTCGGGCGCCTCAACCGGCGCACGCTGGTCTCGCCCTACGCGATCGTCAGCGTCGTCGTCGTCTCGAGCGCCATCGTGATCATCTCCGGCCGTATCTCCCACGACGTCGCCTACCTGGCGAGCCTCTTCTCGTTCGGCGTCCTTCTCGCCTTCACCGCCACCCAGCTCGCCGTGATCAAGCTCCGCGTCACCGAGCCGGACCTCCCGAGGCCCTACCGCACGCCGCTCAACGTCACGATCCGGGGCACGGAGATCCCGGTCCCGGCGATCGCCGGCGCGATCCTCACCTTCGCCGTGTGGGTCGCCGGCGTCGTGACCCATCCGGGCGCGCGGTACGTCGGCCCTGCCTGGCTCCTCGTCGGGATCGTGGTGTTCGTCGTGGTCCGCCGCTCGCACGGGGAGGGCCTGAGGCAGCGCGTGATCGCGCCCGACACGGTCCGTTTCGGCGACGTCCCTCGGTTCAAGCGCGTGCTCGTCCCGATGAAGCTGGGGATCATCGGCGAGGAGATGGCGGCGACTGCGGTGAAGCTCGCCGCCGAGCACAGGGCGACCGTGGAGGCGCTGTTCGTCGTGCTCGTTCCGCTGCACCTCTCGCTCGACGCGCCGATGCCCGACGCCGAGGCGCGCGCCTCCGCGTCGCTCGAAGAGGCTCGTGCGCTCGGCGCCGACCACGATGTCGACGTGAAGACGGCGACGGTTCGTGCCCGGGCGATCGGCAAGGCGATCGTCGAGCGAGCACGCGAGACCAATGCCGACCTGATCGTGCTCGGCTCGTCGCCCCGCTGGCGCCGTCAGTCGCGCTTCTTCTCTCCGACCGTCGACTTCGTCCTGCGCCACGCTCCTTGTGAGGTGATCGTCGTCGCGTTCCCGCAGCGGGTGCTCGACGAGGAGCTCGCCCTGGGGTGAGTGGTGCCCGACACCGCCGCTGCACGACGCCCTGCTCGGCTACGCTGGCGCACAGTGAAGGTGCTGGTCGTCGGATGCGGCCGCGTCGGTAGCGCTGTCTCCCTGCAACTGCGGGCCGCCGGGTGGGACGTGAGCGTGATCGACGAGAACGAGGACGCCCTCGGGCGTCTCGGCGACGACTGGACCGGTGAGTTCCACGTCGGCCACGGGATGGACATCCAGCTCCTGCGCACGGCGGGGATCGAGGACGCCGACGCCGTCGTCGTCACCACCGACGGCGACAACTCCAACATCGTCATCGGCCAGATGGCGCAGAAGCGCTTCGGCGTCCGCTCGGTGATCGTGAGGATCCTCGACCCGGGCCGTGCAGACTTCTTCAAGACCCGCGGCCTCGACGTCGTCTGCCCGACGCAGAGCGCGATCGAGACCCTGACGACGGCTGTCCGCGCCGTCGAAGGGGCCCTCGCCTGATATGTACCTGCTCATCGCAGGAGGCGGCAAGGTCGGTTCCAACCTCGGGCGGGCGCTGATCCGCGACGGCCACGAGGTGACGCTCATCGAGCAGCGCCCGCCGCGGTTCAACGCGCTCGAGGCCGAGTTCGAGCACCAGGTGCTCCGGGGCGACGCCACCGAGCTGTTCGTCCTCGAGCGGGCCGGCATCAAGCGGCCGCCCGACGTCGTCGTCGCCGTCACCGGGGACGACGAGGACAACATCGTGATCTGCCAGCTCGCCCGCGACCTCTACGGCGTCGAAACCACGATCGCGCGCGTCAACGACCCGCGCAACCAGCCGTACTTCGATCTGCTCGGGATCACCCCGACCGTGTCGGCGACCGCGTCGATCATGGGCCTCATCGAGCACGAGGTTCCCGAGCACGGCCTGATCCACCTGCTCGAGCTCCGCAAGGAGAACCTCGAGATCGTCGAGATCCTGATCGACCCGGACGCCGCCTGCGCCGGCAAGTCGATTCGCGACGTCAGGCTTCCCGAAGGATCGCGCGTCATCTCGATCGTGCGTCACGGGAAGGCGGAGGCTCCTGACGACTCGATGCAGCTCGAGCCGGGCGACTCGGTGCTCGCGATCCTCGAGCCTGGCAAGGAAGACGAGCTGCGTAAGGTCCTCGTCCGGCAGTCGTGAGACTCGCCGTCGCCGCCCTCGTCGCCGCGGCCCTCGCCGTGTCGGCGACAGCCGGCGGGGCGGGAACCGGCGGGACCGACTGGCCGATGGCCGGCTTCTCGCCGGCGCGCTCCTACAGCGGGCCGGCAGTCACCGGGATCACGAGGAAGAACATCGGCCGCCTGCGCCGCCAGCAGGTGACGCTTCCCGGCACGGTCGACTCGATGCCGATCTACCTCCACGACGTGAGGGTGGCGGGCAAGGCCCGCGACGTCTTCTTCGTCACCACCACTTATGGGATCACGCTGGCGATCGCCGCCGCGAACGGCCGCATCCTCTGGCGGTTCACGCCGCCCGGCTACTCGAGCTTCGCCGGGTCGGCCCAGATCATCACCATGACGCCCGTCGCCGATCCGGGCAGGGACGCGATCTACGCCGGTGCTCCCGACGGCCGCATCCGCAAGCTCTCGGTCGCGAGCGGCAAGGTGCTCTGGTCGACCTCGATCACCCGCGACCCGACCCACGAGAAGCTCGCGGCGCCGCTCGACTTCGCGAACGGGCTCGTGATCGCGGCGACCGGCGGCTACATCGGCGACGCGCCGCCCTACCAGGGCCACGTCGTCACCATGCGGCCGTCGAACGGGCGGATCGTCGCGGTCTGGAACTCCCTCTGCTCGGATCGCCACGAGGTGATCCAGCCGTCCTCGTGCGACGCGAGCGACTCCGCGATCTGGGGGCGCAACGCGCCTTCGGTCGACCCGGCGACCGGCGACATCCTCGTCGCCACCGGCAACGCGCCCTTCGACGGCAAGACGGACTGGGGCGACAGCGTACTCGTCCTCTCGCCCGACGCGAGACGGCTCCTGAAGCACTGGACGCCTTCCAACTACCAGCAGCTGAACGACCAGGACCTCGACCTCGGCTCGACCGCGCCGGCCCTCCTTGCCGGCGGGTACCTCGTCCAGGGAGGCAAGGACGGTGTGCTGCGGCTGCTCCGGCTCTCGCAGCTCGCCGGGCCGAGCCCCGCGACCGGCGGCGAGCTGCAAACGGTGCCGGTCCCCGGCCCCACGGACCTCTTCTCGGCGCCGGCGGTCTGGAACGGCACCTGGACCTTCCTCACGACCTCCGCCGGGACCGCCGCCTGGCGGCTTCAGGACGGCAAGCTCCAGGAGGCCTGGTCGAACGGCAACGCGGGGACGACCCCGGTCGTCGCGGGCGGCCTTCTCTACGTGCAGTCGAGCGGCGGCATCCACGTGTATGCGCCGGGCACGGGCGCGGCGGTCGGTGACCTTCCGATCGGCGACGCGCACTGGCAGGCACCCATCGTGGTGGACGGGCGCATCGCCGCCGCCGAGGGCGACGCGAACCAGCACCTCACGACCGGGGTGCTGGACATCTACCGTCCCTAGCCGGCCCGGCGCCGGCGGACCTGCGGGCCCGACTGGCCGAGAGCGGCATACGCCATCGCCTGGAGCGACTCGTTCAGGTTGCGGAGCTCGTGCGCAATCACGGCGAGGTCCTCGCGGCTCTCCTGGCGCCGGTTGAGACGCGCCAGCTCGGTGGCGATCCGGTCGAGCCGTTCGAGTACCGCCTCGAGCTGGCGATCGCTGAGCTCGTGACCCTCGCTCAAGGCTGCAAGTCTGCCAGAGAGCGGGCCTCGCGCGTCCCCGGCCCGAGTCGTTCCAGCAGCCGCTCGCGCGCGCCGGGCCCGGCCTCGAGCGCCTCGATGCGGCGGGCAGCCCCGAGGTGGGCGACCGCGACCCGGGCGAGCTCGACCGGCGCGGAGGTGAAGACGCCGATGCGCACCCCTTCGGCCTGGAGGCGTCGCAGCGCCGCCGACGCGGGCGCGCTCGGACGCAGATAGACGGGTGCGTGGTCCTCGGCGAAGCGCTCGAGCAGCACGCGCCAGTTCGGAAGCTCGTCCTCGAGCCGGTCCGGGTCGACGTGGGCGCGCCGGGAGACGTCGGCGAGCCAGGCGTCGTACAGCGGCCTCGTGTCGCCGAGGACCCCGTCGAGCTCGATTGCGACAGCCGCCATACCGCGATGCTACTGCGGGCGAACCGGCACGACGGCGAGCGACTCGCCCTCGCCGACGACTCGCACCCGCGCGCCATAGTGCTCGGCGATCAGCTCGGCGCTCGCGATCTGGGCCGGCGGGCCGGCGGCGACCACCTCGCCGCCGGACAGGACGACCAGCCGGTCGGCGTACTGGGCCGCGAGCGTGATGTCGTGCATCGCGCAGAGGACCGTGAGGTCGCCGTGCTCGCGCAGGGCCGCGACGAGCTCGAGGGCCTGCTGCTGGCGCCCGATGTCGAGCGAGGTCGTCGGCTCGTCGAGCAGGAGGAGCGGCGCCTCCTGGGCGAGTGCGCGGCACAGCACGGCCCGCTGCTGCTCTCCGCCGCTCAGGGTCTGAAGCCTCCGACCGACGAGCTCCCCCAGATCGAGGCGACCGAGCGCGCGGCCTGCGGCCTCGAGGTCGCTTCCGGTCTCGGCGCCGAACGGCCCGACATACGCGGTGCGGCCGAGGAGGACGTAGTCCCCGACCCGCATCCCGGGAGGCAGAAGCGGCGTCTGGGGCACGAACGCGAGCCGCCGCGCCGTCTCTCGCCGCGCCAGCCCAGCCGCCTCGTCGCCGTCGAGCCGGATCGAGCCCGAGTACGGCACGAGCCCGGCGATCGAGCGCAGCAGCGTGCTCTTCCCGGCACCGTTCGGCCCGATCAGCGCCACCCATTCGCCCGGGGCGACCTCGGCGTCGACCCCGTCGAGGATCCGCGACCGGCCGAGGTCGACCGTGAGCGAGTCGAGGACGACGGCCGTCACCGGAACGTCCTGCTCGTGCGGAGGACGACGGCGAAGAACGGCGCACCGAAGAACGCGGTCACGACCCCGATCGGGAGCTCGCCGGGTGAGATCACGGTCCGCGCGATCACGTCGCAGAGGACGAGGAACGCCGCACCGAGGATCAGCGAGAGCGGCAGCACGATGCGGTAGCTCGACCCGACGGCGAGCCGGACGAAGTGGGCCACGATGATCCCGACGAACCCGATCAGGCCGCTGACCGCGACGACCGCGGCGGTGCCGATCGTGGCGAAGACGACGATCGTGACCCGCACGCGACGCACGTTCACGCCGAGCGTCGCGGCCTCGTCGTCTCCGACCGCGAGCACGTCGAGCACGCGGCGGTGAAGCAAGAGCACGACCGACGCGATCGCGACGTAGGGCAGCGCGAGCAGCACGTCGTGCCATCCGGCCGTGTCCACGCTGCCGAGGATCCAGCTGTAGACCTGCTGGAGCGTCTGGGCGTGCTGCTGCTGGATGAAGGTCTGGACGGCGGTGAGGAAGGACACGACCGTCACACCGGCGAGCACCAGCGCGGCGGGGTTGCCGGCGGTCGCGGCGGAGGCGCCCAGGGCGTAGGCGAGCGTTACGCCCATCGCTGCGCCCGCGAACGCTGCAAGCGGCAGGAGGTCGTAGGAGTCGGCGGCGCGACTCGCGTAGGCGATCACGATCGTGGCCCCGAGACCCGCGCCGGCGGCGACACCGAGCAGGTACGGGTCGACGAGGGGGTTCCGGAAGACGCCCTGGTAGGAGCCGCCCGCGAGCGCCAGCATCCCGCCGACGAGGAGCCCGAGCACGACGCGCGGCGCCCGTAGCTGCCAGAGGATCGCCGAATCGGTCGCGGACATGTTCGAGTGGACGCCGAGCAGCGGTACGTGGGAGAGCGCATTCCGGACGATTGCGCCCGCGCCGATCCCGGCGGGCCCGACGAAGAGGCCCACGAGCACCGCCACGACGAGGAGCAGCGTCGCGCCGAGGATCGGGACGAGCGCGCGCGGGGGAGAGGGGACCCGCACGGCGTCCCCCTCCCCGACCGGGCGCGCCACGCTGCTCACTTCGAGCGGTCTTTCACCTTGTTCGCGATCGACTGGACGAAGTCGACGATCCGCGGGCCCCAGCGCGAGGCGATGTCGTCGCTCACCGGGACGACACCGCCGTCGGTGACGGCGGCGATCGTCTTCCAGCCGGGCCGCGCGTCGAGCTTCGCGGCCGTCTGCCCGCAGCACAGGGTGTCGGCCAGCACGATCAGCTTCGGGTCGGCCTCGATGATGTACTCGTTCGAGAGCTTCGGGTATCCCGAGCCGGTCTTGTCCGCCGCGTCGGCGATGTCCTTGAGCCCGAGCATCGTGTAGATCCGGCCGATGAACGTCTTCGAGGTGACGGAGTACAGGTCGGGCTCGAGCTCGTGATAGACGGTGAGCGGCGGCTTGGCGTGTGGCACCGACGCGACGATCGCGGCGATCTTCTTCTTCATCCCGGCGACGACGGCCGTCGCTTTGGGCCCGTGCCCCGTGGCCTTGCCGAGGGCGAGGATCTGACCGTATGCGTCGCCGAGCGTCGCTGCGGTCGGCTGCACGAGCACAGGGATCTTCAGCTTGCCGAGCGCCTCGACGATGTGGTTCCCGTCGAACGACACGACCACGAGGTCCGGCTTGTACGCCGCGATAGCCTCGGCGTTCGGCGTGTAGCCGGAGAGCTTCGTCCTCGGCGCGGTCGCCGGGTAGTTCGACTGGTCGTCGACCGCGATCACCTGCTTGCCGGCGCCGATCGCGAAGAGGTCCTCGGTCGCGGTCGGTGACAGCGAGACGATGCGCTGCGGTGTCGCGGCGTGGCGGGCTGCGGCGGGCGCAACGAGGACGAGCACCGCCAAGGCGGCTGCCCCGGCGAACCTGACTGACTTCATGAGAAGACCTCCGCGTGTAGCGGAGGGAGGTGGCCCGGCGGCGGTGCCGCGCGAACCGCCCTTCCTCCGAGGGCTGAGTTCGTCGGCAGGGGGCAGGCGACCTGGCTCGTCCCTTCGAGAAGGGCATCGCAGTTGCGGGACAGCGCCGGATTCGCACCGGTTTCGCTGCGGCCCCACCGGCCGGGGATATGTGCCCGGCGAGGCGAGGATACCGAACCCGGCATACTCAGACTCGTGGTCGCGGCCGTGCTCACCATCGGCAACGAGATCGTCTCCGGCGACGTCGTCAACACGAACGCGTCGTGGCTCGGCAAGAGGCTCGAATCGCTCGGGGTGCACGTCGTGCTGGCCGCCGCCGTCCCGGACCACATCGAGACGGTGGCCTCGTTCGTCAACCGCGAGCGTGCGCGAGTCGATCACCTGATCGTCACCGGCGGCCTCGGGGGCACGCCCGACGACCTCACGCGCGAGGCGATCGCGTCGGCCTTCGGGGTCGGCCAGGTCGAGGTGCCCGAGCTCGCCGACGAGCTGCGCAAGCGCTACTGGCGGAGCCCCGACTACGCCGCTCGCTGGGCGCAGCTGCCCGCCGGGAGCCGTCCGCTGCGGAACCCGAAGGGAGGCGCGCCGGGATTCGCGATCGAGAACGTGTGGGTGCTGCCCGGGCTGCCCGCAGAGATGGAGGCGATGTTCGACGCGTACGCCGGCGAGCTCCGGGGCAAGGAGCCGATCGCGTCGTGGCGCCGCCTGGTCGGGACCCGCGAGAGCGACATCGTCCACCTGCTCGCGAGCGCGACGACGCGCTGGCCGACCGTGGCGATCGGGTCCTACCCGCGCTTCGAGGCCTCCGGTCCCGAGGTCGAGGTCGTGCTCAAGTCCGCCGATGCGAAAGCGCTCGCCGAGGCCGTCGCGTGGCTCGAGCCCGCGCTCGAGACCGCTCTCGCCGGCTAGACCCGCTTCGTGTCGCGCCGGTAGGCCCAGCGGGCGACGGCGACGGTGGCGACCGTCCAGGCGATCATCACGAGCCAGCCCGTCCTCGTCCATCCGTTGCCGCCGAGGCCGACATGCCCGGCCTGGACGAGCCAGTACGACGGGAGCGACTCGCCGACGTGCGTCATCACCGCACCCGAGAGCGGGAACCAGGTGCCGCCGAGGAACGCCAGGAGGGCGGTCGTCCCGCCCATCACGGGGCCGATCGAGTCGGGTGTGAGCAGGTGGCCGAACACGATCCCGAGCGCGGCGAACGGCAGCAGGCCGACGAGGATCAACGCCGTCATCCGCACCCACTCGTTCCCGGTCATGCTCACGCCGAGGATCACGCCGGAGATGTACAGCGCTGCGAGGGTGAGGGCAGACATCACATAACCGGTCGCCACCTTGGCCCGGAAGTACGTCCGCGTGGTCAGCGGCGTGATCCGCAGCTGGCGGTTCCACCCCACGGCGCGCTCGCCCGAGATTCGCGCGCCCGCCCCGAGCATCGCGTTCATCGTCCCGAAGGCGGCGAGCCCGACCATGAAGTAGAGCGGCGCCGACAGGCCCGAGTTGCCCAGGTTCGTCTCGTTGCGGTTCGGCGCGGCGATCAGGAAGTACAGGACGAGTGGGAAGCCGAGCGAGAAGATGAAGAACCGGCGGTTCCGGAAGGTGCGCTTGAGCTCGAAGAGCAGGTAGTCGCGACTCATGGCCCGTCACCCCCGGTGAGCTCGAGGAAGGCCTGTTCCAGGCCGGCCCCGGCGATCTCGATGTCCCTGGCGTCCGGGTAGGCGGCGACGAGCCCGCGAATCGCCGCGTCGGAGTCGCCGCAGACGAGCACCACGGCCTCGCCACGCCTCTCCGCGCGCGTGACTCCCGGCAGGCGTTCGAGCTCCTCGAGCGGCGCAGCGGGCAGCGTCGCACGGATCGTGCGGTTGCCGACCATCGCCTTGATCTCGGTCGGCGCTCCGTCGGCGACGACGACCCCGTTGGCCATCAGGACGACCCGGTCGGCGTAAGCGTCGGCCTCCTCGAGATAGTGGGTCGCGAAGAGCACGGTCTTCCCGTCGGCTGCGATGCTGCGCATGGCGGACCAGAAGCCGTGGCGCCCTTCGACGTCCATCGCGACCGTCGGCTCGTCGAGCACGAGCAGGTCGGGGTTGGACACGAGCGCGACGGCGAAGCGGACGCGCTGCGTCTGCCCGCCCGAGAGCTTCTGCGTCTTCCGGCGGGAGATATCGGCGATGCCGACGAGCTCGAGCACCTCGTCGACTCCGAGAGGCGAAGGATAGAGC
>CAWILJ010000006.1:0-190840 GCA_963836925.1 uncultured Actinomycetes bacterium
GGCCGCGACACCCGGGCGGCCTCGCAGCCCAAGGGCGACGACGCCTCCGTGTCGCCCCGAACGCGGGCAGGGGCGCCGGGAACGGGCTCCTGCGAGGTTACGCCCCCGATCTTTCATGACCACGTTCCACGGCTGGACGTTCCCGATCCGGATCGTCGCCGCGCCGGAAGCGCTCAGGGGGCCGCTGATCGTCGCCTCCTGCACGACGAGGCTGCCGCCCACTTGCACCGTTACCGGGCCGCTGATCGTCGCCGCTGAGGAATGAGGACCGATGGCCCCCGCCGACGACGAGCCGACCACGACGCTCGACGTGGTCATCCACGCGGGCATTCCCGGTCTGTTCCGCGAGATCAACGACAGCCTCGGGGCCGGGATCATCCCGTCGACCGCTCCCCCGCCCTCTACGCCGCACGCATGGTGAAGGAGGCGCGGACGCGTCCACGTGGCACCGTCGAGACGTGGGCACCGAGGGGAGTCCTCCGGCTCCGCGATGCGAGCATGATCGCTGCGGAATCGAGCTCGTTGGCGTTGGTCGAGCGCCGAGCGCGGACTTTTGCAAGAGCTTGTCGTATAATTGCAGGACGATGCGCAAGCTTTCAGATGTCGCGAAGCAGGCGGGTGTGAGCGAGGCGACCGTGAGCCGGGTTCTCAACGGAAAACCCGGGATCTCCGACACGACTCGAGCGGCGGTTCTGACCGCGCTCGACGTGATCGGCTACGAGCGACCGACTCATCTCCGCATTCGACGTGTGAGGATGGTCGGGCTCGTCGTGCCCGAGCTCCAGAATCCGATCTTCCCGGCGCTCGCCGAGGTCGTCGCCGGCGGCCTCGCCCAGCGCGGCTTCAATGCCGTGCTCTGCACGCGAACAGGAAGCATGTCCGAGGCCGAATACGTCGAGATGCTCCTCGACCGCCAGGTCGCAGGCATGGTCTTCGCCGGCGGGCAGTACGCCGAGGCGGACGCTCCGCACGAGCATTACGCCCGCCTGCTACGACTTCGCCTGCCGGTCGTCCTCGTGAACGCAGCCGCCGAGCACCTCGACTTCCCGCGCGTCTCGACCGACGACGCCGTCGCGATGGAGCAGGCCTACTCCCACCTCGCCAACCTCGGTCATCGACGGATCGGGCTCATACTCGGCCCGCCGGACCACGTCCCCTCGGCACGCAAGCTCGCGGCGTTCGAACGCGCGGTCTCGCAGGGGAACGGATCCGAACTGCCGGGCGAGCTCGTCGAGCGGACCAGGTTCTCGATCGAGGGCGGCCACGCTGCAGCGACTCGCCTGATCGAGCGCGGAGTGACGGGCATCGTGTGCGCCAGCGATCCGCTCGCCCTCGGGGCGATCAGGGCAGCCCGACGCGCGGAGCTTTCAGTCCCGGCCGACCTCTCGATCGTCGGCTACGACGACTCCGTCTTCATGAGCTGCATCGATCCGCCACTCACGACGGTCCGCCAACCGATCGAGGCGATCGGGCGCGCGGCCGTCGAGATGCTCGTCGGGCAGATCGAGGGGGCGGCGATCTCGGCCGACGAGCTCTTCTTCGAGCCGGAGATGGTCGCGCGCGGCTCCACCGCGAACGCCCCCTCCAGCCGGTAACCGGAACGATCCGCAGCCGCCGTTCGCACGACGCCGGCAGGCAGGAGCGTCCCCATCCGCAAGCGGATCTCTGAAATATGCGGAGATTTGTCCTGATCTTGCATTCGATTGTCGGATATGAGAAGCTCCGCCCCGTGACGCACGCTGGATCGATCCCGAGAACCTCCTCGGAGCCCGAACCGAGGACCGTTGCTCTCGAGCACGACCCCGATCGCGAGGAGCCGTGGTGGCGAGACGCAGTCGTCTACCAGGTGTACGTCCGCAGCTTCGCGGACGCGAGCGGTGACGGAGTGGGTGACCTCGCCGGCGTTCGGGCCCGGCTCCCGTACCTGAGCAGGCTCGGAATCGACGCCCTTTGGTTCAACCCCTGGTATCCGTCGCCGCTGGCGGACACCGGTTATGACATCGCGGATTACCGAGCGATCGACCCGGCCTTCGGAACGCTCGAGGAAGCCGAGGCATTGATCGCCGAGGCGCGGGAGCTCGGCATTCGAACCATCGTCGACATCGTCCCGAACCACGTCTCCAACGAGCATCCGTGGTTTCGCGAGGCAATCGACTCGGCGTCGGGGTCATCTGCGCGGGAGCGCTTCTGGTTTCGCCCCGGCCGGGGCGAGACCGGAGAGCTGCCGCCGAACGGATGGCAGTCCATCTTCGGAGGCTCCGCCTGGACGCGGACGGCAACTCCCGATGGAGCAGCAGGCGAGTGGTACCTCCATCTCTTCGCCCCCGAACAGCCGGACCTGAACTGGACGCACCCGGAGGTCTGGGCCGAGCACGAGGACATCCTCCGGTTCTGGTTCGACCGCGGCGTCGCCGGGGTCCGAATCGATTCAGCGGCACTCCTCGTCAAGGACCCTCACCTGAGCGAAGAGAGCCCCAAGGCCGAGCGGGGCGAGCATCCGTTCACCGATCGCGATGAGCTCCACGACATCTACCGCCGCTGGCGCGCGATCGCCGACGGTTACTCCGAGCCTCGGATGCTCGTCGGCGAGATCTGGCTGGCCGACGCCGAGCGGCTCGCCCGGTACCTCCGCCCGGACGAGCTCCACACGGCCTTCAACTTCGACTTTCTGGCCTGCCCGTGGGAGGCCGGGTCGATGCGCACGTCGATCGAGACGGCGCTGGCGGTCCACGAACCGGTCGAGGCGCCCGCAACATGGGTCCTCTCGAACCACGACGTGACGCGCCCGGTCACCCGGTACGGCCGCGCAGATACGTCCTTTGCCTTCGAGTCGCGTCGAGCTGGGACGCCCACCGATCTCGAGCGCGGCACCCGACGGGCCAGGGCCGCGGCACTTCTCGCGATGGCTCTGCCCGGCTCGCTGTACGTCTACCAGGGGGAGGAGCTCGGCCTTCCCGAGGTCGAGGACATTCCCTCGCACCGCCGTCACGACCCGATGTGGCTCCGGTCGGGCGGCGTGGACCCCGGCCGTGACGGCTGCCGGGTGCCGCTGCCTTGGGCCGGGACACGGCCCCCGTTCGGCTTCAGCCGAGAGGGTGCCGCCGACCCATGGCTCGATCAGCCCGACGACTGGGCCCGGCTCACCGTCGAACGCCAGAGCGATGAGGCAGGGTCGATGCTGAACCTGTACCGCGCCGGGCTCGAGCTTCGCCGCGGAAGGCCGTGGGGGAGCGCGACGGCGCTTCGCTGGCTGCCAGAACGGGCGACCGTGCTCGCGTTCGCGCGCGGAGACGCCTTTGCCTGCCTCGTCAACTTCGGTCACGACCCGCTGGAACTTCCGGCCGGGGCCGACGTCCTCATCAGCAGCGACGAACTCGAAGGAGGTGTGCTCCCGAAGGACACAACGGTCTGGCTCCGCCCGGCAGGGGATAAGGCTCCGCCGGCCGGAGTGTGAGACCCCCGGTCGAATCACGCCAACGGATAGGTCAGAGAAAGGAAAGGACGATGAAGTCCAACGGAAGAAGGACGCTGAAGTCCACTCGGACAGCCGTGATCGTCGCCGTGGCCGCCGTGCTGGCCGTCTCGGCGATCTCGAGCGCGGCGGCGAAGAACGCAAGGAAGAGTGCGTCGCAGACGGTCGATATCAGTGTCGCATCGCTGATCCCTGGGAGCACCAAGGCGGCGATCGCGCAGTTCAACGCACAGGTCGCCGAATTCGAGAAGGCGAACCCGTCGATCAAGGTCAACCCCGTCGAGTACCAGTGGACGGGGCCGACGTTCGCGGCGAAGCTTGCCGCGGGGACCCTGCCGACGGTATTCGAGGTCCCGTTCACCGACGCCCGCACGCTCGGTGAGAACGGCCAGCTGGCCGACCTGACGGCTCAGGCGAAAGCACTGCCGTACTTCTCGAAGTACAACCCGGCGGTGATCGCCGAAGGAACGACGTCGAAGGGGCAGGTCGTCGCGCTCCCGAAAGGCGCGTACGCGCAGGCACTCCACTACAACCGGCAGCTCTTTCAGCAGGCCGGGCTCGATCCGAACAAGCCCCCGACCACCTGGGCACAGGTCGAGACGGACGCCAAGCAGATCGCCGACAAGACCGGCAAGGCCGGGTACGCCGAGATGGGCAAGGACGACAACACCGCCGGCTGGATCCTCACCACGCTCGTCTACGCACTCGGCGGGCGGATGGAGACCGGCACCGGCACGAGCGCGAAGACCACGCTCGACAACCCGCAGACCGTCACGGCGCTCAACCTGCTGAAGAAGATGCGGTGGACGGACAACTCGATGGGCTCCAACTTCGACTATGGCTGGAGCGACATCAACCAGGCCTTCGCTGCCGGGCAGGTCGGGATGTACGTGAGCGGCTCCGACGTCTACACGAACCTCGTCCAGGCGAGCGAGATCAACCCGAAGATCTATGGGCTCGCCCCGATTCCGCTTGCGAAGAACAAGACCGCCGGCGTCCTCGGGGGCGGCACCCTGGTCGCGGTTCGGCCCGACGCCAACACGGCCACGAAGGCCGCCGCCATGAAGTGGATCGACTTCTACTACGAGCAGCCCCTGGTCGCCAAGGCACAGGCCATCCGCAACGCGAAGACGCTCGTGGCGGGAAAGCAGCCCGTCGGCGTTCCGGCGCTCCCCGTCTTCAACAAGGCGCAGTACGACCTCGCCAACACGTGGATCAAGCCTTACATCAACGTGCCGCTCGGGCAGATGAAGCCGTTCACGACGGGCATCTTCGCCCAGAGCCTCGTTCCCGAGCCGGAGGCGTCGACCCAGAGCGTGTACCACTCACTCGACGCGGTGGTGGAGGCGGTGCTGACGAACCAGAACGCCGACATCGAGAGCCTGCTGAAGGCAGCGAACAGTGAGGCTCAAACCGCGATCTCACAGGGCGCCTAGCTCTTGGCAGGGCGGCCGGGAGCCGAGTCAGCGGTCTCCCGGCCGCCCGTGCCAGCGATTGACGCAACAGGCGCTGGGCGCGAGCCTGCGCTTGTGATGAAGCACTCGAGTACGAAGTCGAAGCACCGGAGCCGCCGCACCCCTCTCACGTGGGTGCGCGGGGGCGGCGCGACAACGGTCCTCTTTCTCCTGCCGACACTCGCCGTCTTCGGTGCCTTCTCGTGGTATCCGATCGTCCGCACGGTGATCATGTCGCTGCAGCACACGAACCTCGTCCAGCCTGCAACCTGGGTCGGGCTCGACAACTTCAGGGCCGTCCTCGCGGATCCGCTGCTTCCGATCGCGGTCAAGAACACGCTCTACTTCGCCGCGCTCGCGCTCCTCTTCGGCTACCCACTCCCCCTCGCGGTAGCCGTGCTGATGAGCGAGACCCGACGGCGCCGAGGGCTGTACAGCGCGCTCGCCTACCTGCCTGTCGTCATTCCCCCGGTGGTGGCGGTCCTCCTGTGGAAGACGTTCTACGACGCCAGCTCGAACGGCGTCTTCAACACGATCTTCGGCTGGATGGGCCTGGGCCCGTACCCGTGGCTCCAGTCGCCGGGCACCGCCATGCCGTCGCTCGTCCTCGAGTCGACCTGGGCCAACGCCGGCGCCACGGTGATCATCTACCTCGCGGCGCTCGTGGCGGTGGACACCGATCTCTACGAGGCCGCGGCGGTCGACGGCGCGGGTCTCTGGCGCAAGGTCTGGCACATCACCCTCCCACAGCTGCGCGGCGTGCTCCTGCTCACGATGATCCTCCAGATCATCGCGACAGCTCAGGTCTTTCTCGAGCCGTACCTCTTCACCTCGGGCGGACCAGCCAACTCGACGCTCACGGTGCTGCTCCTGATCTACGACTACGCATTCGGCAACTCGCTCGGCGGCAACTACGGAGAGGCAACGGCGTTGAGTCTCATGCTCGCGGCCTTCCTCGCCTTGTTCTCCCTCGTGTATCTCCGCCTGACGCGGGGCTGGAGCACGCGTTGACTCGCCGCAAGGCACAGCCGCCGAGAGAGGCGCTGATCTCGCGCGCCGACTGGCGCCGCCCCACGGTCCGCTTCGGCCTCGGCGGTGCCCAGAGACTCCTGCTCGTCGCACTGATCGTGATCGGGCTCGGGCCGATTCTCTGGCTCGCCAAGGCTTCGATCACGCCGACCAACGACATCATCTCCCACCCGATGGGGTTCTTCCCTCACGGCGTCGCGTGGAGCAATCTCAGCAATGCCTGGTCGGAAGTCGACGTCGGCCGGTACTTCTGGAACTCGGTCATCCTGGCCCTCGGATCCTGGCTTGTCCAGATCGTGGTCGCGACCACAGGAGGATTCGCGCTCTCCGTGCTCCGCCCCCGGTACGCGAACGTCATCTACTGGTTGCTGCTGATCACGCTCTTCGTCCCCGCGGTCGTCCTGCTGGTTCCGCTCTACATCGAGATCGTGCACCCGCCCCTCGTCCACCACACGTTCATCGACAGCTACTGGGCGATCTGGCTTCCCGCCGGCGCGAGCGCGTTCAACGTCGTCCTCGTCAAACGCTTCTTCGACAATCTGCCCCGCGAGATCTTCGAGGCCGCCAAGATCGACGGAGCCGGGCCGTTTCGCCTCTTCTGGTACGTCGTTCTGCCGATGTCGAAGCCGATCCTCGGAGTCGTGTCGGTGTTCGCGATCCTCGCTTCCTGGAAGGACTTCCTCTGGCCGCTCCTCGTGCTGACGGACCCCGACAAGCAGCCGCTCTCCGTCCGGCTGCCCACGATCCAGGCGCAGACCGAGCTCGGCGTCTTCCTCGCAGCGATGTTCATCACCTGTCTTGTCCCGATCGTGGCCTTCCTCATCTTCCAGCGCACGTTCCTACGGGGCTCGGGCCTCGGCGGAGCACTCAAGGGCTAACGCAGTGGCTGCCATCCGCTTCGACGGAGTGTCCAAGGTCTACCCCGACGGGACCTGCGCCGTCGATGAGCTCGAGCTCGCGATCGGCGAGGGCGAGTTCATGGTCTTCGTCGGCCCATCCGGTTGCGGCAAGACCTCTGCGCTTCGCATGGTCGCCGGGCTCGAGGAGGTCAGCGAGGGAACGATCCAGATCGGCGACCGGATCGTCAACGAGATCCCCGCGAAGGATCGTGACGTCGCGATGGTCTTCCAGAACTACGCCCTGTATCCGCATATGACCGTCGCGCAGAATCTCGCCTTCGGCCTCAAGCTCCGCAGGCTGAGCAAGTCCGAGGTGGGACGTCGGATCCGCGCTGCTGCAGCAGCTCTCGATCTCGAGGACCACCTCGAGCGCAAGCCCGCGTCGCTCTCCGGCGGTCAGCGCCAGCGTGTCGCACTGGGCCGGGCGATCGTCCGAGAGCCGGACGTCTTCCTGATGGACGAGCCACTGTCGAACCTCGACGCCGCGCTCCGCGTGCAGACCCGCGCCGAGATCCAGAGGCTTCAGAAACAGCTTGGTACCACCACCATCTATGTCACGCACGATCAGGTCGAGGCGATGACCATGGGCGACCGGATCGCCGTGATGAAGAAGGGTGTCCTGCAGCAGATCGGGACGCCCGAGGAGGTGTACACGCGTCCCGCCAACGTCTTCGTGGCGCGCTTCATCGGATCGCCTGCGATGAACGTCCTCCCCGCACCCGCGATCGGTATCCGCGGCGAGAGGCATCTCGCCGGCTTCCGGCCGGAGCACGTCCGGCTCGGCGAGGCGGAAGAGGGGGAGATCGCCTTCGAGGCGGCCATCGAGGTCGTCGAATACCTCGGCGACGAGCAGCTCGCGCATCTCTCGCTCGGCGAGCACTCGCTCGTGGTGAAGCTCGCCGTTGAGCCGCGACTCGCCCACGGGACGCGCGCGGTCTTCGCGGTGCCGGTTCGTGCCGTGGCGCTCTTCGATGCCGAGAACGGAGAGGCGATCGAAGGGCCTGCGGTTCCCATCGTCTCGGATTCTTCCTCCGACGGCACCTCGAGCTGAAGACCGGTGGCCCGAGCTGGCTGTACCGCTACGCCTCGGTGAAGCCGGTCATCGAGATGTGGGTCACGGTTTAGCGGGTCGCGGCCTCTAGTTCCGGGGCGACTGTCGGCAGATCGCCGTCGGGAGAGCTCGTCATCGGCTTCGTCGCCGTGGCGCGGCCGCCCAACGCGGCGACGGCGAGGGCCGCTATCACGAGCAGCACGAGCGTCTTCGGCAGCCCGACCTGATCGGCGAGCAGTCCAATCAGCGGCGGGCCCACGATGAAGCCCGAGTACCCGATCGTGAAGGTGGCGGCCAGTGAAGGCCCCGGCGGGTCGAGCCGGCCCGCCGCGCTGAAGAGCAACGGCACGGCGTTCGCGATGCCGAGACCGCAGACGGCGAAGCCGATCACGGCGGGCACCGTCTCTCCGATCACCAACACGCCCCCGAGCGCGACCGCCACCAGCGCCATGCCACCGCGCATCAGCGTCCCCGCGCCGAGCCGCTCATTGAGCAGATCGCCGCCGAGGCGCGCGACTGCCATCCCCAGCGAGAAGCCGGTGAACGCGGTCGCCGCCGCCGAGGCGCTCGAGCCGGCATCGTGACGGAGGTAGATCCCGCTCCAGTCGCCGATCGCGCCCTCCGTCATCATCGCCAGGAAGCACAGACCGCCGATCAGGAGCACGCCCCGCGAGGGCCGCGCGAACCCGCTCGCCCGCTCCGAATGGGCCGAGACGCTTCCCAGCCGCCCGGTGATCCACAGGGCGGCGATCCAGAGCGCAACGCCGACGAGCAGGCTCTCCAGCCGCGGGTCGCGCCCCGCCGCGGCGGCGATCGCGACGAGGCCCGCCGCGAGGAACCCGCCCACGCTCCAGCCTCCGTGCAGCGACGACATGATCGGCCTGCCCAGCTCGCGTTCGACGGCGACGCCGTGTGCGTTCATCGAGACGTCCATCGCCCCGCCGCTCGCCCCGAACACGAACAGGATCGCGGCGAGCGTGATCGGGCTCGTCGCCAGCAGCGGCAGCGGCAACATCAGGCAGAAGATCAGCGTGGCGGCGCGCGTCACCGAGGCGCTCGAGCGACCCTCGAGGATGTGGCCGGTCAGCGGCATCGAGACGAGGGCGCCCGCGGCCATGCACAGGAGGCACAACCCGAGCGTCGCCTTCGAGATCCCGAGATGGTCCTGCAGCCACGGGATGTGCGCGACCCAGGTTCCCATCATCGCGCCGTTGATCGCGAAGACCGTGAACGTCGCCAGGCGCGGCGTCATACGGTCACGACGTCGATGCCGGCGCTCGCGTATGGGCGGGTCAGCTCGCCGCTACCGTCGGTGACCAGATGGTCGATGTCCGCGAGTTGCGCGACGACCCACGGGCTCGCGGTCCGGAGCTTGTCCGCCGTCGCGAGCGCGATCACCTCACCGGCCGAGGCGACCATGGCGCGCTTCACGTACGCCTCCTCGTCGTCGAGCGTCGTGACGCCGACGTCGGGGTGGAGCGAGCAGATGCCGAGCACACAGATATCCGCCCGCACCGTGTGGTACGCCTCGACCGCGCCCGCCCCGACCGCAACCTGAGCGTCCTTCAGCAGCCGACCGCCGACGAGGATGACCTCGGCCTTCGGGTGGTTCGCCAGCGCCGACGCAACCGGCGGCGAGTTGGTGACGACGATGCCGTCATAGAGCAGAGGGAGACAGCGGGCGAGCTCCAGCGTCGTCGTGCCGCCGTCGAGGACGATCACGCGCGCGCCGACGAGCAACGGCAGCGCCGCCTCGGCGAGTGCAGCCTTCTCCTCGTGTGAGACCTCGAGCCGCTCCGTGAACGAACTGTTCGCCGGCGCGGAGGCCAGCGCGCCACCGTGAACGCGACGCAGCAGACCCTGCTCGGCGAGCTCCCGCAGATCGCGTCGCACGGTGTCCTCGGACACGCCGAGGCTGGTCACCAGCTCCGAGCCGACGACCTTGCCGTCACGCTCGACCCGCGCGAGGATCGCCTGTCTGCGTTCTGCGGTCAACATCTGCGTGTTATAGCACGAACCTGCATGTTTTTGCGTCTTTGCCCGAAGCGATAGAAGCGGACGGACCTGCCGAAACGCTCAGAGTGTGAGCACCAAGTGCGTAAGAGGCGCACGAACGCAACTCGAGCCGGGCTCCTGATTCGTTCGACTCCCACCTTAGGCAAAAAGGTGCCATGCAGGTACTTGCCGAGTAACGCTGATCTGCGCGAGCGTCCCCTCACGTCACAGCGACGTCTTCCCGCTAGCCGCTCTCTACGAGGGTCTATTCCAACGGCAACACCCCGTGGTATCACCGAGGTATGCACCACACGCGCTTTCGGGGCATTTTCGTCACGCATAACCCATGTGACTAAGCCAAAAACGTGGGATAGATTCGGTAGAAAGGATTCGTCGAAAAGTGAAGCTGCCACCCTCAAGCTGACCACGCCGACGCTCAGACCGTGCACGAACAACACGCTAGGATCGCGGACCAGCTCGCCGGCCGCCTCCCCGAGGCAGCCTCGCTCCTGGACAAGGCGGGGTCCGACCTGCTTCGCGTCCCGCTTTCCCGGAGGGAGCACCGGCGGCAGCTCTGGTCGCCTGGTCGATGCCGTCCTCGCCGAACAGAACAACGAGTGGGCCGTCGCTCGCCGCTACATGAGCTCCGAATCAATCGCAAGAAGCCCTCACCGCCGCCGTCGAGACCCGAGGAGGCGATCGCCACCGCCCAAGCAGCATGACCATCGAGCGAGGATGTCGCGGTCAGCGTCGTACACCACTTGACAGGACGTGGCCTTAGACAGGCGATCACGACCGGGCAGGTGAATGAGACGAACCAACCAACTCTCGCAAGCGTCAGGGGTCGTCGCGCTTGCGCGGGAGTGGTAGGTTCCTTCGGCGACGCAGACGACGTTCCAGATCCCACCGACGCTCGTCTTCGGCGCGGGTGCCAGCCGGGCCGTCGGCGACCATGCATGTCGGCTCGGAGGAAGCCGCGTGTTCCTCGTCACGGATCCCTGGCTGGTCGAGTCCGGGCTCGCAGGGGCCGTTGCGGCTCAGTTGACCGCTAACGGATTGTCGACCACCACGTACTCGAAGATCCAGCCGGACCCCACCGACGTGAACGTACTCGGCGGGCTCGCGGCCTACGTGGACAGCGAGTCGGACGTCGTCGTCGCCGCGGGGGGTGGCAGCGTCCTCGACGCGGCGAAGATGATCGCGGTGCTGAGTACCAACGCCGCGCCCCTCGCTGACTACATGGGGTATCACCGCATTCCCAACCGCGGCCCGCCGCTGATCGCGATTCCCACCACCGCGGGCACGGGAAGCGAGGCGACCCGCGTCGCCGTGATCACCGATACCTCCAGCGAGATCAAGATGATGATCCTCGACGGCCACCTCGTGCCCGTCGTGGCTCTCGTCGACCACGAGCTGAGCTCGTCCATGCCGGCTGCGCTGACGGCCCACGTCGGCGTCGACACGCTCACTCATGGCATCGAGGCATATGTCTCGAACCTGTCCGGGCCGATGACGGACGGATACGCGCTCTCGTGCGTGAGGCTCACCGCTACCCACCTCGAGACCGCGTGGAGGGAGCCGTCGAACCCCGACGCACGTGCGGCCATGGCGCTTGCCGCCTGCCAGGGAGGAATCGCCTTCTCGAACAGCAGCGTTGCGCTCGTCCACGGGATGAGTCGGCCACTCGGGGCGGTCTTCCACGTCGCCCATGGCCTGTCGAACGCCGCGCTGCTCCCGGTGGTCACGCGTTACTCGGTCGCCGGGACGCCGGAGCGCTACGCCGCTGTCGCTCGAGCGATGGGGATCGCGGGTCACGACCTCCCGGACGCCGCCGCTGCCGACGTGCTGCCGGCTTCGCTCGAATCGCTCAATGAGCGTCTCGAGATCCCCCGCCTGAGGGACGTCGTCGGGGTGGACGCGAAGGCGTTCGAGGCGAGCCTCGAGAAGATGGCCGGCGATGCCATGGCGTCAGGAAGCCCGCAACGAAATCCCGTCGTTCCCACGGCTGCCGAGATCGCGGATCTCTACCGGCAGGCCTGGTGAGTCACGCCGGTGCGTCCCTACGAAAGGAGACTGCGATGAAGAGCGACAGCCCCGAGATGCTCGAGCGACTCCTCGCCCGGGGGAGGGATCCCGACAGCCGGCTGCTGCTGCGCGGCGGCTACATCCTGTCGATGGACGCCAGAGTCGGCGATCTCGTCGGCGACGTCCTAATCGGCGGCGACACGATCGAAGCGGTCGGGCCCGAGCTTCGGCCCGGAGGCGACACGCTCGTGCTCGACGTCCGGGGCAGGATCGTGCTGCCCGGGTTCGTGGATAGCCACGTCCATGCCTGGGAGGGTGCGATCCGTGGAATCGCGCCCGGGGCCGACTTCGGCAACTACATGGCGATCACGCACGGCGGAGTGGCGAAGGACATGAGCCCGGAGGACATCGCAATCGGCCAGCGCGTGACCGTGGCCCAGGCGCTGAACGGAGGCGTCACGACGATCGTCGACAACAGTCACAACTCGAGGTCGGCCGAGCACTCCGACGCGGCGATCGCGGCACTCGCGGAGACGGCGTCCGGGTGCGCACGCGGCGGCTCGCCCACCGCAGGGGCTGCCGGCACGCAGCTCCCGGCCGATCTCCTGCGCCTGCGGGACGCGTACTTCAGCTCCGACGACCAACTCCTGCGTCTCCGGATGTTCGACATCACACCAAGCCCGGCGACATGGCGGTTCGCCGCAGAACGGGCTCGACGTCGTTGCCGAGATGGGGATGTGGATTCCCGATCTCGACAGCCTGCTCGCGACGGCGTTGATGCACGAGGGCCACACCTACAACCACTGCTCCGGCCTGACCGACGACCAGTGGACGCGGATCGCCGACAGCGGAGCCGCGATCAACGTGGTGCGCGATCGGACTCGCAGTTCGGGCTCGGCGCGTTCGTCCCGATCCTGCAGGCAAATCGGCTCGGGCTCCAGGAGGGAATCAGCTGCGACAACGAGCTCAGCTACGGCCACGACATGTTCAGCGAGATGCGGACTCTGCTGACGGTGCAACGCGGCCCTCCTTCGCAGCGGAGTTCGGCGGCGAACCCGATGTCCCGCCGCGGTACGACCCACGCGACGTCCTGCGGGCAGCGACCGTCGGCGGTGCCCGCAATGCCCGGCTCTCAGACGGATCGGCAGCCTGACGCCGGGGAAGAAGGCCGACGTCGTCGTCCTCGATCTCGACCAGGTTCCGACCCAGCCCTTCGGCTCGCTCGCCGGCACCGTCGTCAGCTTCGCCGGCGTCGCGAACGTGGACACCGTCTTCGTCGACGGCGCCGTGAAGAAGTGGCGCGGCACGTTGACCGGAGTCGACTACGGCTCCGTCGTCAGCGATGCGGAGGCGAGCCGCGAGTCACTGCTCAACGGGTTCGGGCTGTCTCTCGAGGACGTTCGCTTCGACCGCGGGGCTGATCTGGAGCCCGATGCCGGCGACAACAGGGTGGCGCGATCCTCGAGTCCTCCGGTCACTGAGACGGCGCAAACGGACGCGGGCCCGAGGATCTAGAATCCGTTCCTTGCAGCTCGCCCATCCGCTGCGGCTCACCGGCGTCGCCCTCGCGCTCGCATGCTGCGCAGCGTCCGTCGGGCCGGCCGGTGCCTCGTCGCCGCCCATTCCTGCGAGCTCCATCGTGCTGGCGCTCAGCGACCTCGGCGACGGCTACCGGGTGAACCCGGGACTCACCGTTGCTCGCACACTTGCCGACGTGAGCCAGGGTGACTCGGTCGCGGTTCGCAAGGAACTCAGGCGGAGCTGGCTGGCGGCGCCCAGCACGCCTTCAACGGCGTCCCCGTGCAGTGGGGCGTCGTCAGCCTGGCCGAGTCTTCCGCACCTCGGCCCGGATGAAGCTGATCCTGCGCGCGTGGCAAGACGACGCCGTGAGGATCAGCAAAGGGAAGCCCAGCGGTCGCGCAGCGCCCGGAGCGGACGGCGCGCTCGTGCGCGGTCACCTGCTCAACTACGAGCTCCTGATCTACATGTGGCGGCGCGGCCGCGGGATCTCGGGCAGTCGACGTCACCGGCACACCCGGCAGCGTCCGCTCTCGCTCGTGATAGAGCTCGCGCGCGTCCAGGACGCGCGGGCCCAGCCGCCGGCGCATAGACCGTCCTCTAGCCTGCAACTGCGATCCCGACCTTTCCGTGCGTTCCGCGCCTGAACACGGATCCCGGCGTTGGCGTGCTCGAGTGGAAAGGTCTCCCCGATCGTGACCCGGATGGCGCCGCTGTCGGCGTGCTCCGCGAGCCGCCGAGCATCTCGGGCTCGGCGGTGGCCCAGACGGCCGTCGTCTCGATCTCGCGCGTGGCGAGCGCATCCGCGTCGGCCGCCCTGTCGTCGTCGCGACGCGCCCGCCGCTCCGCACGAGCTCGGCGAGCGGACCGAATCTGTCCGCGGGCGTGACGAGGTCGACCAGGGCGTCGACACCGTCGGGGTAGCGGTCACGCACGGCAGCCACGACGTCTTCGCTGGTGAAGTCGATAGTCTCGGCGGCGCCGAGCTCGCGCAGGCGCGCCTCGTCCTCCGCGCCCACCGTCGCGATGACCTCCGCCCCGCGCGCAGCGGCGAGTTGCACCGCGAAGCCGCCAACCCCGCCGGTGGCTCCGACAACGAGGACGCTGTCGCCCTCCGTCGGCGCGATCCCATCGATCGCCTGCATCGCCCCGACTCCCGCCAGCGGGAGCGCTCCGGCCTCGTCGAAGCCTAGCCGGGCCGGTTTGCGCGCCACGAACATGTCCTCCGGAAGGACAACGAGATCCGCCCACGCCCCGTCCTGGATGACGTCCTTGAAGAAGAACCCGAAGACCTCGTCGCCGACAGCCCAACGCGTCACCGCGTCGCCGACCCGCTCGACGACGCCCGCGTAGTCGCGACCGAGCGTGATCGGGAGCCTGTACTCGAACCAGGCCTTGAAGGCGCCGCTGACGACCGAGAGCTCGAAGCCGTTGACGGAGGACGCGTGCACACGGATCCGGATGTCGCGGGGACCCGGCTCCGGTGCCCGCACTTCGGTCAACGTGGGCTCGGCACCGAAGTCGTTCAGCGTGAATGCTCTCAAGGCGTCCCCTTTCGTCCGACGGGCTTCCGGTGATTCTAGGCAAGTTGAAGGCCCGAACTACGATGAAACGTGACCTTCATACGGGAGGCGGCGGAGCGCTGCTCGACGCTGTACAGCGTGGCGAGACATCGGCGTTACCCGTCTCGAACGGCTCGCCGCGCTTCCATGTCGTCCGACACCTCGAGGCCGAGAAAAGCCCGAGCCGTCTGCAAGTTCGACCTTCGAGCTGGGACCCGGCCGGGTTACGACCCCCTGCGGGTGCGGTGATCACCCTGCCTGCCGACGACCACCCAGATTGCCCGCACCGGCTTCGTCCCGATCGTCTGAAGTCGGTGAGGCGACGACGAGTCGAACGAGATCGAGGAGCCGGGACCGAGCTCGAACTCGTCGAAGCCGATCGTTACGCCGAGACAGCCGCTGATCACGTAGCCGTATTCCTTGCCGCCGTGACGCATCAGCGAGTCCGCCGGGCAGGATTCCGCACCGACCTCGTAGACGACGTGGAGGAACTCGACGGGCGGGTCGTTGGTCGCGGTCAGGCGTTCCCACTGCACTCCTGCCGCGAGGTTGATCGCGGGTCGCGTTCCCGGGGTCGTCACCGGACCCTCCCCGCCGACCCGCGGCGCGTCCACACTGCGAGACGGCGAGACGTCGACGAACACGTCGCTCATCGTGAGCCCGAGCTCCGTGACGAGCGCGTAGAGCGTCGACACCGACGGGTTCACCACGTCTCGCTCGATCTGCGAGACGAGGCTTGGCGACACTCCAACCCGCCGCGCCAGCTCGCGAAGGCTGATCCCGACCCGCTCCCGTCGCGCCCGGAGCGGCGCGCCGATCTTGTCCGCTTCGCGGGGACGTTCGTGGAGCGTCGGCCGCGTCATGTCCGTCCGCACTGTACGGCAGCGACCGTCGCAGCTGCGATCCCCGTCGTTCTCACTTCGGACCGTCCCCTCGGAGACGAGTTGGACGACCACGACTGGATGGACGTCGCAGTCACGTGCGGCGTGGCGGGATGTTGAAGTTCAGATGGAAGACGTTGTCGGGGTCGTACTTGGTCTTGATCTCGACGAGGCGGTCGTAGTTTGGACCATAGGCCGCGCGCACCGGGTCGGACCCGCGCTCTTCCTCGTCGTCGTCGAGATAGTTGACGTAGCGCCCCTCGCGGGTGAACGGCTGGAGCTTCTCGTATGTCCGCCGCACCCACTCGACGTTCGCGTCGGTCTCTGCAGGGTCGTTCCAGACCGCGGGCATGAGCAGGTTGAAGCCCTTGTCGCGATGAGGGATCGCCATCGCGTCGACGGGCGTGCGCGTGATCGCGCCGTGGAGATCCTCGAGCAGGATCACGTCCATCGGCGACGGCGCTTCCGCGTACCCGCTGACCATGATCTCGATCGCCTCGTTCGACAGATCGGTCAGGAAGCTCGACTTCCAGTAGTTGAGCGCGCCGTCCGGGAAACCGAAGTCGTACTGCGCGTTGACGTCGCTGTACGGCTTGCGGACGAGCGCATCGATGATCGGCTCGCCGAACGCACGAATCGGCGCGAGCTCGCGCTCGGCTTCCTCCTCCGTCCCGATGTGACAGGCGATGATCCCGGCGAGCGGCGTGTACGGCGGTTCGGGGATGGACGCGAGCGCCGATACGAGGCTGCAATCGTCCGAGAGCGTCTCGGACACGTCCCTGAAGAGCCGCAACACGTCCCGTCCCACCTCGAGCGGCCAGAAGCGAAAGCCGCCAGTGATGATGGGGCCGACCGGATGGAGGCGGTAGACGAACTCGGTGACCACGCCGAAGTTGCCTCCGCCGCCGCGGATGGCCCAGAAAAGGTCGGGGTTCTCGTCGTCGCTCGCACGCAGGATGCGGCCGTCGGCGGTGACGACCTCCGCCGAGACGAGATTGTCGGTCGCGGTTCCGAACTTCCCCATCAACCAGCCAAAGCCGCCGCCGAGCGTCAGGCCCGCGATCCCGGTCGTAGAGATCGTGCCGCCGGTAACCGCGAGCCCGTGCTCCTGGGTGGCGGCGTTGAACTCGCCCCAGCGCAGGCCGGGCTCGGCTCGAACGAGACGCGCTTCCGCGTCGACTTCGATGCGGTTCATCTGCGACAGGTCGACGACGAGGCCGCCCTCGGACATCGATCGCCCGGCGACGTTGTGGCCGCCGCCGCGCACCGCGACCTCGAGACTCTCGATGCGCGCATATGCGATCGCGCCGACAACGTCAAGGGCATTCAGACAGCGGACGATCACGGCCGGACGCTTGTCGATCATCCCGTTGTGGATCCGCCGTGCCGTTTCGTACTCGGGGTGATCGGGCCCGATCACCTCGCCCGTGAGCATGTCGAGCGCGCTCACCGAGCCCCGGAATGATCGGCAACAGTAGGTATGAAGCCGCGTCGCCGCCGGTAGAGAGCGTCGTCCGGCCGCCGAAGATACGCTCGGGCCGGTCGCCGGCGTCGTTGTGGTGGAAGATCCCGTCGCCTCGCATGTCGATCCCGTAGATCTGTGGCCACGGCCCGTCGCCTTCCCACCAGAAATCCGTGCCGCGTACGCTGACCGCGATGCGGTAGCCGGCGGGGATGACGATCGAGGTGGGGAGGATCTCGACGTCGAGCTCCACCGGCTCGCCGGGCTGCAGGTCCTGCTCGTCGTCGTGGGTGTGCCAGGGCCGGTACTCCTCGCTGCGCTCGGGGTCGAGCTTGCGGTGCGAGGCCCGCAGCCAGCCCTGGGCCACGGGGGTGTGGGGGTCGATGGCGCCCTGGAAGGTGATCTCGTTGCCCTCGGGGTCGAACACGCGGACGATGGCGAAGATGTCGGCGTCGGTGGTCGAGGAGGAGACCCAGAGCTTGAGCGCCGACGGCCCGGTCAGCTCGGTCTGGGTCTCCAGCGGCGGGGTGGTGAAGGTCAGGCCGTCGCCGAGCGCCTCGAAGCTCTTGACCGCGTCGCCCGCGGGCTCGTTCCCGTCGAGGGTGCCGTTGTCGAGGTCGAGGTACAGGCGCGTCCACCGCGTGCCCTGAAGCGGCCACTCGCTTTCGGCGCGCTCGGTGAAGGTGCCGTCGGCGTGGCGGACCTGCAGCAGGACGCGGGGCTGGTCCTGCCACCCGGTGTCCTCGCCCTTGAGGAAGTGGCCGAAGAAGCGCTTCTGGATGGCCACGCCGTAGTCGGTGTAGAAGTGCGTCCAGTGCTCGATGCCGTGCATCTCGAGCCACTTGTCCTGCGTCGGGGCGCGCACGAAGCCCTCGACGTTGCCGCGCAGGTGCAGCCCCTGGCCGCCCCAGTTGCCGGCGGACAGCAGCGGCACGGTCAGGGCGTCCCAGCCGCCTGAGCGCTCGCGGTGGTAGTCGTCCTCGAGCGGGTGGGCGAGGATCTCGGCCCCGAACTCCGACCGGTTGCGAGCCAGCTCGGCCTCGTCCAGCGTCTCGTCGCCGCACACCAGCACCCCGGTGTTGGGGTTGACCGGCCCGCGCTCGCCGAGGCCGTACTGGACGGTCTTGACCTGCATGTCGTACCAGTTGGTCCAGAACGTGGAGAGGATCCCGCCGTGGTGGGTGGAGTCGCGATACCAGTCCGACGCCCCCTCCCACACGCACATCGCCGCCAGGTGCGGCCGCTCGCCCGCCACCTCCCACTGGTTCATCCCGTAGTAGGAGATCCCGTTGAGGCCGACCTTGCCGTTGCTCCACGGCTGCACACCCGCCCACTCGATGCACGCGGCGAAGTCCTTGGTCTCGCGCGGCGAGAAGTGGTCGATGACGCCCGGCGTCCGGCCGCAGCCGCGCGAGTCGACGCGCACGCAGGCGTAGCCGTCGGGCACCCACTTCTCCGGATCGACGACCTCCCAGTTCTGGTACTTGTTCGTCGAGCCCGCCGCCACATCCGGGTGCTTCTCGACCATCCGCTCCACAGCGCTCGGATAGCCCTCCTGGAACGGCAGGCCCTTGGCGTACGGCCCGTAGGTCAGGATCACCGGGTACCGGCCGTCGCCCACCGGGCGATAGACGTCGGCGCGCAGCACCAGACCGTCGTCGACCTCGATCGGCACGTCCCAATCGATCTGCATGCCGTCCACAACGTCGATCGTCGGATCCTGGATGATTGTGCGGTCGGCTGAGCCATCCGGGCCGCTCCCGTGGCTCGCTCGGCGTGATCCACCGGCCGCGTGCCGCACGGGGCCGGCCATGGCTTGCATCGGCAATCTATGAGCAGCCCCGTGCACAGTGTCAAGTTCAGCTACACGATCTCCGCCGGCAGTTTCATCGTCCGGTCTCCGCGGGGTGGTGCTGACCCGCATGGACCCCTCCGGTGATTTTGGCGGGAATCGGCTCGCTTCGTTCGTAGACTCCCTGGACTCCACAGGGCTCCCCTGGATCCGTCCGCGCGCGTGACACCCTCGACTCAAGGAGACCATCGATGAGCGACAGGCCGGGAAGCTTCATCGTCACAGGCGCGGGGGGCGGCGTCGGGTCGGCGGCCGTCCGCCAGCTCGCCGAGCGCGGGGGCGAATGTGACGGCGGTCGACCTCGACGCGGCCGGCCTCGAGCGAGACGCTCTGAGGAGCACGGCCGGCGGCGCGGGCGAGGTCGTGACGCGCGTCGCCGACGTCGGTGAGGAGGACGAGGTTCGGGGCTACGTCGAGGACGTCGGCCGCCCGGCGGGACGACACCCTCGCGGGCGTGTTCAACATCGCCGGCATCGAGGGCGAGTTCGAGATGACAGGCGGTGCCTCGACGGAGAACTGGGACAACGTGATGAAGGTGAACGCGTCGAGCGTCTTTCTGAACATGAAGTACGTCCTGTCCGACCTGCTCCAGCGCTCCGGCGGCGGCGCGGTCGTCAGCACGGGGGCTCCCATCTGGCGTGGCACGGGGCCCGGGTGGCTCGGCCCGTACTGCGCCTCGAAGCACGCCGTCGTCGGGATGACGAAAGAGCGGCGGCCCTCGAGTATGCGAGCGAAACATCCGCGACAACGGCGTCCGCCCGAGCTCGGTCGAGACGGCGATGGCCCGCCGGGTGTCGGGGCGATCAACCCCGACCACCGGGGGCGGGCAAGCAGGTGCTGATCGACCAGGCGCTCAACGAGCGCCTGGCGACCGCGGACGAGTCGCCGCGGTCGGGGTCTGGCTCCTGCTGGACGCCCCGCCCACATCAACTGAATAATCGTCCCGGTCGACGGCGGCCAGTCGGCGGCGCACGCCGAGGCTCCAGCGCCGTCGCGCCGCCGTCGACCCGGAGTTCGCCGCGGTGACGAATGCCGACTCGTCGCAGGCCAGGAAGAGCGCCGCGTAGGCCACGTCCTCGGCGTGCCCAAGCGCTTGATCATCGACTCCGATGAAGGCGTCGCGCCACGAGTCGTCGTCGAGGAGGGGGCCGGTCGACGGGCTCGCGATCATCCCCGGAGCCACGCGTTGACCCGGATGCCGTGCTTCGACCCCTCGAAGGCGAGGTGGCGGGTGAACCCCTGCACCGCCGCCTTGACGGTCATGCGCGCGACGCACGGGAACGCCTCGTAGACCTTCGTCGCGGACATCGAGGCGGTGTTGACGATCACGCCGCCCCCCTGGGCGACCATGTCGGCCAACCGCCTTCGTCGGCAGGAAGACCGCGTCGAGCTCCTGGCGCATGCACTTCCAGAACTGCTCGTGCGACATCTCGTCCAACCAGGCGAACTCGCCCTTGGCGGCATTGTTGTAGAGGATGTCACCTTCCCGTAGGTGTCGAGAGCGAGTCGCATTCGGCGCCTCGGCGTCCCGTGATGGTGAGGTCGCAGGGCTCCAGGCTGACCATCTCTCCCCCGGCGTTCCACCATCTCCACGGTCTCGTCGCCGCTCTTCGCGGTCCAGCGCCGGTACTCCTCGGTCTCGCCGGTGACCTCCTCATCCTTGTAATAGCCCGCGCCGACGTCGCATCCGACCACCTTCGCGCCCTCGCGCGCGAACAGCAGCGCCGCCGCGCGGCCCGGTGCCCGCCGGCGGTCCCCGTGATGATCGCGACCTTGCCGTCGAGCTTCCCATCTGCTGCTCCTCTCGGTTGTCGGTGGGAGGAACTCCCCCGGTTACTTGGCGGCCTGCGCCCCGTCGACCGGGAAGAGGACTCCGGATACGTGCTCGGGCGCGTCCATGAGCAGCCAGACGCCGACGGCAGCGGTCTCCTCGGGACGGGGCGACGCGGCCGTTGGCCGACTGGTCGATCATCACCTGCCAGCCGACGCTCGGGTCGTCGGGGTCGATCCCCTCCGCGGCCTCCTGGCCCATCGCCGTGTCCATCGCGCTCGGGCAGACGATGTTGGCGCGTACGTTGTCGCGGCCGTACTCGAGCGCCACCGCCTTCGTCATGCCGACGACGGCGTGCTTGGAGGCGGTGTAGGCGGAGAACGTCGGCGCCGCGTGCGAGGCCAGGTGCGAGCCCGTGTTCACGATCACGCCGCCGCCGCGCGCGACCAGGTGCGGCAGCGAGTACTTCATGCCGAGCCACGCGCTGCGGGCGTTGACGCGCATCACCTCGTCGTGGTAGGTCTCGTTCGAGACCTCGGCCAGCGGCTTGAACTCGCCCGTGCCGATACCGGCGATGTTGAAGACGCCGTCCAGTCCTCCCCAGCGCTCGACGGTCCGCGCGACGTAGGCCTCGACCTCCTCGGCGGAGGCCACGTCGGCGGTCACGGAGTCGAACGAGTCGGGTGAGCCGAGCTTCTCGCGCAGCGCGTCGAGCCCCTCGGGCCTCCAGTCGACGGCGAGGACGTTCGCGCCGCGCTCGACGAGCTGGAGCGCGGCGGCGGAGCCCATCCCGCCGCCGGCGCCGGTGACGACGAACGTGCCGGCCAACTCAGGCCCGCGACGCGGCGACGGCCGCAGGCGGCCGCATCCCGTCATAGTCGTCGTAGCCGTACATGCGGTCGCGCGCCTCGACGAGCAGACGGCCGACCCGAGCGGTGTCGATGTCGACGAGCTTGCCGTCGCGCTTGACCACCTTGCCGTCGACGATCACGGTGTCCACGTTGCGGCCACTCGCGCAGCCGATCAGGGTCCCGACGACGTCGCTCAAGGGGATCATGTTCAGGTCGGTCGCCCGCACCAGGATCACGTCCGCCTTCTTGCCGGGCGTGAGCGAGCCGATCCGGTCGCCCAGCCACATCGCGTGGGCGGCATTGATCGTGATCGACTCAAGCGCCTCATGGGTCGTGAAGCCGAGGTCCTCGGGCTTCTTGACGTCGATACCCGTCGCGAACACGGCCTGGGCGTTCCGGCTGCGCTCCGACCACATGCCGGCCCGAGCCTCGTCGAACATGTCGCCGCTCGACGCGATCACCGAGTCGGTGCCCACCGTTGGGCGAAGCCCGGCGTCGCGCATCCGGCCCGCCGTGGGTACGCCCATCCCCGTCGCCATGTCGATGCTCGGGCAGGCGGGGGTGGTGCCGCCCGCCGCCGCGAGCAGCGCGGGACTGTTCGGCGGGGGTGGTGGTGCAGCAGTGCGCGAAGTTCATGTCCGCGCCGAGCAGGCAGGCGTCGGCGTTGTCTTCATCGACACATCCAACGGGGGCGGGTCTTCCGGCGCGCCGACGGTGCATGGACATCGGGACGCCGAGCGCGCGGGCCACGCCGACGTCGGTGGCGGGTGATCTCCATGGTGAGCGCCTGCTCTCGGGGCCCTGGGGCGCCGAGCAGCGCCGAAGGTCGAGCTTGAGCGTGTTCGTCGGGGTCGGCGAACAGGTCGGGACCCGCACCCGCCGGGCGTGCTCCCACACGTCGCACCAGTTCCTGGTCGCGGCCCTCGAACTCATTCAGCTTGCGGGTCATCGAGGAGCCGTAGGCGAACAGGGCGCGGATGCCGCTCTCGCGCAGCGCGCGGATGTTGGCCTCGGCGTGCTGCTGGGGTGTTGATGATGTCGCCGCGACGGGTCGAGAACGGTGATGATCGCCGGTCGGTGCGAGCATGCGCGCGCCGAGGCGGCAGCGTGGACGTTCGCGGGGCGTCGTCCGGCGTGTAGTGCGCCGCGATCATCGGCCACTGGCTCTTGAGCTGATCAGGTCCTCGAAGACCTGGTCGGGCGGGAATCGCCGCGGGTTCCGGTCTGCCAGAGGTGGCGGTGGCTGTCGACGAAGCCCGGGCATGACGATCATGCCTTCGGCGTGAGGACCTCGTCCGCGTGCTCGCCGGGAGCAGGTCGGGGCCCACCGCGACGATCTTGTTGCCCTCGATGAGCACGTCGCCGGCCCGGAAGGTCGCCCACCGTGGCGTCGACGCTGACCACGGTCCCGCCGCGGGATCAGGATCCTGGCGCATCCGTTCCTCATCTCCTTCTGCTTCGGTCTGCCGTTTTTGCGGTCGATGTCGGGGGTGGCGCTACAGGCGGTCGCGGAGCGGGCGGTCGCGGGCGTTGGTGCGCGAGAGCGGCGAAGATCGCGTCGCCGGGGCGGATCTGCTGGGTGGACGCGCCGAAGCTGTGCCCGACCAGGATGGTGGTGAGCACGATGAGGATGAGCGAGCCGAGGACGGTCCGCCAGTAGTCGCCGACCGCGCCGACGAGCAGGGTCTGCACGACCGAGGATGGGCCGGCGATGGTGGCGGACAGGTACTGGTTCGCCGATGTTCTATTCGGCAACCGCTGCTGGCTCTGGGCGGCGAGCGCGGGGATGGCCTCGATGGCCCGAGCAGACCGCGCTGGCGGCGAACGTGACGACCCACACCAGCTCGGTGCGGACCAGGGCGAGCTGGGCGGCGCGTTCGTTCGCGCCGGTCGCGAACAGCTTCCTGCCGAGACCGGTCAGGTGCAGTACCACGCCGATGACGATGGCGGGAGCCGGGCGGACGCGGCGATCGGTGGGGCACCGGGATGCCGCCGACCTTGCCGACCGGGGAGACGAACTGGGTCAGCCACTGCGGCACCCCACCGTAGACGGGCGCCCTTGGTGCCCGCGAGCACCGCGCCTGCCACGATCGAGCCGGTAGCCAGCGTGATGATCAGCGGCGGCACCCGGTAGTGGTGCGAGACGAAGCCGTTGACCACGCCCGCCACCGCCGCGCCGGCCAGGATGACGAGCGCGACCGCGTGAGAACGGCCAGCGGTGGCGCGCCCAGTGCGATGGCCGTCAGGTTCGCGCCGGAGATGATCGAACGGGACGGACAGGTCGATGCCGCCGATCAGGATGACGATCGTCTGCCCGGCCGCGGCGATGCCGAGGGACGAGTGCGAGCGCACGAGCATCGAGTCGATGCTCGAACGCTGTGCGAACGCGGGCAAGGATACGGTTCCCCACGCGAACAGCGCGACGAGCGCGACGATCTGAAGCATGGGGAACCGGCGCTGGATTTCCTGCCCCTGGGCGACCACGCGGCGGGCCTGGATCCTCGTCATCCGGCACCTACACGGGAACCCTTTGCCGACCCTCTGAGGTAGGAGCCGGCGACGACGGCGAACAGCAGCACCGCGCCGAACGGAGACCTGGACGTAGAAGACGTCGATGCCGAGCGCGGAGAGCAGGTTCTGGATCAAGTACACCGCCGTTGCGCCGAGCGCGGGGCCGAGGAAGCCGCCGCGTCCGCCGCCGTCAGCCGTTCCGCCGAGGGCGACGGCGGCGAGCGCGATCAGCACGTAGCTCGGCCACACTGTGACGTCTGCGGACTGGATCGTGCCGGTGAGCGCGATTCCCCCGACCGCAGCGACCACTCCGCCCAGCGCGTACGCGAGGATGCGGACGGCCGCCACGTCGACTCCGGCGCCATACGCGGCGACGTCGTCATCGCCGACGGCGAAGAGCGCACCGTAGAGGGCGGAGCGGCGGAAGAAGAACCAGAAGAGAAGCACCGACCCCACCGTGAAGACCGTGCCCGGGATGTGCCAGAGATCGAGGCGAGCTGGTTCGTCCAGTTCGGGTTCGTGCTGACGGGGTCCGGCTTGAGCCGAAGGTTGATGCCGGCGAGGATGAAGTAGACGGCCAGCGTCGCGATTACCGGCGGGTAGCGGAGGATCCCGACCAGCGCCCCGTTGATGGCGCCGACCAGGCCGCCGAGCAGGAACAGGACCGGGATGGCGATCAGCGGGTTTCCGAGTCCGTTTGCGAGACAGACCGGTGACGAGGACGATGTTCACGAGTCCCATCAGCGGCGCGATCGACAGATCGATGCCGCCACCGCCGGAGAGGATCGCGGGTGCGCCGGCCATCGCGGCGAGCGCGAACGGCGCGAGCGTCCCCAGTTCGTCCGGCACCTCGCTCCAGTTCGCGAACGCCGGGAGGACGATGACGTTTGCAATCACGAGCGCCACGGTCAGCACGAGCGCAAACATGAAGGTGTATTCGCGGAGTGCGTCGATGATGCGGGAGCGCCAGGCGCTGCCGCCAAACGAGATCGCGAACGACTGGCTAGCCATCCTGGCCCTCCCCGAAGAAGCTCGCGACGAGCCGGCTGCGCGTCGCCTCGCCGCGAACCATCTCGGCTGCGAGCTCCCCTTCCCGGAACACGAGCACCCGGTCCATCAGCTCCACGTGCTCGTCGACCTCGCTGGACAGCATCACCACGGCGACGCCATCAGCGGCGAGCCGCTCGAGCAGCCGATACAGGTCCCGCTTGGCGTTGAGGTCCACTCCCCGGGTCGGGTCGTTGAGCAGCAGCACCCCGGTTCCGCGGCGAGCCAGCGGGCCACGACAACCTTCTGCTGGTTGCCGCCGCTCAGCGCGGTGATCGGCTGCGCCGAGCTGGCCAGGCGAATGCCGAGCCGCTCGATGTACGGATCAGCCGGCGGGCGCCCGGGTGCCCGGACAACAGCCCGGCCCGGCGGTCGCGCACCAGCGTCGGCAGCCGAAGTTCTCCGCGATCGACAGCGCCGGGAAGATGGCCTCGCCCCGCCGGTCCCGTGGCACGTAGACCACGCCGGCGCCAACGGCGCGCGTGCTCAGGAGGGAGCCGATCGCGGCCGTGGCGCACACACCACCCGGCCGGCCGCCGTGTCGCCGCCAGCGCGCGCAGAAACGCGTCCTGACCGTGACCCTCCAGTCCGGCCAGCCCCACGAGCTCCCCGGAGCGCACCTCGAAGTCGATCGGCGCGGCACCCTGGGCCAGCCGCAGCGCCTCGCGCGCGCAGCACGACGTCGACCACCGACGCGCAGGCGGGGCGAGACCGCTTCCACGCCCGCGGTGAGGTGGTCCTCTCCGGTCATGTGACGGACCAGCGCCTCGGTGTTCGCCTGCTCACGGTCGAGCGTGGCGACGCTCTCGCCGGAGCGAAGCACCGTCACCCGGTCGGCCGAGCTCCTCGATCTCGTCCATCCGGTGCGAGATAAAGATCACGCCGCGCCCGCTGGCGCAGAGCCGCCGAACCATGGCGAACAGCCGGTCGCGCGTCGCGACGTCCAGCGCGGAGGTCGACTCGTCGAGAATCAGGACCCGGGGGTCGCGCACGAGCGCGCGCGCGACGCAGCACGCCTGCCTGAGGCTGAGCGGCAGTCGTCACCGGCTCGGTTCGGATCGGTGACCTCGAGAGCCTGGGCCAGGGACCTCGGCGGTGCGCTCGCGCTTCGCCGCGCGCGTGCATGTCATGGCGGAACAGTCCGTCGACACCGAGCCAGATGTTCTCCATCACCGATCGAGGCCGGCGACGAGCACTTCCTGGAACACCGTGGCGATCCCGGCCCCAGTCGACGCACGCGGCGACTCGATCGCTGGTCTGCTCGACGCCCTCGAGCTCCAGCCGACCCTCGTCGGGCGGTGCACCCCCGCGAGGATCTTCACGAGGGTGCTCTTGCCGGAACCGTTCTCGCCGAGGATCGCGTGGATCTCGCCCTCGCGGAGCTCGAACGAGCAGTCACGGAGCGCCTCGGTGGAGCCGAACCGCTTGGCGACGTGGGTGACCCTGAGCGCGAGTCGGCCGTCAGACGATTGGGCCGTCACAGACTCTGCCGTCGCCGTTCTAGACAACTCCGACACAAATCATCGTCCTCCCCGAGCGAACTCAGAAACCACTCCGCTCACCGGCCGCTCTGCGCTTGGGTTCGGCCCGGCGCCGTTTGCCCGCCGAGGCGGACGGCGCCGGGCCCGATCCTACTTCCATCTAGGTCACCGCGTCGAGGAGCGTCACCGTTGCCGTGGGACCTCACTTCTGGAACTTCGTGGGGTCGGCTGGGTTGCTGAAGAAGTTGTCGAGGTAGGTGGAGGCGCCCAGCTCCCCGGCGGCCCTTCAGCGGTCTTGGACACGTTCTCGTTCCAGTTCGCCGGAACCCACTGCGGGAGGTTGTTCGTCGTGATGATCGGCGGAATGATCGGCACGTCCGTGTACTTGATTCCCTGCCCTTCGAGCATTCTCAAGGCGACGTCCCACACGGCCTCCGCCATCCGCTTGGCGGGGTCACCGTTGGCGGTGCCCTTGTAGCCGTCGTTTAGGTGATGCAGCCAGTAGGCGAGCGATGCCAGGTCTGCGCTCGTGTCTGCAACCGGCGGCACCTTGCGGCCCGACTGCTGGAACGCGCTGATGACGCCCTGCGCCATCGACGAGTCCTGCCAGACGCCGTCGATCTCGCCCGGATGCGTTGCGAGGAACTTCAGGACCTCGTTCTTCGCGGTCGACTGCGAGAAGAAGCCGACCACCTCGCCGACGATGTGGATGTCGGGACAGGCCTTGAAGACCTGCTTCGCCGCCGCAAGAGAGAACGTTGCGATCGAAAGGCCGGGAACTCCGTCGACGATCAGCAGGTTCCCCTTGTGGTTCATGATGTTGGCGAGCGCCGTCGCCGTCTGCGCACCCAGTAGGTACGGATTCCCCTGCACGTTGACGCTGTGCGGATCGGTCGCGGTCCCGGACTCGCTGATCACCGGGATGTTTGCTTTTGCCGCTTGCTGGATGACCGGGTTGAGGGCCGTCGCCGAGGTCAGTGCCGAGATGATGATGTCGACCTTCTTCTGGACATCGGTGCGGATCTGCTGCGCCTGTTGCTGCGCCCCGTTCGCCTGGTTCGTCAGAGTCGGGACGTATGACGAGACGAGTCCGAGCTTCTTGTACTGCGCGAATCGCTCGTCGATGCCGGAGCGGTTGCCAGTCGCATACGCGTTCAGTTCGTTCCAAGCCCATCCGATCACCCACGGCGGACCGTGGTTGGGCTTGAACTGCGCCCATGGGCTCGGATGAACAGGAACCGGATAGCCGTTGAACGCAGCCTTGACGGTCAGCGACGATTTTCCGATGACACCCTGTGGATCTTGCGGCGCCACGTTCGGAATAGGACCACCGCACGTCGCCGCAGTCTTTGCGCTCGCCGTCGTCGACGAGACCCCGCTCACCACCCACACCGATGCAGCCAAGGTTGCTACGGACACCACCAAGGCTCCACGAAGGAACCGCGAGGACCGCACCTCAGACCACCTCCTCCCTTCTCTAGCCTCTCGGCCAGAGCGACAGAAATGCGTTGGGATTGGTTCGAGACAACCTTCGAGCCGAGTCGAAGAACCCCGGCCTCGTTGGCGCGCCGATCCTAGACTGGTGCGATGACCGGTGTCAAGTCAGAGTGTTCGCCCTGTCTCTTTCAGCTGTACGACGTTCCCAGCCCAACGCGTCGACCGGACGCGTCCCATCCCGTGATGGTTGCGTCGTCCGAGCAGACCCGCTGAGCCTCCGGTCAATGCCCGAGTGCCCGTCGGTTGCACCATTAGTCGTCCTTGACTACCAGTCGCCCGCCTGTTCACTGAGACGACACAAACGTGCGGCTCCGACGCGACCGGCCGCGGGGCGCCGCTTCGGCACGCAGCGGAGCGGCCGCCCGAGAGCGCATTCGCGTCAGAGGCGAGGGATTCGCCCCGCCGTCCTGCCGGGAAGAGTGGTCATACAGCGGATGCCCGGATGACGTCCTGGGCCGTCCTGACGCGTCGGATGCTCGAGCTCCTCGCGCTCTCATGAGGTGTGCAGCCAAGCGTCCTGCGGGAATCGCCCCCGGCTGTCGTAGAATCGTTGCGTGAGGAGCGGGGCGGAATCGCGGGGCCCGGGACTGGACGTGGAACGTCCGGCCGCCCCTCGAGCAAGACAGAAACGTCGATGCGCTGGTGCAACTCCGGCGCGCAACCCGCGTACCGACCCGTGCGGCGATGCTTAAGCCGGGCCCCAGGAGTTGCTCGAGGGATGGTTGCCTGCGGCTCCGTTGATCGCGCCCGAGACGCGTGTGCTTGCGATTGGCAGCTGCTTCGCGGCTCTCTCTCGCAATGGCTCGCGGAGAGCGGGTTCGATACGGCGTTCGACCCGAATGGCGACGACAGCCTCTTGCGCCTCCTGCTAGAAACCCCGGTTGCGTTAGCACAACAGGTTCGCTGGGCGTTCGGTGAGCTCGATCCCGAGAACGCTCTCTGGTACCGCGACCGCGGTGAGCGGTTCGACGCCTCAGAAGACTCGCGAGTTGCGTTGCGGGATGCCCTTAGGAGGACGGAGGTATCGTCATCGTACTGGGCCTTGCCGAGACCTGGTTCGACAAGGCGACGGGCGAAGCGGTCTGGCGCGTGCCACCCGAGAGCGAGTACGAGGCCGGACGGTTCGAGTTCCGCGTTGTCGGCGTCGCCGAGACGGTGCAAGGACTCGAGACGATCGCACGGCTTCGCGACGCACACATGCCGGAGACAAAGATCATCTATACGGTCTCGCCGATCCGATTTCGTGCGACGTTCCGGCAAATGTCGGCGATTGTCGCGAATTCTGCTTCCAAGTCAATCGTACGCGCGGCGGTCGACGAGAATTCTTCCGATCGCACCAAGAGAAAACGGGCACCGTCTACTTCTACTTTCCGTCCTACGAGATCGTTCGGGACTACTTCGGCGATCCGTTTCTGCCCGACAACCGACACCTAGACAAGTCATATTCGGATGCAGTCATCGGCGTGTTCGCGCGTCACTACACGACGCTCCCGGAGGCGAGCCTTGACACGCCGACGCACTGGAACCGTACGAGCTCGACCTCGTCTCGCAACTGGCAGCACTCGACGACGAGAAACCAACAACTGCAAGCCGTCTGCGACGAGCGCCTCGCAGTGATCGAGGGGAATTGAAGATCGTCTGCGACGAGCGCCTTGCAGTGATCGAGGAATTGAAGATCGTCTGCGACGAGCGCCTTGCAGTGATCAAGGAATTGAAGATCGTCTGCGACGAGCGCCTTCAGCTCATCGAACGGCTCCATGAGGAGCTAGCTGCCCGACAAGGGGGCGAGCCAGGGAGCCAGCCTTGAGGATCAAGCTTGGCGGACACCCGCCGAAGTGACCTTGCGCCTCGCACAGATGATCGGTCTCCCAAGCCAAGTTGCGTCGCGGGATTGCTCTGCTTGCCTTGCGCGCCCGGGCGCGGTCGGGGGCCCGTCGGCGTCGCCCGCCGTGGCGAGAGCGCGACGCTCACGGCGACGACGGCCGCGACAACGGTTGCAAATCCTCCGGCCGGTGACGGCCGGCCGCTCGCAACTCGAGCAAAGCGCGCAGGCGGCGTGTCGCCCGGCGCGCGGAAGGTCGGCATCCGACGCGAGCTCGGTCGCTCGAGCGCCGTGGCGCGCGGCGAGCCGCTCGACGACGAGCCTGTCGAGCCGCGCGGTCGAGCTCCGCGTCGACGAGCCGCTCGAGCTCGGGCCGATGCGCGTCGATCGCGGCGGCAATGCGCCGCTCGAGCTCGACGAACGGCCCGGCCCGTGCAAACGGCGCGGCCGGCAAAAAGTGCCGATTTGCGGGACCGCGCCGGGACAGCACGCGACGTCCAAACGTGACGCTTCCGGCAGAAAAAAACCGCTTGGTTGAGCCAAATCGGCTCTACCAAACGGTGCTGTAAGGCCCATACGGGATTCGAACCCGTGCCGCCGCCGTGAGAGGGCGGTGTCCTAGGCCACTAGACGAATGGGCCGCGCCAGGAGCGGAGACAAGTCTAGCCGGTTGCTCCGCCCTGAAGTGTCAGAATCCGGCGGCGACGCGGTAGCCGCGCGCGTTCGCCTCGTGGAGGACTGCCTCGGCTGCGGCGCACCTCCTCGGCCTCGACCGCGCGGCCGATCGGGTGGGCAGCCGCGAACGTCGCGACGTCGAGGCCGTCCATCGCGGGCGTCAGCACGAGCCCCGGAGCGACGGCATTGACACGAACGCCGCGGGGCGCATACTCGATCGCGGCGGTCCTCGTCAGCCCGGCCACCGCGTGCTTGCTCGCGACGTACCCGGCGTGTCCCGGCACTCCGAGGCTCGCCGAGCCCGAGACGACGTTGACGACGGCGCCGCCTCCCTGTCCTGCCATCTGCCGGAGCTCCGGCTGCATGCAGGCGAACACACCTCGGGCGTTGACGTCGAGCACCCGATCGGACCGCGGGGTACTCGTCGAACCGCGACCCGATCCCCATCACGGCGGCGTTGTTGCATGCGTGGTCGAGCCGCCCGTGCCTGCCGATGATCCCGGCGACGAGCCCGTCGACTGCGTCGGCGTCAGAGACGTCCACCCGCGCCGCCTCCCCGCCGATCGCCTCGGCGACGCGGCCTGCCGACTCGGCGTCGCGGTCGGCGGCGACCACGAGCGCGCCGCTCGAGAGACGCCGGGCGACCGCTGCGCCGATCCCGCGCCCCGCGCCGGTCACGAGCGCGACCGGCACGGTCAGCGCATCGGCTCGAGCGCCGCCAGCGAGAGCCGGATCAGGTCCTCGCCGATGTCGATCAGCGAGCGGCGGCCGTCGGGCCGGTACCAGCGGTGCATCCAGTTGAACATCCCGAGGATCGCGAGCACCGCGGTCTGCGGGTCGACGTCCTGCCGGAACACCCCCGCGTCGGCACCGTCGCGGACGACGCCTGTGAGGATCCGTCCGTACCGGTCGGCCTCGCCGACGAGCTCCTCGGCGTCTGGGCCCGTCATCGCGGTGTGCACGTTCTCGCTCAGGAAGATGAACAGCTCGGGGTGCTCGTCGAGCGTCTTCACGTAGCCGCGGAGCGCGGCCCCGAGCTTCTCGTCGGCGGGTGCGTCTCGCGCCGCGTCCTCCTCGAGCCGCGCGGTCACCGTCGCGATCGGATCGGCAAGCAGTGAGACGAGCAGCTCCTCCTTGGTGCCGACGTAGTAATACAGTGTCGCGCGGTTGATCCCGACCTCGCGCGCGACGTCCTCGAGTGTCGCCTTCTCGTACCCGACAGCGGCGAACACGCGGCTCGCGGCGGCGAGCACGGCGGCCCAGCGCTCGTCCGAGCGCCGTCCGCCGGCCGCCCGCCGCTCCATGCGCCGCCTGGCGATGTGGCTGGTCGCAGCACCTGCCTCAGAGCTGTCTGAGCTCACGTTTCAACACCTTGCCGCTCGCATTCCTCGGGAGCTCGTCGTGGAGCACGAAGAGCGCGGGCACCTTGTAGCCCGCGATCCTCGTCCGACAGTACTCGCGCAGCTCGGCTTCGTCGATCTCGCGGCCCGGCTCCGGGACGACGTGCGCCCGGACGATCTCGCGCGGACAAACCGCCGTTGTTGGCGACGTAGACCGCGCCGTCGGAACCGAGCGTGCTCCCGTTCGGGCCGCCGCCGAGGTCGGCGAGCGAACCGACCGTGCCGTCGGCGTCGACGCGCGCGAGCACCCCGCCCTGCATCTCGACGACCGCGAACGCGCCGCCGCCCAGGGATGTCGGGCCCTCGGGGAAGCGACGTCCCGAGGCGACGAGCCGCTGCGTGCCCGCCATCAGGCGTTCTCCGCCGCGACCGGGGCGGCGTGGGCATCCAGCGCCTCGAAGTCGACCGGCGGCAGCTCCTTGAGGCGCGCCATCACCTCGGAGGCGAAGAGACGCATGTTCGCCTCGGCCACGTCCCTGTGCATGCCCGCGAAGGAGCACACCGCGTCGAAGCCCTCGTGGCCGACCTTCTTCTGGATCTCGACGATCCGCTCGAAGCACTCGTCGGGGGTGCCCCAGATCTGCAGCTCGATGAAGTTCTCGATCACCCGGTCGGAACCGTGGTCGCCGATGTACTTCGCGAGCCGGCGGTAGTACTCGTAACCGTGCGTGCTCTCGAAGTGCGCGCCGCCGAGCTCGTAGTGCGACATGACCGAGTGGTAGTAGCCGCCGATGTAATCGTAGGCCATCTCCTTGGCGGTCTCGGCGTCCTCGTGGCAGCACACCCAGCCGGTCACCATCGGCGCGGGCGCCTCGCGGCCCTTCAGCTCGCGGAACTGCTGCCGGTAGTTGCGCATGTCCTCGGCGACCTCGTCCAGTCCTTCTGCGGGTTGATGAGGATCCCGGCCCCGACGTCCGCCATGATCCGCACCGACTCCGGCGAGACCGCCGCCGCGTAGATCCGGTCGTCGAAACGGCGCACTGCCGGATTCGGGCGCTCGTCATGTTTCCACAGCAACGTTGACGCTGACGTTATCGAAGCCACCGCGATCCGTCAACGTTCATGAGACGGAGACATGCGCACCTTGACGAGATCCGATCGCGGTTATGACGTTAACGTTTACGACGACGCAGGTTGCTCAAAACGCGTCGGTGATGAAGGGCGGCCTGAACCGCGCCAACATCACGATCGCGGCCCATCAGTACCAGTCCCAGTGGCCGCTGATGATGCCGGGCGTCAAGGCGAGCACCCGCGGCAAGCTCGACCCGTATCCGTTCGAGTCGGGCCAGATGTACACCTACACGGGAGCGTCCGGGTCGAATCCCGACGACTTCCAGAAGGCGGGCCCGCTCATCTCGAACGAGGGCGGCCTGAAGAACTGGGCGAACGTCCTCAACGGACTAGATGAGTAGTTCCACGGCCGGGGTCGCGGCTGCGGGGTAGGGACCGGTTAGCGGTCAGGTCGAAGTCGACGGTTCCTGTTCGCGCCGTCGACCCAAGGGGGCCACGATGCTCGCCGACCTCGACCTGTTGCTGATTGCTGTGTTCTGTGCTGCTGACGATCTCCTGCCTGAGCCGGCCAGGAACCCCAGACGGATCCTGACCGACGCGGAGGTCGTCACCCTCGCGGTCGCGCAGGCGATCATGGGGATCACCTCCGACGCTCGTTTCGTCAAGATCGCGCGCAAGCAACTCGCACACCTGTTCCCGTTGCAACTCAAGCGGGCCGGGTACCTGAAGCGGCGAGAGCGGCTCAGCGACACGATCGAGGCGCTGACCGCGGTGTTCGCGAGCGACAACCCAGGCTTCCACGATGACCTGGTGCTGGTCGACTCGACCCCGGTCGAGTGCGCCCGCAGCATCGAGACGACCCGTCGCAGCCAGCTCGCCGACGTTGCCGACTACGGTGACTGCGCCAGCCACAGCCGCTACTTCTGGGGCTTCCGCCCCCACGGCCTGTTCGCGTTGGACGGCACCCCACGCGCGCTGCTTTTGACCTCGCCCAAGACCCCCGAACGCGACGTCTGCCTCACCCTCCTGCAACGCTGCCAACGAGACGGGCACCTATTCGTGATCGGCGACAAAGGCTACGCCGGACGCGAGTTCGAACACTCCGCCGCCGCACTCGACGCCACGATCGTGCGGCCCCACCGCAACGACGAGACCGCCGGCGGCCCCCACCTCGCCCCGATCCGCCAACGGATCGAGTCGATCTTCCAGACCTGCAAAGACCTGCTCACCCTCGAACGCCACCGCGCCCGCACCCTGCACGACCTCGGAACCCACACCAGAACGCGCTCCCTCGCCCCCGCAGCCGCCATCAGCCTCAACCACCGCCTCGGCCGACCACCACGCTCCCTCATCGACTACACCACCTGAACCCGCGGAACCACTCATCTAGACCGTGCCCTCGGCGTCGAGCGCCGCGAGCTCGTCGTCGGTCAGGCCGAGATCGCCGACGAACACCTCGCGGTTGTGCTCGCCGAGCCCGGGGGCGAGCCAGCGCACGGACCCGGGCGTGTCGGAGAGCTTCGGCACGACCCCGGGGATGACGAGCTCACCGAGATCGCCGTCCTGGAGCCGGAGCAACATCTCGCGGGCCCAGAAGTGCGAGTCGGCGACGATGTCGGCCTCCGAGTAGATCTTGCAGCACGGCACCGCGGCCGCCTCGAGCGCCGCCTCGACCTCGGCGGCCGTCAGCTCCCTCGTCCAGTCCGAGATGGTCTCGTCGAGCTCGTCGGCGTTCTCGGCGCGCGTCACGTGCGTGAGGTAGCGCGGGTCGTCCGCGAGCTCGGGCTGCCCCATCGCCTCCGCCAGGCGGCGGAAGACGTTGTCGGCGTTCCCGGCGACGATGATCCACTCGCCGTCGCTCGTCGGGTAGATGCTCGACGGGGCCGCACCGGCGAGGCGCGGGCCCATCCGCTGCCGGAGCACCCCCAGCTTCGCGTGCTCGGTCACGAGCGACTCCATCAACGCGAAGACGGCCTCGTAGATCGCCACGTCGACGACCTGGCCGCGGCCGGTCCGCTCGCGCGCGTGGAGCGCGAGCAGGGCGCCGATCACGCCGAACACCGACGCGAGCTGGTCGCCGAGGCTGATCCCGACGCGCGGCGGAGCCTGGTCCGGGTAGCCCGTGACGTTCCGCAGGCCGCCCACCGCCTCGCCGACGACGCCGAAGCCCGCCTTGTTGCGGCTCGGGCCGGTCTGGCCGAAGCCGGACACGCGCACCACGACGAGCCGCGGGTTCAGCTCGGCCAGGACGTCGGGCCCGATGCCCCACCGCTCGAGCGTGCCCGGGCGGAAGTTCTCGACGAAGACGTCCGCCGTCTCGAGGAGCCGGCGGAGGAGGCCCTGGCCCGCCTCGGTCCGCAGGTTGATCGTGACGCAGCGCTTGTTCCGCCCCTGGATCGGCCACCAGAGCGACCGGCCGTCGAACTTGTGGTCGCCCCACACGCGCCCGACGTCGCCCGAGCCGGGGTCCTCGACCTTGACGACGTCGGCGCCGTAGTCGCCGAGTAGGCGCGCGCACACGGGCCCTGCGAGCAGGCGACCCGCACTCGACCACACGAACGCCGCGAAGCGGCGGCTCGGGGCCTGCTTCGCTCATACGCCGACGCGATGGACGTTGCCGGGGAAAGTACGTCCGAGAACGCCCTCCAGCCAGCCGGTGACCTCGATCAGCGCAGCCAGGTCGACCCCGGTCTCGACTCCTTCGCCCTCGAGGAGATAGACGAGGTCCTCGGTGGCGATGTTCCCGGTGGCGTTCGGCGCGAACGGGCATCCGCCGATTCCGCCGAGCGAGGCGTCGAACGACGTCGCCCCGGCCTCGAGCGCCGCCCAGGCATTCGCGAGCCCCGTGCCGCGCGTGTTGTGCAGGTGCACGCCCACGTGCGGGTGCTCGCGCAGGACGGCCGTGACCAGACGGCCGACCTGCCCCGGAGTCGCGACGCCGATCGTGTCGGCAAGCACGATCTCGTCCGGATCGGCTGCCGCCACCTGCGCGGCGAGGTCGACGACGACGGCGGGATCGACGACGCCCTCGTAGGGGCAGCCGAAGGCGGCCGAGATCGTCACCGTCGCGCGCAGTCCTGCCTCACGCGCCGCCGCTGCGATCTCGAGCCCGGTCGCGAGCCCCTCCTCGACGGTGGCGTTCGCGTTGCGCCGGTTGAAGGTCTGCGAGGCGATGAACGCGTAGTGGATCTCGGGGACGCCCGCTTCGAGCGCGCGCTCGAAGCCGCGGCGGTTCAGCACGAGCGCCGAGGCCCTGGCGCGGGCAGCGTCGCCCAGTCCGGCGATGACCTCCTCCGCCCCCGCCATCGGCGGCACGCGGGCCGGGTTCACGAACGAGACGGCCTCGATACGCGGCAGGCCCGCCGCCGCGAGCCGGTCGACGAGCTCGGCGCGAACCGAAGGCTCCAGCACGACCGCGTCGTTCTGCAGGCCGTCGCGCGGCCCGACCTCGCAGATCGAGACCGTGCCCGGCACGTCAGGCGCCGAGCTCGTGCAGGAGCGGCCCCGTATCGAGTGGGTCGTACCCGATCCGCGCCGCGATCTCCTCGCTCGAGGGCCTCGTGCCCTCGCGGAAGAGCTCGCGGAGCAGGTCGCCGGTCGCCGGGTCGCGCCACCAGTCGGAGCCGACGGTCTCGATCAGGTGCCGGCGCAGCTGCGCCGAGCGAACCCAGGCGCGGAGGTAGTCGGCGGAGTAGAAGCCGGGATCCATGTCGGCGAGGTAGCCGGAGCTCTTGTAGCGGACGCCGGTCGCCGCGGTGAGCTCCTCCTCGTAGCCGTCCGGCGTGCCGCCGACCTCGGCGAAGCGCGACCAGAAGCCGAGCTCGTAGCGGAGCTTCGCCTCGTAGCGGCGGAAGAGGATCGCCTCGAGGAACGTCGTGGCCTCGGCGTTCCGGGCCGCCTCGGCGTCGGAGAGGCCGAAGTGCCTCGCATGCCATTCGGGCTCCTTGGAGATCGCCTCGACGATGTAGGAGTAGATCTCGGTCAGCGCATGGTCGCGGGAGAGCCGTCGGAACGCGATCGGCAGCGCCGGGTCGACGCCGCCGTAGTGGAGCGCGTGCCCGGCCTCGTGCAGGAACGCCTGGTAGTCGTGGAGGCCGCCCTGGGCGCGGGTGATGAGGTGGACGATGCTCGGCGGGTCGCTTGCGATCACGCAGGCGCGCGGCGATTTTTGCGGCCGGTCGTCGAGGTCGAGCTTGATGTTCGTGGAGGCCGCGAGGTCGAAGCCGAGCTCTGCGAGCGTCGCGAGGCACACCTCGGTGGCGCGGTCCTTCGTGTAGGTGGCCTCGAGCGGCGAGAGGCGGCGCATGTAGGCCATGTGGGCCCGGGACGGGACGGCGTCGCGCTCGGGGCCGAGCAGGCGCTCGAACCAGCGGTCGCGGAGCGGGACGAACGCGCCCGTCAGGCGGTCGCTCGTGTCGGCGAGCACCTCGGAGAGCCCGTGGAGCGAGATCCCCTTCTCGTCCTCGTTGCGCTCGACGGCGCCGGCAATGCCCGAGAGCTCCGCCTCGAGCTCCTCGCCGGCGGTGAGCAGGTCGAGCCGGTCCGGGTTGAACGCGGCGCTCGCCTCGGCGTGGATCTCACCGAGCTCCTCGCGGTCCGCGTACGCCGGCAGCACCGCCAGCTTCGCCTCGGCCGTGCGGAGCGGGATCTCCTCGCCCTTGAAGACGATACGCGCCGCCAGCAACCGGTTGGAGAGCTCGTCGTAGCGGTCGACGAGCTCGTTCGCGAGCAGCCCGCCCTCGCATGTCTTCCGCAGCCGGTAGAGCCGCTCGCGCTCGTCGCCGCCCGCGCCCTCCGCGGCGTCACGGAGCGCATCGAGCTGCGCCCGGCTGAAGAGGTCGGCGTACCGGCGGACGATCTCCGCCTGCTCCGAGACCTCCTTCTCCCCCACCCGCACGGCCCGTCCTTCCTCCGCGCGCTCGTACATGTAGCTCGCGAGGCGGTCCTCGAATTCGGCGGGGGTCCGAACGGCGCTGACGGCCATGCGCCTACGCTAGCTGGCAGCGTGGCGATGGGCGGCCGCCACCAGGTCCGCGGGATCGAAGGGCTTCGGCATCATCGCCGAGGCGCGGCCAACGTACTCCGTCGCGTCCACCGTCCCGCTCACGAGCACGACCGGGATGCCCGCGCAGCGCAGCTCGTCGAGGAAGCCGTCGGCGGGCCCGGCTCCCAGGTGGAGGTCGAGAAAGACGAGGTCCGGCCGCTCGGCGGCCACTGCGGCGCGCGCCTCGTCGACCCCGTCGGCCTCGCGGACGTGGAAGCTCTCGAGCTCGAGGTTGACACGGCAGACGAGCCGGAGGGACGGGTCGTCCTCGACCACGAGGATGGAGGCGCCTGCCGGGCCCACGGGCGGCGATGGTACTCGATCGGATGCGCGCTAAGATGCCGACCGTGGCGCCAGAAGCTCACGCGGGGCTGCGCTACGCGAGCCAGGTCGGAGAGCTGTGGAGCGAGCTCTCGCAGACGCTTGCCCGCCTGGAGTCGATCGCCCTCCATCCCGAGCTGCTCGACGAGGACGAAACGTCCGGGGCGCTCCGCCGCCTCCAGTACCGGCTCCACCTCGCGAGCGAGTCCGTCCTCGGCCTCTCGCCGCCCGCGGCGGCCGAGCATGCGCACATCGAGCTCGCAGAGGCCCTCGCCGGTGCGCGCGACGCGACCGGCGACGTCGCGATCGCGGTGGACGAGCACGGGAGCCACGGCGCCGAACCGTTGCTCTTCGAGTGGCGCGGAGCGCTCTTCCGCGTCCGGCTCGCCCGCCTTCGCCTGGCCGGCGAGCAGCCCTCCCACGCCCCGGCACGCCCCCAGCTTCCGCGGCTCGAGGCGCCGGTGGCCGCCTCCGCGCTCACGATCGGCGGCACCGCGGCCTTCGCCGTCGGCGCGACAGCCGGGCCCTGGCCCCTCTGGGTCGCCGGGATGATCGCGGTCTGCGTGTCGCTGGTCCTGTACCGGCCCTAGCCGGCGGCCGCGAGCCGGGCCAGCGACAGATCGCGGCCGAGGAGCTCGAGGCTCTCGAACAGCCCGGGGGAGACCTTCGAGCCGGTGACCGCGAGCCTGATCGCCCCGAACGCCTCCCGGGGCTTCAACCCCTCTCCCTCGGCGAACGCGCGGAGCGCCTGCTCGATCGAGGCGGCGTCCCACGTCTCGAGCGCCCCGAGCACCTCCGCCGCCGCCCGGCACACGACCGGATCGGCTCCGTCGGGGCTCACGGGCTCGAACAGGAAGCGGACGTAGTCCGGGTACTGGGCGAGCTTCTCGAACTTCTCCTGCACGAGCGGAACCGTTGCGCGGACGCGGTCGTCGGGCCAGTCGATCCCCTGCTCGCGGAGCCAGGTGAGCAGGCGCTCGGCATACTCGCCCGGAGCGAGCTCGCGCAGGTAGACGCCGTCCATCCAGTCGAGCTTGGCGTAGTCGAACGTCGCCGGGCTCGGGCCGACACGCTCGAGCGAGAACCGCTCGATGAGCTCGTGCGGCCGCATGATCGTCGTCTTGTCGTCGTAGCTCCAGCCGAGGAGGGCGAGGAAGTTCATCAGCGCCTCGGGGAGGTAGCCGTCTGCGCGGAAGGCGTCGATCGAGACGGCGCCGTGCCGCTTGGAGAGCTTCTTCCCGTCGTCCCCCAGCACGTCGGGCGCGTGGGCATGGACGGGGACCACCGCGCCGAGTGCGAGCAGGATGTTGATCTGGGTCGGCGTGTTCGAGACGTGGTCCGAGCCGCGGATCACGTGCGTGATCCCGTCGAGCATGTCCTCGACGGGTGAGGCGAAGTTGTAGGTCGGGCGGCCGTCGGAGCGGACGATCACGAGGTCGGCGAGCTCCTCGTTCGCAAACTCGATCCGGCCCCGGATGGCGTCGTCCCAGCCGACGACGCCCTCGTCCGGCATCCGGAAGCGGATCGCCCCGTCGTCGTAGTAGGCCTTGTCCTCGGCGACGAGTTGCTCCGCGTACGTGCGAACCTCGTCCATGCGGTCGAGCTGGAACGTGACCGGGCCGTCCCAGTCGATCCCGAGCCAGCGGAGCGACTCCTGGATCTGCTCGGTCGCCTCGGCCACCTCGCGGCTCGTGTCGGTGTTCTCGATCCGCAGACGGCACTCGCCGGCCTGCTGGCGCGCGAAGAGCCAGTTGAAGAGGAACGTGCGGACGCCCCCGACGTGCAGGAACCCGGTCGGGCTCGGTGCCATGCGGACGATGACGGGCATCCCTGGATCTTAGGATCAGTCCCGGTGACGGGAACCGGGAGGCGGGGGCGGCAGGCGCTGGGGGCCGGCGTCGCGTACCTCGCCGTCTCGTTCGCGTACTTCGCGGTGCCCGTGCTGCCGCACTTCCGGCGCGACCTGATCGGCACCGGCAGCGACCCGCAGCTCTTCGCCTGGTCGCTCGGCCTGGTGGCCGCACGCGGTGCTGCACGGGCACAACCCGTTCGTCACGCACGCGCTCTGGGCGCCCCACGGCAGCAACCTCGCCTGGACGACGGCGGTGCCCGGCCTCGCGCTCCTGCTCTCGCCGGTGACGCTCGCCGTCGGTGCCGTCGCGGCCTACAACACGGCGGCGATCCTGCAGCCGGCCCTCGCCGCCTGGACGGCGTTCCTGCTGTGCCGGCACATCACGCGGCGGTTCTGGCCCTCGCTCGCCGGCGGCTACCTCTTCGGATTCTCGAGCTACCTCCTCGGGCAGGAGCTCGGGCACCTGCACATGACCTCGGTGCTCCTCGTGCCGCTCGCGGCACTCGTCGTGCTGCGGTTCGTCGAGGGAGAGCTCGGCGCCGGCGGGCTCGTGCTACGGCTGGGGCCGATCCTGGCGCTGCAGCTCGCATTCTCCACCGAGGTTCTCTTCACGCTGACGCTCTGCCTCGCGGCCGGGCTCCTGCTCGGGCTCGCCGCCGTGCCGGTCGCCCGCCGCCGGATCGGGGCGGTGCTGTTCCCGCTCGCCGGCGCCTACGGCGTCGCCGCTCTGCTCACGGCACCGCTCCTCTACTACGCGTTCAGCGACTACCAGGGCGTGATCACGCCGGCCACGCACAGCCCGGCCGACCTCGTCACGTTCGCGTTCCCGACAGGGACCGCCGCGGTGGGCGGGAGCCTGGCGGCGCACTTCGACCCCGCGGTAGCCCACGTGTCCGCGGAGGACGGCCAGTACCTGGGGCTGCCGCTTCTCGCGATCGTCGTGCTGTTCGCGGCGCGGCGATGGCGCCGTGCCGGAAGCCGGTTCCTGGTGCTCGCCCTCGGCCTCGCGACGCTGGCGACGCTCGGGTCCGAGCTGCGCGTCCGCGGCCACGACCTCGGACCGTTGCCCTGGCGGCTCGTGCGCGACGCGCCGTTCTTCGACAACGTCATCCCCGGTCGTTTCGCGCTCTACGTCGCGCTCGTCGCAGCCCTGATCGCCGCGGTGTGGGCGGCCTCTCCCGAGCCCTCCCGGACGCTCCGGACCGTGCTGACGGGTGCCGCCGCGCTCGCGCTCGTCCCGGCCCTGTGGCACGGGTACTGGCACGAGCATCCGTCCCGTCCGGCGTTCTTCGCGGGGCGGCTCGACCGCGCCTGCCTGAAGGCCGGCGACAGCGTCCTCGTGCTCCCGCCGCCCTTCCGTAACAGCGCGCTGATCTGGCAGGCCGAGAGCGGCTTCCGGTTCGGGCTCGCCGACGGGGCGCTGAACGACGCGGTGCCCGGCGATCTCCCCCACCGCGCCACGATGCTGCAGCTGATCGACGACAACGTGCCGCCCGGCGGGGCGAGGGCGGTGCTCGCCGCGGCGCTCGCGCAGGGCGTCGACGCGATCCTGGTCGACCCGGTCGGCGGCGCGCAGTGGACGAGCGTGCTCGACCCGGTCCTCCGGGGCCGCCGTGTCGGCGGAATGACGCTCTACCGACTCGACGGGTCGCCCTGTCGCCAGACTTGACTCGATGCTGGTCGGCGGCCACATGTCTTCGGCGGGCGGGATCTACACCGCGATCGACCGGATCGAGGCGATCGGCGGCGACTGCGTGCAGGTGTTCACGCAGAGCCCGCGCATGTGGAAGGCCACCGCACACAAGCCCGAGGCGATCGACCGGTTCCGGGCGCGCCGTGCCGAGGCGGGGATCGAGGGCGTCGTCTGTCACGCCCTCTACCTGATCAACCTGGCCTCGGACGACTTCCGCGAGAAGTCGGTGACTGCGCTCCGCGCGACGCTTGCGACTGCGGAGCAGATCGAGGCCGAGGCGGTGATCTTCCACGTCGGCTCCCATCTCGGGGCCGGGTTCGAGGCCTCCCTGGACAGGGTGGTGGCGGCGATCGGCGAGGTCCTCGACGGCTACGAGGGCTCACCCTGGCTCGCGATGGAGAACTCGGCCGGGCCGGGGGGAACGATCGGCCGCTCGATCGCGGAGCTCGCCACCTTGGTCGACGCGCTCGACCGCCACCCACGGCTCGGCATCTGCCTCGACTCCTGCCACCTCTTCGCCTCGGGCTACGACGTCCGCGACCCCGCGGCTGTCGACGCCCTGGTGGCCGAGGTCGACGAGACGATCGGCCTCGACCGCCTGGTCGCGCTGCACGTCAACGACAGCGCCACGCCCCTCGGCTCGAACCGCGATCGTCATGCGAACATCCTCGACGGCGAGATCGGCGAAGGCCTCGGTGCCTTCCTCGCCCACCCCGCGCTCCAGCGGCTCGGCGCCTACATGGAGGTCCCCGGCGTGGGCGACGGGGTCGACGAGAACGAGCTGAGGAAGCTGCGGGGGCTCCACGAGCGCTGGACGGTGTGACACGGCCGCTCCCGGAGGCGTATGGAGGTCGTGACGAGCTTCGCGCAGGCGGCCGAGACCCACCTCGACGACGTCTACGGCTACCTCGTCTGGTTCACCGGGGACCGGTTGCTCGCCGAGGACCTCGCCGGCGAGACCTTCGAGCGGGCCCTCCGGCTCTGGCACCGGTTCGACCCGAAGCGCGGCTCTGCCCGCACCTGGCTCTGCCAGGTCGCGCGAACGGTCGCGCTCGACCACTTCCGCTCGGAGAAGCGGCGTCAGCGGCGCGAGCAGCTCGCCGCGTCGCCGGAGCGTCTCGACGAGCGTCTCCTGGAGGGTCTGTCCCCCGAGCTCGAGACCGCCCTCCGCACCCTCACGGCCGGCGAGCGCGAGGTGATCGCGCTCCGCGTCGTCCTCGACTTCGACGCGCGGACTGCGGCCGGGATGCTCGGCATCTCCCCCACCAACTGCACGACGCGCCTCAACCGGGCGCTCGGCAAGCTCGAGGAGGCACTCAGTGTCGCGGCCTGACGATCATCTCACCCGGCTCCGCGAGTCGCGGCCGATGGCCCCGGCGGAGCTCCGCGAGCACGTCCGGCGGATCGCCGAGGGAGCGGCGCCCGCACGGCAGCGGCGGCTGACGTGGCGGCGCGCGCTCGTCGTCGCCGTGCCGGTCGCCGCCACGGTCGCGGGCGCCGCCATCCTCTTCCCCGGCGGCACAAGCCAGACGACGGCGTCGGCGCCGCCCCCGCTCGCCTACCAGGCGCCTCCGAAGTCCCCGAGTGCCGTCGGCAAGCTCGGAGCTGCCGGAACCAGCTCGAGCGCCGCCGCCCCGACGGATCGGGCGGCACTGCCGGCTCCTACACCGAATCGCGTCCAACGGATCAGCACCTCGCTCGAGCTCCGCCTGCCGAACACGCAGGCCCTCTCCGACGCGACGAAGCAGGCGGTCGCGATCACCCGCTCGCTCGGGGGTTACCCGAAGGCGCTCGAGGTGGACGCCGGGGGCCGCACCGGGTACGCCTCGCTCGTCCTGCGCGTCCCCAAGCAGAACGTCCAGCGCGCCGTCTCGCGGCTCTCGGGCCTCGGCACGATCGTCGGCGAGAACGTCCGGATCCAGGACATCCAGGCGCAGGTCGACGCGACCGCCCGCAAGATCGCCCGCCTCCAGGCGCGGCTCTCGTACTGGCAGGGCCAGCCCGCGTCGACCGAGGCCGAGAACCATGTCGCCGCGCTGACCGCCCAGGTCGCGAAGCTCCGCCGCGGCCGCGCGAGCACGATCCACGCTGCGAGTTACGCGACCGTGTCGGTGCAGCTGACGACGAAGCCGGAGCCGGCGGCCGCCCACCACGGCCACGGCCCCCTGCACGACCTCGGCGTCGCCTTCCGCTGGATCGCGATCGGCGCGATCTACGTGCTCGCGCTCGCCGCGCCCTTCGTCCTCGTCGGGCTGCTCGTCTGGCTCGTCGTCCGGGCCGTTCGACGGCATCGGGAGAACGAGCTGCTCGGCTCGAGCTAGCGGCTCTTGACCTGGGCGAAGACCCGGAACGTCGGCTCGCCGACGGGCAGCTCGCCGAACTCCGGGTTGATGCAGCCGGTCTCCTCGTCACCGCGCGAGGAGTAGGTCTTCTCGACCTCGGCCTTGCACATGGGCAGCGGCTCGCGGAGCGCGCGGATCGCGCCGAAGCCGGCCGAGCGCCGCTCGGCCGCCCGGAGCATGTCGAGGTCGATCTCCACCTCGAAGACCTTCTGCATGCAGCCGACGTAGGTGTGACCCCAGGCCTCGTACGAGTAGACGAACGGGCAGCTCTTCCCGAGGCACGCACCCGGGTAGACGACCTTGTCGCAGTGCACGTCGCAGCGGCGGCACTGCATCTCCGCCTGGGGATGCAGGGGCAGCGACTTCGACACGGGCCTGGCTGACATGAGATCCATTGTCGGCACGGAAGCCGCGATCTTCAAGACTTGACTTTGCCGCCGCCTCAGGGTAGTCGCGTAGGCTGGCCGAGTGGCGCGGCGACTCTATCTGGCGTCACTCGCGCTCACTCCCGTCGTGCTCGTCGCCCGGTACGTCGTGCACGCGAACGGCACCACGCTCTTCGTGCTCTCGGCGCTCGCGCTCGTCCCGCTCGCGTACCTGATGGGCGAGGCGACCGAGAACGTCGCGGAGCACACCGGCTCGCGCATGGGCGGCTTCCTGAACGCGAGCTTCGGCAACGCGCCCGAGCTGATCATCTCCCTGTTCGCGATCGGCGACGCCCTCCCGGCGGTCGTCCTCGGGTCGATCACGGGCTCGGTCGTCTCGTGCGCGCTGCTCGTTCTCGGCGCCGCGATCTTCTACGGCGGCGGCGAGGGCGTCGACCGCCGTTCCCTGCTCCTCCAGGCCGGCGTGCTCGGCGCCGCGGTCACGTTCTTCCTGATCCCCTCGATCCCTTCGTGGTCGGGTGACCGCGGGGTGCACAGCCTGTACCTGTTCACGCTGCCCGTCGCCTTCGTCCTGCTCACGCTCTATCTCGCGACCACGGCGCACAACCTGCGAGACCGCAGCTCCGCGCCGCCGTCGGCCGGCCTCCCTGGCAAGCCGTGGAGGCTTCGCTCGGGGATCGCCGCGCTGGTCGTCGCAACCCTCGCCACCGCCACGATGTCGCACGTACTCGTCCACTCGCTCGAGGCGTTCGTCGACAGCCTCGGCCTCAGCCAGTTCTTCGTCGCCGCGGTCATCGTCGCCCTGGTCGGGAACGCGACCGAGCACGGCGGGGCGGTCGTGACCGCTCGGCGCGGCAACTCGGGGCTCGGCTCCGAGATCGCGGTCTCGTCGGCGACGCAGGTGGCGGTGCTGGTCGCACCCGTCGTCGCGCTCCTGTCCGGTGTCGTCGGGAAGGAGCTGCCACTCGCCTTCCGCCCTGTCGAGATCGCGACGATGGGCGCCGCCGCGCTCGCCGTCTTCGTCGTGGTCTTCGATGCCCGCGCCCGCCGCTGGGAGGGGCTCGCGCTCCTCGGGGGCTACCTCGCGTGCGTGGCCGTCTACTGGGTCGCCGGGGACGCCTAGGAGGCCTGGCCCGGGCTCCGCTCCTGGGTGCGGCTGAAGAGGTACCCACCCCAGATCATCCGGTCTCCCTCGACGCGAAGGCGCTCGCCCTGCTCCCGCCCCTCGACGGCGCGGAACCCGCCTTCGGGGAGCGGCTCGAACACGGTCGGCTCGATCCGCTCGGGCGCGCCGGCCACCCGGGCGGTGAGCTTGCCCTGCTTCCAGGAGAACACATGCTCGTACCCCTCCGACCACCAGCGGCCGAGGATGGCCGCGATCTCCGGCGGCGGCGCGGCCTCCGGGCGCCAGGGCTCGATCTCGGGCGGCCAGAGCTCGAGCGTGGTTGCCGCGAGCTCGAGCGCGATGTCACGGGTCGCGGCGCGTGTCCCGGAGTTCGTCAGCACTGCGGCTCCGGTCTTCGTCTGGCGGTTCACGTACAGCCCGGCGAGGAACCCCGGCATCGCCCCGCCGTGGCCGCCGAACACGCGACCGCCGTGGCTGACGAGCTCGAGCCCGAGACCCCAGCCCACCGTCCAGTCGTCGGGGTTCGACATCGACTGCGGCGTCCACATCTCGTCGATCGTGGCGCCGCCCAGGACCTCGTCGTCGCCCTCGGCGAGGAACGCGGCCCACCGGGACAGGTCACCGACGGTCGACCAGAGCTGGCCCATGGACGCGACGCCGCCCATGTCGCTGTACGGCTCGCGGGCGGCGGTGCCCGCGTACTCGTCCACGAGATAGGCGATCGCATGCGGGTCCCGCTCGGTCCAGGTCGTCCGGCCGAGACCGAGAGGCGCGAGGATCCGCTCGTCGACGTAGCGCATGTACGGCGTCGCCCGAGAGCCGGGAGACGATCTCTCCGAGCAGGCCGTAGGCGAGATTCGAGTAGTGGTGCCGCCGGGCGGCCGGGAGCACGAGCTCGTAGCCGTCCATCGCCTCGAGGATCTGCTCGATCGTCGGCGCCTCGCCGGTCACGAACATCTCGCCGGCCTCGCGCTGGAGCCCGGAGAGGTGCGAGAGCATGCGGCGGATCGTCGGTGACCCGTGCGCGACACCCGGGAGATGCTGCTCGAGGCGGTCGTCGAGGTCGAGCTTCCCCTCGTCGCGGAGCCGCATCACCGAGACGGCGGTGAAGGTCTTCGTGATCGAGCCGACCCGGTACTGCATCTCCGGCGTCAGCCTCGATGCCACGCCTCGATGTCCGCGAGCCCGACCGCGCCGGACCAGACCGTCTCGCCGGCGCGGACGACGGCGGCTGCGAGCGACGGCAGCCCCTCGGCCTGGCGCTCGCGGAGGCTCCGGTCGAGCCGGCGCTCGAGCTCGTCAGGCGGTGGCAAGGACTTCGAGCGCCGCGGGGACAAGCTCGATCGCGCGCTCGACGTCCTCGTCGTCGACGTCGAGATGCGTGACCGCCCGGAGGATGCCCGGATGAACCGTCGCGCTCAGGCGACCCCGCCTCGGCGAGCCTGCCGGCCGCCTCGGCGGAGGTGAGGCCCGAGCGAGCCGACGTCGACCTGCACGAAGTTCGTCTCGACCGCGTCGGGGTCGGCCGGGATCCCGCGCTCGGCCCAGCCTTCGGCGAGCCGGCGCGCCCGCGCGTGGTCGTCGGCGAGCCGGGAGACGTTGTGCTCGAGCGCGTAGACACCGGCCGCGGCGACGATGCCCGCCTGCCGCATCGCCCCGCCGAAGCGGTGCTTCTCGACCCGCGCGCTGCGCCATCAGCTCCGCGCTGCCCGCGATCACCGCCCCGAGCGGGCAGCCGAGCCCCTTGGAGAGACAGAGCGTGACGGTGTCGGCGAGAGCTCCCATCCGGGCCGCGGCGATGCCGGTCGCGACCGACGCGTTCGCGAGCCGAGCCCCGTCGAGGTGCACCGCGAGCCCGAGCCGCCTGGCTGCCTGCGCGACTGCGCCGAGCTCCTCGAGCGGCCAGACGGCGCCGCCCGCGGCGTTGTGGGTGTTCTCGAGCGCGACGACGGACGCCTGCGGGGTGTGAAGCCTGTCGACGGGCCTGATCGCGGCCTCGATCTGGCTCGGCGAGAGGCGCCCCCGGTGCCCGGTGAGCCCGCGCGTCTGGAGGCCCGAGTGCATTGCTGCGCCGCCGAGCTCGGAGATCATGATGTGCGCCGTCTCCTCGACGAGGAGCTCCGTCCCGCGGCGGCCGAGGATCGCGAGCGCGATCTGGTTCGCCATCGTCGCGGTCGGCAGGTACACGGCCTCCTCGTGCCCGAGGTAGGCCGCGGCTCGCGCCTCGAGCTCGAGCACGGTGGGATCCTCGCGCCGCTGCTCGTCGCCGACCTCGGCGGCCGCCATTGCGGCGCGCATCCCGGCCGACGGCTTCGTCTGCGTGTCCGAGCGGAGGTCGATCACGCCGCTCAGAGTAACCGACGGGTACGGTGGTGCGGTGAACCTGGAGCTGCTCGACGAGGCCCTTGCGGGCGAGCCGGCCTACCGTGCGCGGCAGGTGTGGGAATGGACGGCGCGCGGCGCCGGCTCCTACGACGAGATGACGAACCTGCCCGCCGGTCTGCGCTGCCGCCCTCGCCGAGCAGGTTCCCTTCTCGTCGCTCACCGTCGTGTCCGAGGCACTGGCCCGCGACGGGACGCTGAAGGTGCTCTTCGAGACCCTCGACGGCCACCCGGTCGAGGCCGTGCTGATGCGCTACCGCGACGGGCGCCGCTCGGTCTGTGTCTCGTCGCAGTCGGGGTGCCCGTTGACGTGCAGGTTCTGCGCCACGGGCCAGATGCAGTTCGGCCGGAACCTGACCGCGGGCGAGATCCTCGACCAGGCGCTCCACTTCCGCAGGATCGAGCCGATCGACCACCTCGTCTTCATGGGGATGGGCGAGCCGATGATGAACCTCGATCCGGTGCTCGCAGCGGCCCGACGGCTTCCCGGATCTCGGCGTCACCCATCGACGGACGACGATCTCGACGGTCGGGCTGGCTGCCCGGGCTGCGCCGGTTCGTCGACGAGGTGGAGGAGCCGATCCGGCTCGCGCTCTCGCTGCACGCGCCCTCGCCTGCTCTTCGCAGCCGTCTGATGCCCGTCAACGACCGCTACCCGCTCGACGAGGTGCTCGCGGAGTGCCTCCGCTACGTCGAGGTGCGGCGTCGGCGCGTGTACGTCGAGTACGTGATGCTCGCCGGCATGAACGACGGGGCGGAGCAGGCCGCGGAGATCGCGCGCGTCCTCGACCCCGCAGCGTTCAAGGTGAACCTGATCCCCTACAACCCGACCGGGCAGTTCGACGGCTCCTCGCGGGACGCGATCGCGGCGTTCAAGGCGGTGCTCCACCGGGCCCGGATCCCGGCCACGGTCAGGCTCACGCGCGGCCGTGAGATCGCGGCCGCATGCGGCCAGCTCGCGGCGTCCCGCGATCGAGTGATCCTGTCGTCGTCTGACCGCGAAACGCGTTAGTCTCGGCCTCCGGCAAGCAAACACACGTAAGGAGCGCTCATGCGTCGGAGGTCAACCCAGATTCTCAGCATCCTGCTCGTGCTCGTTCTGGTCCTCGACCGCAGCCGGCTGCGGGAAGAAGAAGGCCGCGATCGACCACGACGACCACCGTGACCGAGGCGACGACCACGACGCCGCGAGCGAGACGACGACGGCCGCCGCCGGGACGACCACCACGACCTCGTCGGACACGACGGCGGGCCTCGGAGCGCTGGCCGCGAACTGCAAGCAGCTCTCCGATCTCGGACAGGCGTTCTCGACCGCGTTCAGCGGCGCGAACGGCGACGTCCAGAAGCAGGCGCAGATCCTGAAGGAGTTCGCCGACAAGACGCCGTCGGACATCAGGCCCGACTTCGAGACGCTCGCCGACGCGTACACCCAGATCGCGGGCGCCCTCAAGGGGGTCGACCTCTCGAGCGGAAAGACGCCCGATGCGGCCACGCTCGCGAAGTTGTTGGCCCTGTCGCAGAAGTTCCAGAACGCGAAGTTCCAGGCCGCCGTGCAGCACATCGAGACCTGGGCCGCGAACAACTGCCACGCCTGATCCCGGGCCGAGGGCCTGTCCGGCGGCCCGGGCAGGCCCTCCTCGATCCTCGTCAGCTCTCGTCGAGCTTCAGCGCGGCCGAGTTGATGCAGTAACGGATGCCGGTCGGGTGCGGCCCGTCGGGGAACACGTGGCCCAGGTGCCCGCCGCAACTCGCGCACATGACCTCTGTGCGCACCATCCCGTAGGCCGTGTCGCTCTCCTCGTCGACCGCCTCCTCGCTTGCCGGCGCGTAGAACGCGGGCCAGCCGCAGCCGGAGTCGTACTTCGCGTCCGAGGTGAAGAGCTCGGCGCCGCAACCGGCGCAGTGATAGGTGCCGTCCTCGAAGACATGGTCGTACTCGCCCGTGAACGGGCTCTCCGTGCCCTTCTCGCGCAGGACGCGGTATGCCTCCGGATCGAGCTCGGCACGCCATTCCGTTTCCGTCTTGACGACCTTTGCCAATCGGTCTCCTTTCGGCTCTGAGGTTCGTTCCACTGATGAAAACGAGAGCGGGCGGGCCGGAGTTCCCGGCCCGCCCGCAAGTTCAGCGCCCATCAACCTGCCCCGCTAGGCCGTTCGCGTCAGGGCATCCGGAGCTTGAAGACGTCGACGTGGTCGCCGCCGGGGGCGACGAACACCGTGCCCTTGACGCCCTTGAAGATGCCGGTCCCGCTCTGCACCGGAAGGATGATCCCGTTGGAGAGGGAGGCGTGGATGCCGTTCGCGGTGATCGTCCCGCCGGGCAGCTTCGTCAGCGTCAGGATGTTCGTCGTGCCGCTGCACTCCGCGGCGTTCGAGCTGCACGAGCCGTTCAGCGGCCCCCAGGTGAATGCCATCGACCCCATCGGCGTCCCGTTGGGGAACCCGAGGACGCTGCCGATCGCGTTCAGCTTGAGGACGGTCGAGAACGTGTCACCCGCATCGCCGGCCGGCGGATTCGCGTGCCGGATGGTCGCCTCTTGCACGAGGGTGACCTTGAAGGTGATGGGGCCCTTGGCCCCCTGGCTCGTTGCGGCGATCGAGACGGCGAGTGCAACGGCGAACAGTGTGGGAAGGAGGTAGCGGCGCATGCCTGGCATTGTCCCATGTCGGGCCGGGGTGCTGCCAGGGAATCGACAGCGTGGGCTCGGGCAATTGAAAAGCCCCGCTTTCACGGGGCTTTTCGGTCTCGATCCAGAGCGTCTGCTGCTGCTTGCTAGCCGCTCGAGCTGGTCGGGAAGCCCGCGGGCGTGATCCCCTGGCATTCGGTGCAGGTCTTGTAGCCGCCCGAGTACTTGTCGATGAACGCCGCGACGTCCTGAATCTGTGTTTTCGTCAGCACCTTGGCGAAGGGCGTCATCTGGGTCGGGTACAGCGGCAGTGCCGCGGGCAGCCCCTTTTGAACCGCTGCAACTGCGACCGCGAACGGGGCATGGATCTTGTTGAAGTTCATGCCGAGGTTGCAGGCCGTGTCGCCGTTGCACACGTTGTAGCCGCGGTACGAGGCGGGTCCGGCCGCCTTCATCACGTGGCAGGCAACGCAGAAGTAGTTGTTGAACACCTGGAACCCGTTCGCAACGTTCCCGGTGGGTGCCGTCGCATGCGCAGCCGTCCGGTGGGCAAGCGCAACGGGCGTCGCGAGCGCGACCGCACAGGCCACCACTGCGAGCCCGATACCGGCGCGACGACCGATTCTCATCTGACGCATCGTCCTCCCTTGTTTCGACACCTCTCGGTCTCCGACCGAGCCTGCGCCTGTTGCGCAGGGGGATTCTTACATGATTGTGACGCCGTAGACCACTTGATCGTTAGCGGTCCCGGCCGGTAGGGCATGGCAAGCCCGGCATCGACCCCGAACGCCGGCTGCGATTCTCGTGGCGCGGCCGGACGGCGCGCGCAGTCTCAACGCTCGCCGAAACGGTGGCGAAGGACGCGGTCCTTCGCGGCGCGCGCCTCGTCGAGGCGCTGCACGGGCCTTCCGTGCGGAGCGGTGCGGATCGCCTCGGGGCTCTCCGCCGCCTCACGCGCGATCTCGAGCATCGCGTCGGCAAACGCGTCGAGCGTCTCCTTCGCCTCGGTCTCGGTCGGCTCGATCATCAGCGCCTCCGGGACGACCAGCGGGAAGTACACGGTCGGCGGGTGGAAGCCGAAGTCCATCAGCCTCTTCGCCACGTCGAGCGCGGTGATTCCGTGCTCGGCCTTCATCGTCCTCGCGCCGACCACGAACTCGTGCATGCAGAGGCGGTCGAACGGCAGGTCGTAGGCGCCCTTGAGCCGCGTGAGCAGGTAGTTCGCGTTCAGGACGGCGACCTCGCTCATCTCGCGCAGGCCGGGCCCCCAGGCCCGCATGAAGGCGTAGGAGCGGACGAACACGCCGAACGGCCCCGAGAAGCCGCGCACCTTCCCGATGGAGCGGGGGCGGTCGTGGTCGAGCCGGAAGCGATCGCCGTCGCGAACCACGACCGGACGCGGCAGGAACTCGGCAAGGCTCTCGCGGACGGCGATCGGGCCGCCGCCGGGGCCGCCGCCGCCGTGCGGCTGCGAGAACGTCTTGTGCAGGTTGATGTGGACGATGTCGAACCCCATGTCGCCGGGGCGCGAGATCCCGCAGACGGCGTTCAGGTTGGCGCCGTCGTAGTACATGAGCGCCCCGGCGGCATGGAAGACGTCGCGGATCTGCTCGATGTTCTCGTCGAAGAGGCCGAGCGTCGAGGGGTTCGTGAGCATCAGCCCCGCGGTGGTCTCGTCGACCTTCGCGCGGAGGTCGTCGAGATCGATGTTCCCGCGGGCGTCGGTCTTGACGGGCGTCACGCCGTACCCGGCCATCGTGACGCTCGCCGGGTTCGTCCCGTGCGCGGTGTCCGGGATCACGATCCTCGTCCGGCGATCGCCTTCCCCCGCCGCGTCGAAGTAGGCCCGCATGAGGAGGAGCCCGGTGAGCTCACCCTGGGACCCGGCCGCCGGCTGCAGGCTGACTGCGTCGAGGCCCGTGACCTCGCGGAGGATCTCCGACAGGCGCCACTCCAGCTCGAGCGCGCCCTGGACCGAGTCGTCGTCGGCGAGAGGATGGATGTCCCGGAAGCCGGGGAGCCCGACGAGGCGCTCGTTGACCCGCGGGTTGTACTTCATGGTGCAGGACCCGAGCGGGTAGAAGCCCGTGTCGACGCCGAAGTTGCGGTTCGAGAGCGCCGTGAAGTGACGGAGCACCTCGGGCTCGGCCAGCTCCGGGAGACGCGGCGGCGTGCGGCGCGCAAGCTCCGCCGGCACTGCCGGGACGGGAAGATCGGGCTGCGGCACCTCGAGCCCCCGGCGGCCCGGCCGCGACTTCTCGTAGATCAGCTTCATCGCGACACCGCGATCCGAGATACCGGGCTCTGGGCGAGAGCCTCGGCGAGACGGTCGATCTCGTCGGTCGTGCGCCGTTCGGTGACGGCCACGAGCAGCGCGTTCTCGAGGCCCGGGTAGTCGCGGCCGAGGGCGTAGCCGGGGTTGACGCCGGCGGCCCTGGCCTCGCGGATCGCGTCGGCCGCGCTCCGTCCGACGTCGATGACAAACTCCTTGAACGTTGTCCGATCTGAGAACAGCACCCTCAGCCCGCGCGCCTCGAGTCGTTCCTTCGCGTACGCGGCGAGCGCCATGCAGGTCTCCCCCGTCTCGCGCAGCCCCTGCGGCCCGAGCAGCGAGAGGTGCACCAGACCCGCCAGGGCGAGCAGGGTCTGGTTGGTGGTGATGTTCGACGTCGCCTTCTCGCGCCTGATGTGCTGCTCGCGGGTCTGCAGGGTGAGGACATAGCCGCGGTCGCCCGCGGCGTCCAGCGTCTCGCCGACGATCCGGCCGGGGAGCCTCCGGAGGTACGGGTCGCGGGCCGCGAGAAAGCCGTAGTGGGGGCCGCCGTAGCTCATCGCGTTGCCGGCGGACTGCCCTTCGCCGATCGCGAGCGCGCACCCGTAGTTGCCGGGCGCCTCCAGGAGCCCGAGGCTGATCAGGTCGACGTGAGCCACGGGAAGCGCTCCCGCGTCGTTCGCGGCGGCGGCGAGGTCGGGCGCCGGCTCGAGGCAGCCGAAGAAGTTCGGCTGCTGGAAGATCACGGCGGCCGCGCCCTCCGCCGCCTCGCGGAGCCGGGCAGGATCGGTGGTCCCTTCGTCGTGGGGAACCTCGACGACCTCGAGGCCGAAGCCGACCGCGTACGTGTGGACGACGGCGCGCACCTGGGGGTTCGTCGCCTCCGTCACGACGACCCGGTCGCGGCCCGTCGCCGCCTTCGCGACGTAGCACGCGTCCGCGGCCACCGACGTGCCGTCGTACCCGGACGCGTTCGAGACGTCCATCCCGGTCAGCTCGCAGATCGCGGTCTGGTACTCGAAGATCGCCTGCAGGACGCCCTGGGAGAGCTCGGGCTGGTACGGCGTGTATGCGGTCAGGAGCTCGCCGCGCTGGAGAACGGCGTCGACCACCGCGGGCACGTAGTGGTCGTAGATACCGGCGCCGAGGAACGAGACGGAGTCGACGACGTTCTTCGCGGCGAGCTCCTCGAGATGGCGCGTGAGCTCGGCCTCGGAGAGGGCGGGCGGCACGTCGAGCTCGCGGTCGAGCCGGACGCCGGCCGGGACGTCGCGGAAGAGCTCCTCGACGGTCTCGACGCCGATCGCCGCGAGCATCGCCTCGCGGTCCTCGGCAGTCAGCGAGAGGTAGCTCACTGCGACGCGAGCACGTCGCGATAGCCGTCGAGGCCGAGCAGCGCAGAGGCCTCGCCCGGGTCCGACAGGCGAATCCGGATCAGCCAGCCGTTCCCATACGGGTCCTCGTTGACGGTCTCGGGCGCGTCGATCACGGCCTGGTTCACCTCGAGCACCTCGCCGGACAGCGGCGAGATGAGGTCGGAGACGGCCTTCACCGACTCTACCTCGCCGTAGGAGGCATCCTTCGCGATCTGCGCGCCAACCGCGGGCGGCTCGTAGTGCACGAGCTCCCCGAGCGCGTCGACGGCGAACCAGGTGATCCCGAGCACGGCCTCGTCCCCGTCGATCCGGGCCCAGTCGTGCTCGGGGTGATACAGCAGATCGTCGGGATAGGACTCGGCTGACAAACTGTCACTCCTCTCGCTTGTAGATGGGTTTCGTCGTCACTTCGCCGTGGCGCTCGCGGCCGCGCACATCGACGGTCAACTCGGTGCCGGGCGCGCTCATGGAGGCCGGAACGTAGCCGAGCCCGATTCCCTGCTCGAGCATCGGGGAGAGCGAGCCGGACGTCACCTCGCCGCCGCCGTCGATCCGCATGCCCTGACGGGGGATCGCCTGCTCGGTCATCCGGAACGCGACGAGCCTTCGCTCGGGCCCGCGAGCCTTGACCTCGCGGAGCACGTTCACCCCGGTGAACTCCGTGTCGAGCGCGCAGACCCGGCCGAGGCCGCTCGAGATCGCGTCCCAGTGCGGCCCGATGTCGTTGCCGTGCAGCGGGTAGCAGACCTCGAGGCGCAGCGTGTCGCGCGCACCGAGCCCGCACGGCGTGACGCCTGCAGCGAGGATCGCATCCCAGAGCGCCGGCGCGTCCTCGGGCGGGCACGCGAGCTCGACGCCCTCCTCGCCCGTGTACCCGGTGCGGTTGACCATGACCTCGACTCCGCCCACCGCTCCCATCTCCCAGGTGAAGGCGGGCCCACGGTCGATCCCGATCCGGTGGAGCGCGCTCGGCCCCTGGACGGCGAGCAGCGCGAACTCGTCGGAGACGTCGCGGACGTCCGAGCCGCGGATCTCTCGCTCGCGCAGCCACTGGAGGCCGGCCTCGCTGTTCGCGGCGTTCACCACGAGCAAGAAGCGGCGCGGCCCCGTCCGGTAGACGATCAGGTCGTCGACGATGCCCCCGTCCTCGTTCGTGAGCAGCGTGTACTGCGCATCGCCCTCTCCGAGCCGCGAAACGTCGTTCGAGAGCACGCCCTGGAGCAGCTCGGCGGCGGTCGGCCCCTCGATCTCGATCTCGCCCATGTGGGAGACGTCGAACACGCCCGAATCCGTGCGCACCGCCTTGTGCTCGGCGATCACGCCCTGGTACTGCACCGGCATCTCCCAGCCGGCAAAGGGGACGAGCCGCGCCCCGGCAGCGACATGGCGCTCGTAGAGCGGAGTGCGGCGCAGAGTCTCCATCGTCCCCGATGCTAACCGGGGCCGCCTCGCGGCGGCCCCGGTGTGTAGTGCTAGCGGATGAGGAGCGGCGTGCTCGGCGCGTTGATCCTGGGCGCCGGCCCTGCAGACCCGCTCGTGCGGCGCCGCCGCCTGAGCCAGGCGATCATCTCGCACCCTCCGGGATCGGGACTGCACCGGTCGGGAGCGGGGCGATGCGGCCCGCGCCGTGGTCGAGGCGGGGCAGCCAGCCGAGCCAGCTCGGGAGATACCAGTTCCAGTCGCCGAGCAGCTTCATCGCGGCCGGCAGGAGCACCGCCCTGACGATCGTGGCGTCGATCAGGACGGCCGCGGCCAGCCCGATGCCGAGCTCCTTCATGTCGAGGATCGGGAGCGTCGCGAAGATCGAGAACACCCCGACCATCACCACTGCGGCGCTCGTGACCACGCCCGCCGTGGTCTTGATGCCGTGGGCGACCGCGTCCTCGGTCTTCATCCCGCGGTCGAAGGCCTCGCGGATCCGGCTCAGGATGAACACGTGATAGTCCATCGAAAGCCCGAACAGGATCACGAAGAGAAAGATCGGGAGCCAGGAGGCGATGCCCCCGTTCGAGCGGAAGCTCAGGACGGACTCGCCCCAGCCCCACTGGAAGACGATCACGAGGACGCCGTAGGCGGCCGCGACCGACATCAGGTTGAGGACGATCGCCTTCGCCGCGATCACGAGCGAGCGGAACGAGACCAGCAGGAGGATGAACGCCAGCGTCAGCACGAATCCGAACACGAGCGGCGCGGAGCGCTTCAGCAGGCTGTTCTCGTCGGCCGACGCGGCGGTCGGGCCCGTGACGGCGTAGGTCGCGTTCGGCAGCGTGCCGATCGTCGCCGGCAGGACGAGGTTCCTGAGCTCGTGCAGGGCGCGGAGCGAGGTCGCGTCGGTGCCGTTGCCCTTGAACGGGATCGCGACCCGGGTCGTGCCGCGGTCGGCGCTGACGTCGACCGCGATCGGGCCGGTCATGAGGCCCGTCGCGAGGGCCTCGCCCTCGAGCCGGGTCACGGCGGCCTTCACGGCCGGCGAGTCGGCGGGCGCCTGGATCGCGACGAGCGCCGGGGTGGCGCCGCCGGGGAACGCCTTCTGGATCCTGTCGATCGTCGGGACGGTGGCGATGCTCTTCGGCAGCGCGTCGAGCCCGGTCTGCGAGGTGTGGATGTGGAAGACCGGCAGGGCGAGCACGATCAGCGCGCCGGCCGAGGCGATCACCGAGACGACGGGATGCCGGAGCACCGGGTTGAGGATCGCCGCCCAGAAGCGGTTCTCGCCGCCCTCGCGCCGGAGCCGGTGGAGGAACGGGACCTTCCCCTTCTCGACCTTGTCGCCGAGCCGCGAGAGCAGCGCCGGCAGCACGGTGAGGGAGCCGATCATCGCCACCGCGACGACGGTCATCGTCGCGACGCCGAACGACAGGTACGTGCGGTCCTGGGCGAAGAGCAGCCCGGCCATCGCGACCATGACGGTCAGGCCGGAGATGAGCACCGACCGGCCGGAGGTGGCGGCTGCCGCCTCGAGCGCGGCGCGGGCCCCTGCGCCGGCGGCCCGCTCCTCGCGCTCGCGCTTGAGGTAGAAGAGCGAGTAGTCGACGCCGACGGCGAGCCCGACGAGCAGCACGACCGCGCTGACGTTCGGGTCCATCGGGACGAGGTGGCTCGGGATCGAGACGAGCCCGAGGGTGGCCATGACGGCCGAGAGGGCGAGCAGCAGCGGGATCCCCGCCGCGACGAGGGCGCCGAACACGATCAGCAGCACGAGCAGCGTGAGCGGCACGGACCGCTCCCCGGCCTTCGCGAGCTGCGAGTTGAACGCGTTGCTCAGAGCCTTGCCGGAGCTGATCGACCCGGCCTCGCCGACGAAGAAGCCGGGATGGCGGGCCTGGATCCTGCCCGTCTGGGTCGTGATCGCGTCGATCCGCTTCTCCGCGACCTTCTGCGTGCCGCGCATGTCGAACTCGACCATGGCGGTGTGGCCGTCGGCGGTGACCTGATCAGCGTGGTCGAGCGGCGAGCGGATGTTCTGGTACTCGGCCGCGAAGGGCTTCACCGTCGCGATCGCGTCGGCGACCGTCGCGCGGAACGCCGCGTCGTTGATCGTCTGCGCCCTGGATTGCACGAGCACGATCTCCGTCTGCGGGTCGGCCTGGAAGCCGGCGTGCTTGAGGATCTGGTCGGCCTTGCGGGCCTGGCCGGTGTTCGTGTCGCGCTGGTCGATCTGCTTGGTCCCGATCATCCCCCCCGCGGCGACCGCGAGGACGACGAACGCGATCCACCCGAAGACCGCCGTCTTCCAGTGACTCGCGCTCCAGCGACCCATCCGGGCCGCGATGTTGTTCGACTTCGTAAGCGGTGACATGGCAACGTGTCCTTTTCTGACGAGGGTCTTCTTCTCTGACCACTCGAGCGTCGCACCGGGCTCGTTGCCGCACCGTGCGGCGGGCAGGCTTCTTCGGGTGCGGGTACCCGCACTGTTCGGGGTCTGGCACCGTCACGCGCGCAGGGCGGTCTCGCGCGGTGAACGCCGTATCCGACACCTCGGCACCGATCTAGCTGCGCAGGTAGGCGAGCACCGCCAGGACGCGGCGATGGTCGCCGGCATCGGCGGGCAGCCGGAGCTTCGCGAAGATGCTCGTGACGTGCTTCTCGACCGCGCGCTGCGTGACGAAGAGACGGTCGCAGATCGCCTGGTTCGAGCGGCCTTCGGCCATCAGCTCGAGCACCTCGCGCTCGCGCGGGGAGAGGTCGGCGAGCGCGTCGTCCTTGCGGCGCCTGCCGACGAGCTGGGACACGACCGTCGGGTCGAGCACCGACCCGCCCTCCCCCACGCGCCGCACGGCGGCGGCGAACTCGCCGATGTCGGCGACGCGGTCCTTGAGCAGGTAGCCGACGCCCTCGGCGCTCTCGGACAGGAGATCGAGCGCGTACTCGGCCTCGACGTACTGCGAGAGGACGAGCACGCCGGTGGCGGGATGCTTCTCGCGGATCTCGCGCGCGGCGCGCAGCCCCTCGTCGGTGTGCGTCGGCGGCATGCGGATGTCGACGATCGCGACCTCCGGGCGGTACGAGCGGACCTTCAGCATCAGCTGGTCGGGGTCGCCCGCCTGCCCCACCACGTCGAAGCCGGCGTCCTCGAGCAGCCGCGCGATCCCCTCACGCAGGAGCACCGAGTCGTCGGCCAGCACGACGCGCACGAGCCGACGCTACTCCGCGGCGGCGTGTCCGGGCAAGGGAAGCTCGGCCGCGACGCGGGTCCCGCCCCCCGTCGGGCTCTCGACGTCGAGCCGGCCGTCGAGAGCCGAGACGCGGTCGGAAAGCCCGCGCAGCCCCGATCCGCCGGCCGCGTCGGCACCACCGACGCCGTCGTCGGACACCTCCACGCGGAACGTCCCGTTCGCAGCCTCGAGGCCGACGCGGATCGACGAGGCGTGGCCATGCTTGACGACGTTCGCCACCGCCTCGCTGACGACGTAGTACGCGGCCGCCTCGATCGGCGCCGGCAGCCGCCGCCCGATCCGGTCGAGCTCGACCGGGATGGGCGTGCGCGTGGCGAGCCCCTGGAGAGCCGCATCGAGGCCCCGGTCGGTCAGGACCGCCGGATGGATCCCGCGCGCGAGCTCGCGGAGCTCCTCGAGCGCGGCCGCGAGCTCCTCGCCGGCAGCGGAGAGGATCGACCCCGCGGCCGCCGGCTCGGTCTCGAGCTTCGACCGCGCCAGGCGCAGCGCGAGCGACAGCGAGACGAGGCGCTGTTGCGCGCCGTCGTGCAGATTCCGCTCGAGTCGACGGCGCGCCTCGTCGCCGGCGGCGACGATCCGCCCGCGCGAGGCACGGATCTCCTCCTCGGCGCGGCGGCGATCCGTCACGTCGAGTCCCGCCGCGACGATGCCCTCGGTCGCCCCCGACTCGCCCCTGACGGGCGCTCCGCGCCAGATGATCGCGAGCCGCTCGCCGCGCGCGTTCGTGAAGGTGTTCTCGTACTCCGAGGCGCCATGATCCGGTGCGGCGGCGTGGAACCGGGCCTGCATCGCCTCTCGCTCGTCGGGGTCGATGAAGACGTCCCAGAAGAACCGCCCGAGCACCTCCCCTCTGCTCCCGCGCCCGCTGGCCGAGAGCGGTGGTCGGGTTGAGGGTGCGGATCCGCCCGTCCAGGTCGACCGTGAGGAGGAGGCTCGGCGCGGTGTCCACGATCGTCGCCAGCAAGGCGTTCTGGGCGCGCAGCTCCGCCTGCAGGCGCTCGTTGTCGAGCGCGAACGCGGCCGCCGCGGAGACGCTCTCGACGAGCTCCGGCTGGGCGGCGAGCGACTCGTCGTGCAGCAGCGCCCCGACCCGGAGCCCGTCGCGCTCGACGACCGTGATCGCGGCGCTCGGAACGTCGGCGAGGTCGAGCATCCGCCCATCCGAGTCGACCCACCGCCCCTCCCGCTCGAGCCAGAACGCGAGGCCGAGCGACGGGTCGCCGAGCGCCTCCGCGATCGTCTCTCGCAGCGGCCGCCCGTGCTCGAGGTCGACCATCATGCCGGCGACCGAGCCGCGCGCGAACCGGCTCCGGAGGACGCCGAGCAGGAACGCCCACGGGACGAGCAGGAACGCGACGAGGAAGAGCGCGCCGAAGATGTACCCGATGCTCGGAGCGATCGCCTCGAGGACGTTGCCGAGCAGGAGCACGACGAGCGTGAGCGTCCCCGCCAGGTACACGGGCAGCAGCACCCGCCTCGCGGGCACCGTTGCGGCGCGCCAGCGGCGGGCGAGCACGACCACCGCCGAGCCGATGAGTCCGACCGTGAACACGGTGGCGACGACCTCGACGATCCCGGCGAGAAGAGCCGAGTCGTGCACCACGATCGCGCTGTCCGGGCAGTCGGACGCGCAGCCGTAGTTCGGGGTCCTGCTGAACAGGAAGACGATCGGCGGCCCGAGGATGACGAACCAGGCGGTCGCCTTCACGATCCGTTTTCCGGTCCGGTCGAGCCGTCCGCTCGGGAACGAGAGCATCAGCGCCGCGAACGGGACGAACGAGGTGTTGGCGAGGACGGCGCCGAACGTGTAGACGACCTCGTTGTTCGCCTCCGGGAGCGCGCCGAAGAACCAGAGGAGCCCGACTGCCGCGAGGTAGAGGCCGGTCGGGTTCTCGGGGCGGACGCGCAGCGCGATCAGGCCGGCGAACACGAACGAGAGCCCGGCCGTGATCGCGAGCGAGGCCGCGAGCACCTTGTGCGGCTCGTGGTTGCTCGCCCTGACCAGCAGGGCCGCCGCGATCGCCTCGGCGGCGACCACCGCCGCAACGAACAGGACCTCGACCGCGCGACGACTCAACCGAGGAGAGCCCGCACGGCCGGGCCTGAGAGCTCGCCCTTCGGCACGAACCCGCGCGCGCCGCAGGCCGGGATCAGCTCGCCGTAGTCGGAGGCGTCGCGACTCGAGACGAGCACGACGACCGGTCTGCGCCCGTTCCTCTCGGCGAGCTCGACGGCGATGTCGAACCCGGTCGCGTCCGGGAGCTGGACGTCGAGGAGCACGACCTCGGGCTCGAGCTCGGCGACCAGCTCGAGCGCTTCACGGCCGTCGCGGGCTTCGCCTACGACCTCGAAACCCTCGGACTCGAGCAGCGCCCGCGCGGTCGCGCGGAAGCTCGGGTGGTCGTCGACGATGAGGACGCTGCGGCTCACGGCCGAATCGTCGCAGAGCACGCGTGGCCGCGAACTACGGCTATCCGTACTCCGCGCTAGTCGCGCAGGAACGAGGGGACGTCGAGGTCGCCCGTGTCGGGCGTCGTCGACGACCGAATGGGCGCCGGGCCGGGGCCGGGCACCTCGTCGGTCAGCCGCGGGCGGCGCCGGCGCTGCTGGCCGAAGCCGGTTGCGATCACGGTGACGCGGACCTCGTCGCCCTGGCCCTCGTCGATCACCGCGCCGAAGATGACGTTCGCGTTCTGGTCGGCGGCAGTCGTCACGACCTCGGCGGCCTCGTTCACCTCGAAGAGGCCGAGATCGGCCGGGCCGGTGATGTTGAGGAGGATCCCGGTCGCGCCCTCGATGGACGACTCGAGAAGCGGGGAGCTGACGGCGACGCGCGCGGCCTCGGAGGCGCGGTTCTCGCCCGATGCGACCCCGATGCCCATCAGCGCCGAGCCGGCGTCGCGCATGATCGTGCGCACGTCGGCGAAGTCCAGGTTGACGATGCCGGGCACGGTGATCAGGTCGGTGATCCCCTGGACGCCCTGGCGCAGGACGTCGTCGGCCATCTTGAACGCCTCCGAGAGCGGCGTCTTCTTCTCGACGACCTGCAGAAGCCGGTCGTTCTCGATCACGATGAGGGTGTCGACCTTCTCGGAGAGCTCCGAGATGCCCTGCTCCGCCTGCTGGCCGCGGCGCCGTCCCTCGAAGCTGAACGGCCGCGTCACCACGCCGACCGTGAGCGCCTCGAGCTCGCGGGCGAGCTCCGCGACGACGGGCGCGCCACCGGTGCCGGTGCCGCCGCCCTCTCCGGCGGTGACGAAGATCATGTCGGCGCCCTTCAGCGCCTCCTTCAGCTCGTCGCGGCTCTCCATCGCGGCGGCATGGCCGATCGCCGGGTCGGCACCTGCGCCGAGCCCGCGCGTCGCCTTCGCGCCGATGTGGATCTTCACGTCGGCGTCGCACATGAGGAGCGCCTGCGCGTCGGTGTTCACGGCGACGAACTCGACCCCGGTGAGGCCGGCGTCGACCATGCGGTTGACCGCGTTCGTGCCGCCGCCGCCGACACCGACGACCTTGATCACCGCAAGGTAGTTACCGGAACGATCTCTCATCTCAAGCTCACTCGACAGTTGGGTAAACCTCAAGATCAACTGCAGGCTGGGGCTAGCCGAGGTACCTCCTCGACCGCACAATACGGATATTCGGGCCGCGTGTCAATGCGGAAAACGAAAGTCTCGATCAGTCTAACCATTAACCTCTACCTTCGACTTCAGGGTTTCTGAGCAGCCAGAACCGGCCGTTCGGGGACGCTGACATCGACGTACGCGGGGGTCGTGTCGCCGTTCGCGGCGGCGACCCGGAGGATCTTCCGGGCGATGGCGAGCTTGAGGCGAAGGTCACCGAGATCCCCGAGCCGGAGCTCCGTCCCCCCGCCGAGGACGAGCGTGAGTGCCTCGTTCGCGGAGACGACCGTGCGAACGCCGCCGGGGTAGGCGCGGCTCACGATCGGCGCGACCGCAGCCGCGGCCATGCGGCCCTGGTCGAGCGGAAGCGTCTCTCCGGTCGCGAGCTGGACGCTCTTCGGAAGCCAGAGGCGAGGCAGCCGCGAACGGCGCGGGTCGCCGACCTTACGCATCACGCGCCCTCGTGCCGAGACGACCCAGCTCGCCGCTCCCTGGCGGACGAGCAGGACCGCCCGCTCGGCGTCGACGGTCACCTCGAGCGTGCTCGGGAAGGATCGCTCGAGCTTGGCGGAGAGGACGTCCGGCAGCGCTTCGAGGCGGCGGGTGAGCGCGCCCTCGTCGATCCGCAGCAGGCTCCGGCCGGTCTCAGGCGCGAGTGCACGGGTCACCTCTGACCTCACGCGCGGCGAGCCGGTGTGCACGTCGAGCGTGCGCACGGCGAAGACGGACGTGTCCCGGGCGACGAGGTACGCGGCCAGCACGACGGCGGCGATCGCGGCACCCACCGCCACCGGCTTCAGCACCGGCAGCGCTGCGGCCCAGCCGCTCCTCACGCGCGCGCCGGCGCCGCCGCGCCTCTCCGGAGCAGTGCCTCGCCTGGGCTTCGCCACGGCCATCACTTCGCCGCGGACCCGCGCTTCCCTACAGCGGCGGGAGCTCGATGTCGCCGAGGAAGCGCACCTCGTGGACGAGCGCCACGCCGACCTCCTCGTGCACGCGCCGCCGGGCCTCGGCCATGAGGGCGAGAGCATCGGCGCTCGTCGCGCCTCCGGCGTTCTCGATGAAGTTCGCATGCCGCTCGGAGACGATCGCGCCGCCGATCCGGAAGCCCTTCAGGCCGCAGGACTCGAGCAGCGCCCCTGCGCCCCGGCCCCCCTCCGGGTTCTTGAAGACGCTGCCGAACGTCCGCTTCGTCGTCGGCTGGGTTGCCTTCCGCTCCACGAGCAGCCCGGCGACCTCGGCCCGGATCGCCTCCGGCGGGCGCGGCGAGAGACGGAAGCGCACCTGCGCCACCACCTCGCCCTGCGCGAGCGCCGAATCCCGGTAGGCAAGCCCGAGACCGGCCAGATCGACCGTCCGCGTGCCCGCCGGACCGACGACGAGCGCATCGATCAGCACGGAGCTCCAGTCCCGCCCGTAGGCGCCGGCGTTCATCCTCACGCCGCCGCCGGCGGTTCCCGGGATCGCGGAGGCGAACTCGAGCCCACCGAGCCCCGCATCGCGGGCGCGGTGGAGGCAGAGCGCGTTCTTCGCCCCGCCCCCCGCCACGAGCGTGTCGCCTTCGACCCGCGCGGCGGCGAGGTCGCCCCCGAGCCGGAGCACGAGCGCCTCGACGCCTTCGTCGGCGGCGAGTACGTTGGAGCCGAGCCCGATCGGCTCGACCACGAGCCCCTCGGTCGCGGCCCAACCGACGACCTCCTCGAGCTCGGCGAGCGTGCCCGGCCGGGCGAGCCGCCGCGCGGGGCCGCCCGTGCCGATCGTGGTCAGCCGCGCGAGTGCGACGCCCCGCTCGAGCGCGATCATCCGCCGAGCTTCTGGCGGACGAGCGCGGGCGCGGCATCGATGTCACCCGCGCCGAGGACGAGGAGCACGTCGCCCGGCCGCGCGGTCGATGCGAGGTAGGCGGCCGCGTCGGCGACGCCGGGAATCCAGGCTGCGAGCCGGCCCCGGTCCGAGAGCGCTTCGACGACGAGCTTCCCGGTCACCGCGGGGTCGGCCTGCTCGCGCGCACGATAGACGTCGGTGACGACGACGTCGTCGGCTCCCGCGAGGGCACCGCCGAGGTCGAACGCGAGGTGCCGCGTCCGGGAGACGAGGTGCGGCTGGAAGAGCGCGCGCACGCGCCGCCCCGGGAACGCCTCTCGTGCGGCCGCGATCGTGGCGGCGACCTCGGCGGGATGGTGGGCGTAGTCGTCGACCACCGTGACCCCACCGGCCTCCGAGACCTCGAACCGGCGTCCGGTGCCGGTGAACCGGCCCAGAGCGGCTGCTGCCTCCTCGCGGCCGATCCCGGCGAGCTCGAGCGCCGCGAGCGCCGAGCCCGCATTGGCGCGGTTGTGCGCGCCCGGAAGCGCGAGCGGGCCTGCGAACGGCGCCGCGTCCCGGACGGCGTGCGCGGCGGCCCCGGCCCAGCGGTCGAACTCGGCCTCGAGCTCGGCGAGCGAGGCGAACTCGCTGTGGTGGTCGAGCTCGACGTTCGTGATCACGGCGATCTCGGTGGGAAGGCCGAACACGGTGCGGTCCGACTCATCGCCCTCGACGACGAGCCACCCCTCCCCCGCGCCCGCGTTGCTGCCGAGCTGCGGCACCGGGGCACCGATCAGCCACGCCGGGTCGCCGCCCGCCTCATGGAGGGCGAACGCGATCATCGCGGCGGTCGTCCCCTTGCCGTGCGTGCCGGCGACGACGATCGAGCGGCGGATCCCGGCGAGCTCGGCCAGGAGCTCGGCCCGCGAGGTGCCCGCCACGCCGCGGTACGCCGACGAGACGATCGGCTCCCAGCCGTCCGGAACCTCGGGCTCGGGGGAGATCTCGACCTCGACGCCGTCGAGCGCCGCCAGGTACGGCGTCCGGACGCGGTCCCAGCCGCCCACCTCGGCGCCCCAGGCGCGCGCGAGCTGCGCGTAGGCGGAGAGCCCGGCGCCGCCGATCCCGACGAACCAGAGGCGGCGCCCCTCAAGCTCCGGCAAGGGCGATCAGCCCCTCGGCGATCTCCTCGGCGGCGTCCGGCTTGGCGACTCGCAGCATCGCCTCGCTCATCTCGTCGAGCCGCGGCTCGTCGTCGAGGAGCGAGCGGATCCGGTCCGGGACCTTGTCCAGGTCGAGGTCGCGGACCATCATCGCCCCGCCCGCCTTGACGAAGTACTCCGCGTTGAGCGCCTGGTGGTCGGCGGTCGCGAACGGGTACGGCACGAGGATCGCCGGCTTCCCGGCGGCGGCGAGCTCCCAGACCGAGCTTCCCGAGCGCGCCAGGACGAGGTTCGCGGCCGAGTACGCGGCACCGATCCGCTCGGTCGAGGGGATCAGCCGGTAGTCGTCGCGCCTGACGCGGCTCTTCAGCGACCAGTAGTCGCGCTCGCCCGAGATGTGCAGGATCGCGGGCCCGACGTCGGCGAACGCCTCGATCGCGGTCTCGTTGATCGACCGGGCCCCGGCGAACGCGCCGGCGACGAGCAGCACCGGGCCGTCCGGCGGCAGCTCGAAGATCTCGCGGGCCTCGTTCATCGGGATCGACCGTGCGCGCGCGGGGATCGGGCGTCCGACGACGCGGAAGCGCGGCTCCTCGCGACCTCGGAGGGGATAGGCGAGAAAGACCTGCTTCGCGAAGCGGAGCGCCATCCGGTTCGCGAGCCCGAGGTGCGCGTCTGCCTCGGAGAGCGCGGCGGGGATGTGCATCGTCGAGGCGGCGAGTACCATCGGCCCCGCGACGTACCCTCCCGCGCCGTAGACGACGTCGCACCGCCGCTTCCGCAGGATCGCGCGGCACGCGCGCGGTGCCACGCCGGCACGGAAGAGCGCGTTGAAGAACGCCGGCGACGGCTGCCGCGGGAAGCCGCTGATCCTGAACGTGTCGAGGTCGTAGCCCGCTTCAGGGACGAGCTGCGCCTCGACGCGATCCGGCGACCCGGCGATCGTCACGTACACGCCGCGCTCCCGCAGGGCGTCCGCCACTGCTAGCGCGGGCAGGACGTGCCCGGCCGTCCCCCCGGCTGCGATCACGCACCGAAGCTGTCTCTGCGTTCCCACGAGCAGCGATGTTAAGGAGGATCCCGACCGCGGCGAGGAGAACGACGAGGCTCGACCCGCCGTAGGAGAGAAACGGGAGCGGGATCCCGGTCAGCGGCGCGAGCCCCATCACGGCCGCGATGTTCACCGCGGCCTGCCCGCAGACGAGCATCGTCAGGCCCACGGCGAGCCGCTTGCCGAACGGGTCGCGGCACCCGAGCGCGATCCGGAACCCGGCATACGCGAAGACCGCGTAGGCGAGGATCACGCCGGTCACGCCCACGAGGCCGAGCTCCTCGCCGATCGAGGCGAGCATCATGTCGGTGGGCGCCTCCGGGAGGTAGAAGAGCTTCGCGATCCCGTTCCCGAGCCCGACGCCGAAGACCCCGCCGGAGCCCATCCCGATCATCGCCTGCACGATCTGGAAGCCCGTGCCCTGCGCGTCGTGCCAGGGGTGCAGGAACGAGAAGAACCGCGCGCGCCGGTAGGGCTCGAGCCAGATCGCGAGCGTCCCGACCGTGCCGGCGATCAGCAACGCGAGGGCGAGGAGCCTCGCGGGCGTCCCGGCGACGAGCAGCACCGCGGCGAGCATGAGGAAAAGCGCGATCGCCGTTCCGAGGTCGGGCTCGGCGAGAAGCAGGAGCGCGTAGACGCCGGCGAGCAGCCCGATCGGGCGGGCGAGCTGCTTGAGCGTGTGCGGCGGGGGGCGGCGCGAGAGATGCGCGGCGGCCCACACGGCGAGCGACAGCTTCGCGAGCTCGGACGGCTGGAAGACGGCCGGGCCGAGCGCGAGCCAGCGCTGCGCGCCGTTGACCGACGCGCCGATCACGAGCACCGCCGCGAGCAGCGCGAGCGATGTCACGACGAGCGCCGGGGCGAGCGCACGCAGCCGGCGGTAGTCCCAGCGCTGGGCGAGCACCATCAACACGATCCCGAGGAACGCGTACATCCCCTGGCGCTCGACGTAGTAGTTCGGGTTGCCGCCACCGACGGCGGCGGGCGCCGAGGTCGCCGAGTACACGCACACGATCCCGAAGGCGACGAGCGCGAGCGTGACGAGGATGAGGATCCTCGACTCGAGCTCTCCCCGTCTCATCCGAGCCGATTTCGCCCGCGAGGCCCGGATTCCTCGCGCGGCGATGAGGGATCCGGGCGGGGAGCACGAGCAGCTCCCCGCCCGAGGCGACTCATGGCCCCCAACCCCAGTTGGCCAGGAACGCGGCGACGGAAGACAGCGCGGTGACCAGGAGCAAGCGCGCGTAGTGCCACAGGAACTCACCTCCTTCACCGGTCGACGTCAGCGACAAAAGTACAGGTCGCCGCAGCTCGGCCGACATCGGACCGGAGAGCAGCGGCTACGATTGCCCCGGTGGCGGGGCCAGAGACAATTGGTGAGCGGCTCCGCCGGCTTCGCGAGGAACGCGGCCTCACGCAGCGCGACCTGATCGCGCCCGGCGTCTCGGCCCAGTACATCTCGAAGATCGAGCGCGGTCAGCGCAATGCCTCGGTGAAGGCGCTGCGGAAGATCGCACCGAAGCTCGGCATCACGGCGCAGTTCCTCGAGACGGGATCCGACGTCCCCGAGGCGGATGTCCGCGAGTTCTGGCTCGACGACGCAGAGCTCGCACTGCGGCTCGGGGACGACTCGGCCGGCCTGGAGAAGTCGCTCGGGGAGGTGCTCGCCGACGCGCAGGCCGCCGGCGACGCGCGCGCCGCGACCCGCGCCGCAACTCGTGCTGGGAGGGCTCGCCTCCCGACGGGGCGACCACGCCGCGGCGATCGGCCATCTCGAGCCGGCGATCGAGCCGGGCTGGGTGACGCCGCTGACGCACGCCGACGCGTTCGCCACCCTCGGGCACTCCTACGGCTCCTCCGGCCGCGAGACCGAGGCCGCGGCGCTCTTTCGGAGGTGCGTCGACGAAGCGCTCGCGGCGGATCCGGTCAGCTCCGTCGCGGCGACGCGCTTCGCCACCTATCTCAGCTACGTCCTCGCCGACATGGGCGCGGTCGAAGAGGCGCGAGAGGCGGTCGAGATCGCCCTCGAGCAGGGACGGGAGAACGCCGACCCGTACACGACGATCAGGCTCTTCTGGTCGCGCGCCCGCCTCGCCGCGTACGAGGGCGACTACTACGTCGCGCGAATCGCGATCACCCGCGCGATCGGCCTCCTCGAGGCGACGGAGGACACCTCCCATCTCGCCCGGGCGCACCTGCTCGCCGCAGAGATCGCGCTCTGGGCCGAGAACGCCGTCGAAGCGGGCGAGCACCTCGAGGTCGCCGAGCGCTGATTCCGGGCGACGCCTCGATCGAGGATCGGGCGTACCTGAGCGTCCAGCAGGCGTTCGTCGCCGCCCGCACCGGAGACCCGGCGGCGGGGATCGACCATGCGAACGAGGCGATACGGCTGCTCGGGAACCTGGAGGACGAGACCATTCGCGGGCCGCGCGCACTGGGCGCTCGGCGAGGCGTTCGCGGCGATGGGCGCCGAGGCGTCGGCGCGGGGCGAGTTCACGCGCGCGGGCGAGTTGATCCCGCCCGGGTCGGAGCAGTCCGCGCGGCTCCTCGAGGCCTGGCAGCGCCTCGCGCCGACCGAGCCCTAGCCCGACCGCGCCGACTGCTCGAGCTGTGCCGCTCTACGCGAGCGCGGCCACGAGGCGCTTGAAGTGCTCGCCGCGGCGCTCGAAGTTGTCGTACTGGTCGTAGCTGGCGCACGCGGGGCTGAGCAGGACGACCGAGCCCCGCCTCGCCTCGGCGGCGGCGTGCGACACCGCGACGTCGACGGTCTCGTCGTCGTGCGCCCGCGTGGAGCCGATCGCGTCTTCCAGCTCGGGGGCAGCCTCACCCACGAGGTGCACGGAGAGCACGTTCGGGCCGATCGCAGCGGCGAGCGGCGCGAAGCTCTCGCCCTTCAGCGACCCGCCGAGGATCAGGTGCACCGGCTCGGCCGCGTAGGCGTCGAGCGCCCGCAGCGCCGCCGCGACGTTCGTCGCCTTCGAGTCGTTCACGAACCGCACGCCCGCCCACCTCCCGCACCGGCTCGAGCCGGTGCGGGATCCCCGGGAACGTGCGGAGCGCCTCGCCGATCGCGTCGTCGCCGATCCCGGCCGCCCGCGCGGCGGCCGTCGCCGCGGCGGCGTTCTCCCGATTGTGCGCGCCCCTGACGAGAGGCTCGGCGGGCAGCGCGTCGTCGCCCGAGAACTCGATCCCCGGCAAGCCGGAGCCGCGCGGCACGACCGCGACGCCGGCGCGCTCGAAGATCCGCAGCTTCGCCGCCCGGTAGGCCTCGAACGTCCCGTGCCGGTCGAGATGGTCGGGCTCGAGGTTGAGCAGCACCGCGACGTCCAAGGCGAGCTCGTGCACGTCCTCGAGCTGGAACGACGAGACCTCGCAGACGACCCAGGCGGCGGAGGCGATCGAGGTGAGCGGCGTGCCGATGTTCCCCGCGACGACGACGTCCTCGTCGGCGGCGCGGAAGATCGCGCCGAGAAGCTCGGCCGTCGTCGACTTCCCGTTCGTGCCCGTCACGCCGACGAAGCGCGTCCCGCCCGGAGCGAGCAGTCGCCATCCGAGCTCGACCTCCGACCACACCGGGACGCCTCGGCGGCGAGCCTCCTCCACGAGCGGCCGCTCTCCCGGCACGCCCGGGGACTTCACGAGCAGCTCGACGCCGTCGAGCAGGGACAGATCGACCTCGTTCCCGAGCGACCGGTCGACCCGAACGACCTCGTCTCCCCGCGCCGCGAGCGCCGCGCCCGCAGCCTCGCCCGACCGCGCGAGGCCGTAGACGAGAACCCTCATTGGGGCCGGATGAACGGGTAGTACTTGTAGAACAGCGCGAAGCCGCCGGCGCAGAGGATCCCGGCGATGATCCAGAAGCGCACCATGATCTTCGTCTCCGACCACGCCTTCATCTCGAAGTGGTGGTGGATCGGCGCCATCAGGAAGATGCGTTTCCCGAACCAGCGGAACGACACCACCTGCGCCATGACCGAGAGCGCCTCGATCACGAACACCCCGCCGATGAGGAGCAGGAGCAGCGGCACCTGCAGGAAGATCGCCATGGTCGCGATCGCGCCGCCGAGCGCCATCGCCCCCGTGTCACCCATGAACACCTCGGCCGGGAAGGCGTTGAACCAGAGGAACCCGACGGCGGCACCGATGATCGCCGCGCCGATGTAGGCCGCGTCGAGGCGGTTCGCGATCCGCTGGCCGCCCTCGGTCTGCCGGATGTAGATCGTGACCGCGATCGCGGTGAGCGTGAAGAGCGAGATGATCGAGGTGCCGGCCGCGAGGCCGTCGAGGCCGTCGGTCAGGTTGACCGCGTTCGCGGCACCCACGATCACGACGGCGATGAGCACGTAGTAGCCCCACTCGAGCGGCAGCCACCTGTCCACGATCGGGATGAATACCGCATGGCGGAGCTTCTGGTGCTCGGCAGCGACGCAGACGACCACCGAGATCGCGATCAGGAGCAGCATCTTGATCCGCCCCGAGAGGCCGAGCGAGCGCCGGTGCCTCGCTTTGATCAGGTCGTCGAGGAACCCGATCGCGCCGCACGCAAGGAACGTCCCGTAGATCGTCAGGGCCGGCACGGTCCGCACGCTCGTCGCGAAGAACGCGATCGTCGCGGCGATCACGATCAGCACGCCGCCCATGATCGGCGTCCCCTGCTTCACCGAGTGGTGCTGCGGGCCCTCCTCGCGGATGGTCTGCCCGAGAGAGCGGCGCCGCAGGAAGTCGATGAAGAACGGACCGGCGAGGATCGAGATGAGGAGGGCGACGAGCGCCGCGACCAGGACGTGTGCCATCTAGGAGCCCAGTTTCGCCACGACCGCTTCGAGTCCCACTGCCCTCGAGCCCTTGACCAGCACGACGTCGCCCGGCCGGAGCAGCTCCTGAAGCGCCTCGGCTGCCTCGCCGGCGGTGGCCACCTGACGGCCCGCGACCCCCTCGGCGGTCTCGACGTAGCCCGCCGCGAGCGGGCCCACGGCGACGAGGACCTCGACACCGGCCCCGGCGATCTCCGCTCCCGTCGCCCGGTGGTAGGCCGGCGCCTCCGGCCCGAGCTCGGCCATCTCGCCGAGCACCGCCACCTTCCGGCGCTCCCCGGCCAGCGCGGCGAGATGCTCCAGCGCCGCGCTCATCGCAGCCGGGTTGGCGTTGTAGCAGTCGTTGATCACGGTGACCCCGCCGTCGAGCTCGATCACCTCCTCGCGAAGCGGGCTGAACTCGACCTCGAGCGTCCCGCCTTCCGGCAACGGCACGCCCAGCACGTCGCAGACCGTGAGAGCCGCGAGGGTGTTCTGGAGCTGGTGCGCCGCGGAGAAGCTCGTCGCCAGGGGAACCTCGGCGCCGTCCCGCACCGTGCCGAAGCGGCGGATCTCGATGTCGGTGCGGGTGAGGTAGGGCTCGAGCAGCGGCTCCTCCGGGACAACCGCAGTGCCTCCAGGCGGCAGCGCCTCGATCAGCTCGGCCTTCGCCTTCGCCACGTTCTCGACCGTTCCGACGAGCTCGAGGTGCACGGGCGCGATGTTCGTGATCAGCCCGATTCCCGGCCGGGCGACGGAGGCGAGATAGGCGATCTGGCCGAGCCCGCGCATCCCCATCTCGACGATGCAGAGCTCGGTGTCGGGCTCGATCCTGCACAGGGTCAGCGGCACGCCGAGCTCGTTGTTGAAGTTCCCCTCGGAGGCGACCGTCCGGAGGTGCGGCGAGCAGAGCGCCGCAAGGATGTCCTTCGTCGTCGTCTTGCCGGTGGCCCCGGTGATTCCGACCACTCGGGCCGTCGAGCGATCGCGGACCGCCCGCCCGATCGCCGCGAGCGCGCCGTGCGCGTCGTCGGGTACGAGCGCTGCAGATGCCCCGCGCGCCAGCGCGTGGGCGACGAAGTCGGCGCCACCGCCGACCGCGACGAAGAGGTCTCCCTCCTCGATGCGCCGCGAGTCGATCTGCATGCCGGTCACCTCGTCGGCCCAGGGCCGCGCCGTGAGGCGACCGAGCGGCTCGATCGCTGCCAGCTCGAGCGCGATCAACGGCTCAGCACCGCGCGCGCGATCTCGCGGTCGTCGAAGGGCACCTTCCCGGTCGCAAGCTCCTGCTCCGGCTCGGCCCCGCGGCCGGCGATGACGACGACGTCGCCCGGCGAGGCGTCCGCGAGCGCGAGCTCGATCGCAGCCCGCCGGTCGAGCTCCTGCTCGAGCGGCCCGAGCGCGCCCGCCGCGACGTCGGCCGCGATCGCCTCCGGATCCTCGGAGCGCGGGTTGTCCGAGGTGAGGATCGCCCGGTCGGAGAGCTCCGACACCACGCGTCCCATGAGCGGCCGCTTGCCGCGGTCGCGGTCTCCGCCCGCGCCGAAGACGACGATCAGCCGGCCCTCGCCGAGCCCGCGCGCCGCGTGGATGACGTTCGCGAGCGAGTCCGGCGTGTGAGCGTAGTCGACGATCACGGTGAAAGGCTGGCCCACGTCGATCGACTCGAACCGGCCGGGCACGCCTTCGACCGACTCGATCCCGCGCTTGATCGCCTCGCGCGCGATCCCGAGCGCCTCCGCCGCGAGCGCGGCACCGACGGCGTTCTCGCGGTTGAACGCGCCCCGCAGGCGCAGGTCGATCCCGTCCAGCGCGTCCGACGACGCGTCGAACGTCACTGCGTCGGGAAGCTCGGCGGCGAGCCGCCTCCCCCACTCGCCGGCGACGTTCACCACGGCGCGCTGCGCCTGGGCGAAGAGAGCCGCCTTGGCCTCGTAGTAGGCCTCCATCGTTCCGTGGAAGTTCAGATGGTCCTGCGTCAGGTTGGTGAAGACGAGCACGGCGAACGTCGACGCCGCCGAGCCGCCCCTGCGCGCCGGCCTCGGACGTCGCTTCGAGCACGCACGAGCGGTCGCCCGCGTCGACCATCTCCCGCAGCAGCCGCTGCAGGTCGATCGCCTCGGGCGTGTTGAGGCCGGTCGGACGCCTCTCCCCTCCCACGCGGCGCTCGATGTTCGTGAGCAGCCCGGGCTGCGACCCCGCAGCGTCGAGGATCGCGTGGATCAGGAACGCCGTCGTCGTCTTGCCGTTCGTGCCGGTGACCGCAGCGACCCGAAGCTCGAGCGACGGGTCGTCGAAGAAGAGCGAGGCGGCGATCGGCATCGACGCTCTGACGTCCGAGACCACGAGCTGCGGAACGTCGACGTCGAGCGGATGGTCGACGACGAGCGCCGCCGCCCCCAGCGCAGCCGCCGTCGACGCGAACGCATGCCCGTCGGCACTCCGGCCCGGAACGCAGAAGAAGAGCGCGCCCGGCGTGACGGTGCGGGTGTCGTACGCGAGGTCGGAGATCTCGACCGAGGCGGGCTCGCTGGAGCCGCCGCCGACGACCTCACCCGCCCCGAGCGCCGTGATGAAGCGCTCCAGGTTCATCCCGGGCGCTGATCCTAATGAAACGGCTCTAGCCGGTCGTCGCCACTGTCTTCGGCGCGTCCGGCGGCACCTCGAGGTACTGCAGGTCGAACTTCGCGATCGCGGCGAACGCCGGTGCGGCGACGACGCCTCCGAAGATCGACCCGCGCGGCGCGTTCACCTTGACGAGCACGATGAGCCGCGGGTGGGACGCCGGCACCATCCCGACGAACGACGCGGTGTAGTCGCTGGTCGAGTAGCCGTGCGCCGTCGGCACCTGTGCGGTGCCGGTCTTGCCGGCGACCGTGTAGCCGGGGATCTGTGCCTCGTTGCCCGTCGCGCCCTGGTCGGCCACGACGCCGGTCAGCATCTTCTTGACCTCGCGGTCGACCTCGCGCGACATGAGCCGGCGATGCGTCCACTTCTCGGGCGCGCGGCCGCCGACCCGCTCGACGAGGTGCGGCTGGATCCAGACCCCGTCGTTCGCGACCGCGGCGTACACGGAGGCCATCTGGATCGGCGTCACCGCGATGCCCTGCCCGATCGGCACGTTCCCGATCGTCGGGTCGCTCCACTGGTCGAGAGGAAGCACGAAGCCGGGGCTCTCGCCGGGGAAGTCGATCCCGGTCGTCGCGCCGAAGCCGAACTTCTTCACCCAGTCGGCGAGCCGCTGCGGGCCGAGCTTCTCGGCGAGCGTGACCGCGCCGACGTTCGACGAGTACGCGAGGATCTGCGAGACGGAGTAGTTGACCGTCCCGCGCGTCTCGGCGTCGTGCACGGCGCACTGCCAGCACGTGCCGTACCGGAAGAGATACGGCAGCGTGAAGCGCGTGTTCGGCGTCACCAGGTGATCGGAGAGCGCTCCGGTGATCGTGACGAGCTTGAACGTCGAGCCCGGCTCGTAGGTGTCCGTGACCGCGCGGTTGCGCAGCAGCGCTGCCGAGGATCGCGCCACGCTCGAGGTGTTGTTCGCGTTGTAGCCGGGCGTTTGCGCCATCGCGAGCACCTCGCCGGTCGACGGATCGAGCACGATCGCGGTCGCGTCCGTGGCACCCCACGTGGACACCGTCTCCCGCAGCACCTTCTCGGCCTGGGCCTGGATCGTGTGGTCGATCGTGGTGAAGACGTCGGCCCCCTGCCAGGCGGGCCGGGAGCTGATCACGTCGATCGTGCGCCCCGTCGGGTCCCGGACGATCGTCTGGTTGCCGGGCCGACCGGCGAGCTTGCGGTCGTACTGGAGCTCCAGGCCGCCGAGCCCGTGATCGTCGACGCCGGCGTAGCCCAGGACCTGCGCTCCCACGCCGTCCTGCGGGTAGGTGCGGAGCTCCTCGGGGTAGGACTCGACGCCCTGGAAGCCCTTCTTCAGGAAGAGCTCGGCCGTCTTCGGGTCGGCGAAGCGCTCGACGTAGACGAACCGGCTCTTCTTGTTCATGAGCTGCGGGAGGAGCGCGTTGGGATCGACGCCGAAGATCGTGTGCGCGGCGAGCGCGATCCCGCGCGCGTTCCGCACCAGGTACGGGTCGGCGTACACGGTCGTCTTCTGCTCGCCGATCGCGAGCTGGACGCCGGTGCGGTCGAAGATCGTGCCGCGGCCGGCGGGAATCGACTGCGTCTCCTCGTGCTGGCTCTTCGCGAGCGCCGAGAGGTGCGCCGCCTGGACGCCCTGCAGCCACGCCGCGCGCGCGAGCATCGCGGCGAAGACGACGGCGAAGATCGCGAGCAGCAGTCGGATCCGGCGGTTCGCGTGCTTCTCCCGCATCGGCGAGGCCATCAGCGCGAGAGGTCGATGTAGCCGATGGAGGACGGGTCGGCCTGCGTCAGCCCGTCCTGCTGGTGCGCCAGCGCCTGGATCCGGGGCGAGGCAAGCGCGGAGGAGAGCTGCGAGGAGAGCGCGGCGTTCTCGGCGCGGAGCTTCGTGCGCTCCTGCGTCGCCGAGTCGAGGCCGAGGTTCAGCCGCAGCACCGCGAGGTTCACGAAGACGACGCCGGCGAGCAGCACCGCGCCGACGACGATCCAGGCGATCCCGGCGCGACTGCGATACCGGCGCCGTGCCCTTGCCTTCACCCTGGGCCTGGGGGCGGGCCGCGTGCGTGCCCGTGCGGGCGCGGCGACGGTCGCTGCGCGGGCGCTAGCCAACCTTCACCGCCACGCGCATCCGGGCCGAGGCGGAGCGCGGGTTGCGGGCGATCTCGGCTGCCGCCGGCCGGATCGCCCGCCGGGGAATCGCGCGAAGCGTCGGGGTCGCGCCGCACGCGCACACCGGGAAGTCGGGCGGGCAGGTGCAGCCGTGCTCGCCGTCGCGTAGGAACCGCTTCACGATCCTGTCCTCGAGCGAGTGGAACGAGATGACCGCGAGGTGCCCGTGCGGCCGGAGCATCTCGAGCGCCGCGGGCAGCGCCCGCTCGAGGGCGCCGAGCTCGTCGTTGACCTCGATCCGGAGGGCCTGGAACACGCGCTTGGCGGGATGGCCCTCGCCGAAGCGCGCCGGCGCCGGCATCGCCTGCTTGATCACCTCGACCAGGTCGCCGGTCCGCTCGAACGGCTGCTGCGAGCGGCGGCGCACGATCGCGCGCGCGATCTGCCGCGCGTAGCGCTCCTCGCCGTAGCGGCGGAAGAGGTCCGAGAGCTCCCACTCGTTCGTCTCGTTGACCACGTCTGCGGCGGTGAGGTCGGCCGAGGGATCCATGCGCATGTCGAGCGGCGCATCGGCGGCGTACGAGAAGCCGCGCTCGGGCCGGTCGAGCTGCATCGACGAGACGCCGAGATCGAGCAGGATCCCGTCCGCCCGCACGCCGTTGCCCGCGAGTCCCTCGAGGACCTGGGAGAACTCTCCGTGCAGGAGCCGCGTCTTGGCGGCGGTCGAGCGGCGCAGCCGCTCGAAGTAGGGCCCGACCGTGGGATCGCGGTCGATCGCGATCAGCTTCCCCTCGCCGCGAAGCCGGCCGACGAGAAGCTCGGAGTGGCCGCCGCCCCCGAACGTGCCGTCGACGATCGTCTGGCCCGGCCGAGGGTCGATCGCGGCGAGCACCTCGTCCGCCAGGACGGGGACGTGATCAGTCTCGGTTGGCAAGACGCTCGGCAACATCTTCCGCGCTCCCTTCGGCAGTGCGCTGCTCGCGCCACGCGGCGCGATCCCAGATCTCGAGGTGGTCGAAGACACCGGCGACCGTGACCTCGCGCCCGATCCCGAACTCCTCGAGGAGCTTCGAGGGGATCACCATGCGCCCGGCCTTGTCGAGCTCGGCGAGCGGCGCGCCGGTGTAGAAGTGGCGCTGGAGGCGCCGGGTGTCGCGGTCGAACGGGTCGAGCGTCCCCATCCGCGCCGCAAGGACCTCGAACGCGGCCCTGGAATGGACGAAGAGACATCCATCCAGGCCGCGGGTGATCACGACCTCGTCCCCGAGCTGCTCCCGGAGCCTCGCCGGGAGAGTGAGGCGATTCTTGTCGTCGAGGGTGTGGTCGTATTCGCCGAGCAGCATTCCACTTGGCCCCACTTTAACCCACAACTTCCCACTTGTCCACTCCTACCGGGTGATCTGCGCCGAGTACGGCCCCTTTCCGGTCACGACGGCGGCACCCGCGCGTGACGCCAGGTCGAGGGCGGCACTCAGGGAGTCGCCGCGGGCGAGCGCGAAGAAGAGTGCGGCGCCGAACGAGTCGCCGGCGCCGTAGGCATCCTCGAGCGGCCCCGGAGGCGTGACAGCCTCGAACCGACGCCCGTTCGCGACGCCGCCGCGGGCACCCTCGGTGGCGACGAAGACTCCCACGTCGAGGCTCCCGTCGTAGTGCTCGCCCGGGTCGGTGCCGCTCCCGACCAAGAGATCGAGCCGGACGGCGCCTTCGCGCAGGGTCGGAAGCTCACGGGGCGTGGCGGCGAGGAAGGGGGCCTGCCGCGCGGAGTGGAGCGCGGCGATGTCTCCCGAAACGAAGAAGACGCCGTCGTACTCCTCGAGCGGGAGCGGCCCCGCCGGCAGGAGCTTGGCCCCGACCGTCGTGATCGTGCGCTCGCGGTCGCGGTCGACGTGGACGAGCGCGCGCCGGGTCGTCCCGAACCACTGGATGCGCACGTCCATGCCGAGCTCCGCGAGCCCCTCGGCCGACCGGCGGCCGAGGTCGTCGTCGCCGAGGGCGGTGAAGAAGGTGCAGGTCCCGTTCAGCTTCGCGACCTGCGCCGCCGCGACCGCGCCGCCGCCGCCGGGCTCGGCCCAGGAGTCGGAGCCGTGCGCGATCTGGCCCGGCGCCGGGACGTGGTCGACCTCGACGAACTCGATGTACTCGACGTGGCCGACGACGGCAAGCTTCATGCGGCGACGCTATCTCACACGCTGCGTAGCCGTCCCGTTACACCTCATGATGAACGTAGCCGTGGCGATCCCACCGTTCGAGCGCTTCTACGGCGAGCACTGCGACGAGGTGCTCGGCTATCTGCGCCGGCTGCTCGGGCCCCGGGCGGAGGACGCGTGGCAGGAGACGTTCCTGCGCGCGCTTCGCGCCTACGACCGGCTCGAGCACGGCCGCCACCTCCGCGCGTGGGTGTTCACGATCGCGACGCGGGTCGCGATGGACGACCTCCGCCGGAAGAGCCGCTCCGACGTGGCGCTCGACGACGCTCAGGAACCGGCCGCAGACGGAGAGTGGGAGCGCGCCGCGTTCGAGGAGCTCGAGCATCTCACCGCCGGGCTGCCTCCGACCGAGCGCGCAGCCGTGGTGCTGCGTTACGGCTACGACCTTCCCTATGCCGAGATCGGTGCCGCTCTGGGCTCCTCCGAGGATGCCGCCCGCGCCGCCGCTTCTTCCGGTGTTCGCAGACTGAGGAGGACCCTTGAACATCACGCCTGAGCTCGACGCCCGCTTCCGCGCAGCGGCACTGCGCGAGGGCCTCGTCGACGTCCGCTACGACGTCGTCGCCTCGCCCGTCGGCGACCTGTTCGTCGCGGCCACCCCGCACGGCCTCTGCCGGATCTCCTACACGGTCGAGGGCCAGGACGAGACGGTCGCCCGCGTCTTCGGCGCCCGCGTCCTCCGCTCGCCGCTCGACGAGGTGCGCCGCGAGCTCGACGAGTACTTCGAGGGCCGCCGGCGGGAGTTCGACCTGCCGCTCGACCTCCGCGTCGCGCCGTTCCACGAGGATGTTCTCCGCGAGCTTGCCCGCGTGCCCTACGGCCACACGGACACCTACGGTCACCTGGCCTCGCTCGTCGGCCGCCCCAAGGCCGCCCGCGCGGTCGGCACCGTGATGAACCGAAACCCGATCCCGATCGTGCTCCCCTGCCACCGGATCGTCGGCGCGAACGGCTCGCTCACGGGCTACGGCGGCGGCCTCCCCGCGAAGAAGCTCCTGCTCGAGCTCGAGGGCGCGACGCTGCCGCTCTAGGCCTCCGGATGGAGGCCGATCAGGCGGTACCCGACGCCCCATTCGTTGTCGACCCAGGGCGTGCCGGCGTCGACCGCCCGGAGCTTGCGGCGCAAGCGGGAGGCGTGCGTCTCCACGGTCCGCGTCGTCGTGGCCGCCGGCCACTCCCACACCCAGCGCAGCAGCTCGGCACGAGTGAAGACGCGGGTCGGCTCGCTGGCGAGGATCGCGAGAAGCGCGAACTCGCGGTGCGAGAGCCGCAGCGCGACACCGCAGAGGGAGGCGATGCGGCTGATCTCGTCGATGCGCAGCTCACCCGCGTACAGGACGCGTGGATCGGTCCGCCTCCGGCGCAGCACAGCCCGGATGCGCTCGAAGAGCTCCTCGTGGTGGAACGGCGGCGGGACGTAGTCGTCGCAGCCGCGGCGGAACGCGAGCACGCGGTCGACGGGGGCGTCGTCGGCTCCGCCGAGGACGATGACCGGCGCCTCGGCCGAGAGCCGTTCGACCTCGGCGGCCGGGCCCGCGATGACCACGTCGGCGCGCGCACCCGGGACGGCGATCTCGAACCCGTGGTCTCGCAGCGGCCCGACGAGCGGGTCGCTCGTCTCGGGCTCGGCTGCCAGGAGCACTGTCGTCGACACTCGTCCGACGGTACCGGCGCCCGGCGTGGCTGCCTAGATGTCCTTTGCGCCGAGTCTGTGACGATTCATCCTCAGCCGGCCGCCGGGGACGCGCCCCCGCCCGCCCGGGCCCCGGTGGGCCGGGTCAGATCCTTCCGGATCTGATCACGCCCCAGAGAAGCCAGACCCCGAGCACGCCGGAGGCGAAGAAGCCGATCGCGGCGACCAGGTTCAGGCCGAGAAGGTGCGGGCCGGTCTTCGCGAAGATCCCGATCAGGCTCGAGCCGATGAGGCCGCCCGTGACGACGAGCGCGATCACGAGCCTGTTCGAGACGACGTCGAGCTTGTGCATCAGGTCGTCGAGCCCCTTGTGAACGAACCCGATCTCGATCTCGCCGTCCCGCACCTGCTCGAGGGTCTCGTACACCTGGTACGGGAGAGCCGCCGCCATCGTCGTGAGCGCCAGGCCTTCGCGCCGCGCCCTCGCTGCCATGCGCCTCGGCGTGAAGCGCTCCAGCATCAGGCTGCGCGCGTAGGGCCTGGCGACCTCGAACACGTTGAAGCCCGGGTAGAGGTCGACGCCGACCGAGCCGATCGTCGCGATCGCCTTGTCCAGCAGCACGAACCGCCCTGGGAGGCGCAGGTTCATGGAGTAGATGAGGGTGAACGCCTCCCGGATCACCTGCAGCGGATCGATCTCGCTGAGGCTCGAGCCGTAGTAGCGCGAGTAGATCTGGTGGAGCTCGGAGATGAACTCCTCCTCCTTCTCCTTCGGGTAGCGCACCCCGAGGTCGGCGAGCCGGCGCGGCAGCACCTCGATGTTCTCGTGCGCGGCGTCGATGAAGAGGCGGGTCAGGTTCGTCAGGTCGCGGTCGGTCAGCTTCCCGGAGAGCCCGAAGTCGACGAGGCCGATTCGCTCCGGCGAGAGCACGAGGATGTTCGCCGGGTGCGGATCGCCGTGGAAGAGCCCGTGGCGGAAGATCATCGTCAGCCACGCCTCGGCGATGACGTACGCGAGGCGGCGGCGCTGCTCGATCGTCCACTGGTCGAGCTCGAGGTCCGCGAGCTGGACGCCCTCGAGGTACTCGAGGGTGAGGACGCGGTGGCTCGTGTAGCTCCAGTACACGCGCGGGACGGTGACGTGCGGGTGGCCTGCGAAGTTGTGGTGGAACGCCTGCGCGTTGCGCGCCTCCTGCCGGTAGTCGAGCTCCTGGCGGATCGAGCGCGCGAACTCGTCGACGATCTCGCGCGTGTCGACGAAGTCGAGCGCACGGAGGCGCTCCTTCACGAGCCGGGCGGCCTGCTCCAGCAGCTGGATGTCGCTCTCGATCTGGCGCGGCGCGTTCGGCCGCTGCACCTTGACGGCGACGCGGCGGCCGTTCGGGAGCAGGGCGCGGTGCACCTGGCCGATCGACGCTGCTGCCATCGGCCGCTCCTCGAACTCGACGAACAGGCGCGAGACCGGCTGGTGGAAGTCCTCGAGGATGACGCGCTCCACGTCCGCGTACGGGAACGGCGTGACGTCGTCCTGGAGGCCGCGGAGCTCGGCGATGATGTCGGGCGGGACGATGTCCGGGCGCGTCGAGAGGAGCTGCCCGAACTTGATGAACGTCGGGCCGAGCTCGTCGAGCAGCTCCCGCAGGTGGCGCCCGCGCACGGTGGCGGTCTCGGAGGACGGCGCCCGCCGCCCCTCGAGCACGAACCCGAAGCCGTGGCGCACCGCCACCTGGGCGATCTCGCCGAGGCGCCCGATGCTCGCCGTCCTGGAACGGCCCGAGGCCATTGGCCCAGTGTTACACGCAGGGGCGGAAGTCCCCTCCGCCTCCTAGCGGGGGAACGCCCCGGGGACGCCACCGTCGACCGGGATCACCGCGCCGGTGGTGGCTTGCGAGCGGCCCGAGACGAGGAACGCCACGGCTTCGGCGACGTCGGCGCCGGTGACGGGACGACCCAGGAGGCTTCGGGAGGCGTAGAACGACTCGATCTCCTCGACCGGGATGCCGTAGGCTCCCGCGCGCTCCCGGCGGAGCTCGTCGGACCAGAGCTTCGAGCCCGTGAAGATCGCGTCCGGATTCACGGCGTTGGCGCGGATACCGTGCAGGCCACCCTCGAGCGCAGCGATCCGCATCAGCTGGACGAGCCCGGCCTTCGCCACGGAGTACGGCCCGAAGCCCGGCCCCGGCTGGAACGCGTTCTTCGAGGCGACGTACACGAGGCTCCCGCCGATCCCCTGCTCGCGCATCAGCGCGACGGCGCGGCGGGTGAGCAGGAAGTGCGACGTGAGGTTCACGTCGAGGCTGCGCGCCCAGGCGGCGTCGTCGAGCTCCTCGAGGCGCCCGGTGGCGGCGATGCCGGCGTTGAGGACGACGGCATCGAGGCCGCCGAAGCTCGCGACGGCCGTGTGGACGACGCGATCGACGACCTCCGGATCGGTGAGGTCGCCCGGGACGGCGACGGCACGTTCGTGCTCCTCGAGCCCCTGCCCGTCGATGTCGGCGAGCACGAGATGGGCGCCGCGCGCGGCAAGGTCGCGGGCGACGTCCCTCCCGATCCCCGACGCCGCGCCCGTGACGACCACGATATGGCCGGCGAGCTCGGAGGGCGGCGGTAGGAGCGTCAGCTTGTAGCGCTCCAGCGGCCATTCGAGAAAGTCGCGGATCTCCTCGTCGTCGAGCCAGGTCGCGTCGCCGAAGCGGTCGAGCGTCGCGGCGACCGAGGCATGCGTGTGCGCGGAGAGCTCGAGGCGCGTTCGGGCAGCGCCGATGTCCACGCCGGCGGCGACCCCGCCGAGGCCCGGCACGAGAACGACACGGCATGCCTCCGAGATCTCGGCGGGATCGCCGTCGAGGCCGACGACGCAGGTTCGGGCACCGATCCGGAGCATGTGGTCGGGGGTGCTGCGCCGCCCTGCGATGCGCGTGACGTCGGGGCGATCGGCAAGCGCGCGCTGCTCGCGGCCGGCCGCCAGGACGACCCGGTCGTCGCGCGACAGCCTGCCGCGGAGCCGCACGAGGAAGCTCTCGACGACGCGCCCATCGGGCTCCGCCGCCTCCGGGCCCGGCTCGGACCTGCCCAGGTAGGCGCGCGCCCGCCCGACGAGCTCCACCGTCAGCTCGTAGGACTCCTCGTGCGTCCCGCCCCACGTGACGAGCCCGTGGTGGGCGAGGACGATCGCGCGAGCGCCGGCGAGTTCGGCGACCCGCTTCGAGAGCTCGAAACCCGGTCGCAGGTAGGGCACGACCACGACGTCGTCGCCGAGCGCCGCGTGGACGGCCGCCTCCGGGTCGGGGGCATTCGCCAGCGAGCAGATCGCGTCGGCGTGCACGTGATCGACATGCGCGGCCGGCAGAAAGGCGTGCAGCAGCGTCTCGATCGACGGCCGGCGTGCCTCCGGGTCGACGAGGCACCGCGCCAGGTGCCGGACCATCTCCTCGTCGGTCATCGCGCCCCTGTCCCGGAGGGGGAGCAGGTCGTCGAGCCAGAGCCCCGGGAAGTCCGCGGCGGTGCAGGTGGCCAGATCGGAGCCGCTGCCCTTGATCCGGATCGAGCGCCGCTCACGGCCGAGGTGGTCGAGCTCGACGAGCTTCGTCGAGGTGTTGCCGCCTCCGTAGAGGACGAGGGTCGGGTCGGAGCCGATCAGCCGCGAGCGCGCGACGAGCCGGTCGAGCTCCGTATCCCCCGGGATCACGCCTGGCGGATTGCCTTGATCGTCGCGCTCCACGACCCGCGCGGCGCCGCGACCTCGACCGTGTCGCCCGGCCTGCGGCCGAGCAGCGCCGAGCCGAGCGGCGAGGTCGGCGACACCGTCCCGCCGCCGCCGACGGCGCTGACCTCGACGGTCATCGACTGGTCGCTCTCGTCGAGGATCTCGACGACCGAGCCGATGCCGACCTCTCCCCCGCTCGCCTCCTCGACGATGATCGCGTTGTCGAGCCGGTGGCGGAGGGTGCGGATGCGCGCCTCGAGCAGGCCCTGCTCGTTCTTCGCGGCGTGATACTCGAAGTTCTCGGAGAGGTCGCCGAACTCGCGGGCCTTCTTGATCGCGGCGACGACCTCGGTGCGCCGCGGCCCTTCGAGATCCTCGAGCTCGACCCGGAGCGCTTCCGCCTGCTTCTCGGTGAGGCGCTCGTCCTCTACCACTTCGAGCCCCTGCCCCGGCGCGAGGTGTACACGAGGCGCGGCCGGGCCATCGTCATGCCCGACTCCTCGAACCGCTCGGTCTGGCCCTGGAGGCGCGCCACGCGGCTGACGTCGGCCTGCTGGTCGGGTAGGACGAGCGTGATCCCGTTGCCGCCGCGGCCGGCGCGGCCGGTGCGGCCGACGCGGTGCGTGTAGGCCTCGGGATCCTCGGGCGGGTCGAAGTTGATCACGTGCGTGATGTCCTCGACGTCGAGTCCGCGCGCGGCAACGTCGGTGGCGACGAGCGTTCGCACCTTGCCGGCGTCGAAGCGCGCGAGCGCGCGCTCGCGCTGCACCTGCGCCTTGTCACCGTGGATCGCGACCGCGTCGACGTCGTGGCGGCGGAGCTTCTCGACGAGCCGGTCGGCGCCGGCCTTCGTCCGGACGAACACGAGCGCAAGGCCCCCGTCCCCCGGAAGCAGGTCCACGAGCGTCTGCACCTTGTTCTCGGAGGTGACCGGGACGAACTGATGCTCGACCTCGCCGGAGCGGCGCTCCTCGGGCAGGTCGGCCTCGAAGCGGGCCGGGAAATGGGTGTAGCGGCGGGCGAGCTCGCCGACCTCGCCGTGGAGCGTCGCCGAGAAGAACATCGTCTGGCGCCTCGAGCGCAGGAGCCGGACGATCCGGTCGACCTGCGGCTTGAAGCCCATGTCGAGCATCCGGTCGGCCTCGTCGAGGACGAGCACCGACACGTTGTCGAGGGAGACCATGCGCCGGTCGACGAGGTCCTGGAGGCGTCCGGGCGTGGCCACGAGGACGTGCGCGTCGCGGGCTGCCTCGGCCTGCTTGCGGAGCGGGACGCCGCCGTAGACGGCCACTGCGCGGATCCCGCGAGGGCCGCCGACGAGCTGCATCGCCTCGGTCACCTGCGAGGCGAGCTCGCGGGTCGGGACGAGGACGAGCGCGCCGATGCGGTCGTTCGGGTCGAGGCGCTCCACGATGGGGATCGCGAACGCGAGGGTCTTGCCGGAGCCGGTCGGGCTCTTGGCGAGGATGTCGCCGCCGCGGAGCGCCTCCGGGATCGCGGCGCTCTGCACCGGGAAGGGGGCTGTGATGCCCTGCTCGTCGAGGACGGCGGCGATGTCGCTCGAGACGCCGAGGGCCGTGAATCGAGTCGCGTCGGATCCTGTCGCGCCGAGAGCAGGCGCAGCTACAGACTGCTGAATCATGCGAGTGTCTTCTCCTTGTCGATGTCGGTCGAGATCCGTCACCGACTGCGAGCAGGAGACGCGATCTCACAGGAGGACCGGATTGCCCTCCATGGCGTTCACAGTAGCACCGCGCCCGGCCGTTACTCGTCGGCCTTGTCGAGCCGCTCTTCGATCAGGCGGAGGCGGTGCTCGAGCTGAGCGACGCGGAGGTCGAGCTCGTCCCAGTCCTCGCGTGTGATCAGCCCCATCTCGTAGAAGAACGCGTTCAGCCTCTGGCGGCTCCCCTCGCCGAAGCGCTGGGCGTCACCGCGCCAGCGGGCGGTGGCCTCGTCGACCAGCGAGCGGAACTCGTCGAGCTTCGGGCCGATCATGCTGATCAGCCGGTCGAGAGGATCCGGTTCGCCGTACACGTCGTTCCCCGGGTCGTCCATCAGCGCGGCCGGCCGTGGGGACGGGATTGCCGGCGCTGCCGGCGCCTCGCGCGCTTCTCCTCGTCGGACTCCGCACCGTCGCCGACGCCGACGACCTCCTCGAGCTGATCGATCACGGTCGGCTCCGGCGCGGCTTCGGCGGCGGCCAGCTCGGCCTCGCGGATGATGCGCGCGCGCTCCTTCTCGTCGAACTTCTCGCCGCGGCGGCCCGCGTACTCGGGGTCCTTCTCGAGGAAGCTCGACAGGAGCGGGGTGGCGATGAAGATCGTGGACACGGCGCCGACGATGATGCCGACCATGATCGCAAAGGCGAAGTCCTGGAGGGTGGCGCCGCCGAAGATGAAGAGCGCCACGATCGGGAGCAGCGTGATCGTCGAGGTGACGATCGAGCGCTTCAGCACCTCGGAGACCGACACGTTCACGACCGTCCCGATGCTCGACTTCGGCATCAGCCGCAGGTTCTCGCGGACGCGGTCGAAGACGATGATCGTGTCGTAGACCGAGTAGCCGAGGATGGTCAACACCGCAGCGACCGTGGCGGAGCTCACCTCCCGGCCCGAGAGCGCGTAGACGCCGAGCATGATCGGGATGTCGTTGAGGAGTGTGCGCAGGATGGGGACCGCGAACCGCCACTGGTATCGGAAGGTGACGTAGATCGCGATCAGCGCGAACGAGACGAAGATCGCGAGGATCGCGCCCTTGATGATCTGGCGGCTGAAGCTCGCCGAGACGTTCTTCACGCCGAGAGACTCCGCGTGGACCTTCTGCGTGAGCCCGTTCGTGAGCCGATCCTGCTGCGCGGACTGGAGCTTCTTGATCCGGATCTGGAAGTTCGAGTACGACTCCGAGCCGGTCAGGTTGCCGCGTCCCTGGATGACGGCGTCGTTCGCGCCCGCGGCCGCGGCGGCGTTCCGCACCTGCGTCAGCGAGACCGGCGACGGCGTCGCGAACGTGACCTGAACCCCGCCCTTGAAGTCGATCCCGAGGTTGAGGCCCCGGACGATGAGCAGCAGGACGGAGATCCCGACGGCGACGAGCGAGATGATGAAGTAGAGGCGGCGGCGCGAGACGACGTCGATCCGCTGCCAGCGGGGGATCTCGCTGGCGGTGGCGCCCATGAAGCTCGGGCTCTGCGCCCAGCGGAAGCCGGCGAGCAACCCGAGGAGCGCGCGGGTCGCCGCGACGGCGGTGAACAGCGAGATCACGGTTCCGATCAGGAGCATCAGCGCGAAGCCCTTGACCTCGGCCGTGGCGACGGCGAACAGGATCAGGGCGGTGATGCAGGTGACCACGTTCGCGTCGAGGATCGTGCGGAAGCCCTTCTGGTAGCCGGCTGCGACCGCGGCGCGCACCGATCTCCCGGCGCGCGCCTCCTCTTTGATTCGTTCGAAGATGACGACGTTCGCGTCGGCGGCGACGCCGATCGTGAGGATCAGGCCGGCGAAGCCCGGGAGCGTGAGGACGACGCCGAGGAGCAGGATCGCGCCGTACATCAGCGCGGAGTAGATCCCGAGCCCGATGATCGCGACGACGCCGAGGAAGCGGTAGAGGACGAGCAGGAAGATCGCGACGACGATCAGGCCGACGATCGCGGCGTCACGCGCCTGGCGGAGCGAGTCCTTGCCGAGGGTCGCGGAGACGTCGGTGCGCTCGATCGTGACGAACTTGACGGGCAGGGCGCCGGTCTGGAGCACGAGAGCGAGGTCGCTCGCCTCCTTCTGCGACGCGATGCCGTTGATCTCGGCCCCGGTGCCGGCCGGGTTGATCCCGTCGCCGTACTGGTTGTAGTCGATCGATGGGAACGAGTAGAGCAGGTTGTCGAGCACGATCGCGAAGCTCTGCTTGATGCCGAGCTGCTGGCCGCGCTGCGCCTCGTTGCGGGTGACCTGATGGAACAGCCTGTTCCCGCGCCCCGAGAACTGCATCGTCACGATCGGCGTGCCGTCGGTGGGGCTGACGTCGGCCTGGGTGCCCGAGAGCTTCAGGTCCTTGCCGGTCATCTGCGGGTAGGGGCTGTTCGAGTCGCCCGGGTACACGCCGTGCTTGAAGAGGTAGTAGTACTCGACGCCCGGCGCCGGCGCTGTGGCCAGGCCGGGGCAGGCGGTCGCGACGGTCGCGTCGCAGGTGATCACGACCGTGCGGTTCGGCGCCGTGAGCACCTGATAGCCGGTCGGGAAGCCGGGCGAGGTCTTCCCGGGCGGGACGACCTTCGTGGTCGTCTTCGCGGGCTTTCCCTTCGACGCCTTCGTGTGGACGGTGACCGACTTCGCCTTCTGCGGCTCGAGCTTCAGCACGACGGGGTCGCGCTTGAGCGCGGCGAGCGACTCGTCGGGGCCGGCAACCAGCCTCTTCGTGCGCGAGTCGAAGAGGTAGTACGCCGACGGCGGGCCTTTCTGGCCGCTCTGCACGAGCGCCAGCAGGTCGAAGAGGCGCGTGTGCGGGACCGGGTTCTGCGAGGCGTCGATCGACGGGCCGTAGAGCGACGGCGTCAGGTCGTAGAGCTCGAGCTGGGCCGTCTGCCCGATGACCTTCGCGGCCTGCGTCGGGTCGTGCACCGCGGGCAGCTCGATGTCGATCTGGTTCGTGCCCTGCTTCGTGATCAGCGGCTCGGACACGCCGAGCTTGTCGACGCGGGTCCGCATGATCGAGATCGCGTTGTTCATCATCTGCGAGGTCAGCTGCTGACCCTTCGCCGGCTTGGCCTGCAGGATCACCTGCGTCCCGCCCTGGATGTCGAGGCCTTCGAGGAGCTTCCGGTGCGTGGGGGAGCCCGGGACCCCGAGCAGGGCGGCCCCGACGAGGGCCGCGATCACGATGAGGAGGAGCGTCAGATGGGAGCGGCGCGAAGCCAAGCGAAAACAGGTTAGCTCGTCATTTGGTCGGTCTCGTTGTAAGTAATTTCGTGCGCCACGGCCGCCACTGCGCGGCGGTCGAGGGTGACGACGACGCCGGGGGCGATTTCGATGCGAAGCTCCCGTTCCCCTGCCTCCTTCACGACCGCGTGGATCCCACCCGCGGTGATGATCTCGTCACCTTCGGCCACGTCGTCCTGCATCGCGGCATGGGCGCGCTGGCGGCGGCGCCACGGGATCGCCAGGAACGCCCACACGACGGCCGCGAGGATGACGATGACGATCAGGAATCCCATGTGCTCTCAGTGGCCGAGACGCTCGAGCGCGTCGCGCTTGTAACGGTCGAACTGGCCCTGCTCGATCGCCTCGCGCGCCCGGTGGGTCAGCGCGAGTACGAAGCGTAGATTGTGCAGGGAGAGGAGCCTGTGACCGAGGAGCTCGTCCTGGTTCACGAGGTGCCGGATGTAGGCGCGCGAGAAGGTCGTGCACGCCGGGCAGTCGCAGTCGGGGTCGAGCGGCCCCGGGTCGCGCGCGAAGCGTGCGTTCCTGAGGTTCAGCCGGCCCTCCCAGGTGAGCGCGCTGCCGGTGCGGGCGGTGCGGGTCGGGAGAACGCAGTCGAACATGTCCACGCCGGCTTCGATCGTCTCGAGGATGCCCTCGGGATCGCCGATGCCCATGAAGTAGCGGGCCTTCCCGGCCGGGAGCTCGGGCGCGAGCCAGTCGGTCGTCTCGAACATCAGCGCGCGGTCCTCACCGATCGCGAGGCCGCCGATGGCGTAGCCGTCGAAGTCGAGCTCGCCGAGCTCCTCGAGGGACCGCGCGCGGAGCTCGCGATCGGTGCCGCCCTGGACGATCGCGAAGCGGAGCTGGCCGTCGGGCTTCGATGCATGGCGCTGGCGTCGCGCCCACTCGGTGGTGCGGCGGACGGCGTCGTCGAGCTCGACGCGCGGAACGCCCGGCGGAGGTACCTGGTCGAGGCACATCGCGATGTCGCTGCCGAGGTTCGCCTGGATCGCTGCGGCCCCCTCGGGCGTGAGTCGCGTCTCGGCGCCGTCGTACACGTTCCTGAAGGTCACGCCGTCGTCATCGACACGGGCGATGGTGTCCCTGAGCGAGAAGACCTGGAACCCGCCGGAGTCGGTGAGGATCGGGCGGCTCCAGCCCATGAACCGATGGAGGCCGCCGAGCTCGGCGATCGTCTCGTCGCCCGGCCGGAAGTGCAGGTGGTAGGTGTTGCCGAGCACGATCTGCGCCCCGACCGCCTCGACCTCGGCCGGCATCAGCGTCTTCACCGTCGCCTTCGTCCCGACCGGCATGAACGCCGGCGTCTGGACTTCGCCGTGCGCGGTGCGCAGCACGCCCGCGCGGGCGGCGCCGGCGGTCGCGGTGACGGAGAAGCTCATGGCGCAAGCATCGCGGGTCGGAGATAGTTCCCGCGTGACGACGGTCCAGCCAGCCGGAACGGTCACGCTCGTCTTCACGGACGTCGAGGGCTCGACGAAGCTCCTCGACTCCCTCGGGCCGGAGGAGTACCGCCGTGCGCTCGGCGAGCACCGGGAGGCCCTGCGCGCGGCGTTCGAGCGCCACGGGGGCTACGAGGTCGACACCGCCGGGGACGGCTTCTTCTATGCCTTCTCGACGGCAACCGGGGCTGCGCGCGCGGTGCGCGACACGCTCGAGACGCTCGAGGGCGGCCCGGTCCGCATCAGGGTGGGGGTCCACACCGGGGAGCCGATCCTCGACCCGCCGAAGTACGTCGGGCTCGACGTGCACCGGGCAGCGCGGATCATGGCGGCGGCGCACGGCGGACAGGTGCTGCTCTCCCGGTCGACCTGCGACCTGTTGGGCGCCGGCTTCGAGGTCCGGGACCTCGGCGAGCACCGCCTCAAGGACCTCTCCGCGCCGCAGCGCCTCTTCCAGCTCGGAGTGGCGGAGTTCCCGCGGCCGAGGACCCTGCACCAGACGAACCTTCCCGTGCCGGCGACCGAGTTCCTCGGGCGCTCGCGCGAACTGGACGAGGTCGTCGAACGGCTCAGGAACGGCGTCCGACTGCTCACCCTGACAGGCCCCGGCGGCACCGGTAAGACCCGCCTCGCGCTCCAGGCCGCGGCCGAGGCCGCGGACGCCTTCGACGACGGCGTCTGGTGGGTGCCGCTCGCCGCGCTTCGCGACCCGGCGCTCGTCCTGCGGCACACCGCGCAGACGCTGGACGTGATCGAGCAGGCCGACCGGCTGCTCGAGGACGTCCTCGCGGAGATGCTCGGTGGCAAGCGGATGCTGATCCTGCTCGACAACGCCGAGCACCTGCTGCCGCGCGCCGCCGAGTCGATCGCGGCGATCCGCGACCTCGGCGGCCCGAAGCTCGTCGTGACGAGCCGCGAGCGCCTGCAGCTCGCGGGCGAGCACGTCTACCCGGTCCCACAGCTCACGGCTCCGGAGGGGGTCGGCCTCTTCACCGCCCGCGCCGTTGCCATCGATCCCGCGTTCGAGGCGACCGGGGCAGTGACCGAGCTCTGTGACCGGCTCGACAACCTGCCGCTCGCGCTCGAGCTCGCGGCCGCGCGCACCGCCGTGCTGAGACCCGAGCAGATCCTCGACCGCCTCGGGAATCGTCTCGACCTGCTCAAGGGCGGCCGCGACGCCGACCCGCGCCAGCACACGCTGCGGGCGACGATCGCCTGGTCGTTCGACCTCATCGACGGCGACGAGAGCGAGCTGTTCTCCCGCTTCGCGGTCTTCGCGGGCAGCGCCACGCTCGAGGCGGTCGAGGAGGTCTGTGGCGCCGAGCTCGACACACTCGCCTCGCTCGTCGACAAGAGCCTCGTCCGCCGCGAGGGCGACCGCTACTGGATGCTCGAGACGATCCGCGAGTTCGGACGGGATCAGCTCGACGAGATCGAGCTCGAGGGCGTGGTCGAGCGGCACGGTGCGTTCTACGAGCGGTTCGCGGGCGAGGCGGAGGCCGGGCTGCGCGGGCCTGCCGCCGCCGTCTGGCTTGCCCTTGTCGAGCAGGAGCTTCCGAATCTCCGCACCGGGATGAGCCGGGCTCTCGAGCGCGGGCTTGCGGGGCGCGCCGCTCGGACCGCCACGGGGATCGGCCGCTACTGGCACGCCCGGAGCAGCGCGACCGAGGGACGCAGCTGGATCGATCAGGCTCTCGCCGCCGGCTCCATGCCCGATTCCGATCGGTCGCGCGCCTCCCGCTTGGCGGGCTACCTCGCGTTCTTCCAGGGCGACCTGACCGCCGCCGCCGCGCTCTTCTCCGAGTCTGCGGAACTCGCGCAAGCCGCGGGCGACGTGTTCGTCGAGGCGGGGTCGCTCGCCGGACTCGGCTGGGTCTCTCGCGAGCTTGGTGACTCGGTCGCTTCGGAGCTGCTCGAGCGGAGCCGTGCTCTTCTCGTCCACATCTCGGATCCGTGGGAGCGGTCGGAGGTCCTGCTTCCGCTCTCCGCGGGCGAGAGTGACGAGAGCCGATCGCGGCGGCCCGCGATGGAGGAGGTCCTGGCGCTCAAGCGCGAGGCCGGCGACGTGATGGCGACCTCGGACAGCCTGAACAACCTCGGCTGGGACGCCATGCTGCGCGGCGACTACGACGACGCGGTGAGCAAGCTCGAGGAAGCGCGCGCCATCGCCCGCGAGCTCGAGGACGCATTCCGGATCGCCCTCGCCACCGGCAACCTCGGGCTTACAGCCGTCCTACAGGAGCGCTACCGCGACGGTCTGGCACTGCTCAGGGAGTCGTTGGTCCTGTGCCTCCGCCGCGGCGACCAATGGGGCGGCGCGGAGACGGTGCTCGGTCTCGCCGCAGCAACGGCCGGGCTGGCCGTCGACGAGCTCTCCGTGCGTCTCGACTCGATTCAACGCGCCCTGTTCGCCGAGCCGGGCATCGTCTACACCGCGATCCTGGCCGAGCGCCTCGACCGGCCGCTTCGAAGCGCCCGGGAGCGCCTGGGCCCCGAGCGCGTAGCAGCGATCGAAGGTGAGTTCCGCAAGTCGACCCTCGACCTGGCGCTCGAGCTCCTCGACGATCAGGTGACCAGCATCGCGTCGCCGAACGAGTAGAAGCGGTAGCGCTCCTCCACCGCGACGCGGTACAGCTCCCGCGTCTGCTCGACGCCGGCGAACGCCATCACGAGCGCGAGCAGCGTCGACCGCGGCAGGTGGAAGTTCGTCAGCAGCGCGTCGACGCGACGAAACTCGAAGCCGGGTGTGACGAAGAGCGTCGTCCGCCCGGACAGCGGCGCGACGCGGGCGAGCGTCTCCAGCACCCGCACCGTCGTCGTCCCCACGGCGAGCACGCGCGGCGCCGCCCGGATCCGCTCCCACGCGGCCGCCGCGACCTCATAGCGCTCGCCGTGCAGCGGGTGGTCCTCGACCCGGTCGACGGTGAGCGGGCGGAACGTGTCGAGCCCGACGTGCAGCGTCACCCGCTCGACGTCGAGCCGCCCGAGGAGCTCGGGCGTGAAGTGCAGCCCCGCCGTCGGTGCCGCCGCCGATCCCGACGCCGCCGCATACACGGTCTGGTAGCGCTCCGGGTCGTCGAGCGGCTCGGTGATGTAGGGCGGCAGCGGCGCCGCGCCGGCCGGGTCGCCGTCGAGCCGAAGCCGCCACCGGCCCTGGCCGAGATGCTCCAGCAGCTCGACCTGCCCGTACCGCCGCCCCGGACGCAGCCGGCGCGTCGGCCGGGCGAGCCCCTCCCACTCCCCGCCGCCGAGCGGCTCGAGCAGCAGGACCTCGCCGCTCGGCCGCTCGATCGCGATCCGGGCCGGCACGACCCGCGTGTCGTTCACGACAGACAGCGTCGCCTCCGGAAGCTCGTCCGGCAGGTCCCGGAACGCGCCGTGGCGGATCTCGCCGGTCTCGCGCGAGAAGACGAGGAGCCTCGAGTCGTCGCGCCGCGCGAGCGGGCGCTGCGCGATCAGCTCTTTGGGCAATTCGTAGTCGAGCTCATTTGCATTCATCCGACATCGACGTTACCGTCGGGGTCGATGGAAGATCGCTACTCGCTGCCGCCCGAGATCGCCGCCGCGCTCGACCGCGCGAGGCTCCAGGTGGAGGCGCTCGCCCAGACCGCCGACGAGCTCCAGATCGTCCTTCCGGACGCGGTCGGAAGCGCGCTTCGCGACGGCCTGCGCGAGGAGGCCGCACCGATCTCGCGCCGCCTGGCCGAGGTCAAGGGCCTCTCGAACCAGATGATCCGGCGGCTCGAGCGGCTCGAGACCGACCTGCTCATCGAGCGCCACGCCCGCATCGACGACCTGCAGCTCCTCGTCGACCTGATCACCGCGCAGTGGAAGGGGCTCAACGACCGTCTGGACCGGATCGAGCGCGCGATCGATCCCCGCGCAGACGTCGTCCAGCTCCGCCAGCCCGCTGCCGGCTAGATCGGCACGGTGTCGGACTTCGGCCTGACACCGGCCCGTTAACCCGCCGGCAGCGAGAGCTCGAAGCGCGAGCCCCGCCCGACCTCCGAGTCGAGGCCGATGTCCCCGCCGAGCGCGTGCGAGAGCTCACGCGCGATCGTGAGCCCGAGGCCGGTGCCGCCGCCGTCGGTGACGAACGGCCGGAACAGGCGCTCGCGATCCTCCGGTGCGATCCCGGGCCCCGTGTCCTCCACCGCGACGAACACCGTCCCGTTCGCCTGCCCGAGCTCGAGCGCGATCCTCCCCCCGTCCGGTGTCGCCCGGAAGGCGTTCGCGAGCAGGTTGTCGACGATCTGGAGCACCCGGTCGCCGTCGGAGACGATCACCGGCCGCTCCGCCATCGTGACCGAGAAGTCGATCGACCGGGAGCGGGCCTGCTCGGCGAACGTCTGGTAGGCGCGATCGACGAGGTGCTCCATCCCGACCTCCTCGCTGAGGACGGTGAAGCGATGCGCGTCGAGGCGGGCCAGGTCGAGGATGTCGCCGACGAGCCGCTCGAGCCGCTCCGCCTCGGCAGTGATGACGGCGAGCGACAGCTCCGGGTCGTCGACGAGCCCCTCCGCGAGCGCCGAGACGTGCCCGCGGATCGCCGTGAGCGGCGTCCGAAGCTCGTGCGAGACCGTCATCAGGAAGTTCCGCTCGCGCGCCTCGGACTCCTGGAGGCGCACCGTCATGTCGTCGAACCGCTCGGCGAGGTGGCCGATCTCGCCGGGCGCCTTCAGCGGCAGCTCGACGTCGTAGCTCCCGGCCGCCACCTCGTCCGTGGCCCGCGAGAGCGTGAGCAGCGGATCGACGAGCCGCCGCGAGACGTACCACGCGAACGCGGCCGCCACGAGCAGCCCGAACGCCGACGCGATCGCCAGCCGCCGCACGAGCGAGTCGGCGAACTCGTTGATCGCCTCCTTCTGCTTCGCGACGACGATCGCGCCGATCGTCGTCGTCCCCACCCGCACCGGGTTCGCGACCGCGTAGTAGGGGCCGTCGAGGTGCGGCGGGGTGAACGTGAACGTGAGCGTGTCCCCCGACGTCCAGTCGATCTTCTCGAGATCGATGCGCGGGAGCCCTGGATCCTCGCCCGGGAACGGGCTGACGGGGCCGTCGAAGTAGATCCGGTCGCCGGTCGCCTGCTCGAACGCCGCGCCCGCGAAGGTCGGCGGCCGCCGCGACTCGCCGCGGCGCGCCGCGAAGTCCTCCTTGACCCAGCTCGAGTACAGCTGTGCGACGCTGGCCGACTCCCGCCGCAGCTCCTTCAGCGTCTGGTGGCGCGCGAAGTTGCGAAACAGCTGGATGGCGATGAGTCCCGTGACCAGCCCGGCGAGCACGATGCCGGCGAGGAAGAGGAGCGGCAGGCGGACCCGGAGCGAGGAGAGCGACGAGAGCACCGAGGGCCGTCTAGACGGGTCCGGCGTCCCTCTGCACGTCACGCGCCGTCGACACCTTGTAGCCGACCCCCCAGACCGTGACGATCGGCGAGGCGTCGCCGAGCTTTCGCCGCAGCTGGCGGACGTGGACGTCGACGGTACGCGTGTCCCCGGCGAACGTGTACCCCCACACGCGCTCGAGCAGCTGGTCGCGCGTCAGCACGAGCCCACGGTGGTCGAGAAGCTCCCAGAGGAGATCGAACTCCTTCGGCGCGAGCTGCACCTCCTCGCCGTTCACCGTCGCCTCGCGGCGGCCCGCGTCGACGCGGAGATCGCCGTGGACGATGACCTCGGTCTGGAGCTCGCGGCGCTCCGGCGAGGACCGGCGCAGGATCGACTTGATCCGCGCGACGAGCTCACGTGGGTTGAACGGCTTCGTGAGGTAGTCGTCGGCGCCGACCTCGAGCCCGATGATCTTGTCGACGTCCTCGTCCCGGGCGGTCAGCATCAGGATCGGGACGTCCGAGCTCTGGCGGAGCCGCTTGCACACCTCGATCCCGTCGATGTCCGGGAGCATCAGATCGAGCACCACGAGCGCCGGCGGGTTCGCTGCAGCCTCGCTGAGCGCGTCCGAGCCGGTCGCCGCGGTGCGCACCGTGTAGCCGGCGTTCCGGAGATAGAGGGACACGAACGACGCGATCGAGCTCTCGTCCTCGACCACCAGGATCGTCGGTGCGGGCGTCGTGGACATCAGGACGACGACGTCACCGGCGTCACCTTGCTGCCGAAGAGGTCGCTCGTCGGGACCTTCCCGAGGACCTGCGGCTTCGCGCCGTTGACGCTGTACGAGCCGTCGTCGGGTGAGCCGAGCCCGGTCGCGACGATGCTCCCCTTGCCGACCGCCGACGCGTCGATCCCGACGCCGATCAGCTCGATCGTGTAGCGGCCGGATGGAAGGAGGAAGCGGACGTCGGTGCCCGTGAACACGCCGCTTCCGGTCCCCTTCGTGTACTTGCCCTTCCCGCTCGAGATGACCGGCGTCGAGACGCCGTCGTCGGCGCGGTAGTCGAGGACCATGAGCGTCCCGACGTCGAAGTGGCCGAAGATGAGCCCGCGTCCCGAGACGTAGATCGTGCCGTTCGCGGAGTTCAGGGCGAGCGATCCGTCGCCCACGGCGGCCGGCGCAGCGAGTGCTGCCGCCGGAACGGCGAGGACGAGAACCGCCAAGAGGATGATCCTGCGCACCGGGCTCGATTCTCCCTGTTGCAAGTATGCCGAGGTTCACCAAGGTGTAAGGATTTCGGCCGCCCCCGGGCGCGCGGGGAGGTCGGCAGGCGGGCGGGTTAGACTCGCCGGGATGGCGCTTTTCGGGGACAAGGAGTCGAAGCCGGCGGCTCCGCGGCCCTCGGTCCCGTCCCGGCGCCCGAGCCCGGGGCTCCTGCGCCGCGAGCGGCGCGCCCTCATTCGCGCCCGGGAGGAGCGCCTGCGCGACCTCGGCGGGCTGATGGTGGAGATGTACCGTCGGCGATCCTGGCGCGAGGATCTGCTCCACGAGCGGTGTGCCGAGGTGATCGGGATCGACGCGCGCCTCGCCGAGATCGACGAGCTGCTCCACGGCGGCGAGGGGACGGAGCTCTGCACCTGCGGGGCGGCCGTCCTGCGCGGATCGCACTTCTGCCCCAACTGCGGCCGCCTGCTCGACGAAGAAAGCGCCTAGGTGTCGCGCCGCAGCGTCGCCTCGTACGTCGCCGAGCAGACGTGCCCTCGCTGCGGGGCCGACCGCGCGACCGACCAGCGCTACTGCGTCGAGTGCGGCCTGCGGCTCCCGCTCGTGGCCGGGGGCCTCGCCGCCTGGCGGCGCAGCTGGGTCCGGCGCCTGGGCTGGTACCCCGGCGACTGGGTGTGGCTCGCGCTGCTCGCCGCTGCGGTCGCAGCCGGCGGCGCAGCGGTCGCGGTGCGGGAGGGGCACCGGCACACGACCGCCGCGGCCGCGACGACGTACGTCGCCCCCGCACCGCGGCTCTCCCCGACCGCCAGGGCCCACGGGCCGAGCGGGCAGACCAGCTGGCCGGCACGGCTCGACGGCTGGACGGTCGTCCTCGCCCAGGCGCCCGCGCCGCGTGGGCGAAAAGGGGCGTTCGCCTTCGCCGCCCAGGCCGCCAGGGACGGGCTCCCGCAGGTGGGAGTGCTGGACTCCGGCGTGTTCGGGACGCTCCACCCCGGCTACTACGTGGTGTTCAGCGGCGTCTACGGCGCTTCCGGCGACGCGCAGGCGGCGCTGGAGACGGTGCGCTCGCGGGGGTTCGGAGGCGCGTACGTGACCCGGGTCGCGCCGTGAGGCGCCGCTCGACGGCAACTCTTCGACCAGGATTGTGTTATCGAAAAAGAAAACATTTGTAACAACCTGGCGAACCAGGTAAAGTTGTTGTCGACATCGTGCCGGGGGGCCGCGTGTCGCCCTTCCCAAGACAAATCTCACGTAGTCGCACAGGAGACTAGAGACACATATGGACGAACAGGTCCTGCAAATTCAGCACAGCATGTATCAATACTCGCGAGCGATCTACCGTTCGATCAAGGACCTGATCGACCCGTACGTGGATCCGATGACGCAGCTCGAGTATCGCCGCGAGGTGCTTGCGGCCTGCGAGGGGACGATGGAGCGGCTCGCCGCAGACCCGCACTATTTCGCCAAGCCGGACCGCACCCTCTTCGCCGACATCCGGCGGTACTTCCCGATCACCGTTCAGGCCCAGGTCGCCTGGTCGGTGAACCAGGGGGTCGGCGCTGCGGTCGGGTTCATCGAGGAGCAGATCGAGTCCGGCGCGTTCGAGGGCGGTGTCGCCCACTGCCACGCAACCACGCGCAAGGGTAAGCCGTGCCAGCGCACGCCGCTGCCGGACAGGGACTATTGCCCGTCCCACCAGCACCTCGACCGCGCCAAGGTCGCCGCATAGCCAGATAGCTGCGCTCTTTGGCTAGTTGACGGAGATAGAGCCGTTTGCGAGCCGCTAGGCTCGCAAACGGCATGTCCCACGACACCGACAAGCTCATCCGCCAGCTCTCGCTCGTCGCCTTCCTGATGGCCGAGCTGAGGCCGCTGACGGCGCGCGACATCAAGGGGAACGTCGAGGGCTACCAGGAGATGAGCGACGAGGCGTTCGCCCGCCGCTTCTACTCCGACCGGGCAGAGCTCGTCGGGCTCGGTGTCCCGCTCGACTCACAGCGCGACGAGTTCACCGGCGAGGAGCTCTACACCCTCCGCTCGGAGCGGTACTTCCTGCCGCCGCTCGACCTCGACGACGACGAGCTCGCGGCGCTCCAGACCTGCCTCTTCCTCCTCGAAGGTCGCTTCGCCTATGCAGAGCCGCTCCGGCTCGCCCTCCAGAACCTGGCGCTCGGCCGCGCGGGCGGCGTCGGCAACGCCCCGACCGCGACCGCCGTGCGGGTCGAGGTCCGCGATCCCGACTACACCCCCGAGCTCCAGGGGCGCCTCGGCAAGCTCGAGGCCGCGATCTCCAAGCAGAGGACCATCCGCTTCGCGTACTGGTCGATCGCCCGCGACGACGAGCGCGAGCGGACGATCAACCCCTACGCGCTGCTGCCCGGGAACGGCACCTGGTACGTGATCGGGCTCGACCTCGGGGACAACATCGTCAAGAGCTTCCGTGTCTCGCGCATCCGTTCCGAGATCCGCTTCGCGACGCGCCGCGAGCGCGACTTCCGCATCCCCGAGAGCTTCGACGTCGAGGAGTTCCGCGGCCGGGCCGAGTGGCAGTTCGGCGATATCCAGGGCGAGGCCAGAATCGCCGTCGCCCCCGATACGGCGTGGTGGGTCGAGCGCGAGTACGCCGGCGCCAGGAACCGCGTCGAAGACGGCGTCTTCGTCACCGAGTACGCCTCGCTTTCAATGCTCGCGCGCTGGATCCTCCGCCAGGAGGGACGCGCGGTGCCGCTCGAGCCCTCCCCGCTCCGCCGCCTCGTCACCGAAGGGGTGCGCGCCGCACGCCGTGCGCACGAGGGGGCGCCGCCGATCCCGGCGGCCGAACGGCACATCCCCTGGGCGGCCGGCGTCACCGAGCGGCAGGCCGGGCCGGTCGCGCCCGAGCGGTTCGGCGTCCTGCAGTCGCTGCTCGCCTACCTGCTCGCCGCCTGCGGCGAGGAACGCGAGGCGGTGATCCCGGCCTCGGAGCTCGTCGAGCGCTTCTCGATCCCGCAGGAGGCCCTCGAGGAGCACCTGTCGCTGCTCAATCTCGTGAACTTCGGCGGCGGCTGCTACGCGGTGTACGCCGAGCTGCACGGCGACGAGGTCCACGTGGACAAGGAGCTCTTCGGCGACACGTTCCGCCGCGCTCCGCGCCTCACGCCGCTCGAGGCCCGGGCGATCCGGCTCGCGCTCGAGTTCGTCGGCCCCATGATCGCGGCCGGCTCGAGCTCGCCGCTCCACCGCGTGCGTGCGAAGCTCGAGGAGGCGTTCGGGCAGTTCGACCTCGCGCAGACCCCGACGCCGCAGGCCGGCGCCGAGGAGGATCTCGTGGCGACGCTCACCCGCGCGATCGACCGCAAGCGGCTCGTCGAGCTCGAGTACCTGAAGCCCGAGTCGACCGAGGTCGAGACGCGCCGCATCGAGCCGTACGGGATCGAGCGCCGGCTGCCGCACTGGTACGTCCACACCTGGGACGTCGACCGCGACGCCCCGCGGAGCTACCGGCTCGACCGGACGCGGACCGCGAAGCTGCTGAAGCAGGGGTTTGCCCCGCGCGAGGGGTTCGACCCGTCCGAGCTGCGGGAGGCGACGAGCGCCCGGATCTGGTATTCGCCCACCGTCGGCCGGTGGGAGGTCGAGAAGGGCGCGCTGCCGCTGCTCGACGGCGCGGCGCTCTCGGAGCGGCGGGTCGGCAGCGCCGACTGGCTGGTCGGCGAGATGCTGTCCTTCTGCGGGGAGGCGGTGCTGCTCGCGCCGCCGGAGCTGCGTCAGCTCGTCGCCGATCGCGCCCGCGCCCTCGAGCGCAGGCTTCGCGAGGTCCGCGCGGCCGCGACGTAAGAGGCCCCGTGTGGGAGCTGGGGCGGTGCCTATCTCCGCCTCAGGCTCAGCGTTCCCGCGTCGGAAGGTCGAGCGTGAACGTCGAGCCCGCTCCGAGCTCGGAGCTCACGTACAGCGCCCCGCCGTGCGCCTCGGCGATCGCCCGGGCGATATACAGACCGAGGCCGGTGCCCGGCTTCGAGGTGCCGTGGACACGACCGAACCGCTCGAAGATGAGGCGCTGGTCGCGCCGCTCGATCCCGGTCCCGTGGTCGACGACGTCGACCCGCACGTACCCGTTGACGGCCTGGGCCCGGACCTCGACGGGCGCGCCCTCCGGCGAGTACTTGACGGCATTGTCGATCAGGTTCGTGAGCACCTGTCGGAGTCGCACCGGGTCGCCCTCGACGTACGGGATCGCGGGCTCCACGGCAGAGGCGACGTTCGCGGAGTCGCGTGCGATCTCGGCGGCCGCCACGGCCTCGTCGACCAGTGCGGCCACGTCGACGTCGCCGAAGGTGTAGCTGAACGTGCCGGCGTCGATCCGCGACACGTCGGTGACCTCGCCGACGAGCGCTGCGAGACGGCCGGTCTCGTCGACGATCAACGCGAGGAACCGGTCGCGCTGCTCCGCGGAGAGCTCGCGCCAGCGCTGCTCGAGCGTCTGAGCAGACCCGATCACGGCAGCGAGCGGCGTCCGCACGTCGTGCGAGACGAGCGACACGAAATCGGCCCTGAGGCGCGACAGCCGCCGGAGCTCGTCGACGGTGCGCCGCTCGGCCTCGTGCAGCCGCTCGGCCTCGTCGGCGCGCGCCTCCGCCCTCCTCCCCTCCTGCGACAGCCGGTGGACGAGCCAGCCCACGATCAGCGCCATCAGCACCTCGAAGAACGTCTGGAAGAAGACGAGCTTCCAGCTGAACGGCGTGTCGGCGTGGTCGGAGCGGAGCTTCGTGAACGCCACGAGGACCGGCGTCGAGATCGCTGCGACGATGAGGCCGCCGGTGACCCCGAAGCGGACACAGGCTGCCGCGAGGTCGATGTAGAGGAGCTGCTGGACCGGCAGGCCGGCGTCGAAGGCGAACACCATCACGTAGCCGACGATGACGACCGTGTCGAACACCTGAGCGGCGAGGCTCTGCGCGAAGGGATGGCGGGCACCGAAGCCCGAGCGGGCGAGCCAGAAGAAGACGGCCGAGCCGGCGGCGAACGCCGCGGTCGTGGCCCACGCCCAGGTCTCCCAGCGCCCGGGTGGGTAGCTCGCGAGGACGACCGCCACGACGATCAGCGGCAGGGCGACCAGCCGGACCAGCGAGATCCAGCGCTCGAGGACCCTCACCCGCACCGTTCCTCCAGCCTCTCGAGCGCCCAGCGGGCATGACCGGCGAGGATCTCGTCGTCGCCGGCGGCATGGGCGAGGAGCGCGCCGCGCGCGGCGGAGTCGCCGGTGCCGGTGTTCCCGAGCGCGACGAGGGCGTTCCGCTGCAGCCACCGAGAGTCGTTGCGCGGGACGTACAGGCGGTGGACGAGCTCCTCGTCGATTCCGGGCTCCTCACCGAGCCATGCGAGCAGGTCGACGTGGGCTGCCTCCTCGACGGCCTCGCCGGCACGCCGCCCCTCGATGCCGCGGTTCCACGGGCAGACGTCCTGGCAGATATCGCAGCCGTAGACCTGGGCCTCGAGCGGGGCGCGGTAGGCCTCGGGGATCTCGCCCTCGACCTGCGTCCAGTACGAGAGACAGCGCGTCGCGTCGAGGACGCCCGGCTCGTCGAGCGCATCGGTCGGGCACGCGTCGATGCAGCGCGTGCAGGAGCCGCAGCCAGCTCGCATCGGAGGCGTCGGCTCGAGCTCGGCGCCGGTGACGAGCGTCCCGAGAACGACCCAGGAGCCGTGCCGCTCGGTGATGAGCATCGTGTTCTTGCCGTAGAAGCCCACCCCGGAACGAGCGGCGGCTTCGCGGTCGACATGCTGGTTCGCGTCGACGAGCACGCGGTAGGGGGCGCCGAGCGCGGCGCCGAGCGACTCGAGCTTCTCGCGCAGCTCGGCGTAGCCGTCGTGCCAGGCATAGCGCGGCAGCCGCCCGTGGTCCGGGGGCCGCTCGGGCTCCGGGAGCCAGTAGCAGAGCGCTGCGGAGACGACGCTCCGTGCGCCCGCGAGCAGCCGCTCGGGGTGGCAGGAGATCTCGGGCCTGGCGGTCGTGAACCTCATCACGCCGAACAGACCCCGCTCCCGCCGCTCGCGGATGTCCCGCTCCGTGCTCTCGTAGGGCTCCGCCGCCGCCACGCCCGCGGCGTCGAGGCCGAGCTCGGCCGCCAGCCGCTGAACCTCGGCTGTGGTCATCGCCTCCATTGTTACAGCGCCCGGGGCGATTCCCTCTAGCATCGAGTCGTGAAGGCGATTCGCATCCACGAGGAGGGCGGGCCGGAGGTGCTCCGCTACGAGGACGCCCCCGACCCGGTTCCCGGGCCCGACGAGGTGCTCGTCGAGCTGCGCGCCGCGTCCCTCAACCGGCTCGATCTCTGGCTCCGCAAGGGGCTCCCGTCCGTGCCGAAACCGCGGATCCTCGGCGCCGACGGCGCCGGCGTCATCGCGGGGACGGACGAGCGGGTCGTGATCAACCCCGGGCTCGCGCACAACGGCCGCGTCGAGATCCTCGGCGAGCACCGCGACGGAACCCACGCGGAGCTCGTCGCCGTGCCGAGAACCGCCGTCCATCCGATCCCCGACGGGCTCTCCTTCGAGCAGGCGGCTGCGTTCCCGCTCGTGTTCGAGACCGCCTACCGGATGCTCGTCACGAAAGCGCGGCTCGAGGAGGGCGAGTGGGTGCTGATCTGGGGGATCGGCGCCGGCGTGGCCACGGCGGCACTCGCGATCGCGCACGCGCTCGGCGGCAGGACGATCGTCACCTCCGGCAGCGACGAGAAGCTCGAGCAGGCCCGGAGCCTCGGCGCCGACGAGACCGTGAACCACGCCACCGAGGACGTTCCCGCCCGCGTGCGTGAGCTCACCGGCGGTGGTGCGAACGTCGTGTTCGAGCACGTCGGAGAGGCGACCTGGCAGCGCTCGCTCGCCTCGGCCGGCGTGGCCGGCAGGATCGTCGTGTGCGGGGCGACGTCGGGCCCGAACCCGCCGGCGGCGCTCAACCGGGTCTGGTGGAAGGAGCTTGCGATCCTCGGATCGACGATGGGAACCTTCGAGGACTTCGAGGGCGCCTACGAGCTCGTCGCCTCGGGCCGAGCGCTTCCCGTGGTCGACTCGGTCTTCCCGCTGGCCGAGGCCGCGGCCGCCCACGAGCGGCTCGAGAGCGGCGACCAGCTCGGCAAGGTCGTGCTGCGGATCCCGGCCTAGAGGTTTGATGTGGAATTGGCTCGTCGAGGGGCCGTTCCAGACCAAGCGAGGGCGGCTCGGCGTTCGCAGGGCAGGCTAGAAGCCTGTCCAAGGACGACGAGACGGCTTCGCGCCGCGTCTGGGGCGGCATCCGCGGCACCGCCCCATTTCACATCAAGCCTCTAGCTGCGGCCGGTGAACGTCACGAGCAGGACGAGGCCGCGCGCGGCACGCTCAGGCATAGTCCTGGAGTGAAGCTCCCGCACGACCTCCCGTTCTACCCGGGCACCTGGCTGATCGGGTTCGCGATCCTCGCGCTCGGCTGGATCTACGTGGACGTGTGGGTCGCGCTCGGGGCGTTCTTCGGGTTCATGGCGCTGCAGGCCCTCGTGGCCGAGATCTGGGCCGCGCTCGGGCCGCGCGCCGCCTCGTAGCTTCCACTCCACCGAGGCTCGAGCTTCGCTGTCGCCGCGCGACGACCTCGACGGTCGCGAGGCGAGCCCGGCGCTACTCTCCGTTCCGGGCTAGAAACCGAGGATGAACTTCGCGTCCTCGGACATCCGGTCCGGGGTCCACGGAGGCTCGAACGTCAGCTCGGACTGCACGTCCTCGACCCCGGGCAGCTCGCGGACGACGCGGTCGATGTCCTCCTGGATCATCGCACCGGCCGGGCAGCCCATCGACGTGAGCGTGTAGGTCACCTTCACGTTCGCGCCTTCGACCTCGACGTCGTACAGCAGCCCGAGGTCGACGATGTCCATCCCGAGCTCGGGATCCTCAACCTGGTGCAGCGTGTCGACGACTTCCTCGCGGCTGGGCATCTACCCAAACATAGCTCAGGCGATCCGCTCCAGGGATCCGGCACGGTCGAGGACGAGGTCGAGGAGCGACGTCGTCGCGTGACCGATGCTCGTGCTCTCGATCACCGGCACGCCGTGCCGGAGCGCGTGCTCGACGATGACCTCCTGAAGCGCCCGGATCTCGGCGAGCCCGTCGAGGTACTTCGCCAGCGGCCGTTCGCCGCCCGTGGAGGCGTCTCGCACGACGAAGTGGCTCGCGTGGTCCTCGGCGCTCTCGACCCGGAGGACGGCGTGCACGAGGATCGCGCCGTCGATCTCCGCCGGCACGAGGCCCGGCACGAGATGGACGCCTTCGATCGTCATCGACCAGCCCTCGTTCAGGGCGCGGTCGATCGAGGCCTCGACTCCGACGAGCACGCGCCGCGTCTGCTCCAGGAACCCGGCCTCCATGGCCCCTTCGGGACCGCCGGCCTCGAAGCTCGAGACGTGCACCGACGGCATCTCCGCCCGGGGGAAGTACGCGCGGATCGTCTGGCGGATGAAGTCGGTCGAGGTGACGCGCGTGATCCCCAGCCGGTGCGCGGCTTCGGTCGCGACCGTCGACTTGCCCGTGCCGGTCGCGCCTCCGACGAGCAGCACGATCGGCACGTCGAGGGCGCGCAACGCGGCGAGCCGCCGCATCCGGAGCACGACCTGGCCGCCCTCGGCCTCGCCCAACAGCTCGACGGCGACCTCCTCGAACCGGTCGAGCTCGACGGCGCGGCCTCCCGCGCCGACGAGGTCGAGCTCGAGGCGCGTCGCCAGCTCGTAGGCCGAGTCGACCGAGACGCCGGCGGCGAGCAGCGCGCGGGCCATCATCCCCTTCGAGTACGGGAAACCGGCGGGCTCGCCGAGCGGGAGCGGGTCACGATAGTGCGGCTGCATCAGGCTCTCACCGCGTCCGGAGCGAGAGCGAGGAGCGCCTCGTCGAGCCCGGGCGCGACGACGTCGTTGGCGGCGAGCACGATCCGGCGTCCGCGGGCCAGCGCGTCCTCGGCGACGAGGTCGATCGCCGCGCCCTTGAGCTCGGTCAGGTAGGTGTCGGCGTCGAGCGCGGCCAGCTCACGACGAAGGGCGTCGCGGTCGCCGAGGCTCGTCGAGACGTGGACGACGTCGGCCTCGAGGTGGCCGGTCTCCGCGGGGCCCGCCGTGAACACGGCGACGCGGCCTACGAGGGGGCGCGAGCGGCCGGAGCCGGAGCGAGGCGCGACACGGCCCCTTCGGCCTCGCACCCGACCGCGATCACGAGATCGGACACGAGCCGGCGGTAGGGGTTGAAGTGCGCGTCGAGGTCGTGACCGGGGCCGACGACGAGCACGCGGCGGTCGGCAGCGACGGGCGGGATCGCGGCGCCGCTCCCGTCGAAGACGACGACGTCCGGACGGCGCTCGGCGGCGAGCCGCGCGCCCTCGGACACGTTGGAGACGAACGCCCGGCCCGCGAGCCCGCCCCCCGCCCGGCGGCAGCCGATCGTGACGACGCCGCCCACGGCCGCGATCTCGAGGTGGTCGGAGGCGGCGTGGCGGCCGGAGCGCGCAAGTGCGACGAGCTCGTCCACCCCGGGCGGCGTCTCGACCAGCTCGGGCTCGGGCGGGCCCTCCCCGCCCCATCGTCACGACGACGACGTCGCGGTCACGGCCGAGCAGCCGCGCGAGATGCGCGGAGACGGCCGTCTTCCCGACCCGCTTCCCGGTCCCGATCACGGCGATCGAGGGAACGGCGATCTCCTCGTACACGGGCGGGTCGAAGCGGAAGTCGGCGCCGATGTAGGAGAGCCCGGCCGCGAGGGCACGCGAGGCCCAGCGGAAGCGGTCTCCGGGCCCGAGCACCGGCTCGTCGGAGAGGTCGACGACGGCTTCGGCTTCGCCGAAGCCGTCCAGCAACGGCACCCCGTACTCGTCGCCGCCGCGAAGCTTCTCGCTGCCGCCCACGAGGATCGCGCCGACCCACTCGTAAGGCAGCTCGAGCAGCGCGCTGCGGACGACGTCGGCCGAGTGCTCGCCGTCGATCAGGGCGACCGCCCTCACCGCGGCGACGTCACCTCCCCCTCGATCCGCGACGTGTACTTCTCGTACTCGAGGGTCTCGAGGTCGAACTGGATGATCCGCTCCTGGCCGTGGAACGGGTAGCGCCGCCAGACGTCCACGTGCGAGCCGTTCGCCTCGACGACGTTGTAACAGGGACGCGTGTTCCCTCTGAGGCGGAGCGAGGAGACCGTGCCCGTGTTGACGACGAAGAGGTTCTCGAGCCGCCACGCATAGGGAACGTGCTTGTGCCCCGAGAGGACGAGGTTCACACCCGACCGCTGCAGGCACTCGATCGCGTCGCCGGCGTCGTAGACGACGTTTCGCTCGCGCCCGGTGCCGGGGACCGGAAGCAGATGGTGGTGGAGCACGAAGACGCGGAGCCGGGCCGGGGTGGCGAACTCGTCCTCGATCCATCCGTAGCGGCCGCGCCCGATCTGGCCGTGGTCGAGGTCGGGCTCGGTCGAGTCGACCGCGACGACGGTGACGCCGTCCTTGCGCAGCACGGAGTTGCGCTGGCCGAACAGCTCCTCGAAGTGGACGTAGCCGACGTTGCGCGAGTCGTGGTTCCCCGGGATCACGACGAACGAGTCGCACTCGAGCCGGTCGAGGTAGCGCTTGCGCCTGGACGTACTCCTCCTTGAAGCCGAAGGTCGTCAGGTCGCCGGAGCAGACGACGATGTCGGGCTCGAGCTCGTTGATGTCCGCGATCGCGCGCTCCATGAGATCCGGCACGAAGTGCGGATCTCCGCAGTGGATGTCGGACAGGTGCGCGAGAATGAAGCTCTTCCGCACGGAATCGGCCTGCCGCCACAGGCGGAGTCTAGAGGGTGCGGGGCTATCCGACCTCGCTGGTACCTTGGAGTCAGGTGGGACTGGAAACGCCCCATTTCCAGGCATATCGAGGTGACGGCACTCCCCGCTTCGTGAACGAGGCGGAGCTGGAGTACGCGAAGATCCTCGACTATTACGGCGTGCCCTGGATGTACGAGCCACACACGTTCGTGCTCGAGCGCGACGAGGAGGGCCGCGTCACCGAGGCATTCACGCCCGACTTCTATCTTCCGGAGCAGGATCTCTACCTCGAGGTGACGGTCATGAAGCAGTCGCTCGTGACCCGGAAGAACCGCAAGCTCCGCAAGCTCCGGAAGCTGTACCCGGACGTCAAGGTCAAGCTCTTCTACGAGCGCGACTTCGAGCGGCTCGTCTCCCGTTACGGCCTGCGCAAGGCCTCGTGACGGCGCTGCTCGACGACCGAATCGGCGAGGTGTACCTGAGCGCTGCGGACATCGCGGCGCGCGTCCGGGAGCTCGGGGCCGAGATCGCGCGCGACTACGCCGAGCGCGAGCCGCTGCTCGTGGGCGCGCTGAAGGCCTGCGTGCCGTTCGTCACCGACCTCTCGATGGCGATCACCGGTCGCGCATGCGCTCGACTTCCTCGAGCTGGCCGGCTACGGGACGACCGGTTCCGGGCAGCACAGCTGGGGGGCCACGAGCAGATCCGGTTCATCAAGGACCTCGACCAGGAGATCGCGGGGCGGGACGTGATCGTGGTCGACGAGGTCGTCGACACGGGCCTCACGCTCCACTACCTCTGCCGCACGCTCTCGCTGCGAAACCCGGAGTCACTCGCCTGCGCGACGCTCTTCGACCGCCCCTACCGCCGCCTGGTCGACGACCTGCCCGATCCGATACGTCGGCTTCACCGTCCCCGACGAGTTCTTCGCCGGCTACGGCTTCGACCTCGACGAGCGCTGGCGGAACCTGCCAGACGTCACCTGCATCAAAGTTTAGTCGCGACTAACAAGTTTAGTCTCGTCTAAACTAGTGGCATGGCGATCAGAGCCGTTGCCCAGGAGCAGCTTCCCGGCGGGCCTTCGCACGGTCGACGAGGCGCTGCACCGTACGCGGTTCCGGATCCTGCCGTTCCTCGGGCCCGCCTTCATCGCCTGCGTCGCCTACATCGACCCCGGGCAACTTCGCGACGAACATCGCCGCCGGGGCGAAGTACGGCTACCTGCTCCTCTGGGTCGTCGTCGCGTCGAGCCTGATGGCGATGGTGATCCAGACGCTGTCGGCGAAGCTCGGGATCGCGACGGGCCGGAACCTTCCCGAGGTCTGCCGCGAGCAGTTCTCGTCGCCGCACCTCGGTCCTGCTCTGGATCCAGGCCGAGGTGATCGCGATGGCGACCGACCTCGCCGAGTTCCTCGGGCGCCGCGATCGGGTTCAACCTGCTGCTCGGGACGAGCCTCGCGGTCTCGACGCGTGCTGACCGGGATCGTCGCCTTCGCGCTGCTGTCGCTGCAGAGCTATCGGCTTCCGCCCGTTCGAGGCGGCGATCGCGATCGATCGTCGGCGTGATCGGCCTCTGCTACCTGGTCGAGATGATCTACGCCCGGCCCGACCTGCGCGCGTCCGGCGAGCATGTCCTCGTGCCGCAGTTCGCCGGGACCGAGTCGGTGCTGCTCGCGGTCGGGATCCTCGGCGCGACCGTGATGCCGCACGTGATCTACCTGCACTCGGCACTGACGCAGGACCGGATCGTGCCCGAGTCCCAGGCGAGCGCCCGGCTGCTGATGCGCTACACGCGGATCGACGTGCTGGTCGCGATGACGATCGCGATGCTGATCAACGCCTCGATGCTCGATGATGGCGGCGAGCACGTTCTTCAAGAGCGGGCTCATCGACGTCGCCTCGCTCGAGGACGCCCACGAGACGCTCGAGCCGATCCTGGGAGCGACCGCGGGGGCGGTGTTCGCCGTCGCGCTGCTCGGGTCGGGGCTCTCGTCGTCGGCCGTCGGCACCTACGCGGGCCAGGTTGTCATGCAGGGGTTCATCCGGCGGCAGATCCCGCTCTGGCTCCGGCGCGACGATCACGATGATCCCGGCGTTCATCGTGGTCGCGGCCGGGATCGATCCGTCACGAACGCTCGTGATCTCGCAGGTCGTGCTGTCCTTCGGGATCCCGTTCGCCCTGGTGCCGCTCGTCTGGTTCACCTCGCGCCGCGACCTTATGGGCTCGCTCGTCAACAGCCGTTTCACGACCGCGTGCGCCTGGGCCATTGCTGCGCTGATCGTCAGCCTGAACCTCTTCCTGCTCGGACAGGTCATCCTCGGCTGAGGCGGCCTTGGCGGCGTCGAGCGCCTGGAGCGCGTCGGCGGCGGCGCGGCGAAGCGGGCCGACGCTCGCGCGGTAGTCGGCGTCGTCGATCTTGCCGGTCCGGTGGTCGAACTCGAGCTCCTTGAGTGCGGCGAGCGCGTGATCGCGCTCCTCGATCAGGAGCAGGATCCGCTCGGAGCCGGGGTCGTCGATCAGCTCGGGCTCGCCGGTGTCGCGGAGGAACGGCAGCGCCACGATCACCACCGCGGCGACCGCGATGAGGGCGCCCAGGATCAGCTCGGTCACGCTCGGGCGAGCGAGAGACGCGCCACCAGGCGGCGCTGCTCGCGGGCGTCGGGCCACATCGCGATCAGCGACCCGGCGAGGAAGACGAACCCCGCGACCCAGATCAGGTTGACGAGCGGCTTGACGAACACCTTGAAGTAGACGGTGTTTCCCGAGACCTGGTCGAGGATCACGTAGTAGTCCTCGGCCCGCAGCCAGTCCGTGTGGATGCCGACCTCGTGCGAGATGCCGAGCGCGGAGGAGTTGACCTCGCTCGTCGTCATCGTCCCGTCGTACCGGCCGTTCACGGCCAGGAGCGCCCTCGTCTCGACCGACGGAGCCGGTATCGGTGATGCTCGGCGTGCGGGTCAGGCCGAGGAACTTGGCCTTGTACCCGGGCATGCTGAAGGTCTGACCCTTCGACACCTGGAACTCGCGCTGCGTCTGGTAGGCGCTCGAGCCGGCGACACCGATCGCGAACAGCACGATCGCTGCGTGCACGACGTACCCGCCGTAGCGGCGGCGGTTCCGAGCGACGAGCTGCGCCAGCGATCCGGTCGCCCGCGTCCCGCGGACGAGCTCGACCACGATCGTCGTCATGACGAACGCGCAGAACGTGTAGGCGATCAGGCCCGGCAGCGACGAGCCCGCGCCGAGGACGACCAGCACGGCGCCCGTCACGGCTGCGACGCCGATCGGCCAGCGCAGCGACTTCAGCAGTGACCTGCCCGAGGTGCGGCGCCACGCGACGAGCGGCCCGATCCCCATCAACAAGAGGAGCGGCAGCCCGAAGATGCGCAGGAAGAAGTCGTAGTACGGCCGTCCCATCGTCTGCTGGGTGCCGTTGACGATCTGCGCGATGATCGGCCAGATCTCACCCCAGAAGATCGTGAGGCAGAGCGCGACGAGGAGCAGGTTGTTGTAGAGGAACGTCGCCTCGCGGGAGAGCGGAGACTCGAGCTTCGTCCGGGCGCGGAGGAGCGGCAGCCGCCAGAGGATCAGCGCGAGCGAGAAGAGCGTCGTGAAGATCACGAACCCGAGGAACCAGCTCCCGATCGAGCTCTTCGCGAAGCTGTGGATCGACTCGATCACGCCCGACCGCGTGAGGAAGGTGCCGAACACCGAGAGCTCGAACGCGAGCGCGACGAGCACCATGTTCCAGATGCGGAGCATGCCCTTCCGTTCCTGGATCATCACCGAGTGCAGGAACGCGGTGGCGGCGAGCCACGGCATCAGCGCCGCGTTCTCGACGGGGTCCCACGCGTAGTAGCCGCCCCAGCCGACCTCGACGTAGGCCCAGTGGGCGCCGAGGATCTGGCCGAAGCCCAGGAACATCCAGGCGGCGAGCGTCCAGCGGCGGGTGGCGACGATCCAGCGCTCGTCGGTGTGGCCCGAGAGCATCGCGCCGGCGGCGAACGCGAACGGGATCGAGAGCCCGACGTAGCCGAGGTACAGCATGGGCGGGTGGGCGACCATGTACGGGTTCTGGAGGCTCGGGACGAGGCCCGCGCCGTCGACGGTGCGAGGCACGGTGGTGAACGGGCTCGCGACCGCGACGAGCATGAAGCTGAAGAACGTCGCGATACCGCCGATCACGGGCACGACCCAGACGACGATGTCGCGGAGGAGCTTCCGGTTCAGCAGCACGGCGACAGCGCCGTAGCCGGTCAGCACGAGGAGCCAGAGCAGCAGCGACCCCTCCTCCCCGCCCCAGAACGCCGTGAGCGAGTAGATCTTGCTCAGGTCGCGGCTCGTGTGCGCCTGGACGTAGGCGTAGGAGAAGTCGTGGGTGACGAGCGCGCGGATCAGCACCCCCGAGGCGATGACGGTCGTCCCGAAGCAGGCGATCAGCGCGTAGCGGGCGGAGTCGGCGAGCCGCCGCTGCCGGCTGATCGCAGCGGCCGTGCCGGCGACGAGTGCGTAGAGCGCCAGCATGAAGCTGACGACGAGTGCTGCACGGCCGAGGTCAGCCATCGGCTCGGCTCAGGTTGCCGCAGACGACGAAGACGTGTACTTGCTCGGGCACTTCGTCGTCAGCGCCGTGGCCCTGAACGAGCCGCCCACGAGTTGCCCGGTGAGGTTGACGTCGCGGCCGACCTTGAAGAGGTCGGGCACCGAGCCGTGGTACACGATCGGGATGATCGGGCTCACGCCGTTGATGTTGTGCAGCTTGAACTGCAGCCCGCCGGCCTGGTGCGAGTCGCCCTTGACCGGCCCGATCACCTTGCCGGTCAGCGACACGGTGTCGGTTCGGCCCTTGAGGTTGCTCGGCTGCAGCGCGGGCGTGGTACCGCTGATCGCGGTGTACACGAGGAAGATCGCGAGCACGCCCGCAACCGCTAGTGCAACGACGAGCCTGGCCGGGCTAGAACTGCGTGAGCGGGCCATTCGACGCCCAGTTTAGCCGTGTTCGCGACCCGACGGACGGTTAGGGTTTCGCGTTGGCCCGCTCGGGCACCCGATAGCCGTGATCGGCGCACAGGGCGCCGGGAAGCTCCTCGGTCAGCGCGTCGCAGTAGCCCTTGCCGTACGCGGCTCGCATGAACGCGGCGACCACTTCGAGCGACCACTCCTCGATCCCGGCGGCCTCCCGCCAGAGATCCGTCAGTCGCAGGTCGATGTCGAGCTCGAGCAGGTCTATGCTCGAAGGGCATGCAGGCATGCGTCGAGGGTAGACGTCCGGTCGGACGTACCAGGCGAGCATTAACCTCCTGCACATGGCGCGAAAGCTTCACTTCGGCCCGGCCCGCGTGCCGTCGCGCGAGAGCCCCGAGGCGGCGATCGGGGCGATCCTCGAACGCGGCTTCAGCGCGTGCGAGATCGACTTCGAGGGCGGGTTCTGGATGAGCTACGAGTTCGCGGCGGAGCTCGGCGAGCTCGCGCGCTCGGCGGACATCGCGCTCTCGGTCCATGCGCCGCTCGCCGGGTTCATGGGTCACGCCGAGCGCGGCAAGAAGCTGAACATGGCGGTCGGGATGCTCGACCATTCCGCCGGGATCGCGAAGGCGGCAGGCGCAGAGGTGGTCGTCTTCCATCCCGGGTTTCCTGCTCGGCCGCACCCGCGAGGAGGCGATCGACTCGGTCGTCGAGCAGCTCGGGGAGCTGCGGGGGCGGCTGGCCGGCAAGGGCCGCGACGGTGCCGTTCGGGATCGAGGTGATGGGGCGGGTGCGCGACCTCGGGTCGGCTGACGACGTGGTCGAGATCTCGCGCCGCCTCGGCTGGGTGCGCCCGGTGCTCGACTTCGCCCACATGCACGCGACCTCGGACGGCGCGTTTCTCTCCGTGGAGCCCTTCGTCGAGGCGCTGGAGGCCGTCGACGGGGTGCTCGAGCCGGGGGCGCCGTTCCACATCCACTTCTCGGACATCCAGTTCGCGAACCGCAACGAGACGAAGCACCTCCGCTACGGCGAGGGGACGCTCCGCGCCGAGCCGCTCCGTGACGCGCTGGCGCGCTTCCCGCGGCCGGCGACGGTGATCTCCGAGTCGCCCGACGCCGAGTCGACCGAGGCGATCCGAACGATCCTGGGCGCATAGGATCGGGGAGTGGCGATCCGGCAGAGGCTGCTCGAGACGCCCGCCGGGCGCGTGTCGCCGGAGCTTGCGAAGACGGTGTCGGATTTCTGCGGGCCGATCGACGTGATCGCGTCGTCGTATGTGGGCGTGATCGAGATCACACGCGGGTTCGACCGCCCGGAGCAGCACCTCGGGGTCGCGTTCGAGCTGGCCGAGCCGGTGGCGGAGACGCCGGAGGGCGACCGCGAGCTGCGCCTCGTCGTCGACCGCTTCTACGACTCGATGCCCGCCGACGTCCTCGAGGGCGGGTGCAACTTCCTCGAGCCGGGCGGGATCGCTGCGTGGGCCGAGAAGGCCGTCCGGGTGTTCTCGCGCACGTAGCATCGCGAACGTGCTCGATCCAGGAGCCTTCAAGGCGTACGACATCCGGGCGCTCTACCCGTCGCAGCTCGACGAGGCCGGCGCGTATGCGGTCGGGCGGGCATTTGCGGAGCAGTTCGAGCCGCGGCGGGTGGCGATCGGCCGCGACATGCGACTGTCGTCGCCGACGATGGCCGAGGCGGTGATCAGAGGAGTCGCCGATACGGGAACGGACGTGGCCGACCTCGGGATGGTCGGGACGGAGATGGTCTACTTCGCGACCGGCGAGCTCGGGCTCGACGGCGGGATCATGGTCACCGCGTCGCACAACCCGGCCCAGTACACCGGGATGAAGATCGTCCGGCGGGGTGCGCTGCCCGTCGGCAGCGAGTCCGGGCTCGTGGAGATCCGCGACCGCGCCGTGCGGGCCGAGTGGCGCGGAGCCTCGCAGGGGTCGGTCGAGCCGGTCGACGTCTGGGACGGCTTCGTCGAGCGGGTACTCGGGTTCGTCGACGTCGATTCGATCGCGCCTCTGCGGATCGTCGTCGATGCCGCGAACGGCATGGCCGGCGTGATGCTGCCGCGCGTGCTCGAGCGGCTGCCGCAGGTCGAGGTCGTGCGCTGCAACTTCGAGCCCGACGGGTCGTTCCCGAACCACGAGCCGAACCCACTCCTGCCCGAGAACCGCGAGTTCATCGTGCGGCGCACCACCGAGGAGGGAGCGGCGTTCGGGGTGGCCTACGACGGCGACGCCGACCGGTGCTTCTTCGTCGACGACACGGGCGAGTTCGTGCCGGGCGACTTCACGACCGCGCTCTTCGCCGAGTCGCTGCTCGCGAGGGAGCCGGGCGGGAAGGTGATCTACGACGTGCGCGCCTCCTGGGCGGTGCCCAAGGCGATCGAGCACGCGGGGGGCGAGCCGTTGATCAACCGGGTCGGGCACTCGTTCATCAAGCAGCGGATGCGCGAGGTCGGCGCCGTCTTCGCGGGCGAGGTCTCGGCGCACTACTACTTCCGCGACTTCTCACAGGCCGACTCCGGTGTGATCCCGTTCCTGCTCATGCTCGAGCTCGTCTCCCGCCGGGACCAGCCGCTGAGCGAGATCCTCGCTCCGCTCCGTGACCGCTACTACCTCACCGGCGAGATCAACACGCCGGTCGCCGACGTCGCGCTGAAGCTGCAGGAGCTCAAGGAGCGCTACGCCTCCGAGGGCCGGATCTCTCACCTCGACGGGCTGTCGGTGGAAGCCGAGGACTGGCACATGAACGTCCGCCCGTCGAACACCGAGCCCCTCCTCCGCCTCAATCTCGAAGCGCTCTCGCAACAGCGCATGGAGGAGAAGCGCGACGAGGTGCTCTCCCTGATCCGCTCCTGACCCCCGGACAAGCCCCTTTCGGCCGGTCCGGCCGCATCGAGGCACGGCCGGTGTCTGACATCAGGCAGGGCTGCAGGACGCATCAACACTGGGTCGTTGTCAGCGGAATGAACGGTGTCTGACACTGGACCGTCCCTTTGCGGACATGTCTGGGAACCGGGGCGGGCGATGGCGCTTTCGGACCGGGCCGATAGGATCGCGCGGGTGTTCGAGCCGGGGCATGCCACGGGGCGGAAGCCGCCGTTCCGGTTCGCGGCCTACACGCGCGTTGCGTTCTCGGACACCGACGCGCAGGGCGTCGTGTACTACGGGCGCTACCTCCCGTACTTCGACCTGGCGCGAACCGAGTACCACCGACACCTCGGGCGGAGCGACGACGACGCGCGGTCGGAGTTCGTGATGCGTGCCTCGGACGTCGAGTACCACGCGCCGGCACGCTTCGACGACCTGCTCGAGGTGTTCGTGCGCGTCCCCCGAGTCGGGCGCACGAGCGTCACCTACGAGTACGCCGCCTACCGCCTCGACCCCGACGGCGAGGAGAGGCTCATGGTCACCGCGACGCAGACGGTCGTGCTGATCGACCGGCGCGACCGCCGCACCCTTCTCGTGCCCGACGCGTTCCGCGACGGGGTGGCCGGGTTCGAGGGCACCGGCGCATGAGCGAGGCGCTCGAGTCCCTCGCGGCCGTCGTCGACGCCGGCGGAGAGCCCGACGACGTCCTCCGGGCGGTCGTGGCGACGCTCGTCGCTTCGGGAGCCGCGAGCTGGGCCGGGATCCTCTTCGCCGAGAGCGGCGAGCTCGCCCTTGGCCCCGAGGCAGGCGCAGCCGGGGCCACCGGCCAGGTCCGGGTGCCCGTCGTCTACGAGGGCACGCCCGTGGCGGAGCTGGCCGCAGAGGGCTGCGACGACATCGCCTTGCTCGAAGCGGTCGCAGCGCTCATCCCGGAGCACTGCCTCGTCGGCTGGGACACCGGCGGTGCGGCCTGGGAGCCCTAGCTGGGCGTGACGCGGTAGGCGTCGAACACCGCGTCGACCGCCCGCAGCGACGTGAGCAGCGAGCGCAGCGAGGCGATGTCACCCACCTCTGCCGTGTACCAGTTCCGCGCCAGCTGATCCTCGACGACGCCGCCGTAGGAGACGATGTTCGCGCCGTGCTCGGCGAACGTCCGGGCGACGTCCTCGAGCAGCCGCGGGCGGTCCCACGAGGTGACCGCGATCTGCACCCGGAACGACTTCTTCGTCTCCTCCCCGGTCCACTCGATCGGCGTGAAGCGCTCCTCGTTGCGCCGCAGCGCCCTGACGTTCGGGCAGTCCTCGCGGTGGATCGTGATGCCCTTGCCGAGGGAGATGTAGCCGACGATCGGGTCGCCCGGGACCGGCGTACAGCACTTCGCCAGCCTCACCAGCACGTCGTCGACGCCCTCGACGACGACGCCGACCTCGCTGCCGGAGACGGTGCTCTTCGCCTTCGGCGCCTTGACCACGACCGGCGCCTCCTCGGCGACCTCGTCGGTCTTCAGCGCCTGGATGACCTTGTTGACGATCGAGCCCGGCTGGAGCCGTCCCGAGCCGAGTGCGAGGTAGAAGTCCTCGGCCTTCTTGAACCCGAGATCCCGGATCACCTGCGCCAACACCGCCGAGTGCCGGAGCTTCGCGTACGGCAGGTTCTGCTGCTTGAGCGCCTGCTCGAGCGACTCGCGCCCCCGCGCCTCCTGATCCTCGCGCGTCTCGCGCGTGTACCACTGGCGGATCTTGTTGCGCGCGCGCGAGCTCTTCGCCAGGGACAGCCAGTCGCGCGAGGGGCCCCGCTCCTGCTTCGACGTGAGGATCTCGACGATGTCGCCGTTCTGCAGGCGGTAGTGGAGCGGGACGATCCGGCCGTGCACCTTGGCGCCGACCGTGCGGTGGCCGACGTCGGTGTGGACGGCGTAGGCGAAGTCGATCGGCGTGGAGCCGGCCGGAAGCGTCTTCACCTGGCCCTTCGGGGTGAACACATGGACCTCCTCGCCGAAGAGGTCCGTACGGAACGTGTTCATGAACTCCCGCGAGTCGGCCTCGTTGGTGCCGATGTCCATCAGCGAGTTCACCCACTGCTGCCACTCGTCGTCGTGGCCGTTCCGGCGGCCGCCCTTGTAGATCCAGTGCGCCGCGACGCCGTACTCGGCGGTCGCGTGCATGTCGCGCGTCCGCACCTGGATCTCGAGCGGGCGGCCCTGCGGCCCGATCACGGTCGTGTGGAGGGCGCGGTACCCGTTGAACTTCGGCATCGCGATGAAGTCCTTGAACCGGCCGGGCATCGGCTTCCAGAGCGAGTGGATCAGCCCGAGCCCCCCGTAGCAGTCGCGCGTGCCCTCGTCGCCCGAGCGCTCGACGATCACGCGCATCGCGGTGAGGTCGTAGATCTCGTTGAACTCGCGGCCCTTGCGGGCCATCTTGTCGTAGATCGAGTAGAAGTGCTTCGCGCGGCCGGAGATCTCGGCGGGGATGTCGACCTTGTCGAGCTCGTGCTGCAGGACGAGCGACGCCTCGCGGACGTGCTCCTCGCGGTCGGCCCGCCGCTCGGCCACCATCTGCTTGATCTCCTCGTACTTTCGCGGATGGAGCGTCCCGAAGGCGAGGTCCTCGAGCTCCCACTTGAGCGCGTGGATGCCCAGCCGGTGCGCGATCGGCGCGTACACCTCGAGGGTCTCTCGAGCCTTGCGCACCTGGGTCTGCTTGCCCATGTACTCGATCGTGCGCATGTTGTGGAGCCGGTCGGCGAGCTTGATCAGGATCACGCGGACGTCGCCGGCCATCGCGACCACCAGCTTCCGGTAGTTCTCGGCCTCGGCCTGCTCGCGGCTCGAGAACTGCACGCGCGTCAGCTTGGTGACTCCCTCGACGAGGCGCGCGACGTCCTCGCCGAACTCGACCTGGATCTCCTCGATCTCGACGCCGGTGTCCTCGACGGTGTCGTGGAGGAGCGCCGCGGCGATCGTCGGCTCGTCCAGCCGAAGTCCGGCAAGGATCTTCGCGACGCCCCACGGATGGTGGATGAACTCCTGGCCGGAGCGGCGCACCTGCCCGTCGTGCGCCTCGGCCGCGAAGCCGAACGCGCGCACGACGAGATCGTGATCGACCGGGGCATCGCCGGGCCGCTTGAAGGACTCCAGCTCGGCGAGCAGATCGTCGACAAGGTCCTGATGCCGTTCGACTACCGCCATCAGCACACTTTACCCGGGTCGGGGCGCGATCCCTCCCCCGACAGGAATGTCCCGGCCCGCGGTGAACCCTTGCGGTCCATGTTCCGCCGTCGCCGCACCGCGTACAAGATCCGCCTGGCGGCCCGCCTGCTCCTGGCGCTCGGGCGAGAAGCCTAGGCTGCTTCCGCCAGAGGCTGGGACGGCTCCTCCAGGAGGCGCCTGAATGCCTCGGACTCGAGCAGGCTGCGCCACGGCGAGCCCGCGGCCGTGAGCCCGAGCTCCTCGAACACGGCACGCACGTCGGGGGCCCAGCCGGCCTCGCCGCGTCGCCACTGCTCGGCGAACGAGGCGCGGAGGTCCTCGTACCGCTCGTCGGTGTCGAAGATCCGCCGGACGACGAGCTGCGGCGAGACCGTCCCGTTCCAGCGGTTCTCCTGCAACCGGAACGCGACGTCGTAGCGGCCGACGCGCCGGTAGCGGTCGAGCTGGGAGCCGAAGCCGAACGCGATCGCGGAGCCGGCGTCGCGGCCGCGCTGGCGGACCCGGAAGCGAAGATGCCTGCCGTCTCCGACCGTGTCGAGGCGGTCGAGCTCGCAGTCGTCGACGAGCAGCGTCACTCCCGGGTTGCCGAGCCCGAACGGCGCGAGCCGCCCGAGCTCCTCGCAGAGCGGCAGGCCGAGCTCGGCCCCGCGTGCGATGGCGTCGACGGGAGTCCGTGTCCGCAGGTCGTCGTCGGTGAGGACGGCATCGGCATGGACTGCGAACGCCTCGGCGAAGGCCTCGACCCGGTCGGGCCGGATCGCGAGCCCCGCGGCGGCCCGGTGGCCACCGAAGCGCCCGAGATGCTCGGCGCAGGCAGAGAGGGCGCCGTGCAGGTCGAACGAGCCGCCGGCCCGCCCCGATCCCTTCCAGTCACCTCCGGAGGCGCTGCCGGTGATGAGCACGACCGGCCGGCCGTACCGATCGACGAGCCGGGAGGCGACGATCCCGATCACGCCCTCGTGCCAGTCCTCGCCGGCGACCACGTAGCCGCGGTGCCGGCGTCGCGGCTCGGGCCACTCCTCGATCTCCGCGATCGCGGCGCGCAGGATCCTGTCCTCGACGGCCTGCCGTTCACGGTTCAGGTCCTCGAGCTGCTCCGCCAGTCGCCTGGCCTCCTCCGGGTCGGGGGTGAGGAGGAGCTCGAGGGCGGTTTCGGGCCGCCCGAGCCGGCCGGACGCGTTGATCCGGGGTGCGAGGCGGAAGCCGATCGCCGACTCGTCGCAGGCGGCTGGATCGACGCCGGCGACGCGCATCAGCGCGCGAAGCCCCGGCTTCTGGGTCTGCGCGAGGCGGCGCAGGCCGGCGAGCGCGAGGGCGCGGCTCTCGTCGACGAGCGGGACGACGTCGGCGATCGTGGCCAGCGCGACAACGTCGAGATGGCGGCCGAGGAAGGGATGCTCCTCGCCGAGGAGCGCCTGGGCGAGCTTCCAGACGACCGCGGTGCCGCAGAGCCCGGTGAACGGGTAGTGGCCCTTGAGCGGCGCGACGACCGGGCAGTCGGGGAACTCGTCGGCGGGCCGGTGGTGGTCGGTCACGACCACGTCGAGACCGAGGCGGCGCGCCTCCGCGACCTCCGCGACGGCGGTGATGCCGCAGTCGACCGTGACGACGAGCTCGACACCGTCCTCCGCCAGCCGCGCGATCGTCTGCGAGGCCAGGCCGTAGCCCTCCTCGAACCGCGACGGCAGGTGGGTGACGGGGTCGGCGCCGAGCTCGCGGAGCAGGAAGACGGCGAGGGTCGTCGCGCAGATCCCGTCGGCGTCGTAGTCGCCGTGCACCGCGATCCGCTTGCCGGCGGCCACCGCGCCCCGGATCACCTCCACGGCCTCGGCCATGTCGCCGAGGGCCAGCGGGTCGTGCCCCGGGAGCGCCCCCTCGAGGAACGTCCGGGCCTCACCCGGGTCGGCGTACCCGCGCCGTACGAGGACGGCCGCGAGCGTGGCGCTGATCCCGAGCTCGTCGCGAAGCCTGCGGAGCTCCTCCGGCGGGCACGTGCCGATCGTCCACGACGAGGAGTCCATCGGACGATCGAGGGTACGGAGACGCCCGGACGGCAATCCCGCGAGCCGCTTACTCCTTCGGCAACTCGACTCCGAAGTAGGTCAGGAGGACGACGGCGCCGACGACCGCAAGCGCAGCGATCCAGAGCACGCGCTTGTGCTCCCGCTTCATGTCGCGGGTCGAGTCCAGAAAGGCCCGGATGAGCAGGATCAGGACGGCGGCGATGAGGCCGGCTCCGATGACGATCGCAGGGGCGAGGATGAGCAGCCGCTGCCAGCCCTCCGTCGCGGCAAGCATGTTCGAACCGTATCCTGGGAGAGGATCCATGGCCGACACGAACTACTCCTCGGGCGACGACTACATCGTCGAATTCCTCGGGTACCGCTTCACGTTCAACGTCTGCGACTTCGAGCAACGCGTGGTCGCGGCGGCAGCGAAGCTGGGCCTCGTGGAGGCGAACGAGCTCGACGAGGACGAGACGAAGGACCTGGTGGCGCTCGCCGCGCAGGGGGTGATCGACGAGCCCGAGTCGAGGCTCGGCCGGTACCTCCAGCGCAACTGGGAGCGCGTGTCGCTGCTCGAGGGCGAGTCCCTCGTCTACTGGCTGCGGAAGCTGGTGTTTCGCGGCGCCTGGCTCGACCACCAGGTGAAGCGCGGCGCGCTCGAGGTGGTCTGGGACGAGCGCGACGCCGAGTTCGCCTACCAGCACCCGGGCGGCCGGCGCCCCCTGCTCGAGCTCGCGCCCGTCCCGAGCTGGCACGAGCTGCAGTTCCGCGGCTAGTCCGGGTAGCCTCTCCGGGCGCGATGAGAAGAGCGGCTCTGCTGATCGGATACCTGGCCGTCCTGCTCGCGCTCGACCGCTTCGCCTCCTACCCCGAGCAGCTCGCGCTCGGCGCCGTCACCTGGGCGCTCCTGATCGCGCTCGCCTGGCAGCTTCCCGTACTGCAGCGCGCGATGGTGCTCGGCGTCGTCTGCTTCGCGACGATCGGCGAGGTGACCGGCTCGCTGATCTGGGGCGTCTACCGCTACCGGCTCCACAACCTGCCGCTGTTCGTGCCGCCGGCGCACGGGCTCGTGTACCTGACTGGGATCGCGATCGCGGCGGCGCTGGCGCCTCACACACGCGCGGTCGTGGTGGCAGCGGCTGCGGCTGCGGCGACCTGGGGCGTGCTGGGGCTCGTCGTCCTGCCCCGCCGCGATGTCGCGGGCGCGGTCGGGATCCCGCTTCTCCTGCTCTTCCTGTGGCGCTCCCGCAACCGTGCCGTCTACGCGAGCGTCTTCCTGGTCGTCGCCGCCCTCGAGCTGTACGGCACGGCGATCGGGACCTGGCGCTGGGCGGCGGAGCTCCCGGGACTCGGCATCCCGGACGGGAACCCGCCCTCCGGCGTTGCCTCGGGCTACGTCTGGTTCGACGTGATGGCGCTGCTGGTGGCGCCGATGTTCGTCCGGCTGCTCAGAACAGCGTCGATGCCTCGCGCGCAGCTCCGACCTGCTCGCGACCCAGCTCGGTGAGCATCCGTCCGCGGGGGGTTCGCTGCAGCAGCCCCAGCTGGAGCAGGTACGGCTCGTAGACGTCCTCGATCGTCTCGGCCTCCTCACCGAGCGTGACCGCGAGCGTCGAGAGCCCGACGGGCCCGCCGCCGAACTTGAGGGCCACGGCCGCGAGCAGCTCGCGGTCGAACCGCTCGAGCCCAGACTCGTCGATCTCGAGCAGCGCGAGCGCCTCGTCGGCGACGGCCGTCGTGATGACGCCGGCGTGTCGCACCTCGGCAACGTCCCGCACGCGCCGCAGGATCCGGTTTGCGATCCGCGGCGTCCCGCGCGCGCGCCGGGCGATCTCCTCGGCGGCGTCCCGCTCGATCTCGACCCCGAGAATCCGGGCGCTCCGCCGGACGATCGCCCCGAGCTCCTCGGCCGTGTAATGGTCGAGGCGGAACGTGAGCCCGAACCGGTCGCGCAGCGGGGTCGTCAGGAGCCCGGTCCGGGTGGTCGCGCCGACCAGGGTGAACGGCGGCAGGTCGAGCGTGAGCGTCCTCGCCGCAGGCCCCTGCCCGACCACGATGTCGAGCCGGAAGTCCTCGAGCGCCGGGTAGAGGATCTCCTCGACGGCCCGGTTGAGCCGGTGGATCTCGTCCACGAAGAGCACGTCGCGAGGCTCGAGCGCGGTGAGGATCGCGGCGATGTCGCCTTTTCGCTCGAGCGCCGGCCCGGCGACCTGCCGGATCGACACGTCCAGCTCGCGGCGGATGATCTGGGCGAGCGATGTCTTCCCGAGCCCGGGTGGGCCCGCAAGCAACACGTGGTCGAGCGCGTCCCCCCGGCCGCGCGCGGCGTCGAGGGCGATCCCGAGCTGCTCCTTCACCCGCTCCTGGCCGACGAACTCGGCGAGGGTCGCGGGGCGCAGCGAGCTCTCGAGCTCCTCCTCGACCTCCTCGTGCAGCACCGGCGCCATGAACCGCTCGCTCATGCAGCTCTCTTCAAGGCGGCCCGCACCTGTTCCTCCACCGACAGCGCCTCGTCGACGTCCGCCAGCACGCGGTCCGCATCGACCACCGACCACCCGAGCTCGACCAGCGCGTCCCGGGCCAGCAGCCCCCCACCGGGGGAACCGGAGGAAGCCGGTTCTGCCAGCTTGTCCTTCAGCTCCATGACGACGCGCTGAGCGGTCTTCCGCCCGATCCCCGGGATCGCCTCGAACCGGGCCAGGTCGTCGCGCGCGATCGCGCGCCGCAGCTCGGCCGGCGGCGACCCCGAGACGATCGCGAGCGCCACCTTCGGCCCGATCCCGGACACCCCGAGCAGCAGCTCGAAGAGCTCGCGCTCGTCGGCCGAGGCGAACCCGTACAGCTGGAGCGCGTCCTCGCGGACGTGGAGGTGCGTCTCGACGGTCGCCTCCTCCCCCACGCGGGCGGTCACGCGCGGCGTCGCGGCGACGAGGTACCCGACCCCGCCGACGTCGAGCACGAGGCCGGCAGGCGTGCGCACGACGACGGTGCCGCGCAGGCGCGAGATCATGAACGGAACGGTACGGGCACCCTCGGACAAGGCTCCGGCGGGAGCTCCGTCGAGCCTACGCTCCTATCCGCAGGAGCGGCGGTGCGGCCGCGTGGCAGATCGCGACGGCGAGCGCGTCGGCCGCGTGGTCCGGCGAGGGCAGCTCCTCGAGCCCGAGGATGGCCTTCACCATCCGCTGCACCTGCCCCTTGTCGGCACGACCGTAGCCGCACACTGCCTGCTTGACGCTGCTCGGCGCGTACTCGACGCAGTCGAGGCCTGCCGACGCGGCGGCGACGAGCACCGCGCCGCGCGCTTGCCCGACGGAGAGTGCGATGCGGGGATCGGCGCCGACGTACGACTCCTCCAGGGCGACGGCATCCGGGGCGTGCAGGCTGATCAGCCCGGAGACCCCCTCGAAGATCGTGAGCAGCCGCCGGTCCACGCGCTCCCTGGGCGAGGTGCGCCACCACCCGTGGCAGGTGGCCCTGAGGCGCCCTTCGCTTTCGTGGACGATTCCGTACCCGCAAGCAGCAGTCCCCGGATCGATGCCCAGTACCTTCACGTCGAGAGGTTAGGGGCCGCTCCGGATGTTCCTGCACGAGTAGCCTTGGGCGCGCGTTGACGATTCCGACCGAGCCGATCGGGAGCATCCCGAGGCCCCGCGAGTTGCAGGAGGGGATGCGGGCGTTCGCCGCCGGACGCATCTCCGAGACCGAGCTCGACGCGCTGTGCGACGACGCCGTCCGCGACACGGTCGCGCGCTTCGAGGCGACCGGCTCCCCGGTGATCACCGACGGCGAGCAGCGCAAGCCGAGCTTCGTCACCTACCCGATCGCCGGGCTCCAGGCGCTCACCCCGAAGGGCGTCACGATCCCGTTCGCCGACGGGCACACCCGGCGGCTCCCGGTGCTCACGGCCGGGCCGTTCCGATATGCGACGCATGCGGCCACCTATCTCGACCGGGCCCGGCCCTACACCTCGAGGCCGCTCAAGCAGGCGGTCATCTCGGCGTCGGCCCTGAGCCTCCTCTACCCGCAGGAGGGCATCGACGAGTACCCGCAGGACGCGTTCGTCGCCGATCTCCTCGACCAGGCCGAGATCGACATCCGCGGCTGCTTCGAAGCCGGAGCCGACAGCGTCCAGATCGACTTCACCGAAGGGAGACTCGCCCTCAAGCTCGACCCGAGCGGCGGCGTGCTGAACGCGTTCGTCGACCTGAACAATCGCCTGCTCGAGCGCTTCTCGGGCGACGAGCGCGCACTGATCGGCGTCCACACCTGCCCCGGCGGCGACCACGACTCGACTCACAGCGCCGACGTCGACTACGTCGAGCTCCTGCCGGCGCTCTTCCGCCTCGAGGCCGGCCGCTTCTACCTTCAGCTCGCGAGCGAGGCCGACCGCCCGAGGGTCCTGCAGGCGGTCGCCGACCACTCACGCGGCGGGCAGAAGATCTTCGTCGGCGTGACCGACCCGATCGACCCGAGAGTCGAGTCGGCAGAGCAGGTGCGCGACCGCGTGCTCGAGGCGGCACGCTTCATCCCGCTCGACCGTCTGGGAACGACCGACGACTGCGGCTTCTCGCCGTTCGGCGACGACACCTCGACGGCCCGCGACACAGCGTTCGCGAAGATCCAGGCCCGGGTCAACGGCACCAGGCTCGCCGAGGCCGAGCTCGGACTCTAGGCGGTGACCGCCTCGAGCACCTGCTCGGGGATGTCGAAGTTGGCGTAGACCTCCTGGACGTCGTCGTCGTCCTCGAGCGCGTCGATCAACCGCATCAGCTGGCGCGCCTTGGCCTCGTCGTCGACTGCGACGGTGTTCTTCGGCAGCATCGAGAGCTCAGCCGACTCGACCGGGAAGCCGGCAGCCTCGATCGCGCCCCGCACCGCCTGGAGGGCTTCGGGTGCGCTCGTAACCTGGATGAGGTCGCCGTCCGCCTCGATGTCGTCGGCGCCGCCGTCCGCGGCGGCGAGGAAGAGCTCGTCCTCGTCGACCCCGTCGGCGCTGACGAGCACGACGCCGCGACGCTCGAACTGCCAGGCGACGGCGCCGCTGGTCCCGAGGTTCCCGCCGAACTTCGTGAAGATGTGCCGCACCTCGGAGGCGGTGCGGTTGCGGTTGTCGGTCAGGGCCTCGACGATCACCGCGACGCCCTCCGGCCCGTAACCCTCGTAGACGATCGCCTCGAACGCGTCGGCGTCGGCGCCGGATCCCGAGCCCTTCGAGATCGCGCGCTCGATGTTGTCCTTCGGCATCGAGTACGACTTGGCCTTCTCGATCGCGTTCGCGAGCGCGAGGTTGTTGAGCGGGTCGCCCCCGCCCTCCTTGGCGGCGACGATGATCGACCGCGCGAGCTTCGAGAAGAGCTTGCCCCGCTTCGCGTCGGCGGCGCCCTTCTTGTGCTTGATCGACGACCACTTGCTATGCCCTGACAAGGCGCCCCTCCTCTACCGATTCGAGAAACAGCCGGTGGAGCCGCGTGTCCTCCGTCAGCTCCGGGTGGAACGCGGCGACGAGGAACCGCCCCTCGCGCGCGAGCACCGGGTGCCCGTCGACCTCGGCGAGGACCTCGACCCCGGGGCCGACGGACTCGATCCACGGCGCACGGATGAACACCGCGCGCAGCGGCGCGCCGCCGCCCGGAAGCTCGAGGTCGGTCTCGAACGAGGCGACCTGACGGCCGAACGCGTTCCGGCGGACGCCGACGTCGACGAGGCCGAGGTGGTCGCGGTCGAGCACGATCATCCCCGCGCAGGTGCCGAAGACCGGCCCGCGGAAGTCGCGCACCGCCTCGTCGAGCCCGTAGAGCTCCATGAGCCGGGTGAACGTGGTCGACTCGCCGCCCGGGATCACGAGCCCGTCGAGGCCTTCCAGCTCCGCCGGCTTGCGCACCTCGACGACCTGTGCGCCCAGGCGGCGCAGCGTCGAGACGTGCTCGCGGAAGTTGCCCTGCACGGCGAGAACACCGATCCGAACCGGCTCCATCGCCGCCAATGGTAACGAGCGTACGATGCGCCACCCATGAGTGGCCTCGCCGTTTTTCTCGCTCTCGGCTCGGCCGCGGTGTGGGGCACCGCCGACTTCTCGGGCGGGCTCGTGTCGAGGCGGGTGCCGACCGTGCCGGTCACCGTGATCTCCCAGGCGGCGGGGTTCGCGGCGCTGCTCGTGGTGGTCGCCGTGCACGGCGGGTCGCTCGACCGACGGTCGTTCGCGATCGGCCTCGCGGCCGGACTCGGCGGCGGCGCGGGGCTCGCTGCGTTCTACAAGGCGCTCTCGCTCGGCACGATGAGCATCGTCTCACCGGTGGTCGCGTGCGGCGCGGTCGTGCCGTTCGGGGTCTCGATCGCAACCGGGGAGCGGCCGTCGGCCCTCGCGCTGGCAGGCGCCGCCCTCGCAATCGGCGGGGCGGTGCTGGCGTCGGTCGAGGAGCACCGCTCGGCGGTTCCCAACCGCGTGCGGGCCGTGGTGCTGGCGGTCGCCGCCGCGGTGGCGCTCGGCCTCTTCACCTACTTCCTCGGCCTCGGGAGCCGCGAGGGAAGCGCGCTCTCGACGCTCACCGGCGCGCGCGTCGGCTCGCTCGGGTTTCTCCTCGTGCTCGCAGCGGTGCGGCGCGAGTCGCTGCGGATCGGGCGCCGCTGGCTGGGCCCGGTCGCGGCGATCGGACTGCTCGACGTGACCGCAAACGTGCTGTTCGCGCTCGCGTCACGCCACGGCCTGCTGTCGCTCGTCTCGGTGCTCGGATCGCTGTACCCGGTGATGACGATCGTGCTGGCGTACGCCTTGCTGCACGAGCGGCTGACGCGGGTCCAGCTGGGCGGCGTGGCTACGGCCCTGGTGGGCGTAGCGGCTCTCAGCGCCGGATAGCATGCGTCGGCGGTGGAGTCGCTCGTCGGGAAGCTGCTGATCTCCTCGCCGTCCCTGGTCGATCCGAACTTCCGCCGCACGGTCGTGCTGATGACCCACCACGACGAAGAGGGGGCCGTCGGGCTCGTGCTCTCACGTCCGTCGGAGCTCCGGATCGCCGAGGCGGTGCCCGACCTCGACGACCTGCCGTTCGCCGACGAAGTCGTCTACGTCGGCGGCCCGGTGCAACCGGAGGCGGTGGTCGTGCTCATCGAGCTCGACGAGCCGCGCGACGACGCCGACCCGATCGTGGGCCGGGTCGCCTACATGCCGCCGGGCGTCGAGACGTGGGAGCTCGGGGCGACGCGGGCGCGGGTGTTCGCCGGCTACTCGGGCTGGGGCCCCGGGCAGCTCGAGTCCGAGCTCGAGGAGCCCGCGTGGATCGTCTCGCGCGCCGAGCCGGAGGACGTGTTCGCGCCCGACCCGGACGAGCTCTGGCGCACCGTGCTGCAGCGGAAGGGTGGGATGTACTCGCTGATCGCGACGATGCCCTACGATCCGAGCCGCAACTGATGCCCCGCGGGCTTCCCTGATGGCGCCCGATCCGACTGCCCGTGTGAGCGAGCTCCTCCACGAGGTGGCCGAGACCCACCATGTCGTCTACCGCATCACCGACGGAGCCGACCCGGACTGGGCGAGCTTCTACGCCGACTGGCTGCTCGACCACTCGGAGCTGCCGAGGCTCCTGGGCGAGCCGCCCGTGCGGAGCCACCTCGTTCACGCGCTCGTCCAGCTCGACCGGGACTTCGTCGAGGGCGGCGCCCCCGGCCGCTGGGAGGACTGGTACGCCGAGCGGATCGTGGACCGGTTCGGCCGCACCGCCTGACTGTCCGGCGACGGGCGTACGCTCGCGCCCGTGGAGACCACGAGGCTCGAAGCGTTCGCGGACGGTGTCTTCGCGATCGCGGCGACGCTGCTGATCATCGATGTCAGCGTCCGTGCGCCCGGGGGCGAGCTCGGTCACGCGATCCTCGAGGCGTGGCCGGAGTACGCGGCCTACGGCGTCTCCTTCGTGACGATCGGGATCATGTGGGTGAACCACCACACCTGCATGCGCCAGATCGCAGCGGTGGACCGGCGGTTCCTGACCATCAACCTGCTCCTCTTGATGTGCATCGCGTTCGTCCCGTTCCCGACCAATCTCATCGCCGAGCATTTCCACGACGACGGCCTGCGCGCCGCCGCCCTCACGTACGGCGTCACGCTCACGATCACCTCGGTCTGCTTCGGCAGCTTCTGGTTCTACGCCGCCCGCGGCGGCCGGCTGCTGGCCGAGGATGCCGACCCACGCGTCATCTCCGGGATCTCGCGGTCGTATCTCCCCGGAGCCCCGATCTACGGCACCGCGACGCTCGTCGCGCTCTGGAGTGCCAAGGCCGCGGTGGCCCTGTTCGGCGTGATCGCGCTCTTCTACCTCCTCGAGAGCTCGATCCTCGGCTCCCGGGCCACGTCCTGAGTCATGCGACAGCGGTCTTTGGCTGGTGGTGGCGCCAGGTCGCGGCCGCCACGACCCCGAGCAGGAGCGTCGGCACGATCGTCATGAACCGGTAGATCAGCACGGCGGCGACGACGTCCGCGTTGTGGCCGCCGAACCCGACCAGGACGCCGGTCAGGCCGACCTCGACGATCCCGAGCCCGCCCGGGGTGATCGGCAGCGAGCCGAGAAGCCGCGCGAGGGCCCAGGCGGCAAACGCCTCGATGAACGTCACGTCGGTCGCCGAGACGCCGCAGATGCGGAGCGACGCGAGCATCACGAGGAACACCGTCAGTTGGCCGGCGAGCGTCGCGAGGGTGAGGACGTGCCAGCGGCGCGCGAGCAGCCTGATCGTCTCGTTGCGCCACTGGACGAACGAGTGGCCGGTCCACGTGACGGGCTTGCGGCGGATGAGGCGCAGGCCGAAGTTGCAGACCCGGGCGGCCAGGTCGCCGACCTTCCGCGCCAGCCTCGGCGTGGACAGGCCGGCCGCGAATCCCGCGATCGCCACGACGAAGACCACGAGGCCGATCAGCGCGACCGTCTGCAGGAGCCCGTTCTGCTCGTGCTGGACGGTCAGGGCGGCGAGGGCGACGATCGGGAAGCCGAGCATCGCGAACTGGTTCCAGATCCCGGTCACCGCGACCGCGATCGTCACGGGCCGCCCGCTGAACCCCCAGGCGCGGAGCATCGCGTACGAGGTCGCCATCCCGACCGCCGCTCCGCCGGGGGCGACGTAGGTCGACGACGTCGACGCGAGCGTCAGCACCGACCCCTGCCGGTACCCGAGCCCCGGCAGCGCAGCCATCCACGGCGGCGCGTACGTGGCGAGGTTGGCGAGCGTCGCGAGGACGAGCACCGCGATCTGCTGCCACGTCAGGCCCTGCACGACGTCCCAGACGCTCCGGTAGTCCGCGATCCGCGGGAGGATGAAGACGAACGTCCCGACGAGGACCGCGATCCCGACCCCTCCGATCGCGACGCGCTTCTTGATCGACTTCTTCTTCTTCGACTTCGGGTGCGCGGCGTCGATGTCGGGCTCGGGATTGTCGGGCTCCATCACACTTTCTTACTCGGCGGGGGCCCTTGGCGCAAGCACGTGGCTCGAGGCGCGGCGGGCTGAGGGGGGCGGCGCGCCCGATCGCAGCAAAGGCGCCTAGCGGATTCGAACCGCTGTGAACGGCTTTGCAGGCCGCTGCCTAACCACTCGGCCAAGGCGCCCGGGATTCACGATCGTAGCCGCTCGGCGCGAGACGCTCCATCGCACGCGCCGTACCCATCGTTTTCTCCAGAGATAACGGCTCTGTCGGTCACGGTGCCTCACGCTCCACAGGTGCCTAGGCCGGCGAGGTCGCGATGTTCAGGCTGATGCCGCCGAGCTCGAAGCCTTCCCCGGCACGGGTGGCGCGCGCCTCGATCTCGGCGCGGATCGCCGCTCGTTCGTCGTCGGGCAGGCCGGCGAGGGCGAGCGCGACCGGGCCGCGGAGCTCGCTGACGAAGAGCCAGAGCTCGTCGGCATCCACGAAGCGATAGGGAACCTCCATCTCCTCGACCTCGGGCTCCGCGAAGCCCGAGGCCGCCAGCAGCGCCCGAATCGATTCCGGGTTGCGCCGGGCCGACAGCCGAGTCTCCGCATCCGATTGTGGCGGGAGGTGGCCGCGTTCGACCATCACGTCGGCCGGCACCGTCATCCACGCGTTCCGTTCGCGTGCGGCCCAGACCGAGAACGCGAGCCCTCCGCCCGGCCGCAGCACCCGGCGGAGCTCGCCGAGCGCGCGCGGCGGCTCGCCGCGCAAGATGTAGCCGAAGCGGTTCAGCGCCCCGTCCACGCTCGCGTCGGCCAGGTCGAGCGCATCCGCGTCGAGCGCCCGGAACTCGGCGTTGGTCACCCCGAGCTCGGCGCCCACGCGCCGCGCAGCCGCCAGCATCCCCTCCTCCCGGTCGCCCGTGATCAGCCGGCCGCCCGGCTCCAACCGAGGTGCTGCGAGAAACCCGGTCTCCCCTGTCCCCGCCGCCAGGTCGAGCACCACCTGGCCCGGCTGCGGGTCGAGCCGTGCCACCAGCCACTCGCTCACCGGCTGGGTCGAGCGCCACAGAAGCTCGCGACCGCGCTCCCAGCGGGGCGCCATCGCCGACCATTCGCTCACCGCAGCGCCCGAAGCACCTCGACGTCCGCGGCCGAAAGCTCCCAGTCCCCTGCCGCGGCGTTGGCGCGGATCTGCTCCGGCTTCGTCGCCCCGGCGATCACCGAGGCGACTGCCGGCTGCGCGCCGAGCCCGGCGATCGCGACCTCGAGCAGGCTCCTCCCCCGCTCTCGGCCGAACGCCTCGAGCGCCTCGATTCGCCGCCACTGCTCCTCGGACACGTCGAGCCGTCCGGAGAGCCTCGTTCCTTCGGGCGCCGGCTCTCCCCGCCGGTACTTCCCGGTCAACAGGCCGCTCTCGAGCGGGAAGTACGGGATCAGCCCGATCCCGAGCCGCTCGCAGACCGGTACGAGGTCGCGCTCGACGTCGCGGTCGAGCAGCGAATATCGGTTCTGGGCGGTGACGAACCGCGCGATCGCCCGCTCGGCGGACGCCCGTTCCGCCTCGTCGACCTGGGCCGCCGAGAAGTTCGAGCAGCCGATGAAGCGCACCTTCCCCGCGCGGACGAGCTCGTTCATCGCTCCGAGCGTCTCCTCCACCGGAGTGACGCCGTCGGGCCGGTGGTACTGGTAGAGGTCGACGTGGTCGACGCCGAGCCGCTCGAGCGATCCGTCGATCGCCTTCCGCACGTAGTCGGGGTGCCCACGGGCGACGGAGTTGTCGTCACGGCCGCTCCCCCACCCGAACTTCGTCGCGATCACCGCCTGGTCGCGGCGCCCGCTCAGGGCGCGGCCGAGAAGGACCTCGCTCTCGCCTCCGCCGTACGTCTCGGCGGTGTCGAAGAAGGTGATCCCCGCGCCGAGAGCGGCTGCCACCACCGCCTTCGTGCCTGCCTCGTCGACCCGGTAGCCGAACTGGTTGCAGCCCACTCCGACGACCGAGAGCGTGAGACCTGGGACGACGACGCGCTCGCGCATGACTCGACGCTACCGCTTGCGCGCCACGATGTGGAAGAGGTGCCACTGCTTCGGCTTGCTTGCCGTCGTCGCGCCCTCCCTCTCGAGCGTCTCGAACCGCTCGACCTCCAGCGGCTCGCGCCCCGGTGCCCGCGCCAAGGTCGACCGCGAGCCCCGGCTCGCCAAAACCGTCGGCCGCTTCGACGAGCGCAGCTACCGCCTCTACGGGCGCCACGTGTTCTCGAGGACACGCAGCCAGTTGCCGTGCGTGATCAGCGCGAGGGAGTCGTCGTCATGCCCCACGGCGCGCAGGGCGTCGACCAGGCGCGGCAGCCCGCCGACCCCCCCGAGCTCGTCCGGGACGTCGGCCCCTTCGAAGTCCGATCCGAACGCGACATGCTCCACCCCGATCCGGGACGCGACGTAGTCGACGTGCCTGACGATCGCCTCGAGCGGGACGTCCGTTCCCGATTGTCCGTCCTCCCGGAGGAACATCGTCGCGAAGTTGATCCCGACGACCCCGCCCGACTCGCCGATCGCGTCGAGCTGTCGGTCGCTCAGGTTGCGTGTCGAGGCGCAGAGGGCATGGGCGTTCGAGTGGGTCGCGACGACCGGCGCCTGGCTCAGCCGGGCGACGTCCCAGAACCCCGCCTCGTTGAGGTGCGAGACGTCGACCATGATCCCGAGGAGGTTGCAGGCGTGCACGAGGTCGCGGCCGGGCGCGGTCAGCCCGCCGCCGGTGTCCGGGGACGCCGGAAACCTGAACGGCACGCCTTCCGCAAAGGCGTTCGGACGCGACCAGACGAGGCCGAGCGACCGTAGCCCCCGGTCGAACCACTGCTCGAGGTCCGACAGGTCGGGCGAGATCGCCTCCGCTCCCTCGAAGTGCACGATCGCGTTGATCCGCCCGGGACGGATCGAATCGACGCGCCGGACGATCTCGACGTCGAGCCCCTCGAGCGCCGCGAGCTGTCCTTCGACGTCGCCACGTGCCTTCTCGTACGGCACCGGCTCGCCGAGTGGAACCTCGTACGGGACCGAGGTCGGACGCTCGAACGGCCCGCCCACGGCCGACAGCGCGAAGAAGCCGCCGGCGAAGCCCGAGCGGCCTGCGGTTGCGAGGTCGATGTGCACGGGCTCTTGCCCGAGCCACACCCGCAGCGCCAGGTCGTTGTGGCCGTCGAGGATCACGGGCGGCATGGTAAGGACCGGCTACTGTCGCACGGTGAGCGAGCCGCACGAGCCCGAGGAAGAGGCAGAGCCCGACATCTCGGGCTGGTCGTCGACTGCCAGGAAGACGGCGTGCCCCGCCTGCGGCGCAACCGGCGCGATGACCCTCGGCGGCGGGATCTTCTGCCCGACCTGCGGCGAGGTCACGACGAACCCCGGCTACACGCCTCCGGCGGACTGAGCTCTCAGCACTCGCCCGTCGTCGCGGACGGCACCGACGCGAGGATCCAGTACTTCCCGAGCAGGCGGGTCCTCCAACCGGCGTCGTGGAACTGCTCGTACGCATACCTGTTCCCGCCGTTCGAGATCACGACGTAGAACAGGCCCTCGCGCTGCGCCGTCTGCACGAGCGGGCCGTTCACCGACAGGTAGACCACCTTCCGGCCGAAGTTCGACCCGGCGAGGAGGTAGGCCGGCTCCGACTTCCCGAGGATCGCGCCCACGCACGCGTGCGGCGGCACGAGCCGGTGGAGCGCCGCCGCCGCCTCGGCGACATGTGGGACGCCGACCGACTCGAGCGCCCGCACCTGGCTCAGGTTCCACGGCGCCGGTCCCGGCGCCGCAACAGCCTTCGAGCGGTCGTGGACGATCACGAGGCCGCCGACGATCGACGCGGCAGCGAGGTAGCCCGCGATCTCGGCGCGCCCGCGGAACAGCCGCCCGAACAGCGGCGCCGTGAGCGCGACCGGGACGAGCAGAAAGCGCGTCACGAAGATGTTGAACACGAGGTAGAGCGAGACCAGTGCCACGAACACGGGGAAGGCGAGCGCCAGCGCGAGCTGCCTCAGGTCCGCTCGTCTCCGCGCCGCATCCCAGATCGTGAGCAGCGACACCCCGAGGACGGCGACGATGCCGATCGGCCCGAATGCCGAGTAGTCCTCGCTCGCAGTGCGGTTCATCCCGCCGAGGTTCCCGTACTTGCCCCGCACCGGATGCCCCCATCGCCGTGAGCCCCACGCGACGAGCGTCCCGGCGAGCACGACGAGGAGCGGCGCGAGCAACGGAACCGCTGCGCGCCACCCGTCGCCGAGCGCCCGCGGCCCCCGCCGGCGCCACGCCCAGACCGCCACCGCGAGTCCGACGACGATCCCCGCCGCGGCCAGGAGGTGGATCCGCCGGTCGGTGAGCACGCCGAGGTCGAGCGACTCGTACAGCAGGTCGACGGCCGCGATCGCGCTCTGCGGGTACGAGGGCGACGTCGTCACGTCGAGGCTGAGCTGGCCCTGGCCGAACAGTCGCCCCGTGTGCTCCAGGTTCAGCACGTATCCCCACGCCCCGACGGCCGCCAGCCCGGCGATGGCGCCGACGACTGCCCGCACGGTCGGCCGCACCCCCCGCGCGACCGCGAGCAGCGCCAGCACCGGCCAGGCAAAGAGCGTCGTCAGCTTCACCCCCGCACCGATCCCGAGCGCTGCGCCGGCGAGGACGTGCTCCGTCCGCGAGTCGCCCAGCAGGAGGCAAGCGGCGACGACGGGGAACGAGGCGGCAACGAGGTCGTTCTGCGCCGTGGACGCCTCGAGCGACACGAGCGAGAAGGTCGCGAGCAGCGCGGCGCTGCACGCCGACGCCGGCGCGCCGAAACCGAGCCGCCGGGCGCATCCGTAGACCGCGACGAGGATCGCCGCCTCCGCCAGGAGCTGCGGCACGGCGTAGAGGCTCGCCCGCCCTGTCACGGCGAAGAGGAACAGCAGCTCCTGCTCGGCGACCGGCTGCCTCGTGTTGAGGATGTTCGTCGGCGCATTCTGGATCCAGCCGTAGCCGTGGCCCTGGAGCCAGGCGACCGCGCGGGGCAGGTGGTACCAGAGGCTGTCCCAGTTGTTGGGCGGAACGGTCAGCCCGAGCACCAGCTCGTAGGCGAGCAGCGCGACGGCGACGGCGACGAACGCGACCGTGAGCGGGCTTGCCCAGATCTCGCGAACCGACCGGCGAGCGCCGGCGAGCTGCACCCGGGGTCGGCCGCGCATGGCCCAGAGGACGCCCGTCAGCCCCGCGAGCACCGCCCCTGCGACCGCGAGCCCGCCGGAGCCGACCTCGTCGAACGGCGACAGCAGGAGCGTCGCGCCGACCGTCCCTCCGATCAGCGCCAGGTAGGCGAGAAGCAGCGTCGCAACGAGGCTCGGGAGCCTCGCGCTGACGGCGGCGAGCAGTGCCGAGGCCCCGAACAAGACGAGGACGAGCGCTCCGATCACGGCGCCGAGTCTCTCATGCCGTGGGGAGGGCGGGGCTCGGGCCGCCTGGTCAGGCGCTGGGGGCAATCAGGTCGTCGATGCAGGCGAAGAACCACACGAAGCTCATCGCAACCAGCGTGAGGTCGGCGGCGGCCGTGGCGTAGGAGTCCAACCCGAGGACTACGACATTCGCGACCAGCGCGGCGAGCGTCGCGAACCACACTGCCGCGGCCGTTCGACGAATCGTCGTCCCGAGCCACGGCTCGCATCCGACCATCGGGATGCGACGAACGGCGACGGGCGCCTCGACGGACGCCGGTACCGAGACCGGCTCCCGCACGGGCGACGGCTCCGTGACGGGGGCCGGCGGAGCCTCGCGGGGCGGGCGGAGAAGGTCGACGACCCGCTCCACCTTGCGCGCCCTGAGCCTGTGGCTGCGCCCACGCCGGCGCTCGCTCTGTTCCTCGGCGGCACGGAGCAGCGAGCCGAGGATCAGTGCCCGGTAATGCTCGCGGAACGGATCCTCGACGAGCTCGGGAACGCGAAGCTCGGCCACGCGGCGTTGTTCTCCCGAACAGGCCGTTACCCTGCCGGGCGGGAGCGTGCGCCCGTCGCGGCGATCGCAAGGGCGCCGAGCGCCAGGACGGCGCAGGCGAGCGCCGCCGCCCCGTTCGGGACGCCCAGGCCGTGCACGACGTTCCGCACGGCGCCGCCGGCAAGGGGCGAGTCGCCGAGCAGCCCGGGCAGCCGGACGAGCTCTCCCCAGACCGTGTCTCGGTAGTGGACGTCGCTCGTCCAGGTGGCCGTGAGAGCGGTCGTCGAGACGATCGAGACGGCGGCCAGGGCGAGCACGAGCCGGAAGTGCGCGGCGAACGCGGGCCCGAGGCCGAGCGCGAGGAATGGGAGTGCCGGCACGAAGAACCGCGGGCCGGGCGAGAGCCCGCCGTAGGGCGCGAAGTACCCGGAGTCGACGACGAAGAACACGACCGCGACCGCCGCGCAGAGGAGGGCCTCCGCCCGGTGCCGCCGGGCGAGGAGCAGCAACCCGTACACGCAGGCGATCACGATCGGGCAGACGACGAGAAGGCCGCGGCTGCCGCCGACGACGAGCCAGGCGCTGTGGGCGTGCGGCACGTGGATGCCGAAGAAGCCGGCCGACTGGCGCGCGGTGTACTCGTTCGCGAGATAGCGGTACGAGAGGTGCCACGGGGCGCCGAAGGCGGCCCAGTCGTACGCGCCGAGGAGCAGGGCCCCGGGGACGACGCCGATGACATAGCGGCCGAGGGCACGAAGGCTCTGGAACGCGACGTAGACCGCGACCACGACGAGGACCGCGCCCGACTCGTACTCGGTCAGGACCGCAGCGCCCGCGACGAGGCCGGCGAGCAAAGGGCGCCTCGACCACGCGAGCAGGAACGCGCCGAGATCGAGGGCACCGGCGGGGACGTGGTCGAAGTTCGCGGCGGCGAACGGCGCCACAAGCGTCCCGAGCGCGAACGCCACGAGGGACACTCCGCCGAGCCCGGGCGCGAGCCCCTCCGCCACCCGGCCGACGAGGAACGCGGCGAGCACGAATGCGAGGCCGCTCGCGAGGATCCGCACCGCCCAGAGGCGCACGCTCCAGTTCGGCCAGCGCGCCGGCGCGCCGAGTCTCACGGCGGCGGCGGTCGGAGCCTCGAGCACCGACATTCCGGGCGCCTTGTCCGAGTAGAAGTGGCCCGCGTAGCTCGACCGGTCGACCGCGAGCGGTGCCACCAGGCACCCGTCTGCGCTGACCCGCGCGTGCACGAGGGCCTCGGCGAGGCACACGCGCGAGACATCCTGGCCGTCGTTGACCGGATAGAGCGGGCTCAGGGCGACGAGCGCGACGAGGGCGAGGAGCAGCACCTCGTGCCGAGGTCTCGCCCAGGGGAGCGCCTCGGTCTCTCGGTCTCCGGCCATCGCCGGCCGACTCTACGCGCGAGGGCTACGAGGTCGGGAACGCGAGGAACGCCTGACGGGCGAGCGACGAGAGGCTCGAGGCCATGATCCCCGAGTCCGACAGCGTGTAGAGCGTCTGGCCGATCACGATCGCGCGCTCGATCGACGGAGCCGCCCCGGTCACCGGGTCCTGTGCGATCGGCGTCAGCGCGCCGATCCCGCCTGCCCGCGAGAGGTGGAACGCCACCGCGCCGTTGAACGACTGCGGGCTCGTGGTCGAGAAAGCGCCCTGCATCGGCAGCACCGCGAGGCCGGCCGGCGCCCAGTACAGGAAGGCGTGATGGTCGTAGGTCGCCTGCGTCGAGGAGCCGGCTCCGAGCGACGTCTTCCCGAGCAGCTTAGGACTCGCGGCGTCGGACACGTCGAACAACTCGACCTGCGCCCCGCTGGGCTCGTTCGTGTCGCTCGAGACGTCGACGCCGACGCCGAGCAGGAGCCCGTCGCCGAGGGGGTGCAGATAGGCCGAGTAGCCCTCGAGCTCGAGCTTCCCGACGACCTTCGGCGACGTCGGCGTCGAGAGATCGATCGTGTAGAGAGGATCGACCTGGCGGAAGGTGACGACGTAGCCCGTGTCGTCGACGAACCGCACCGAGTAGATCTGCTCCCCCTGCCCGAGCCCCGAGACCTGTCCGACCGGCGCCAGCACTCCGTCCCTGGCCTGCAGCACCGTGACGTAGCTCTGGCTCTGCGGCGGGACGAAGCTGCTCCCCGCCGCGATGCCGCCCCACCAGATCGGGCGGCTCGTGCTCGCGACACGCAGGTTGCCGTCGAGCTCGGAGAGCGAGAACTGATTCAGCAGGTAGCCGGGCACCTCGCCGCTCGCGACGAACGTGGTCGCGTCGGGATTGCTCACGTCGAACTGGTCGATCACCGTCGTCTGCGACGTCGGCACCCCGGTCACCGGCAGCGCCGGGCTGACCCACTTCTGGGTCGCGACGTAGAGGTTCCGGGTCGATCCGTAGACGATCTGGGCGTCGGCCATCAGCGAGTCGGAGTGCGCGGCGCCGAGGCCCTTGTCGAAGTTCACGGTGACGATCGAGAGCATCCCGAGGCCGGAGAAGTCGACGGGCCGGCGGATCGTGTCGCAGCTCGCGACCGGCCGGGTGAACCGTCGCCCGGTGCGGACGTCGCGAAAGTCCCATGTCGGCACCCACCCCTTCGACGCGCCGGCGAGCTGCGGCTGGAGGATCGCCGAAGGCGCCGAGGCGATCACGATCCGCGCGCTCGTGCCGGACTGGCGGGCGTCGACGAACCGCCCGTCGACGGTCATCGTCTGCGTCGCCTTCATGGCCGACGGATCGCTGACGTCGACCTCGGTGAGCGTCGTGGTCGAGCCGCCCACGAAGTACGGCGACGAGCGGACCGACGCCGGCGCCCCTGCGGCGAGCGGCTGCGGCAGGATCGGGACCCGGGTCTGCCCGGAGATGACGATCACGCGCTTTCCGTGCAGAAGGAGCTGCGCGCCGTAGCCGCCCCCGGCGCCGAGGTCGAGCGATCCGACGAGCTTCGGATCGGCACCGCCCGCGGCGATCGCCCGGAGCTTCCCCTGGGCGATCGCAAAGATCGTGGCCCCGTCGGTCTTGGCAAGGTCGGGCTCGTCGACCCCGACCTCCTGGTTGTTCGTGGTCGAGTAGCTCGGCGATGTCGTCGGGCCGGAGCCGGCGGCGGTCGCGGCGGACGCGGCGGGGGCCACCGTCCCGACGTTGCCCTTGGGCGTCCCGCTCGAGGTGGCGGCCGTCCCGGCGAGCGCGACGATCGGAGGCTCCGGGTAGCCGTGCGTCACCCTCAGGTGCGTCCGGGCGTAGGAGACGAGCGCCGGGCAGGAGTTGAAGCGGTGCAGGCGGACCTGCGAGGCCGACGGCGCCTCGAGCGCCCCCGCGGCTGCCGGCCAGAGAAGGACTGCGCCCACCACGGCGCCGACGAGCACCCGCCCCATCCGCGCCAGGGTACCCCTCCCGGACGAAGACGCAACCCCTCGTCCGGGGAGGGCTCGACGCCCTCCCCGGGGCCGGGGGTCCCCGCTAGTGCGTGATCGCCGCGAGCACGGTCGCCTCCGCGATCAGGGGTTGTGAGGGACTTGTTGATGTTCGGAGTCGGCCCCCTCGGCCGCCTGTCGTAGCCTTGGCGAGCGCATCCCGACGACCTTCTGCCTCGGTGATGGCCATTCTGGCGTTCGGATCAGCGGGGGATCCGACGCCCTGCGCCGCGTGTGCTCCGCAGGACCGCGTCGTGGAAGCGCTTCGTGTCGACCACGATCCACCCGCACAGAGCGGCGATCGGCAGCTCGACGAACAGCGCCTCGAGCACGGCCCACCCCAACTCGTCGCCCCCGGCGGAGGTGACGACGTCGAACCACGCGTCGCAGAGAAGCATCGTCCCGGTGAGCGCCGCGAGCGGCTGCAGCCACTCCGAGGCGCGGAGCGCGGCGAGGGCGGTCGCCCCGAACGCGATCGCGAGGAAGATGTCGAACCCGACCCAGGCGAGGCGGTAGTGATGGGCCAGGTGACGTGTCGGCAGCGTGAACGTCAGCCAGAGCGTCCACGGGACGAGGAGGACGGCGATGAGACCCAGCGTCCCGGCGATCCGGCGGGGGACGAGCCGCCGAGACGGGTCGAGATCGGCAGCCGTCACCTCGGCAATGGTGTCAGACGCCGTAACGCAAGCTCAAACGTCGCGACCTCCGGGCCAGGCATCATCGAGTTGCTTGGAAGCGGCGAACAAGCATCATCGATGCTGAGGCTCGAGCAGCATTCCCTCGGGCCTCGCGTCTTCATCCTCGGGCGGCGTATCCACGAATGGCACCTGGGGCTGCTCGTGATCCCCGGGTCGGTCGCCGCGGCGCTGCTCGGCGTGATCGGCCCCGGCACCGCGCTCGTCGCCGTGATCCTGGGCGCCTGGCTCGTCGTCAAGGACTGGCCGGACCTCACCCGCCACGGCCGCGACACCGCAGCCTGGCGCCTGTTCGTCCACCGCCGGCCGCCGCCGCTCCGCCCCGGCCGCCATCTCGACGACATCCCGGTCGTCGCCGCGGTCGCCACTGCCGCCGTGGGTCTCGTCGACCTGCTCTCGGCGGTCACGCCGAACGTGAAGTGGCGCGGCCGCGAGCTCATGCACCTCGAGCCGCTGTCGGTGATGAGGAACGCCCACGCGCTCGCGGTCCCCGCGTCGACGGCGCTGATCCTCACGGCCTACTACCTGTACCGGCGACGGCAGGGCGCGCTCCACCTCGCGGTCGCGTTGCTGCTCGCGCTGACCGTGTTCGACGTCCTGAAGGGGCTCGACTTCGAGGAGGCGGCGCTGACGCTCGGCTGTGCCACGCTCCTCCTCGCGAGCCGGCGGTCCTTCACGGCGCGGCACGAGCCGGGGACCTTCCGGTCCGCGCTCGTCCTCGTCCCGATGCTGCTCCTGGCGGCGTTCGCGGCCGCACTTGCCGTCGTCGCGTTCGCGGCCCCGCACGCCGAGTCGACCGGAGCGGTGATCCGCGAGACCGCCGACCTGCTCCTCTGGCAACCGGGTCCGTTCGGGTTCCACGACGAGCTCGCGCGGACCGGGCTCGCCGTCGAGCTGATCTCGCTGACGGCTCTCGTCACCGCCGCGTGGCTGCTCTTCCGCCCTCTCGCCGCGCCGCGCGATCTCCCGGATCCCGAGGTTCGCCGCGCCGCCGCGCAGATCGTCGCCACGCACGGGAAGGACACGCTCTCGTTCTTCAAGCTGCGCGCCGACAAGCACTACCTCTTCAACCCGGAGCGCACCGCGTTCCTGGGCTACCGCGTCGAGAGCGGGGTCCTCGTCGTCTCGGGTGACCCCGTCGGCGAGCCGGACGCCGTCGCCGGGCTGCTCAGGGAGGCGATCCGGTTCGCCGAGGAGCGGTCGCTGCGGCTGGCCGCGCTCGGGGTGAGCTCCGAGGGCCGTGAGGTGTTCGAGCAGGCCGGGCTCCGCGCCCTCTACCTCGGGGACGAGGCGATCGTGGACACCACCGAGTTCTCGCTGGAGGGCCGTGCCGTCCGCAAGGTCCGCCAGTCGGTGTCGCGGCTCCAGAAGGCCGGCTACCGGGCCGAGCTGGCCGAGCTCGGTACGCTCGGGGCCGACGTGCTCGAGGAGCTCGAGGAGGTCGCGGAGGACTGGCGCGACGGCGCTACGGAGCGCGGCTTCAGCATGGCGATGGACTCGCTCCGCAACCCCCACTGCGGCGGGACCCTCGTCCTGGTCGCCCGGAGCGCGGACGGCTCGGTCGGCGGCTTCCTCCAGTTCGTCCCGGCGCGTGGCCGCGACCTGCAGTCGCTGTCGCTGATGCGCCGCCGACTCGGCACGCCGAACGGGATGACGGAGTTCATGATCGCCCGTTCGATCGAGCTTCTCCGCGACCGCGGCGTCGGCGAGGTGTCGCTCAACTTCGCCGCCTTCGCCCGCCTCGTCCGCGAGCCCGACGGGCTCCTCGAGCGCGCCGCCGGCAAGGCGATCGCCCTCGGCGACACCTGGTTCCAGATCGAGCGGCTGTACCGCTTCAACGCCAAGTTCTTCCCGCGCTGGGAGCCGCGCTACTTCATGTACGAGCGCCGTTTCGGCCTCCCGCGCGCCGGGATCGCAGCGCTCTGGATCGAGGGCCAGCTTCCGAAGCCCGCGCTTCTCCGCCGCGCGGAGTAGCGCTCCAGGCCCGGCCGATGAGTTTCCGGCGCGGCAGTAGTCAAGTAGGTTGACTCATGCCCAGGACACGGAGGTGAGACCGGAATGACGAGGACCCTGCTGGTGATCGGGACGCGCAAGGGGGCGTTCCTGGCGGAGAGTGAGAATCGCCGCGACTGGGAGCTCCGGGGCCCGTTCTGCGAGAGCTGGCCCGTCTACCACGCGATCCACGACGCGCCGACGGACACGATCTATGCGGCCGCCGCGAGCGAGTGGCACGGCTCGGCCGTCTGGCGCAGCTCGGATCGCGGCGAGACGTGGGAGCACTCGAGCGACGGGCTCGCGCACGAGGACGACCGCAAGATCTCGAAGGTCGCGAGCCTTGCGGCGGGCCACGGGCGCGTCCTCGTCGGTGCCGAGGCGGCGGGGATCTGGGAGAGCACCGACGGCGGGCGGAAGTGGTCGAAGGTGACGACCCTCGAGGGCCAGCCCGGGCGCGAGGAGTGGGACGACCCCGCGAACCAGCCGCCGGGCCACCTGGGCATCTCCGCGCTGATGACCGATCCCGACGACGCGAGCCGGTTCTGGGCGATCGTGCAGGGAGTCGGGTTCTTCGAGACGGGCGACGGGGGCGAGAGCTGGACGCCGCGAAACCGCGGGCTGCGAGCCGACTGGCCGCGCCCGCACGAGGAGATCGGCTTCTGCGTGCACCGCCTCGTGCGCTCGCCCGCCGACCCCGACCGGCTCTATCAGCAGAACCATGTCGGGATGCATCGCAGCGACGACCTCGGACGGTCGTGGCAGGAGATCACCGAGGGCCTGCCGAGCGAGTTCGGGTTCGCCGCCGCAGCGCACCCGCACGACCGCGACAGCTTCTACGTGATCCCGCTCGATCCGCTCCACTCGCGGACGATGCCCGACGGCCGGGCGGCCGTGTGGCGCACGAGTGACGCGGGCTCGACGTGGCGGAGGCTCACGAAGGGGCTGCCGCAGCAGAACGCGCACCTCGGAGTGCTCCGGGCGGCGATGACGATCGACGACGACGACGTGCCCGGCGTCTATTTCGGCACGAGCACGGGCCAGCTGTTCGGGAGCGCCGACGAGGGCGAGAGCTGGAACGAGATCGCGAGCTACCTGCCGTCGATCTGGTCGGTCGAGGTCGCGAGGGTGGACTAGGCCGTGGCCGATGTCCGTCTACCACCGACACTGACACCGCTCTTCGCCGGCCTGCCCCGGCGCGTCGAGATCGACGCGACGACGCCGGCCGGGGCGATCGACGAGCTCGACCACCTCTATCCGGGACTGCGCGACCGCCTCTGCCATCCAGGCCCGGAGCTCCGCTCGCATATTCGCGTCTACGTCGACGGGGAGCCGGCCCAGCTCGACACGATACTTCGGGCAGGCTCGCGGCTCGACGTGATCGCTGCGATCAGCGGCGGCAGTCAGATCGTGTAGAACCCCCGCTGTGAGCCTGCACGGGAATCCGGTCCACGAGAAGGCGCACCTGCCGGGCGGGGGCGAGGTGACGATCCGGGTCGGCCTCGCGGAAGACCCCTACATCGCGGACAAGGACATGAACACCGTCGTGCTCGAGGTGCGCATCGGGAGGAGCGTCGTCGCCGTGCTCGACACGATCCTCGACGCAGAGCAGGTCACCGAGGCGCGCCACCTCGCCGAGCGCGTCCGCGACGGCCTGAGCGCCGGCGAGCTCGAGCCGACGGCTCACTCGCTCGGGCCGCTCACCGACGAGCTGCTCTGAGGGGGGATCCCCCGTTCGACGTCGTTCTCGTCCGTCACGGCGAGACGGAGTGGAGCCGCGCGCGCCGTCACACCGGCCGCACCGACGTCCCGCTGACCGAGCGCGGACGCCGCGAGGCACGGGCGGTCGGCGCGAAGCTCGCCGGGCACCGGTTCTCGCGCGTGCTCTGCAGCCCGTCGTCGCGTGCGCTCGAGTCCTGCCGCCTCGCGGGCCTCGGCGAGGAGGCGCGTGTCGGCGACGACCTGCGCGAGTGGGACTACGGAGCCTACGAAGGGCTGACGACGGCAGAGATCCGCGTCGAGCACCCCGGCTGGACGATCTGGACCGGTGAGGTCCCGGGCGGGGAGACGATCGCCGAGGTGAGCGCGAGGGCCGACCGCGTCCTGGCCGACCTCCGCTCGGTGCCCGGGGACGCCGCCGTGTTCTCCCACGGCCATTTCCTGCGTGTCTTCGCGGCGCGGTGGGCGCGGCTCGAGCCGTCGGCGGGCGCCGTGCTCGCGCTCGACCCCGCCACCATCAGCGTGCTCGGCCACGAGCATGATCGGCCCGTCATCCGGGAATGGAACGCAGCCTGCGAAGGGGGGACACCCGCACCGTGAGGCTGCGGCTGGGCCCATCGGCCGCAAGCCGTTCGATCGGCGAGACTGGCCGCATGGAAAGACGCGGCCGTGCCCTCCTCTATCTGATCGCCGGAGTCCCGCTCGGCGTCGCGGGCGCGGCTGTCCTGCTCGCGGGCTGGCTCGTCGTCGGCCTGCTTGCGATCACGCCGCTCGTCGTGCCGGCGCTCGTCGGCTTCCGCGCCGCTCTGGGCGGCGTCGCCTGGCTCGAGGCGCGGCTCGCGAACGCGCTCCTGGGCACGACGCTCGAGCCGCCGACGCTGTCCCCGGCGGGCCGCGGATTCTGGAGCCGGGCCGAGGGCGTCGCGCGGGACGGCTCCTTCTGGCGCCAGCAGGCCTACCTCCTCCAGGGCTTCGTGCTCAGGGGCGCGCTCGCAGTCTGCGAGCTGACGATCCTCGCCGCCGGCGTCGGCGCTCTCGCGGTTCCCGTCTACTACCGGTGGAACCCGCCGGAGCTCGGCTCCTGGCACGCGGACTCGATCGGTCGCGCGCTTCTCTTCGTGCCCGCAGGGCTCGCCGCGGCGGCGCTCGGCGTCTACCTGCTGGGGCCGCTCGCATCGCTCTGCCGCCTGCTCGCCGTCTCGCTGCTCCGGGGAAACGCGCCGGCGGTCTCCGACGACGCTGCGCGCGCGAGCAGGCACCTCGGGCTGAAGGTGGTCGCGGGCGCCGCCGGCGCGGTGGCGGCGCTCTGCGTGATCGTGTGGGCCGCTGCGGACAGCTCGACGTTCTGGCCGAAGTGGGTGATGCTCGCGCTCGGGCTGCTCGTCGCGATGCACGGGAGCGTCGTGGCCGCCCTCGACCACGGCGAACCGATCCGCGAGCGGCGCCTCACGACGGCGATCGCGATCGAAGCGGGCATCGCGGCCGCGCTCAGCGTGTTCGTGGTCGGCGTCTGGGCCGCGTCCGGGCTCGGTTACTTCTGGCCCGTGTGGGCGATCCTCGGCTTCTCGATCGTGCTCGCGGCCCACTACCTCTACCTGCGCTGGGCCGGGGGCGCCCGCCGGATCGCCGAGCTCGAGTCGACCCGCGCCGGAGCGGTGGACGCGCAGGACACAGAGCTCCGCCGCATCGAGCGCGACCTTCACGACGGGGCGCAGGCACGGCTCGTCGCGCTCGGGATCAGCCTCGGGATGGCCGAGCAGAAGCTCGGCTCGGATCCGGCGGCGGCCCAGGAGCTCCTCGCCGAGGCGCGACAGGGCGCGCACGAGGCGCTCGAGGAGCTGCGCGACCTGGCGCGCGGGATCCACCCGCCCGTGCTCGCCGACCGTGGGCTCGAGGCGGCGCTCTCGGCGCTCGCCCACCGCTCCCCGCTCGACGTGGGGATCTCGACCGGCCTTCCGCGGCGGCCGGCTCCGGCCGTCGAGACGGCGGCGTACTTCGTCGTCGCCGAGTCGCTCGCGAACGCTGCGAAGCACTCCGGTGCGGAGACGGTCGCGATCTCGATCGAGGAGGACGGCGAGGCGCTCGTCGTCGCGGTCACGGACGACGGTTGTGGCGGGGCCGACCCGGCCGGAAGCGGCCTTCGCGGCCTCCGGCAGCGGGTCGAGGCGCTCGACGGAAAGCTGATCGTGGCCAGCCCGGCCGGCGGCCCGACGCGAGTCGAGGCGGTGATCCCGTGCGCGTGGTGATCGCCGAGGACCTGCTTCTCCTGCGGGCGGGCCTCGCCCGGCTCCTCGGCGAGAACGGCTTCGAGGTCGTGGCGACGGTCGAGGATCGCGACGCGCTCGTCCACGCGGTGCTGCGCGAGAAGCCCGAGGTCGCGATCGTCGACATCCGCCTCCCGCCGACGTTCCGCGACGAGGGGCTTCGCGCCGCGATCGAGCTGCGCGGCCTCGCGCCGGAGACGGGCGTCCTCATCGTCTCGCAGTACATCGAGAGTGCCTACGCCACGGAGCTGCTCGCCTCGGGCACCGGCGGGATCGGGTACCTGCTGAAGGATCGGATCATGGAGGTCGACGAGTTCGTCGACGCGGTGCGCCGCGTCGCGGCCGGCGGCACCGCGCTCGACCCTCAGGTTGTCGCCCAGCTGCTCACCGGGCGCAAGGCGGGCCCGCTCGACGACCTCAGCCCGCGCGAGCTCGAGGTGCTCGCCCTCATGGCCGAGGGCCGCTCGAACGGCGGGATCGCGGGTCAGCTCGTCGTGACCGTCGGCGCGGTCGAGAAGCACGTGGCCCGGATCTTCACGAAGCTCCGTCTGCCGCCGACGGACGCCGACAACCGTCGCGTGCTCGCGGTGCTCGCCTATCTGAACGGCGAGTGAGTCAGTCGTCGTCGTCGTCGCGGTTGAGCCCGCGCCAACCGAGGAAGGCGACCAGGCTGAACACGACCGCGAAGAAGAGGACGAACGCGGTCACGGCGACGATCGCGACGGTCCAATCGCTCACGCCGGGAATCCAGGCGCAGGCGGGGAGTAGAAGGAGCCAGTCGTTCCGGAGCTCGGGCCCCCGAGACGCAGCGAACACTCGCGGGTCGACGAGTTACGTCTTCGTTGTGCGACCTCGACCAACCAAGAGTTGCCATACTGCAGGGCTGCGGGTAAGTCAGCTCGGCGGGGTTTTGGGGAACAGCAATCGACGGCGGTCTCCTCTGGGGTGCGTCTCCCGCTGCTTCGTGAGAAGTCTCTTGCGACGCTGACCACCGAACTTCGATCGACAAAGGGAGAGTCTTGAAAAAAATCACATGGCTTGGGTTTGTCTCTGCTGCGCTCATGCTCGTCGTGGGCGGCTCCAACGCCCTGGCGGGTAAGTCTGGTTACACCTGTTCTGGTGGAGACATCGTGGCGGGAAGTTACAGCGGCGTTACCGTCACCGGTGTCTGCCGCTTCAACGGCGACGTGACGATCAACGGCGAGCTGACCATCGCCGACGGTGCCGTTCTCAACAGCCACGCGTCGCAGGTCCCGTTCAAGTCTGCGAACGTGACCATCAACGGCAACGTGAAGGTGGGAAAGGGCGCGGTTCTCGGCCTCGGAAACTACGGTCCCCCCGGCATCAAGACCAACACGGTGGTGAACGGGAGCATCAACGCGAATCAGCCGCTGGACCTCTATCTCAGCGGGATCACCGTTCATGGCAACGTGATCTCCAACGGCGGTGGCCCGGGGACGAGCCAGTTCCTGAACTTCCCGACCAAGGACGACACGATCGACGGGAACCTGATCATGCAAGGTTGGCAGGGCGGCTGGATCGGCGCTATCCGTGACGTGGTCGGCGGAAACCTCAACCTGTCCAACAACGCGAGCGTGACCCACCAGACACCTCTGGGCTGCGACGACAACGATCCGAACCCGGCGAATCACTGCAGCGGCTTCGCGCCCGGGCCTGACTCAGACTCGACCGAGGTGGCGACCGACACAGTCGGCGGAAATCTGATCTGCCACGGAAACGATCCGGCCGCGCAACTCGGCGACAGTGGGGGATCGATCAATTCGGTGAGCGGTAACAAGATCGGGGAGTGCACCGCAGTCTGACTCAGTCGTGACCGCGCCAGCGACAAGTTACTCGGCTCGGTGTGACGAACCGGGCATCACGGGGGAGGCTCGAAGAACGCGACGGGCCTCCCCCGTTGCTCACCTCGAGCCCTGTTCTGGTTACGGGGTCGGTTCGAGGCTGGTTTCAGTGAGGAGCTTGTCCACGACACGGTCCTCGACCGGGTGCTGTTCAGACCTGTCCTCCTGCTGTTGCTGGCGGACTTCGACTCGTGCGGCCTGCCAGGTCGACCAGTGGGCCGAAACGAGCGCCCACAAGGAGAGCGCCGACACGTAGGTGACGCTGCTCAGCCAGCCAAACGCAAACGAGACGGGAATCATCGCGAGCCAGAAGACGGTCAACCAGCCGTTCACTCGCCTCATGAAGACGGGATCGCCCTGAACTGAAGCCCACAAGCTCCTCGCCACAGACATGGCAGGTGAACTACCCGCAAATCCGCTGCTTTATGCGCGCCGGGGTGGCAACGGCACCCACCAGGATCGACTCGCCGACCTGGTCTCCGCAAAACGCGCCCGATCAACCATGCCGCGAGCTTGTAGCTGCCGACCCGCCGAATAGTCTGGGACGGGACTAGCATCGGGATGCGGGGCTCTGGCACGACGCCGCAGCGTGACGGGGCCTCGCACACTCCGGCGTTCGTAGCCGGCGCCTCCCTGACGCCCCGCGGCCCCGGGACGGCGCGCACTGTCGCGTGAGACGCCGAGTCGGAATGACCCAATCGTGTCCTGTACGGCTCAGTCGCCCGAACCTACCGTGATTCGTGCGAGTCCTGCGCCTGAGCCGGCCTCGCTGGCAATGGTGCCCCCTGAGGTAGCTGGGGCTGCCCGGGGCTCGCGCTCACTGCGCGAGAGACTCACTGCGGTGGAGTCTCTCGCGCAGCTATTCGCCGATGTCGGCGGAGAAGCCCTCGACGCCTGGTAGATCGCGAAGGCTGACCAAAACCTACGAACCGGCTGCCGTTCAGTCTCAAGGGATTTGCAGCGACGAAAACCCGCCGGAGCGGGGCTTTCGTGAGAGAGAGCGGATGAAGGGGCTCGAACCCTCGACCTTCTGCATGGCAAGGAAACCGCGCGAGCCGCCAGCAACCGACTCGCCCCGCCGAACCCGCTCGGCTGCACGCCTCCTGTGGCAGGCCAACCGCCACGGGGCGCACCCAGGCGACGACCGGACCTGACTAGGAACCTGACTACGCCCCGACTCCCGCCCCGCTCGCGCGAGCGAGCACGTCCTCGACGACCACCGCCTCGTCGCGGCCGTCGCGTGCGTACACCCGGAGGGTGAACCCCGCGTCAGCGTGACCCGTGAGGCGCGCGAGCGTCGGCGCCGGAAGCTCGAGGTCGGTCGCGAGCATCGACGCGAACGAGTGTCGCAAGCTGTGCCACGAGAGACGGTCCTCGCCGCCGTCGAGAGCCGCTGCGGCCTTCGCCTCGTCGAGCGCCCGCCGTAGGTTGCGCTCGGCTACGGGCTTCCCGTCGGCCGTCCCGATCACGAGGTCTGCGCTGCGTCTAGGCGTCGGCGTCAGGGTCAGCTTCGATGCGATCGAACTCGCTCTCCAGGTAGCGGAGACGAGCTTGCGTGCGTGCCTCACTGGCCGCTTTGACGCCGGCGAGCACCTCAACCCTCGAACGCCTTGGTTTCGCTCGTGCCGGCGTGTCTGCGCCCGAGGGAGCCGCCCCGGTCGCTGCCTGCCACAGCGCGGGGCTCGAGCTGCCGGGCGAGTCTCTCGGCGGCGGCCAGGGCTGCTGCGATCTTCGGAACGTTCCAGAGCTTCGGCGTGCGAGTGCTAGACGTCAGTGACGCAGGGTTCTGCGGTGGAGTCTCTCGCGCAGCTAACCCCTTGATATGCCCGGACGTCTTGGACTTGATCGCCTTCGATGTGGCGCCGAGCGCAGGCCGACGAGCGGTGCTTTGACGGTTCGACGATTCGGGAGCCGGTGTCTGTCCCTAACAGGCGTGCAAACAGCTCGAGCCGGGCGGGCGGACGAGGCGCGCTGAGCTTCAGGGGCGCCGGGGCTTCGCGGCCTGCTTACGCCGGCGCACGCTGTAGAGAGGCTCAGGTCACTTTGAGGATGCCCTTCATCCCGCCGGCGGCGTGACCGGGCACGGTGCAGAGGTACTCGTACGAGCCTTTCAGCAGAACCGTTACCCTCAGCGTCGCCGACTGACCAGGGCTGATTTGCGCGGTCGACCTACCCGTGCACGAGTTGACGAGCGGCCTGTTCCGTCCCGAGCACAGCTTGAAGGTGTGCGGAAGCTGACCCTGGTTGGCGATCTTGAACACGATGATCCCCCGCTTCGCGGTTCTGGGCGACACCATGAAGCCAAACTCGCTCGGCTTTCCGGCGATGACAGTCACGTGAGATAGCAGCTTCGTCGCGCTAGGCCCCGCCAACGCAGCAGTCGACCCGACCAGGGCAGCCACCGTCACCGCCAAGAGAAGACACAGCGAGATCCTTCTCACAGAAACCCCTTCCGTCGCGGTTGGTGTCGACGCTATACGACCCCGGGTTAGCCATCTGTGAAGAATGGACCCATCGATCATCTCGCAGACCGTACAGCAGTCTCGTCATTCGCGCCGTTCGCCCCCTCCCCCCGGCCCCCGGGTGGTGCAGAGGACTCGTATGTGCCCGAACCAGTTCGCCCCTTCCGCGGGCCCCGCGCCCAAGGGTTACGGCTCGTCGAGCGGCTCCGCTTGGATCTCCCTGAGGACGCTCTGAGGGTGAGCGAGCCAGGTTCTCGTGCGTGCCTCCGTCGCCGCCTGGATGCCGGCGGGCACCTCGGCCCTTGTGCGGCGCCCTTCACTCTGGCCGGTCCGTTGCCGCGAGGGATGCGTCCCGTCGGCTGCTTGCCGGAGCGCCAGCTCTAGCGGGCGGGCCAGACGCTCGGCGCGGCGGCTGGGTTGCTGAGAGGCGTTCTCATTCATGTCAAGTCTAGGCGCTCGCAGGGACGGTGTGTCCCGATCGCCGCCAGCCCCTGGCCCGCGACGCGCAACCGAGCTTGCGTCTCCGCGAAGAGCCGCAATCGGACCGTGCTCCGGTGACTTCAATACACGACAGGACGTGATAGAGGAGTTCCACACAGCAAATCTCGCTGCGCGTGATCGTCCACCGTCTGCTGCGGTAAGACGACTTGCCGGATCGCCGGTCGGAGCGACGCTGACCGCCTACTGGGGCAGTGGGCGCTCGCCCCGCAAACCCGCATCCCCACGTGAGTCTGGTCCGTTTGGAAACGGGTCGGAAACGGTAGTAGCGGCTCGGCGATCCCGGAGCTGCACCCCTTCGAGTTACGACTGCGCCGGAACCTCGATCCGTACGCCCTACGCCTGAACCGAGGCTCGCAGCTATTGAGCAAGCCGCACGCGTGCCCCATGAACTGTTACTTGCCCTCGGCCCAGCCGAACAGCATCGGGTAGGCGACGTTGCGCTTACAAGCGCCGGTGACCGCGTTCGGGGCGTTCCCGTAGACGCCATGCGCGCGCCGAATCCGGCACGTCCACCCCTTGAGCAGCCTGGGCGCACGCGCTTGCGCCACCACCCAGTTCAGCTTCACGATTACCCGAACGAACGGAAGAGCAAGTGCGCATGTCGCGGCCTCGTTCGTGCCGACGCTGGTCACCGTGTAGGTCGATCCAGACAGACCGAGAGAGTTCTTCCAGTCAGGGCCTGCGACGACACCGCACCGCTGTGACTGCGCCATCGCATCTGCGGACCAGCCAAATACACCGCCGAAGAGGAGCACAGAAATCGCGGCAGGGACGACACGCCGACGCATGCGTGCGAGCGTAACTTCAACCGCCAGCAAAGTCCACGTCTCGATCCTGTGACCCACGCCGGTGGCGATGGCCTGCGCCAGCGCCCTCTCGGCTGACACCCACCCCCGCCATCGAGTGACAGGCACCGGGGCCTCGACACGGACCGCCCTCCGAGCGCCCGAGCCGTCCCAGGTTTGTTGTCCCAGGCCAGGGCCCTGTAACTCGACGATACGGCGTGCAACGGCTCGGCGGCGATCGAGCGATAAGCCCTGCATCCACGCGGCTTTCGTCACCTCTGGTCGTGCCCAGTTGCGACTCTCGGTCCACCGTAGGGAATGGCCGCACCCGAGTCGGTGTCTCTAAGAGGGACAAGCAGGCAACCAGCACCACAAAGGAGGCTCACGATGACCCGCAGGCTCACCATTCTCACTGCCCTCACCGCACTCGCCATCTCGGGGGGCGCTTCCTCCGCCGGTGCGTCGACTCTGGAGAACACCATGGTTTCCGGCTATGCGGTCAAGACGCCGTCGGCCAGCCAGACCACGAGCGCGAAGTCGAACGGAATCATCATGCGCGACGGCGGCATCTGCGACCCGATCCGCCACATGGGCTGCTGAGTCGTCACTCTCGTCCGTCACAGGGGCCGTGAACACGGTTGTGACACGTGTTCACGGCCTCTCAGCAAGACTCCGTCGCACCCATCCCAGGTTGATCCCAGATCAGGGGCCTGTAACGGGCTGACTACGACGGCCCTCCGCTAACCGGACCCTCTCCGATTCAACGCGCCGTTTCCAAACCCGTTTCCAATCCGAGCAAGCTGGAGCGACTGCAAGCTCCAAGAAACGAGAAAGCCCCAGACAGCTGGAGCGACGGGACTCGAACCCGCGACCTCCGGCGTGACAGGCCGTTCGTCGTTACCGCCTCGATACCTCCGCGTCACTCCTCGATGAGTGAGAGGCAATCAAGACAAGTCGGAGTGCCTCGCTTACCGGTGTCGATCACGGGACTCCATTGGTCATGTTGCGTTAGTCGCCGTGGCCGTCGGTCAAGCGACCGACAAGGGGAATGGGTCGGTCAGAGCGAAGACAGAAACGGATGGACAAGCGTCTTACGGGGGTGCGGCACGAGACCGAAGCGAAAAGCGTCTCGCCTACCTCGCGCCGCCATCGCCATGCCGGTGCCGCTCCACATTCAGATGTGATCTCCCGTGCCTGACTACCGCTACGAACTGAGACGTAGCGACGAACTGATCGCGACGGGGCACATGAGCAGTGAACGTGCCCTCGTGGTTGGAGAAAGGGTTGCGATCGGCGGCCGCTCCGGAATCGTGAGGAGCACAGAGCCGCTGCTCGGTGAGCGCGAGTTGCGCTTGGTCGTCCAGCTCACCATGACGAGCAGCGAGCGCTCCGACCGGCTGACTCGTTGAGAGGTCAGTCGGGGCGTGATTTGCGGCACTGCGAGGCCCCGATCCTGACTAGATCCTGACTATTGCGCCCGAGCGGCTCGGACTGTCTTCAACCCTCGCGACAAAAAAGCCCCGTTTCCGGGGCTTTCGTGAGAGCGGATGAAGGGGCTCGAACCCTCGACCTTCTGCATGGCAATCAGTCGAAGATGGCGCGAGTCGCACTCGGCGGACGTGGAACTGAGCCAAATCGCTCTGGCAAGATGAGACTTGGTGAGTCTGAAATAGGGTGAGTGGGGAGAAAGTTCGGGAGAAAGTTCCTGGGCAACCCGCTACCATCGAGTCGTCGGCCAGGAACCTGAGCGCTGCGACGAGCTGCGAGGAGGCAGGGCACCAAGAGGTATGAACGCGATGCATTCGCGCCCTAACCGGATGATCAGCGGGCATGTACGCCTTCGTCAGGGGAAGCGGACTTCCACCTGGTACGCCAAGTACCGCGGACCTGTGCGGCTCGCCGACGGGAGCATCGTTACGAAGCAGACTGAAGTCAAGATCGGGGCGGCGTGGACGGGGCGCGGCCGGCCCCCTGACGGTGCGTACACGCGGAAGACAGCGGAAGCGTGGCTCGACGCACTCCTCGTCGACCTCCGACGAGGCATCGGGATTCCGAGTGCGGACGCGGCCTCGACCTTCGCGGACGCCGCTTCCGCCTGGTATCGCGCGGGATGCACGGTGCAGGCATGGAAGCCGGCTACGAGGCGGGACTACCGTTCCGCGTTGTCAGCGCATCTCGGTGTTGATCTCGACCCTGTGTCGGGCGAGGTGGTCGAGGCGCGCGCCCCGTTCGGCGACCTGAGGCTCGAGGAGGTCACCACGCACGCGATCGAGGCGTGGCGGACGTCACAGATGACTCCGTACAAGGACGAGGACGGCGTCGAGCGTGTGAAGCTGACTAGACGGATGGCCGTCAAGTGCGTCGCGGTGATGCACGGCATCCTCGCCGCAGCCGCCCAACCGCCGTTTAACCTCGCGTCGAACGCCGCAGCCGGCGTGAAGCCCCTCCGCGAACGGTACGACGCCGGCCGGTTCGACTTCTACTCGGTCGAGGAGCTTCATGCGCTTGTGCGCGCGGCAGCTGACGAGGAGGAGCCCGAGAAGAGGACGCGCGGCGAGCGCGACAGCGCGATCTACCTCACGGCAGCGCTGACAGGGATGCGGCTTGGCGAGGTACTCGCCCTCCGCGTCCGCGACGTCGACTTCGACGGCCGACACGATCAGAGTCCAGCAGTCCGTCGATCCGATCGAGGGCATCGGTTCGCCGAAGAGTGGGAAGGGCCGCTCGGTGCCGATGGTTCCGCAGGTCTCTACCGCTCTCGCGCGGGTCCTCCAGCGCGAGGCGTTCGTCGGCGACGACGACCTTGTCTTCCCGAACGACGTCGGGCCGGTGGCTCGACGGGTCCGCCCTACGCCGCCGATACAAGACCGCCCAGGAGCGCGCGAAGCTGCGGCCGCTCAGGCTCCACGACCTCCGCCACACGTTCGGTACGCACGGTCGGGCGTCCGCGGAGAGCGACCGCGAGTTGCAGGAGTGGATGGGCCACGCCGACGCGCGGACGACTGCCCGCTACACCCACTACAGACCACGGAAGGACGCAGCGAACCGGCTCGCGAAGGCGTTCAAGCCGGGAAGCCCTCAGGACAGCCGCGTGGCCGACCCAACCGCGACCGCCTCGTAGCCGACTCATCTACGCGGAGCCGCGTGCTTCGAGAGCCATTAGGAGCCGCCTGGGCAGGTTGCCCCGCTCCGAAGCTGAGGATGCTGGCCGGTCGAGGTTGAGGGAGATCGGGACTGAGCGGTCGTCGTCGTTACAAGATCAGCGCCTTGATGCTGCCTAAATCGGGGCGAAGCAGGCCGTGCCGGTCAACTCGGTCCGGGCCTCGAGGCGGGAAACGCGATCTACGTCGTCGCCGTCAGCGCGCCGACGCCGCCAAACTCCGGGAGTTCTCGCCGCTGCAGATCCGGCGGAAATGCGGCCAGGTCGCCGCCCTTCCGGTCACGGGCGCCGGCTGTTCGGCCGAGGGCCGAGCCCAGCTGCTTCATGAAGAACGCGACGCCCGTCGCGTCACACGCGTCCGCGAGCTCACGCGCCCAGGACAGCTCCATAGGACGTGCGCGCGGTCCGCTCTCCCCGCCGACGATCAGCCAGTCGATCCCCTCGAGATCGAGGGGCTGCCGGCGGCCTCCCGTTTCAAACAGGCTGGCTAGGAGCGGCTCGGCCGAAATGAACCTGATTGACGCGGCGATCGTGCGGAGGACCTCGGCCCGCCACGTAAATCGGCTGTTCTCGACAGAGGTCCCGAGCCACACGTTCGGGTATCCATCGCCCCAGTCCCCCGGAAGCCGTTCCTCGATCAGATCGGGGCGCTTTGTGAGGATCTGATACGTAAGGTGCGGTGTGTCCCGCACGATCCTCCACGCTTCGTCGCGCCACGCGTCCGCCGCAGGATGGAACCAGTCTGACCAAGAGCATGTGAACACGAAGCCCGGGTTCGGCCATCGGAGCGGGTCGTCGAACTTCGTCTTCGAGTGCCGAATGACGGTCGGATCGTGACCGTACTGGCGCTGCTCGCGGAACATGTAGCAATGCGCGCAGCCGGGGCTGACCCGCTCGCACCCCATCCAGGGGTTCCAAGTCGCGTCCGTCCACTCGATCGCGCTGCTACGCGCCATCGTTGGCTCCGTCGGACTGACGAAGAGAGGCAAGGTGGCTTCGCGCGCTCTTGCTGTCATCGAACATATGTTCGCAAGACCTAGGTAGATCCGTCAAGTTCACCACTCCCCGACTTCGCGAACCTGATCCGCGTACCTGCCGTGAACGAGCTCGCGCGCTTCCCCACCGGGCGGACGACCTCGATCGCTCCGCTCTTCTCGGCCGGGGCGAATAGCGGAGTCCTGAGATGGGCGTTGTGGCGGAACGGCGTCTCGCGCAGCGTGTACTGCTCTGCCTCCTCGATCGTGAACCAGCGATTCCCGAAGTGGTTGCGCAGCATCTCCTGGAGCCGGCTGAAGTCGGGCTTCTGCTCGAAGAGCACCGGATGGTCGATCAGCGTTGAGTCCTTGAACGCCTGCCCTGCCGCCGGGTCGACCTTCCACATCGCGTCTTTCATCCGCGTCATCCCGAGCGGATTGTCGGTGCCGAAGAACAGGTAGTAGGTGTTCCCGCCCGCTTCGTGTGCCCGCGTGATCTCAAACGACCGGACGAGCGAAACGCGCGCCTGGAGGGCCTTTAGGAAGAGGTCGTGGAGGATCCTCTTCTTCTCCTCGAAGGTGACGGCGTGCGTCACGGCTCGCCATTCGCCTCCTCCGTAGAGACTCTCCATGATCGGCTCGAACTCAGGAGTCTCCGCGAACCGCGCGAGGAACCCGATCGGGACGTAGACGAGGACTTCGCAACGTGGAATCGCGAGCAGCGGCGTTGACAGAACCTCTGGCAAGTCGCCCGCACCGAACGGGTCGATGAACGCGAACGCCGGCGGCAACGGCCGGTACGTCGCCCGGAGCCGCTTGACGAGCTGGGGGAACTCCACCCCGAACGACCCTTCGATCACCTCGACCTGGGCGTCCGACTCCAGCTCGATCGCCGCGACCTCGTCGCGTAGGCGCGCATACCGCGACGGGTTCTCCTCGATGAAGAAGAAGTGAGGGGTCGCGGCGAGTTCGGCCGAGTGCTCGAGGTAGGCCTTCAGCATGATGATCGGTGAGCCGTCCTCGCCGCCTTCATAACGACCGGGGCCGGCGAACGCATCGATCAGGACGACATCACGATGGGCGGAACGGCCGGCTCCGAGGATGGGGAGCCACGCGTCGAGGTACTTCCGGAGGATCGTGTGCTTCGCTCGCGTGTGGCGGTTGATCTTCCAGAGGACAGGCTTTCCGGCCACCGCGTTTGACACTGCCACGCGCGACAGCCCCCGACAACCCAGTTCAGCGATATGTCCCCCGAGTACGCGCTGTGCCATCGAGACGATCTGGACGCCATCCACCTGACGGGAGAACATGCCCGGAACCGACAGTCAGAATCGCCTCCCCGGGTCGAGCGATTCGTCGCGCACTTGGCGCAATAGCGGTCTCGTCCAACGGAGATGACGCGGCCCAAGCCGAATGCAAGGGACGCGTTCCTCGCGGGCCCAAGCGAGAAGGGTCGACGCCTTGACGGTCAGGAGAGCTGCGGCCTGTCGCGCGTCAAGCAGCTCGTCATCGGAGCCATCCCATGACGCTCCGATCGGCACGTCCGTCGCCATCAAGAGTCCCCTCTGCTGATTTCGTCCGCTGCCGCCAACTCGCCGCGCTCAATCGCCTTGCAGACGGCCTCGCGGCTGAGTTCGCGTCGCCGTGCCGCCTGCTCAGAAGTGAGCAGCGCGTCTACGGCGGCCGGCGGTCGGACAGCCACGCCGAGCGTCACGAGCACTTGCTCGACACCGCTTCCTCCGATCCAGTCAATGAGATCGTCGCGTAGAACACGCTCGTCGAGCGTGAGGCCGTGCATCACTTCGAGAGCGTCGAAACTGTCGATGATCGCTGCGATCTCGCTGACCGAGAGCCACAGCAGCGCGGTCGATTCGTGCTCGTGCTTCTCGAGTCGCTCTCGCCGGTCGAGGAGCCATGCGCCAGCTTGCGCAGCACAGGTGAGGATGATCCTGATCGTTCACCGCTCGATGGTCGCGATCGTCGTCATCTAGCTCCTCTCACCGCTCAATGACCAGCCCGCGCGTGTGCCCTTCGCGCGCAACACTCCGGGGTTCATCCCAATAGCGGGCGCGGAATGTGCGTTCCACAGCAACTCGCGAGTAGCCGCACCGATCCGCGACGTGGCCAATCGCGTCCTCCTGCTCGAGCGAGAGCCGTGCCGGCAGCGAGCCGAGCCAGCGGCCGGCACGACGGAGGGCTTCGCGGCGCTGCTCAACTGGATCGTCCGGCGACGTGTTGCCCGTGAGCTCGAGCGCGTGCCAGGTGACCGCGCAGACAGCCCCATCGACCAGGTCGCGGAATCTCGCCAACCCGTGCTCACGCACAAAGCCGTCTGGGTCCTTGGCATCCCCGAGCCGCCTCGACTCGACGACGCGAAGCGCAGGCGCGTGGTCGGCGCGGCTGACATCTGTGACCGCCCGTGCAGCGCCATCGCGGCCAGCGGCGTCACTGTCGAATGCGAGCACCACCGACTCGATGCCGTGCCGGCCAAGCCGGGTGAGCGCCGAGGCGGACACGCGGGCACCGCCGACCGCGGCGATGTTCGGGTAGCCGTGCGCGCGGAGGTGATGCACGTCGATCAAACCCTCGACAAGCACCACCTCGCGTCGGTCGTGGACTGGGAGACGAAGGACCTCGGACAGCCCGTAGGGCGGGAGCGCTGAGCGGCTTGCTCCGCGAAGGTAGAGGTAACGCGTCGAGGAATCGGAGTCTTGAAGCGACCGCGCCCAGAACGTTCCGATTCGTCCGTGCTCGTCTCTCCAGGCTCCGCAGAGCCTCCCGGGCCAGCGGCCGTCCGCGAGCACGCCGGACTGCGCGATCTCGAGCTGGGAGTAACCGGCCGCTTCGAGGGCGTTCTTCGTGAACAGCTCCGGAGGAACGACCCCCAGGTCGACCTGGTCGATCGCCTCTGCGGGGAAGCCGCGGTTCTGGAGGTACCCACGAGCGGGAGCGCCCGCCTGCCCGTGTAGTTCGCCGCGGCACAGCCTGAAGAAGTCGTTGAGAAGCTCGGTGCGGCGATCGCGTGGCTGGGCTCGCTCGATCGGCGACGGGTCGACGCCGGCTCGACCTGCCAGCTCGCGCACAACAGATCGGAAGGTGTCGCCGTGCGGGACGTCTCCCCCGTTGACGTACGCGGTCCAGCGCACCATCGGGCCGCCATGGACCAGGAACCCGGGCGGGGCATCGCCGTGAGCGACGACGCGGTCGGCCCGGACGCCGAGCACGCGGTGAGTCATCTCCTGGTTGGACGCGACCCAGCCCCGGGCGTCTCGCCTCCAGCCGAACTCGGGGAACGCGGCGTCGAGGCGAGCCGCGAGGGCGGGCAGCACAACCTCGATGTAGAACTCTCCGAGTTGCTGCTGCGCTTCTGCCACTAAGTCCTCCAGCGTGGCTCGATCTCCTATGTTTGTACCATATATGGGTTGTCATCCGCAAGTGGATCGGAGATGGCTTCTGAAGGGGGATCGCCCAGCTCCCGGTCCTCTATCTGCGTCCTGCTCCCTTTCACGCACCTGACCGCTGACGTAAGCTCAGGTCGTGCGTGGAGCCGATCCGATCCGTGAGGCGCGGACACGAGCAGGTCTGACCCAGGACGAACTGGCGGAGCGCAGCGGCATCGCTCGTTCTCTGATTGCCCGCTGGGAGCAGGGGGAGGTGTCGCCGAGCATCGACAACTTCCTCGCCGTGATCGAAGCCTGCGGCTTCGAGATCCCGCTCGTCCTCAGCGAGCGGGACACATCGCTCGACGACCGACTCGACAAGAACCGTCACCTGTCGCCGGAGAGACGCGCTCGTCGACTCCTGACCGAACTCGAGAAGAGGGCGACGATGGCTGAGACGCGCCCGCGGTTCGATCCCTACGGGGTCCTCCAGGCGCTCGACCGTCAGCGGGTGAAGTACGTCGTAATCGGCGGCTTCGCGCGCGTCCTCCAAGGAACCGAGGAGATCACGCGCGGCATCGACATCGTGCCGTCGGTCCGAGGCGACAACCTGAATCGGCTCGACAAGGCTCTGCAAGAGATCCACGCCAAGCCAGCCGGAGGTCAGGAGCTCGAGCCGCTCGAGTCGAGCACGCTCGAACAGCCCGTGCTCGAACTCACGACGACTACGGCGAGTTGAAGGTGATCCCGACACCGATCGGGACGCAGGGCTACGACGACCTTCGCCGGGCCGCCCGGCGAGAACCGCTCGGTCGCGGCGTGCGCCCCGAGGTCGCCTCGATCGGAGACCTCGCGCGAATGTCCACGGCTCTCGGCACGGAACGCGACCTCGCTCACGTGCGGCAGCTCCGGCGGCTGACGGCGCTCGAGCGCGGCCGCGGCCGCGTCATCGAGCGCTGAGCGTCGATATGGGAACATACGTTCGTGACGTTCGCGGACGCTCTAATGCTGCTCTTCGAGCTCGCCGACAAGGAGGACAGCCGCTTCCAGCCGGCAGCGGCGCGTTGGCATGCGCGCTTCGTCCTCGCCGCGGACCTTCCGCTTCGTGATTCGGAGATGGTGATGAACCTTCTCTGCGGGATCCGCGGCGCGAACCGTCTCGTCGATTCGGCGTCGACTTCTCGAAGGCGTCGAGCGTGCGGGGCTCGCCACCTCCGACATTCGCTGACGGCCCCGTCCGGCTGTCACGCGAGGTTCCAGCGCAGCCAGCCGGTCGGCGCCACGTACCCAGCGAGCGGCCGGATGTTCGAGCCGTTTCCGCTCGCGGAGCACTGAACGATCATCCCGTTGCCGAGCCATATCGCCACGTGGCCGTTCGGGCCGTCGTCGACCCCGAAGAAGATGAGATCGCCGGGCTGGTATCCGCCGGGCGGAGGATCGGAGCCGACACCGCGCGTCACGACCGCCGTCTGCTGCGGCGTCTGACCCGGAGGGAGGAGGCCGTTCGCAGTCCACTGCGTCGACGTGGTCAACCCGATGTCGATTCCGGCCTGCGCGAACGCCCAGCGGGCGAACATCGAGCAGTCGCAGGTCGTGCCAGCGGGTTCGGTGGCCTGCATCTCCTGGACCGAGCCACCGCGATCGGTCGGCGGGCCGAGGTTGTAGGTGAACCGGCCGACGTGCGAGACGGCCCAGGCCAGGACGAGACGGTCTCCGGTCGAGGCGCCCGGCGCGAACGCAGCGCGGTACTCGTTCGCCTGCGCGAGTACGGCCTCGACGTAGGCGTCGCTGGGGTTGTACGCGTAGAGCGCGCGCCGGTAGTCGGCCGGAGCTCCGTTCGCCCGAAGTAGCCGAGCCGCGCCAGCGATCGCGTCGGCCGGATCCCAGACGTTCGCGAGGCCGTCTCCGTCTCCGTCAGTCGCGTAACCATCACTCGGCGACGTCGTCGGCGGCGCCGATCGCGCGGCACGGTCATCGGCGGCGTCCCTGCCCGCCACGTCGAGCCGAGGAACTGCATCGGCCCCGTCGCGCCCTTCGCGTTCACGGTTCCCGGCGGGTTGCAGCCAGCGGCTTGGCTGCGCCCGTGATCGCATTCGATCTTGCCGATCGCGGCGAGGACGGCCCAGTCGATCCCGTACCGGGCCGCTGCCTGCTCGTACAGCGCGAGGTAGTCGCTCGGGATATCCGCGACAGCGACGGCAGACGGCCCGCTCGGCGCCGAGCTCGATTGCCAGCCGGCGATCCCGCCGATGACGATGACGATCAGGAAGAGAAGCGCAGCCGCCGCGACCAGCAAGACACGCATTCCGTGCCGTGCGCCGGAGAGGCTTCCTGCGACCGAACCGGCCGTCACGCCTGCCGACTATAACAGCGCTTCAGCGTAAATTCAGTGAATCACCTGTATCTGTGGATCACGTCGAGCAGACAGTTCGTCCCGAACTCGAGTGTGTCCGCCGGAATGCGCTCGTTGGCCGCGTGCACGAGCGAGGTCCCGATCTCCGGCGGGAGCCGCATCGGCAGAAAGCCATACGTCTGGATGCCGAGCCTGCTGACGTACCGAGCATCCGTGTAGCCCGGAAGCAGCATCGGGATCGGCACGCATCCCGGGTCACGCTCCGCCATCACGTCTGCGAGAAGAGGCATGAGCGACAGGTCCGGGTCCGGAGCCGGAGCCGCGGGTTCTTCAGAGACGAGCTCGAACGTCGCGCGTCCGCCGGCGAGCGACTCCAGTTCGGCGAGAAGGTCGGCAGTCGTCAGGCCCGGGAGGACGCGTCCATCCAACTCGATCGAAAGCTCCGTCGGAATGACGTTCGAGGCGGTGCCTCCTCCGACGCCGGTCGGCGTAGCGGTGTTGCAGAGGAGGGGTGCGAGCGTTTCGCCCGCCGCTCCGAGCAGCCGCAGGAGCGGCTTGCCGACGCCGGGGCATCAACAACCCGCGGATCGCGAGCTGCTCGTGCCGGGGAAGCTCCCGGGCCATCGACTCGAGCATGAGTCGAGCCACCGGCGTGACGTGCACGGGGAGTCGGCGCGACGCGAGTCCTCGAGAGAAGCCACCCGAGCTTCTCGCTCGCCGTACCTCGGACGATCGCTGGACGCGTGCCCTCCCGGGACCTCGCATCGTCGCGCGGATCAGGCAACGCTGCTTCTCCGCGACCTGGATCGGGACGAACCTCCGGCCGCTCTGCCACAGCGTGTAGCCGCCGAACTCACTCAGGGCGTGGCGTACGCCGCTGAACAGGTCTGCGTGCTCTTCGACAAGGAACTTCATGCCGGTGTGGCTGCCCGCTTCCTCGTCGCTCGTGAGCGCGAGGATGACGTCGCCGGCGGGACGGGTCTCCGACGACGACGCCCTCATCAGCGCAGAAAGCAACATCGCCACGCCGCCCTTCATGTCAAGGGCGCCTCTCCCCCAGACCTCGCCGTCGACCAGATCGCCACCGAACGGCGGATGTCTCCACTCGCGCGGGTCCGCAGAAACAACGTCGACATGGCCGTACAGGAGAAGAGGCGGCGCCTCGCCCCGACCCTGCGACACGAGCGACGAGGTTGGGTCGATCGTCCTCGACCGCCAGGTACCGGTGCTGGATTTCGGCGCGCTCGAGTAGCCCGCCTGCGAACTCGATGCACGCTCGCTCGTTTCCTGGCGGGTTCGACGTGTCGAACCGGATCAACGCCTGGAGCAGCTCGACCTCACTGATCGATGCGTCCATCCCAGGACGATAGCGCCCTACATCAACTGCCAGTAGACTCACGGTAACGCGAGATGGCGACGCCTTCAAGGGGGTTAGTGATGAGCGTGCACCAGTCCGAGTGGCTTCGGCCCGCTGCGACTCGTCCCGACCGGCGAGCGAACGTTTCGCCTGCTGAGTGTCGCGGCGGTTGTCCTGCTCGTCGTCTACGTCGCCGCGACCCTTGCCGGAGCTGCCGCGGGCGACTTCGAGCTTGATCTTCAGCATCGTCGTCTTCCCAGTGCCGTTCCTCGCTTGGTGGGCGTACGCCCGCTCGCCCGCGAACTGCGATCGATGTGGCTTCTCTGTGCGTGGGCGGCGACGTCCTGGTTCGTCGGCTCCCTCGTCTGGTACGCGTTCTTCCTCGCCAACGGAAGCGTCGTGCCAACGCCACCAGGCTGGTGGGACGTCTTCTTCGCAGGCGCGCAACTGCTTCTCATCGCCGCGGTCGCAAGCGCCATGTGCTCGTTCGCTCTCATGCGGATCGCGGCGCTGGACGCATGCGTGATCACCTCCGCCGGCATCGCGCTCGGAGCCGCGTTCGTCGGTCGCGGACTCGAGAACAACGTGAGCGCCGTGACACTCATACCGCTCAACCGACCGATCCTCGGAATCGTCACGCTCATGCTGATCGCCGCCGCCGCACTCGGTTCGTGGGACGGAATTCCGCGCTCGCTTGCCCTCTTTGGCCTCGGCGAGATCGGCCTCATCGTCGGCAGTCTGATCTACAGCTACGCCGCGGTTCAGGGGCGATTTCACGGACGACCGCTGGGCGAACCTCGGCTGGACGGCTGGCGCGGAGCTCTCGATGCTGGCGGCGGCCACGATCATCCTGGGAATCGACCGGCCCCTCCAACTGCCCGCGCGTCACCGGGTACCTGGTCATCCGGTCGGTTCGCGGGCCGCCCTGCTCGTAACCCTCGTCGCGATCGTGATGACGCTCGGAGTTGCGACGTATGCGCTCCTGAGCGATCGAAGGAACGTCGCGCTGATCGCCGTGGCTGCAAGCGTCGCAATCGCGGTGGCGATGGCGACGCGAGCACGGGACACGCTGCGGACGGCTGAGCATTCGTCGGAGATGCTCGACGACGTTCTCGTCGAATCTGAGCGCACCCAGGACGAGCTTCACCTTGCCAACTCCCGACTGCGCGACGCGAATGCTGAGCTTCGGACGCTTCAGCTCGCAGTCGCGCAGGGGTTCAACCTCATCGACGAGCGAACGCAGGGTCGCTTGCGCGAACTGGTGCAGGAAGCCGGGGACGATCTGGCGGCTCTCGTCGACGAAAGCATCGACTGACCGCCGTCACCGCGGGGGATTCGCGCAAGAAGTTGCCAAACCGCTACTCGGATCGAACACCGAGAACATCTGCCGCTGCCGCGATCTCTCGGTCCCCGGCTTTCCCGGCCTTCATCGCATCGACCAGGCCGACGTTGACCGTGGTCGTTAGCGCCATGTAGTCGGCGACGTCCATGCGCTCACGCCCACTCCGCCAGGAGCGAATCTGCTCGGGCGTCGTTGCGAGCGCCTCGGCAGCCTCGGCTTCGTCGGCCCAGCCGTAGAGCCGAAACGCGGCCTCGAGCAGCGGCACTGCCCCAGGCCTCTTCTTGCGACCCGCCTTCTTCCGGTCGGGCTGACCCGGATGCTCGTCCCGATCCGGGACGGGGCCAGCATCCGCGAACACGGCTCGCTGGATGTCCTCGAGCGGGATCTGCAGGAAGGCGGCGATCCGCATGACCTCGTGGAACGGGGGCCGGCCGACGCGCCCCAGCTCCCAGCCCTCGATCGTCCCGGCGCTCACGCCAACGATCTTCCCGAGCCTCGCGCGTGAGTAGCCGGCTGCCTCGCGCCGTTCCTGAAGAAGCCTCGCGAGGCTGTTCTGTTCAAGGGCCATTCACGGTCCTTCCGTCTGTTGATCTGCGGATATCGCCCATTCTACTCGGCTGATCCGCTGTTACCAACTTATTACAGTATAAGAGTTGTATTCCAGTGCTATCGCTGGTAGTCTCACATTCCATCGGATCTACGGAAGGAGGGTCATGAGCCGCGAAAACGGCGACTCGCACGGACTCTGGCCAGCCGACGACCAGGTCGTCCCGCTGTCCTCCCTCAGCGCCACCGTCGCGCCGTCGCCCAACGGAGACCGGGCCGCGTCCGCACTCGATGAGGAGCGCCGTGGACAGGCAAGCCGCACTGCCAGCGAGTTCACGACCGAGCGCATGATCAGACCGAGCCCCGACGTCCCGCCGGGCGGGTGGCGGCGCGTGGTGTTCTCGCTTTCCCACGGACGGGTCGCGATGGGACCGAGCCCGGACGAACTGCGCCGGCGAGAGCTCGTCGCGAGAGTCAAGACACCCGTTGCCGGGTGCCGCAAGATCGCCTTCATCTCCCGCAAGGGCGGCGTCGGCAAGACGAGCACGTGCCTGCTCGTCGGGCACACGTTCGCAACGCACCGCGGCGACCGCGTGATCGCCGTCGACGGCAACCCGGACGCCGGAACGCTCGGCCACCGGGTCAGGCGCGAGACGACCGCGAACCTCACGTCGCTTCTCGCGGACGCCGACCAGGATCGAGCGGTACGCAGACATCCGCGGCTACACCTCCCAGGCAGCGAAGTCGGCTCGAGGTCGTCGCGTCGGACGACGATCCGCGGATCACGCAGGCGATCGGCGAGAGCGAGTTCCACCGAGTGATCTCACTCCTCGAGCGGCACTACAACCTCGTCTGCCTCGACACCGGGACCGGCGTCCTCGAATCGGCCACGCGGGGCATCCTCGACTCGGCCGATCAGATCGTCGTCGTCAGCGCTCCGAGCCTCGACGGAGCTCGCGCCGCAAGCGCCACGCTCGACTGGCTCGACGCGAACGGCTACCGGCGCCTCGTCGAGGAGTCCGTGGCAGTACTCAACGCGGTCGGCCGAACGCCCGCCGCCGTCGACGTCGACCGGATCGAGGAGCACTTCGCGAGGCGATGCCGCTCCTGCGTCCGCATCCCCTGGGATCCGCATCTCGAGGCCGGGGCGGAAGCAACCCTCGACGAGCTGCAGCCCACAACCCAACGGGCCTACCTGGAGCTCGCCGCTGCGATCGGCTCCGGCTTCGCCGACACGACCGAAAGGAGGTCACCATGACCATCGTCTCGACGCTCCTCGCCGCGAGCGGAATCGGCGGCACCCCGGACCCGAACGGCCTGCCCGGTAGCTCGGCCCTTCAGTCTCTGATCTCGGGCCTCGCGTTCTGGGCGCTGCTCGCCGCCCTCGGAGGGCTCCTGATCTCGGCCGCGGTCTGGGCGCTCTCCTCTCACTCCGGGCAACTACCACCACTCGGCGCTCGGTCGGCGGGGCACGGTCATCTCTGCTGTCGCGGCGTTCCTCGTCGGCGCAGCGCCCGCGATCATCAACTTCTTCGAGAACCTCGGCACGACGGTCCACTGACGGTGCCTGTCCGCGACGTCAGCTTCGACGGCGTCCCTCACCGCCCGGCCTCGGCGAGGCGGTCGTGCTCGGGATAGCGGCGCTCGCCCTGCTCGGGATCGGCGTCGCGATCGGCAGCCATATCGCCGCGCCGCGCGGATCGTCGGTTGTGCAGGCCACCGTGACCGTACCGTCGTCGGCGTCGGCATCTCGACCGCCGGCAATCGCAGCCCCAACGCCGACACGCGAGCGGGTGCGGTCGCCGCCGCAGCGCACGCCATCACTGCTTTCGACGGCGACGTTCTGCTCGACCCGAGCCGCCTCCCTCGGGTCGTCGCTCGGATCGCCTCAGCCGAGTCGCGCGTACAGCTGACGGCCGCCTTCGAGCAGGCGAGCGCAGAGACGCGCTCCAAGCTCGGTGCCGGAACCGTCCCGGCTCCGGTGATCGTGCTTCGATCCGTCCCGGTCGGCTATCGGCTGGAGCGCTTCTCCGCCAGCCAAGCGACGGTCGCGGTCTGGTACGTCGGCATCGTCGGAAGCGGCGCGACCGTCCAGCCGCAGCAGTCGTGGCGGACGGAGGTCGTCTCGCTCGTCTGGGAGAGCGGCGCCTGGAAGGTCAGCTCCTTCGGGAGCGCGGACGGGCCCGACTCCTCCGCTGTCCACCGCGGAAATCCCAGCCGCCCCGGAGCAGCTGTTCGCTGCCATCCCACGCTATCGAGGAGTTCAGCCGTAACGAGCCCTGAGCGGGCGCTGTCGGTCCGCGCGGCGAGCGCGGCGCTCGCGCTGCTCCTGTGCGCGCTCGTCCTGGTCGGTCCGTGGACACCTACCGCCCGCGCCGCAGCATGCGGCGGCTTCCCGAACCCGTGCGACCTCCCGGTCGTCGACGAACGTCTGCGGCGCCGTCGGAAGCGCCGCGAGCAGCGTCGCTTCCGCGACCGGCGAATTCGTCATGCGGGGCGTGACCGAGTGGGTCACGGACGCCGCCGTCTGGGTGACCGGCAAGGTCGGCGATCTCGTCGACAGCACGACGAGCCCCGATCTCACGGCGAGCTGGTTCCAGGGTGAGTACGGCGCCATGCTCACGGTCGCCGGGGCGCTCGCCCTCCTGATGCTCATGCTCGCGGTGATCCAGTCGGTCATGCGGCAGGACGTCGTGGATGCTGATGCGAGCCGCGTTCGGCTACCTGCCGATGGCGTTCATCCTCTCGGCGGTCGCGATCGCCGCGACCGGGCTCCTCATCGCGGTCACGGACGACGATCTCCGCCGCCGTGGTCGACCAGCCTCGGCAGCGGGCAGACGAGCAACCTCCTGCAGTCGGTCGGCGACGCCTACAAGAACGCGCTCGACCAGAGCTCGGGCATCCCGCTGTTCGGCGTCTTCCTCGGCGCGATCATTCTCGCGATCGGAGCGTTCGTGCTCTGGCTCGAGATGATCATCCGCGACGCGGCGATCTACATCTGCGTCTTCTTCTTGCCGCTGACGTTCGTCGCGATGATCTGGCCCGCGACGAGCCGCTGGGCGCGACGCCTCGTCGAGCTGCTCGTCGCGATCATCCTCTCGAAGTTCGTGATCGTCTCGATCCTCAGTCTCGCCAGCGCCGCGATCACCAACACCAGCGTCCCGAGCGGCGACAGCGCGACGTTCGAGCAGATGATCGCGGGGGCTGCGCTGCTCGTACTCGCAGCCTGGTCGCCGTTCGCGCTTCTCCGGCTGATCCCGATGATGGAGGTCGCCGCCGCGAGCGTCGACGAGTCAGCGCGCGTCGATGTCCAGCAGCCGCGGGCTCGGCCGGCATCCAGACGCCTGCCGCATACATGCGACAGGCGATGGACAGGAACTCACGGCCGTCCACTTCACCGGCCAACGCGACCACGGGCGGGACGACGTACTGGCAGTCGCGTTCGACCGAGCAGAGCGGCGCGCGGACGGCCAACGCCCCGCAAGGGCGAATCGGCGATGCGCGGGACGCAAGGCGGCGGGTCGCAAGCCGGGCCCTCGTCGAGCTCGTCCGGTGGCACCGTCTACCCGACGGGCCAGCAGCGCGGCGCGACAACCTCTCCTGGCTCCCAGCGCGGTTCCGCGACCCAGACCGATTCGCCGCCCGCGTCGGGCACGCCTTCGCGTCCTCCGACGCAACAGCCCCGACGCCCCGAGCCGCCGCCTCCGAGTGACGGAGGGAGCGAGTGAGCGCGGGCGAGCGCAGCGCTACCGGTTCGGCCCGCTCGAGCGGCGCGGGCTGATCGGCTCGCTACGCGCGCCCCAGGTGCTGGCGATCGCGGCGAGTCTCACCGGCGCGGTGATCCTGATGCGCACGCTGAGCGGCGGCGCGGGGATCGTGTTCGCGCTCGTCCTCGCGCTCGGCGCAGTGGTGTTCTGCTTCTGGCCCATCGGTGGCCGTTCCGCCGAGGAGTGGCTGCCGATCGTCGGCCGCCACGCGGCCCGGCGCGTTCGCGGGCGGCACGTCTTCGTCTCGACTGCGCCACAGGCCGGAGTTCAGCCCGGGACCGGCGGCCGGCCGGAGCCGGTCGTCGACACTGCCCGACGCGGCACGCGACCTCGAACTGCTCGCGGCGCCGCTCCAGGGAGAGCAGGTCGGCGTGATCAAGGACCGCCGGGCGCGCACCTACACCGCGGCGCTGGCGGTCAAGGTGACCTCGTTCGGGCTCCTCGATCGCGGCGAGCAGGAAAGCCGCCAGGCGGGCTGGGGCGGCGTCCTCGCCGGCCTCGCCCGCGAAGGATCCCCGGTCAGCCGGATCCAGTGGATCGAGCGCACCGTGCCCGCAGACGGCGACGAGATCGGCCGCTACCTCGGCGAGGCCTGGGACCGAGACGCGGCGCCGGTCGACTCGCTACCGATGCAGTCGTACCTCGAGCTCGACGAGCGCCGCGCCCGGCGATCACGACGGATCACGAGCTGTTCGTCTGCCTGCAGATCGACGCGAGGCTGCGCGTGGCGGCAGATCAAGCGCGCGGGCGGCAAGCAGCGGCGCCGGACGCCGGCGCGTGCGGCGTCCTGCTGCGCGAACTCGAGGCGCTCGCCGAGCGGCTCGCCGCGGCCGACGTCCAGGTCGTCGGCGCGCTCCGCCCCGGGATGCTCGCGGCCGCGATTCCGCGTCGCGTTCGACCCGTGGTCGCGGCCCGGCCTCGCGCGCCTCGCGGCGGCCGACCCCGACCGCGACGGCATCGACGAGGGCGCGGCCTGGCCCGTCGCGATCGGAGACGTCCTGGAGCTCGTACCGGACCGACGGCGCGTTCCACGCGACCTACTGGATCGCCGGCTGGCCCCGCATCGACGTCGGCGCCGCGTTCCTCTCGCCGCTGCTCCTTCACGCCCAGATGGTGCGAGCGATCGCCGTCACGATCGAGCCGATCTCGCCGCTGCGGGCGATCCGCGAGGTCGAGGCGGCGCGGACAACCGACGTCGCCGACAGCGACCTCCGCGGCCGCATGGGCTTCATCGAGACCGCGCAGGCGGCGGCGCCGAGACCGAAGCCGTCGCGCGCCGCGAGGAGGAACTCGCGGACGGGCACGCCGCGGTCCGGTTCGCCGGCTACGTCACCGTCTCCGCACGCATCGCTCGAAGAGCTCGAGCGCCACTGCTCCGAGATCGAGCACGCCGCGCAGATGGCGCGGCTCGAGCTGCTCCGCCTCTACGGCCAGCAGGACGAGGCTTCACCTACACGCTGCCGCTCTGCCGGGGACTGCGATGAGCACGAAAGGCCAGCCCGGACACCGCGGAACGACCGCCCACGTCCAGGCCGCGTACCCGTTCGTCGCCGAGGGCGGGCTCGGCGGCCGCGGCGTCTACATCGGCCGCGACGTCTACGGCGGATCGTTCTGCTACGACCCGTGGGAGCTCTACGGCCGGGAACTGACGAGCCCGAACGCCGTCGTGATCGGCATCGTCGGGCGCGCGAAGTCGAGCCTCGTCAAGACCTACGTGCTTCGCCAGGCGGTCTTCGGCCGGCAGGCCTGGATCGTCGACGTCAAGGGCGAGTACGACCGGCTCGCGGAGGCGATCGGCGTCCAGCCGATCGCGCTCTCGCCGGGCGGTCGAGTCCGGCTCAACCCGCTCACGCCGCGCGGCGGGCCGGAGCGGCAGCTCAACCTCCTCTACTCCGTCGCCGCCGCCGCGCTCGAACGGCCGCTCACGCCGGAGGAGAAGCGCGCCGGCCAGGAGGCGCTGCTCGTGCTCGGCTCGCCGCTCCGACGACGAGCCGACTCTGCCCGACGTCGTCGACGTCCTCCTCCACCCCACCGCCGAGATGGCCGACGCGCTCGCGATGGACGTCGGCGAGATCGCGAACGCGGTCCGGCCGATGGCGTTCGCGCTCGACCAGCTCTGCAGCGGGAACCTCAAGGGCATGTTCGACGGCCCGACCACGCCGGGCCTCGACCTCGACGCGCCGCTCGTCGTCCTCAACCTCCGGGCCGTCCTGAACACGCACACGACCGCGCTCGGGATCCTGATGACCTGCGCCACCGCCTGGCTGCAGGCGCAGATCGAGGCGGAGACCGACGAGCGCTCCGCGAAGCGGATCGTCGTCGTCGACGAGGCGTGGCGGATCCTCTCCAACCTCGGCATCGGCGAGTGGCTGCAGCAGTCGTTCAAGCTCTCGCGCGGCCTCGGCACGCAGAACGTCGTCGTCATGCACCGGCTCTCCGACCTCCGCGCCGCCGGCGCCGAGGGATCGCGCGAGGTTCGGCTCGCCGAAGGCCTCCTCGCGGACGCCGAGACGAAGGTCGTCTACGCGCAGCCGCCCGACCAGCTCGCGCAGGCACGCGAGCTGCTCGGCCTCACCGACACCGAGGCCGAGCTGCTGCCGCACCTCCGCCGCGGCTGGGCGCTCTGGAAGGTCGGACAGCGCTCGTTCCTCGTCCAGCACCGGCTCTCGCCGCTCGAGCGCGAGATCGTCGACACGGACGCGCGCATGGCCGTGAGGACGGCGGCATGACGAGCGGGCGGCACGGGCCCGCGCTTCCCGGCGGGCTTCGGACGCCGAGCACGCATCCGCTGGAGACGGTCGCGCTCTGGATTCTCGGCGCGCTCGATCGCTCCTCGGAGCGCTCCTCTGGACTGCCGGCGAGCTCTCCGGACGACTCTTCGGCGGGTCGTGGCCGCAGGTGAGTCGCGTCCGAGATGGGATCGGTGCTTGCCGCGCTTCCTCGCCACGCCGGCGACCCGGCCGACGCCTGGCCCGCGTCAGCCCGACCGCTTCTCCCGGGGCCCGTCGCGCTTCTACGCGACCTTCGGCGCGCTCCTCGCTACCCGTCGTCGTCTCGGTCGCTGCTGATCGTCTTGCGCGGCTGCGCGACCGACACGTCGCAGCGAGGGACGGCACGCTGGGCGCGCCCACGCGATCTGCGGCTCCTTCGCGTCCGGAAGAGCCGAGCCCGGCCGCCTCACCCTCGGGCGCGACGCCGGCACGGCTCGTCGCCGCCGAACCGCGACAGTCGGTGATCGTCGTCGGCCCGACTCAGACGGGCAAGACGACCGGCTTCGCGATCCCGGCGATCCTCGAATGGCAGGGACCGGTCGTCGCGACATCCGTCAAGACCGACCTCCTCCGCGAAACGATCGCCGCGCGCTCGGCGCATCAGCGGCGCGCGCACGTTCGTCTACGACCCGACCGGCAGCACCGGCCTTCCGAGCGCCGGCTGGACGCCGCTGATCGAAGGCCTCACCTGGCAGGGCGCGCAGCGCGTCGCGGACTGGCTCGTCCGGCGGCGCCCGAACGAGCGCGCTCGGCGAGCGAGGCCGCCGACTTCTGGTACGGAGCCACGGCCAAGCTGCTCGCGCCGATCCTGCTCGCCGCCGCCTGCAGCGGCGGCACGATGGCGCAGGTCGTCGCGCTGGATCGACTCGCAGGAAGACGGGCCGCGTCGAGCGAGCGCTCGAAGCGAACGACGAGGAGGAGGCGCTCAACGCCTTCGAGGCGATCGCGCTCTGGGACGACCGAACGAGAGGCAGCGTCTACGCGACCGCCCAGACGGTGCTGATCGCCTACGTCGACCCCGGCGTGCTCGCGTCGGCGATGTCGTCCGAACTCCGCGCCGACCGGCTCCTCGACGGCGGCTGGCACACCGCCTACCTCTGCGCGCCGGCTCACGAGCAGCGCCGCCTCCAGCCACTGTTCGCCACTCTCGTACAGGAGATCATCGCCCACGCCTACGACCGCACGACCGAGACCGGGAGGCCACTCGACCCGCCGCTGCTGCTCGTCCTCGACGAGTGCGCCAACATCGCGCCGCTCCGCGACCTCGCAACGCTCGCCTCTACCGGCGCCGGTCAGGGCATCCAGCTCGTGTCGGTCTTCCAGGACATGGCCCAGATCTACGCCGTCTACGGGCGCGACCACGCGCCGACGATCGTCTCGAATCACCGCGCCAAGGTGATCCTCTCCGGCATCTCGGATCCTCAGACGCTCGAGTACGTCGAGTCGTCTTCTCGGCGACGAGCAGGTACCGCTTACTTCGTCGACCTCGAGCATGCACGGCCACTCCACCACGGAGTCATTCAGCTTCCGGCACCTCGCACCAGCGAACGTCTTGCGCGAGATGAAGCCGGGCCAGGGCGTCCTCGTCTACGGCCACCTCGCGCCGACGCGGATCGCGCTGCGCCCCTGGTTCAAGGATCGCCGGCTCCGCCGACTCGCAAGGAATCCCGAGCTCAGTCCTCGAGGCGGCGGTACCGTGAGTGCCATCCTCGAGGATCTGACCATGCTCTCGCCGAAGCGTCTCGAGAAGCGGCTGGAGGCGCTCGCCCGTGACGCCCTGCCCTGTCGCTCGGTCACCGTGTTCGACGGGAACCCCGAGCAGGGTCTCACGGTCGCGCTCCACGTCGACTCGCGCCGACGAGGCGACGTGCTCGACCTCGCGAGGGTCGTCGAGGACGACGCTGCCGTTAGCGCCTCGTGCGGCTGGTCGCTTCTCGCTCCGAGCCGCCGTCAATCCGTGCTGGCGCCTGCTCCTCCGGGTGAGCTTCGAGCGTCCCGTGACGCTGCGAATTCGCCGTAGCCCTCGATGTCAGCGAGCACCCGAGCGATCCGCTTCGCGCCAACCTGCCACTGCTACTGGCGGCGAACCGTTTCGTCTTCGACTTCGATGGTCGGCTCGATCCCGAGCGGCCGCTGGTCTGGATCGCCGCGCCGGCAGCCCGCGAATGTGTGCTTGAAGTGCTTTCCCACGCTGGGGTCTAGAGCACCGAGATGCAGCGTCCGGGTCGCGATACTGCCGTAGCTCTGGACGTCAGGCGGAAGGATGCTTGCGCATCCGACGCCGGACCTGTAGGCGCGTCGAGGCCGTAAAGTCAGGTAGTGCGCAGACGGGTGTGGCTAGCAGTCTCCGCAGCATTTCTTGCTCTCGTTGCTCCGGCAACTGCGGGGCCGTTCCTTGACTGGTCTCGACCGGCCGCCGCGCACGTCGGTGATGTTGTGCGTGTCCAGGCCGGAGCGGGAGTTCGGATGTACGCGCTTCTCCCGCTGTACTTGGTGAGGGCTGAAGAGGCGCCACCTCTGCACCAATGCACACTTCGCAACGGCACCCCGGCGACTTGCCCTACAACCAGCGTCGGGCCGCCGCACGCGACCACGTACCACCGGATTGCGACCCTCAACGTAAGGCACGCGAATACGGTCCACGTTTCGTTCCGAGTCCCACGGCTAGCGCCGGGTCGCTATGTCTACGTCCTCTACTGCGGGCCATGCTGGAGAGGGTCACGCGGAAGCCTGATCGCGTTCAACGACGGCAGGGCGCCGGTCCTCACCGTCCTCAGGTAGCCCGCTCCGTCAGAGGCCATTCCGGAGCTCTGGCCCAGGCCAGGCTGCGAGGCGTTAAGGGAGAAGTAGGCGAGAAAGTTCGGCTTGGGCCTCCGCCCGTAGCGCTCTGCTCGGATGTTGGGTCGCGAAGAAGACGCGGATGTCGAGATCCCAACCGTGGACCGATCGAACCCAAACTCGTTGCTGGATGTTCGCGGCGGGCTGTCCCTCCCATCCGTGGTCGATCCGGAATCGTGCGAGCCGAGGCGGCCAGGCGGTGGCGGCGGGAAAGCCTTTGCGTCCGCGTCCGGCAGTGTCCACCCAGACGAGGATTCCGCTGCGTGAGAGCTTCTTGAAGCTCCCGAAGAGAGCAACCGGATGTGCGGCGGAAGCGTCCGGGGCGGTAACCGCGACAACGAGTGACGGGCTGTCCGCGCCTGCCGGCTCGACCAGCCAGCCAGACGCACTGCCAAAGCTCGCCAATCGGGGCCGAGAGGCTGACGCGCCGGTCATCGCGGTGGCAAGCGCGACCGTTAACGCAGCGAGTCCGGCGAGTACGCGAAGTCTCATGCCTGGATTACGGGGTTGTGAGGCCGATCGGTCCATCAAAACTGGGCCGGTCATCAATCCTCAGGCGTCTTCATTTGCGAACACTTCGGACGCAGCGTAGATCCCATTTTCGCAACCTGGCGGACCCGTCAGTCGGCCGTCGTCGTAAGCTCCATGACCATGAGGTTCGCAGCCGTAACGACGTCACTCGCTGCACTGCTCATGGTCGGAGCGACGGCGTCGGCGGGCGACAATCCGTGGAACCCGAACTGCGACTCCACACCCGCGGAACAAGCGGCACCTGCTCCGCTTCGGGCTGCGGCGCTGCACTTCTTTCCGTGGGTGCGACCAGCAGCCAAGGCTCTGCACTCAGGCCCGGTCTACCTGGTTGCGTTGTCGAGCAAGACCGCGATCTCACGCGACGGCGACTCAACCGACGGCTCTGGCTACTACCTCCATCGAGCGCTAATCGCCGTCGCACCGAGTTACCAGGCGCGCCTGACCGTAACAGGCCACAGGCTGGGCACGAGCAAGCGTCGCGCGGCTCTCGGCTTCTCGACCGACGGAGCCACGACCTGCACGGTCAACCCACCGGACGTCTCCTGCGGATCTCGCCCGCTCCGCTTTAGCCGCGCCCTGACGATCAGCCAGCGCACCGGCTGGCGGATCGTGCAAACCGAACTGCGGATCGGGCGCACCGGCTGCTTCTCGATCACCGCCTCCGGTCGCGCGATGCGGACAGTTATCCCGCTCTCCGTGCCAGGACCCGATTACGGGACCGCCGGCTGGTAATCGGCGCGATCGCCCCGAAGCGCCTCTTCCTACGAGGGTGTCACCTCTCGAGAACGAGTCCTCTCTCCCGAGCTCGAGTCCGGGTGCTTCGCTGGCCCGTTTCAATCTCGCGGCTCGAACTGACCGGCCTAAGCCTCGCGTCCTGAATCTGGAGGCGCGTCTCGGCAAGCCGTTCCTGGGTCACAACGATCGCTCGGCGTTGGACCGCGATCTCGGTGCGCAACTCGTTCCGCACTCGCCGGCGGAGAGGACTGCACCTCGTGAAGTCGAGTTTGGCCTTCTCGAGCTTCCGCTCGGCCGTCTCGAGCGTCTTCGTTAGGGCGCGCCGCTTCTGGTCGAGGAGCCTGCGACGCGTCCGCTCGTCAGCACTGAGATCTGAACGTTCGATCTCAGGTCGCGCGTCGTGCCTCGGCCCAGAGGGAAGCGGGTGCTGATCGACTGCAAGCTCCTCGACGGCGGATTCCTCAAGCGCACGACCGAAGCGTGCCAGCGGGTCACGGTCGTCGAGATCGTGGAAGTGGCTCTCGTGCTCGCGCGGCGTGCCGGTGACGTAGAGCCGGGTCTCCGCTCGTGCGCGCGAGAGGGCGACGTACGCCCACTCCTGCAGCCGCGCCTCCCCAGCGCCGAGGACGAAGGCGCGCTCGACGGTCAGGCCTTGTGCGGCATGGCCGGTGATCGCGTACGCGTGGCGGACGTTCCCGGCCTCGAGGTACCGGCGGCTGAGCTCAACTCGGGGGCCGCGGTCGGTGGTGAGGGTCACGGTCCGGCGGTCGCGGTCGACCTGCTCCACGGTTCCGCGCGTGCCGTTCTTGACGCCGAGGCTGTCCGAGTTGCGGAGGCAGACGACGCGGTCGCCGGCTGCGAACTCGCGGTCGGCGATAGTGAGGCGCTGCTTGCCGAGTCGACCGTCGGCGTCCATCAGGGAGCGGGCGAACTGGTTGAGATCGGCGACGTCGCGGCGGCGGAGCGCGAGCATGACGTTGCCCGAGAGGTCATGACGCGCCTGCTCCCACCAGTCGGCGAGCAGGCGGGCCCGGGTCGTCGCGGGATCGTCGGAGACGACGAGTCGCTCCCGCTTCTCGGCGTAGGCGAGGTAGTCGCGGCCGACACCCGCCCGGACTCGCTCGAGGGCGTCGCGCTCGAGAGGATCGTGCTGGCGGCGATTCTCGGTGAGCAGGATGGCGCCCTCGCGCGCGACGATGCCGGCGAGCAGGCCGCCAGCGCCGACCGCGGGGAGCTGCTGCGGGTCGCCGATCAGGACCGCCTTGCCGCCGGCCCGCTCGACGAGGTCGAGCACGGGTGCGAGGACGCGCGTCTCCGCCATTCCGGCCTCGTCGACAAGGAGTACGACCCCGTGCGGAAGGCCCCCATCGGCGCGCGCATCATCGAGGAGCCGATGAAGCGTCGTGGACGGGATACCGGTCTCGTCCTGGAGCTTCTCCGCTGCAACGCCCGACGGCGCAGCGCCAAGCACCGCGATCCCCGCCTCCGCGAACACGTGCCCGACGGCCTGGGTCGCGGTCGTCTTGCCGGCGCCCGCGAGACCGACCACGCAGACGACCCGGCGCGGGCTTGTCGCGACCTCGCGGACCATCGCCTCCTGCTCGTCCGAAAGGGCGATCCGGTCGGCACGCTCGATCTCGTCGAGTCGCTCCGTGCTGATCGACGGTGCACCCGCCTCGCGGCCGCGCTCGACGAGCGCGAGCGCCGCGCGCTCGACGTCGACGAGCTCCCGGGTCGAGAAGCGTGCTGGCCGTCCGGGGCTCGGAGCTTCGCCGACCATCTCGACGCCTTCGGTGCCGACGAGGCGCTCGGCGAGCCGCCGGACGCGCGCGGCGGGGGCCCCGGAGCGGTGTGCCTGCGCCCAGGCCATCACGGCCTCGGGGACCGAGAACGCGGTCTGCTTCTCGGTCAATCCGGTGGGGCCGAGCATCCGATGGGCGAGCTGGAGGAGCGCCTCACGCGAGGGCTCCTGCGCGGATGCGCGGCCGAGCAGCGCTCGCAGTTCCCGCTGGCCGAGTCCGTGCTCGGCGGCGCGGGCGCGCCAATCCTCGCGAAGCCCAGTGAGGTCGACGTGCTCCTTGCGCTCGCGCGTCTCGTGCGCCGCGAGCTGCGCGGCGTAGTAGCCGCCGTCTCGCCGGCGGTCCTCGACGACCTGTGCCCGGCGGCGTGAGAACTCACGGATCGCGGCCGTCGGGACGTGCCTGAGCTCGGCCATGCCCTTGCGCGGCTCCTCCCACTCGACCCCGAGCGTCCGGGTCAGCTCGCTGCGGAGATGCGCCTGGTAGAGATAGCCGGCAGCGAGCCGGTAGCTCTTGAGGATCGGTTCGCCGTCGAGGGTGCGCCACTTGCCGTCGCTGGGGCTCTGCGCCATGTTCGCGACGATCACGTGCGTGTGGAGGTGCGGGTCCTGGGCGCGACTGGTGCGGTGCTGGTAGGCGGCGGCGACGAAACCGGGTGCGTGCTCGCGCTGCACGCCCTGAGCGCCGCGCCGCGTGACGCACGCCTCGTCCTCGAGGTAGCCGAGCGCCGCCTGCCACGCGGTTAGATGGGCCTCGTTGACGGCGCGGCGGGTCTCCTCGTCGCCGAGCGCGTGGAGCAGGCTGACGCTCTTCGGCGGCGAGAAGACGAGGTCGAACCCGGCGACCGGGGCGAGCTTCTTGGTCTCGATGCTGCGCTCGTCGGTGAGCGGGTCGATGCGCTCGATCGTGATCACGCGCGCCTTCGCCTGGCGACGCGCGCGCAGCTGCTTCTCGGTGTGCGGATGGAGGCCGCGGATCAGCCGGCCCGAGCTCGCCCTCGTGCACGACGCCCTCGAGCTCGAGCGCTCTGGCGCCGCGGCCGATCCAGACGCCGGGCGACTCGCCGCGGCCGGCGTAGTAGTCGTCGAGGCCTGCTGCGACGGAGCGTTCGTAGTAGCGCTCCTGGCCCGGCGTCAGCTTCGCGACGCTCAACACAACCGCCACTATAGCACTGCGACCCATTTATGGGTCGCATAGTGCATCTGTGTCTCGCCTGCTATCGAGGTTAGTAGATAGGGCGGACGGTGCTGGTCAGGCTGCCTCGTCGAGCGCCTCCTCGCGGTCGTCGGGTCGTCCGAGTCGTCGTAGGCGCTGCCCCATTCCTGCTCGCAGTCTCCGACGTGGACGAGGGTTCCGTCCTTCTCGGCGGCTTCGTCGGCTGACTCGATCATGCGGAGGCAGCACTCGCAGCGGATCGGTTCGCCTGCGGCGAGCTTCGCTCGCTGCTCCGCGAGTCGCGCGGCCTGCTCGTCCCGCCACGCCTGCTCGCGCTGCTCTCGCTCGGCCTCCTGGGCGGCAAGGTGCTGCTTGACGGACGGCGGCGCGACCCGCTTGGCCAGCTTCGTGAGCACGGCGGAGCCGGTCAGCTCGCGCGGCTCGTAGACCCCTTGCCGGTCGGCTCCGGGGAGTCCGGCCGTGTCGGCCAGCCGCTGCGCGACGAGCAGGCGCAGGACGACGGCGAGCGCGGCCTCCGGCGACCGCGCGCGCATGAGCGCGGCCATCGCGGCCTCGTGGTGCTGCTTCTCGGCCTGCGCGCCGCGCGGGTAGCGAACCGTCACCTTGCCCTGCTTGTTCGTCGTGGTCGGCTGCTCGACGCAGAGCCGGTGCGCCCACGCCGCCGCCTTCCCGTAGTGGAGCAGGACGAGCGAGCCGAGCAGCTTCACCGCGTCGGTGTCGAGCTTCGGCTCCCACCTGCGCGAGCGCCGCGCCGAGGTCGAGGTTGCGGCTTCGGGCAGCCACCCGCGCCTCGTAGTCCCGCTGCCGCTGCTCGCGTCGCGCCTCCTTCTCCGCGTCGTCGCCGCTCGGCCCCGAACGGCTCGATGCCGCCCGCGCCCGCTCCGTCCGCTCCTCCTCCGCCGCGACGTGCGCGGCGATCTTCTGCACGAGGCGATCCGCGAGCCACTCCGCGTCGGTGACGTAGCGGTGATCGCGGCCGTTCACCCCGCCGAGTTCGAGGAGGCAGCCGAAGGCGCGCGCCGCGTCGGCGTCGTCGTCGCTGAGGGCGAAGCACTCGCGCTCGCGTCGCTCCTCCCGCTCGCGGGCCTGCCAGTCGTACTCGGCGGCGTGCTTGATCTCCGGGAGCGCGCGGAAGGCCGCGTCCACCGCCTCGGCGTGCGGGCCGAGCTTCGCGAGCAGCGCCGGGACGGCCTCCTCGCGGGCGCGAGACCGCGGGAGGATCGGCCCGCGGTAGCCGCCGACGCTGTAGGCGACGGGATGGAGCGGCTTCCCGTCGTCGTCGAGCCACTCGGCCGCGAGCACGTCGTCCACGACCTCGCCGGGGGCGGCCGGGAAGCCCGCCGCGTCCTGCGGGCGCTCCGCGAGCCATGCGGCCGTGAGGTCGGCGAGCAGCGGCTCGCGCTCCGCGATCTCGACGAGGCTCGGAGCGCAGGCGAGCGGTACTCGGCGGGCGGCGAGCAGGTCTTGCGTCCGCTCCGGCAGCCGCAGGAGGTCGAGGCGCTCGCTCACCAGCCGCTCGCTCTTGCCGACGAGCTTGGCCACCTTCGCCGCGTCGCCGTGCTCGTCGACGAGGCGGCGGTACGCGCGTGCCTCCTCGAGCGGGCTGAGGTCGGCGCGGATCACGTTCTCTGCGACCGCGAGCGTGAGCGCCTCGCCCTCGACCTCGCGCACCTGGGCGGGGACCTCGCGGAGCTTCGCCGCCTTCGCCGCCCGGTAGCGGCGCTCCCCGGCGATGATCGCGTAGCGGCCGTCGCCGTCCCGCGAGAGGGTCAGCGGCGTGATGATCCCGTGGCGCTTCACGGACTCGATGAGCTCGGCCATCCGCTCGTCGTCGAACTCGGCGCGCGGGTTCGCCTTGCTCGGGCGGATCTGCGCGACCGGAACCATGCTCAGCGTCGCGGTCATGACTGCGAACCTCCCTCGGTCAGAAGGGCGAGCGCGCGATCCTTGAGCGCGGCCGGCTCGGTCGCGCGCTCGAACCGCGCCTCCTGGTGGCTGCGGCCGGCGGTCGCGCGGGTGGGCTGGACGTGATCGACGTACGTCGTCACGGCTTGCAGCGCGCCCCAGCGCGTGCCGGTGATGTTCGCCAGGTCGGGCGTCGCGCGGTACGCGGTCGCGATTGCCTCGCGCACCCGCTCGGCGTTCCGCACCGCACGCCCGCCGTTCGTCGCGTCGCCGCGCGGCTCCGGCAGCGGGACGAGCTGGGCGAGGAAGCGCTCGAACTCGGCCGGACTCATCCGCTCGCGGATCAGCCGCCCGCCGACCTCCTCCAACTCGTCGTAGTACCGCCACGCGATCCCGAGCGTCCGCCGCGCGTCGGCCAGCCGGGCGTCCAGGTTCGCCGTGTGCCTCGCCTTCCACGTCCGCTCGGCGCCTTCGAGCGGCAGCATCATGCCGTTCAGGCACGCGAGCCGGAACGGCGCCACGCTGATCGTCACCGCGAGGCCGCCGTCGTGGCCGTTGCGGAAGCAGAGGAGCGGGAGCACGTCCTCCCCCTCCGCGTCCCCGATCCGGATCGTGCGGTCGAGCTGCATCAGCGCGTGCACGCGCGCGCCGCCGCGCGTCTCGGCCGCGCCGAGCCAGTGCGCCTCGCCCGAGTCGGTGATCGCGTCGCAGAACGCGAACGCGGCCCGGTTCTGCAGCGGCTCGTAGCCCTCGCCCACGACGCCGAGCACGGCGCGCGTGTCGCTGCGGACGTTCGCCACGACCCGAGGCACGGGCACCCGCGACGGTTCGCCGCTCTCCGGGTTGCCGAGGACGGCTTCGAGCGGGGTGCTGCTCGACCGTCCAGGCGAGTCCGGCGGCGTCGATCATCGCGGCGGCCGAACTGCCCGCGCCGGGCGCGACTCCGTGCACGACGTCGCCCCACCCGCCCGGCCACCTGCCGAACCAGAGCGGCGACCTCGCGTCCTCGATGCGGTAGCTCGTTGTCTCCGTTGTCGTCATCTCTCCTCCTCCCTTCGCTACGCGGCGGCGCGCTCGGCCGCCTCGACGATGAACCGCTCCGGCTCGTCCGCGATCGCCTGCCCGATGAACGTCGCGATCCCGGCCGCGAGCCAGACCGCCTCGCGCTCCGAGTCGTCCAGGCCGTCGCTGTAGCCGTCCGCGGCGGCCTCTGCCGCCTCGACGGGCAGCCGCTCGACGAGCCGCGCCTGGCGGGCGAGGAACTCCCACAACTCGTCTTGATCGATCCGGTACCTCATCGCGTCTCCTTCCGGTGTGAATCCGAGTTACCCTCGGGCCAAGCGCCGCCGCCTCGACGGGCTTCACCTTCGGTGCCTCTGTGTCGGGGTGGGTGATGTGGCTGGTCAGCTCGGTCGCGACGGCGCCGGGCTCGATCACGATGACGCGGATGTTGGGCTGGAGCTCGAGGCGCAGCGATTCCGACCAGCCGTTCATCCCCCACTTGGTCGCTGCGTAGACGGCGTAGTCGGCGGGGGCGGTGCGGCCGGCGACCGAGGAGACGTTGACGATGTCGCCGCCGCCGTCGCGGAGTTGTTCGAGGAAGACATCGGTGGCTGTCATCGCGCCGATCAGGTTGGTCTCGATCATGCGCCGGTGTTCTTCGCTCCGTTCGGAGCCGAAGGGAGCGAGCAGCATGACACCGGCGTTGTTGACGAGGATGTCGGCAGGGCCGAGTTCCTGGCGGACGCGCTCGGCCGCGGCGATGATCGAATCGCGGTCGGTGACGTCGGCCTCGATCGCGATCGCGCCGTTGCCGAGTTCGTCGGCGAGGGCGTGGATCCGGTCGCCGCGGCGGGCGAGCAGCGCGACCCGGTGGCCGTCGGCGTGCAGCGCGCGGGCTGTCGCCTCGCCGATGCCGGAGGAGGCGCCGGTGATGACCGCTACGCGGCGGGTGTTCTGATCAGCGCTCATGGTGTTCAGCTCCCGCTCCGTGCCGGCGCGGGCTCGTCGACTGCGAGCGACGACGACAGCTCGCGGTAGGCGTCGACCTGCGCGAGTAGCTCTTTGGCCTTCTGCTCGACGGTTTCGACGGCGTCGGCGCCGGCGACCCAGCGCAGCGGCGGCTGCTCCTGGTCGACGATCGTGAGCAGCGCCTTGGCGAGCTTGGCGGGGTCGTTTGTCTGCTTGCCGCTCATCGACTCCCAGGCCGGCCGGGTCTGGGCGGTGCGCTCGGCGTAGTCGTCGATCGACAGCTCGGCGTAGGCGGTCGAGTCGGCGGTGAGCAGCTCGGTGCGGAAGAAGCCCGGTTCGACGATCGTGGTGTGGATGCCGAACGGCTCGACCTCGAAGCGCAGCGACTCCATCCACCCCTCGACTCCGAACTTGGAGGCGGCGTAGGCGGAGCAGAACTCCTGGCCGGCGATCCCGGCGGTCGAGCTGATCGAGACGACCGTGCCCGCGCGCTGCTTGCGCATCACGGGCAGCACCGCGCGCGTCACGTTCATCGGCCCGATCAGGTTGGTGAGTCAGCTGCCGCTCGATCTGCTCGGGCGTCAGCTCCTCGAAGAAGCCGGCGTAGAAGTTGCCGGCGTTGTTGACGAGCACGTCGACGCGGCCAAAGCGCTCGAGCGCTGCCCGCACTGCCGCCTCCGCGGACGCGAGGCTCGTGATGTCGAGCTCGACGACCAGCAGGTCGTCGGCCTCGCCGAGCGCCGTCACGGACCGCTTCGGTGTTGCGGCCGGTCGCGACGACCGCATGGCCGGCGGCGAGTGCGGACTTGGCGATGTCCACGCCCATGCCGCGGCCGGCGCCGGTGATGAACCAGATCTTCTGACTACTCATCGTCTATACAGCCTTTCGTCTTCTGAGTGGGCCTCGGCGGTGTCGTCGCGGCCTCTTGCTGCGTCCAAGAAAGCACGGGTTCGCGGGAGGTGAGAGTCCCTGTTAAGAGGGGTACCGGCGGGGTCTCCCAGACGTGGGCGGCCGGGTCTAGGCTGGATCGCGTGGACAACAAGAAGGAGATCCGCGAGTTCCTCACCTCGCGCCGCGCGCGGCTCACACCCGAGCAGGTGGGCCTGAACTCGTACGGCCCTCGGCGCGTGCCCGGGACTCCGCCGCGAGGAGGTCGCCGTCCTCGCCGGCGTGAGCGTCCCCTACTACATCCGCCTCGAGCGCGGAGACATGAACGGAGTCTCCGGCAGCGTGCTCGACGCCCTGGCCCGCGCGCTGCAGCTCGACGAGGCCGAGCACGCCCACCTCTTCGACCTCGCCCGCTCCGCAGCACCCGCAGCGGTGCGGCCCCGCCGCCGCCAGACCAAGACAAGCGTCCGGCCCGAAGTCCAGTGGACGCTCGACGCCATCACCGGCGCGGCCGCCTACGTCGGCAACGCCCGCCTCGACATCCTGGCCGCCAACGAGCTCGGACGCGCGCTCTTCTCCGAGCTGTACGCCGCGCCCGCCCGACCGGTCAACAACGCCCGGTTCGTCTTCCTCGATCCGCGAGCCGAGGCGTTCTACTCCGACTGGGCACGCGCCGCCAGCGACACCGTCGCCATCCTGCGCTGGGCCGCAGGCCGCGACCCGTACGACCGCGACCTCTCAGATCTCGTCGGCGAACTCGCAACCCACAGCGACGAGTTCGAATCATCTATCTCGTGCCTCGGAGAGTTCCCTTTTCAGTTCCAAAAATGTGGAGCTTGGGGATTATGGGCTTCGCGCCCCGGCGGCAGTAGATTTCATGCTGCGCCGCGGGGTGGAGCAGTCAGGTAGCTCGCCGGGCTCATAACCCGGAGGTCGCAGGTTCAAATCCTGCCCCGCTACTCCAAAGGCCCTGCTAGGCGGGGCCTCTTGCCTCTTGTTTTCTAACATGACACGACGGGGCCGATTTTGTACCCCTTTCTCGGGTCGCGCTGCAACTCGCCGCGCACGGCCGCCAGGTCCGCGTGCCGGTCGGCTCGCCGTCAACCGTCGAGCAGGTCGCCCGCAAGCGCGGGCCGGTGCTCGGCCGCGAGCAGGGCCCGAGGCGTGATGCGCGCGTCGCCGAGGACGTCGAGCACCTCGCCGGCTGCGGCGGCCACCGTGTCCACCAGGCCCCGCTGGAGCTCCAGCACCCTCAGGCCCGGGAGCGCCTCCGGGAGCTTTGCGCTCAGCTCCGCCAGGTAGCGGCGGCGCAGCTCGGTGTTGACGTTGACCTTGCAGATCCCGAGCTCGATCGCGTGTCGGATGTCGCGCGGGTCGAGGCCAGAGGCGCCGTGGAGGGAGAGCGGGAGGTTGCCCACACGAGCGCGGATCCGTTGCAGCCGCGCCCAGTCGAGGTCGGGATACGCGGCATACGCTCCGTGGACGTTCCCGATCGACACCGCGAGGCAGTGCGCGCCGGTGTCCGTCGCGAACCGTGCGGCCTCATCGGGGTCGGTGAGCGCGCCCGCAGCGGCCGCGGCAGCGACGTCCTCTCCGCCTTGGATATGTCCGAGTTCGCCCTCCACGCCGACGCCCGCCGGCGCGTCGCGGACGGCGCCCTCGACGAGCGCGAGGTTCTCCTCCAGCGGGAGTCGAGATCCGTCGGCGAGCACCGCGCCCGCGCGAGACGACAGGGCCGCGCGGAGCAGGGACGTGTCGGCGACGTGGTCGACCTGCACGCACGCCGACACCCCGGAGGCGTCGGCAACCGCGTCGAGCGCCGCGACGAGCGGCCCGCCTTCGGCATCCGCGAACGAGGCTTCGCCGACCAGCAGGATGACCGGGACGCGCCGTCGCTCGGCTGCGCGCAGCACGCCGAACGCGGTCGTGACGTCGTAGCACGTGAACGCCCCGGCGGCCCTTCCCGCCGCCCGCTCTCCCTCGAGCAACTCCCGGAACGCGGCCAGCATCGTCAGCGATCCGTCGCGCGGGACACGAGCTCCGCCAGGAGGAGATCGTCGCCCACGTTCCCCGGGACGACGAGGTAGTCGAGCACCCCGCCCGGCGTTTGCGCGCGCCAGTGCGAGACGCCGGGCATGACCGGGCCGACAACATCGGCCTCGACGGCGCCGAACCCCGAGCGAAGCGTGACCGCCGAGGTGATCCCGCCTTGGCGATCACGACGCCGGCACGCGGCTCGACGGCGCGCGCGGTGAGTGCGAGACGCTCTGCGACGCGAAGACCTTCGTCGAGCTTGACGGCGGCCGAGGCGCTCTTGCGCGAGGTGGCGAGGATCGCGACGCCCGTGCGCTCGAGCGCGGAGGACGCAGCGTCTGCGGCCCGCGCCTGTTCCGCCTCCGGCGTCGCCGAGGCGAGCTTGGGCACGTCGACTTCGACGAGCGATGCGCGCCGTCGTTGCGCCAGCGCGGCGAGCTGGCGCGTCGACGTCGGCACGTACGAGCCGCAGACGACGAGCACGCCGTCGCGCGTCGTCGGAGCCGGCGCGTGCGACCGTGCCGCCGTACCCGAGAGCGCGCCCGCGAACGCGGGGGCGCAGCGCACGAACGCCTCGACGCCGCACTCGAGGGCAAGCGCGTAGCCGGCCGCGACGAGGGCGAGATCCTCGTCGGTCTCCGAGTCGACCGCGAGCACCGCCGCGCGCGATGATGCGGCGAGTTCGGCGAGGGCCGAGGCGACGGCGGTCGGCCCCGCCGCCCGGAGGTCGCCAAGCCGGATCACGCGCCCGCTAGCGGCGGCGAAGAAGCCCCGCGAGCGTTCCTCCGCCCACGACAGGAGCTGCGCGCTCCGGTACGCGAAGACGCCGTCCTGGGCGTACTCCGTCTCGTGCAGCGGCTCGACCAGGCCGTTCCGCTGGAGGACCTGAACGCCGTCGCGGGTGACACGCCCCGCCGTCGGGAGCGCGGGAGCGAGGAGCAGCGGCGGATGCCGCAGACCCGTTGCGTCGCACAGGCCGAGGTACTCCTCAAGCAGATGCCCGCGCAGGGTGCTGTCTCCGCGCAGCACGACGTGGACTCCGTCGATGCTGCGAAGCGCCGCGTGCGCCGCGTCCGCGACGATGCTCCGCGCATGATCCGGCGGGAACGCGCGCGTGTTCGTCACGACGTGGACGCTCCGCCGGCCGTCGAGCGCGTCTGCGACTCGCCGCGGGTCGTCCCAGCTCAGGACGACGCGGATGCCGGCGAGTGTCTGGGCGCCGGTCGGGTCGTCATCGAGCACGACGACGCGCTCCATGACCGGCGCGATGGCTTCCTGCACAGCCAGTCGTTCGATCGTGTCATCCTACTGTCAGGCAGAATGGCGCCGATCGGAGCGCCGAACCCGGAGGGCGAGAGGCGGAGGGCGAGATGCGGATCGTGCAGTACGAGGCAGAGGGCGGCAGGGGCTGCGGGGTCGAGCGCGACGGCGCGGTCTTGGCGACTGGTTACGCCGACACGCTGTCGCTGATCCGCGACGGCGCGGAGGGCCTCGAGCGTGCGGCCGAAGCGGCGGAGCGCGCCGACCCCGTGCGCCTCGACCGGATCCTGGCCCCGCTCACGAACCCCGGAAAGATCTTCGGCTCGGGGGTCAACTACCGGAGCCACGGCGACGAGGAGCCGGGCTTCGTCTTCCCCGACGAGGTCGTCTGGGACTTCATCAAGCTCTCGAGCGCGATCATCGGGCCCGGCGAGGCGATCGTGATCCCGCCGGCCGACGACGTGATCGTGCGGCGCGCCGGCGGCGGCGCCACCTTCTCCGAGCACGGCTTCGCCGTCGACTACGAGGTCGAGTTCGGCGTGGTCATCGGAGCGCGCGCGAAGAACGTCGACCGCGAGACCGCTCTCGACCACGTCTTCGGCTACACGGTGTTCAACGACGCCGGCTCGCGCTCGGTCCAGTTCCACAACGGCCAGCGCGACCTCGGCAAGAACTTCGACACGTTTTGCCCGATGGGGCCGTGCATCGTGACGAAGGACGAACTGCCCGACTGGGAGGCGGTGCGCATCCAGTCGCACGTCAACTCTGAGCTTCGCCAGGACGCGCTCGTCGGCGAGCAGATCGGCCCGCCGCCGGTGGCGATCGAGTGGCTGTCGTCGATCATCACGCTCGAGCCCGGCGACTGCCTGATGACGGGGACGCCGGCCGGGTGCGGCACCTTCATGCAGCCGCCTCGCTTCCTCGAGCCGGGCGACGTGGTGACGGTGTCGGCGAGCGGTATCGGCGAGCTCACGAACCCGGTCGTCGCGGGCACGAGCAGAACCAGGCGTTAAACGACGGACGTGCCGGCGGGCGAACGCCCGGCGCCGGACGCGGCCGCGGGCGGACGTCCGCTTGCGGTGGGCCTCGTCGCGGCCGCGCTCGAGCGCGACCGCAGCTGACGGCCGTCGGCCCGCTCATGCCGCGCATCCAGGAGGACCTCGGCGTCGGTCACGCGGCGGCCGGCCTGTTGGCGACGGTGCCCGTCGTCTCCCATGGGCTCTTCGGGTTCGCGGCGGCGCGCGTCCTGCGGCGCGTCGCCGTGCGGGCTGCGATCGGCGCGTGCCTGGCGGTGATCACGCTCGCCGCGCTCGTGCGGGCTGTCATGCCCGGCTTCGCAGGCGTCCTCCTGCTCGCGCTCCCGTTCGGGATCGCCGCGGGCGTGAACGGCGCGTTGTTCCCCGCGGTCGTGAAGTCGGGGTTCTGGGCGGCGGCGTCCGTCTTCGCGTTCCAGGCGATCTGCTTCTTGGCGCTGCTTCGGGAGACGCACCCCTCCCGCTCCTACTATCGTACTGTACGACAGGTTGAACGACGACGGAGGAGGCGTGGGATGAGGATCGTGCAGTATCGGGCGGGCGACGCGGTCGGCTGCGGCGTCCAGGTCGACGGCAGCGTCTTCGCGACGAGATACCCCACCGCGCTGGCCCTGGTCGAGGACGGCGAGCGCGGGCTCGAGGAAGCGGCGCGCGCGACGGACGGCGAGCCCGTCGAGATCGACCGCATCATCCACCCGATCCGGCCGGGCAAGATCTTCGGCTCCGGAGTGAACTACAAGGCGCACGGGGAGGAGGCGTCGAACTTCGTCCCGCCGCAGGAGCCTCGCCTCGACTTCATCAAGCTCTCGAGCTCGGTGATCGGGCCGGGTGAGCCGATCGTCATCCCGCCGACCGACGACGTCATCCACCGCCACGCCGGCATGGAGCTGCAGTTCGCCGAGCACGGGTTCGCCGTCGACTACGAGGTGGAGCTGGGCGTCGTCATCGGCAGACGCGCAAAGAACGTCCGGGCCGAAGACGCGACGGATCACGTGTTGGGCTACACGGTCATCAACGATGTGAGCGCGCGCTCGGTCCAGCTGAACAACGCCCAGGTCGACCTCGGCAAGAGCTTCGACACCTTCTGCCCGATGGGGCCCTGCATCGTCACGAAGGACGAGATCGACGACCTGATGGCGGTGCAGATCCAGTCGACCGTGAACGGCGAGCTCCGGCAGGAAGCGCTGATCTGCGACCAGATCTTCCCGCCGCCGGACGTGATCGAGTGGCTCTCGTCAATCATCACGCTCGACCCCGGCGACGTCATCTCGACCGGCACGCCCGCCGGCATCGGGCTGTTCCGCGACCCGCCGGCGCTGCTCGAGCCCGGCGACACGGTCACGGTGTCGGCGTCGGGCATCGGCGAGGTGACGAACCCCGTCGTCGCCGGCACCGTCAGGACGAGACCGGCGGTCGCTTGACGGTTCCGCGCGATCGGTCCGCTGGCAGCCAGCCGCCGACGAGCTCCACGTCCTGCTCGTAGGAGAACTCCGTGCACTCGATGCGGACGCCGTGCGTCGCGCCGCCCGACACGAACGCCGACGTCCGGCCGCGCCCCGAGCCGAGGACGGGCGTCGCCCCGTCGGCGCTGAGAGCGGCGACCGCCGCCGCGACGTTCTCGACCCCGAAGCAGATGTGGTGCAGGCCCTCGCCGTGCTCGGCGAGCCAGTTGCCGAGAGGAGACGAGGGGTCGAGCGGCTCGACGAGCTGGAGGAACGTGTTGCCGACGTCGAGGTAGGTGAGCCGTACGTGCGGCTCGTCGATCTCCTCGCTCGAGTGCACGCGCAATCCGAGGTGCCCGGTGTAGTACCGGAGGGCGTCTTCCGTGCTGCGCACGAGCACGGCGACGTGGTCGAGACGCCGTACGAGTGTCACGCGGGGGCCGGCGCGGCCTGGGCGGCGACGTGGTCGCGCCACCACAGCGCGACGCCCTCGAGGTGCCGCTGCATCGCCGAGCGTGCGCCGGGCGGATCATGTGACGCGATGCTCCGGAGGATGTCTTCGTGCTGCTCCAGTGTTGCCGGCGCCGAGCCGGAACCGAGGTTGTCGCGCCTGATGTCGATCAGCCCGGAGCCGATCGAGTCCATCAGGAGCAGGTACAGGTCGTTCTGAGTGGCGCCCGCGATCAACCGGTGGAACTCGAGGTCGTCTCGGGCAGCGGCCTCCACGTCGTCGACCTCGGCTCGCATCCGCTCGTGCACCTGCCGGAGCTGGTCCACGTCGAGCTCCGTCGCGCGCTCGGCTGCGACGCCGGCGATGTGAACCTCGAGCAGCGCCCGGACCTCGTGCACCTTCTCGAAGTCGAGCGTCCCGGCCCGCAGGAACAGGCTCATCGACTCGCGGACGGCGGCGGGGCCGACGGCAGAGACGCGAAGGCCGCTTCCGGACTGGACCTCGATAATCCCCTTCGCGGCGAGCGACCTCACGGCTTCGCGGATGACGGTGCGGGAGACGCCGAACTGCTCGCCGAGCTCGCGCTCCGAGGGAAGGCGATCTCCGGCGTTCAGCGTCCGTGAGAGGATCGTCTCGAGCATGAGGTCGGCGACCTTGTCCGAGAGCCGAGGCTCGCGGGCCACTTGACGAAAGAGCGCCTGACCGGTCTCCGCGCCTGTGTCTCCGCCGCCTCCGGTCTCGCGTCCGCGTCCACGTCGTGATCATAGGTCATACGGCATGCCGCCCTAACCGATGGTGTGCCATCGTATAGCTTGCCCCCTGAGAGCGAGGGAGGCACGCGTGGCACAGGTCACATTCGACCGGGTCGGCAAGGTTTACGCGGACGGCACCGAGGCCGTGTCGGACCTGTCCCTCGTGATCCCCGACGGCGAGTTGATGGTGCTCGTCGGGCCGTCCGGATGCGGGAAGACGACGGCGCTGCGCATGGTCGCGGGGCTCGAGCAGATCACGTCCGGCGAGATCCGCATCGGCGACGACGTCGTGAACGACCTGCCGCCGCGCGATCGCGACGTCGCGATGGTGTTCCAGAACTACGCCCTTTACCCGCACAAGACGGTCTACCAGAACCTCTCGTTCCCCCTGCGGTTGCGGAAGCTCTCGAAGGGGGACATCGACCGGCGGGTGACGCGGCTCGCGACGATCCTCGAGCTCGAGGAGCAGCTGGGGCGGAAGCCGCGGCAGCTGTCCGGGGGTCAGCGGCAGCGGG